>NZ_BMQU01000010.1 GCF_014648275.1 Pseudomonas laurentiana
GACGAAGATTTCGGGCTGCGAGGCTTGGCAAGGCTCCACCGGGCTGTTGATGTCGACATGGGGGTGAGCCCTGGCGGCACGGTCGGCTTCGGCCAACTGGCAGACAAAGGCTTTCCTTTCGGCGCTCATTCCATGCGCTCCTTGTTGTTGGGGGCGGTTCGGTCAGCTGGGCGCTCAAGCGTTGCCTGGGCAGTATCTGTCAGCGCACGCTGGGTAAAGGCGTCGAACGCTAACAAAGATGTCCCGGAATTGATGTAGGGCAATTCCGAAAGTGCGGGTTCGAATCGGTGGGTGTTGGGGCGAAGGCGTGCAGGCTGCACAAACGAAAAAGCCCTGCTTTTCAGGGCAGGGCTTTTGAGGGGCTGGCTTGACCTTAGACGATCGGGTCGCCGACGTGCAGGATCTTCATGCCATTGGTGCCACCAATGGTGTGGTAGCTGTCACCCTTGGTCAGGATGACCCAGTCGCCTTGCTGAACCACGCCACGCTGGATCAACTCGTCCACTGCGGCCTGGCTGACTTTGTCGGCTGGCAGGGCTGCCGGGTCGAACGCTACCGGGTACACACCACGGAACATCGAGGCACGCGCCTGGGTGGCACGGTGTGGCGAAAAGGCAAAGATCGGCACCGAAGAGCGCAGGCGCGACATGATCAGAGGGGTGTAGCCACTTTCGGTAAGGGCGATGATCGCCTTGACACCGGGGAAGTGGTTGGCGGTGTACATGGCCGCCAAGGCGATGCTTTCGTCGCAGCGCTCAAAGCGGGTGTGCAGGCGGTGGCTGGACTTCTGGCTGGTCGGGTGCTTTTCCGCGCCCAGGCAGATGCGTGCCATGGCCTGGACGGCTTCGACCGGGTAGGCACCGGCAGCACTTTCTGCCGAAAGCATCACCGCGTCAGTGTTGTCCAGGACGGCGTTGGCAACGTCGGACACTTCGGCGCGGGTCGGCATCGGGTTCTGGATCATCGACTCCATCATCTGGGTGGCGACGATCACGGCCTTGTTGTTGCGGCGGGCGTGCTGAATGATCTTCTTCTGGATCGCGATCAGTTCGGCGTCGCCGATTTCAACGCCCAGGTCACCCCGGGCAACCATGACGGCGTCACTGGCTGCGATCAGGCCGTCGAGGGTTTCATCGTCGGCAACGGCTTCTGCGCGTTCGATCTTGGCCACCAGCCAGGCTTTGCCACCGGCTTCATCGCGCAGACGACGGGCATATTGCATGTCGCTGGCGTCACGCGGGAATGAAACGGCCAGGTAGTCCAGGTCCATTTCGGCCGCCAGCTTGATGTCGGCTTTGTCTTTCTCGGTCAGGGCCGGCGCGGTCAGGCCACCGCCTCTACGGTTGATGCCCTTGTGGTCAGACAGCGGGCCACCGATCAGCACGGAACAGTGCAGCGCGTCCTCGGTGGCGGTTTCGACGCGCATGACCACACGGCCATCGTCGAGCAGCAGTTCATCGCCTACGCCACAGTCCTTGACCAGGTCCGGGTAGTCGATGCCGACGATGTCCTGGTTGCCTTCGGTCAAAGGGTGAGCAGTAGAGAAGGTGAAGCGATCACCGACCTTGAGTTCGATCCGTTTGTTGGCGAACTTGGCGATACGAATTTTCGGGCCTTGCAGGTCGCCGAGCAGGGCTACATGGCGACCGAGGCGGGCGGCGATTTCACGGATCAACTGGGCGCGAGCCTTGTGCTCTGCTGGGGTGCCGTGAGAGAAGTTCAGGCGCGCGACATCCAGACCGGCGAGGATCAGTTGCTCGATAACTTCCGGTGAATTACTGGCGGGGCCAAGGGTGGCGACAATTTTGGTACGGCGGATGGTCATGCACAGACTCCTTTAGTGAAGCGCTGCGAAAGGCTACTCCTGAAAAAGCCTGTAGTCATTGTTCCTGTGAACTACCTTGCTGGCGGAGTGGGGGCGTTTGAACAGCAGGACAGGCGTCTGGCCGCGTGTCTTCAGATTTGCGGTGAAAAGCCGATACACTGCACATCACAGGAGAATCCCCATGCGAGCCTTGATTGTTTTAGCCTTGGCGACCAGTGTCGTTGGCTGTACCCGCTGGTCGATGGACCACCATCTCAACAATGCCTACCGGGCTTATGATCGGGGCAACTGCGAGCGCGTGATGCTCGAACTGTCTCAGGTCGAGCGCGCAAGCCGAGCCCGGCCGTTCGTGCAGCCTGAAGTGTCGATGTTGCGCGGGCAGTGCCTGGAGCGCCAGAAGCTCTACCCGGATGCGGTGCAGACCTACCAGTACATCATGCAGCGTTACCCGCAGAACGAGTATGCGTTCCGTGCCCGTGCGCGTTTGCAGACGCTGGAGCGCCTGGGTCACTACCGTGCGGGTGAGGAAGCGATTGCGCGTCCGGCAACAGTCACCCCTTGGCGTTAGTGCTAAAGTGTTACGGTTCGATTGTGACGTATGGGGTATGTTGCGCTAGTCTTGTAAGGCGAGCGCCTCCCCATCGGCGGTACTAGCGCGACCCTGCTCAAGGGTCTCCGACAGTGGTTCGAACCATGTTTACCGAGCGCCATATCGAGCGGCACCAGCTCCCTTATTTCCTCAAGGTTTTCAACCGTCTCACTGACCAGCCTATTGGCTACCTGGGTAATGTATCGGAAGACGGCTTGATGCTGATCAGCCAGTTGCCCCTGCTGGTCGGGCCGGACTTTGAGTTGCAGATCCGTTTGCCCGGCATTGACGGTGCCCAGCACTTGATCAATCTGACCGCCAGTTGTCTCTGGTGTCATGAGGACCAGACGCCAGGTCACTACGACTCGGGTTTCATGCTGCTGAATCCCCCTCGTGAATACGATCACCTGGTGCTAGCACTGCGGAACTACTTCAGCTTCTACCCGTTGAGCGCTTCGGCATGAGGTAGACTCGGAAGATTTTCTGAGCAGGGAATTTCCGTGAGCTCCAGCATCTTCTGGCACGATTACGAAACCACCGGCATCAACCCCCGTAGCGATCGCCCGTTGCAGGTTGCCGGTGTACGCACCGACCTTGAGCTTAACGAGATCGAGGCACCGATCAATCTCTACTGCCGACCCAGCGACGATATCCTGCCGCACCCGGCCGCCTGCCTGGTCACCGGGATCACGCCGCAGCACCTTGCGGACCACGGCCTTGGCGAAGCTGAGTTCATGACGCGTATCCATGCCGAGCTGGCGCGCCCGGGCACGTGTGGTGCGGGCTATAACACCTTGCGTTTTGACGATGAAGTTACGCGCTACAGCCTTTACCGCAACTTTTTTGACCCCTATGCGCGAGAGTGGCAAGGCGGCAACAGCCGTTGGGACCTGATCGATACGGTACGGGCCGCCTGTGCCTTACGTCCGGAGGGTATCAATTGGCCTGAGCAAGACGGACGAATCAGCCTGAGGCTTGAATTACTGACCGCGGCCAACGGTATTGGTCATGGACAGGCGCATGAGGCCTTGTCCGATGTGCGTGCCACTATTGCGATGGCAAGGTTGGTCAGGCAGAAGCAGCCAAGGTTATACGATTGGCTGTTTCAACTGCGCAGCAAACAGAGCGTACTCGACCATATTCGACTGATGCAGCCCTTTGTGCATATTTCCGGGCGTTTCTCCGCTGCACGTAACTATCTTGGGGTGGTCTTGCCATTGGCGTGGCATCCGCGTAATCGCAATGCGCTGATCGTCTGTGACCTGCACTTGGATCCGCAACCGTTGTTGGAGGAAGACGCCGAGGTATTACGTCAGCGTTTATACACGCGGCGTGAAGCATTAGCTGAAGGGCAGCTGCCGGTGCCCTTGAAGTTGATTCACGTCAATCGTTGTCCGGTGATTGCACCGTTGTCAGTACTGCGCAATGAAGATCAACAGCGGTTGGCGCTGGATATGTCGCTGTATCACGGCAGGGCCGCTGAGCTGCAATGTAATCAGATGATTGTTCAAGACAAGTTAAAAGCGGTGTATGCGACCGAGGACTTTTCGCCCAGTGAAGACCCGGAGCAGCAATTGTATGACGGTTTTTTGGGCGAACGTGATCGTCGCGTGTGCGAGCAGGTGCGTAGTGTTGATCCGCAACAATTGGTCAGTGGGCAATGGATGTTTGACGATGAGCGGTTACCGGAGCTGTTGTTCCGTTACCGCGCGCGAAACTTTCCTGAAACCTTGAACAGTGAAGAGCATCAGCGTTGGCTTGAGTTTTGTCGGCAACGCCTGCTCAGTGAGGCCATGGGGGCGCCTAACACGCTCTCCGGCTTTGAGCAGGCGCTAGAGGCCTGCTGGCCGCAGGCAACTGAGCAACAGCGTGGAGTGCTCGGTGCATGGCGTGACTATGTTCAGGCTCTTAAAGTTCGTTTGCAGATGTAAAATATTGCGCACAAAAAAACGCCAGCACGCTGGCGTTTTTTATTACGGACAACAGGCGTTGTCCGTCGCGATTAACCGAGCAGAGTAGCCCAGCCTTCTACCACGTCACCGCCCCACTTGGCTTTCCACTCTTTCAGCGTCTTGTGGTTGCCGCCTTTGGTCTCGATGACTTCGCCGTTATGTGGGTTCTTGTATTGTTTGACCTTGCGCGCGCGCTTGGTGCCGGTGGTTTTCACAGCACCACGTGGCGCTTTGTTCAGTTTGGCCTCTGGGTCGAGCAGGGCAATGATGTCACGCAGCGACTTTTGATACTCGCCCATCAGCTCGCGCAATTTGCCTTCGAACTCCAGCTCTTTCTGCAGCTTGTCGTCTTCCGACAGGTTTTTCAGACGGGCTTGCAGTTCTTTGATGGCTTCTTCTGTAGCGCGGTATTCGTTGATCAGGGACATGGGGCAATCCTTGGGGAAAATGGAAACAGTGCGGCAATAATAGTCAGGCGTTTTCGTCAAGTAAACATTAAACTCGAAAAACACATGAATGAGTTTTAATGTCTGGAGACTGTCAGGTAAAAATTTACAAACTTTAAGCGTCTTGGAACAAGTAACTTTTTGTCGTAGCTGGCTTAGCGCCAGTGGTTGCAGACCGTGTCGGCATCGTCCACCGATCGGCGTAACAGTTGCAATCATTACTGCAGTTTTGCTGGGCAGTCGTTAGAATGAGCGCCTTTGCGAAGTTCTGGAGTCCATTTTCATGCGCACCTATCGGCTGGTGATTGCGTGCCCCGACCGCGTCGGCATCGTCGCCAAAGTCAGTAATTTCCTGGCGTCCTATAACGGCTGGATCAACGAAGCGAGCCACCATTCCGATGAGTTGAGTGGCTGGTTCTTCATGCGTCACGAAATTCGCGCTGAAACCCTCCCGTTCGGTATCGAGGCTTTCCGCGAGGCGTTTGCACCCATTGCCGAAGAGTTTTCCATGGTGTGGCGGATCACCGACACTGACCAGAAGAAGCGTGTGGTGTTGATGGCCAGTCGCGAATCCCACTGCCTGGCTGACCTGCTGCACCGTTTTCACAGCAATGAGCTGGATTGCGAAATTCCGTGTGTCATTTCCAACCACAACGACCTGCGCAGCATGGTTGAGTGGCATGGCATTCCGTTCTTCCACGTACCGGTCGACCCTCAGGACAAGCAGCCTGCATTTGCCGAAGTATCGCGCCTGGTCAAAGAGCATGCTGCCGATGTGGTGGTGCTGGCGCGCTATATGCAAATCCTGCCGCCACAGTTGTGCCAGGAATATGCACAGAGGGTGATCAATATTCACCACAGTTTCTTGCCATCGTTCGTTGGCGCCAAGCCTTACCATCAGGCGGCGGTACGGGGTGTGAAACTGATTGGCGCAACCTGCCACTACGTCACTGAAGAGCTGGATGCCGGCCCGATTATTGAGCAGGATGTGGTACGCGTCAGCCATAGCGACACCATTGAAGACATGGTTCGCTTCGGGCGTGATGTCGAGAAGATGGTGCTGGCTCGTGGCCTGCGTTATCACCTGGAAGACCGCGTGCTGGTGCACGGTAACAAAACCGTGGTGTTCAACTAGTCGGCGGTTCAGCACGATTTCGACAGGCGCGGTCCACTAGCGTTTCGCGCCAGCGACAGCGTGTGTGGTCTATGTGGCGTGCGGGGCAGGGCAGGCAGCGACGAGTGTCGCTGCCTGCAGGTTGCGTCAGATGCGGAAGCTGCCGACCAGGTGTTTCAGGCGGGTAGCCTGCTGCTCCAGGTCCGAGCAGGCGCGCAGGGTCGATTGCAGGTTCTCGACGCCTTCCTGGTTAAGCATGTTGATTTCATTGATGTCCATGTTGATCGAGTCGACAACGGCCGTCTGCTCTTCGGTAGCGGTGGCCACCGATTGGTTCATACCGTCGATCTCGCCGATGCGTTGCGTCACGCTGCTCAGGCGCTCGCCTGCCTGATTGGCGATCGATACGCTGTCCTGGCTGTGACGCTGGCTCTGGCTCATGGTGTCAACCGACTCACGGGCGCCAACCTGCAACTCCTCAATCATGTTCTGCACCTGTTGCGCCGACTCCTGAGTGCGGTGCGCCAGGTTGCGGACTTCATCGGCAACCACCGCAAAACCACGGCCGGCCTCGCCCGCCCGTGCGGCTTCGATCGCGGCGTTGAGCGCCAGCAGGTTGGTTTGCTGGGAGATGCTGGTGATCACTTCGAGAATCTGGCCAATGTTGACCGTCTTGTTGTTGAGCGTCTCGATGTGGGCGCTGGACGTGCAGATCAGGTCTGACAGGCGGTTCATGGCCTGGATATTGCGGTCGACCACCTGCTGACCTTCTTCGGCCAGGTGCCGTGCGGAACTGGCTTGTTGTGAGGCCTGCGCAGCGTTGTGGGCGATTTCCTGAGCGGCTGCGCCCAGTTGATTGATTGCCGCAGCAACGCTGTTCGTGCGGTTGGACTGCTCGTCAGAGTTGACCATCGACGAGTTCGAGGCGCTGATGACGCGCAATGCCACTTCGTTGACCTGTTGGGTCGCCGAGGACACTTCGCGAATGGAGCCATGAATGCGCTCGACGAAACGGTTGAAGGCTTTGCCGAGTGTGCCGAACTCATCATGGTTGTGAATATTCAGTCGTTTTGTCAGGTCGCCTTCACCTTCAGCAATGTCTTCCATTGCCTTGGTCATGATGTTCAGTGGTTGCAACAGCATGCGAATCAGCAGGCCGAGCAGGGCCATGATGATAACAATGGCCACCACGGTGGCAATGATTGCGGAAGTGCGGAACTTGCTCAGCATGGCATAGGCTTTTTCCTTGTCTATGGACAGGCCGATGTACCAGTTGGCTGACGGCAAGCCTTTGACAGGTGCAAAGCTCAGTACCCGGGTGCGGCCATTGAGCTCGACTTCGCTCATTTCCTTGGTCAGGCTCGGGGTGTTCTGTGGGAACAGGTCCGACAGCGACTTCATCACCAGGTTTTTGTCTGGGTGCACCAGGATTTTGCCCTGGTCGTTTACCAGGAACGCATAACCCATGCCGCCGAAGTTCAACGAGTTGATGATTTCGGTCAGGCCATCGAGGGCCAGGTCACCGCCGACCACGCCGATATTGCGCGCTGCCGTAACCACGACGGAAATCACCATCTTGCCGGTGCTGGCGTCGATGTAAGGTTCGGTCAGGATCGGGCCGTTTGCGGCCAGGCCGTCCTTGTACCAAGGACGTACGCGTGGGTCGTAACCCTCGGGCATCTTGGTCAGCGGACGAATGGTGAAACCACCATTGATGTCGCCCAGGTAAACCGTCAGGAAGCTTGAAACAAGCGACTGTTGGCCGAGTATCGTGCCGATTGCTTCCTGATTGGGGAAGGCGGCGATGTTCTGGGCGGCGTTTTGTACCAGCAGAATACGACCGTCAAACAGGTTCTTGATGTTGGTCGACGTCGATTCGCCCATTTCCTCAAGATAGTTTTTCAGATCATCGCGAATCGCATTACGCTGCAGATAGTCGTTGTATAAGGTAAAGAGGGCGAAGGCGATCATGACGATCAATGAAGCGGCCATTAGGATCTTATGGCTGAAACGGAGGCTTTTGTTCATAACGTATATGTCCGCTAAGGTCTTCTAATCCGGGTCTGTCGCACAAGTATCAGTTTCAAAGCAGTGCCGGGTCCGATGTCCTTGTCGGGGCTTTTTCTGGCTTTTGGTGCGGTCTATCACACCTAGCTATCGACCGCTTTCATGCAAAGCTTGAACAGGGGAAAGAAAAATAATGACTGACTCCGCGCACCTCGTACTGGGGGCTGATCTCGATGGTCAGCCCGTCGCTCAGGCACTGCGTCTGGCCAACCGTCATGGGCTGGTGGCAGGTGCCACGGGCACAGGAAAGACCGTCACGTTGCAGCATCTGGCCGAGGCCTTCAGCGACGCCGGTGTGGCGGTGTTTGCTGCTGATGTCAAAGGTGACTTGTGCGGTCTCGGCGCAGAGGGTGATCCGCAGGGGAAGGTGGCCGAACGCATCGCCTCGATGCCTTGGCTTGAGCATCGTCCGCAAGCCTATCCGGTGACCTTGTGGGATGTTCACGGCCAGTCGGGCCACCCCTTGCGCACCACGCTCAGCGAGATAGGGCCGCTACTGCTGGGTAACCTGCTGGAACTGACGGACAGCCAGCAAGCAGCGTTGTATGCCGCGTTCAAAGTGGCGGACCGCGAAGGGTTGCTGCTGTTGGACCTCAAGGACCTCAAGGCACTGCTCGCGCATTTGAAGGACAACCCGCAGGTGCTGGGGGACGATGCTGCCCTGATGACCACCGGTTCCAGCCAGGCGCTCTTGCGCCGTCTGGCCAGCCTTGAGCAACAGGGCGCCGAGGCATTGTTTGGCGAGCCGGCACTGCAGCTTGAAGACCTCCTGCAGCCAGCCGCCGACGGACGTGGACGCATTCACTTGCTGGATGCCAGTCGCCTGGTGCATGAGGCACCAAAGGTGTATGCAACCTTTCTGCTCTGGTTGCTGGCTGAACTGTTTGAGCAATTGCCCGAGCGTGGCGATGCGGACAAGCCCCTGCTGGCATTGTTCTTCGATGAGGCGCACTTGCTGTTCAACGGGACACCCAAGGCATTGCAGGAGCGTTTGGAGCAGGTGGTTCGGCTGATTCGCTCCAAGGGCGTCGGGGTGTACTTTGTCACCCAGTCGCCCGCAGATCTGCCTGACGATGTACTGGCTCAGTTGGGGTTGCGTATCCAGCATGGCTTGCGGGCGTTTACGACAAAAGAGCAGAAATCGCTCAAGGCTGTGGCGGATGGCTTTCGGCCTAATCCCGCGTTTGACACGCTGTCGGTGCTCACTGAGTTGGAAATCGGTGAAGCATTGGTAGGAACCCTGCAGGAGAAGGGAACGCCCGGGATGGTTCAGCGTGTACGGATAGCGCCACCGCAATCTCGTATCGGGCCATTGAGTGATGCGCAGAGAGCGCAGTTGATTGCGACGTCGCCATTGGCTGGGCGTTACGACAAGCCGATCGACCGCGAATCGGCCTATGAAATGCTGATAGCGCGCAAGGGTGCTGTGCCGGCAGCGGAGCAGGCGCCTGCCGCCGCTGAGGATAGCTTTGCCGATAAGGCTGGAGAGTTTTTACAGAGCGCTGCCGGGCAGGCGATCAAGTCGGCTGTGCGCCAGGCTGCGGGTCAACTGGGTCGGCAGTTGGTCAGGGGGTTGATGGGGTCGCTACTGGGGAGCAAGCGCCGCTAGCGGTGACATTTTCTCAGGCATAAAAAAGGCGCCCTAAGGCGCCTTTCTTGCGGTGTGTGGCGTTGATCAGACGATGGCTTTGGACGCCAGCCAGAACAGCCCGGCTGCCAGCGCCATCGATGCCGGCAGGGTCAGGACCCAGGCCAGCAGGATGGTGCGCACGGTGCCACCTTGCAGGCCGCTTTTGTTCGCGACCATGGTGCCGGCAACACCGGAAGACAGCACGTGGGTGGTCGACACTGGCAGGCTGAACACGTTGGCCATGCCGATGGCGCAGGCTGCGGTGATCTGTGCGGACATGCCCTGAGCATAGGTCATGCCTTGCTTGCCGATCTTCTCGCCAATGGTCAGTACAACGCGTTTCCAGCCGACCATGGTGCCGACACCCAGTGCCAATGCGACAGCCAGGATGACCCAGAAAGGTGCATATTCGGTGGTTGCCGTGAGGTCTTTGCGCAGTTTTTCCAGGTCGGCCTTTTCACGCGCTTGGAGGTTTGGCAGCTTGCCGACTTTCTTCGCGGTGTCGTCCAGGCAAAGCAGATAGCGTCGCACTTCTACGCGCTTTTCAGGCGACAGCGAGTGGTAGTCGGAGACGCCCGCGAGCGATTGCGTCAGGGCATTGATGGTCGGTTCGGTCTGCTGCGGGTTGCAGCTGAACTGCTCCGGCAGGTCGCCATCCTTTGCCTTGCCCAGGGCGAGGAACTCGCCAAGGGTCGCGTTGTTGCGCTGATAGAACTGGCTCAGGTGCAGGGTTGCGTCGCGGGTACGCTCGATCTGGTAGGTGGTGCTGTTCAGGTCGAGGACGAACTGCGCGGGTACGATACCGATCAGTACCAGCATGATCAGGCCGATACCTTTCTGGCCGTCGTTGGAACCATGCACAAAGCTGACACCCATGGCCGAAATCACCAGTACCAGGCGGTTCCAGAACGGTGGGTGTTTCTTGTCGTCGACCTGGCGGCGTGTTTCCGGGGTCTTGTGCATCTTCGACAGCGGGCGCCACCATTTCAGGGCAAGCAGCACCAGTGCAGCGACCAGGAAGCCGGCCATTGGCGACAATACCAGCGACATGGCGATATCGATCGCTTTCTGCCAGTTCACGCCTTCACCCAGCGGAATGTCGTTGAGCATCGCGTTGGCCAGGCCCACGCCGAGAATCGAGCCGATCAGGGTATGGGAGCTGGACGCCGGAATCCCGAAGTACCAGGTGCCCAGGTTCCAGGCGATGGCCGCAGCCAGCAGGGAAAAGACCATGGCCAGCCCGTGCCCGGTGTTCACATTGATCAGCAGTTCTACGGGCAGCAGGTGAACGATGGCATAAGCCACCCCGACGCCGCCGAGCAGAACACCGAGAAAGTTGAACAGGCCGGAAAAGAACACGGCCAGGTGCGGCGGCATGGCTTTGGTATAGATGACTGTGGCAACCGCGTTGGCGGTGTCATGAAAGCCATTGATGAACTCGAATGCGAGCACGAAGGTCAAGGCAAGCAACAGGCTTACCAGGACCCAGGCATCAAGTCCGCTGAATAATTCGATCATGAAGGTTTTCTGACCCGGTCATAAGGGGGCGCGATTATGCCAGAAATCATCGGTAATCGATGCACTAGCTGCTGGCCGGTAAGTACCTGTCCAGCGACTGCTCGCGGCAATGAAAAAAGAGGGTTGGCGGGTTCAGGCGGATAAATGTCGGTGAAATTGCGGTTAAATGCCGCGAAATCAAGGATTTTAAACGAACTCAAAAAAATCATACGTTCGTATGAATTTTGTGAAATTACGTAACCGTTAACTGATCCAGCGCAAGACTCCTCCAGCTATGGCGCTGCGCGCGCACCCGACATGACCCTTCAGGGCAAGGCGGGCAGGCGGTTGGAAAACGACCCTAAGGCTCCTCGGCCTTGAGCTCCTTTTCCATTTTTTGCAGCTCCTGGGCAAAAGCCTGGTCGAGAACACTGGCACGTTTGCGCCACGGTTTGCGTTCCGGGTCGGGCTGGGCAGCGTAGGTGGTGACTTCACCACCGTAAACTTCCTTGTAACGTTGTTCCTGGCGCTCAAGTTCCGCGCGCAGTTCATCTTTCGTCACAGTTGTTACCTGATAGTTGAAATGACACTTTGGCGTTAACACGGTTGCGACACCGCACACCGTATTCCTGCACGCTAATGGCGTCTGAAATACAGGGCGCATGCAGGCAATCCTATTTCCGGGTCAACGGATGACGGTGTGTATTCTGAAGCGTCAAGGCACTGTCGTCGAGCTATTTGCCTGAGACCCAAGTGACCGTGTGCATTACCGTATCATCCGAACGGAAGTTGGATTATAGCAAGCGAGTTGAATAACTCTATCGTTCAGTACTGCGTCGGCTTCAACAATAAAGTGCTGTTGCACATGCGTGTCCGTAAATGAAGACGGGCCTGTACGTGCGCTCACAATGCTGTTGAGTCGCTGCAAGAAATAAAAAACGGCCTCGCTTCGAGAGCAAGGCCGTGCCTGGGACTTCTACGGTGGGTACCTGACCAGTCTCTCCAAGAAGCCACATGGTGGCTGGAGAAAGGTATAAGCAATTGTGGGTTGCGGTCAATTGCGATTATCGGTCGTTGGTTCGATAATCGCACTCGTGAGCGTTTTACCGAGGTAAGCCATGAACGACGAACTACAGCCCAAAGGGCCCGGACTCAACGACCAACTGCGCAGCTCTTTCGCATCGTTGGCACCCCCGATCGTGGCTTCGCCGGCCAAGCGTATTCAGGCATTCACCGGCGATCCAGACTTCATGACCTCGTTGGCCAGGGGGTTGGCGGTCGTGCAAGCGTTCCAGGAGCGCAAGCGTCACCTGACCATCGCCCAGATCAGTCATCGTACCGAAATACCGCGGGCTGCAGTGCGCCGCTGCCTGCATACCTTGATCAAACTGGGCTATGCGACCACGGACGGGCGCACCTACTCGTTGCTCCCCAAAGTGTTGACCCTGGGGCATGCCTACCTGTCTTCCACGCCGTTGGCCGTGTCTGCCCAGCCTTATCTGGATCGCATGAGTGACCAACTGCATGAGGCTTGCAACATGGCCACATTGGAAGGCGACGACATCCTGTACATCGCACGTTCGGCCACGGTGCAGCGGCTGATATCGGTAGACCTGTCGGTGGGCGGGCGGTTGCCCGCGTATTGCACTTCCATGGGGCGGATTCTGCTGGCGGCACTCGACGATGCGACGTTGCACGAGTACCTGGAGCATGCTGACCTGCAGGCCAAGACCAGTCGAACCATCCGTGACCCAGAGGCGCTGCTCGAATGCTTGCAGCAGGTCCGCCAGCAAGGTTGGTGCATCGTCGACCAAGAGCTGGAGCAGGGCCTGCGTTCCATTGCCGTGCCGGTCTACGATTCGTCGGGTCAGGTGCTGGCCGCCTTGAATGTCAGTACCCATGCCGGGCGGGTTAGTCGCAGCGAACTGGAGCAACGCTTCCTGCCCATCATGCTGGCGGCCAGTCGTGATCTGAGCGCGCAACTGTTTGCCTGAAGGGTAGTTCGAATGTTGTTCGATAAACGCACAGAGTTGCGCTTAGCGAATTGCGCGGTATTTAGCGTCTGATTAATGTCCCTCGCATCGACCAGCCTAGCTGGTCGAACATAATAATGAGCGAGAGGCCAAGCCCCCATGATTACATCCCTTTCTATTCCCGCACATCTGTCCGACAGCGTCCTGCGCGGAAGCTGATAGCCAAAAAAACTGCGTCTCCCGATTGTTTGTGCCGCTCAGGCGTGCACGCGTACTTTCACGCATTTTTTCTGGATAACAATAATGAACAGTCCCCAGGTTTCTGTTGGAAACTGCCTTGATGTGCAGTCCTTCATCAATGCACAACCGCTGTCGCGCTATCAATGGCGTGTCGTTATTCTTTGCTTCCTGATTGTCTTCCTTGACGGTTTGGATACGGCTGCGATGGGCTTCATTGCCCCCGCACTGTCCCAGGATTGGGGGATCGACCGTGCCAGTCTTGGCCCGGTCATGAGTGCCGCGCTGATTGGCATGGTTTTCGGCGCGCTGGGTTCCGGGCCGCTGGCAGACCGTTTTGGGCGCAAGGTCGTCCTGGTGGGGGCGGTCGTCCTGTTCGGGGCCTTCAGCCTGGCGTCGGCCTACAGCAGCAATGTCGATCAGTTGCTGGTGCTGCGCTTCTTGACCGGCCTTGGCCTTGGCGCCGGTATGCCGAATGCCACCACGCTGTTGTCTGAGTACACCCCCGAGCGGCACAAATCATTGCTGGTCACTAGCATGTTCTGCGGTTTCAACTTGGGTATGGCGGGGGGCGGTTTCATTTCTGCCAAGCTGATTCCCCTGTTCGGTTGGCATAGCCTGTTGCTGATTGGCGGTGTTCTACCGTTGTTGTTGGCGCTGGTGCTGCTGGCCTGGCTGCCGGAGTCGGCTCGTTATCTGGTCGTACGCAACCGCGGTACCGACAAGGTGCGCAAGACCCTTGCACCGATTGACCTGATCCTGGTGGCCCAAGCCGCGAGTTTCAGTGTTCCAGAGCAAAAGACGGTCAGGGCGCGCAATGTGTTCGCGGTGATTTTTTCCGGTACCTACAGTGTTGGCACCCTGCTGTTGTGGCTGACTTACTTCATGGGTCTGGTGATCGTTTACCTGCTGACCAGTTGGTTGCCGACCCTGATGCGCGAAAGTGGCGCCAGCATGGAACAGGCTGCGTTCATTGGTGCACTGTTCCAGTTTGGCGGTGTACTGAGCGCCGTCGCGGTGGGTTGGGCGATGGACCGTTTCAACCCGCACAAGGTCATTGGGGGGTTCTACCTGTTGGCGGGTGTCTTTGCCTACGCGGTAGGACAGAGCCTTGGCAACATCACCCTGCTGGCCACGTTGGTATTGATTGCCGGCATGTGCGTCAACGGCGCGCAATCGGCCATGCCGTCATTGGCCGCACGGTTCTATCCCACTCAGGGGCGTGCCACAGGCGTGTCGTGGATGCTGGGTATTGGCCGTTTCGGCGCGATCCTCGGTGCCTGGATGGGCGCTACGTTGCTAGGCCTTGGCTGGAACTTCGAGCAGGTACTGACAGCGCTGGTGATTCCTGCAGGCCTGGCCACTGTGGCAGTGATCGTCAAGGGCATGGTTAGCCACGCCGACGCGACCTGATACCGAACGGCGTCTCAACGCCGGCAATGTTGACACCCGAATTGACCTTCTCGCCCTTCCTGCAGGCAGCGCTTGCAGGAAGGGCTGCCTGCCATGAGCGTGGGCACAATTGGTTCGATTATCGAACACTTAGTCGATTATCGGATTGAACCACGTTCTGGACGGCCTTAATCTGAGGTCAATCCTCCCTCGACTTCAGCGAATACCAGGAGTCTGCAATGGCTGAAATCCTCTCGCTCCACGACGCCGTGAAGCAGTTCGTCAACGATGGCGACAGCGTCGCTCTCGAAGGCTTCACACATTTGATCCCGACCGCAGCCGGTCATGAAATCATTCGTCAGGGCAAGAAGAATCTGACCCTGGTTCGCATGACGCCTGACTTGATCTACGACCAGCTGATCGGTGCCGGTTGTGCCAAGAAGCTGATCTTCTCCTGGGGCGGTAACCCAGGCGTTGGTTCCCTGCACCGTTTGCGCGATGCGGTGGAAAAACAATGGCCACACGCCATGGAGATTGAAGAGCACAGCCACGCTGACCTGGCCAACGCCTATGTTGCGGGTGCTTCCGGCCTGCCGTTCGCTGTGTTGCGTGCTTACGCCGGTTCCGACCTGCCGAAGGTCAACCCGCTGATCAAGAGCGTCACCTGCCCATTCACGGGTGAAGTGCTGGCTGCAGTGCCTTCGGTACGCCCCGATGTCACGGTGATCCACGCGCAGAAAGCCGACCGCAAGGGCAACGTGCTGCTGTGGGGCATCCTCGGTGTGCAGAAAGAGGCCGCCTTGGCTGCCAAACGCTGCATCGTCACGGTCGAAGAAATCGTCGATGACCTGAACGCTCCGATGAACGCCTGCGTCCTGCCGACCTGGGCGCTGTCTGCTGTCTGCCTGGTCCCTGGTGGTGCACACCCGTCCTATGCCCATGGCTACTACGAGCGTGATAACCGTTTCTATCAGGCCTGGGACCCGATTGCCCGCAGCCGTGAGAGCTTCACCGCCTGGATCGACGAATACATCCGCGGTACTGCTGATTTCAACGCATTCAAGGCAAAACTGGCCAGCGCTTCGGAGGCTGAATAATGAGCTACTCCACCAATGAAATGATGACCGTCGCCGCAGCCCGTCGTCTGCGCAATGGTGCCGTATGCTTCGTTGGCATTGGCCTGCCCTCCAAGGCCGCCAACCTGGCGCGGTTGACCTCGTCCCCGGACGTGGTACTGATTTATGAGTCTGGTCCGATTGGTGCCAAACCGAGCGTTCTGCCGCTGTCCATCGGTGATGGTGAACTGGCCGAAACCGCTGATACAGTGGTGCCGACCGGCGAAATTTTCCGCTACTGGCTGCAGGGCGGACGTATTGACGTGGGCTTCCTCGGTGCTGCGCAGGTCGACCGCTTCGGTAACATCAATACCACGGTGGTGGGTGACTACCATAATCCCAAGGTTCGCCTGCCAGGTGCGGGTGGCGCACCAGAGATCGCCGGCTCCGCCAAGCAAGTGCTGATCATCCTCAAGCAGTCGTCGCGTGCGTTCGTCGACAAGCTCGACTTCATCACATCAGTCGGCCATGGTGAAGGCGGCGACTCGCGCAAGCGCCTGGGGCTGCCAGGCGAAGGGCCGGTAGGCATCATCACCGACCTGTGCATCATGGAGCCGGAAGCCGGTACCAATGAGTTTGTAGTGACGTCTATCCACCCGGGTGTCACCCGTGAGCAGATCGTTGCTGCGACCGGCTGGCCCATCCGCTTTGCCGACAACGTGGCACAGACCACCGAGCCGAGCGAAGTTGAACTGACCGCCCTGCGTGACCTGGAAGCACGTACGGCCGCCGCTCATGGCCAAGCGCCAGGAGAAGCCTGATGCGTGACGTCTTTATTTGCGATGCAATTCGTACCCCCATCGGTCGCTTCGGTGGCGGTTTGGCCAGTGTGCGTGCCGATGACCTGGCCGCCGTGCCGCTCAAGGCGCTGATCGAGCGTAACCCGTCAGTGCAGTGGGACCAGATCGATGAAGTCTTTCTGGGCTGCGCGAACCAGGCCGGTGAAGACAACCGCAACGTTGCCCGCATGGCACTGTTGCTGGCGGGTCTGCCGGAAAGTGTGCCGGGCGTAACCCTCAACCGTCTTTGTGCTTCGGGCATGGACGCGGTCGGTACAGCCTTCCGTGCCATCGCCAGCGGCGAGATGGAGCTGGCAATTGCCGGTGGCGTCGAGTCGATGTCGCGTGCTCCGTTCGTCATGGGCAAGGCCGATAGCGCCTACTCGCGCAACATGAAGCTGGAAGACACCACCATTGGCTGGCGCTTCATCAACCCGTTGATGAAAGCGCAGTACGGTGTCGATGCCATGCCGCAGACCGCCGACAACGTAGCCGATGACTATCAGGTGTCGCGTGCCGATCAGGACGCCTTCGCCCTGCGTAGCCAGCAGCGTACCGCCCAGGCACAGGCCGCCGGTTTCTTCGCCGAGGAAATCGTACCGGTACGTATCGCCCACAAGAAGGGCGAAACGATCGTTGACCAGGATGAGCACCCGCGTGCCGATACCACGCTGGAAGCACTGACCCGGCTCAAGCCAGTCAATGGCCCGGACAAGACCGTTACGGCAGGCAATGCCTCAGGCGTCAACGACGGTGCCGCTGCGATGATCCTGGCGTCCGCCGAAGCAGTGAAGAAACACGGCCTGACACCGCGTGCGCGCGTGCTGGGCATGGCCAGTGCCGGTGTCGCCCCACGTGTCATGGGCATTGGCCCGGTACCGGCCGTACGTAAGCTGGTCGAGCGTCTTGGCCTGGCTGTGACTGACTTCGACGTCATCGAACTCAATGAAGCATTCGCCAGCCAAGGCCTTGCCGTGCTGCGTGAACTGGGCCTGGCCGATGATGCACCGCAGGTCAACCCTAACGGTGGCGCCATCGCCCTGGGGCATCCTTTGGGTATGAGCGGCGCACGCTTGATTCTGACCGCGTTGCACCAGTTGGAAAAAACTGGCGGCCGCAAAGGCCTGGCAACCATGTGTGTAGGGGTTGGTCAAGGTTTGGCGCTGGCGATCGAGCGCGTGTAAATCAATAACCTCATCGCCCGGCCTCCACGCAAGGTCAGGGCGATGGGGTGATTGTTATGTGGAGCGAGGGTATCGCCAAGCCTGTCTAGACTTTCAGAACCCTCCAAGAGTAAGCAGTCATGACTTCAACCTACTACACCGGGGAAGAGCGCAGTAAACGTATCTTCGCCATTGTCGGCGCCTCTTCAGGCAACCTGGTCGAATGGTTCGACTTCTATGTCTATGCCTTTTGCGCGATCTACTTTGCGCCCGCTTTCTTCCCCTCCGACGATCCCACGGTGCAGTTGCTCAACACTGCCGGGGTATTTGCCGCAGGTTTTCTGATGCGCCCGATTGGTGGCTGGCTGTTTGGCCGGGTTGCCGATCGTCATGGTCGCAAGAACTCGATGATGATCTCGGTGCTGATGATGTGCGCCGGCTCACTCGCCATTGCCTGCCTGCCGACCTATGGCAGCATCGGTGCATGGGCACCGGCTCTGCTGTTGCTTGCCCGACTGTTCCAGGGCTTGTCGGTGGGCGGGGAGTACGGCACCACCGCGACTTACATGAGCGAGGTCGCCCTGCGCGGCCAACGAGGTTTTTTCGCCTCGTTCCAGTACGTGACGCTGATTGGCGGGCAACTGCTTGCGGTGTTGGTGGTGGTGATCCTGCAACAGCTGCTCAGTGAAGATGAACTGCGTGCCTGGGGATGGCGAATCCCCTTCGTAATCGGTGCCTGTGCGGCCTTGATCTCGCTGTTCCTGCGCCGTTCGCTGGAAGAAACCAGCAGCGCGGCTACCCGTAGCGATAAAGAGGCGGGCAGCCTTGTTGGGTTGTTCCGTCATCACAAGGCGGCCTTTATCACTGTGCTGGGTTACACCGCTGGTGGTTCGCTGATTTTCTACACCTTTACTACCTACATGCAGAAGTACCTGGTGAACACTGCCGGGATGAACGCCAAGACCGCCAGCTTCATCATGACCGGCGTGCTGTTCCTGTACATGTGCATGCAGCCGCTGTTCGGCATGCTCTCCGACCGCATTGGCCGGCGTAACTCGATGCTGTGGTTTGGCGCGTTGGGCACGCTGTGCACGCTGCCGATCCTGTTGGTGCTGAAGACTGTCACCAGCCCGTTTCTGGCCTTTGTCCTGATCACCCTGGCGTTGGCCATCGTCAGTTTCTATACCTCGATCAGCGGCCTGGTCAAAGCTGAGATGTTCCCGCCGCAGGTGCGCGCATTGGGGGTTGGCCTGGCCTACGCCGTGGCCAATGCACTGTTTGGTGGTTCTGCCGAGTATGTTGCGCTGGGGCTGAAATCCCTGGGCATGGAAAACAGTTTTTACTGGTACGTTACCGCGATGATGGCGATTGCCTTCCTGTTCAGCCTGCGCCTGCCGAAGCAGGCGGCGTATTTGCATAACGATCATTGATCCACTGGCGCGCCCTTGGGGCGCGTCTTGTTGAAGGACCTGCCATGACTCAACGACCGGGCAACCAATTGTTCGATGCCTATTTCACTGCACCTGCCATGCGCGAGGTATTTTCCGACCGTGGTCGAGTGCAGGGCATGCTTGATTTTGAAGCTGCGCTGGCCCGTGCCGAAGCCGCTGTCGGGGTTATCCCACAGGAGGCAGTAGCGCCCATAGAAGCGGCTTGCCAGGCCGATCACTACGATTTCGGCGCCTTGGCTGAAGCCATCGCCGTGGCGGGTAACTCGGCAATTCCAATGGTCAAGGCACTGGGCAAGGTGATCGCCAGTGAGACACCGCAAGCCGAGCGTTTCGTTCACCTTGGGGCGACCAGCCAGGACGCGATGGACACCGGTCTGGTACTGCAACTGCGTGACGCGCTCAGCCTGATCGAAGCTGACCTTGCCCAACTGTGCGAAGCCTTGGCACGCCAGGCCCTGGCCCATGCCGATACACCACTGGCCGGGCGCACTTGGCTGCAACATGCCACCCCGGTGACGCTGGGAATGAAAATTGCCGGCACCCTGGGTGCCCTGACGCGGCATCGTCAACGCTTGCAAGAGCTCAAGCCTCGGGTCTTCTGCCTGCAGTTCGGCGGTGCCTCTGGAACCTTGGCTGCCTTGGGCGAAAATGGTTTGCGGGTTGCCGAAGCACTGGCTGAGCAGTTGCACCTGAGCTTGCCCGAGCAGCCTTGGCACACCCAACGAGATCGCTTGGTGGAGTTCGCTTCAGTGCTTGCCCTGATCGCGGGCACCTTGGGCAAGTTGGGCCGTGATGTCAGCTTGTTGATGCAAACCGAGGCCGCCGAAGTGTTTGAGCCTTCTGCTCCGGGCAAGGGCGGTTCCTCGACCATGCCGCACAAGCGTAATCCGGTGGGGGCGGCGGTACTAATCGGTGCAGCGACCCGGGTGCCAGGCTTGCTGTCGACCTTGTTCGCCGCCATGCCACAGGAGCATGAGCGCAGCCTGGGCCTGTGGCACGCCGAATGGGAAACACTGCCGGAGATCTGCTGCCTGGTGTCCGGTGCATTGCATCAGGCACAGATCCTTGCCGATGGCATGGAAGTCGATGCCACGCGGATGCGCCGCAATCTGGAATTGACCCAAGGCCTGGTCTTGGCTGAAGCGGTAAGCATCGTGTTGGCGCAACGCTTGGGGCGTGACCATGCCCACCACCTGCTGGAGAGCTGCTGCAAGCGTGCAGTGGCTGAACAACGCCACCTGCGCGCCGTGCTCGGCGATGACCCGCAGGTGAGCGCCGAACTGTCGGCAGATGAACTCGATCGTCTGCTGGACCCCGCGCACTACCTCGGCCAGGCGCGTGTCTGGGTTGAGCGTGCCGTGGCTGAACATACCCGACTGAGTGCCTGAAGGAGACTTTTGTGGCTAGCGTACAACTTGCCGATGGCGTACTGAACTATCAAATCGATGGCCCGGAAGGGGCGCCGGTGCTGGTGTTGTCCAACTCCCTGGGCACTAACCTGCACATGTGGGACACCCAACTGCCCGCGTTCGCCGCGCACTTTCGTGTACTGCGTTACGACACCCGTGGTCATGGCCAGTCGTTGGTGACCGAGGGTCCCTACAGCATTGAACAATTGGGTCGGGACGTACTGGCCTTGCTCGATGCCTTGCAGATCGAGCGCGCACATTTCTGTGGCCTGTCCATGGGCGGTCTGATCGGCCAATGGCTGGGTATTAATGCTGGCCATCGACTGAACCGACTGATCGTTTGCAATACGGCAGCCAAAATCGGTGCGCCGGAGGTTTGGAACCCTCGCATCGAAACCGTGCTGCGTGACGGTCAAGTTGCCATGGTTGGCCTGCGGGATGCGTCCATTGAACGTTGGTTCACCCCGGCCTACGCCGCAGCCCATCCCGACCAGGCCAAGCGCATCACCGACATGCTCGCGGCGACCTCGCCGCAGGGCTACGCGGCGAACTGCGCGGCGGTGCGTGATGCCGACTTCCGCGACCAGTTGAGCGAGATCAAGGTACCGCTGCTGGTGATTTCCGGCAGCGCCGACGCGGTGACCCCGCCGTCTGGCGGCCTGTTTATCCAGGACAACGTAGTCGGTGCCGAGTACGCTGAGTTCCATGCTGCGCACCTGTCCAACGTTGAAGTGGGTGAACCGTTCAGTCGTCGTGTCATTGACTTCCTGTTGGCCCGTTGAGGAGCTAGGTGTGGACGAGAAACAGCGTTACGAAGAAGGCATGAAGGTCCGTCGTGCAGTGCTGGGCGACGCACACGTCGATCGCAGCCTGAATAACCTGACGGCCTTCAACAGCGAGTTCCAGGAAATGATCACCCGTCATGCCTGGGGCGATATCTGGACCCGTCCGGGCTTGCCGCGGCATACCCGAAGCCTGATCACCATTGCGATGTTGATTGGCATGAACCGCAATGAAGAGCTGAAGCTGCATTTGCGAGCGGCAGCCAACAATGGCGTCACCCGTGAAGAGATCAAGGAAGTGCTGATGCAGAGCGCGATCTACTGCGGGATTCCGGCGGCCAATGCCACGTTCCACCTGGCGGAGTCGGTGTGGGATGAGTTGGGGGTTGAGTCGCGCGAGTGACGTGAAAACGGGCAAAACCGGGGCCTGCACTCGGACGTTCCCACGTCCGTTGCGGGCGCGGGCCCTTACAGCGCCATGCCCTTCTAGCGCCAGGTCACCGGCCCGGCGCTACCTTCCACAGCTGCTTTCAAGTCGGGCCGTAGCCCAAGCATGAACGCCGCTTCTGCCACGATGAACAACGGCCCGATGATCAGCCCGCTGATGTCATCGACAAACGCCGGTTTACGCTTTTCGTAATAATGCCCGACGAACTGGATGGCCCAGCCGGCCACGAACAGCCCCAATCCTGCGCTCAACCAGACCGCAGTGCTTTGTGCCGCCAGTCGCTCACCAGCCCATAGGCACAGGCCGAGCAAAGCGCCCATCACCAGGCCAAAGTGTGGGTCCAGTCGCAGGTAAAACCAGGCCGAAGCCGAGGCTGCGAGCAGTGCAGGTGACAACCACATCCCCATCAGCGATAGACCCGGGCGTGACAGCAGTACGGTCACTGCAACGACGATCAGCGGGATCCCAATGAAGTGCGTGGCAATGTTGCGCGGATCGCGGTGGTACGCGGCGTACTGACTGAGGTACGTAGCGAGGCTTTTCATTGTTGTTCCTCCCGTCGAGCGTCGAATGAACAATCGTCATACCTGGCGTATGCCGCCGATTCAAGGCTACAGGTGTGGGCGGTTGCGCATTTCGTGCAGGATAGCTTGCTGCCGGGAGGGGAGGTAGCGCGTCGGGGCTCTGGTTGAATCGAGATCCCCGACCCGGCTCGCCTCTAACAACTGGCGAACCCGGTCGGCGTCTCGCCAAGCCAGGTGTTGCGGTGCTTACAGAATGCCGATCGGGTAGCTGACGATCAGGCGGTTCTCGTCAAAGGAGTTGGTGTTGAAGTCTCGGCGCATGGTCGAGTTGCGCCATTTGAACGAGAGGTCTTTGAAGGTGCCGGACTGGATGACATAGGCCAGCTCCGATTCCCGCGCCCATTCCTTGCCATTATCAACACTGCTGGTTTGCACGTTGTCGCCGCTGATATAGCGGTTCATCAAGGTCAGACCAGGTACACCGAGGCCGGCAAAGTTGAAATCATGGCGCAATTGCCAGGAGCGCTCCTTGGCGTTGTCGAAGCTGGAGTTGTAGCTGTCGTTGGCCAGGGTGCCGCCGCTGGTGCCGTTCACCCGCATCCAGGCACTGTCGCCACTGACCTTCTGCAGGCCGACATAGAAGGTGTTGCTGCCGTAGCGTGCCGACAGCAACGCCGAAGCGGTCTTGTTATCCAGCTTGCCGGCCCGTTCAGCGCCGTCTTCCTTGCCAATGAAGTAACCGAGGTTGGCGCCCAGGGTCCAGTCACCCAGCGGCTGGCTGTGAACCAGATTGATGTATTGCTGGTTGTAGATGTCCTTGAGCTCGGCATTCCACAGGCCGATCAATGTCCGTTTTTCATTGAAGCTGTATTCGCCACCGGCAAAGTTGAAGCGATCGGACGTGAAGGCGGGTTTGCCGTTCATGTACATGTCTTCCATGCTGGCATCATTGCGTGGGCTGTTGCCACGGAACTGGCCACCATAGAGTGTCAGGCCGGTAATCTCCTGGGAGGTGATCTGGCCACCGCGGAAGGTTTGCGGCAGTGAGCGGCCATCGTCCGAACGCAGAATCGGCAGCACCGGCATCCATTCGCCAACCTTCAATTCAGTCTTGGAGACCTTTGCTTTCAAGGCTACGCCCAGGCGCCCGAAGTTATCGGCCGGGCGCCCGTCATCGTGAACCGGTAACAATTGAGTGCCGGCGGTGCCCTTGCCGCCATCGAGTTTGACCGAGTACAGCCCCAATACATCGACACCGAAGCCGACAGTGCCTTGGGTGAAGCCCGACTTGGCATCAAGGATGAAACTCTGGGTCCATTCCTCGGCCTTGCCTTGTTTGTTTGCCGGGTCGACGAAGTTGCGATTGATGTAGAAGTTGCGCAGGTTGAGCGTGGCTTTGGCGTCTTCGACAAAACCGCCTTCGCTGGCCAGTGCAGGCAGCGCGCAGGTGGTGATCAATAAACCGGAAAACAAGTGTCGTGCGGGTTGGAAGGTGTTCATTGTGGTGTCTCTTGTTTTTATTGGGCCGAGGCCTTCAACCGTAACGTTCAGTCGTCACGGATCGAGGTGCTGAGCTGAGTCGTCAGTGTTTCAAAGCGGCGAAAGGATGGTGCTGTGAGCGGAGGGGTCGAATCAATTCACCGCAAACGGTAATGTGCGATAAACGAACACTAACTAGGTGGTACATAATTTTCTGGGCGTTCGCGGTGCTGCAATAGCCCTACAGGTGCCCGCGCCGACAGTCGATGCAGGTCAGGCAGTTACCTTTGCATGCAGGCACAAAAAAGCCACCGCGAGGGTGGCTTTCAGGAGGTGTCGCATTCCCGCGACAGCTTCGCAGGCAGTGCCGCAACGGCTATCAGTTCTGCGTGGTTTGCGCTGAGGCTTGTTGCGCCTGGCCGGTCTGTTCATACCAACCGCCACCAAGGGCCTTGTACAGGTTCACCTCACTGACCAGTTGCAGGAGGCGGTCGGCGATCAGCGCCTGTTGGCTGCTGAACAGCGAGCGCTGGGCATCGAGGAAGGTCAGGTTACTGTCGATCCCGATGCGATAGCGACGCTCGGCCAGGCGGTAGTAGTCCTGGTTGGCGGCGACCAGGTCGCGCTGCGCCTGAAGTTGTTCGTTGAAGGTCTGGCGTGCTGCCAGGCCATCGGCAACTTCCTGGAACGCGGTCTGGATGGTCTTCTCGTACTTGGCGACGTTGATGTCTTTCTGGATCTTCGAGTAGTCCAGGCTGGCGCGCAGGCTACCGGCATTGAAGATCGGCAGGTTTATCTGCGGCTGGAACAGCCAGGTGCCCGAGCCGCCCTTGAACAGACCGCCCATGTCCGGGCTGAGGGTACCGGCGTTAGCCGTCAGGCTGATGCTTGGAAAGAACGCCGCCCGTGCTGCACCGATGTTGGCGTTGGCAGCCTTGAGCAGGTGCTCGGCTTCCTGGATGTCCGGACGGCGTTGCAGCAGTTCGGAGGGCAGGCCAGCCGGTACCTCGTTCAGCAGGTCCGCGTTGAGTTCCTGGCTGGCCGGGAGGTTGGCCGGCACGCTGGTGCCGAGCAACACGGTCAGGCTGTTCAGGTCCTGAGCGACCAGGCGCTGGTACTGGGCCAGCTTGACCCTGGCACCTTCCACTGACGTCCGCGCCTGGCTCAGGTCCAGGGCAGACGAGACGCCGACTTCATTACTGCGTTTGGTCAGCTGGTAGCTTTCCTCGTAGGTCTTGAGGGTTTCCTCGGTCAGTTTGAGCAGGGCCTGGTCTGCCTGCCAGGTCAGGTAGGCGTTGGCGACACTGGCCACCAGGCTGATCTGTGTCGAGCGACGGGCTTGCTCACTGGACAGGTAGGTTTCCAGGGCCTGCTCGCTGAGGCTGCGGACACGTCCGAACAGGTCCAGTTCATAGGCGCTGACGCCGAGCGTAGCCGAGTACTGGCTGTTGATGTTCGCTTCACCGGTACTCGACACGTCGCCGGGAACGCGTTGGCGGCTGCCACTGCCATTGGCCGAGACGGCCGGGAACAGGTCTGCACGCTGAATGCGGTACTGCGCCCGGTAGGCGTCGATGTTCAGTGCCGCCACCCGCAGGTCGCGGTTGTTGACCAGCGCCGTCTGGATCAGCTGTTGCAGAGCCGGGTCATGGAAGAACTGGCGCCAGCCTTGCTCGGCTGCCGCGACCTCGGCCGACTCGGTCGGCGAGTAGGCCGGGCCTTGTGGCCACTGAGCCGCCACCGGCGACTCGGGCGTTTGGTAATCGGGGATCAGCGAGCAGCCGCCAAGAATGAAAGCGGTGACCGCCAGGGACAACAGGGACTTACTCATTGCCCAGCCTCATAGCGTGGAGTTTCGGGGGTGGCGTCGGCTTCACGCTTTTTGCTGGCGAACAGCGACGACACACTGACAAAGAATAGAGGTACCCAGAAAATGGCCAGTACCGTGGCGGTCAGCATCCCGCCAATGACCCCGGTACCGATAGCATGCTGGCTGCCCGAGCCCGCACCGCTGGAGATAGCCAAAGGTACCACGCCGAGAATGAACGCCAGCGACGTCATGATGATCGGGCGCAGCCGCATCCGGCAGGCTTCCACCGCGGCATCGATCAGGCTACGGCCCTGTTCATGCAATTCCTTGGCGAACTCGACAATCAGGATCGCGTTCTTCGCCGCAAGCCCGATAGTGGTCAGCAGGCCAACCTGGAAGTACACGTCGTTGGACAGACCGCGCAGGCTGGTAGCGGCCAGTGCACCAATGATCCCCAGTGGGACGACCAGCATGACGGCAATCGGAATCGACCAGCTTTCATACAGCGCTGCCAGGCAGAGGAACACCATCAGCAGCGAAAGGGCGTACAGGGCCGGAGCTTGCGACCCGGACAAGCGTTCCTCGTACGACAGACCGGTCCACGAATAGCCGACACCAGCGGGCAATTGTGCTGCCAGGCGCTCGACTTCAGCCATTGCTTCACCGGTACTGTAGCCAGGGGCCGGGGCACCGAGGATTTCCATGGCTTCAACACCGTTGTAGCGCGACAGCTTCGGTGCACCATAGATCCACTGGCCTTTGGCGAAGGAGGAGAATGGCACCATTTCACCGATCGAGTTGCGCACGTACCACTTCTGCAGGTCTTCCGGATTCATCCGTGACCCAGGTTCACCCTGGATGTAGACCTTCTTGACCCGACCGCGGTCAATGAAGTCGTTGACGTAGCTGGCACCCAGAGCAATCGACAGCGTGCTGTTGATCTCGGCAATGGTCACACCCAGAGCGCTGGCGCGTTCATCGTCGATGGTCAACTGGTATTGCGGTTCATCGTTCAGGCCGTTCGGACGTACCGCTGTCAGCACCTTGCTTTGGGCCGCCATGCCGAGGAACTGGTTACGGGCTTCCATCAGTTTGGCGTGGCCGATGCCGGCGCGATCCTGGAGGAAGACGTCGAAGCCGGTGGCGTTACCCAACTCCAGTACTGCAGGAGGGGCGAACGCGAACACCATGGCATCTCGGAACGTGAAGAAATGCTGCTGGGCACGTTTGGCCAAGTTGAATACGTTGTTTTCAGCGGAGCGCTGGTCCCATGGCTTGAGCATGATGAAGGCCAGGCCAGAACTCTGGCCGCGACCGGCAAAGTTGAAGCCGTTGACGGTAAACACCGAGCTCACGGTATCGGCTTCGTTTTCCAGCAAGTAGGCGCGCATCTCGTCGATGACCACCTGGGTACGCTCGGAGGTGGATCCTGCCGGTGTTTGTACCTGGGCAAAGAGTACACCCTGGTCTTCTTCGGGCAGGAACGCCGTTGGAATGCGGGTGAACAGCCAGACCATGCCGACGACGATGATCACGTAGGCCAGCAAGTAGGGCGCCTTGTGCCGCAGCATGCTGCCCACACCGCGTTCGTAGCTGCGTACGCTGCGGTCGAAGTTGCGGTTGAACCAGCCGAAGAAGCCACGCTTGGCAACGTGATGTTCACCTTTTGGCACCGCCTTGAGCATGGTTGCGCACAGGGCCGGGGTGAAGATCAGTGCTACCAGTACCGACAGCGCCATGGCCGAGACGATGGTGATGGAGAACTGCTTGTAGATTACCCCGGTGGAGCCGCCGAAGAACGCCATGGGCAGCAGTACTGCCGACAGCACCAGCGCAATACCGACCAGGGCACCCTGGATCTGGCCCATGGATTTCTTGGTGGCTTCCTTGGGCGACAGGCCCTCTTCGGACATCACCCGCTCGACGTTCTCCACCACAACGATGGCGTCGTCCACCAGCAAGCCGATGGCCAGTACCATACCGAACATGGTCAGGGTATTGATGCTGAAGCCGGCAGCCGCGAGGATGCCGAAGGTACCCAGCAACACCACCGGTACGGTCATGGTGGTGATGACCGTGGCGCGGAAGTTCTGCAGGAACAGGTACATCACCAGGAACACCAGCACGATGGCTTCGATCAGGGTGTGGATAACCCCGCTGATCGATTCGGTGACCACTGGCGTGGTGTCATACGGGAATACCGCCTTCATGCCAGGCGGGAAGAACGGTTCCAGCGAGCTGATGGTCTTGCGCAGTGCCTTGGCGGTATCCAGGGCGTTGGCGCCGGTTGCCAGCTTGATTGCCAGGCCCGAGGCCGGCTTGCCGTTGAACTGGGCGCTGACGGCATAGTTCTCGCCACCCAAGCCTACCTTGGCGACATCACCCAGGCGCACTTGCGAGCCGTCGCGGTTGACCTTGAGCAGGATCTTCTCGAACTGCTCGGCGGTTTGCAGGCGGGTCTTGCCGATAATGGTGGCGTTCAGTTGCTGGCCGGGCAGGGCCGGCAGGCCGCCGAGCTGGCCGGAGGACACCTGGACGTTCTGTGCGGCAACGGCCGTCTTCACGTCGACAGGGGTCAGCTGGAAGTTGTTCAGCTTGGCCGGGTCGAGCCAGATACGCATCGCGTACTGGGCACCGAATACCTGGAAGTCACCGACACCGGCAGTACGCGAGATCGGGTCCTGCATGTTCGAGACGATGTAGTTGGCAAGGTCATCCTTGCTCATGCTGCCGTCTTCGGACACCAGGCCGATCACCATGAGGAAGTTCTTCACTGCCTTGGTGACGCGGATACCCTGCTGTTGCACTTCTTGCGGCAGCAATGGGGTCGCCAGGTTCAGCTTGTTCTGTACCTGGACCTGCGCGGTATCAGGGTTGGTGCCCTGCTCGAAGGTTGCCGTGATGGTCATGCTGCCATCGGAGTTACTTTCCGAGGACACATAACGCAGGTTGTCGATCCCGTTGAGCTGCTGCTCGATTACCTGGACCACGGTGTCCTGCACCGTCTGCGCCGAAGCACCCGGGTAGGTCACGGCGATGGCGATTGCCGGTGGCGCGATGCTCGGGTACTGGTTGATCGGCAATTTGAGGATCGACAGTGCGCCGACCAACATGATCACCAAGGCGATCACCCAGGCGAAGATCGGGCGATCGATAAAGAATCTCGACATGGTTTACTCCCCTTTGGCCCCGGCAGTCGCCGCATTGGCCTGGGTTGGCTTGGCCAACTGGACGTTGGTCGCTTCGCGTGCCTTGACCTCGACACCAGGCTTGACGAACTGCAGGCCTTCAGTGATCAGGCGGTCGCCCGGGTTCAAGCCTTCTTCGATCAACCACTGATTGCCGACGGTACGGCTTGCCTTGAGCTGGCGCAGCTCAACCTTGTTGTCCTGATTGACGACCAATGCGGTTGGGGCACCCTTCAGGTCGCGGGTCACGCCCTGTTGCGGCGCAAGGATCGCTGCGTTCTTGATACCGGCCTTGAGCTGGGCATGAACGAACATCCCTGGCAGCAGGTTATGGTCAGGGTTAGGGAACACTGCACGCAGGGTTACCGAGCCAGTGGTGGGGTCGACCGAGACTTCGGAGAACTCCAGGCGACCGGCATGGGCATAGCTGCTGCCATCCTCAAGGGTCAGTTGAACCTTGGCGGCGTTGTTGCCGACTTTCTCCAGCTGACCGCTTTCCAGTTCGCGGCGCAGAGTAAGCAGTTCGACCGAAGATTGGGTGACGTCGACATAGATCGGGTCAAGTTGCTGGATGACGGCCATGGCGTCAGTCTGGCCATTGTTCACCAGTGCGCCTTCGGTGACTGCCGAGCGGCCAATCCGACCGGAAATCGGCGCCAGGACCTTGGTGTAGCGCAGGTCGATCTGGGCGCTCTTGAGGGCCGCTTCAGCCTGCAAACGTTTGGCTTGCGCGTCGTCGTATTCCTGACGGCTGACAGCCTGTTCGTCAACCAGCTGCTTGTAGCGCTCGGACAGCGCACGGGTCGATTGCAGGTTGGCCTGGGCACTGGCCAGGGTCGACTCATACACCGACGGGTCGATCTGATACAGCTGCTGGCCGAGCTTGACCTCGCTGCCTTCGGTGAACAGACGCTTGAGAATGATGCCGTTAACCTGAGGGCGAACTTCTGCGACCCGGTACGCAGTGGTACGTCCCGGCAGCTCTGAGGTCAGGGTATAGGCTTGAGGTTGAAGAGTGACCACGCCGACCTGGGGTGCTTGCGCGACTGGCGCCGCTTCTTCCTTTTTACAGCCGCTGAGTAGGGTTGTCAGGGCGACGGCGGAAACCAGAGCGGTAACAGCTGGTTTGAAATGCATGGAGATCCTCGGGTCGCTGAGAGCTGAAGACGCTCAAGAGTAGTGGAAATTGAATGAGAGAATAAATGGCATCGAGTGGATAAGTAGCTTACTAACGAATATACTTACATTCACGGTTGTTTGTAAACACCTCTCGTTCTGTCTACCCGACCGCAGCGAGACCTGAATTGACCCCCGGGAACTGGCCCAACAATCGCTTGCCCGGCCCAGAACCCGAGCGCCCACTGCGCTCGGCCCTTTGATGAGGTTGCACTGCCATGGTCCGTCGAACCAAAGAGGAAGCCCAGGAAACCCGTAGCCAGATTCTCGAGGCTGCGGAAAAAGCCTTCTACAAGCGCGGGGTGGCGCGTACCACCCTGGCCGATATTGCAGAGCTGGCGGGGGTGACCCGGGGGGCCATCTATTGGCATTTCAACAATAAGGCCGAGCTGGTTCAGGCGATGCTCGACACCTTGCGCGAACCGCTCGATGAGCTGGCAAAGGCGAGCGAGAGCGAGGAGGAGGTCGACCCGCTTGGCTGCATGCGCAAACTGCTCATTCAACTCATGCAGCATTTGGTGCTTGACCCGAAGACGCGGCGTATCAATGAAATTCTGCATCACAAGTGCGAGTTCGCCGACGATATGTGCGACATTCGCCAGCAGCGCCAGAACTCGCTCATCGACTGCCATGCGCACATTTCCCTGTCGTTGGCCAATGCAATCAGGCGCGGCCAACTCCCGGCCGATCTGGCCCCGGAGCGTGCAGCCATTGCAATACATGCTTATATAGATGGCATCATCAAGCGTTGGCTGCTGCTACCCGAGAGCTTCGACTTGCACAAGGATGCCGAACTGTGGGTAGACACCGGGCTTGATATGCTGCGCTTGAGTCCTGCCTTGCGCAAATAAGAGTTTGTGAAGGATTGTGAGCAATTGCGTCCAGTTGTTTCCAGCGCGCCAATCTGATGAAGTCGTCGGGCTCCGTTTTAACGGATTGTCTGCGCTCTTGTAGTTAGCAGGCTAATTAATTGTTTTTCATCGAGTCCCGCCATGAGTACCTTGAACCCGATGCTTGGCGGTACTGAACGGCCGCTCAAAGGTATTGCCTTGATTTGCCTGGCGGTGCTGCTGTTCGCCAGCCATGATGCCCTGTCCAAATACCTGTCCGGTTTCTACGCCATCGTGATGGTGGTATGGGCACGCTATGTCGTGCACACGTTGCTGATGCTCGCGGTGTTTGTACCGCGTGCCGGGTTTTCGGCGGTGGTGCGTACGCGGCGCCCGGGGTTGCAGTTGGCGCGGGCGTTGTGCCTGATCGGTACCAGCCTGTTCTTCACCACCGGCCTGCGTTACATCCCGTTGGCCGAGGCCACGGCAGTCAACTTCCTTGCCCCCTTGCTGGTGACGGCGCTGTCGGTACCCCTGCTGGGTGAGAAGGTCAGCCGTAGCCAGTGGCTGGCGGTGCTGGGTGGTTTCGTCGGGGTGTTGATCGTCGTGCGCCCAGGCGGTGCGTTGTTCACCCCGGCGATTATCCTGCCGCTGTGTTCGGCACTCTGTTTCGGTGGTTACCAGTTACTGACGCGCAAGCTCAGCGGTTTTGACAGCCCGACCACCAGCAACTTCCTCACGGGCATTCTCAATAGTCTGATCATGACGGCGTTGGTGCCGTTTTTCTGGACCGTGCCCAGCCTGACCCACGGCCTGTTCATGATTGGCCTCGGGACCTGCGGCATGCTGGGTCACATGCTGCTGACCCAGGCCTTCCGGCATGCGGCTCCGGCGATGCTGGCCCCGTTCAGTTATGGACAGATCCTGTTCGCCGGGATGTTTGGCTACCTGGTCTTCAACCACACGCCGGACGTGTTTGGTGTGGTTGGCATTACCATCATCTGCCTCAGTGGGCTGGCGGTGGCCTGGGCTCAACGTCGGAGCGCCTAGGCGCGGCCACGCAATTGCTGATTGGGCAACATCAGGGCGGCACTCAGGCCAAGCAACGAGATCACGGCGCTACCGAGCAAGACATCGCGGAAGGTCAGGCTTAGCGCACCGCGCAGGACCTGTAACGCCGGACCCTCCACGGTGTTCAGGCTGTCGAGCAGGATGTTGCTGGTGAGACCGTGTTCACTCACGCCAGGCTGAAGCGGGCCTGTATGCCCCAGCATTGCCAGCAGCAGTGCTGACATGGTCGCCACACCGATGGCACCGCCAAGTGCACGGAACAGGTTCGTGGTGCTGGTGGCGACGCCGATATCACGCGGTTCAACGGCGCTCTGCGCGGCAACCAGCGACGTTGGGAACTGCAGGCCTGAGGCGATGCCAGTCAGTAACATGAATGTGGCACTGGCCAGCCAGGCGTCAGGAGGTGTCAACGCCATGCCGATGATCGCCAGTGGCATAAACAGCGCACCGGTCAGGATCTGTGGTTTGAAACGACCGCTGCGCGCTGTCAGCCGCCCGCCCGTATAGGCGCCGATAGGCAGACCGATGGCCAGTGGCATGAGGTAGAGCGCCGCACTATCGGCACCTGCGCCGGTGATGCTTTGAAAGCGCAAGGGCATCAGCATGGACAGCGAAATAGCCTGGAAGCTGGTCATGAAAATGGTGCACCAGCACAGTGTCGCTGTGCGATTGCCAAACAGCTTCAATGGCAACAGGGGCTCAGGTGTTCGCTGCTGGTGGGCGACGAACAGCACCAGCCCTACGATGGCAGTGCCCAGCAAACCGAGCATTTCGCTGCTGTTCCAGGTATAGCCCTGGCCAATCAGGGTGATGCTCATCAGCAGGGTACCGAGCCCGGCAATCAACAGCACGCTGCCCAGGTAATCGATCACCGCCGCCCGTTGAGGGATCACCAGAACACGCAAGGTGCGTCGGGCGATCCACCAGGCAAGCAGGCCCAGCGGCAGGTTCAACCAGAACACCCAATGCCAGGACAGGTATTCGGTCAGGTAACCACCGAATACCGGCCCGGTCACACTGGCCAGGGCATACATGCTGCTGAAATAACCTTGGTAGCGGCCACGGTCGCGCGGTGCAATGATGTCGCCAATGATTGCCTGGCTGACAGAGATCATCCCGCCAGCACCGATGCCCTGCAGCACCCTCGCAACGACCAGTTGTTCCATGCTCTGAGACAGGGCACAGAACACCGAGGCCAAGGTAAACAGACCGATCCCGAACAGAATCATCCGTCGGCGCCCATACAGGTCACCCAGTTTGCCGTAGATAGGCACGGCCACGGTCATCGCTACCATGTAGCCGGAAATCACCCAGGCCAACAGACTGACATTGTCGAACTGGGTCGAGATGGCAGGCATCGACACGGCAACGATGGTCTGGTCCAGTGCACCGAGGAAAATCGCCAGCATCAGGGCGATCAGTACGCTACGCAGCACGGTTGGGGGCAAAGGGGCGTTCACGGACAAACCTTGGGTAAAAGTGAGTGATCAGTTTACTCGGGTGCGCCGACTTTTCTAATCAACCAGCGGCATAACGTGCTACAGGCCGATGTCCCACGCCGGTTCAGCACTGAAGCGCTCGGCGAGAAAGTCGAGCATGCTGCGCAAGGTCGCGGGCATGTGCTTGCGTGAGGTGTACACCGCATTCAGGTTCAGCTCGCGTGGCTTGGCATCGGGCAGCACCCGGATCAACGCGTTGCTGCGCAGCGACTCGGCCACCAGGTAGGTGGGCAGCATTGCGATACCTGCCCCAGCCAGGGTGGCCCGTTGCAGCGTCAGCGCCTCATTGGCGCTGATAGAGCCTTGTACCGGAACCGAAACCGCCTCGCCGTGTACCTCGAAATGCCAGAGGCTGTGACCGAAGTAGGAGTGGGTCAGGCAGTTGTGCCGGGTCAGGTCCTCGACCTGTTGCGGTGCCGGGTGCTCGCGCAGGTACGCTGGGGAAGCACAGATCACTGAACGACAGACCGTCAGGCGCCGCGCAATCAGGTTGGGGTCCAGGTCATTGCTGGTGCGGATGGCCAGGTCGATACGTTCATCCACCAGGTTGACGGTGCGGTCGAGCATTTGCAGGTCGATCTTCACGGCGGGGTAGCGTTTCACATAGTCGGCGATGGCTTCGACCAACTGAGCATGGCCGAACGACGTGCTGACACTGATGCGCAGTTCGCCGTGTGGTGCATCGTCCGGTCGTCTGACTGCCGTCTGCAGGTCACCGGCCAGCTCCAGCATTTGTCGGCAGCGCGGCAGGGTTTCGTTGCCCGCAGCCGTCAGGCTCAGTTTGCGCGTGGTGCGCTGCATCAGGCGGGCACCGACCCAGTCCTCAAGCTCTGCCAGGTAGCGCGATACAACCGGGCGGGAAAGCTCCAGATGGTCGGCTGCGGCCGATTGGCTCCCGAGGTCGACCACGGTCACAAACACTCGCATTGCAGTCAGACGATCCATGATTTGCCCGGTTTCAGAAACAAACTATGTCCAAGCATCGCATTTTTTGCGATGGATCGTGCAACTAAGCTATGCCTCATTGATGACTTCATCGCCATTCTGATCGGAGGTTTTCCATGAGCAAGATCGCAATCATTGGTGCTACTGGCCGTGCGGGTAGCCAACTGTTGGAAGAAGCGTTGCGCCGAGGCCATAGCGTCACGGCCATCGCTCGCAATACCGCATCCCTGGCCGGACGCCCAGGCGTGACAACACGCCAGTTGGATGTCACTGATGCTGCCGCGTTGGAGCAGGCGCTGGTGGGCCATGACGTGGTGCTTAGCGCGGCGCATTTCTCCGGAATCAAACCGCAGGCGATCATCGAACCGGTAAAACGGGCCGGGGTAAAGCGCCTGCTGGTCGTCGGCGGGGCCGGTAGCCTGCTGCTGCCATCCGGGCATAAAGTGATCGACAGTCCGGACTTCCCGGAAGCCTACAAAGCTGAAGCTACGGCAGGTGGCCATTACCTGGACACCTTGCGCCAGGAGCACGAACTGGACTGGACCTTCCTCTCACCCTCGGCCGAGTTCGTTGAAGGCGCGCGTACAGGTGTGTACACGCTGGGCAAGGATCACTTGCTGATCGGCGCTGACGGCAGGAGCTGGATCACCTTTGCCGACTACGCCATCGCCATGCTGGACGAGGTAGAGAAACCAGCCCATTCTCGCCAGCGCTTCACCGTGGGTGCCGGCAAGGCCGGCTTATAAGGCACTGCGCAGGCGGGCCAGGTCCCGCAATGGCGGTGCCCCGTACAGGCGGCTGTACTCACGGCTGAACTGTGACGGACTCTCGTAGCCGACACGATAGGCCGCTACCGAGGCCTCCAGTCCATCGTTGAGCATCAACCGCCTGGCCTCCTGCAGACGCAGTTGTTTTTGGTACTGCAGGGGGCTCATCGAGGTCATGGCCTTGAAGCGATGATGCAGCGTCGACGTGCTGAGGTTCACTTCCCGGGCCAGTTCGTCAATGCGCAACGGGTGGTGGAAGTGTTCATTCAGCCATTGAATTGCCTGACAGACACGGTGTGTCTGGCTAGTGGCCATGGCTATTTCATAGAGCCGGTAACCCTGCTGCCCACGCAGCAGCCGGTAGAGAATCTCGCGGCGTATCAGCGGTGCCAGTACTGCAATGTCTCTGGGGGTGTCGAGCAGCCGGACCAGGCGCAGCAAGGCATCGAGTAGCTCGCTGTCGATGCGTTCGATAAACAGGCCGCGCGCTGAACGCGGGGATGGCACGCTCGTGGGGCCGGCTTCGGCAATCAGACTGTGGATTTCAGCCGGATCGATATCCAGGCGCACGCCAAGCGTCGGGTTGTCCGGGCTTGCATCCAGCAGCACGCCGCTGATGGGCAAGGCCACGGACACCACCATGTAATGCAGCGGGTCATAGGTGTAGCACTCGTCGCCGAGGTGAACCTCTTTGCTGCCGTGGGCCATGATGCACAGCGCCGGTTGCGCGAGCGTAGGCATTGAGCGCACACGTTCCTCATAGCGCACCAGGTACAGGTCGTTGATGGCCGACGCAGCGCCGATCGGGCTTATCGCGTGTCGCTTGATCAGGTCCGCCAGTTCCAGTCGTTGCTGCTCAAATGCAGGTTCCAGCTGAGGGGGGACGGGGGCTTGAGATGACATGCGACAGCTTCCTGGGGTGACCAGACCAAGCATAGGTTTGTGCAAGTGACGATGCTAGTCGGATGCTGTCGGGTTCTTGCCTGATCCTGCGTGGGCGGTGTCATTCATTTGCACGAACGCGCTGGACGCTTGCCTGAAACCCTTCGACGCCGGCTCGATCAGGTCTGAGGGTGAACCGTCACGGGTGATGATTCTGTGCAGAATCAGGCAAGTCATCAGCAGGAATTGCCTATCGCTGCGTGTGCGTGCGGTTCTACGCTGTGCAACCTGGCAATTTCCCTCTGGCCGCCTTCAGGAGAACCGCCCCATGACGTCACCTCAACCGGTCAGCCACCTTGCATTTGTCCGTGCCAGTTTCGGCCGCTCGGCGGAGTTGGGCGAGCGTCTGCAGCAACTGCTTGAGCCCTCGCGCCAGGCACCGGGCTGCCTGAGCTTCAGCCTGCAACGCTCAACCAGTGATACCCAGCTCTGGCTGCTCAGTGGCTCCTGGTACGATCCAGCAGCGATGGCTGATTACTTCGCTTCGCCGACCTTGTCGCTGTTTGGTGATCTGCTTCAGGCTCAGCTACTCGACAGTCTCGACGTACAGACGTTCGGTGAGGCGCACACAGGTTAGAATGGCGGTTTTCCAGTCACCGAGGCAGGTTTCAACCTTATGGCACGTAGAGAGTTTGCGCAGTACGAGGCCGTTTCGGCCGTGGTTCCGGGAGAGGGCGGTTACAGTGCCGCCATCGCGGTAAAAGGTCTGGGCGCCGGTGGTGCACCACGCTTCCACAAAGTGCTGCCGGGCCAGACCTTCAAGACCGCCCATGACGCTGACACCGCCGCGTGTGGCGAGCTTGAGCGTCTGGTTGGCGTCAGTGAGGACGCCGAACTGCTTTGGTAACTTACACCTGCGGACGGGCCATCTTGAACAGATTGCCCAGTTCAAAGTAGTCCGCCGGGCCGCCGCCCCGCAGGATTGGCTCGGCGGCTGCCGTGTCGTAGATACCGTCTTTGAGCAGGTGCTCGGCGATGTGCACGGCCACCACCTCGCCCAGAATCAGCCAGCTCGGCACCAGTGCCTGGTCGGCACGTTGCAATTGGACGATCTGAGTCACCTTGCACTCGAATGACACGGGGCTTTCCTGCACACGTGGTACGGCGATCACCTTCGAGGCGGCCGGCGTCAGCCCACTCAAGGCGAACTCGTCGACGTGCGGCGCTACCGCTGCGCAGCTCTGATTCATGGCTTCGGCCAACGGCCGGGTAGCCAGGTTCCAGGCGAACTCGCCGGTCTGCTCGATGTTGTTCAGGCTGTCTTTGCGCCCGACGCTGCAGAAGCCGATGATCGGTGGGATGTAGTTGAACGCATTGAAGAAGCTGTAAGGCGCCAGGTTCAGGCGGCCTTCGGCGTCCTGGCTAGAGATCCAGCCTATCGGGCGCGGGCCGACAATGGCATTGAAGGGATCGTGGGGCAGGCCATGGCCTTTTGCGGGTTCGTAGTAGTACATCAAGGGTCTGCTAGCAGTTACACGGCCTGTTAGTGTGCCAAGGTCTGCTGCCCTTGAAAACGACCAAGCCCGGCCGAAGCCGGGCGTTGAGCGTGTCGTTGCCGTTCTATCAGCTGAAGCGGTGAGCCTGGGTGCGGTCAAAACCATCTTCTGCAAATTTTGCCGCGCCAGTGCGGTCGAAGCCGTCTTCTGCAAATTTTGCCGCACCAGTGCGGTCAAAACCGTCTTCGGCAAATTTGCCAGCGCCCGTCCGATCGAAACCGTCCTCGACGTAGCCAGCCGATTGGCTGTGTTCGGTGGCGAAGCCGTGTGCATGAGTACGTTCAAAGCCATCTTCAGCAAATGCACTGGCAGCCAGAACCGAGAGGGCGAGGGTCAAGATCAGTTTGCTTTTCATCGTTGTTGCTCCGGGTGGGTGAGGGTGTGTGTTTCTATGGGAGTGATGTTACGCCTATTAAATTGATTAAAAAGCGCAAAAAATAACTGATATAAATCGATTAATTCGATTCATATGGTGAAACAAAAAAATCCAACAAATTTTTCATCTCTGCTCGACTGGTTTTTCATTCGTATTTGCGCAGCCTTGCCGCACTTTTTCCTGGAGCGGTGACCGCATGAATAAACTTCCTCAGATAACCTTGGCGTTCTGGGTCATGAAGATCTGTGCAACCACCTTGGGCGAGACCGCCGGTGACTTGCTTTCAATGACCCTGAACGTTGGCTATGCCCTCAGCTCGGTCATTCTGATCAGCATTTTTCTCGCGACCCTGGTTACACAACTGTTTTCCCGCACCTACAGCCCGGTGCTGTACTGGCTGGTGATTTTGTCGACCAGTACGGCCGGCACAACGATGTCTGACTTCATGGACCGTACACTGGGCCTGGGCTATGCCAGTGGCTCGATGATCCTGATCGGCATACTTGCGGCGATTTTTGTTGCCTGGCGTTTCAGCGGCGACTCGCTCAACGTCAGCCATGTCCAGACACGGCGCGGCGAGCTGTTCTACTGGGCCGCCATTTTGTTCTCCAACACCCTGGGGACAGCGTTGGGAGACTACCTGGCCGACGACTCCGGCCTTGGCTTTGCCGGTGGTGCGTTGCTGATCGGCTCGGCGATTGGTCTGGTGGTATTGGCGCGTTACTGGACGCGGTTGTCGGGTGTGTTGCTGTTCTGGGTGGCGTTTGTGCTGACTCGGCCATTCGGCGCCACCTTGGGTGACTTCCTGACCAAGCCGCATGAAAAGGGCGGGTTGGATTTTGGCACCGTCGGTTCATCGCTGGTGCTGGGCGGTGTGCTGTTGGTGTTGATTGTCGCGGCCTCGTACTACCAGGGACGTGGGCAGCGTCAGGTCGTCGCTGAACTCTCCTGAGGCACTGAGTACAAAAAAAGGGGCCAGTAATGGCCCCTTTTTTGTGTTCTGGCGCTTATCCCTGTGTGGGACGTTGGCTTGCCAACGATGCAGGCCCGCGCACTTGCTGACACTCCGCTGGGGCCATTGCAGGCAAGCCTGCATCCCACAAAGGCTTCAGCATTTGCAGTGTTCAGCGTGTATCAGTCCGTGACGATTCGTGAATGCTGGCGGGTGTCCTTCATGAAGACATACACCAGCAGCGAACAGGCGATGCAGGCGGTGACGTACCAGTAGAAGCCGGCTTCCATGCCATTGCTCTTGAACCACAGCGCAACGTATTCGGCGGTACCACCGAAAATCGATACGGTCAGTGCGTAGGGCAGGCCAACGCCCAAGGCACGGATCTCGGTAGGGAATAGCTCGGCTTTGACCACAGCGTTGATCGAGGTGTAGCCACTGACGATGATCAGTGCAGCCATGATCAGGAAGAACGCGCCCCACCAGGTCTGGATGGTGTGCAGGGTGCTGAGGATCGGTACGGTGAACAGTGTTCCCAATACACCGAAGGCAATCAGGATCGGACGACGGCCGATCTTGTCGGACAGGCCGCCGATCACTGGCTGCAGGCACATGAACAGGAACATCGTGGCCGCTGAAATGGTGGTCGAGTCGCTGATGGTCATGCCCACCGAGTTCACCAGGTACTTCTGCATGTAGGTGGTGTAGGTGTAGAAGGCCAGGGTGCCGCCCATGGTCAGGCCAACCACCGTCATCAGCTCCTTGGGATGACGTATCAGTGTGCGCATCAGGCTTTCCTTGGACTTCTCCTTCTTGGTGAACGAACTGGTCTCTTCCATGCCACGACGCAGGTACAGCGCAACCACTGCGCACAGCGCGCCGATCACGAACGGTACGCGCCAGCCCCAGGCATAGAGCTGCTCGGTAGTCAGGGTTTGCTGCAGGATGATCAACACCGCCAGGGCGATGAGCTGGCCGGAGATCAGCGTCACGTACTGGAAACTGGAGAAGAAACCACGGCGCTCCTTGCTGGCCATCTCGCTGAGGTAGGTGGCCGAGGTGCCATATTCACCGCCTACCGACAGGCCCTGCATCAAACGGGCGACGACCAGCAATACAGGGGCCGCAACGCCGATGGTTTCATAGCCGGGCGTCAGGGCGATGAGCAGCGAGCCGGCGCACATCAGCAGGACCGAAGCCATGAGTGCAGCCTTGCGCCCCTTGCGGTCGGCGTACAAGCCCATCAGCCAGCCGCCGATAGGCCGCATCAGGAAGCCCACGGCGAAGATCGCGGCGGTGTTGAGCAGTTGGGCGGTGGAGTCGCCAGCAGGGAAGAAGGCCTTGGCGAAGTAAAGCGAGAATGCGGCGTAGACGTACCAGTCGTACCACTCGACCATGTTGCCGATGGAGCCACTGAAGATCGACTTGAGCCGGCTGGCAGTGGTTTTTTCTGCGGCAGGCGCAATGGCCGCCCCGACAGGCAGGGTGCTTGAATTATCCATGATGGATCCTTCTCGTTGTTTTTGTGGAGCGCGCCGAAGCGCAGCTGCCTGTGCCATAGCAGGAGCTGTGCCAGAGGCCGGAGGCCCGTTCTAGAAGGGGTTAGCCCATGTAGTGAGCGGAAATCCGCTTATCAATTGGGAGGTGGTAGGCAAGAATCCGCTTAGTGATTCAAGGCCGATCGAGAAAGTCTTCGCGCTGCAGAGCGTGGCGTTGCATCTTCTCGTTGAGGGTGCGCCGAGGCAGTTGCAGTTCTTCGAGCACCGCCTTGATGTCGCCCTTGTGGCGCGTCAGTGCCGCACGCAGGCATTGGGCCTCAAAGGCTTCTGTCTGCGCGGCCAGTGCCTGCCCACTTTCTACCAGCAGCGGTTGAGGGGCTGTCAGGCCCAAGGCATGGCGCTCGGCGGCATTGGCCAGCTCGCGCACGTTACCTGGCCAATCGTGGCTGAACAGGCTGCCCAGTTGTGCGCCGCTGAGCAGCGGCGGGGTGCGGGCCAGCCGTTCGGCGGCAGTCCGGGTGAAATGCTGAAACAGCAGCGGAATGTCTTCGCGGCGTTCGCGCAATGGCGCCAGATGCAGTTCGGCGACGTTCAAGCGATAGGCAAGGTCTTCACGAAAGCGCCCGGCACGGGCTTCTTCGAGCAGATCGGGCTTGGTCGCGGCAATGATTCGCAGGTCGACGGTGATGCTCTGGTTGGCGCCCAGGCGTTCAAGCTTCTGTTCCTGCAATACGCGTAGCAGCTTGGCCTGTTGAGCCAGCGGCATGCTCTCGATTTCGTCGAGGAACACCGTGCCGCCATTGGCGTATTCCAGTTTGCCGATACGCTTGCCCTGAGCCCCCGTGAAGGCACCGCTTTCGTGGCCGAACAGTTCTGCTTCAAACAACTGCTCGGGGATCGCCGCGCAGTTCAGCGCGACAAAAGGCTTGTTCGCACGAGGGCCGAAATCGTGCAGGCAACGGGCAACCTGCTCCTTACCGCTGCCGGTTTCGCCGCGTATCAGGACGTTGACCGGTAGCGCGGCCAGCTCCAGTACCTGACGGCGTAACTGCTGCATGCCTTGGGACATGCCAAGCAACGTGGACTCCAGCCGCGCCTTGAGGTCGGCCTGTTCATGTAACGAGCGGTTTTCCAGCACTAGCTGGCGTTTTTCCAGGGCGCGACGCAGGCTGCTGAGCAGGTCTTCGGGGCTGAAGGGCTTTTCCAGAAAGTCATAGGCGCCCTTGCGCATGGCTTGTACGGCCATCGGCACATCGCCATGGCCGGTCAGCAGGATCACGGGCAGGTCGGCGTCGCGTGCTTGCAGCTGTTCCAGCAGTTGCAGGCCATCCATGCCAGGCATGCGCACATCGCTCACCACGACGCCAGGGAAGTGTTCCGGCAATTGCGCCAGGCACGCGTCGGCGCGGCTGTGCAGCTGAACGCTGAAACCCGACAGGGTCAGCCATTGCTCCACGGCAGTAAGGATGCTGGCTTCGTCATCAACGACGATCACCGAATTCAACATGCAGGCTCCGGATCGCTGGGCAGGGTCAGGATGAAACGGGCACCACCGGGCAGGTTTTCAACCTGCAGGCGGCCACCGATTTCATGGACGATACCGTAGGAGATAGCAAGACCCAGGCCAAGTCCGTCACCCACCGGCTTGGTGGTGAAGAACGGGTCGAACACGTTGGCCAAGTGCTCATCGGCAATGCCACCACCGCTGTCCAGCACGCTCAATTTCCAGTGTTGCTGGTCGAGCTCGATGCGTACTTCCAGACGCTTGTACGGTTTATCCAGCATGGCGTCGAGGGCATTGCGCAGCAGGTTGATCAGCACTTGTTCGAGGCGGATCGCATCGCCACGTACCCACGCTGGTCGGGCCAGGTACAGGGCGGTACTGACGCCTTCGGCACGGATACGCGGATCGAGTAGCTGCATGGCCTGATCCACCACCGTGGCCAGGTCCAGGCGTTCGCGCAGGCCGCTGGGGCTGTTGCGAGCGAAGGTTTTCAAATGCCCGGTCAGGGCAGCCATGCGCGTCAGCATCTGTTCCAGTGGCTCCAGCGCCTTGCGGGCTTCATCAAGGTTTTCATTGTCCAGGAGCAGGCGCAGGGTAGCCAGTTGCATGCGCTGGGTGGTCAGCGGCTGGTTGATCTCATGGGCCAAGGCTGCCGACATCTGCCCCAGGGCAGCCAGTTTGGCAGACTGCACCAAGCCTTCCTGAGCCGTGCGCAGGTCGCGGGTGCGGGCTTCGACCAGGCGTTCCAGCTCCTGGCGGCTACGTCGGCGCAGGCGTGCCATGCGCAAGCGTTGGTTGATGAACAACAGTGCAAAGAACAGGCTCAGCCACAACGCGGCAGCGGCCAGCGCCGCGTTGCGCCCATCTTCGGTTACCTGAGGGCGACGCAACAGGTGCAGGGTCCAGCCTTCGGTGCCCAGCGGCAGGCTTTCCCACAGGTAGTCCTTGGTGCCAGCAGGCCCTTGGACACTGACCAGTTGGCTGCTGTCATCAAAGCGGTTTAGCGGTTGATGCTTCAGCGGCACCAGCGACTGTTTGTCGTACTGCCGGGTTTGTTCCAGTTCCTGGCGGTCTTCGGCGCCAAGCGGCCGTAGTTCGCGATAGCGCCAACCGTCCTGGTTGGCGATGAAGGTAATGCCACGGGCATCGCTGACCAGCAGGACATCATTGCCCTGGCGCCACTCCCGCTCCAGCTCCGGGAACTCCAGTTTGACCACCATGGCACCGAGAACGCGCCCGTTGCCGTCGTTGACTGCACTGGAGAGGAAGTAGCCGGGGATGCCGCTAGTCACCCCTACGGCATAGAAGCGTCCACTGCCTTGGTTCAGGGTCTGTTTGAAGTACGGCCGGAACGCGTAGTTCTGCCCAACGTAAGTGCTGGGCAAACGCCAGTTGCTGGCCGCAATGGCCTGGCCGGTGTGGTCCAGCAGTTCCAGGGTCGAGGAGTTGGCCGCATCATTGATGCGCTCCAGCTTGTGGTTGAGGGCGTCCTGAACTTCGGCCGTGACCGGCCCGCTGAGGGCCGCGATCAGTTCCGGGTCGAGGGCCAGCACCGCGGGCAAGGCGCGGTAGCGTTCGATCAGGGTGTGCAGCGAGTTGGCGTACAGGCCCAGTTGCTGGCTCGCTCTGGTGGCATCTTCCAGCAGGGCCTGGCGCTGGGCATGCTGCCAGGCCCATGCCGTGCTCAATAGCATCCCTGCGAGCATCACGAACAGAATCAAGCCCAAGCGCATGGCGCGAAAGGAAATAGGCATGGCAAACAGAATTCCGGCAATGGGGAAGGCGTCCCGGCACTTCCCCTTGAACATCGCGGCGACAGCTTACAGCAGCTCGAAACTCTGCTGCTTCACAGCCTCTGAATCCAGCCCGACCTGAACATTGAACTCGCCAGGCTCTGCGGCGAACTTCAACTGGGCGTTATAGAACTTCAAGTCGTCTTCGCTGAGGGTGAAATGAACGATGCGTTCTTCGCCCGCCTTGAGGCTGATTTTCTGGAAGTTTTTCAGTTCCTTGATCGGCCGGCTCATCGACGCCGCGACGTCACGCACATACAGCTGAACCACGGTTTCGCCGTCACGCTTGCTGGTATTTTTCACCCGGATGCTGGCATCGAGTGTTTGCCCAGGCTTCAGGGTCTTGCTGGACAGCGTCAGCTCCGACAGGCTGAAATCGCTGTAGCTCAGGCCATAACCGAACGGGTAGAGCGGGCCGTTGGGCTCCTCGAAGTACTGCGAGGTGTAGTTGCCCGGTTTGCCCGGCGTGTAAGGGCGACCGATGCTCAGGTGGTTGTAGTACATTGGTACCTGTCCCACCGAACGCGGGAAGGTCATTGGCAGTTTGCCGGAAGGGTTGTAGTCGCCAAACAATACGTCGGCGATGGCGTTACCGCCTTCGGTGCCACTGAACCAGGTTTCGAGCATGGCATCAGCCTGCTCGCGCTCCCAGGTCAGCGACAGTGGCCGACCGTTCATCAGCACCAGCACCAGTGGTTTGCCGGTGGCTTTCAGGGCTGTGATCAGGGCGCGTTGGCTGGCAGGGATTTCCAGCGTAGTGCGGCTGGACGACTCATGGGACATGCCCCGCGACTCGCCCACTGCGGCAACCACGACATCTGCTTGCTGCGCGGCCTTGACCGCTTCGTCGATCATCACCGACGCCGGGCGTGGATCGTCGACGATTTCCGGCGCATCGAAGTTGAGGAAGTTCAGGTAATCGAGGATCGCCTTGTCGTGGGTAATGTTCGCGCCCTTGGCGTAGATTACGCGGGCACGTTCGCCCAGCACACGGCGCATGCCGTCATGCAAGGTAACCGAATGACGTGGGCGGCCTGCCGCCGCCCAACTGCCCATCATGTCGATGGGGGCATCGGCCAGCGGCCCGACCAGAGCGATGGTGCCCTGTTTTTTCAAGGGCAGGGTCTGGTTGCGGTTTTCCAGCAAGACCATGCTGCGGCGTGCCACGTCACGGGCCACGTCGCGGTGCAGGCGCCCTTCGGCATAGGTGTCAGCCGGGTCTTCGCTGGCAATACCGATGCGTCGGTACGGGTTGTCGAACAGGCCCATGTCGTACTTGGCGCCCAGCACTTCGCGCACGGCATTGTCGATATCGGCCTGGTTGATCTCTCCGGATTTGAGCAGGCCAGGCAGTTCCTGGCCATACAGCGAGTCGTTCATGCTCAGGTCGATGCCGGCTTTGATCGACAGCTTCGCGGCTTCGCGACCATCACGGGCAATGCCGTGCTTGATCAGTTCAAAGATCGCACCGTGGTCGCTGACGGTGACGCCCTTGAAGCCCCACTCCTTGCGCAGCAGATCATTCATCAACCAAGTGTTGGCCGTGGCCGGTATTCCATTGATCGAGTTGAGCGCCACCATGACCCCGCCTGCACCCGCGTCGACAGCCGCGCGGTAAGGCGGGAGGTAGTCGTTGTACATCTTGGTCGGGCTCATATCGACCGTGTTGTAGTCGCGTCCACCTTCCACCGCGCCATACAAGGCGAAGTGCTTCACGCTGGCCATCAGGCTGGTGGCCGATGCCGGGCTGTTGTCCTGAAAGCCCTCGACCATCACCTTGGAAATCCGTGAGACCAGGTAGGTGTCTTCACCGAAGCCTTCACTGCTGCGGCCCCAACGCGGGTCACGGGCGATGTCGACCATCGGTGCAAAGGTCATGTCGATACCGTCGGCAGTGGCTTCTACTGCCGAGGTGCGGGCGACGGTGTGGATAGCGTCCATGTCCCAGCTGGAGGCCAGCGCCAGGCTGATCGGGAAAATGGTGCGATGGCCGTGGATCACGTCATAGGCGAAGAACATCGGGATCTTCAGCCGACTGTTCTTGACCGCAGCATCCTGCAGCGGACGGTTCTCGCTGCGGGTGATGGAGTTGAACGTACCGCCAATATTGCCCGCGGCGATCTCCTTGAGGATCTGCGGCTGGGGCATTTCCGGGCCGATGCTGATCAGGCGCAACTGGCCGATTTTTTCCTCGAGCGTCATTTGCTGCATCAGGTCGGCAATGAACGCCTGCTTGTTCTTCTGCGGCTCGGTCGTGGTATCGGCAAAGGCGGTATGGCTGGCCAGGCTGACAAGCAGGCCCAGCAAACAGAGTTTGTTCATGACTATTCGTTCTCATGGCTCAGAGCAGTAATCACCAGGGATACTGCACAGCCGAAATTGGGGGAGCAGCTATTGTTGTAATGGGCTGGGATCTTTTAGCCGATTGTGCCATCGCAATCCAGCGATGGCCGGGGATTATGCCTGATGTCTGGACTTTTACGGGTAATCAAGGAGCACGATGACAATGCAGGTAGTTCATGCCAAAGCGACACGCCTTTGGGTGTTGCTGATGCTCGCCAGCCTGTTGGCCGGTTGTGGGATCAACAACATTCCGCAGTATGACGAGCAGGTCAAGGCAGCCTGGGCGCAAGTGCAGAACCAGTACCAGCGGCGCGCCGACCTGGTTCCCAATCTGGTGGAAACGGTAAAAGGCTACGCCAAGCAAGAGCAAACCACCCTGACCGCGGTTATCGAGGCCAGGGCCAAGGCCACCTCGATTCAGGTCGACGCCAGTACCCTGAACGATCCGGAGAAATTGCGTCAGTTCCAGGCCGCACAGGCTCAACTCAGCGGTGCCTTGAGCCGGCTGATGGTGGTTTCCGAGCGTTACCCGGAGCTCAAGTCGAACCAGAACTTCCTGGCCCTGCAGTCGCAACTTGAAGGCACGGAAAACCGGATCGCCGTGGCGCGCAAAGACTTTATCGCCGCAGTACAGCGCTACAACACCGAGATCCGCACCTTCCCCGGGCGTATCTGGCACAGCCTGATGTACAGCGACATGCCGTTGCGTGAGACCTTCGAGGCGACCAGTGCCGATGCCGACAAAGCCCCTGAAGTGAAATTCTGATGCGCCTGTTCAAGGCTGCTGTGCTGCTGGCACTGCTCTGTGCAGCCGTGGTGCTGCGCGCCGAACCCAGCTTTCCGGCGCTCACCGGGCGGGTGGTGGACGAGGCTCATTTGCTCGACGCGGCCAGTATTGCCCAGCTCACCCAGATGCTGGCGACCCATGAGCAAGCCAGCGGCGGCGAGCAGGTGGTTGTCGTCACCCTGCCTGACCTGCAAGGCATGAGCATTGAAGACTACGGCTACCAGTTAGGGCGGCACTGGGGTATCGGCCAGCGCGGCAAGGACAATGGCGCGTTACTGATCGTCGTGCCGCAGGCGCGCAAGCTGCGCATTGAAGTCGGCTACGGGCTGGAAGAGCGCCTGACCGATGCCCAGGCTTCGGTCATTATCAACAGCATCATCACCCCGGCGTTCCGGCGAGGTGAGTTCAGCCAAGGTATCGTCCAAGGCACGGCGGCCATTATTCAGGTGTTGGGCGGCAACCCCCTGGCCGAGCCGGACCAGGCGACGGGCGGCGAGGCTGAGGGTGGTTCGCGGGGCTGGACCATCGGCTTGTTTATCCTGCTGGTAGTCCTCGCGTTCACCTTGCAGGGCCTCGGCTTGAGCGGTGGTCGCGGCAGGCGCGGCGGCGGTTTTGGTGGTGGTATTGGCGGCTTCGGCGGTGGTTCGGGCGGGGGCGGTTTCAGTGGTGGTGGCGGCGGTTTTGGCGGTGGCGGCTCATCGGGCGGCTGGTAGACAACTCATCAACAAGAGCCACAGTGCATGGCATTGCTCAGTGAATTTGAACAACGGCAGGTCGCCGAGGCGATTGCCCAGGTTGAACGCAGTACCGATGCGGAACTGGTCACGGTGCTTGCAGCCCGTGCTGACGATTACACCTATATCCCGTTGCTCTGGGCCAGCCTGTCAGCATTGGTGCTGCCGGGCGTTATCCATTACCTCAGCGGCTGGCCGGGTGGGCATGGCCTGCTGATCTTCCAATGGCTGACCTTCATCGTGCTGAGCCTGGTGTTTCGCCTGCCGCGCCTGACCACCCGCTTGATTCCGCGCGCTGTACGCCATTGGCGGGCCTCGAACCTGGCCCGGCGACAGTTCCTTGAACAGAACCTGCACCGCACGATGGGCAACACCGGCATGCTGATCTTTGTCAGTGAGGCCGAGCGCTATGTAGAGATTCTGGTCGACGAAGGCATCTCGCGGCATCTGGACAATCAGGTCTGGGACAGCATCGTTCAGCGCTTTACCGAGCAGGTCGGGCAAGGCCAGACCTTGCAGGGGTTTCTTGACTGTATCCAGGCCTGTGGCGTACAGCTCAGTGCCCATGTCCCGCTGACGCAGACCCGTAATGAATTGCCCAATCGATTGGTGATGTTGCCGTAAGGGCAGGGCAATCATCGACAAAAGCTGTGCCTGCGCCGGTCATCCACGTAAAATGCCCGGCACTGGCGCCGTCTGGCGCGTCCCCGCATTCCGAGGCACCCACTCCTGATGTCCGATACCCCTACCGCCCAGGCCGCGCCGGATGCGCGTGCGCAGTTTCTGGCCCTGCTCGCCACCTGCCTTGAGCAGAATGCCCTGATCAAACTGGTGCTGGCGCGCCATGTCGGCACTGAAGAAGCCCTGCAACGGGTGATCGCCAAGCCATTGACCGTCAAGGGCCAGGCCTGCCTGTCGTTCGTCTACCGCTACCAGACCCGCGACATCACCCGCAATTTGCCGGTCGACGAAGCCCTGGCACTGGTGGCTGAACTGCTGCCAGGCAGTTTTCGCAACGCCCACCTGCAGAGCCTCAGCGATGAAGCCCAGTTGGAGTTCAGCAAGAAAGGCAAGCCGATGCTGCACCACAGCGCAGCACAGCAGGCACGCCAGGCACCGGCAGGCGAGCATGACCGGGAGAAGAAACGCTACCTGGAACTGAGCCGCCCCTTCCTGGTCGACCTGGGGGTCACCGACAAGCAGCATGCGCTGATTCCAGCCATGTCGCGCAAGTGGAAACAGATCAACAAGTTCATCGAGGTGTTTTCCCATGCCCTCGGCAGCTCGACCCTGGGCGCGGAGCAACCACTGCGCGTCGCGGACTTCGGCTCGGGCAAGGGCTACCTGACCTTCGCCATCCATGACTACCTGCGCAACACCTTGCAGCGTGACGCTCAGGTCACCGGCGTCGAGCTGCGCCAGGACATGGTCGAGCTGTGCAACAAGGCTGCCGCGCAACTGGAACACCCGGGCCTGCATTTCGAGCATGGCGACGTGCGTACCGTCGTGCCCAGCGCCATCGACGTGATGATCGCCCTGCATGCCTGCGACATCGCCACCGACTACGCCATTCACACCGGTATCCGTTGTGGTGCGGCCATCATCATGTGCTCGCCGTGCTGCCACAAACAGATTCGTCCGCAAATGCACACCCCAGGCTTGCTCAAACCGATGCTGCAATATGGCCTGCACCTGGGCCAGCAGGCTGAAATGCTGACCGACAGCCTGCGTGCCTTGTATCTGGAAGCCTGCGGCTATGAAACCAAGGTGTTTGAGTTCATCTCCCTTGAACACACCAACAAGAACAAGATGATCCTGGCGATCAAGCGTCGCGATCCGGTCGATGCGAGCGTGTTGATGGCCAGAATCCAGGAACTCAAAGCGTTCTATGGCGTCCAGGAACATTGCCTGGAAACCCTGCTGCGGGCTGACGGTTTGCTTGCGGCCTAAACCTTCGCGGGTCGCTGGGCTGGATGCACCCGTGTGCGTCGGCCCAGTACCACGGTCAGAATCACCCCGGTGGCAAACACCCAGGTAATCGGCTCGACGTGTTCGCCAAAGAACAGCGCGGAAAAGGCGATAGTGAAGAAGATCTGCAGCAACTGTACCTGACTCACCCGGGCGATGCCGCCCAGCGCCAGGCCGGCGTACCAGGCAAAGAAGCCGATGAACTGCGAGAACAGCGAAACATAACCGAAGGCCCACCAGGTCTTGCTGCTGACCTCGCCCTGGTGCTGCAGCGCCAGGTACACCACCGGCCCGAGCAACAACGGGCTGGCCAGTACCAGCGCCCAACAGATCACCTGCCAACCGCCCATTTCACGGGCCAGACGCCCACCTTCGGCGTACCCCAGGCCACCCACTGCAATGGCGGCAAGCATCAGCAGGTCACCGGCCTGAATCTGTCCGGCTCCCATGATCATGGCGTAGGCCAGCACCAACACACTGCCCAGTGCGGCGCAGGCCCAGAAGGCTTTTGACGGGCGCTCGTGGGACAACCAGGCTGCGTATACCGCTACGCACAGCGGTTGCAGGCCGTTGACCAGCGCCCCGTGGGACGCCGGTACGGTTTGCATGGCCCACGCAGAGAACACCGGGAACCCAAGAATGACCCCCAGCGCCACCAGGCTCAGCCCTTTTACTTGCTGCCAGGTCGGCCATTTTTCACGGCGCCACAGCAACAGCGCGGCGGCGGGAATGGCGGCGACCAGCGCCCGGCCCAGCCCATTGAGCAGTGGGTGCAGTTCCTGCACGACGATACGGGTCATGGGCAAGGTCAGGCTGAAAATGACCACGCCGAGCAGGCCGAGGGCCATGCCGGTGTTTTCACGGGTAGACATGCGGGAACGCCTTGGGCAGATAAGTCCGTCCATTGAGCCACAGGCGCTGGGTACGGTCTTGTTACAGTTGGGCACAAATCGACGCATACAGTCCTGTGCGAACGTGCGTGACCGGTGCCCGTCTAGCGACTTAGCGGCGACGCTTGCTGGCAGGAGGGACGGCCACCGCCAACTCAGCCTGCCCCAACGGGTGGCTGCTGGCATCGAAGAAACACAGTTCGATGTCCGGGCGCTCGGCAAACAACCCCGCATAGTGCTGCTTCTGGCCAATGATCGCCGCCTCGCTGAGTGGGTGTACCGCGATGGCGAGGTGGCCGGGGTTGGCCTGCTTGATGGCTTCCACTAAATGCCGGTCGGAACTGTCCAGGCGGTGCCCGAAAATACACAGGCCACCGTCATGGCAGGCCAGTTCACCGTGGCACCAGCTCAGGTAGTCCGACGTACGAATTGCGCGCAGCTTGTCGTCGCTGCTGCTTTCATTGATGAACAGCGGCACATCGCCTGGGGTGTTCACCGCAAAGCCATCGAGCAGGGCGCTCTCACGGGCGCTACGCTGGCGGGTGCTGCCGTCCTGTTGCTTGAGCAGGTGCAGGCCGCCATGCAGGTAAAGCACGCGATGGCCTTCACCGCGGCTGCGGCGTACATCAAACACACCCTCTTCATCGAACAGCTCCTGAAACCCTTCGGGCGCGTGGCTCATTGCCCAATGAGCAAGCAGGTCATAGTTGCTCGAATAGATGCTGCGGTAATTGCGCAGTGCCTGGTTGAGGGTGCGCAGGGTCGAGGCAGGTAGCAGCTTCCACGGAATATGTACGCTGCGCACGGCATGAATCAGCGCTTCCTTGATTGCGTAATAGCGGTTCAGCGGTGCCGACGAACTGATGGCCAGGGCTGCATTGACCCGCACCGTGGTGTTCAGCGCCGTGAGCACCGGCTCAAACAATTCGGTACCCATGGACTTGAACAAGGCTTGATCGGTGAGCCCCAAGGGCTTGTTACGTACGCGCTGGGCCAGTTCAAACAGCGAGAAATAGGCGAACGGGCGCCACACCATGCGGCTGGCACCGTTGCCCAGCAGCAGCCCGCTGCAAGGGCGGCGTGAGGCCAGTTCAGGCCAGGCGGCGAGGGTGGCGTCGAAGTTGGCAGAGGGCATGCGGTGCTCACAGACAGATCGTGCAAGGGAATGGGCGCGACTGTATCACGCACACCCCGCTTGTCATCAGCGTGGGCGACTATGCTGGAGGCGTCTACCGGTTGAGAGAAGCCCATGTCGATACACCGCATTGTTGCCGCCTTGAGTGTCTTGCTGCTGCCTTGGATGACGGCTCAGGCTGCCGACGGCGCAGGCTTGGCGGCCGCACAAGGTATCGCGTACCCAGCGGTGATCGCTCATCGCGGCGCTTCTTTCGATGCCCCGGAGTCGACCGCGGCGGCCTATGCACTGGCACGTGAATTGGGCGCTGACTACCTTGAACTTGATCTTCAGCGCAGTAGCGACGGTATGCTGGTCGTGGTGCATGACAGCAACCTGTTACGCACCAGCGACGTGGCCCAGCGCTTCCCTGAACGCAAGGACCGCCCAGTGAGCGCCTTCACTCTGGCGGAACTGAAAACACTGGATATGGGCACCTGGTTCAACCAGGCCTATCCTGCACGCGCACGCCCGGCGTATGCCGGGTTGCAGATCCTCACCCTGGACGATGTGCTGGACATTGCCGAGGCCAATCCGCAACGGGTGCCGGGCCTCTACATTGAAACCAAAGCGCCTGAGCTGTTCCCCGGTATTGAGCAGAACCTGCATGACCGGCTGCAGGCCCGTGGCTGGCTGCACACGCCAGGTCGGGTGGTGCTGCAAACCTTCGACCGCGACAGCCTGGCCTTGCTGCATAGGATCATGCCGCAGGTACCCAAGATGCTGTTGTTGTGGTTGGGCAAGGGCTACGTTGAACCCGCCGAGGCACAAACCTTCGCTGAGTCAGGGGAAACCGATCAAGCCGCCTTCCTCGCGCGACAACGCCCTAAAGACAACGCCGAATTCGAGCGCTGGCTCGACTATGCCAAGGCCGGCGGTGCGATTGGGGTGGGTGCCTCGGTGGCGCTGACCGGGGGTGGTGAGCAGAGTTACGCCAACCTTGTGCAACCCCGAATGATCTGGATGGCCCATGATAAAGGGCTGCTGATACATGCCTATACGGTTGATCAAGCGGTGGACTTTCAAAAGGTGCTGACGGCAGGAGTCGATGGCATCTTCACCAACCGCAGCGGTGAGTTGCAGCGCTTTCTGGGGCGCTCACTGCCGCAAGATGAAGCGCCGATTCTTGAATCCTTGGGGTATTGAGTGGCTGGCTGCCACCTGGAAGCGCGCGTAGACTCACGTGCCGTGTTCTATACAGGCCCCGTGTTCCGATGACGTTTTCGCTCGTATTTGCTGTGCTCGCCTCCGGCTTTATCTACGGCATTACCCCTGGCCCCGGTGTCCTGGCGGTGCTCGGTATCGGCGCAGCACGTGGGCGACGGGCGGGTGCCGGGTTTCTCTGTGGGCACTTGCTGGGGGATGTGCTCTGGTGTGGCACTGCACTGGTGGCCATTGTTGGCGCACGCCAGGTGGGCAGCCTGTTGTTCGATGGTCTGGGCGTAATCAGCGGCTTGTACCTGTTCTGGCTTGGTCTGCGCGCCTTGCGCAGCCGCCCGTCTACTGAAGAAGGTCAGCAGGGGCCTGTGCGTCAACCGTTCTGGCACGGCGTGGTGTTCGGCCTGACCAACCCCAAGGCGTACCCGGTGGCCGTTGCCACCTTTACAGCACTGTTATCCAGCCGTGCCGAGGCCCTGACCTGGTCGATGCTGCCCTTGTTGATCGTGCTCAGCTTTGTGGGTGGCTTGCTGGCCTATGCGATTCTGGTGGCGTTGGTGGGCGCGCGTCAGGTGCGTACGCTGTATGTGCGGTATGAATTGTGGATTACCCGGGCCTGCGGGTTGATGTTCATTGGTTTCGCGATCAATGCGCTGGTGCATGCCTTGCCGGGGTTGCTGGCGGGTTAATCGTGGGGGGGGGCGATAGCGGGCAAGCCTGCAGTTCCCTGTGGGATGCAGGCTTGTCAGTGATGGCTTTGGCGGGGTACCTGCATCGCGTCAGAGAGAAGCGAGTGATTCTTTTTGGCTCAACGAGTGAATTTTCGGAAATTTCATACGCGTTATTGGGAAAGGGTTGGCGTTTGGAGTGAGGGTTTCAGTGGTATCAACCTCGTTGCGACTACAAAACAAGACGCCCCCCTCACCTTTGGTGTTCAAATGAAACGACTGATTCGCCGGCGCGACATGAGCGCCTTTAGCCTTGCTCGAATTGAAAGTCCTTTTTTCGCTTTATCTGATGTAGAACGTTCACTTTTTTATCCTATGGAAATAGACGGGCTGATTGATCTTATCAGTGAGTCCGGATCTTCCATTGAGCAGTGTTTGTATGAACAGGATAAAGCTCGCATTCTTGAAGCCGTCAGTCGAGGTGACTGGCTACTGGTTACTAATAGTCCATTCAGTCCCCTGAGTCAGGATACCTTCGGCATATATGCTCACCTGACCGGTAAATCTTTTTCGCTTGGTACACCCGCCAGGTCACCAGCCAAACTCACGAATGATGAGTTGAAACAGGGTGAGCCCTTGACGATGGCTAATATAATGGGGCGTGATAATAGAAAAGCCAGTACTCAGTTCGGGGCTGGGAAATGGGTAAAAAAAGAAATTGATTACGATGGTATCAGGAACACGCTCGCTGTACTGATCAATCGATCTGGTTCGTTAATTGATGAGGGACGCTTGATTTTCTCTGATGGGAAGGACTTTACAAATACTACTCGTACTCTGATTCAAGAGTGGGTTCCGCTCGCTAATGATGAGCTTTCCTATGAAACGGGCTCGGCAATGCATGCCTACGGGTCCTTACGACGCATAAAGCAGCGCTTTCAGGAATCCGAGGACGAGTGGCGAGAAACCGGCAAGTCTTGGCACTGGGTTCCTGCTACTGCAGACACCGTGTATGAGCGGAGAACCGATGAACAATGAAAGTCGAAAACAGTGACTGCAAGTCGGTGGTGTGGTTTGTATGGGGCGGGCTAGATGCGCTTTATCTTGTCTGGTATGTATTGGGTAGCCTCCGTCATAAAAAAATACCCTACCTAACGGATCTGGAAAATACATTGGCATTGCTGGGTGAGCTAGGCTCCGCTCAGGTGGCAATGGTTGCGCTGAGCTGGGTGTTGCAGTTATCGATATTTGTTAGCTGTTTTTTATTTTTGACCCGGCGAGATGCAGCCAGGTGGGTCGCGTACTCACAGTTGCCTTTGAGGCTGTTTTTTATTGTGCCTTCGGTTTCGGTTTTATTGGTAGGCGTTCAATTTTTTCCAGGTTATAGCCCGCTGTTGATGATTGTTTTGGTTGTGGTGTCTGAGGTCATAAAGTTCTGGAGTCTTCGGAAGCTCAACGTGCGTCATGTGGCTGGTTGATGACGCCGGTGGGGTATCAGTGAGTGCGCGGCGCTTGCATCGCGGGCAAGACCCGCTCCCACAGGCTCCGATCAAACCGTGTGGGATGCAGGCTTGCCTGCGATGGCGTCAGTGGGGTGTCAGCGCTCCATGGCCTGTGCCTCGAACCCGTCGAGCAGGGCGTCGATCAAGGCCTTGGCCGCCTCCATCGCGTGCAGCGAGGCCCAGCGCAAGCCTTCCGGGGTGCGCTCCTGGCAGAAGCAGGTCTGGTTGACGGCATCGATGCCCGCCTTCAGTTGCAAGGAGGCATGCACCAGCGCGTCTTCGGCACTAATGCCTTCGTTAACGGAAAACAACGGCGGGTGCCCTGCGTCGCAGGAACCAAAAGGCAGCGAGGCCGTTTTATAGGGCGCGCAACGCGGTGGGTCGGGAACAATCTTGATCATGGTAAAGCTCCTATAGACATAGAGGAGCTGCCCTGACTCACTTCCACATGAGGGTGGCAGCCACACGCAGGGTGGAAGACCGGTCTATAGGAATCCGGCGCACCACAACGGGTGCCCTGCGCGTAGCCGCCATAACAAATCATACAGGCATAAAAGTACGCCAGCATTCACCTGTCAGGGAATACACGCCTATAGAGGGTCCAGACTTCCACATCTGGTCGCTGAATATGCAGCGACTCCCGAAGGCTAGTGGGCGTGCCGTTGTTCAACAAGGTCAGCGCTTCCCAAGGTTCTGTAGGAAGTTTCGCTTACTCTGATGCAAACAGCTCTTTGTTCCGATTGCGCCATACGCGGTAGGCGCGAATGCCGGCCCGTACCGAGCCAAACAGCAATCGATCCTCCAGCTCCCGAGCGATCCCCGAGCGCACCAGCATGCGCAAAAACTTGCCGCGTGCACGGGCAATGCCGAACAGAATGCCCTGTGCCTTGAGGGTGTCCCGCACCTCGCGCAAGGCTGCGATGCCGCTGACGTCGATGGCGCTGACGGCTTCTGCGTCGAACAGCACCGCACGGGGTTGGTGTTCACGTTGCACCGCATCGAGCAGGCGCATTTTGAAATAGTCGGCGTTGAAGAACAGAATCGCATCGTCAAAGCGGTATACCACCAAGCCCGGGACGGTGCGGGCATCTTCATGGTGACGGATGTCGACCTGGCCTTCGACACCGGGCAGCCAGCCGAGTACGGCATCGGTTGGCTGATAGATGCTGTACAGCAGGCGCAGGATGGCCAGGGTCACGGCAATGATAATGCCCGGCAGCACACCAACACCCAGCACGCCGACGGTGGTGAGCACACACAGCCAGAACTCGAAGCGGCTGAGTGCGTGGATCTTGCGCAGCGACTGCACATCGATCAGCCCCCAACCCGCCATCAGCAGCACGGCACCCAGCGCAGCCTGGGGAATCCAGGCCAGGGGCGCGGTGAGGAACATCAAGATCGCCGCGATCATCAGGGCGGCAATAATGCCCACCAGTTGGCTCTTGCCGCCTACCATGTCGTTGACCGCCGTGCGCGAGTCGGCACCGCTGATGGCGAAGCCTTGGGATACCCCGGCGGCGAGGTTTGACACGCCCAGCGCAAGAAACTCATGGTTGGCATTGATCGCGTAGCCATGGCGTGCGGCGAAACTGCGGGCGGTGAGCATCGCACTGCAGAAACTTACCGTCGCGATACCCAGGGCGTCACGCATCAGGCTTTTCATCTCGGCGAGGTTGGTTTGCGGCCACGCCAGTTCCGGCATCCCGGCTGGCACCGCGCCAAGAATGGCCACCCCATAGTGGTCCAGCCGCAGCACGCCAACCGCCAGCGTGGCGATGGCCACAGTCACTAGCGCAGCCGGCAAGCGTTGAAAGCGCCGGGGCAGCCAGATCAGTGCAATCAGCCCGGCAACCCCAATGGCCAACGTGGGCCAATGGATTTCGTTGAGGCGCTGCAGCATGTTGATCAGGCTGAGAATGAAGCCGTCGCCCTCGATCTGAAAACCGAGCACCTTGCCCAACTGACCGGCCAGCAGGCTCAGGCCGATCCCGTTCAGGTAGCCAATCAGAATAGGTCGCGAGAAAAAGCTGGCAATGAACCCGGCCCGTGCCGCCCCGGCAGCGATCAGCATCAGCCCCACCAGTACTGTGACAATCACCGACAACTGCGCCAGCCGCTGCGGGTCGCCCATCGCCAACGGCGCAATGGCCCCGGCAACCATCGCACAGGTGGCCGCATCTGGCCCGACCATCAACTGTCGCGAACTGCCGATCAAGGCATAGACAATCATCGGCAGGATGCAGGCATACAACCCCACGTGCGGCGGCAGGCCGACAATCTGCGCATAGGCAATGGCGATAGGGATCTGAATCGCGGCAACAGACAGCCCGGCCTGAAGGTCATGGCGAAACCACTCGGCGCGGTAATGCAGCAAATTGGCCAGGCCCGGAAGCCAGCGGGAGAGAAACATGAACGGGTCCTTTCGACTGTTTCAGAACAACGCCGCGTTCAATCCCTAGCGCCGAAACACTGCGGCGGACAGGGCGCCCGGTCAGGGTGCAGCGAGATGATTTGTTTGTACCCGATTGCAGAAACGTTGCAAGAAATTTCGACAGTAAAGCGACTGGCGTTGTTTTGAGTCAGGCGAGAGGCAAATGCGCAGGGCTAGACAAACACCCCGCTAAAAAACGGGGGCGTCTGTAACCTGAGCCTGCCATGTGGCGGGGGCTTTATGCTTCTGCCAGCGCGGCAAGCACATGAGTAGGATCATTATGAATCGCACGCAGTAATGCACGTGCTGGCCCTTCTGGAACACGACGTCCCTGTTCCCAGTTCCTGAGGGTCCCAACGGGCACATCGATTCGTTTTGCAAATTTTTCTTGGGTAAGACCTGTCGCTTCGCGGATTGCTTTTACGTGCACAGCGTCGACCCGGAATTCCCGGGATGGCGTGCGCTCACCGCGGGCGATCTCATCCATCTCAGTCATGCTGTTAACAAGACGATCGAAGAGATTTTTGCCCATCATTTCCACCCTTGGTTGATGCTTTTTAGTACTGGCTTTCCTTTTGCGGCTCAGCGGATCTTTCTCAATCCCCCGGTTTCCTCAATGGGATCACCTGCTTCTGGATGCTCTGCAAGGTAGTGCTGGAGCTTCCGGTACTCTTCATCTTCGAGGTGAGTCTTCACATCCGCTGTGAAAATGGTTGTTTCGATGAAAATCATGCCGTCCTTGGATGTGCGTCATTGGCGTAGTTGAAGTCTATGTCGTACTTTCGCGCGGTGCAACAGGCGTTGGCGTAGTCGTATTGATGTACTAAAGGATTGGAATAGTCGTAGTTGCGGGGGGAGGGGGGAGATCAGGCTGGACTGATGCTAAGGAACAATTCCTTATTTTCAGTAGCTTATAGAGTCAGATGGATTTTTTCAGAAGCGAAAATGGAGCGGGTGAAGGGAATCGAACCCTCGTTATCAGCTTGGGAAGCTGGAGTAATGCCATTATACGACACCCGCTCTGCAGGACGACTTTGTACCAGAAGTGCGACGGGAATTGAAGCCTTTCTTCACGCGTGTTGTGCGGTCGGCCGGTAACGCAAGGTTTGCATCTTGCGGGCGCCTGGAGGCGTTTGATGCAGGTTGCTGCGTTACCGGTGACCCCGATGCTCAGAGGGCAAAGGCATGTTCTCCGAGGGTAAACGATGTGCGTACGCGGTGTTCCCGGGGCGTGGGGGTGAGGAAGCTCAACAGTGCTTCACGCGAGTCGCGGCAGGCGGCCTTGTGTTCCATGTCGAGGAAGTGGCCGGCGCTCTGGATCTGGCTGAAGTGGCTGTTGCGCACGTGTTTGCTGAACTGCTGGGCGTCCTCGGTGGTGGTGTATTCGTCCCATTCACCGTTCATGAACAGCACCGGGATGTCGATGACACGGGCCGAGCGCAGGGCGTTGTCCAGGTCGTGTTCGAGCACCTGGTGGATGTGGAAGTGCATCTGCGCGTATTCGTGGTTGTCCAGGCTGCTGACATGCCGGTAGTTGAAGCGTTTGAACAGCGACGGCAGGTGCTTGCCGATGGTGTCGTTGACCAGGGCGCCGACTTCGTATCGCTCGTACTTGCTCAGGTGGTACGAGCCGCGCTCAAGGTAGTCGCGCATCGGTTCGTTGATCACCGGCGAGAACGAGCTGATCACCGCCTTTTCGATACGCCGTGGCTTGTGGGCCAAGGCAAGCAGGGTGCAGGCGCCGCCCCAGGAGAAGGACATCACCTGATCGGCAGCAAAGTGGTCGATCAGTTCCAGAAGGATCTGGCCTTCGATCTCTTTGGTCAGCGGACGGTCGTTGCGGTTGTGCGGCTTGGACTTGCCCGAGTAGGGCTGGTCGTAGAGCACAACGTTGAATTGCGGGTGCAGGTTACGCACCGTCTGGGCGAACGAGGCAGTGGTTGCCAGCGATCCGTTGATCAGGATGATCGTCTTTTCGGCGGCGTCTGCGCGATAGAACTCCGTGTAAACCCGGTACTGACCTTGTATATCCAGCACAGCAATTTCTGGCCTCATGTCGTCGACTCCTGGCGCAAGAAAGGGTAATCGCGCAAGCAAGTTTGCACGTTCTTTATGACAGGTAGGCATACGCCTTGAAGTGAAACTGAGGGCCCTTGTCGATCCGCTACAGGCTGGTCGACGGGTATTGTTCTAGGCGGGCAATCCGCCGGACTCCATCACTTCGAGGTGCTGGTAGCCGGCAAAAAGGTGTCTTTGACTGCGGTTGTGACTGGCGAGTCACATGCAGACCGACGTTTGGGTTCAAGCAGCCATGTGCCGAACCTGCAAGTGCCATTGGTGTAATTGGCGATATTTTTCTGCCAGGCGGTCGTGACGTCAGAGCGCGTTGATTTCGTCGGGGCGCAAGGCGCGGTACTCGCCGGGCTGCAGCGCCGGGTCGAGTTGCAGGGGGCCCATGTGTTCGCGGTGCAGGCGCATGACCTTGTTGTCAAAGAAGCCGAACATCCGTTTGACCTGGTGATAGCGGCCTTCAACGATGCTCAGGCGAGCGCTGTGCGTGCCGAGTATCGTCAGGTCGGCCGGTTGCGTGGTGAGGTCTTCAAAGGCGAAGTAGAAGCCTTCACGAAACTTTTCGATGTAGTGCTCGCCGATGACCTGCTCGGTTTCAACGTAGTAGACCTTGGGGAGTTTGGTCTGCGGTTGGGTCAGGCGCCTGGACCATAGGCCATCGTTGGTGATCAGCAGCAGGCCGGTGGTGTTGTAGTCTAGGCGTCCGGCGATGTGCAGGTCGTGTTTGTCCGGCTCGTCGAGCAGGTCGAGGACCGTGCGGTGCTGTGGGTCGACCGTGGCGCTGACGCAACCCGCGGGCTTGTGCAGCATGAAGTAGCGCAGTGGTCGGCCGGCTTGCACAAGCTGATCATCGACTTCGATTCGGCTGAACTCGCGCACATCATGCCGAGGTTCGGTGACCGGGATGCCATCGACACGTACGCGGCGCTCTGCCAGCAGCAGGCGAACGTGCTGACGGTTGTAGCAGGGCAGGTTACTGAGGAAACGGTCGAGGCGCATGGGGCGAGGAGGGGCCAGTATCGGGTGCGCAGTTTAGCGCTTTGCAGCGTCCTTGGCTGCCTGCAGTTGGTCTTCTACCTGGGCGCAGCGCGGGCACAGGCAGGCTTTGTCACGCAGCTCGGCTGGCAGCGCTTCTAGTACCTGCGGGTCGATGCTGACGCCGTAGCACCAGCAGTCGTGCGTGGCGCTGCTGGGGTTGGCGAGGCTGCAGTGGTTGCGGGCACCACAGGCCGGGCAGAGGGTGCTGTCGTTCATGCGTGATCCGTGCAGACGCGGTTGCGCCCGCTTTGCTTGGCGCGGTAAAGCGCATGGTCGGCGCGGCCGATCAGGGTGTGTAGCGTATCGTCCGGCTGAAGGCTGCTCAAGCCGATGCTGACGGTTAGCTTGATGTTGGCATCAGCATAATTGAACGCCAGTTGCTCGGTTCTTTGGCGGATTTTTTCGGCAACGCTGATGGCTTGCTGATGCTCGCTGCCCTGGAGCAATACGACGAACTCTTCGCCACCCCAACGGCAGATGATGTCGGACACGCGCAGGCAGCTCTCCAGTACACGGGCGAACTGGCGCAGTACTTCGTCGCCTGCCAGGTGGCCGTAGGTGTCATTGAGGGCTTTGAAGTGGTCCAGGTCGAGCAGCAATGCCACCAGTGGCTTGGGCTCGCGCTGGGCTTCGAGCAAGGCCTGTGCGGCAAGCAGGTCGAAGGCTCGGCGGTTTGGCAGGCCGGTCAGGCTGTCGAGGGTGGCCAGGGACTGGATACGCTCGTGGTGACGCTTGATCATGGCATTGACCAACGACAGCACCACCAGGGTGATCATCGCGCAGATGGCCAGGTTGATGTACAGCGACTGGAGGATGCTGTCCAGGCGGCCATCTTCATGCTTTTCGACGAACAGGTACCAGTTCAGCTCGGGGATGAACCGGACGTTCAGGAACTGGTTGTGGCCGTCGGCACTCTGGTACTCGCGGCTTCCGCTCACCGGGAGCGGCATTTGTTGAGCCAGGTCGCCCAGCCCTTTGACTTCGCTCAAGTGTTGCCCGGCCCGCATGCCCTGGGGGCCACCGTCCGATCCGGTGACCACGATGCGCCCCTGGCGATCGGCAAAGTAGATGCTGCGCTTGTAGCGTTTCTGGTAGTCGTCGATGCACTTGATGACCGATTCGAGGCTTAGCCCGACACCGGCGGCACCGATGAAGTTGTTCTGGTAATCAAGGACTTTGTAGTTGATGAAGATGGCCATGTTGTCCTGGTTGGCCATGTCCAGGTCGACGTTGATTTCATAAGGCGCATCGAGGCTTCGAAGGCGGAAGTACCAGGCGTCACGGGCCTCCTGCAGGTCGATCTGCTTGAGTACGCCGTGGGACTGAAAATAGGTGTGGGTAAGGTCTGAGACGAAAAACGCGGTGTAGGCACGATTGCGAGCCATTACCTCGTTCAGGTAGCGGGTCATGCGCTCAGGCTCGTGTTCACCCGCCAGTACCCAGTCGCGCAGGAAGGTGTCGTTGGCCATCATCGATGAGATGAGGATGGGGCGCACCAGGTCTTTCTGAATTTCCGAATAGAGGGTATCGGAGGTCAGTGGCAGCTCGGTATTGATGATGTTGTCACGGATCGAGCTGCGTGAGGCGAAGTAGCTGAGCAGGGAGGTCGCCAGAAAGCCGCAACCCAACAGCAGGAGTAACGCCAGGATCAGCGAACGTTGTGAAAACAAGGCAGAACGAGGCGGCATGGCATTTCCGTTGCTGGTACCAGTGGCTTGTATTCTAGTGGTCTTGGAAAAAAATAACTGGATGATTTTTAAGGCTATAAGCCTTGTATCAAATTATTTCATTTACGGCACTGGGTGCTTTTTTACCTGTCTGATGCTGTGCCGGTCGATGATTATCGATCGACGCCGACCAGCGCCGCTGGGATGTGCAGTTTCGCGGTCCAGGAGGCCGCCATGTATCGCCGACTTTTGCTGATCGTAGTGTTGGGTTCATTAATGGCTGCGTGCGTACCTTATGGAGACCATGGCTACTACCGCAACGACGTGTACACCGTAGATCGTTACCCCTATCGGGACTACGACCGGCCTTCCTACTCGTATGGCCGAGGCTACTATGTGGTGCCTCAGCAGCGTTATTACGCGCCTGAGCCGCGTTACTACCGAGCCGCCCCCGAGCCTTACTACAATCGTTACCAGGGGCGTGGTTATGACGCCCGTTACCGTCATGACGAGCATGGCTACCGGGATGTCTCTCGCCGGGATCGTGATGGCGGTCGGGGTTATGACCGTGGCCAGGCGCATGACCGTGGCCGGGGTCAGGATTATGGGCGCGGCCAGGAGCATGGCCGGGGTCAGGATTACGGGCGCGGTCAGGAGCATGGCCGGGGTCAGGATTACGGCCGTGGTCAGGATCATGGCCGTGGTCAGGACCGGGATGGCAGGTCAGATCGCAACTGGAACCGCTGATATCTCCTAGGCACTTGGAAGGCACCGCCTTGCGCGGGCTTGCCTGCAACGGCACCTACATGAGCGGCTGTTGCAGGTCAGCCAGCGGATGGCGGCCTTCCCATACCTTGTGAAAGTGCGCCTCGACCACCGCAGCAGGTATATGGCTGATGTCTGGCCAGTGCCAGTGCGGCTTCTGGTCTTTGTCGATCAGGCGAGCGCGTACCCCTTCGGCGAATTCCGGGTGGCGGCAGCAGTTCAGGCTGATGGCGTATTCCATTTGGAATACCTGTGCCAATGACAGGTGCCGTGCACGAGCAATCTGTTGCCAGACCAGTAAGGCAGTGAGCGGGCAACCCTCAAGCATTGTTTGTGCGGCACGGTCGAGCAGGATGTCGGGTTGATGTCTTAGCTGGGCGATGGCGCGCCAGGCACAGACGGGATCACCGACATCAAGCAGGGTGTCCAGGTGCTGACGGCGAGGCAACCATTGAGCGGGCGGCAGGGCATGCAGCGCTTCCTGTTGCAGGGCTTTCAACAGGCTGTTCAGTTGCATGGCGGATTGCTCCTGCCAGTTCAATTGCAGCAGGCCTTCTATCAGGTTTTCTTGTTGATTCGGGTTCATGAAACGGTCGGCCAACCCCAGGTCCAGCGCATCGTGGGCGTTGATCGGTGCGCCGGTCAGGCCCAGAAAAAGGCCCAGCTTGCCGGGCAGGCGCGAGAGGAACCAACTGCCGCCGACGTCCGGGTACAAGCCAATGCTGATTTCTGGCATGGCCAGGCGGCTGTTCGGGGTGACGATACGCACGGCGGCTGCTTGCAGCAGGCCCATGCCGCCCCCCAGCACATGGCCGTGACCCCAGCACAACAGGGGTTTGGGGTAGGTGTGCAGGCAGTAGTCCAGGCGATACTCGGCGGCAAAGAAATGCGCGGCCATCGGCGGTACTTCACCGGGTCGGTCAAGGCAGGCCTGGGCCAGGCTGCGGACCTCGCCGCCGGCACAGAAGGCCTTGTCGCCGTTACCCCGCAGCAGCACGCAGACGATTCGAGGGTCTTCAGCCCAGGCCTGCAGGTGCGTGTACAGCGCCTGAACCATCGGCAGTGACAACGCATTGAGTGACTGCGGCGCATTCAGGCTGGCGATTCCGATGCCAGCGCCATCTGCACCGCTCAATACTTCAAACTCCACGCTCATGGGGAGGCCTCAATAGGTTCATCCCGAAAGTATGGTCGTTGCTGGTGATCGTGCCGGTCGTCGGTCGGATCGATTGACAAGCACGAACGGGTTTCCTAGTGTCCGCCCCATTGTTTTTTGGATGACACCATGACCGACGACGACCGCATCAAACTCGAACCCAGCTGGAAGCAGGCCTTGCGCAGCGAGTTCGACCAGCCCTACATGCAGGAACTACGGGATTTCCTGCGCCAGGAGCATGCTGCAGGCAAAGAGATCTACCCGCCAGGCCCGATGATTTTCAATGCGCTGAACTCCACGCCGCTGGACAAGGTCAAGGTGGTGATTCTGGGCCAGGACCCGTATCACGGCCCCGGTCAGGCTCATGGCCTGTGCTTTTCGGTACAGCCAGGTACGCCGATACCACCGTCGTTGCTCAACATTTACAAAGAACTGCAGCGCGACCTGAACATCGATATCGCCAGTCATGGTTGCCTGCAGCATTGGGCGGAACAGGGGGTGTTGCTGCTCAATACCACCATGACCGTCGAACGTGGCACTGCGGCATCCCACGCGAACAAGGGCTGGCAGCATTTCACTGACCGGGTCATTGAAGTGGTGAGTGAGCACCAGCCAAACCTGGTTTTCCTGTTGTGGGGCGCGCACGCGCAAAGCAAGCGCAAGTTGATCGATGCGACCAAGCATTTGGTCCTGACCTCGGTGCATCCATCGCCTTTGTCGGCGTACCGCGGCTTTCTCGGGTGTGGCCATTTCAGTCAGACCAATCGCTTCCTGGAGCAGCGTGGCCTGATGCCTATTGATTGGCGTCTGCCGACCGCCTGAGGCTTTTCCGGCACGCTTGGATGGTGCTGAAATACTGCCTGTGTGTTGCGCAAGCCGGGCGGGTTCCCGGATTGCGCAGGGCGCATGTCACTCGGTGTGCCGGGTCCAGTGGTGAAACAAGGGTTCTGCCAGAAACAGTACAAATAGCAGGCGCATGACCTGCAGCGCCGTTACCAGTGGCACCGACAGTTGCAAGGTTTCGGCGGTCAGGCTCATTTCCGCAATGCCACCCGGCATCATGCCCAGGGTCAGTGAGCGCAGATCGAGGTGGGTGGCGAGGCTCAAGGCCCACGCGGCCATACCCGCGATCAACATGCTCAATGAGGTGGCGATCAGTGTCCGCCCGAGAAACGACGGGGCGCGGCGAAAGAACGCCCGGTTGAAGTGACAGCCCAGGCCGCTGCCAATCAGCCATTGGCCGATTTGGCTGGCGCCGTCTGGCAAGCCGATCTGCAGGTTCCAGCCAATGCTGACACTGGCGGCGACCAGCAATGGGCCGAACAACCAGGGGTTGGGCTGGTGCAGCCGTTGCCATGCCCACGCCACTAGCCCACCCAGTGGGAGTACCACAGCCAGCCAGTGCCAATCGACATTGCCGGTGTGCTGCAGCGGTACACCGTCGCCGAGCAGGAACTTGAACGCGGCTGGCACGCACAACACTACCACCAGCACCCGTAGGCTTTGTGCCGCTGCGACCTGGCTGAGGACCGCGCCATTGCTGGCGCCAAGGTTGACCATTTCCCCCGAGCCGCCCGGCATGCTTGAGAAGAATGCCGTGGCCCGATCCTCGCCGGTACGACGCAACAGCCAGACCCCGACCACGCTGGACAGGCTGGTAAGCAATGCACCGAAGAAGATCAGGCCGAAGTGGCTCGCCACCTGTTCGACGACCGTCGGGGTGAAGTGCAGGCCGATGCCTATACCGATGATCCATTGCCCACCTTTACGGCCACCCGGGATCTCTTTCAGTTGCCAGGGCGTCAGGCAGCGTATCAGGATGACGGCCAGCAGTGAGCCGACCATCCAGGGCAATGGCCAGCCGACCTGGCTGGCGAGAAAACCGCCTGACAGGCCGACCAGTACCGTTGCCCACCCGCCATGTCGTGCTGAATCAGGCATCGGCCAAGACTCGTCGTTGTACGCTGCGTTTGCGCCAGATACGCAGCAACGGCAGTACCAGCATGAACGCAGTCAGTACCCATACCGAAAGGCTGATCGGGCTGGCCCAGAGGATGTCCAGTGCACCGTTGGAAATTGACAGCGCCCGGCGCAGGTTCTGTTCCATCAGCCCGCCGAGGATGAAGCCGAGCAGAATCGGTGACAGCGGGAAGTCGAGCTTGCGCAGGATATAGCCGAAGATACCGATGCCGATCATCAGGAACAGGTCGAAGGTGGTGGCGTGGACGGCATACACGCCAATGGCGGTAATGATCGCAATCACCGGCACCAGCGCCCAGTTCGGTACTGCAAGGATGCGGGTGAACAGGCGGATCATCGGGATGTTCAGAATGACCAGCATGATGTTGGCGACGAACAGCGACGCGATCAGGCCCCAGACGATATCGGGCTGTTGTTCGAACAGCAGTGGCCCTGGGGTGATGTTGTACAGGGTCAGGGCGCCGATCATCACGGCGGTGGTGCCCGAGCCAGGTACGCCGAGTGTCAGCATCGGTACCAGAGCACCGCAGCAGGATGCGCCAATCGCCGTTTCAGGCGCGGCCAGGCCGCGTTTGTCGCCTTTGCCGAAGGTACCGCTGGCGCCAGCGATGCGTTTTTCGGTCATGTAGGCCACCGCACTGGCCAGAGTCGCGCCAGCACCCGGCAACACGCCCATGATGAAGCCGAGCAGGCCGCAGCGAATGTTCACCACGAACACCGAAGCCGCTTCCTTGAGGTTGAACAGCATGCGTCCGGTGGCTTTTACCGCCTCATGCCCATGGTGGGTTTTTTCCAGCAGCAGGAGAATCTCGCTGATGGAAAACAGGCCCAGTACCAGAACGACGAACTGGATGCCGTCGGCCATGTGCACGCTGTCGCCGGTGAAGCGGTACACACCGCTGTTGGCGTCAATCCCGACACTGGACAGGAACAGGCCGATCAAGGCTGCGATGAAGGTTTTCAGCGGCCTGTCCCCGGCCATGCCGCCCAGGCAGACGATGGCAAAGACCATCAGCACGAAGTATTCCGCGGGGCCGAAGGCTATCGCCCATTTCGCCAATAACGGCGCGAACAGCACCATGCCGCAGGTGGCGATCAGTGCACCGATGAAGGAGCTCCAGGCGGACAGCGACAAGGCCACCCCGGCCAATCCTTGCCGTGCCATGGGGTAGCCGTCGAGGGTGGTCATTACGGTGGAGGCTTCGCCCGGAATGTTGAGCAGGATCGAGCTGATTCGCCCGCCGTATTCGCAGCCCAGGTACACCGCTGCCAGCAGGATCAGTGCCGACTCCGGCGGCAGGCCAAGGGCAAAGGCAATGGGGATCAACAGGGCTACGCCGTTGATCGGCCCTAGGCCAGGCAGCAGGCCGACCACGGTGCCGATCAGGGTGCCTGCCAGGGCGGTGACCAGGTTGTAGGGGCTCAGGGCGACGCCGAAGCCTTGGCCCAGATAGCTGAGGGTATCCATGTCAATTCTCCAGAACGTCGAGCAGGCCAAGGGGCAGCGGTACATCCATTACCCGGTCGAACAACACGTACAGGGCAATGCTCATCACACCGATGATGGCGACGCTGGGCAGCCAGCGGCCTCCGTACAGGCGCGCCATGGGGACACCAATCAGGAGGCTGCTGAGGATGAAACCCAGCGGCTCGAAGGTGGCGGCGAAGACCAGCAACAGCAGCACGCAGACGCCTATCTTGGTCAGCGTGGCGTGATCCAGCGCCGGTTCATCGTCACTGTGCACAATGGGTGTGGGGCGAAACAGCAGGTAGAGCAGTGCGGCGCTCATCAGGCCAAGCATCAGCAACGGATAGGCGCGAGGGCCGACCGGTTCGTACGAAAAGGCGGCCTGGTAAGGCCAGGCCATCACGGCCAGGGCGGCGCACACCGCCAACAAAACGAAGGCGAAGAGTCGTTGCAGGATCATGGTGAATCCTCTTTGGGGCAGGCAGGGGATCGCTGGCAACGCTGGCGCCCATGGGCGGTGGTGCAGGCGCCTTGCCAGCGATACGCTTTCTGGATAAACGGGTTACTGAACCAGGCCGAATTCCTTGGCCAGGGCCTTGTAGTCCGCCACCTGTTTCTTCACGTAGGTGTCCAGTTCATTGCCCGTCAGGGCGAAGGGGAAGAGTTCGCGCTGATCACGCAACGTGGCGAAGTCTTCAGAGGCCAGCAGTTTGTCGAAGGCGTCCTTCCACCAGGCATATTCTTCGTCAGTGACCTTCGGCCCCAGGTAGAAGCCGCGTACTACGGGCCAGACAATGTCGTAGCCCTGTTCCCTGGCCGTCGGGATGTCTTTCATTTCCGGCTCGTCCAGGCGTTTTTCGGCAAATACCGCCAGCAACCGCATGTTGCCGCTCTGGATGTGCGGCATGGAGTCGGAGATGTCCGTACTGCCGACCTGAATGTGCCCGCCGAGCAGGGCCGTGGCGATTTCACCACCACCTTCCAGTGCCACGTAACGCAGGTCCCGCGGGTTGATTCCGGCCGCCTTGGCGATCAGTGCGGTCTGCATCCAGTCCTGGCTGCCGACGGTACCGCCCGAGCCGATGACCACTTTGCTCGGGTCTTTCTTCAGTGCCGCGACCAGGTCGTCGAGGGTCTTGTAGGGGGAGTCGCTTTTCACCGCGATGGCGCCATAGCTGGTGCCGACCGCTGCCAGCCAGCGCACGGCGTTCTCATCGAAACGACCGAATTTTCCCTGGGCCAGGTTCAGCAGCGAGCCGCTGGACCAGGCAACCAGGGTGCCAGCATCGGCGGGGCGCTGGGCAACCACGGCGTTGTAGGCCACCGCGCCGACGCCACCGGGCATGTAGGTCACACGCATCGGTTTAGTGAGGATTTTCTCGTTGACCAGCGCGCTCTGTACCAGCTTGCAGGTCAGGTCGAAACCGCCACCGGGCGAAGCCGGGGCGATGCATTCAGGACGTTTCGGTTCGCCAGCCAGGACGTGGCCGGCCAGTAACAGGCAGCTAGTGGCAAGGGCGATACGGCGCAGGGAAAAGGTCATTGTCATTCTCCTCGAACATTGTTGTTATTGGACTTACCACAGCGCCACGTTGTAGCTCACCAGCAGCCGCACTTCGTCGGCGTCACGGGCGAAAGACGAACGATAGGTGGCATTGCGCAGGCGTATGGCGACGTTCTTGAAGGTGCCGCTCTGGACCACGTACTTGAACTCGCTGTTGCGCTCCCATTCCTTGCCCTCGCCCCCGTTGGCCAGGCTGACATTGTCGCCGTTGACATAGCGACTCATGAAGGTCAGGCCAGGAACCCCAAGTTTGGCGAAGTCATAGTCGTAGCGCACCTGCCAGGAGCGTTCATCGGCGCCGGCGAAGTCGTTGATCTGGACGAAGTTCACCAGGTACGGGTCGGAGCCGTCGACATACGGGAACGCACTGTCGCCTGACATGTGCTGGTAGGCGGCGCTGAGTTTATGACCGTTCAGGGCATAGCTGAGCAGGCCATTGAGTGCGGTGTTGTCGATCTTGCCACCACGGGCCTGGCCTTGGTCATCGCTGAAGGCCATGCGCAGGTCGGCGCCGAACGTACCTGGGCCCATCGGCTGGCTGGCGAGCATGCCGACGAAGTGCTGGCGGTACACATCGTCGAGTTGGGCGTAGTGGTAGCTGCCGGTGATCCGGTCGGTGAGTTTGTAGTCCAGGCCGGCCAGGTCGAAGTGGTTGCCGGCGACGGTGCCGAGAAAGCGACCGTTCTTGTTGTTGAGGGCGATATCTTCCTTGTTGGTGTCGTCGCGGTCCTTGGCCTTTTCCAGACGGCCGCCAGTGAAGGTCAGGTTCTTGATTTCCCTGGAGGACAGCAGGCCACCCTCGAAGGTTTGCGGCAGGATGCGCCCGTCATTGGGCTGCAGGGTCGGCAGTTCGGGAATCAGCGTGCCGAGCTTGAGCTCCGTGGCGGAGATTTTCACCTTGGCGGTCAGGCCGAGCTTGGAGTACTCATCGGCAGCATAGCCATTATCGTGGGTGGGCAGCAGGCCGGTGCCGGTGCGGTCGGGGCTTGAGTCGAGCTTGATACCGAGCATGCCGAGTGCATCGATGCCAAAGCCTACGGTCCCTTCGGTGTAACCGGACTCCAGGTTGAGCATGAAGCCCTGGGCCCATTCGTCGCGTTTGGATTGCTGGGCGCTGGTGCCATCGCGAAAGTCACGGTTGAAGTACATGTTGCGTGTTTCGAAGCTGGCACTGCTGTCTTCGATGAACGCGGCCTGGCTCAGCGGTGCAACGCCGGCAAGGGCAAGTGCGCTGGCAACGGCGGTAGGACGGGTACGCAAATGACGGGTAGGCGCGAACGCCTGCAGCTGCATCGACAGCATTGAGGAACACTCCGTTATTGTTCTTATTAGTGCGAGCTTTAAAGTTCGCTTTTCGGCTTCCAGAGAGGGCCGTGAAAGGATGCTATGACCTGAAGCTTTCACTAACCTTTCAATGCACTTTCATTGCATCGATGGCTTCACAGTCGCTGTCTCGGCTGTACACTCCGCGCCATTGACCGCGACGCAACCGGGGAGAAATCGATGCGTGTTCTACTGGTCGAAGACCATCTGCAACTGGCTGAAAGCGTGGCCCAGGCGCTTAAGGGCATCGGCTTGACCGTCGATGTTTTGCACGATGGCGTGGCCGCTGACCTGGCCCTGGCCAGTGAGGAGTACGCGGTGGCCGTGCTTGATGTCGGCTTGCCGCGCATGGATGGTTTTGACGTACTGGCGCGCCTGCGCGCGCGCGGCAAGAACCTGCCGGTGCTGATGCTGACGGCGCGCAGTGACGTCAAGGATCGGGTGCATGGCCTGAACCTGGGCGCCGATGATTACCTGGCCAAGCCGTTTGAGTTGAGTGAGCTGGAAGCGCGGGTGAAGGCGCTGCTGCGTCGCACGGTATTGGGGGGCGAGCGCCAACAGCGCTGCGGGCCTCTGGTCTATGACCTGGACACCCGGCGCTTCACCCTGGGCGATGAGTTGTTGACGCTGACCTCCCGCGAGCAGGCAGTGCTTGAAGCGTTGATCGCCCGACCGGGGCGGGTCATGAGCAAGGAGCAACTGGCGGCGCAGGTGTTTGGTCTGGACGAGGAGGCCAGTGCTGACGCCATCGAAATCTACGTGCACCGCCTGCGCAAGAAGCTTGATGGGCAGCCAGTGGCCATTGTGACCTTCAGGGGGCTCGGCTATCTGCTCGAGCATCGCGATGCGTGACACGGGCAGCCTGCGCGGGCGGCTGTTGTGGAACCTGGCACTGCTGCTGGTGGTGTTGATGCTGGCCAGCGGCCTGAGTGCCTATTGGAACGGTCGCGAGGCTGCCGACACGGCCTATGACCGCACGCTGTTGGCGTCGGCCCGAACCATTGCTGCCGGCCTGTCCCAGCGTGATGGCACGTTGAGCGCCGATGTGCCTTATGTGGCGTTGGACACCTTTGCCTATGACAGTGCCGGGCGTATTTACTATCAGGTCAACGATATTCATCAGCGTTTGATCTCCGGTTACGAAAACCTGCCACCACCGCCGCCGGGTACTCCGCGCACCGATGACTATCCGGCGCTTGCGCGTTTTTACGATGCCCAGTACCTGGGGCAGGATGTGCGTGTGGTCAGCCTGCTCAAGGCCGTGAGCGAGCCGAACATGAATGGCATGGCCGAGATTCGGGTCGCGGAAACTGAAGAGGCACGGGTGCGCATGGCCCGCAGCCTGATGGCCGACACGTTGTTGCGGCTGGGCATGCTGGCAATCGGTGCCCTGTTTCTGGTGTGGTTTGCGGTGAGTGCTGCACTTCGTCCGCTGGAGCGTTTGCGTCGCGCGGTGGAAGAGCGCCAGCCGGACGACCTGCGACCACTGCCACAGGTACAGGTGCAGCGAGAGCTGGGACCGCTGGTTCGCGCCTTGAACCACTTCACTGAGCGCCTGCGCGGGCAGTTCGAGCGCCAGGCGCAGTTCATTGCCGAGGCGGCCCATGAGCTGCGCACACCGCTGGCAGCGTTGAAGGCAAGGGTCGAATTGGGGTTGCGCGCCCAGGAGCCACAGGTGTGGCGTGACACCCTGGAAGCATCAGCTCAGAGTACTGACAAGCTGACCCATCTGGCCAATCAGTTACTGTCCTTGGCGCGGGTGGAGAATGGTGCCCGGGCGATTGCCGAAGGCGGGGCACAGTTGCTCGATCTCAGTCAGTTGGCGCGCGAACTGGGCATGGCCATGGCGCCATTGGCGCATGCCCGTGGTGTGGCGCTGGCACTTGAGGCGCCGGTTCCCGTGCAGTTGCGTGGCGAACCCACATTGCTCAGCGAGCTGCTGAACAACCTGTTAGACAACGCTTTGGCCCATACGCCGTCTGGCGGCAATGTGATTCTGCGGGTCATGGCGCCTGGGGTGTTGGAAGTCGAGGATGACGGCCCTGGAATCCCGGCGGCAGAGCGTGAACGGGTGTTTGAGCGGTTCTACCGGCGTGGTGCGCAAGGCACCGGGCTGGGGTTGGCAATCGTCGGTGAAATCTGCCGTGCGCACCTCGCCCACATCAGCCTGCACGATGGTGCGGGAGGTGGCTTGAAAGTGCGCGTCAGTTTTACCCCAGGTTAGCGGAACATGTGCCGAGCACTCAGCAGGTCGGCGCTCAGCAATTGGGTATTGGCTGGCAGTTGCAGGTGGCTGAAGGCCGGCAGGCTGGCCAGGGGACGCTCGCGACCGCTGGTGTCGCTAATGGCACGAGCAATCTGGACGATGTCGACGTAATCAATCTGCGGGGTGCGGCGGTCGAGGTCCTGGGCCAGGCTTGGCAACCTGGCCAGTTGCTCGGGAAACTCCCATACGCTGAGGATCTTGTCGCCGAGCACTGGATGAATCTGCTCGATGATGTGATTCAGGCAGACCGGATCGGACAACAGTTCGTTGTGTTCTTCGGCATAGGTGAGGATGGGCAGCACGCCTATCTGGTGAACCAGCCCGGCAAGGGCGCCCTGATCTGGCTTCAGGTTGGTGAAGCGCACGCATATCTCGTAGCTGATGCCCGCAACTTCCAGGCTTTTTGCCCAGATTTCCCGCATTTTCTGTTCGACGACTTCTGAGCGTGCGTGGAAGATCTGTTCGATCACCAGGCCAATGGCCAGGTTGCAGCTGTAGTTGATGCCTAGCCGGGTGATCGCTGCCTGCAAGTCGGTGACTTCGCAGGACGCACGCAGCAACGGGCTGTTGACCACCTTGATCAGGCGCGCCGACAGGGCTGCGTCACGGCGGATCACCTTGCTCAGGGTGCTGACGCTGATCTCGCTGTCTTCGGCCGCTTCGCGAATGCTCAGGGCCACTTCTGGCAGCGTCGGCAGCACCAGGTCGTCATTGTCGATGGCGGTGAGCAATTGGGCTTCAACCGTCTTGGCCAGCGTGTTCATCGTGATTCTCTACCGCATTCAATGATGGCCCTGTCGTTCAGGTCGGCAGGGCTGGGCTGGCTCAACGCTGGATTTCGCGGTCGCGGTCCAGTTCATAAGGTAATGACAGCAACTGCAGGCTGGGGCCTTCAAGGCTGTTCAGGTGCAGGTTACCGTCTTCAGCAGCATCGGCCTGAAGGACTGCCAGCAGTTCAGCGCCATGCTCGCTATGGGCTGCCAGCACCACCTCGCCTACGGACGAGGCGTGTACCGGAGAAAACAGTGCACTGCCAGGCTCTGGCAATGGGCCGTCATTCAGTGCCAGGCGGTACAGGCGGCGCTTGAGCTTGCCCAGATACTGCATGCGCGCGACGATTTCCTGGCCGGTGTAGCAGCCTTTCTTGAAGCTGACGCCACCTACGGCTTGCAGGTTGATCATCTGTGGAATGAACAGCTCACGGGTCTGTGCCATGACCTGGCCAATACCGGCGCGTACCTGGCCGAGCAACCAGTCGTTCAGGTCGCCTGCTGCCAGATGAGCGGTCAGGTGATTGCGGACCTGATCGGCGCGTGTGGCCGGGCACCAGAGTTCAATGCGGCCTTCCGAGATGGCAATCGCCAGAAGCTCGTCATGGGCAACGATTTCGTCGGTCTTGGCTGGCGCGGTAATGCCAAGCTCTTGCAGGGCCTGTTCGCCGTGGCTCAGGCCGAAGCGAACCCAGTCGGCGCTTTCGTCAGTGAGCCTGGCTTTGGAGAACACCGCGTATTTCTTGAGGTCCGCCAACTGCGGCTCGATCAGTTCGCTGGCCATGGCCAGTACATAACCGTCACCGTGTGGCAGGATGCGGAAGCTCGATTGCATGCGGCCCTTCTGCATGCAGCGGGCACCCAGGCTGGACGTGTGTTCATTGAGATAATTGATGTTGCAGGTCAGTTGCCCTTGCAGGAACTTGCCGGCGTCCGAGCCGCGGACGGCGAGGACGCCCTCATGAGACAGAGTGCAGAAAAAAGCTGAATCGGCCATGGGTCATCGCAGGGTGATAAGACTGGGGCTCATCATAGAGCGCCGTTGGGAAAATAGGTAGGTGAACTAGACCAATGCCTTGTGCCGGGTGTTGGCTACCCTTGTATACTGGCGGCCTATTTGAGGAGGGCTCCATGGTCGAACAATCTGAACTCAACCGGCTCTTTTGGCACAGCCGCCGTGGCATGCTTGAGCTGGACGTACTGCTGGTGCCGTTTACCCAGGAGGTCTATGCGACCCTGAGCGAAGCGGACCGCGAGTGCTACCGCAATCTGCTGGCTTGCGAAGATCAGGACATGTTCGGCTGGTTCATGGAACGCACCGAGTCCGAAGACCCTGAGCTGCAGCGTATGGTTCGCATGATTCTGGACCGTGTCCAGCCCAAGTGACCGCTTCGAGTGTCGCTGGCAAGCCTCCCGAGGGTTGCTGGCGGCCTACGTGTTCGGCCAGCTGTCGGCGCTGCTTGCCCTGATTCTGCTGGACCTTCCCGTTATCGTGCGCCTACTCGGTGCGGCCTTGTGCGTGTTGCATGGCGTCTGGGTATTGCCGCGACATGTCGTATTGAATCACCCCAGTGCCTTCACCCGGCTGCGTCGGGATACCCATGGCTGGCATTTGTGGAGCCCGGCGCAGGGCTGGCAGTCGGTGCAGTTGTGCCGTGACAGCCTGGCGTTGCCGGGTTTGGTGCTGCTGCGCTTCAGGCGCAGAGGGCGCCGCTGGACGGAAAGCCTGTGCATTCCCTTCGACGCGCTGGAGCCGGTTCAGCACCGGCGCCTGCGCGTGCGACTGAAGTTCAGTCGGCGTAGGTGGGCGGCAGCAGAATAGTGTCGCGGGCGTCCTTCAGCATCTCTGGATAGTCCAGTGTGTAATGCAGGCCACGGCTTTCCTTGCGTTGCATGGCCGAGCGAATCATCAGCTCGGCGACCTGGGCCAGGTTGCGCAGTTCGATCAGGTCGCGGCTGACCTTGTAGTTGCTGTAGAACTCATCGATTTCGTCGAGCAGTAGACGCACCCGGTGTTCGGCGCGCTGCAGGCGCTTGTTGGTGCGCACGATGCCGACGTAGTCCCACATGAATCGCCGCAATTCGTCCCAGTTGTGCGCAATGATCACATCTTCGTCCGAGTCGGTGACCTGGCTGGCATCCCAGCACGGCAATGCTGCCGGCATGCTTACCTGGCCCAGCTTGCTGATGATGTCGGCGGCGGCCGAGCGCCCATACACGAAACACTCGAGCAGCGAGTTGCTGGCCATGCGGTTGGCGCCGTGCAGGCCGGTGAAACTGGTCTCGCCAATGGCGTAGAGGCCAGGTACATCCGTATGGCCCTGTTGGTCGACCAGTACGCCGCCGCAGGTGTAGTGAGCGGCCGGGACTACCGGGATCGCCTGGGTGGTGATGTCGATGCCAAAGGTCAGGCAGCGTTCGTAAACGGTGGGGAAGTGGCTTTTGACGAACTCGGCGGGTTTGTGGCTGATGTCCAGGTAGACACAGTCTGCCCCGAGGCGTTTCATCTCATGGTCGATGGCGCGGGCGACGATATCCCGTGGCGCCAGTTCGGCGCGTGGGTCGAAGCGCGGCATGAAGCGCTCACCGTTGGGCAGTTTGAGCAGTGCGCCTTCGCCACGTAGCGCTTCGGTAATCAGGAAGCTCTTGGCCTGCGGGTGATACAGGCAGGTCGGGTGGAACTGGTTGAACTCAAGGTTGGCGACTCGGCAGCCCGCCCGCCAAGCCATGGCGATACCGTCGCCGCAGGCACCATCGGGGTTGCTGGTGTAGAGGTAGACCTTGGCGGCGCCCCCGGTAGCCAGCACGGTAAAGCGTGCGCCGTAGGTGTCGACTTCGCCTGTCGAACGGTTCAGGACGTAGGCGCCCAGGCAGCGATCACCGTCCTGGCCCAGGCGCCGCTCGGTGATCAGGTCAACCGCGACCCGCTGCTCAAGCAGCTCGATGTTGGGGCGCAACCGGGCCTGGGCGAGCAGGGTGGTAAAGATTGCTGCGCCGGTAGCGTCGGCGGCATGAATGATGCGGCGGTGGCTGTGGCCGCCTTCACGGGTGAGGTGAAACTCGAAACCGCCGTCGTCGACGCCGGCATGCTCGTCACGAGTGAAAGGTACGCCTTGATCGATCAGCCACTGGATGGCTTCGCGGCTGTGTTCGACCGTGAAACGCACGGCATCTTCATGGCACAGCCCGCCGCCAGCGTTGAGAGTGTCCTCAACATGAGACTGCACGGTATCGGTGTCGTCGAGCACGGCGGCTACACCGCCTTGGGCCCAGAACGTCGAGCCGTTGGCGAGCTCGCCTTTACTGAGAACGGCAATGCGCAAGTGCGCTGGCAGGGTGAGTGCCAGGCTCAGGCCGGCAGCGCCGCTGCCAATCACTAGGACGTCATGTTGAAACTGTTGGCTCATGTCTGGAACTTCCGCGCGGGGCGACCAAGAGGGCGTGGGTGCCCCCTAGTATATAAAGAGGGGGATCGGCACAATAGTCAGGCTTTTATGGCATTGTGAAACTATCGTGAATCGAAATGGGCAGTCTTTATAACAGCCCAATACCCGGTTTTTCCATGCTATCTGCCGATTTTGCGTATGAGGTATCCCAGTCGGCAGCGGGAACTTTCCTTGAATTTCGGATATCCATAGAAGGCTGCCTGCATCACAGGGCGCCGCGTCGATGGCAGGCAGGGCTTGGGTTAGCCGCTTTGCCCATGTCTTCGACGACCAGACTACCGACGCAGCCGGCGACGACCGTGCGGCGTTTTTCGTGCGGGCTGACGACAGGCTGCAGGAAACTTGCTTGGAGGGGGAGAACTTTTGCGAAAAGCCCGAGTCTATGTTTGCAAGCCTGAGCGATGGCTGTTGCAGCACTCCTCCAGGTCCACCGAGGAGTATTCATGCTAACCCAGGAAGAGGATCAGCAACTTGTCGAGCGCGTACAGCGCGGCGACAGGCGAGCCTTCGATCTGTTGGTGCTGAAGTATCAGCACAAGATTCTCGGGTTGATCGTGCGTTTTGTGCACGACACCCATGAAGCCCAGGATGTGGCCCAGGAAGCGTTCATCAAGGCGTATCGGGCACTGGGCAATTTTCGTGGTGACAGTGCGTTCTATACCTGGCTTTACCGCATTGCCATCAACACGGCAAAGAATTACCTGGTGTCGCGCGGTCGGCGGCCACCAGACAGCGATGTAAGTTCCGAGGATGCGGAATTTTACGACGGCGATCATGGTCTCAAGGATCTCGAGTCCCCAGAACGCTCGTTGTTGCGTGATGAGATCGAAGACACTGTTCATCGAACCATCCAGCAACTGCCAGAAGATTTGCGTACAGCGTTAACTTTACGTGAATTCGATGGTCTGAGTTACGAGGACATTGCGAGTGTCATGCAGTGTCCTGTGGGTACCGTGCGCTCCCGAATATTCCGCGCTCGGGAGGCCATAGATAAAGCCCTGCAGCCTTTGCTGCAGGAAACCTGAGACAGCGGCGACAGCCAAGAGAGGAACCGCCATGAGTCGTGAAGCTTTGCAGGAATCGCTGTCCGCGGTAATGGATAACGAAGCGGACGAGTTGGAGTTGCGTCGGGTATTGAATGCCGTCGACGATTCCGAAGCCCGTGCCACCTGGTCGCGGTATCAGGTTGCTCGCGCAGCCATGCACAAGGAATTGTTGGTGCCGCAGCTGGATATCGCTGCTGCCGTGTCGGCAGCGCTGGCCGACGAAGCGACGCCAATCAAGGTTTCTCGTAGCCCATGGCGCAGTCTGGGGCGTCTTGCGGTTGCTGCCTCGGTAACAGTTGCCGTGCTGGCAGGTGTTCGTCTTTACAACCAGGACGAGATCACCGGTGCCCAATTGGCGGCCCAGCAACCTCAGCAAGGCCTTTCTGTGCCACAAGTGCAGGGTCCTGCTGTTTTGGCAGGCTATAGTGAAAGTGCCGATCAGCCAGGGCCGATGGCCAATGGTGTGTTGCAGGGGCAAGCCGGCTGGCAGGATCAACGTTTGCCAGGATACTTGCGTCAGCATGCCCAGGAAGCAGCCCTGAAGGGTACTGAAAGCGCCTTGCCTTATGCCCGTGCGGCCAGCCTGGAAAATCGCTAAGTAAGTAAGGAGGATCATGCGCGCGCTACCTCTCATACCGCTCCTGCTCGGTGTATGGTTGACGGGCCCGGCGTTTGCCGCCAATTCCTCCACGGAGGCTGCCGACTGGCTGAGTCGCTTGGCGAAAGCCGAGCAACGACAGAGTTATCAGGGCACCTTCGTCTACGAACGTAACGGCAGTTTCTCTACCCACGAGGTCTGGCACCGCGTTCAGGATGGCAAGGTCAGTGAGCGTTTGGTGCAGCTCGATGGGGCGGCTCAGGAAGTCGTGCGTGTTGACGGCATCACCCGCTGCGTGAGCGGGGCCTTGCTGGCGGAAGTGAGCAGTGTGCCGGCCGTGCCCGGTCGCGTGCTTGATCCGCTGAAGCTGATGAACTGGTATGACCTGGGCATTGCTGGCCATTCGCGTGTCGCCGGCCATGACGTCACCATCGTGACTCTCAGTCCGCGTGATCAGCATCGTTATGCGTTTGAACTTCACCTTGATCGGGACACCGGCTTGCCTCTCAAATCATTGATGATCAATGACAAGGGGCAGTTGCTGGAGCGTTTCCAGTTCACGCATCTGGACACTGCCAATGGGCCGAGTGACACTCAGTTGCAGCCCAGTGATAACTGCAAACCGGTTGAGCAGGCTTCTGTAGAGGCTGTCGAGCGTGCGACAGGCTGGCGCTCGGACTGGTTGCCGCCAGGGTTTGAACTGGTCAACAGCTCGGTACGTAAAAGCCAGAACGGAAAAAGAACCGTCAGTAGCCTTATGTATGACGATGGGCTGGCGCGCTTCTCGGTGTTTGTCGAGCCTTCTGGCGAGGGTGGCGCTGTCGATGCGCGCACCCAGCTTGGGCCGACGGTCGCTGTTTCGCGTCGCTTGACGACACCCAAGGGGGATATGGCCGTGACCGTTGTCGGTGAAATCCCTATTGGCACGGCGGAGCGCGTGGCGTTGTCGATGCGTGCGCAGGAGGCCCAGGCCAAGCAATGATCACGTTCTTGGATGTACAAGGATGAGTGGCGCAACGACCAGGGACTGACATGATTGGTAAGCTTTGCAGTTTGCAAAATCTGATGGAATTTTCTATAGGTCAGACCTTTCGGGGTCTGGCCTTTTCTGCTGTTGCAGCATCAAGAATGCCTATGCATCCAGCCTGTCCGTCGCCTTCGCGGGTGCCGCCGGGCTTCTTGCGTTCGCAGGTCCCTACTGCTTAACCACGCTTGTTGTGACGGGAGCCGTATGTCAATACCACGCTTGAAATCGTACCTATCGTTGTTCGCCGCCGTGCTGATGCTCGGTCAGGTGGTCACCGCACAGGCTGAAGCTCTGCCGGATTTCACTACCCTGGTCGAGCAAGCTTCGCCGGCGGTGGTCAATATCAGTACCCGGCAGAAAATGCCGGATCGTCAGCTCGCCGGTGGGCAGATGCCCGATCTGGAAGGCTTGCCGCCGATGTTCCGTGATTTCTTTGAGCGCAACATGCCCCAGGGGCCTCGCTCGCCGCGCGGCGATCGCCAGCGCGAAGCGCAGTCGCTGGGGTCGGGCTTCATTATCTCCAGCGATGGCTATGTACTGACTAACAATCACGTAGTGGCCGATGCCGACGAGATCATGGTTCGTCTGTCAGACCGCAGTGAGTTCCAGGCCAAAGTTGTGGGCACCGACCCGCGTACCGATGTTGCGCTCTTGAAAATCGATGGCAAGAACCTGCCAACCGTCAAGCTGGGTGACTCGGAGAAGCTCAAGGTCGGTGAGTGGGTACTGGCTATTGGTTCGCCGTTCGGCTTCGACCATTCGGTGACCAAGGGTATCGTCAGTGCCAAGGGGCGTACGCTGCCTAACGACACCTATGTACCGTTCATTCAGACTGACGTGGCCATCAACCCGGGCAACTCCGGTGGTCCGCTGTTCAACATGAATGGCGAGGTGGTCGGGATCAACTCGCAGATCTTCACCCGCTCCGGTGGTTTCATGGGCCTGTCGTTCGCGATCCCGATCGATGTGGCACTGGATGTCTCCAACCAGTTGAAGAAAGACGGCAAAGTCAGCCGTGGCTGGTTGGGCGTGGTCATTCAGGAGGTCAACAAGGATCTGGCAGAGTCGTTCGGCCTGGACAAACCGGCCGGTGCGCTGGTTGCCCAAGTGCTTGAGGATGGCCCGGCCGCCAAGGGTGGCCTGCAGGTGGGTGACGTTATCCTGAGCCTGAACGGTCAGCCGATCATCATGTCCGCTGATCTGCCGCACTTGGTGGGTGGCCTGAAAGAGGGTGCCAAGGCCAGCCTGGAAGTGGTCCGTGACGGTAAGCGTCGTAACCTGGACGTTACCATTGGTGCACTGCCGGATGATGATCAGGAAGTTGTTGCCAGTGCCAACGGTGGCGTCGAGCGTAGCAGCAACCGCCTGGGGGTTTCCGTGGCGGACCTGAATGCCGAGCAGAAGAAGGCGCTGGACCTGAAGGGCGGTGTCGTCATCAAGGAGGTTCAGGACGGTCCGGCTGCAATGATTGGTCTGCGTCCGGGGGATGTGATTACCCATCTGAACAACCAGGCGATCATGTCGGCCAAGAGCTTCACTGAAATTGCCAAGGAACTGCCGAAGAACCGTTCGGTGTCCATGCGCGTGCTGCGTCAGGGCCGTGCCAGTTTCATCACCTTCAAGTTGGCTGAGTAAGCCCGGTTGATCGAAAAGGGCGGCCTGGCCGCCCTTTTTTGTGTCTTTGGCAAGGCTCAAGCCCTCTGTAGTCGCCTGTCTGGCCGGCGATGGCGGTGCATACCGTCGCCTTTTGGGCATAAAACGCATCGCCGGCGGGGGGTGTTCCTACAGCGCAAAATCGTTGTTCACGTGACGCCCATGCCGAGCATCAGGTACAATTCCCGGCTATTTTTCGGCGGGCCTCGTTCCGCAGCCTTTTTGAGTGTTGACCCGTGAGTGATTTGAGTCATATCCGCAATTTCTCCATCATCGCCCACATTGACCATGGCAAGTCGACGCTGGCCGACCGCTTCATCCAAATGTGCGGCGGCCTGTCCGCGCGTGAGATGGAAGCCCAGGTACTCGATTCCATGGACCTGGAGCGCGAGCGCGGGATCACCATCAAGGCTCACAGCGTCACGTTGCACTACAAGGCAAAGGACGGTGTCACTTATCAACTGAACTTCATTGATACCCCTGGCCACGTCGACTTCACCTATGAGGTCAGCCGTTCGCTGGCCGCCTGTGAAGGTGCCTTGCTGGTGGTCGATGCTGGCCAGGGCGTGGAAGCCCAGTCGGTTGCCAACTGCTACACCGCCATCGAGCAGGGCCTTGAGGTCATGCCGGTCCTGAACAAGATGGACCTGCCTCAGGCTGACCCGGAGCGGGTCAAGGAAGAAATCGAGAAGATCATCGGTATCGACGCTACCGACGCCGTTGCCTGCAGTGCCAAGAGCGGTCTGGGTGTGGAAGAGGTGCTTGAGCGCCTGGTGCACACCATTCCTGCACCGACCGGTGATATCGAAGCACCGCTGCAAGCCCTGATCATCGACTCCTGGTTCGACAACTACCTGGGCGTTGTGTCCCTGGTGCGTGTACGCCACGGTCGTGTGAAGAAAGGCGACAAGATTCTGGTCAAGTCGACCGGCAAGGTCCACCTGGTGGACAGCGTCGGTGTATTTACCCCGAAACATACCCAGACCGTCGACCTCAAGGCCGGTGAAGTGGGCTTCATCATCGCCAGCATCAAGGACATTCATGGTGCGCCAGTGGGCGATACCCTGACCCTGAGCTCAACCCCTGAGGTTGAGGTGCTGCCAGGTTTCAAACGGGTTCAGCCACAGGTTTATGCTGGCCTGTTCCCGGTCAGTTCCGATGATTTCGAAGATTTTCGAGATGCATTGCAGAAGCTGACCCTGAACGACTCGTCGCTGCAGTACTCGCCGGAAAGCTCCGATGCACTGGGCTTCGGCTTCCGTTGCGGCTTCCTTGGCATGCTGCACATGGAGATCATCCAGGAGCGCCTGGAGCGCGAATACGACCTGGATCTGATCACCACCGCGCCAAGCGTAATCTTCGAGGTCAAACTCAAGACCGGCGAAACGATCTACGTTGATAACCCGTCGAAACTGCCGGATATCTCTGCAGTCGAGGATTTCCGTGAGCCGATCGTGCAGGCGACCATCCTCGTGCCTCAGGAGCACCTGGGTAACGTCATTACCCTGTGCATCGAGAAGCGCGGCGTACAGCGCGACATGCAGTTCCTCGGTTCGCAAGTACAAGTGCGCTACGATTTGCCGATGAACGAAGTGGTTCTGGACTTCTTCGACCGCTTGAAGTCCACCAGCCGTGGTTATGCGTCGCTGGACTATCACTTCGACCGTTATCAGTCGGCGAACCTGGTAAAACTCGACGTGCTGATCAACGGCGACAAGGTCGACGCCCTGGCCCTGATCGTGCACCGTGACAATGCGCACTACAAAGGTCGTGCATTGACCGAGAAGATGAAAGAACTGATTCCTCGGCAGATGTTCGATGTGGCCATCCAGGCCGCCATTGGCGGGCAGATCGTCGCACGGACTACTGTCAAGGCGCTCAGAAAGAACGTACTGGCTAAATGTTACGGTGGCGACGTGAGCCGTAAGCGCAAGCTGTTGGAAAAACAGAAGGCCGGTAAGAAACGCATGAAGCAGGTCGGCAACGTGGAAATTCCACAAGAAGCCTTCCTGGCCGTGCTCAGGTTGGATAGCTAGGTCCTATGTCGCTAAATTTCCCGCTGTTGTTAGTCATCGCCGTTGCCGTTTGCGGTCTGCTGGCCTTGCTTGATCTGCTGTTTCTGGCTCCGCGCCGGCGGGCAGCGATCAGCAACTATCAGGGCAGCGTCAGCCAGCCCGATATGTCGGTACTTGAGCAGCTCAACAAGGAACCGTTGCTGGTTGAATACGGCAAGTCGTTCTTCCCGGTGCTGTTCATCGTACTGGTGTTGCGCTCGTTCCTGGTGGAGCCGTTCCAGATCCCTTCGGGGTCGATGAAACCGACCCTTGAAGTGGGCGATTTCATTCTGGTGAACAAGTTCTCCTATGGCATTCGTCTGCCGGTGATCGACAAGAAGGTCATCGAAGTAGGTGACCCGCAGCGCGGCGATGTGATGGTGTTCCGCTACCCGAGCGACCCGAACGTCAACTACATCAAGCGGGTGGTTGGCCTGCCAGGTGACCAGATCCGTTACACCAGCGACAAGAAGCTGTTCGTCAATGGTCAGCCGATTGCCGAGCAACTGGTGGGCACCGAGCCGGGCACCTTGGGCAGCGCCGAGCTGTACAAGGAAAAGCTGGGTGAGGTGGAGCACCTGATCCGCAAGGAAATGGGCCGCTACCGGATGCCGCCGGACCAACAGTGGGTAGTCCCGGCCGGGCACTATTTCATGATGGGCGACAACCGCGACAACTCTAACGACAGCCGCTATTGGGATGACCCCAACATCCCAAGAGAACTGCACGGCATGGTTCCGGACAAGAACATCGTCGGCAAGGCCTTCGCTGTCTGGATGAGTTGGCCTGAGCCGAAATTGAGTCATTTGCCGAGCCTTTCGCGGGTTGGGCTGATCAAGTAACACCTAAACGGCGCTGTCCTGGGACAGCGCCGAATGCTTTTCTGGCATAGGCTGTGTTCAGGGTGTCTTTGGACATCCCCGAATCACTGGGTCGGAAGGGCATGAAGCCAAATAGTCTTTCAGGATCCGGATTTGAACAACGCGTTAAACCTGACGGCCACGAGCCAATCCGATAAGTGTGGGTGCCGGGCTGAGTCCCAGGCGCAGAAAATCGGCCACAAACCGAGCGTGGGTACACTGTGAGCGTTTCCTTGAGCCGCCTCGAGCGCAAGCTCGGCTACACCTTCAAGAACCAGGAGCTGATGCTGCTGGCCCTTACGCATCGCAGTTACGCCGGGCGTAACAATGAGCGCCTGGAGTTTCTGGGCGATGCCATTCTCAACTTTGTTGCTGGCGAGGCGCTGTTCGAGCGTTTCCCGCAAGCCCGTGAAGGCCAGCTGTCGCGCTTGCGTGCACGGCTGGTCAAGGGCGAGACCCTGGCCGTACTGGCGCGTGGTTTCGACCTCGGCGAGTACCTGCGTCTGGGGTCCGGCGAGCTGAAAAGCGGTGGTTTCCGTCGTGAGTCGATACTGGCCGACGCGCTCGAAGCGCTGATCGGCGCGATCTACCTCGATTCGGACATGCACACTGCGCGTGATCGGGTGCTGGACTGGCTGACCGGTGAGTTCGAGAGCCTCACGCTGGTCGATACCAACAAGGATCCGAAAACCCGCCTGCAGGAGTTCTTGCAGTCACGGGCCTGCGAACTGCCCCGCTATGAAGTGGTGGATATCCAGGGTGAACCGCATTGCCGGACGTTTTTCGTCGAGTGTGAAGTGGCCCTGTTGACTGAAAAAAGCCGAGGGCAGGGCGTAAGCCGGCGTATTGCCGAGCAGGTCGCCGCGGCGGCAGCCCTGATCGCCCTGGGCGTGGAGAATGGCAATGACTGATACGAATACTACCCGTTGCGGCTATGTCGCCATCGTCGGCCGCCCCAACGTGGGCAAATCGACGTTGCTTAACCACATCCTTGGCCAAAAGCTGGCGATTACATCGCGCAAGCCGCAGACCACGCGTCACAACATGCTCGGGATCAAGACCGAGGGTGATATCCAGGCGATCTACGTCGATACCCCCGGCATGCACAAGAGCAACGAGAAGGCGCTCAACCGCTACATGAACAAGACCGCTTCGGCGGCCTTGAAAGATGTTGATGTGGTTATCTTCGTGGTGGATCGCACCCGCTGGACCGATGAAGACCAACTGGTGCTGGAGCGCGTGCAGTACGTGCAGGGCCCGGTGATCCTGGCCATCAACAAGACTGACCGTATCGAAGAAAAGGCCGAGCTGATCCCGCACCTGCAGTGGTTGCAGGAGCAACTGCCGAATGCCGAGATCGTGCCGATTTCCGCGCAGCAGGGGCACAACCTCGATGCACTGGAAGCTCTGATCGCCAAGCACTTGCCGGAAAACGAGCACTTTTTCCCGGAAGACCAGATCACCGACCGCAGCAGCCGTTTCCTGGCCGCTGAACTGGTGCGCGAGAAGATCATGCGTCAACTCGGTGCCGAGTTGCCGTACCAGATCACCGTGGAAATCGAAGAGTTCAAGCAGCAGGGCAAGATCCTGCATATCCATGCCTTGATTCTGGTCGAGCGTGATGGTCAGAAGAAGATCATCATTGGCGACAAGGGCGAGCGGATCAAACGCATTGGCTCCGAGGCGCGCAAGGACATGGAGTTGCTGTTCGACGCCAAGATCATGCTCAACCTCTGGGTCAAGGTCAAAGGCGGCTGGTCCGATGATGAGCGCGCCCTGCGCTCGCTGGGTTACGGCGACCTGTAAGCCTTCAGGCCCGATACCGTCCGGTGTCGGGCCGACTCCTTTCTGAAGTTCAATTCATGGAACTATCCGTCGGCCAACCGGCCTATGTCCTGCACAGTCGGGCCTACCGCGAAACCAGTGCACTGGTGGACTTCCTTACGCCTCAGGGCCGAATGCGCGCAGTGCTGCGTCGCGCACGTGGCAAGGCCGGAACCTTGGCGCGCCCCTTCGTACCGCTGGAGGTCGAATTCCGTGGTCGGGGTGAACTGAAGAACGTCGGGCGCATGGAAAGTAACGGCATCGGCGTCTGGTTGCATGGTGATGCCCTGTTCAGTGGCCTCTACCTCAATGAATTGATGACCCGCTTGTTGCCAGCGGAAGATCCACACCCGCTGCTGTTCGAGCACTACACCGCAACGTTGCAGGCATTGGCCGCCGGGCGCGCCCTGGAGCCGTTGTTGCGCTCGTTCGAGTGGCGCCTGCTGGATGAGCTGGGGTATGCCTTCGAGTTGGATCGGGACCTTGCGGGTGAGCCGCTGGCTGCCGATGGCTTGTATCGGTTGCAGGTGGATGCGGGCCTTGAACGCGTTTATCTGTTCCAGCCGGGCCTGTTCAACGGCGTGGAGCTGGCCGCCATGGCTGAGGCCGACTGGAGCGTACCTGGCGCCTTGAGTGCGGCCAAGCGTTTGATGCGTCAGGCATTGGCTGTTCATTTGGGTGGAAAGCCATTGGTCAGTCGCGAACTGTTTCGCAAGCCGTAAGCTCGTCGTATGCTGTGAGGCTCAATTTTCAGGAGAGTTTCTTCGTGACCCACAGCAACCGCATTCTTCTCGGCGTGAACATCGACCACGTGGCGACCCTGCGCCAGGCCCGTGGCACGCGTTACCCGGACCCGGTCAAGGCCGCGCTGGATGCCGAGGAAGCCGGTGCCGATGGCATCACCGTCCATTTGCGTGAAGACCGCCGTCACATCCAGGAGCGCGACGTCCTGCTGCTCAAGGACGTGCTGCAAACGCGGATGAACTTCGAGATGGGCGTTACCGAGGAAATGATGGCATTCGCCGAGCGTATTCGCCCGGCGCATATCTGCCTGGTGCCTGAAACCCGCCAGGAGCTGACCACCGAGGGTGGTCTGGATGTTGCTGGTCAGGAAGCGCGGATCAAGGCCGCTGTCGAACGCCTGTCGCGCCTCGGCTCGGAAGTGTCCTTGTTCATCGATGCTGACGAGCGCCAGATCGAGGCCTCTCGCCGTGTCGGTGCCCCGGCCATTGAACTGCATACCGGTCGTTACGCCGATGCCGAAACACCCGCTGAAGTGGCTGAAGAGCTCAAGCGCATCGCCGACGGCGTGGCTTTTGGTGTTGCTCAGGGCCTGATCGTGAACGCTGGGCACGGCTTGCACTACCACAACGTCGAAGCGGTTGCGGCAATCAAGGGTATCAATGAGCTGAACATCGGGCACGCGCTGGTCGCCCATGCCCTGTTCGTCGGCTTCAAGTCGGCGGTGGCCGAGATGAAGTCGCTGATTCTGGCCGCCAGCCGCGGCTGACCCGCCGGCGGTCAATGTGCGCCGCAGACCCGGTAACCGGGTCGGTGGCGCAGCATTGAGCGTTACTTGCGCGCGACCAGCACCGCACGGCGTGGTGCAGGCAGACCTTCGATGGTGCGGCTGTGATCGTTGGGGTCGAGGAAGTCGCTGAGCGACTGATAACGCATCCACTCGGTGCTGCGCTGTTCCTCGATGCTGGTGACGCTGACATCTACGCAGCGCACGTCGCTGAACCCGGCGCGACGCAGCCAGCGTTCCAGCGCCGGTACCGAAGGCAGGAACCAGACGTTGCGCATCTGTGCGTAGCGGTCTTCAGGTACCAGTACCTGCTGTTCATCACCTTCGATAACCAGGGTTTCCAGCACCAACTCGCCACCTTTGACCAGGCAGTCCTTGAGCGCCAGCAGGTGCTCGATTGGCGAGCGCCGATGGTAGAACACACCCATGGAAAATACGGTATCGAAGCCTTCGAGGTTCGCTGGCAGGTCTTCCAGGGCGAACGGCAAGTGCCAGGCCGGCAGTTCCGGCAGGTAACGTTGCACGGCTTGGAACTGGCAGAAGAACAGCCAGTTGGGATCGACGCCAATGACGCTGTCGGCACCGGCACCGAGCATGCGCCACTGGTAGTAGCCATTGCCGCAGCCGACATCCAATACACGTTTTCCGCGTAAGTCCAGGTGCGGTGCGACCCGCTCCCATTTCCAGTCCGAACGCCATTCGGTGTCGACATGAACACCGAACAGGTCGAACGGGCCCTTGCGCCATGGCGACAAGCCCATCAGTGCGGTGCGCATCTGCTCACGAACAGCAGGCTCGCAGTCGCAGTCCAGGCGCAGGCCGTTGAGCAGGTCGACCTGCTCAGGTACGAGCGCGGGCAGGGCATCGAGCGCCGCTTGCCAACGTTCCAGATCGCCATGGCCTTTTTCCAGCTTGGCATCGAGTTGTGCCTGCAGGCCCTGGGACCATTCAGCCAGAGGGGTGCCCGCCAGGCGGCGGACCAGAGGGGAAAGATCAATCATGGCAGGGCAATCAGCGAGGCGAAGTTAAGGCACTGGAACCACGGCACGACCTTGGAAAAGCCCGCTGCGAGTAGACGCTCACGGTGTTCTTCCAGGCTGTCGGGCTTCATCACGTTTTCGATGGCACTGCGTTTCTGGGCAATTTCCAGTTCGCTGTAGCCATTGGCGCGCTTGAACGCGACATGCAGGTCGGTGAGCAGGGCGTGTTCCTGAGGGTCGTTGAAGCGCAGTTTTTCCGAGAGGATCAGGGCGCCACCGGGCAGCAAGGCCTGGCGAATGCGTGACAGCAGGGCGAGGCGTTGCTCAGGTGCGATGAACTGCAGGGTGAAGTTCATCGCGACCACCGAGGCGGGCTGGAACTCAAGGGCCAGGATGTCGCCTTCGATCACCTCGACCGGCAGCAGCTCCTGGAACATTGAGTCTTGGGCCGTGAGGTACTGACGGCAGCGCTCGACCATGGCTGCGGAGTTGTCCACAGCGATGACGCGGCAGCCGTCCTGGCGTACATGCCGACGCAGTGCCTGGGTAACAGCGCCCAACGAGCTACCGAGGTCGTACAGGGCGGTATGCGGTTGAGCAAACTGCGCAGCCAGCACGCCGAGGTTCTCGACAATGGTCGGGTAGCCGGGGACTGAACGCTTGATCATGTCCGGGAACACTCGGACCACGTCTTCGTTGAAGGCGAAGTCGGGCACCTGGCCAAGCGGCTGGGCGAATAGGCGGTCGGGTTCTTTGCTCACGGGCAGTCCAGGCGTTCAGCGGTAAAGGGCCGGCATTTTAGCCAAACTGGCAGCGGTATGCATGGCCGGCTGACAAGTGCGCCTCACTTCACCGTAATTGCACAGTCAAAGGTCTGTGCGGGGTGTACTTCCGGTGCCCAGGGTTGTTGATAGACCAGTATCAAGTGACCCTCGCCAGCAGCCTTCGCCTGGAAGCGCCACACCGACTGTCCGGCGCTACCGACCAGCCCAGTGCCTTCGGGGTTGCTGTAGACCTCAGGGCCCAGGCTGCGGAGGATGCTGGCGGCAGGGTTTTGCAGCAACCAGCGGTAGCCCGTGGTGGGATTGCTGGGCAGCGTCAGGGTGAGGGTTTGATCCGTTCGCAGCTGGACGGGGCAGTCCCCCGTTTTTTCCAGCGTGATGTTTTGCCGTGGTTGTTGGGCACAGGCGCTGAGCAGGGCGAGGCTCACGGGAACGAGCAGGCGGGCAAGGGTCATGATGGCTCCGAATGAACGACGAAGACGCAGCATAACCGAAGCGCCCACACATGTAGGAGCCTGCCTCACCAGCGATGCAGGCACCGCGCAGCACGCGGCATTGCATCGCTATCACTGCCGGCAAGGCTGGCCCCCACAGACGTCGCAGTGTTCAGAACAACACGTTGGCAACGTCGCTGAAACGCTTGGCAAAGTGCACGGTCAGACCTTGTTTGAGGTAGTCCGGCAACTCTTCAAAATCGCCACGGTTGGCCTCGGGCAGGATCAGTTCAAAGATTTTCTGGCGGCGTGCAGCAATCACCTTCTCGCGTACGCCGCCAATGGGCAGTACATGCCCGGTCAGCGTCAGTTCGCCAGTCATGGCCACGCCTTTCTTCGGTGCCTGGTCGCGGGCCAGGGATAGCAAGGCACTGGCCATGGTCACGCCCGCACTTGGGCCGTCCTTGGGGGTTGCGCCTTCCGGCACATGCAGGTGGATAAAGGCTTCGTTGAAGAATGTCGGGTCGCCACCGAACTGCTTCAGGTGCGAGCTGACATAGCTGTAGGCGATCTCGGCGGACTCCTTCATGACATCGCCCAACTGACCGGTCAGTTTGAAGCCGCGGTTCAGGGTATGGATCAGTGTCGCCTCGATTGGCAAGGTCGCGCCCCCCATGCTGGTCCAGGCCAGGCCGGTGATGACGCCTTTTCCCGCCAACACCTGTTCACTGCGAAACACCGGCATGCCCAGTGAGGCTTCGAGGTCCTTCGCGCCAATCTTGATGGTCGTGTCGGGATGTTCCAGTAACTGCACCACGGCTTTACGCACCAGTTTGCCCAATTGCTTTTCAAGCTGGCGTACGCCGGCTTCGCGAGCATAGCCCTCGATGACCGCGCGCAGGGCGCTGTCGGTAATACTCAGGCTGGTTTTGGCGACCCCGGCTTTCTGCAGTTGCTTGGGCCACAAATGGCGCTTGGCGATAGCCACTTTTTCTTCGGTGATGTAGCCGGAAAGGCGGATCACCTCCATACGGTCGAGCAATGGCCCTGGAATCGAGTCGAGGGTGTTGGCGGTGCAGACGAACAACACCTTGGAGAGGTCCAGGCGCAGGTCCAGGTAATGGTCGAGGAAGTCGACGTTCTGTTCCGGGTCGAGGGTTTCCAGCAGGGCCGAGGCGGGGTCGCCCTGGTAGCTCTGGCCCATCTTGTCGATCTCGTCGAGCATGATGACGGGGTTCATGACGCCGACGTCCTTCAAGGCCTGCACCAGTTTGCCCGGTTGGGCACCGATGTAGGTGCGCCGGTGGCCCTTGATCTCGGCTTCGTCACGCATGCCGCCAACGCTGAAGCGGTAGAACGGTCGTCCCAGGGATTCTGCAATAGATTTTCCGATGCTGGTCTTGCCGACGCCTGGCGGGCCGACGAGCAGGACAATCGAACCGCTTATTTCGCCCTTGTAGGCACCCACCGCAAGAAATTCGAGGATTCGCTCCTTGATGTCGTCAAGGCCGGCATGGTGAAGGTCCAGCACTTTGCGCGCATGCTTGAGGTCAAGCTTGTCTTTGCCGTAAACGCCCCAGGGTAAGGCAGTTGCCCAGTCCAGGTAGTTGCGGGTGACGGCATACTCCGGTGAGCCGGTCTCAAGGATCGACAGCTTGCCCAGTTCTTCATCGATACGCTTCTGCGTGGCGTTTGGCAGGGTTTTGCCTTCCAGGCGCTGTTTGAACTGTTCGAGGTCGGCACTGCGGTCGTCCTTGGTCAGCCCCAGTTCCTGCTGGATGACCTTGAGTTGTTCCTTGAGGAAGAACTCTCGCTGATGCTCACCGATCTGGCGGTTCACTTCGGCGGAAATCTCGTTCTGCAGGCGCGCGACTTCGACCTCCTTGCGCAACATCGGCAGGACCTTCTCCATGCGCTTGAGCATGGGCACACAATCGAGCACTTCCTGCAGTTGGTTACCGGTGGCCGAGGTCAGTGCGGCGGCGAAATCGGTGAGGGGGGACGGGTCGTTGGGGCTGAACCGGTTGAGGTAGTTCTTCAGTTCTTCGCTGTACAGCGGGTTGAGCGGCAACAGCTCCTTGATCCCGTTGATCAGCGCCATACCATAGGCCTTCACCTCGTCGGTGGGCGCGCTGGGCTGATGGGGATAATCTACTTCGACCAGATAGGGCGGTCGATGGTGCTTGAGCCAGCCTCGGATACGCACACGGCTCAGGCCTTGGGCAACGAATTGCAGTTTGCCGTTTTCGCGACTGGCGTGATGGATCTTGACCAGGGTGCCGTAGGTCGGCAGCGTCGATGTATCGAAGTGCCGAGGGTCATCAGGTGGCGTGTCCATGAAGAACAGCGCCAACGCGTGATGGGGTGTCTTGGCCACCAGATCGAGGGTTTCTGCCCAGGGTTCTTCATTGACGATGACCGGCAGTACTTGTGCCGGGAAGAACGGCCGATTGTGAATCGGGATGATGTAGACCTTGTCCGGCAGTTGCTGGCCGGGCAATGCAAGGTGGGTGCGGCCACTGTGGCTGGCTTCGATATGTTCGACTTCGGCGTGTTCCTTGGGAGTTTCCGGGAGATCCTGCTGGTCGCTCATGGGGCACCTGCGTAAATGACTATGGTGCTTAGATGGGGCGGGTGAACGGCGGTTTCAATGGCGCTGGCTGTGCCGGCACCTTGCAAAAAAAACGGCCACCTAAAGGGTAGCCGTTCAATCACATGAAAGTGCCCGGTTTGCGCGGGGCGCTCTCAATTGGCATCAGTCGGCCAATTTGTAAGCAATTACGTAGTCACCCATCTTGGTGCCCAGCGAGCCATGGCCGCCAGCCGTTACCAGCACGTACTGTTTACCGTCTTTGCCGGTGTAGGTCATCGGGGTTGCCTGACCACCTGCCGGCAGGCGCGACTTCCACAACTCTTTGCCGGTGTTGACGTCGTAGGCGCGCAGGTACTGGTCAAGCGTGCCGCTTAGGAAGCCCAGGCCACCGGCCGTCACGATTGAGCCGCCCATGCTCGGTACACCGATCGGCAGGCCAATGGGCAGCGGTGAGCTGTCGCGGCTGGTGCCGTTCTTGTGTTTCCACACCACTTTGCCTTTGTTCAGGTCGATACCGGCAACGTAACCCCAGGCAGGTGCCTGGCAGGGGATGCCGAGCGGCGACATGAAGGGGTGCATGATCACGGCATACGGCGCGCCGGTGTTGGGTTGCACGCCGCTGGTCTCGCTTTCGCGCTTGCTGCCAGCGGCAACATCGGCGCGTGGCACCAGCTTGGAGACGAAGGCCATGTAGTTCGGGCTGGTGAACAGCAGTTGGCGAACCGGATCAACCGAGACGCTGCCCCAGTTGAACACGCCTACGTTGCCAGGGTAGACCAGGCTGCCTTGCAGCGATGGTGGGGTGTACTGACCTTCGTAGCGCAGTTCGCGGAACTGGATGCGGCAAAGCATCTGGTCAAATGGACTGGCGCCCCACATGGCTTGTTCGGTCAGGTCAGGACCCAGCAGGTTGAGGTCCGAACGTGCCTGGGTGGGCGAAGTGTGATCGCCTTCGACCGCACCTTGAGGTACCGGGACTTCCTGGATCGGTATGATTGGCGTGCCGTCACGACGATCGAGGACATACAGGCTGCCCTGTTTGGTTGGTGCGATCAGGGCCGGTTTGACGCCATCGGCGCTGGTCATGTCGAGCAGGGTCGGCTGGCTGCCGACGTCCATGTCCCACAGGTCATGGTGGGTGAACTGGTAATTCCAGCGTACCTTGCCGGTGCTCAGGTCCAGGGCAACGATGCCCGCACTGAATTTTTCTGCGCCTGGGGTGCGGTCGGCGCCCCATTGGTCTGGCGTCTGGTTGCCCAGTGGCAGGTAGACCATGTTGAGCTTTTCATCGACGCTGGCCAACGACCACATGTTGGGTGAGTTGCGGGTGTAGAACTTGCCCGCAGGCAGTGGCGCAGTGGCCTCAGGGTTGCCGGCGTCCCAGTTCCAGACCAGGTGCCCGTCGTGTACGTCGTAAGCGCGGATGACGCCGGACGGCTCGTTGGTCGACTCGTTGTCGGTGACGTGGCCGCCAATGATCACCAGTTGGCGGGTGATGGCTGCAGGTGAGGTTGAGTAGTAACCGCCAGCGGTGAACGGACCGATACCGGTGGTCAGGTCGATGACACCCTGGTTGCCGAAGCCTTCACAGATTTTGCCGTTATCAGCGTTCAGTGCGATCAGGCGCGCATCGGCGGTGGGCAGGTAAAGGCGGCGAGGGCAGGCGCGGACGACGGCCATGCCGGCTTCGGAGATCTTTGGCGCCGGGCTGCCGTCCATGTTGACGTAGTTGTTCTCGTCGTAATACGACACACCCCGGCAGGTCATGTGGGCGAAACCCTTGAAGCCGACCGGGCTTTTGATCTGCGGGTCGAAACGCCAGATTTCCGCGCCGGTGTCCGGGTCCAGGGCCAGTACTTTGCTGTGGGCGGTGCAGGCATAGAGCATGCCGTTGGCCTTGAGCGGGGTGTTCTGGTTGGTCAGTTCCACCGGATCGTTGTCGGTGGGCAGATCGCCGGTACGGATGCGCCAGGCTTCTTGCAACTTGTGAATATTGTAGGGCGTGATCTGGCGTAGGGGCGAGTAACGGTCACCATACTCAGTGCGTCCATAGGACTGCCATTCACCGTCCGGCATTTGCGGCGCGGTGCTGGCCATGTCGCTGCTGTCGCGGCCCAGCTTGCCGTTGATTTCACCCGGGTGGGTGAATTGGCTGGCGATGGCCGTAGCACCCGACAACACGACAGCCAGGCTCAACAAGCCGGTGTTCACTTTGCCCGGTTGGCCACGCAGAGGCCGGCGTGCCCATGGCAGCAGCAAGACAACCCCAAGGGCGAACCACAGGGCCAGACGCGGTACCAGTTGCCACCAATCCAGGCCCACTTCCCACAGTGCCCAGAGGGTGCTACCCAGCAGAACCAGGCCGTACAGGCCGAGTGCATTGCGGCGTAACGCCAGCAACAGAATGCCGGACAGGGCAAAGCCGATACCGGCAATCAGGTAATACAGCGAGCCGCCAAGCTGGCTTAGCTTGATGCCACCGGCCAGTAGTGCCAGGCCCATCAGCAACAGCAGAATGCCGAGCAGTCTCGGCAGCCAGCGGGTTCTACTCAAGGCACCGTCAGTGCTCATCGTGTGTTCTCCGTACAGTGGAAACAGTTCGAGCCGCAGCTCGGATAAAATTCGGGGTGGTTCATGTTCAGAAGCTGCTCTGGATTTTCAGACCGCCTATCAGCGCATCGTCGACCTGCCCGACACCGCCGGGGTGGCGGATGTACTGCAGGTTCGGGCGCACGGTGAGCCAGTTGGCCAAGTGAATGCCGTAGTACAGTTCGGCGCTGTACTCGGTGTCCTGAACTGGCAGGAAGGCGGGGTTGTCGTAGTCATCCAGTCCCTGGGCCGCGTTGCTGGCCTGGGCGTTCTTGCGGTAGGCGGGGTTGGCGTGCACGCGCGCAAGGGCGAAACCAATATCGTCCTTGGCACGGGCATCAAACGGGCCCTTGTACACCACACCTGCCTGAACATAGTTGTCGATGGCATTGGTCTTCTTGTCATGCAGCGTAGCGTTGGCGAAAACGCTCAAGCCACGGGAGTGGTCGCTGGCCAGCGACGTCACCTGTTGCTGCGCACCCAACCAGAAGCCATGCTTGCTCGAACTGCTGCGATAGGCCTGGCCGCTGAGTGCTGCCGGTTGATCGTTGCTGTCTTTATAAACATCGGTTGCCTTGGCACTACTGTAGTAGTAACCAGCGCGATATTCCCCTTTCAGGCCGCTGAAAGTAGGGGTCCAGACCAGTTCTACTGGCAGCACTGCGCCTTGGGTGCCGCTGCCGCTGAGCTTGAAGCCATTGCCGCTTTCAAGGCTGGAGGGGTTCTGCTCGTAAGCACCAACCTGTGCATAGAGTTCAGGGCTGAGTCGGAACTTGACCCGCATGGCCCATTGGCTGACTGGCCAGTTGTACCAGATGCCTCCCACCCAGTTACCGACCTGGGAGCCACAAAACGCCAGGTTCTGAAAGTCGCAGGGAAAGCTGTTGAAGTCCTCGCCTTCGCCGAAGCGGCCCACCTTCACATCCAGTGCGCCATCGAAATACTGTTGCTTGACCCATAGTTGGGTCAGTCGCCAGGTCTCGCCGCGGCCCCAGACTTCCTGTGCCGAGGTGAAGCCACCTACGCGGGGGTCATTGATGCGGTCGTTGCTGATGTTGTCACCGTGGCGCTCGGTGACGGTCAGTTGAAACTCGGCGGCATTCCAGCCGAGGATCTTCTGCAGGTCCAGGTGGGTACCCAGCGTGAACTGGTCGCTGTAGCGGGCGGTATTGTTGTGATCGTAGCCACCCTGCAGGTTGCTGCCCATCTCGCCGACGTAACCCAAGGTGAAATCGTAGCCGCGCTCGGCCAGTTCTGTGCGGGTGCCGCCCCAGTCGCCAAGCATCCAGGGTGAGTCACTGTCCAGCATCGCGGCGCAGCTGTGCGGGGCGATTGCGGCAAGTGTCAGACCTGTCAGCAGTACGCAGGAAGAAAGACGGGAAGGTGAAAACTGAGGCATGAGATAGCGCTATCTTTTGATTGTTGGAAAAACGGCAACGCCTCCGAATGTGCTCTATCACCGGAGACAAAACTGCTAATAAGGGAAAGTGAAGCGTTTCAGCGTGCGGCGGGCAGGATATAGATGAATGTGTAAGAAAAAAAGTCCAATCAGCGTGAGGTACTGTTGCCGCTTCTGTAAAAGTCCTTCAGCAGGGGGGCGGTGTGTACAGATCGACTTCCATACAGCGCCCTGCTGGCTGAGTTTGAGGCGATGTACGTCAGAACGTTCCAGCGCACTAGACTGTCGGATACAGGTCGAGGTTTGAGTGAGCGCACTGCTGAAAAAGCAGACGTGGAGCCAAGGCTCGGCTAAGGTGCGCACCTTTCGTTGGCTGGAGCACAGGCATGACTGCCGGTAATCAAAATCCTCTGCATGGCGTGACCCTGGAACAAATCCTCAATGCCCTTGTTGCGCGTTACCAATGGGAAGGGCTGGCTCAGCGTATTGATTTGCGCTGTTTCAAGAGCGATCCCAGTATCAAGTCGAGCCTGACATTCCTGCGGCGCACGCCCTGGGCGCGGGAAAGGGTCGAGCAGTTGTACGTCAAGATGCAGCGCGGTCGCTAACCGATGCGCCTGGAGCAGCGAGTGCCCTGGGTAGGGCTGCTGGCCTGTTTGGGGTGGGCTGCACTGGCCATTCAGATGTACCTGGTGTTGTGGGGGCGCTGGCAGGCGCAGGCCAGCCTGATAGGCGGGCTGGTGAATGTCTTCAGCTACTTCACCGTACTCAGCAACACCTTGGTTGCCGTGGTGCTCAGCCAGGCGGCGTTTGGCAGGGAAGGTCCGGCGCGGCAGTTCTTTCTGCGGCCCTCGGTGAGTTCAGCGGTTGCAGTCAGCATTGCGTTGGTGGGGGTGGCATACAGCCTGTTGTTGCGCCACCTGTGGCAGCCGCAAGGCTGGCAATGGCTGGTCGATGAACTGCTGCATGATGTCATGCCGCTGTTGTACCTGGGGTATTGGTGGTGTTGTGTACCCAAGGGCAGTTTGCGGGCAATACAGATTTTACAGTGGTTGCTTTACCCGCTGGGTTACTTTGCCTATGTGCTGCTGCGTGGGCACGAAATTGGCGTCTATCCCTATCCGTTCATTGATGTCGCCACACTGGGGTATGCCCAGGTGATGCTCAATGCACTGGCGATTCTGCTGGGCTTTGTTGCGCTAGGGCTGCTGTTGGTGAACCTCGATCAATGGCAGGGCAGGCGTCTGGCAGCAGCCAGAGCGCAACCCTGATGCCACGGTATTACGCGTTGTCGTTATCGTCTTCGTTCAGGCGCCAGTAGGCAACCGCTTTGAGTCGGTCTTCCTGTACCCCTTTGTCTTCCACCAGCAGGCGTTTCGCCTGGCGGGTCAGTGCCTTTTCCAGGGCAACCCAGGTGTACAGTTCACCTGCGGGCAGGGGCAGGTGTTTCAGGACCTCAAGCAGGTCCTGCTGGTGACGCTGAACCCAGATGATCTGCAGGTTTGCCGGGCTTGTCAGTGGTTGTTGTTCCAGCGCATTTTCCACTTCAATGACCACCAGTGCGTTACGCGTGGCCGGTAGTTCTTCAAGGCGTCGGGCAATTGCCGGAATGGCGGTTTCGTCACCGATCAACAGGTAACTGTCGAATATGTCCGGCACCACCATGGAGCTGCGTGGCCCTGCGATGTTCAGCGTCTGGCCCACTGTTGCCTGAGCCGCCCAGGTAGAGGCCGGGCCGTCGCCATGCAACACGAAGTCGATATCCAGCTCGCCTGCCACGTCGTCGATACGGCGCGGGGTGTATTCGCGCATGGTCGGTTTGACGCCGCTCGGATCGAGTCCGGGATTGTTCAGTGCGGCCTGTTCTTGCGGCGAGCAGGCAAACAGCAATTTGATGTGGTCATCGCTGGCCATGCTGAGAAAACCCGAAAGTTCAGGGCCGCCCAAAGTAATACGGCGCATACGCGGGGTCAGGTCGGTGACACGCAGTACCTGCAGGCAACGGCGTTTGATTTCGTGGTTGACGCGGTGAATCGTGGCGTTGGGGTTATCCGTCATTCGGTTCTCTCCTGTGGGGTCATTGCCGGGCCGGCAACAATCGCTTTGGCGGTGTCGTTGAGCAGATTGCGCACTCGCACGATTTCTTCGGGACTCCAGCGTCCGCTGTGCATTTGCAGGGCGTGGCGCAGGTTGTGTACGGCTTCGTGGATTTCCTGAGGGCGGTCATGCACACCGATGGAGCGCTTGCTGACCTCAAGGCGCATGCGCACGCCGTCCAGGGCAATGGCTTGCTCGGCCAAGGCCTGGAGGCCTGCTGCCGTAGCGCTGTAACGCTTTTTGCTGCCCTCGGCCTGGCCGATGATCCACTCACTCTCTTCTAGGAAGGTCAGGGTGGGGTAGATGACGCCTGGGCTTGGGCTGTAGCGACCGTCGAACAGGGCTTCGATTCGGCGAATCAGGTCATAACCATGGCAAGGCTGTTCAGCGAGCATCGACAGCAGCAGTAGTTTGAGGTCGCCGGGGGCAAAGATTCGCGGGCCTCGCTCGCCACGTTCGCGACCGCCGCGACGTTCAAATCCGTCATGGCGGTCACCGTGTTCACGGTGGGGGGGATGATCACGCATAGGAGGTGTCCTGTTTTGAGATATATCTTGAGATAGGCTTTTAGATACTACTCAAGATATATCTTAATGCAAGCGGTCGGTGTGCTCGCACTGCTTTTTGGCAGGGGGAATTGCGCAGGTGGTCCTAGGGTTTTTCTTACATAACCCTCGGATTACCTTTATTCCTGCTTGCCCGTGTGGCCTCTAAGATCTGCCGCGTTTCTCTCACCCTTCAGGGGTATATGACGTGGTTGGTTTTTTCTTGCGTGTAGGCCTGCTCTGGGGGCTTTCATTTTTTGCCCAGGCGAATGTTCATTTGGTTACCCCTAAGGGTGGGCACGATTACGTGGCCCGCCAGGCTCTCGAGGCGAACCTCGACCGGCTGGTCGAGCGTGCCCATGAACTCATCGGCGTGCCTTACCGTTGGGGGGGAATGTCGGAAAAGGGTGGGTTTGATTGCAGCGGCTTGTTGGTCTACTTGTATCGCAGTGAGGTGGGTATCAGCTTGCCTCGTACCACCTCATCCATGCTCAAAGGGCAGGGCAAGACCGTAAGCCCGCCGCAACTCAAGCGCGGTGATGCGGTGTTCTTTAATCGCAACGGCCAAGGTCGTATTGGCCATGTCGGCTTGTACATTGGCGAGGGACGGTTCATTCATGCGCCAAGCAGCGGCAAGGCGATTCGTATCGATTCGTTAAGCAATCGCTACTGGCGCAAGAGTTTCACCACAGCCAAGCGCTTTCACGGTCACTGAGTCATTGCGCCTTGCCGAGCGGTGAGCGTGGGTATGTTGCACAACGTATGGGTGCCCGGCACAAGGTAGGGCATCAGAAGTGGCGCCATGCCCTTGAGCACTTGTACCGGCAAGGCTGAGGTGAACTTGAACGATTCGGCGGCTCGCCCTGGGACGAAGGCGGTCAGGGTGCCGAAATGGCTGTCGCCGATGTAGAACACGAATGTCGCAGTACGGTTCAGTGACCGCGATCCGAGGATGCGTCCGCCTGCTCCGAAGCTTTCTATTCGGTTGTCGCCGGTGCCGGTCTTGCCACCCATGACCAGCGGTGTACCGTCAGGCAGTTTGAAACTACCCGATACCCGACGTGCCGTACCGGCATCGACCACTTGGGAGAGTGCTCCGCGCAGGGCCTTGGCGACCTCGGCCGGCAACACCCGTTCGCCGCGATCCGGGTCACTGATCAGGAGGGTTTCATAAGGCGTGTTGGCGGCGAAGTGCAGGGTGTCGATACGCAAGGTGGGCATGCGTACGCCGTCGTTCAAGATGATGCCCATGAGCTCGGCCAGTGCAGCAGGGCGGTCGCCGGAGCTGCCGATGGCGGTGGCCAGCGATGGCACCAGATGGTCGAAGGGATAGCCGACACGTTTCCAGCGCTGATGGATGTCGAGGAACGCTTCGATTTCCACGAGGGTCCGGATGCGGCTGTCGCGGGCGCCTTTGTGCCGACTCTTGAACAGCCAGCTGTAGACTTCCTGGCGCTCGAAATGGCTGGCTGTTACGGCATCCTTGAATTGCGCGCCGGGGTTTTTCAGCAGGTAGCCCAGCAGCCACATGTCCAGTGGGTGCACCCGGGCGATGTAGCCCTGATCGGGGAGGTCGTAACGGCCCGGTCCGTAGTTGATGTACATTTCTTCCAGACGCTTATCGGTCAGTGCGTCTTTCTTGCGTTTGTCGGCTGAAGTGTCTTTCTTCAGGTGAGCCTGTACGAAGGCGTTGAAGGTTGCCTGGTCTGCTTCGGGAAACAGATAACGGTGCACGGCGGCCAAACGAATGGGGGTGACATTCAGGCTGTCGAGGAAGGTGTCGAGGCGCTCCTGGGACGTTTTGCGCTGATACTTTTTCCAGAACCGTTTGAGGTAGTCGGTGCCTTCGCGGTCGGCAAAACGCGCCAGATACTCTTGGCGACGCGGGTCGGCATCGTCCTTGAGCAGTTGGCCGCTGTTGTTCGGTGACTGGTACGTGCTGTAGCGCACCAGGTCGCGCATCAGGCGAATGAAGGGCAGGTTGATCGACTCGCGCAACGCATCCTTGAGGCTCGGCAGGCGTCCATTGTCTTCGCGGCGGAAGTTGTTGAACACGTGCAGGCCACCACCGGTAAAGAAGGCTTCGCCTGGGTTCGCGGAGTACTTGCGTTCCAGTGCGGCATCGAGCATCGCGCTGAGGTTGCGGTCCTTGTTCTGAATCAGGTAGTCCACTGCCCAGCCGGTAATGCGGTCCAATTCGGGCACCTCGACTTTTTTCAGCTCGGCCGGGGTTTTGTCGGCATAGCGATCATGCAGTTCGGTAACGATCTCCAGGTACGTAGTCAGTACCCGGAGTTTGGCAGTCGAACCCAGTTCCAGCTTGCTGCCTTCGTTGATGTCGAAGGGCTGGTCTGTGCTGTCGGTTTGCACCCGCACCCGTGCGCCGTCCGGGGTCCGTTCAAAGAGGGTGAAGCTGTAACGTACCTGGGTTGTGGTAGTGGGGGTCAGCAGGCGTTCACCAAATAGCCCGATCTTTTCCGCGAAGGCCGGGTCAGCGAGGTTTTTGAGGTATTCGCTGATCTGATCTTGCAGGCTGGACTGCAGCGTACTGGTTACTGAGAGATCAAGCCGGTCCAGGTCGTACAGGGGGCGATTGAGCATCGCCGACAGCCGTGCGCGAGCCAGGCTGATGCCCTTGTTGGTGACGATGGGCACGATGGTCGGCTGGGCAACCCAGTCACGGTAGATCGCTTTGCTGGCCAGTGCCGCATCAGCCAATGAGCGATCAATGATGTTGTTCGCCGCAAGCAGTCGCACGTGACTGTCGGCCAACTCTGCCAGGTCGTTGCGGCCCTTGGACAAAAAGTATGATGGCCGACGTTGGGCGATCATCAAGGAGAGCACCTGACGCAGCGCCAATCCCCGTGCAGCGAGGCTGGCCGGGTCATTGTCAGTGGAGGACAGCAACTGGTTGACCTGAGCGAAGTCTGCGCCGTACCAGACCCTCAAGCCTTCGGCCATGCCATGCACTTCACCGTGCCCGGGGACTGCCGACAGCGGAACACTGTTGAGGTAGTCGCGCACGATACGTTGCCGGGCTTCAAGGGTTTGCGGGCCGCCCTGATAGGCGCGGACACTGGCTGAAATCATCTGCCGGATTTTCTCGCTGCCAGACACGGTCAGCCCGTCAGGAGAGTGCCGGTACTTTTCCAGTTGAGTGGCCAAGGTACTGCCACCCGCCGACTGGCCGGGAAGGGCAAGGTACTTGGCCACCTGGGTATAAGCCGCTTTGGCGAAGCGTGGCCAGTCGACTGCCGGGTTTGCATTGGGATCGTTGGGGTCAAGCAGGTCGCGGTTTTCAATGAACAGCAAACTGTGGACGATCACCGGCGGGATCGAGGCGAAGTCAGGGTAGAGGTGTTGTGGGTAGTGATACTGATAAAGCGCGTCGCCCTTGCAGTCAGTGATCGACAGCCCAGCTTGAATTTTTTCGGTGTAAGGCACGAAAAAGCCGTGCTTGGCATAGTTCATCAGTTCGGGGGAAAAGCGCGTTTGCTCACTGATGAGGTAGTCGCGCTTCAGCAGGCGAGGCAAGAAGTCGCCCAGTGCGCTGTAGCCCAGGCGTTTGTCGAATGGGCCGTCGCCCGGATAGATCACGGCATCACTTGGGCCCTTTTGCATCGAGTAACTGAGTGTCGCTGCAAAGTGGCTGAACTCACGTGATTGCAAACGCGAAGTCTGCATTTCTTCAGCGATCGCATAGCCCAATACGATCAGGGCAATCAGCAGCAACAGCCACAGGGGCCATAGCAGCCGCCACCAGACGCGGCGCTTGCGAGGGCTCTTTGGTGGGGGCACGTCTTCCAGACGTTCAGAAGGGGCTTCTGTCGTTGTTGGTTCCGATTGCCACAGTGCGCCCATAGTCTTTAGCTCGGCTACGTGTATTCGTCTTGCTTGCCTGAAGCTTAGACGCTGAGCAGCCTGGGTGAAAAATTTGTAGAGGCTTGTCCGGTATTTCTCTTGGTGGAATAGGAACATGCGCCTTTGGTTGTGGTTGTAATGCCCTGGTTTGGTGCTATTTTAGCCGCCCTGTTTTTGAGGGAGGGGTAAGTACGGGGAATGCCACTCCGTATAAGCGGATTTTGCCGAGACTTCTCGCCAAAGATCCTGGTTTTTATAGTGAAAAGACCTGCGATGGCCTTTTTATACTGCTCGCCCCTTTTGCTCAGCCCACGTGTTGTTTTGCGGGCTGACGGGTCCACCCAAAAGGTAGGCCCGGCAAGGCTTCGTACCTGCCTATCGGCGGTGCCATGCCAGCACGATCGGTTTATATCCAATAACAAAATGAGGTTGTATTTCTATGTCAGTCGGCAACCACCCTTCTCACGGTGAGACCGCCCAAGGCGGTCCACTCAAGCGAGAACTCGGAGAGCGTCACATCCGCCTGATGGCACTGGGTGCCTGTATCGGTGTCGGCCTGTTCCTGGGGTCGGCAAAGGCCATCGAAATGGCCGGGCCTGCGATCATGCTGTCGTACATCATCGGCGGTCTGGCGATCCTGGTGATCATGCGTGCCCTCGGTGAAATGGCCGTCCACAACCCGGTCGCCGGCTCCTTCAGCCGTTACGCACAAGACTACCTCGGCCCATTGGCAGGTTTCCTGACCGGTTGGAACTACTGGTTCCTGTGGTTGGTGACCTGTGTTGCTGAGATCACCGCGGTGGCCATTTACATGGGCATCTGGTTCCCGGATGTACCACGCTGGATCTGGGCCTTGGCGGCCCTGGCAAGCATGGGTGGGGTCAACCTGATCGCGGTCAAGGCCTTCGGCGAGTTCGAGTTCTGGTTTGCCCTGATCAAGATCGTCACCATCATCGCGATGGTACTGGGCGGTATCGGCGTGATCGCCTTCGGCTTCGGTAACAATGGCGTCGCACTGGGCATCTCCAACCTCTGGAGCAATGGCGGCTTCATGCCTAATGGCGTGACTGGCGTGCTGATGTCGCTGCAAATGGTGATGTTCGCCTACCTGGGCGTAGAAATGATCGGCCTGACTGCAGGCGAAGCACGTAACCCGCAAAAGACCATCCCGCATGCCATTGGCTCGGTGTTCTGGCGGATCCTGCTGTTCTACGTCGGCGCACTGTTCGTGATCCTGTCGATCTACCCATGGAACGAAATTGGCAGCCAGGGCAGCCCGTTCGTGATGACCTTTGAACGTCTGGGCATCAAGACCGCTGCCGGTATCATCAACTTCGTCGTGATCACTGCGGCACTGTCGTCTTGCAACGGCGGTATCTTCAGTACGGGTCGTATGCTCTACAGCCTTGCTCAGAACGGCCAGGCACCTGCTTCCTTTGCCCGTACCTCGAGCAACGGCGTACCGCGCAATGCCCTGCTGCTGTCGATCGCGGCATTGCTGCTGGGTGTACTGCTCAACTACCTGGTACCGGAAAAAGTGTTCGTCTGGGTTACCGCTATCGCCACCTTCGGTGCGATCTGGACCTGGGTCATGATCCTGCTGGCGCAACTGAAGTTCCGTGCCGGCTTGTCCAAGGCCGAACGTGATCGCCTGCAGTTCCGCATGTGGCTGTGGCCGCTGAGCTCCTACCTGGCGCTGGCGTTCCTGATCCTGGTGGTAGGCCTGATGGCGTACTTTGAGGAAACCCGTATTGCGCTGTACGTCGGCCCAGCCTTCCTGGTGCTGCTGACGGTGCTGTACTACGTGTTCAAGCTGTCCCCGAAAGAGGACGGTGTGGCCGTGGCGCGTTCCGCGTCCTGATACGAAGAACCGGCACATTGGCCGGATCAGGCTGCTGACGAACCCCCGCTTTTTAGCGGGGGTTCGTTTTTTAAGCCAGCGGTTTTGCCCGTTGAGTCAGGCTACGTCTGTCTGCGCGTCAAAACTGTCTGCACGGGCCATGCGCCACATACGCTGGTAGAACTCGCCGCTGACTTCACCGGTCAGCAGTTCCCCGGGCTTGAGGAATACATGCAGTTGCGAGAACAGTTTGATCTCGGTCGCGGACATACGCCGTACCAGGTGTTTGGCTTGCAGTTGTGAGGGGTGATCGAGGCCTGCAGCCGCGAGCATTTCGGCGAGGGCCTTGAGGGTGTTGCGGTGGAAGTGGAACACCCGCTGGGCTTTGTCAGGAACCACCAGGGCGCGCTGGCGCAGTGGGTCTTGGGTTGCGACACCGGTTGGGCACTTGTTGGTGTGGCAGCTCTGTGACTGGATGCAGCCGATGGCGAACATGAAGCCGCGCGCCGAGTTGGCCCAGTCGGCCCCGATGGCCAGGACACTGGCAATGTCAAAGGCGCTGACGATCTTGCCGCTGGCGCCCAGCTTGATTTTGTCGCGCAGGTTCAGGCCGACCAATGTGTTGTGTACGAACAGCAGGCCTTCACGCATGGGCACGCCGATATGGTCGGTAAACTCCACGGGCGCTGCGCCCGTACCACCTTCCTTGCCGTCGATGACGATAAAGTCCGGCAAAATGCCCGTTTCCAGCATGGCCTTGGCAATCCCCATGAACTCCCACGGGTGACCCAGGCAGAACTTGAAGCCGACTGGCTTGCCGCCGGAGAGTTCACGCAACTGAGCAATGAAGTGCATCAGCTCGATTGGGGTTGAGAACGCACTGTGTCGCGACGGCGAGATGCAGTCTTCGCCCATCGGTACGCCACGGGTTTCGGCGATTTCGGGGGTGACCTTATGCTTGGGCAGGATGCCGCCGTGGCCCGGCTTGGCGCCTTGGCTCATCTTGATCTCGATCATTCGTACTTGCGGATTACGGGCCTGTTCAGCGAAACGCTCAGGGTCGAATCGGCCATCCGCGGTACGGCAACCGAAGTAGCCGCTGCCCAGTTCCCACGTCAGGTCGCCACCATGCTCGCGGTGATAGGGACTGATACTGCCTTCGCCAGTGTCGTGGGCGAAGTTGCCGAGTTTGGCGCCCTGGTTCAGCGCGCGGATAGCGTTGGCGCTGAGTGCGCCAAAGCTCATGGCCGAGATGTTGAACACCGAGGCTGAATACGGTTGCGTGCATTGCGGGCCACCGACCATGACCCGAAAGCTGTTCGGGTCGCTCAGTGGCGCCGGGCGCATGGAGTGGCCAATGAACTCAAAGCCCGATTGGTAGACATCGATCAGCGTACCGAAAGGCTTGTCCGAGGCTTCGTTCTTGGCGCGTGCATACACCAGTGAACGCTGCGCGCGTGAGAACGGCAGGGCATCGCTGTCGGCCTCCAGCAGGTACTGGCGGATTTCCGGGCGAATGCCTTCGACCAGATAGCGGATGTTGCCCAGAATGGGGTAGTTGCGCCTGACGGCATGGCGGCTTTGCAGCAAATCGACCAGGCCGATAATGCTGAGTACGCACGTGGTCAGGGTAAAGGGCCATAGTCCGTCGTTCCCAAGAAACGGCAGACTGGCGAGGGTGAACAGTACACAGCAGACAAAAAAGGCATAGCGGCTGAGAAGTGACAGGCTCATACGGGGTCCTTGCGATGGCTCGGTCAGGCTCAGGGCCTGGCAATCCTGGACCATAGCCCGGTTCAGGATTCAAATGCCAGCCTACGGTCAGCCGCTGCGGGGCTTGGGTGTATCATTGCGCGTTCCCCGAGATGAGCCGACCATGACCCAGATCATTCGTATAGCTGCTGCCCTGTTGATCGACCCGCAGGGGCAAACCCTTCTCGTGCGCAAGCGTGGTACACAGGCGTTCATGCAGCCAGGCGGCAAGATTGAAGCCCATGAGCGACCTGTCGATGCCTTGGCCCGTGAACTGCACGAGGAGCTGGGCTTGCAGATCGACCCCTTGCAAGCAGGCTACCTTGGCTCGTTCAGCGCACCCGCGGCCAATGAGCCTGGGTTTGAGGTGCAGGCGGAGCTGTTTCGGGTTCACACCCATGCGTGTGTCGAACCTGCAGCAGAAATCGAGGAGGCTGTCTGGGTCGATGCGAGCGCTACCGTCAACCTTGAATTGGCCCCCTTGACCCGGGACTGGATTCTGCCCCTCTACAGAACGTTGACCCACGGTCCTGCCTGATCCCTCAACGCACCGCGCTGACGCCGTCGAGGGTGGAGAAGGAGGTGTCCTTGGCGGTCAGCAGGAAGTCGCGCATGTAGGGTGCGTCGAGCATATCGGTACGCACTGCCGCGTACAGCGTGGCGAACAGGCCCTTCTCACCCAGGCGCTTGCCCTTCACATACCCACGTGAACTGTACTCGTGCAGCGCCCAGTGCGGCATGCCGCAGACGCCGCGGCCGCTCGCGACCAACTGCATCATCATGACCGTCAGTTCTGCGGTGCGCACCTGCGCTGGCTCAATGTCGGCCGGCTCCAGAAAGCGGGTGAAGATATCCAGGCGGTCGCGTTCTACCGGGTAGGTGATCAGGGTTTCGCTGGACAGGTCTTCAGGGACGACATAGCTCTTGCTCGCCAGAGGGTGCTGGTTGGCGACGGCCAGCATGGCCTCGTAAGTGAACAGCGGAACATAGGTGATCCCGGCCAACTCCAGCGGGTCGGAGGTCACCACCAGGTCCAGGTCGCCACGTGCCAGCGCGGGCAGCGGGGCAAAGGCGAAGCCCGAAGCCAGGTCAAGTTCGACCTCCGGCCAGGCGTCGCGGAATTGGTCAATGGTCGGCATCAACCACTGAAAGCAGCTATGGCATTCAATGGCCATGTGCAAGCGACCCGCCGTGCCGCCGGCCAGACGTGCGATATCGCGCTCGGCGCTGCGCAGCAAGGGCAGGGTAGCGTCGGCCAGTTGCAGCAGGCGCAGGCCGGCACTGGTGAAGCGCAAGGGTTTGGTCTTGCGCATGAACAGTTGCATGCCCAGGCGCTCTTCCAGCTCCTTGAATTGATGCGATAGCGCCGATTGGGTCAGGTGCAGGCGTTCTGCTGCCTCTACCAGGCTGTCGGCCTCGCGCAAGGCGTGCAGGGTTTTCAGGTGACGAATTTCAAGCACCGGAAGGCTCCATGAGTAAACTTTGAGATGAACACGAATTTATTGAGTTTGTCTCAAGTTGCCTCGGCTGTCGACAATAGCGTCATCTTTTACAGGGAGCACGTTTTGTCATGGCACTGGCCCACAACCTTGGTTTTCCGCGCATCGGCGCTGACCGTGAATTGAAAAAAGCCCTGGAGGCCTATTGGAAGGGCGACCTGGATCAGGCCGGGCTGTTGGCGGTTGGCCGTGAGCTGCGTGCACGCCATTGGCAGGTTCAGAAAGACGCGGGTATCGAACTGCTGCCGGTCGGTGACTTCGCCTGGTACGACCAGGTACTGGCGCACTCGGTAGCCTTTGGAGCGATTCCCGAGCGTTTTGCCGCGACCAGAGGGGCCGACGGCCTGCCAACCCTTGATACCGTGTTTGCCATGGCGCGTGGTGCCACGACCTGCTGTGGCAGTTCGCAGGGGCAAGCCCAGTACGCTCAGGAACTGACCAAATGGTTCGACACCAACTATCACTACCTGGTGCCGGAGTTCAGCGCCGATCAGCGTTTCTTGCTCAGTTGGGAGCAATTGTTCGATGAGGTTGCTGAAGCCCAAGCGCTGGGTCATGCGGTCAAGCCGGTCCTGATCGGTCCATTGACCTACTTGTGGCTGGGCAAGGCCAAGGGCGAGGCCTTCGACAAGCTCGATCTGCTTGAGCGACTGCTGCCGGTGTACGGTGAGATTCTCAGCCGCCTGGCTCGCCAAGGCGTGGAGTGGGTGCAGATCGACGAGCCGATTTTGTGCCTGGATCTGCCGCAGGCGTGGAAGAACGCCTTTGAGCGCGCTTATCACATCCTTCAGTACTCACCCTTGAAAAAGCTGATTGCGACCTACTTCGGCGCTTTGGAAGACAACCTCGGGCTGGCCGTCAGCCTGCCGGTGGAGGGCCTGCACGTCGACCTGGTACGTGCGCCGGAACAACTTCCGGCCGTGCTTGATCGCCTGCCGAGCTACAAGGTGCTGTCATTGGGGGTGGTCAATGGCCGTAACGTCTGGCGTTGCGACCTGGACCAGGCGCTGGAGCAACTGCAGCAGGCGCGTCAGCGCTTTGGCAATAACCTCTGGGTGGCCGGTTCCTGCTCGCTGCTGCACAGCCCGGTGGACCTGGCACGGGAGGACAAGCTCGATGCCGAGTTGAAAAGCTGGCTGGCCTTTGCCGTACAAAAGTGCGGTGAAATCGCCGTGCTGGCCAAGGCGCTGAACAATCTGCAGGACGCTGACGTGCAGGCCGCCTTGAGCAACAGCCGCGCGGTGAAACACAGCCGGGCGCAATCGTCACGTATTCACAAGCCGCAGGTTCAGGCGCGAGTCGCAGCGGTGAGTGCCCGCGACAGTCAGCGTCAGTCACCCTTTGCCCAACGAATCGACGCGCAGCGGCAGCGTTTGAATTTGCCCGCCTTCCCGACCACCACCATTGGTTCGTTCCCGCAGACGTCGGCGATTCGACTGGCACGTCAGGCCTATAAGCAAGGCAAGCTATCGGCCAGCGACTACACCGATGCCATGCACAGCGAAATTCGTCATGCGGTACAGGTGCAAGAGCGCCTGGGGCTGGATGTGCTGGTGCATGGTGAAGCCGAGCGTAACGACATGGTCGAGTATTTTGCCGAGCAACTGGATGGCTACGTATTTACCCGTTTCGGCTGGGTGCAGAGCTATGGTTCGCGTTGCGTCAAACCGGCGATCATTTACGGTGACCTGAGTCGGCCGCAGGCCATGACCGTGGCCTGGATCGCGTACGCTCAACGCCAGACCGACAAGGTCATGAAAGGCATGCTGACAGGCCCGGTCACGATGTTGATGTGGTCCTTCCCGCGTGAGGATGTCTCGCGCAAGGTTCAGGCACAGCAATTGGCTCTGGCGATTCGTGATGAAGTGCAGGATCTGGAAAAGGCCGGCATCAAGATCGTCCAGATCGACGAGGCTGCTTTCCGCGAAGGCCTGCCGCTGCGTCAGGCGCAATGGCAGGGCTACCTCGACTGGGCGGTAGAGGCCTTCCGGCTGTGTTCCAGTGGTGTACGTGACGATACCCAGATCCACACGCATATGTGCTACAGCGAGTTCAATGATGTGATCGAGGCGATTGCGGCGATGGATGCCGACGTCATCACGATCGAGACATCGCGCTCGGACATGGAGCTGCTGGATGCCTTTGAAGCGTTCGACTACCCCAACGACATTGGCCCCGGGGTCTATGACATTCACTCGCCACGGGTGCCAGACACCGCCGAGATGGTCAAGCTCATCAGCAACGCAGCCAAGCGTATTCCGGCCAAGCGCCTCTGGGTAAACCCCGATTGCGGCCTGAAGACACGTGCTTGGCCGGAAACCGAGGCGGCCTTGGTGAACATGGTGGCAGCGGCACGGCAGTTGCGTAGCCAGCTTGCGTGAGGCGCTGGGCCTGCGGCGATCGCCGCAGGTCCGACCACTTGGCGATTGTCATGAAACGGTCACGGTTTTGTGGCAGCGCGCCCGAATGAAAGTCATCAGACTCGCGTTCTACTGGGGATCTGCATTCTGGTGCTTCTGTCATGCGGGCATTTTTCTTTTTTGTCGCACTGGTGTGCGGCGTTCCGGCCTTCGCCGCGTCACGCTGTGACGTCAACGTGCCGACTGAACGGGTTGAACTGGCTCAGGTCAGCCTGGCCTATCAAAGTATCGGGCGTCGCTCCGACCCTGCGCTGCTGTTGGTCATGGGCCTGGGCGGGCAACTGATCCACTGGCCGGATGAGGTCGTGGTTGCGTTGTGCGAGCAGGGCTTTCGTGTGATTCGCTACGACAACCGTGATGTCGGGTTGTCGACCTGGAATCAGTTGCCGGTCAGCGCCAACCTGACCTATGAAGCACTGCGCTACAAACTCGGGTTGCCGGTGTCGGCGCCGTACACCCTGACGGACATGGCCGAGGATGGCCTGGGTTTGATGGATGCGTTGCAGGTCAGGCGCTTTCACGTCCTGGGTGTGAGCATGGGCGGAATGATCGCTCAACACCTGGCTGACCTCGCGCCGCAGCGGGTAGAAAGCCTGACGCTGATCATGTCCAGCTCCGGTGCTTCCGGGTTGCCTGCGCCGAACCCGGCACTGGTGGAGCAACTGGCCCGGCGCGGAGCACCTAATCGGGATGCCGCCATTGAGCAGCAAGCTGATTTGCTTGCCGCCTTGGGTAGCCCGCAGGTGATCGACAACCGACAGGTATTGTTGCAGCAGGCAGCGGCATCCTACGACCGTGCCTTCAACCCTGAGGGGGTCAAGCGGCAGATCATGGCGATTCTCGCCGAACCCAGCCGTGTCGAACTGCTCAACCGCTTGCGGCTACCGACGCTGGTCGTGCATGGCACCGCTGATCCACTGCTGCCAGTGATGCATGGCGTGCACCTGGCGGCGCACATTCAGGGTAGCCAGTTGCGTTTGATTCCTGGCCTGGCTCACCGGTTTCAGGAGCCGTTCAAGGCGCCTTTGCTAGAGGCCGTATTGCCTTATCTGCGTCAGCATCGCGAAGACCTCAGCCACTGGGCTCAGCTTTAGTGAAAGCGCACCCAGACGCTCACCAGTACCGTTGCTGCAATCAGCCAGGCAACAGCGGCCAGGGCCAGTGAGGCTTCAAGACGCAGGCGGTCTACCAGCAGGTAGAGCGTGGCAAGGTAGACGAAGTAGGGGATGATCGACCACATGCCAAACAGGATGGTGGTCTTCAGATCGTCCACGGAGCGGCCCTTGCCGACGATGTAATGGGCGATCAGGGCGAAGGTAGGGAACAGCGGTACGAGCCCGGCGATGTAGTAGTTGCGGGTTTTGGCCAGGGCCGCGAGTATCACCACGACAGCGGCGCCCAGGCAGGCTTTGAGTAGCAGGTCCACGTTGATTCTCTAATCAGGGGGGCATCAGCCCAGGCCGTACTTCTTGACCTTGTCGAACAGGGTGGTTTTGGCCATGCCCAATTCCTGGCTGGCCTGGCTGAGGTTGCCACCGGTGCGTTGCAGGGCGTCGCTGAGCAGGTTGCGTTCGAATGCCTCGACGGCCTCGGAAAAGCCCAGGCCCTGGGCGGGGCTGGCGCCGGCTTTTTTGAACGCTGGCAGGCCCAGGGCATAGCGCTCGGCGACGTTGCGCAATTCGCGAACGTTACCCGGCCAGTCGTGCGCCATCAGGCGCGACAGCGTCTGACTGTCGAGCTCCGGAACTTCGCGGTCAAAACGCAGTGAGGACTGCAGCAGGAAGTGCTCAAACAACTGCAGGATGTCTTCGCGGCGTTCACGCAGTGGCGGCAGTTCCAGCGTCACCACATTCAAACGGTAGTACAGGTCACTCCGGAACTGGCCGGATTGACCAAGGGCGTCAAGGTCGGCTTTGGTTGCGGCAATGACCCGGCAATCTACAGCAATGCTCTGGTTCGAGCCCAGGCGTTCCAGGGTTCGTTCCTGAAGGACTCGCAGCAGTTTGATCTGCAGGTTGATGGGCATGCTCTCGACTTCATCGAGGAACAGTGTTCCACCATTGGCGTGTTCAATCTTGCCGATTCGGCGTTTGCCGGCACCGGTGAACGCGTTGGCTTCATGGCCGAAGATTTCGCTTTCAAACAGGTTCTCTGGCAGGCCACCACAGTTGAGGGCCACGAAAGGTTGGTCCTGACGGCGGCTGAAGTCGTGCAGGCAGCGCGCAACCAGCTCCTTGCCGGTACCGGTCTCGCCTTCGATCAGCACGTTGGCGGAGGTGTCGGCCACGTTGGCAATCAGCTCACGCAGTTCCTGCATGGCCGGTGAGCGGCCAATGATCCGTCCTTCCAGCGTGCTTTGCTCCGCGAGTTGGCGGCGCAGGGCAAACACCTCACGGGCCAACCCGCGTTGTTCAAGGGCACGACGCACCACGTCGACCAGACGTTCCGGTGAGAAGGGCTTCTCCATGAAATCATAGGCACCGTTACGCATGGCGCCCACCGCCATGTCGATATCACCGTGGCCAGTGATCAGTACCACGGGCAGGCTGCGGTCGCGCGCCTTGAGCCGGCTGAGCAGCTCCAGGCCGTCGATACCCGGCAGACGGATATCACTGACGACGATTCCAGCGAAGTCATCGCCGATCCGTTGCAACGCCTCTTCAGCACTGCCAACGCCTTCACTGGCAATGTCTTCCAGCGCCAATGCCTGCTGGCAACCGAGCAACACATGCGGGTCATCTTCGACGATCAGTACGGTAAGTGGCGCTTGGTTCATAAGGACTCGGCAGGTTCTGTGGAGGCGGCTACCAGGGGCAGGCTGAGGACAAACGCGGTGCCGCCACTGGCGGGATGCTCGACACTCAGGCTGCCACCGGCAGCGGCAGCAAGGCTGGCGGACAAGGTCAGGCCCAGTCCCAGGCCATGCTCTCCGGGTTTGGTGGTGAAGAAAGGTTCGAACAGGTGCTTACGTGCTTCGTCGTCAATGCCGTGGCCGTTATCGCGCACGCGCAGTCGGTACTTGTCATTCAACAGTTCGCCCTCCAGCCAGAGCTGTGGCTGCGGCTGTGCGGCCATGGCATCCAGGGCATTGCCGATCAGGTTGACCAGAATCTGCTCCAGCCGCGTCTGGTCGATGGCCAATTGCTGATTGTCGAACGCATTGTGGACCTGCAATTGGCAGCTCGCGATACGGTTGCCCAGCACCTGCAGGCTTGCCTCCACCGCCTTGCTCAAGGATGCCTGACCGCCGTCATCCGCGCGGCGGGCAAAGGAACGCAGGCTGGCAGTGATGCGACCCATGCGGTCGATCAGGTCGTTCATGGTCAACAGGTTGGTACTGGCGGTTTCCAGTGCACCACGTTCGAGGAAGCGTACGGTGTTGCCTGACAGTGTGCGCAGTGCCGCCAGTGGTTGGTTGAGTTCGTGGGCAATGCTGGTTGACATCTGGCCGATGGCCGCCAGTTTTCCGGCCTGAACCAGTTCGTCCTGAGCATGGCGCAGTGTCTGTTCGGCATGGCGGCGCTCGCGGATCTGGCCCTTGAGGCGCTCGTTGCTGGCGCGCAGGTCAGCCGTTCGTTCAGCGATCTTGCGTTCCAGTTGGCTATTGGCTTCTTCCAGGGCTTCCCGGGCGGCCAGGCGAGTGGCGATCACTTTCCGCCGTTCGTTCCAGGCAATCAGGAGGATGGCCAGCAGGGCAAAGGCCACAGCCGCCAGTACGCCCTGAACGATGGACTCGCGGCGCAGGTCTTGAAGTGGTGTCAGCAGGGTAAAGTGCCAAGGGGTATCGCTCAGACCGCGGGTCTGGGCCAGATAGGCCACTTCATGGTGACCGTCACCGAGTTCAGCATTGGCTGGGAAACTCAGTTTTTCCACGCCGTCGCCCAGCTTCTCGCGCGCCAGCGGCTGCAGCTCGTTCAGCGGCCACCAGTAGTACTGAAGACTGCGAGCCAGGCGTTCCTTGGTTTCCGGTGTCAGCGGACGTACGGACTTCAGGCGCCGTGCGGGGTCGCTGGACAGGATGATGATGCCGTTTTCATCACTGACGAAAGCCTCCAGGCGCGCCCGTTGCCAGCGTTCTTCGAGGGCTTCCAGGCGTACCTTGATCACCGCAACACCAATGATCTTGCCATGCTCTTCCAAGCCATGGGCCAGATAGTAACCGGGCTCGCCCGTGGTGCTGCCAATACCATAGAAACGCCCAGGCTGGCCGCGCACGGCATCCTGGAAGTAGGCGCGGAAGGACAGGTCTTCACCCAGGTAACTGTCGACATCGCGCCAGTTGCTGGTGGCCTGGACCCGACCGGTAGTGTCCAGGACATAGATGGCCCGACTGCGGCTGCGCCGGTTCAGGCCTTCGAGGTATTCATTGACGGCCTGGCGATGCTCGCCATCCGGCTCGTTCAGCAGGCTGGAAACACTGTGTTCCAGTTCAAGCAGGCTCGGCAGGTAGGTGTACTTGCTGATCTCGCTCTCGACCGCTCGCGCATGCAGCTCAAGCTGGCGCTCGCCGGTTTCGCTCAAGGTGCGGATGCCATTGTGTTCGCTGATCATGAAGCCAGCCACGCCCAGGCCGATCATCATCAGGAGGATCAGTGGTGGCAGGAACAGTTGACGGATCAGACGAGGTTTCACGGCAAGTGCAGGCTTGGCTGGGCGAAAGAGCGTAGGGTCGCATTTCATCACAGTGGCCTTGGTACGACCAGCGCTGCCTGCCCGGTGAACACCGGACAGGCAGCATTGGTGCATTAGTGTTGCAGGATCTTGCTGAGGAAGTGCTGTGTGCGCTCGTGGCGCGCATCGGTATTACCGAAGAACTCTTCTTTCTGGCAGTCCTCGATGATTCGGCCCTGGTCCATGAAGATCACCCGGTTGGCAACCTTGCGAGCAAAACCCATCTCATGGGTGACGCACATCATGGTCATGCCTTCGTGTGCCAGCTCTACCATGACGTCCAGCACCTCGTTGACCATCTCCGGATCCAGTGCCGAGGTCGGTTCGTCGAACAGCATGACGATCGGGTCCATCGACAGTGCGCGCGCAATTGCCACACGTTGCTGTTGGCCACCAGAGAGCTGCCCCGGGTGCTTTTTCGCATGGGCGCCGAGGCCCACGCGGTCTAGCAGGGCGAGGCCTTTCTTGGTTGCTTCGGCTTCGCTGCGGCCCAGGACCTTGCGCTGGGCAATGGTCAGGTTCTCGGTGATGGTCAGGTGTGGAAACAGCTCGAAATGCTGGAACACCATGCCTACCCGCGAACGCAGTTTTGGCAGGTTGGTCTTCGGGTCGGCAATCGAGGTGCCATCGACGATGATGTCGCCTTTCTGGAACGGCTCAAGCGCGTTCACGCACTTGATCAGGGTCGATTTACCCGACCCCGACGGACCGCAGACTACGACCACTTCGCCCTTTTTGACTTCGGTGCTGCAGTCGGTCAGTACCTGGAAGTCGCCGTACCACTTGTTGACGTTCTTGATAGAGATCATACGGTTAACCTTTTCTGCAGACGCTTGACCAGGAAGGAGGCGGAGAAGCTGATAGCGAAGTACACGGCACCGGCGAAAATCAGGAATTCATTGGATTGCCCGATAATGTCGCCGCTGGCGCGTGCGGAGTTGAGGAAGTCAACCAGGCCGACGGTGTAGACCAGCGAGGTGTCCTGAAACAGGATAATGCTTTGCTGCAGCAGCAGGGGGGTCATCTTGCGGAAGGCCTGGGGCAGGATGATCAGGCGCATGGTCTGGCCGTAGGTCATGCCCAGGGCTTGAGCAGCGCCCATCTGGCCCTTGGCAATCGACTGCACACCGGCACGGACGATCTCACAGAAGTACGCCGCCTCGAACATCATGAAGGCGATCAGGCACGAGGTGAAGGCGCCTACCGGAGTGTCTTCGCCCGTGATCCAGCGCAGCACGAACGGTACCGCCAGGTAGAACCAGGTGATCACCAGCAGCAGCGGGATGGAGCGGAAGTAGTTGACGTAGGCGCCCGCGAGATTGGCCAGCAGCTTGTTGGAGGACAACCGCATCAGTGCCAGCACGGTACCCAAGGCAATGCCGCCAATGACACCGAGCACCATCAGTTGCAGGGTCATCAGCATGCCGTTCCACAGGCCCGGAAGGGCGGGAATGATTCCACTGAAGTCCATCATTTACCTCCCACGGAGATCAGGCCGGGCACGGCGACTTTCTTCTCGACCAGACGCATGAGCAGCATCAGGCTCATGTTCAGCGTGAAGTAGATCAGGGTGGCCAGGGTGAACGCTTCAAACAGGTTCGCCGAGAACTCGGCGGTCTGCTTGGTTTGTGCCAGCAGCTCCATCAGGCCGATCAGCGAGGCCACCGAGGAGTTCTTGAACACGTTCAGGAATTCCGAGGTGAGTGGTGGAATGATGATCCGGTAAGCCTGTGGCAGCAGCACGTTCCAATAGATTTGTGGCAGGCTGAACCCCATGGCTCGAGCGGCCGATTCCTGGCCACGAGGCAGCGCCTGGATACCGGTACGGACCTGCTCGCAGACCCGTGCAGCTGTAAACAGACCCAGGCAGATCACCACACTGATGAAGGCCGAGGTGGTCGGATTGAGGTCTTGCTTGTACCACTCCTGCAGCCCTTCGGGCAGCATGTCCGGTATCAGGAAATACCAGATGAACAGCTGCACCAGCAGCGGTACGTTACGAAAAAGTTCCACGTAGGCCGTGGCAATACCCGATACCAGACGGTTCGGGACGGTGCGCATGACGCCGAGTACCGAACCCAGCAACAGCGCGATGATCCAGGCGACCGCGGCAATGCCGACGGTCCAGCCTAGCCCGGAGATGAACCAGTCGAGATAGGTCTCGCTGCCCACGCCGGTGGACTTGAAAAAAACGCCCCAGTCCCAGTTGTAATTCATCGGGGTCTCCCCTCCGATCAGTTGTTTCACGGGCACCTTCAAGCATCCGAGTGCGCACAGGGCGCCCTCGGATGAAAGGTTAGTCACTGCCTGGGATCAGGACTTCTTTTCGTCTGCAGCTTTGTCGGTGGGGTTGGCAATCAGCGCCTTGAGCTCGTCGCTCATCGGGAAGTTCAGGTTCAGGCCTTTTGGCGGAATTGGCTGCTGGAACCACTTCTCGTAGATCTTGTTGATCTCGCCTGATTTGTAGAGTGCAACGATCGCGTCATCGACGGCTTTCTTGAAGGGCGCGTCGCCCTTGCGCACCATGCAGCCATAGATTTCATAGGATTGCGGAGTGCCGGTCACTTCCCAGTCGGTTGGCTTCTTGGCCTTGGCCATTTCACCCGCGAGCAGGGCGTCATCCATCATGAAGGCAACGGCACGACCGGACTCGAGCATCTGGAAGGACTCACCGTGGTCCTTGGCCGAGATGACGTTCATCTTCATCTGCTTGTCGGCGTTCATCGCCTTGAGGATGCGCTCAGAGGTGGTGCCGGCGGTGGTGACCACGTTCTTGCCGGCCAGGTCCGGGAAGTCCTTGTATGCGGAGCCCTTTTTCGTCAGCAGACGGGTGCCGATCTCGAAGATGCCGACCGAGAAGTCGACTTGTTGCTGGCGCTCGACGTTGTTGGTGGTCGAGCCGCATTCGACGTCGACGGTGCCGTTCTGCACCAGCGGAATACGGGTTTGCGAGGTCACCAGGTTGTATTTGACCTGCAGGTTTGGTGCGTCCAGGTCCTTCTTCAGGGCCTCGACGATGGCCAGCTGGATGTCGTGTGCATAACCGACCGGTTTGCCCGATGCGTCGGCGATGTAGGAGAACGGAATGGAGGCGTCGCGGTGCCCCAGGGTAACGGTGCCTGATTCCTTGATTTTCTTGAGCGTGCCGGTCAGCTCGGCAGCGAATACTGGCGTGCTGATCAACGCGGCCGCGATAGCGGCGCCCAACAGATGGGGAACGATACGCATCAAAATTTCCTCGACATTGTTTTTTTTATGGAGCCTTTGCTGGGCTCATTCGTTCAGCGAACACTGCAATCAAGCGGTTTGCGCATTCGGTTACTGAGTGTAGAGCATGAGTCGTGCCAAGCCCCTGCTTCAATTATAAGGTCATGATTTTATTGGGTATTAATCTGTTCTTGTGATTGTTGATGCGGGTTATCCGTACGGCTTGCCGAATATCGACCTATGGCGCGTTCGGATAGCCGAACGCTTTTGGGCTGACAAACGTACGTGTGCGGATTTTGATTTCCAGGAAGGGCGGGGTCGTGAAGCGCGCTTGATTCAGCAAGCAGCAGGGGGCCGGAAATATTGCCTGCTGCGCCCGGGACGGTCGTGAAAGCAGTATGGCCTTGCTGGCAACGGAGCCAGACAACCTATAAGGAATACATCATGAGCACAGCAATGAAGCAGTATTTCGTTGAAGCCAGCAAAGGCGGTGATGATGACGACGAAGACACCGAACACGGCTGGCGCAAGGCTTGAGCTGAGTCAGGGGAACGCAACAGCTTGCGTTCCCCTGGCCTGGGCGAAAAGCCCCGCTGAGGCATAGTGCTGTTTGGCTCGGCACTCGAGCGTGAGCGGTACGACTCGGAAATCCGACACCCGGCCTCCGGTGTCGGATTTTCATGTGCTGTCACCCGCGATTCACACAGCTCAGGCCGCTTCGGACTTGCTGCGGCTTAGTGCGACGCGGTGCAGGTACTGTTGTAGTTTTTCCTGTTCGGCGGGGCTGGTGAACAGCCCAAGCTTGGTACGTCGCCAGAGAATATCCTCGGCGTTGATTGCCCACTCTTCGCTGCACAGGTAATCCACCTCGCGGGCAAACAATCCTCCACCAATGGCTTCGCCCAGGTCTTCGGGGCTCTGGACGCCTTCGAGCAGGCGCCAGACGCGGCTGCCATAGGTCAGAGCCCAGCGTTGAGCGATGGCGCTTGGCAGCCACTCGTATCGGGCCTGGATGTTCTCGGCCAGCGCCTTCGGCGTGCTCATGTTCTCGCCGCCAGGCAGGGGAGCAGTGGCGGTCCAGCTTCCTTTCATTTGCGGGAAAAACGGCGCCAGTTCGCGCATGGCCGACTCGGCGAGCTTGCGATAAGTGGTCAGTTTTCCGCCAAACACCGACAGCAGAGGGGCTTGTTCGGCCTCGCTTGAAAGGGACAGGGTGTAATCACGCGTGATGGCTGATGGATTGTCCGACTCGTCGTTGCACAGCGGACGAACACCGGAGTAACTGCTTACGATGTCAGCACGGCTTAGTGGATGGCTGAAGTGCTCATTGACCACCTTGAGCATGTAGTCGGTTTCGGCCTCGGTGATGACCACGTTGTCTGGATCGCCATTGTATTCGCGGTCTGTGGTGCCAATCAGGGTGAAGCGCTCCAGGTACGGAATGGCGAACACAATGCGTTGGTCTTCATTCTGCAGGATGTAGGCATGCTCTCCTTCATACAGCTTTGGCACGATCAAGTGGCTGCCCTGGATCAGGCGAATACCGTAGGGGGTGTCGAGCTTCAGGTCATCCTTGATGAATGTTGCTACCCAAGGTCCAGCAGCATTGACCAACGCCTTGGCTCGGATCGTCTGTTGGGTGCCGTCGGCACGCTCGATGTGCACATGCCACAGGTCGTCGACTCGTTGGGCGCCAAGGCAACGGGTGTGGGTCAGGATATGCGCGCCGTTTTCCCTGGCTGCCATGGCGTTGAGTACCACGAGGCGAGCGTCGTCCACGGCGCAGTCGGCATACTCGAAACCACGGGTGATCTCCGGCTTTAGTGGGTTACCCGGGCCAAAACGCAGGCTACGTGACGCACCGAGTTGTTTGCGTTTACCCAGGTGATCGTAGAGGAACAGGCCGGCGCGGATCATCCAGGCTGGCCGCAAGTGCGGGCGGTGAGGCAGGACAAAGCGCATCGGCTTGACGATGTGTGGAGCCTTGGCCAGCAGTACTTCCCGTTCGGCCAGTGCTTCGCGTACCAGACGAAACTCATAGTGCTCCAGGTAGCGCAGGCCGCCGTGGATCAACTTGCTGCTGGCAGACGAGGTGTGGCTGGCCAGGTCGTCCTTTTCGCAAAGCAATACGGACAGCCCGCGTCCTGCCGCATCTGCGGCAATCCCCACGCCATTGATGCCGCCGCCGATCACGGCGATGTCATAGGTTTCATCGAGGGTGGCGGGCGCTTGGCGGGAGAGGGACACGGACGGCTCCTGAATTTGAATGTGAACATTGATGTTCATTTTCGAAAATATTAGCGCAATGAGATAACTGCCGCCAGCCGGATTTGATAGAAAATGCTGATCTATAGGGTTAAATGAAAAATAACGAACATGCGGGCGGCTGTCGCTGGCGGCAGCCGCGAGGGGAGGGTTTAGACGACTTCCAGGCGGATTTTCTGTTGGTTGAGCAACTGCGTCAGTGCGGCGACGGGCTGCTGATCGGTGACCAGGCAATCCACCAGGCTGATTGATCCCAGGCGTACCATGGCGTTACGCCCGAATTTGCTGGAGTCGGCGGCGAGGATGACCTGTCGGGCATTGGCGATGATGGCCTGGGAGACACGTACTTCCTGATAGTCGAAGTCCAGCAGGCTGCCGTCCTCATCAATGCCGCTGATGCCGACCAGGGCGAAGTCGACCTTGAACTGGTTGATGAAGTCGACACAGGCCTGACCGACTACACCGCCATCGCGGCGCACGTTACCACCCGCCAGCAGGACTTCGAAATCGTCCTTTGCGCTGAGAATCGAGGCCACGTGAAGGTTGTTGGTGATGATCTTCAGGTGGTTGTGATTGAGCAGTGCGCGGGCGATGGATTCGGTGGTGGTGCCAATGTTGATGAATAGCGATGCATGGTCGGGAATTTGCGCTGCAACGGCTTCGGCGATGCGCTGTTTTTCGTCGCGCATCTGATCGGCGCGCATTGCGTAGGCGGTGTTTTCGATGCTGGAGTCGTAGGCGGCACCGCCGTGGTAACGGCGCAGCAGGTTGACTTCGGCCAGTTGATTGATGTCCCGCCGAATGGTTTGCGGGGTCACGACGAACAGCTGGGCCATTTCCTCGATGCTGACATAGCCGCGTTCGCGGACCAGTTCGAGGATTTGCTGCTGACGAGGAGGCAGGTTCATGGGCTGTCCTTTGGGCGGCCGGGCAAATTTCCCCATGATGCCGGAGGAAATCTCCTACGACCAGCCCGCAGGATGGCACAACGCCTTACATCGGCCTGCGGCAGGGGTGCTGGCAACGCCGGCACCCATTGTTTTTCGCTGCAGCTAAAAGGGGGCACCTGGGCGGTTTCAGTTCTCGTCGTGGGGCTCCCAGTCACGGGTGCGGTCGACGGCTTTCAGCCAACCGGCATACAGTTTCTCTTTCTGCGTTTCATCCAGCAGCGGGGCGAACTCGCGTTCGATGATCGCTTTACCGCGCAGTTCGTCCAGGCTGCTCCAGAAGCCGCACGCCAGGCCCGCCAGGTAAGCCGCGCCAAGGGCGGTGGTTTCGCGCATTTGTGGGCGTTCTACGCAGGTGCCGAGGATATCGGCCTGGAACTGCATCAGGAAGTTGTTGGCTACTGCGCCACCGTCGACGCGAAGGGCGCTCAGGCGTTCGCCACAATCCTGTTGCATGGCGTCGAGTACGTCCCGGGTCTGGTAGGCAATTGATTCCAACGCCGCTCGGATGATGTGGTCAACCTTGACCCCGCGGGTCAGGCCGAAGAGTGCGCCCCGGGCATACGGATCCCAGTACGGGGCGCCAAGCCCGGTGAAGGCCGGTACCAGGTAGACACCGTTGCTGTCCTTGACCTTGCTGGCGAAGTACTCGGTGTCATGGGCGTCATTGATGATCTTCAGCTCGTCACGCAGCCACTGAACGGTGGAACCACCGTTGAATACGGCGCCTTCCAGGGCGTAGGCCACTTCGCCACGAGGGCCACAGGCAATGGTGGTGAGCAGGCCGTGAGACGACGTGACGGCCTTCGTTCCGGTGTTCATCAGCAGGAAGCAGCCAGTGCCATAGGTGTTTTTCGCTTGCCCAGCATCCACGCACATCTGGCCGAACAGGGCGGCCTGTTGGTCGCCAGCGATACCCGCGATGGCAATGCCGCTTTTGGTGTGCCCGTATACCTCGGAGGAGGCGCGTACTTCAGGCAGCATCTGGCGGGGAATGCCCAGTACCTGCAGCATCTTCTCATCCCACGCCAGGGTGTGGATGTTGAAGAGCATGGTGCGCGAGGCATTGGTGTAGTCGGTGACGTGAACCTTGCCGCCAGAGAATTTCCAGATCAGCCAGGTATCGATTGTGCCGAACAACAGGTCGCCTTTTTCAGCGCGCTCGCGGGCACCCTGGACGTTGTCGAGGATCCATTTGAGCTTGGTCCCGGAAAAGTAGGGGTCCGTCACCAGGCCGGTGGTTTCACGAATGTAATCCTGCAGGCCGTCGCGCTTGAGCTGTTCGCAAATTTCGGTGCTGCGTCGGCATTGCCAGACGATGGCGTTGTAGATTGGCCTGCCGGTTTCCTTGTCCCAGACCACGGTGGTTTCACGCTGGTTGGTGATGCCGATGGCCGCGACCTGATCATGGCTGAGACCCGCTTGGGCCAGCGCTTCGACCATGGTGGCGCTCTGGGTGGCGAAGATCTCCATGGGGTCGTGTTCGACCCAGCCGGCCTGTGGGTAGTGCTGTGCGAACTCGCGCTGCGAGGTGCCAACCACGTTGGCATCCCGGTCGAAAATGATGGCCCGCGAACTGGTCGTGCCCTGGTCCAGGGCAATGATGTAGTTCTTGTTATGGATGTCTGTCATGTCGTTGGCCTTGCACTAAATAAGGTGGAGTCAGGGCAGGGCGGGTGTTGGCCCGCCGTTCCGGCATCAGGATGCCTGGGTCTTGCCCTGAGGGTTGTCGTCAGTCTGGGCGGTCATGTTCGCTGCAGAGGGCAGGTTGCGGGCGAACACGCCGCGATACAGGGCGGCACCAAGGCTTGCCCCTATGATCGGGGCAAACAGCGGAATCAGGAAATAGGGCACCTCTCGGCCGCCAGTAAAGGCGATCGGTCCCCAGCCTGTGAGGTAGGTCATCAGTTTAGGCCCGAAATCGCGTGCGGGGTTCATCGCAAAACCGGTCAGTGGGCCCATGGCGCTGCCGATCACGGCGATTAGCAGGCCGATCAGCACAGGTGCCAAGGCGCCACGCGGCAAGCCATTGTTGTCATCTGTGAGCGCCATGATGACCGCCATCAGTATGGCGGTAATGATCACTTCTACCAGGAAGGCCTGGCCCGTAGAAAGCGCCGGGTGAGGGTAGGTGGAGAACACTGCGGCCAGCTCGATGCTGCTTTGGGTGCCGCGCAGCATCTGATGGGTTTGTTCGTAATCGAAGAACAGATTGCTGTAGAGCGTATACACCAGCGCGGCGCCGCAGAAGGCTCCGGCGACTTGGGCGATGATGTAGAACGCCAGTTTGTGTTTTTCAAAGCCTGCGAACAGGCACAGGGCAATGCTGACCGCAGGGTTGAGGTGAGCACCGGAAATGCCGGCAGTCAGGTAGATCGCCATGCTCACGCCGATGCCCCAGATGATGCTGATTTCCCACAGCCCGAAGCTGGCACCGGCCACCTTGAGCGCAGCAACGCATCCCGTGCCAAAAAAAATGAACAAGGCCGTTCCTAAAAACTCGGCCATGCATTGGCTGGATAGTGTCGGTTGTGGCTGGGCAGTGGACATTTGTTACCTCGGTTCTTGTTGTTGTGGGGCGCCTTGGCGCTCGACATGCTCCAACAGAAATTCCCCAATTTCTGTTGGAAGGGGCTTTGAGGAGAGTGGGTTATATTCAAAATCGAAAAAATATAGACAAGAAACGCTTATGTCAAAGGTCGAAAGTGAACGGTCATTCACAATCTGACTATTGGTTTGCGTGTTGTTGTTGGGGGGCGCAATGGCTGTGCTTGGGCGGGATGTAGCCCCTTGTGTAGCTGCTCTGTAGGTTTTGTCCTAAAGTAGCCGACGAAATTTGTCTTTACGGCCTGACAGGAGTCCGCATGACCCCCGCTCTCGATCTATTGAAAAAGGTTCGTGCCGAACATCGGGTACACAGCTACGAACATGACCCCAAGGCGGCCTCCTATGGTTTGGAGGCTGCTGAGAAGTTGGGGCTGGAGCCAGCTCGGGTGTTCAAGACGCTATTGGCCAGCAGCGAGAAGGGCGAGTTACTGGTGGCGGTGGTTCCGGTGGCAGGCTCTCTCGACCTTAAGGCCTTGGCCCATGCTGCCGGTGTGAAGAAATGCGAGATGGCCGACCCCGCAGCCGCTCAGCGTGCCACGGGTTATCTTTTAGGGGGCATCAGCCCGCTGGGGCAGAAGAAGCGCTTGCGCACGTTCATTGATCAGTCGGCACAGCCGCTGCCGACGATCTTTGTCAGTGCGGGGCGCCGTGGCCTGGAAGTGGAGTTGGCGGCTGGTGTATTGGCGACCCATACGCAGGCCAGCTTTGCCGAGATCGCCCGCGATTGATACCTGCAGGCTTGTGTATCGATAATGTTGGCCGGGTCAGCCGTGCAGCAATGCTGGTATCGGCCTGCGGGGCGGGCAAGCCCGCCCCTGGCGATCAAGCGGCCGGGCTGTAGCGACGCACGCCGCTGTCGCCAGGCTGGAGCTGTGCGGCAACGCTGCCGGGTGCCGGAAACAGCACCAGGTGGTCGGCAGCAACCACGATACCGACTTCGCTGCCGGGCAAATGGTCGATGTGGCTGGGGAAAATCGCTTCAAGCTGGCTGCCTGTGGCCAGTTGCAGGCGATACAGCGTGGACGCGCCGAGGAAGCTCTTGCCGACGATGCGTGCCTTGAGGGCGCTGTCGGGTGCGTAGACGATATCGTCTGGTCGCAGCAGTACATCCACCGAACTGCCAAGTGCCATGGTGTAGGCGCGATTGCCAGATAACTCGCCGAGTTCGGTTTGCACCGACTCCGGGCTGGTCAGTTGACCACGAATGAAGTAGCCCTGACCAATGAAGCTGGCCACGAAAGGGGTCAGGGGTTCATGGTACAGATTGTAAGGTGTATCCCACTGTTCCAGCCGTCCTTCCTTGAATACGCCGACATGGTCGCTGACCGCAAAGGCTTCTTCCTGATCGTGGGTGACCAGGATGGCGCTGGTGCCGCGGCTCTTGAGAATGTCGCGTACTTCATGGCTGAGGCGTCGACGCAACTCGACATCAAGGTTCGAGAACGGCTCATCAAGCAGCAGCAGCTGTGGTTCCGGGGCCAAGGCGCGGGCCAGGGCAACCCGTTGTTGCTGGCCACCAGAAAGTTCATGAGGGTAACGCTGGCCCAGGCCACCGAGCTTGACCAGCTCAAGCATTTCCTCGATGACCTGTTGCTGCTGTGGGTGCTTGCCAATGCCGAATGCGATGTTCTGCGCCACGGTGAGGTGCGGAAACAGTGCATAGTCCTGGAATACCATGCCGATTCGGCGCTTCTCTGGCGCGAGGGTGAAGCCTGCTTTGGAGATGACCTCGCCGGCCAGCTGGATCTCGCCCTCATGTACGGGCTCAAAGCCAGCGATGGCGCGTAGCGTGGTGGTTTTCCCGCACCCGGAGGAACCGAGCAAACAACCGATATCGCCGGCGTTCAGGTGCAGGTTGAGGTTCTGGACAACGCGCTGGCCTTGGTACCCACAGGCCAGGTTGCGAAGGTTGAGCAGTAAAGGTTGACTCATGCGTGGTGGTAAGCCGGTTCAACAAGAAATTCAAGAAGCGCCTTCTGTGCGTGCAGACGGTTTTCCGCCTGGTCCCAGGCGACCGAACGAGGGTCGTCGAGAAGGTCCATGCTGATCTCCTCGCCACGATGGGCGGGCAGGCAGTGCATGAACAGCACATCGGGGGCAGCGAGGTCGAGCAGCTCGCGCGTTACCTGGTAAGGCGCGAATGTCGCCAGACGTCGTGCAGTTTCCTCCTCCTGGCCCATGGAAGTCCAGACATCGGTGCTCACCAGGTGGGCACCCCGCACCGCGTCTTTCGGATCACGGACGATCGTGACGCGGTCTCCGGCCTGGGCGACGAATTGAGGGTTCGGTTCGTAGTCTTCCGGGCAGGCGATGCGCAATTGGAAGTCGAACTGGATGGCGGCTTCTATATAGCTGTTGCACATGTTGTTGCCGTCGCCGATCCAGGCCACGGTCTTGCCCTGGATCGAACCGCGATGCTCGAGGAATGTCTGCATGTCGGCCAGCAGTTGGCAAGGGTGCAGGTCATCGGACAGGCCGTTGATCACCGGCACCCGCGAATTGGCAGCGAATTCGGTGAGGGTGCTGTGGGCGAAGGTACGGATCATCACGGCATCGAGCATGCGCGACATGACAATGGCGCAGTCGCTGATCGGTTCGCCACGACCCAGTTGGGTATCGCGTGGCGAAAGGAAGATCGCCTGACCGCCAAGCTGGATCATGCCTGCTTCGAATGACAGCCGTGTACGGGTAGAGGATTTCTCGAAGATCATCCCCAGTACGCGGTTCTTCAGGGGCTCGAACAACACGCCTCGGTTACGCAGGTCCTTCAGCTCGGTGCCACGACGGAGCACACCGAGCAGTTCGTCGGGGGTGCAGTCCATCAGGGAGAGAAAGTGCCTTGCGTTCATCATTGACTACCTTTTTGCAACAGACCGCAGATCATCAAAAACCGGTTTTTTGGAAAAACGGGTGAGACCTGCGGCGAAAGCCGCACGTGGCGACGAAATTAGGGGGAGACGCAATACTATAATTAAATGTCGCGTCTTACCAAGAGGGGCTGCAACATCGGCACTGCCAAATGTTTCATAGCCCATTGGGGCGCAGATTTTTTGTATGCACCGCAAGGTTTTACACTGCCTGCCAGCGGCTTGGCAAACTCTGCTCACTCGGGTGAGTGCTTCGCTGCATCGGGTGCCCGGTCATCCACGCATCAGGTGCACGGTGTCAGCTCAATCAAGAAGGGAATTGCACCAGGCCGCTGTGACGGTGGTCAAATGTGCGCCGTGACGGGGGGGCGTTGCGGGATGTCGGCAAGGCCGAGCGTCGCGCTCGGCTTTCCGATACAATGCGTCACCGTGCCGACAACCGCGTCGGAAAGTTCAGCCGAGGTGCTCCATGGATATCATCGAAACAATCAAAGAGCAGATTGCTAACAACACCATTCTGCTTTACATGAAAGGCTCGCCCAATGCTCCGCAGTGCGGCTTCTCCGCCAAAGCGGCGCAAGCGGTAATGGGTTGCGGCGAGAAGTTCGCTTACGTGGACATCCTGCAAAACCCTGAAATTCGTGCCAATCTGCCGAAGTACGCCAACTGGCCAACCTTCCCACAACTGTGGGTGGCCGGTGAGCTGGTCGGCGGCAGCGACATCATGACCGAGATGTTCGCCAATGGTGAACTGCAGGCTCTGATCAAGGACGCCGCTGCCAAGGCCAAGGCTGCCGAGGCCTGATTCTTGTCAGCCAACAAAAAGCCCCGCATTGCGGGGCTTTTTGTTGGCTGTCAGAAAGATGGGCTTATTCGCCCATCTGCGACTGCAGGTAATTTTCCAGGCCGACCTTGTCGATCAGGCTCAGTTGAGTTTCCAGCCAGTCGATGTGTTCTTCCTCGGCTTCGAGGATGTCTTCCAGCAATTCGCGGCTACCGAAGTCGCCAACCGTTTCGCAGTGGGCAATCGCGGCCTTGAGATCGGCCAGACCTGTGTGCTCGATTTTCAGGTCGCACTGAAGCATTTCCTTGGTGTGCTCACCAATGAACAGTTTGCCGAGGTCCTGCACGTTAGGGATGCCTTCGAGAAACAGAATCCGCTTGATCAGTTTGTCAGCGTGTTTCATCTCATCGATGGATTCTTTGTACTCATGCTTGCCGAGCTTATCCAGGCCCCAGTCTTCATACATGCGGGCATGCAGGAAGTATTGGTTGATTGCGACCAGCTCGTTTCCGAGGATCTTGTTGAGATGCTGGATGACGCTAACGTCGCCTTTCATGATGGGGTCCTGCCCTATAGTGTGCCAATCGCTTGGAGTTTGAGCCGGACAACTTTTGCTGTCAAACCTAAGTGGTTGAATAATAAATAAAAATTAATAGTAATAAGAATGTTTTTGTTCCGCGTTTTAACCCTAACCGCTTGAATTACAGGCATAAAAAACCGGACACAGGGTCCGGTTCTTGGAAAGTTCTGAATTACTCTGAATTATGCTGCAGTAAATTCGACCGGATAAGGCAGTGCTGCCTGGCTGACTTGCAGCTCGGTCAAGGTCTCGCGAACGACTTGCTTGGCCAGGCAGGCGCATTTACCGCACTGAGTGCCCACGTTGGTGGCATCACGTACATCACGGTAGCTGCAGCAGCCATCGTAGATTGCATCGCGGATCTGTCCGTCGGTAACACCAACACAAAGACACACATACATAGAGGAGACCATCGCGGCTAAAGGCTCAATGCGAGGGATCTTAATGTTAATGAGAATGCTTGTCAAAGCACTTTGTCGGGTGACCCTGCATGCCACGACGGACGGCACACTGTTGTGTGGCTGTCCTTAAATTCGGCGGTACACGTTGGGCGGTGTATGATGGTCAGTCCATGCGATGCCAGGTGGGCCACGTGCCCTGCTGTGCATACCATTCCACCACATCAGGAGATATCGAATGAGCGTGCTCGTAGGCAAAAAAGCCCCGGATTTCACGGTTCCAGCCGTACTCGGCAATGGCGAGATCGTCGACAGCTTCAACCTGGCTTCGGCCATCAAGGGCAAGTACGGCCTGGTGTTCTTCTACCCACTGGACTTCACTTTCGTCTGCCCGTCCGAGCTGATTGCTCTGGATCACCGCATTCCTGAATTCCAGGCGCGTAACGTCGAAGTCATCGGCGTCTCGATCGACTCGCATTTCACTCACAACGCCTGGCGTAACACCCCGGTCAACAACGGCGGTATCGGCCCGGTCAAATACACCCTGGCTGCTGACATCACCCACGAAATCTGCAAGGCCTATGACGTTGAGTCCGAGGGCGGTGTAGCGTTCCGTGGCGCGTTCCTGATCGACACCAACGGTGTCGTTCGTTCGCAGATCGTCAACGACCTGCCGCTGGGTCGTAACATGGACGAGCTGCTGCGTCTGGTTGATGCCTTGCAATTCCACGAAGAGCACGGCGAAGTCTGCCCTGCCAACTGGAAAAAAGGTGACAAGGGCATGACCGCTTCGCCAGAAGGCGTTGCTGCTTACCTGAGCGAGAATGCTGGCAAGCTGTAAGCGCCACGCATAAAAAAACCGGCCCATGTGGCCGGTTTTTTTATGCGTGGATGTCGACGTCAGTCGTCGAAGTCCTGCCAGCCGCCCATTTGTTTCCAGCGGTTGACGATGCCGCAGAACAGCTCGGCGGTTTTTTCGGTGTCGTAGCGGGCAGAGTGTGCTTCGCGCCCGTCAAAGTCGATGTCGGCACTTTGACACGCCCTGGCCAGTACGGTTTGACCATACGCCAAGCCCGCCAGGGTGGCAGTGTCGAAGCTGGAGAACGGATGAAACGGGTTGCGCTTCATGTCGTTCCGGGTTACGGCAGCATTAAGGAAACCCAGGTCGAAACTGCTGTTGTGGCCGACCAGGATTGCCCGTTTGCAGCCATTGGCCTTCAGGGCCTTGCGTACACCGCGGAAAATATCGGTTAGCGCTGCTTCCTCGCTAACGGCCATGCGTAGCGGATGGTCCAGTTTGATGCCGGTGAACTCCAAGGCAGCCTGTTCAATGTTGGCGCCTTCAAACGGCTCTACACGGAAGAAATAGGTGTGCTCCGGGAACAGGAATCCTTTCTCATCCATGCCGATGGTCACGGCGGCAATTTCCAGCAGGGCATCGGTTGCGCAGTTGAAACCGCCCGTCTCGACATCAATTACTACCGGCAGGTAACCACGAAAGCGTTCGGCCATGGGGTGACGCGGGCCGCCGCTATGACCTTCCTGGTCGAGGTCGAAGTGATCATCACTCACGCATTTTTCTCCAGCAGGCGCCAGCGCAGTTGTTCACCGGCGCGCAGCGGTACCACGGTGTGCTCGCCGAATGGCAGGCTATCCGGGGCGGTCCAGCTTTCGCGGACCAGGGTAATAGTGTCGGTATTGGTCGGCAGGCCATAGAACGCAGGACCATGCAGGCTGGCGAAACCTTCGAGTTTGTCCAGCGCGTTGCGCTGTTCGAAGGCTTCGGCATACAGCTCGATAGCGGCATAGGCGGTGTAGCAGCCGGCGCAACCGCAGGCCGCTTCCTTGGCGTGACGTGCATGCGGTGCCGAGTCGGTGCCCAGGAAGAACTTGCTGCTGCCACTGGTGGCGGCATCAAGCAGGGCAACCTGGTGCGTATTGCGCTTGAGGATCGGCAGGCAGTAGTAGTGTGGGCGAATGCCGCCGACCAGCATGTGGTTGCGGTTGTACAGCAGGTGCTGGGCGGTAATGGTTGCACCGACATTGGCCGGCGCTTCAGTCACGAACTGCACCGCATCGGCCGTTGTAATGTGCTCAAAGACCACTTTAAGCGTTGGGAAGCGCTCGACCACGCGGCGCATGTGTTCGTCGATGAACTGCTTCTCGCGGTCGAAGACATCGACCTCGCTACGTGTTACTTCACCGTGGACCAGTAGCGGCATGCCGACTTCAGCCATGGCCTCGAGCACCGGGAAGATATTGTCGATGCTGGTGACGCCCGAGTCCGAGTTAGTGGTCGCGCCCGCCGGATAGAGCTTGGCGGCGTGGACGAAACCGCTGGCCTTGGCCGTGCGGATTTCCTCGGGTTGGGTGCGGTCGGTGAGGTACAGGACCATCAACGGCTCGAAGCGGCTACCAGCCGGACGGGCCGCGAGGATACGTTCGCGATAGGCCCCCGCTTCGGCGGCGTTGCGCACGGGTGGTACCAGGTTTGGCATGATGATCGCGCGGGCAAAGGTGCGCGCCACATCGCCAACAGTGTGGGGCAGGACGGCACCATCACGAAGATGGATATGCCAGTCGTCAGGACGCAGAAGGGTCAGGCGGTCGGACATTGGGGATTCCAGGCGGGTCGAACTCAAGGTGAATGCTACCGGAAAAGCCGGGTCCGAGCACTCGCTATCAAGTTTTGCGGCGGCCTACCGATACCTTGCAGGTATGCCGTGAAAAATTTGTGGAGCCGCCCGTGCGCCAGCATTATCTAGCCTTGCTCAGCATGTTTACCTGCCTGCCTGCCATGGCCCTGACGTTCCAGACTCGTCTGGAGAGCGTCGAGTGGAAGGTCGAGGGTGATCAGTTCGAGTGCCGATTGATCCAGCCGATTGCCAATTTTGGCTCTGGTGAGTTCGTTCGTCGTGCGGGTGAGCAGCCGACCTTCCAGTTGCGCTCGAACAGCAATGTCCTGGGCGCGGGTTCGGCAACCCTGCTTGCCGCTGCCGCGCCATGGCAGCCAGGGCGTGGGGATATCAACCTGGGCACTGTTCGCATGGCCCGTAACGGCGTGTTGTTCAATAGCTCGCAGGGCCAGGCCAGCCGCCTGATCAATGGCCTGCTGGATGGTCGCAGCACCGTGGTCCGCAATTATGCAGGGGAAGCGGGGCGTTCGATGGACGTGCGCGTGTTGCCGGTCAAGTTCAACCAGGCCTATGCTGACTATCAGGTCTGTGCGGCCAAGTTGTTGCCGATGAACTATGATCAGGTGCGCCAGACCCGCGTCGACTTTCCGGGCGGTGGGATCGACCTGGATTCCAGCGCCCAAGCGCGACTGGATATCATCCTGGACTTTCTCAAGGCCGACCCGACCGTCAATCATATTGAGCTTGATGGGCATTCGGACAACAGCGGCAATCGCCTGACCAACCGTGACCTGTCCCGTCGTCGTGCGCTGGCGGTCATGGAGTACCTTAAACGTCACGGAGTGGCGGAAGAGCAGATCACCCTGCGGTTCCATGGTGAGCGGTACCCACTGGCACCGAACAACAGCCCAGCGAACCGTTCGCGCAATCGCCGGGTGAACATTCAACTGGACCGGGTGACGCCCGTTGAAAAACCGGTAGAAACTGCCAGTGACAAACCACTCGGCAAGGCGCCTGACGCGGCTTCGACAGCGCCGGCTCAGGCTCCGGCTCCGGCAGCCACCCCCTCCGTTACCAAGCCGGCCGTCAAGTCCTGAGGGGCGACCATCCGTCGCGCCCTCGACCGTTCCTGTCGCTTTGTCGTCACAAGCTGTCGCCCCACTGTAAATGTTGCAGTAAGACCGGTAGAATCATCGGTTTTCCGTACAACCCCGTGGAGTGATGGCATGGCGGACGTAAAAAAGGTCGTACTGGCGTATTCCGGCGGCCTTGATACCTCGGTAATTCTCAAGTGGCTGCAAGATACCTATAACTGTGAAGTGGTGACTTTCACCGCTGACCTGGGGCAGGGCGAGGAGGTCGAACCGGCCCGCGCCAAAGCTCAGGCCATGGGTGTCAAAGAGATCTACATCGACGACCTGCGCGAAGAGTTTGTCCGTGACTTCGTGTTCCCGATGTTCCGCGCCAACACTGTTTACGAAGGCGAGTACCTGCTGGGTACTTCCATTGCGCGTCCGCTGATTGCCAAGCGTCTGATCGAAATCGCCAACGAAACCGGCGCCGATGCCATTTCCCATGGCGCGACCGGCAAGGGCAACGACCAGGTGCGTTTCGAGCTGGGTGCCTACGCGCTCAAGCCAGGTGTGAAGGTGATTGCGCCATGGCGTGAGTGGGACCTGCTCTCGCGTGAAAAGCTGATGGACTATGCCGAGAAGCACGCTATTCCAATCGAGCGTCATGGCAAGAAGAAGTCGCCGTACTCGATGGACGCCAACCTGCTGCACATCTCCTACGAGGGTGGCGTGCTGGAGGATACCTGGACCGAGCACGAAGAAGACATGTGGCGTTGGACCAAGTCGCCGGAAAACGCGCCGGACGTCCCGACCTACATCGAGCTGACGTACCGTAACGGTGACATCGTTGCCATCGATGGTGTGGAAATGACGCCAGCCACCGTACTGGCAACCCTCAACCGCATCGGTGGTGAGAACGGCATCGGTCGTCTGGACATCGTCGAGAACCGCTATGTCGGCATGAAGTCCCGCGGTTGCTACGAAACCCCAGGCGGCACCATCATGCTGCGTGCCCACCGCGCCATCGAGTCGATCACCCTCGACCGTGAAGTCGCTCACCTGAAAGACGAGCTGATGCCGAAGTACGCCAGCCTGATCTACACCGGTTACTGGTGGAGCCCAGAGCGTCTGATGCTGCAGCAGATGATCGACGCTTCGCAGGTTAACGTGAACGGCGTCGTACGCCTGAAGCTGTACAAAGGCAACGTGATCGTGACCGGGCGCAAGTCTGATGACTCGCTGTTCGATGCCAACATCGCAACCTTTGAAGAGGATGGCGGTGCTTACAACCAGGCCGACGCGGCGGGCTTCATCAAGTTGAACGCCTTGCGCATGCGCATTGCTGCAAACAAGGGACGCTCGCTGGTTTAAGCGTTCTCCTCGTTTGAAAAAAACCCGGCTTTGGCCGGGTTTTTTTATTCATCGTTTTCATCGTTGTGCGTCTGTGCATGGTCGTGTCTTATTTGATGTGTGGGGCATGGGTTTATTGGTGATCGTCGTTTGAACACCAACATCGATATTGTAAAAGACCAACGATTCTCCACTGCCGTTGCTGGGTGAGAGCAGTGACTGCTTCAGTGCACTCAGTACGTGGTGTTCAACGAATTGATGTGCGCCGCTGCCGGATAGAAAAATGCTGGAGGGGGGCGTGTTATCCGGTAGTCCCGAACTGTTCGGCATGTTTATTGTGAATTCTAATCGTGCAAGCTTTTCGCTCAGCTCATTGAGCTTTTCATGTAGCGCACTATTGAGATCATCGCGATCACGCTCTCGTTTCTCCGTGCTCGTCGTTGAGTATTCAGCTTTAGTGGATGGATAGTTTGTTAAGGGTTCTTCATCTCTGGATTTTTCGTGTGCTAAACCGTTTGGTGTTGCTGTTTCCTGTGAATATTCGGTGGGTGTTTCGCCGTTGTCGGGAATATAGAGCGATCGCGTGTTGAAGTTTAATGTAAGAAAGAAAAGTAGTGTCAGGAAGGGGGGGAACCCTACAAGAAACCAGGTGTAAATTTCTTGGCTGTCTTCACCGAGAAATGGCAGGGAGGCCAGCGCAGAGGCCTCAATGATTCCGGCGAAGATAGCGATGATGGTCAACGGACTTTTGGGTTCGGCGTTGCTCATGATTCAGTACCTTCTGCTCGTTTTGGCGGCGATACGTAAGGGGCCGCCATGGTCAGGAGGATCGCTCGGATTGTAGGTTTAAGTGGGTAATTATGTGTTGTTTCGGGTGCCGTGTAATGCTGCTGTACGGGTTGATTTTTAAAGAGTACTGCGCGTTTCTATTAATCTAAAGGCAGTATGGGAAATTTCCTTCAACGATTGTGGCGTCGCTTCATAGGTTGCGACTTTGAATGATGATAGTGTTGTTTTACGGCGGATTTTACTTGCTTTTATTTTGGCAGGCGCTGCTGTTTCCTGGGTTTGGCATTAATAAAATTTGTAGGAATAATCCTATGATTTTGTAGGCCGTGTCTTTGAGTGTAAGTGCTTGACGGGGGCGGAATGCAATATTCCAGAGGGATGGGATATTGTGCGAGCTTAAGAACCGAACAGCAAAAATTTGGATTTGCCCATGAATAAAGTGCTGATCGTGGATGATCATCCAGTCATTCGCTTGGCTGTACGCATGCTGATGGAGCGGCATGGCTATGAAGTCATTGCGGAGACGGATAATGGTGTAGATGCACTGCAACTTGCCCGGGAATATCTTCCCGACATTGTTATTCTGGATATCGGAATCCCCAAGCTCGACGGGTTGGAGGTCATTACCCGGCTAGCCTCGGCCGGAGAGGCGTTGAAGGTTCTGGTACTGACGTCTCAAGCGCCTGGGCATTTTTCAATGCGTTGCATGCAAGCGGGGGCTGCCGGTTATGTTTGCAAGCAACAGGACCTGACCGAACTCCTCAGTGCAATCAAGGCTGTGCTTTCTGGTTACAGCTACTTTCCCAATCAGGCATTGCATTCGGTTCGTTCCAACCTGGGAGGGGCGAGTGAGGCGGAGATGGTCGAGCGCCTTTCAGGTCGGGAGATGATGGTGCTGCAGCAATTGGCTCGCGGCAGGAGCAACAAGGAAATTGCCGACAGCATGTTCCTCAGCAACAAGACGGTCAGTACCTACAAGACGCGTTTGCTGCTGAAACTCAATGCGCGCTCCCTGGTCGACCTGATTGAGCTCGCACAGCGTAACGATCTTGTATGAAACGCACTTCACTCTAGCTTCCCGCCAAGGACGCTTTTGGTAACACACTAATTGCCGCCCTGTTGATTGGGCGGCAATTAGTTAAAGATCGAAGTCATAGTCTGCCAGCTGTTTCTGCAAGCGACGCTCTTCCAGCAGGTTGTCAATGGTGCGGCGTTTACTCAGATTGGTCTTTGCTGTCTCCGCCGGTACATCAGCGGCGGGTGAGTCTTCAGTGGCAGCAAAGTCGTCGTCCAGATCCAGCTCTTCTTTATCGGTGCTCATAAGTCACTCCACGGCAAGAGGGCCATTGGCGCACCTTATAACCAGATTCTCAGGTCGGGTAAAAAAGATTTTTTCAATCGCCTGAACAACCTTTTCGCTATTTGCTCAATCGTCCGAAGTCTTGTGCTTGTAATCACACAGGTCTTCGATCCGACAACTGCCACAACGCGGCTTGCGTGCCTGGCACACATAGCGACCGTGCAGGATCAACCAGTGGTGAGCATCCAGCAGGTAGGCCTTGGGTACAAACTTCAATAGACCCTTTTCAACCTCCAGGACGTTCTTGCCGGGTGCGATTCCTGTGCGGTTGCTGACGCGAAAAATATGGGTGTCGACTGCCATTGCAGGCTGTCTGAAGGCAGTATTGAGGACCACGTTGGCAGTCTTGCGGCCCACCCCAGGCAGAGCTTCAAGGGCCTCGCGGGTTTCCGGGACCTGACTGCCGTGCTGCTCCACCAGTAATCGACAGGTTTCGATGACGTTCTTCGCTTTACTGTTGTACAGGCCGATGGTCTTGATGTACTCCGACAGCCCTTCCACACCTAATGCGTATATTGCTTCTGGCGTATTGGCCACCGGGAACAGGCGTGCAGTGGCCTTGTTGACCCCGACATCGGTCGCTTGTGCGGAAAGAATGACCGCAATCAGCAGCTCGAACGGCGACGTGTAGGCAAGCTCGGTCTTCGGTTCTGGATTGTCTTCATGCAGCCTGCGAAATATTTCCAGGCGTTTTGTAGCATTCATGGATCAGGGAGTTCCTTGACGGCGAGAGGGTGCACGTTGGCGCCAGATCCTATTGTACAGGGCGAGCAACAGGCCAAGAAGGAACAGGGCCCCTGGGGTCAGATGGGCCAGGCGCATACCGCTCCCCATCAGCTCACGTGCCACGCCCAGGCTGATGCAGAGCGCAGTGAACCCGAGCAACAGGCTCAGTGGGGCGCGCCAGCCTTTGGTGTGTCCCTGCGCATGGTCGAACATCACGCACTGCAGCGCGATCAGTGCGGTATAAAGGCCCAGGCTTTGGTAAAGCACCAAGGTGTGGGCGCGTAGGGTCAGTTCCAGGCAGGTGACGATGGTTGCCGCCAAAAGCATGCTGGCGACGTCTGCACCTATACCCGTCAGAAGTCGCCTCAGGGGTGTCATGCCAAGGCGATGCAACAGTATCGCCAGCAGGCTGAGCACGGCTATCGAAGTGGCCTGCAGTAGCGTTTGCGTGGCGCCCAGCAGTGGTGCCAGGCTAAGTCCGGCAAGCCAGTGTCTATTCATGGACGGTCCCTCCGAGCAAGTCTTCGGCATGCTCATCGAAGTAGCGCAGGGCGTCATGTAGCGCCTGGATCACGGCGCGAGAGGTCACACTTGCGCCAGCCAGTTGGTCGAACTGGCCATTATCCCGTTTCAGTGCCCACGCGGCATCGGGCGTAGTCGTGAGTGCATGGCCGATGAAGTGTTGCAGCCAGGTGTTGCCGGGTTCTACAAGCTGCGCGCCAAGCCCCGGGGTTTCCTGTTGTTGCAGTACCTTCAGCCCTATCAACCTGCCGCTGGGGTCTATGGCAATCAATAGTTCCAGTGCACCGCCGTAGCCCTGTGTACGGCTGTGCAGCACCACGGCACTCGGTTGCCCACCAAGCAGGGCGCGGTAGCCTGCGCGTAGTGTGCTATGTGCCAATTGGGTATCGTTCAGGCGAATGGGGTGTTGCAGCGGGTTGTTGTCATAGCGCTCGGCAGGAAGCACGCTTAGCCATGTCTGTGCTTTGAGCTGTTCCTGTGCGGCACGGATCGGTGCCGCAGCGTAGTGATGCCAGGTCATGCTGAAGGCTAAAGCCAGTAGTGCAAGAGCGCCTAACACCATGCAGCTACGCAGGCTTATGCGGTTCATGTTGCCTCCCGCTCTCTGCGGGCGGCCCAGCGCTCAAGGGCTGGCACCGCAAGGTTCATCAGCAGCACCGCGAATGCAGTGCCGTCGGGGTAGCTGCCCCAGGTTCTGATCAGGTAGATCAATGTTCCGACACCCACGCCAAACATCAAGCGGGCCATGGGGCTCCTGGGGCCGGATACGGGTTCTGTGACAATGAAAAATGCCGCGAACAGGGTTGAGCCGGACAGCAGGTGCAGCAGTGGCGAGCCGTGGGAGTCGGAGCCCGAACCGTTCCAGCAGAACACACTGATGATGAACAGGCTACCCAGCAGCCCTGCGGGCGCGTGCCAGCTGAATACCTTGCGCTGTAGCAGGAACAAGCCGCCCAGCAAGAATCCAAGGCTGGCCCACTCGGTGCCTTTACCGCCGAAAAAACCGAACCCAGGGTGCTGGGCGAACAGCTCATCGATGGTCAGGCTTCTGTTGTTGCGCAAGCCATCCAGTACGGTGGCCTGTACCCAGGCATCCGGTTGTGTGCTGCTGGTGATCCCGAACACCAGGTGCAGGCTGGTGCCAAGATCCAGCGGTTGTGGAGCAGGCCACTGGGTCATCGCGACCGGGAATGACAGCAAGACTACGGCATAACCAAGCATCGCCGGATTGAACGGGTTTTTCCCTACGCCACCATACGCATGTTTGCCTATCGCAACGGCGCAGCTGGCGGCGATCAGTGGCAACCACCCAGGTGCATAGGCAGGTAGTGCGATGGCCAGCAGCGTCGCGGTTACCAGAGCGCTGCCGTCGCTTAGCGCTGCCCGCACAGGGCGGCGCATCAGCATGAGCAAGGCGGCTTCGGTTGCCAGGGCGCCAACACTGGTCAGCAGTAGGTTGAGCAACATGCCCCAGCCATGCAGCCAGAGCAGTGCCAGAAGCCCAGGGGCGCAGGCCAGCAGCACCAGCCCCATGGCGGTGCGCAGGCGTTCGTTGACGTCAACCGCGGCCATGCTCGCTCACGGCCTGGAGCGATTCAAGGTGCGCTTGTGCAGCTTGAGATTCGCGCTCCAGCTCCAGCAGTTGGGCATGTTGAGCTTCGTTCGGGGTTTCGCCGAAGGCTGTGCGGGCCTTGTTCAATTGGGCGCGACTCATGGCGGCGGCGATCTTCGCCTGCTTCAATGCCGCATCGGCAGCGGCGATCTTTTGCGCTTTGACGCGCTCAATGGCTGCCTTGATTGGGTCGTCGGTCGCAGTGCTGCTCGCGGTAGTGACCACTGAGCGTTGGCTACGGGCAAGGCGTTCGGCTTGCTTGCGAGCCTCCTCACGCTGCAGGCGGGCGTTGCGTTGCTCGTAACGCTGTCTGGAGTGATCGCGTTTGGCCGTACGTGCGGTCCGCTGTTCGGCATTCGTTGCCAGCCCGCCGACGATGGGGATTATCGTGCTGTCCGCCGACAGGGGCAGCAAGTCGATGCAGTCGACCGGGCAGGGCGCAACACACAGGTCGCAACCGGTGCATTCAGTGCTGATGACGGTGTGCATCAGCTTTGCAGCACCGACGATGGCATCCACCGGGCAGGCCTGGATGCACTTGGTACAGCCGATGCATTCCGCTTCCCGAATGAAGGCGATCTGAGCGGGGGCGCTGCCGCGCTCGGGGTCCAGTGCCAGTGTCGGCACGTCGAGCAGTTGGGCCAAGGCGGCGATCGTTTCGTCGCCGCCCGGTGGGCACTTGTTAATGGCCTCGCCCTTGGCCAGGCCTTCTGCGTAAGGGCGGCACCCGCCGTGGCCGCATTTGCCGCATTGGGTCTGTGGCAGGAGGGCGTCGATGCGTTGAATCAGACTCATGATGTAAACAATCCGTTGAGGCCGAGAAAGGCCATGGCCATGATACCGGCGCCAATCAGCTCCAGTGGCAGGCCGCGAAAGGACTCGGGTATGGCGTCATTGTCGAGGGTGCGCTGTCGAAGGTCATCAAGCAGCATCAGTACCAGCCAGAAGCCCAGGCCGCTGCCCAGACTCAGGGCCATGACCTGTGCCAGGCCGAGTTCGGTGTTGCTGGCAATGATGCTCAGCCCCAGCACGCCGGCATTGCCAAGCAAAAGAGGCTTCAAGCCTTCCTGAGGCAGTGCGGGCTGCCAGCGACCGATCAGGGTAAGCAGTGGCGCGATCAGCACGATGCACGATGGCAGGAAGATGAACAAGCGCAGGTAGTCCAGTTGCAGTGGTAGCAACAGGTAGCGGTAGAGGACTTGACCGATCACGGTGCTGCTCAGCATCAGCATGCCGGTTGTCAGTCCCAGTGCATGCACCTTGTGTCGGGTCGCGTCCCTATCAATGTGAAGAGCAGGGTCGAGGGCCAACCCCTGGTGCAGGATGATGTTGTTGATCAACGCAGCGCCGATGAGCGTAAAGATCAGATCTGTCATTGGGGGGCCGAAAAATCAGGGCTGTCAGCCATTATCCGGCAAGGACGGAGGGAAGAGAACGCCCCGGTCCGAGATGACCGGGGCGGATGTCGCTTATTTGATGCGTTGACCTGGTTTTGCACCGCTGTCGGGGCTCAACAGGTAGATCTCTTCACCGCCTGGGCCGGCAGCCATCACCATGCCCTCGGAAATGCCGAAGCGCATTTTGCGCGGCTTGAGGTTGGCGATCATCATGGTCAGCCGACCTTCCAGCTTGGCAGGGTCCGGGTAGGCCGACTTGATGCCGGAGAACACGTTGCGTTGCTCGTCACCGATGTCCAGGGTCAGGCGCAGGAGTTTGTCGGCACCTTCGACTGCTTCAGCCTTGAGGATCAGGGCAACCCGCAGGTCAACGGCCGCAAAGGTGTCGAAGTCGATCTCTGGCGACAGCGGATCCTTGGCCAGCTCGCCGTTGCCGGCCGCTACGCTGGTCTGGGTTGCTTCCAGGTCTTCTTTGCTGGCGGCAGTCATGGCCTCGACCTTGACCGGGTCGATACGGCTCATAAGCGCCTTGAACGGGTTCAGCTTGTGGTTGACGAGGCGGGTCTGATGGTCGGCCCAGGTCAGCGGGGCGACGTTCAGGAATGCTTCGGCATCGGCGGCCAGCACTGGCAGTACCGGTTTGAGGAAAATCACCAGTTGGCGGAACAGGTTGACGCCTTGGGCGCAGATCGCCTGGACTTCGTCCTGTTTACCTTCCTGCTTGGCCAGGGACCAAGGTGCCTTGTCGGCAATCCAGGCGTTCGCGCGGTCGGCCAGGGCCATGATTTCGCGCATGGCCCGGGCGAAGTCACGGTTTTCATAGGCTTCGGCAATGCCGGGCGCAGCAGCCAGGAAGGCTTCGGTCAGTTCAGGTGCGGCATCGCCATCGACCATGACCCCATCGTTGCCCTTGTGGATGAAACCGGCGCAACGGCTGGCGATGTTGACGACCTTGCCAACCAGGTCAGAGTTGACCTTCTGCACGAAGTCTTCCAGGTTCAGGTCGAGGTCGTCCACGCCACGGCTGAGTTTGGCGGCGTAGTAGTAGCGCAGGTACTCCGGGGACAGATGGTCCAGGTAGGTGCGGGCCTTGATGAAGGTGCCGCGCGATTTGGACATTTTCTGACCATTGACCGTCAGGTAGCCGTGAACGTTGATGCCAGTAGGCTTGCGGTAGCCGGCGCCTTCGAGCATGGCGGGCCAGAACAGGGCGTGGAAGTTGACGATGTCCTTGCCGATGAAATGGTACAGCTCGGCTTTCGAGTCCTTGTTCCAGAACGCGTCGAAGTCCAGCTCCGGGCGGCGGTCGCAGAGGTTCTTGAAGCTGGCCATGTAGCCAATCGGTGCATCCAGCCAGACGTAGAAGTACTTGCCGGGCTCATCCGGGATCTCGAAGCCGAAATACGGCGCATCGCGGGAGATGTCCCATTCCTGCAAGCCAGCATCGAGCCATTCGGCGATCTTGTTGGCCACGGCGTCCTGCAGGGTGCCGCTGCGGGTCCAGCTCTGCAGCATGGCCTGGAAGTCAGGTAGCTTGAAGAAAAAGTGCTGGGAGTCCTTCAGGACCGGGGTAGCGCCGGAGATTGCCGACTTGGGGTTTTTCAGTTCGGTTGGCGCGTAGGTGGCGCCGCATTTCTCGCAGTTGTCACCGTACTGGTCTTCTGCCGCGCATTTCGGGCAGGTGCCCTTGATGAAGCGGTCGGCCAGGAACATTTTCTTGTCCGGGTCGAAATACTGGGTGATCGAGCGGGTTGCGATGTGCCCGGCGTCACGCAGCTTCAGGTAGATATGGCTCGACAGCGCCCGGTTTTCTTCGGCGTGGGTCGAGTGGAAGTTGTCGAAGTCCACCAGGAAATCGGCAAAATCGCTGCTGTGTTCCGCTTGCACGCCGGCAATCAGCTGTTCCGGGGTAATACCTTCTTTTTCGGCACGCAGCATGATTGCCGAACCGTGGGCATCGTCAGCGCAGACATAGATGCACTGGTTGCCGCGAAGCTTCTGGAAACGCACCCACATGTCGGTCTGGATGTATTCGAGCATGTGGCCAAGGTGAATGGAACCGTTGGCATAGGGGAGGGCGCTGGTGACTAGAATCTGGCGTGGCTCGGACATGGGGGCTCGGCTACTTTCGGCTACAAGAGATGAAACGGAGATCGGCCACTATAAAACGCCGGGAAATATATTTCACCCCGTGGACGTATCTGGGCGTGTTTCACGGGTTAGCATAGTCACCTGTTTTACTCAGTCTTTTATCGGGAGTCTCCATGAGTGCCGTCACTCGCGCAGCCGTCGAATCCGTCCTTCGTCAATACACCGACCCTTACCTGAACCAGGATCCGGTCAGCGCTGGCTGTGTCCAGGCTATCGACATCCAGGGTGAGCGCGTCAGCGTGAAGCTGCAACTGGGCTATGCCGCCGGGCTGTTCAAGAAAGGGTGGGCGCAGGTGCTGCAGACCGCTATCGAAGGGATGGATGGCGTTGCTGCGGCCACCGTCGAGATCGATTGCGTGATTGCCGCGCACAAGGCTCAGGCGCAGATTCCGGGGTTGGCCAACGTCAAGAACATCATTGCCGTTGCATCCGGCAAGGGCGGTGTCGGCAAGTCCACAACGGCGGCCAACCTGGCCTTGGCCCTGGCCCGCGAGGGTGCCCGCGTGGGTATTCTGGATGCCGATATCTATGGTCCGAGCCAAGGTGTGATGTTCGGCATCGCTGAAGGTACCCGACCGAAGGTCAAGGATCAGAAGTGGTTTGTGCCGCTTCAGGCCCACGGTGTCGAGGTGATGTCCATGGCGTTCCTGACCGACGACAACACCCCGATGGTCTGGCGCGGCCCTATGGTGTCCGGCGCACTGCTGCAACTGGTTACACAGACTGCATGGGACAACCTGGATTACCTGGTGATCGACATGCCGCCGGGCACGGGTGATATCCAGTTGACCCTGGCTCAGAAGGTGCCGGTGGCAGGTTCTGTCATTGTGACTACGCCTCAGGATCTGGCCCTGCTGGATGCCAGAAAAGGTGTGGAAATGTTCCGTAAGGTCAACATTCCGGTGCTGGGCGTGGTCGAGAACATGGCGGTGCACATCTGCTCGAATTGTGGCCATGCCGAGCACCTGTTCGGTGAGGGTGGCGGTGAGAAGCTGGCGACACAGTACGGGGTCGAGTTGTTGGCGTCGTTGCCGCTGTCGATGCTGATTCGCGAACAGGCGGATAGCGGCAAGCCGACAGCCATCGCCGAGCCGGAAAGCCAGATCGCCATGGTTTACCAGGAACTGGCCCGTCAGGTGGGGGCACGGATCGTGCTGCAGGAAGCTGCAAGCCCGGCAATGCCGAGCATTACTGTCAGCGAAGACTGACCTCTCCAGGTGCCGGCGATATGATCGCCGGCACCGCTGGCTGCTTCACCGCTAATGAAATCGCGGGAATAAAAAAACCCCGCCTGTTAAGGGCGGGGTTCTTTCAAGCTAAAAAGCGGAAGTTAGATAACTTCTACTTCTTCAGCCTGCATGCCTTTCTGGCCGCGGGTAGCGACGAAAGAGACCTGTTGGCCTTCTTTCAGGCTCTTGAAGCCGTCAGCCTTGATGGCTTTGAAGTGTACGAACAGGTCGTCACCGGATTGTGGAGTGATGAAGCCGAAGCCTTTTTCATCGTTGAACCACTTAACGGTACCGGTTTGGCGATTGGACATTGGATGTCTCCTTGGACAAAGTTAACTACGGTTCAGGAAACGCCCTGGCCGAGACTGAGTGCAAAGAGCAGGAAAATTCATGAAGATGTGTTGATCGAAATCTTGCATCAGGTAGAGATTCTCAGTGACATTGTGCAGCACAGTGGCGTCACCTTAACCCTTTTTCCAGAACGTGCCAATGGTCTTGTTGAGCTTTCGCGAAAATGCATGACTGACGGTGCATGCTGTGCCTGTCCAGGTGCCGTCCGGCCGCTATCTGACGGCCACTGCCGCACGGAACTTTGAACCCGGCGCCCGGCCCGGTAAGATGCGCATCAGATTTTTTCACCTCGCTATTTTCAGGACACCGCCATGAGCATCAAATCGGACAAGTGGATTCGCCGCATGGCGCAAGAGCACGGCATGATCGAGCCTTTCGTCGAGCGCCAGATGCGTGGTGAGGGTGCCGACCGGCTGATCTCCTTTGGCGTCTCCAGCTACGGCTACGACGTGCGTTGTGCCGACGAGTTCAAGGTGTTCACCAACATCAACTCTGCGACTGTCGATCCGAAAAACTTCGATGCCGGCAGCTTTGTCGACATCAAGAGCGACGTTTGCATTATTCCGCCGAACTCCTTCGCACTGGCGCGAACCGTCGAGTACTTCCGTATTCCTCGCAACGTGCTGACCATCTGCCTGGGCAAAAGCACTTATGCCCGCTGCGGCATCATCGTCAACGTGACGCCGCTGGAGCCGGAATGGGAGGGCCACGTTACCCTGGAGTTCTCCAATACCACGACGTTGCCGGCCAAGATCTACGCCAACGAGGGTGTGGCACAGATGCTGTTCCTGGAGTCCGACGAAGAGTGTGAAGTGTCGTACAAGGACCGTGGTGGCAAGTACCAGGGCCAACGCGGCGTGACCTTGCCGCGCGCCTGAGGCGACGAATCGAAGGAATTCTTCGCGTGTGCTGTACTCCAATGAAGGCAGTCGGTGCGCAATGCGCGTACCGGCCCTGATTGGGAGTGACTGATGAAAATCGACCCGACCCTCAGCGCCAAACTGGCGGTACTGCAGCCCAACCAGGTCGGTGTGCTGGCATGGTCGCTGCTCGCGTACCCACACCCTGTCAGCGCAGGCGGGATACCCGGTCAGCCGGATCCTGACACCCCGAATACCCCTGAACCGGGCACTCCACAGCCGATGGAGCCGGGCGAGCCGGCCTTGCCAGACGAGCCGCCACCGGTGCCTGTGGCCTGACCGTCGTTACGCCTGGCGCATCACTTCAGGTTGCCACTGAGAAACTGGCGCAGGCGCTCGCTTCTGGGGGCGCCGAGCACCTCAGACGGCGATCCCTGCTCTTCGACCAACCCTTGGTGCAGGAACAGCACCTGGCTTGAGACTTGTCGGGCAAAGGCCATCTCATGGGTGACCATGATCATGGTGCGGCCTTCCTCGGCCAGCCCCTGGATAACCCTGAGTACCTCGCCTACCAGTTCCGGGTCCAGTGCGGAGGTCGGTTCGTCGAACAGCATCACCTCTGGCTCCATGGCCAGTGCGCGGGCTATGGCGACGCGTTGCTGCTGGCCACCGGAGAGAAACGCCGGGTACTGTTCAGCCAGCTGTGGGGCCAGGCCGACTTTGTTCAGGTATTTTCGGGCCCGTTCTTCGGCCTCATGCTTACTCACCCCAAGTACTCGTCTCGGCGCCATGCTGACATTTTCCAGCACGGTCATATGGCTCCACAGGTTGAAGTGTTGGAACACCATGGCCAGTCGGGTGCGGATTCGTTGCAGTTCATCGGGGTCGGCGACGTGCATGCCGTGGCGGTCGTGACGCATCTCGACGGCTTTACCGTCCAGGGTCATGCGACCATCATCAGGTTGCTCAAGAAAGTTGATGCAGCGCAGGAAGGTACTCTTGCCCGAGCCGCTGGCACCGATCAGGCAGATGACATCGCCCGCGTTGGCCTTTAGCGAAACCCCCTTCAGTACATGATGTTTGCCATAGCTTTTGTGCAGGTCTTCGATCGTCAGTTTGTACATGCGCGGCTCTCAAGGCGATAACAGATAGCCGCTGCGGTAGGCCTCACGACCCGCCACATGGGCAATGACCATGCCGGCTGTCGCCATGCGCCGTAACGAACGCGCATAGAGCAGACCGGGTTGAGTGTTGCACACTGGGGTCACGCGATCGTTTAGCGGGTCGATGACCTCGGCAATCAGATCGCCTGCCTGCAGGTACTGTCCCGGTTTGGCGTGGAACACCAGTAACCCCCCCAAGGGTGTTGCTACCGGCTCTACGCCTGCCAGCGGCGTAGCCGGGTAGGGCAGTGCTGGCAGTGGAGCCGCTTCGCCTTCGATGGCGCCAGCATGCACCAGATAGTGCAGGATCGCTTCACAGTCGCGTTGGGCCATTGGGTGGCTGACATCGCCCTGCCCCCGCAGTTCTACCGTGACCGAAAAGCTGCCTTGGGGTATGGGGTAATGCTTGCCGAAGCGCTGTTGCAGTTGCCACCAGACGAGGGTGAAGCATTCGTCGAAGGATTGGCCGCCGGAGTCGGTTGCCAGCAGGCTGGCCTGGGCACCGAGGTAGCGCGACAGCGGTTCGACCTTCGGCCAGGCTTCTGGCGTGGTGTACAGGTGTTCGACCGCCTCGAAGTCGCAGTGCAAGTCGAGGACCATGTCGGCATCGCAGGCGAGGCGCTGGAGGGTCAGGCGCTGCGACTGCAGGGGTGTCAGGGCCGAGTGTGCTTCCAGTGTCCGGCGCAGGCTTTGACGGATCAGTTCGACGTTATGCTGTGCATCCTGCGTCAGACTGGCTTCGATCTGATCGCCGATCGAATCGCTCAGGTCGATGAAGTTTCGATTGAAGTTTTCCCCGCTTTGCAGCTCGTAGCGGCCCAGCGGAACGTCCATCAGCACCTGTTCGAGGCCTACCGGGTTGGCAATCGGTACCAGAACGATGTGCTGGCGCAGGTGCCCTTGGGCTTCAAGTGTGCTCAAACGCTGCTTCAAGTGCCAGGCGACCAGCATGCCGGGCAGTTCGTCGGCATGCAGTGAAGCCTGGATATAGATTTTACCGGCGCCTTTGGGGCCGAAATGGAAGCTGTGGATGTGCCGGGCGATACCAGGTACCGGGGCCAGGATTTCGTGGATTTCGTGGTGCATGAACAGTCCTAGTGAGCAGGGCCTAGAAAGGCCAGCCAACGTCGTTCGGCCAGGCGGAACAGGCCTACCAGGGCGAAGGTCACGCTCAGGTAGATCAGTGCGGCGATACCGAACGACTGAAACGTCAGAAAAGTGGCCGAGTTGGCGTCGCGGGCGACCTTGAGGATGTCCGGGATCGTGGCGGTAAACGCCACGGTGGTCGAGTGCAGCATCAGGATCACCTCATTGCTGTAGAACGGCAGCGAGCGCCTAAGGGCCGACGGCATGATGATGTAAGCATAGAGTTTCCAGCCGCGCAGGCCATAGGCTTTGGCCGCTTCTACCTCGCCATGCGCCATGCTGCGAATGGCCCCGGCGAAAATTTCCGTGGTGTAGGCGCAGGTGTTCAGGGCAAACGCCAGGATGGTGCAGTTCATCGCATCGCGGAAGAAACTGTCGAGCAGCGGCTGTGCGCGCACGGCTGCGATGCTGTAGATGCCGGTGTAGCAAATGAGCAGTTGGATATACAACGGGGTGCCACGAAACAGGTAGGTGTAGAACTGCACCGGCATGCGGATCCAGACGGATCGCGAAACCCGTGCGATCGACAAGGGGATGGAAACGAGAAAGCCAATCAGCAGTGAGGCCGAAAGCAGCCACATGGTCATCGCCAGCCCGGTGATATGGGTGCCGTCGGTGTAGAGGAAGGCCCGCCAGTATTCTTGCAGTAGTTCGATCATCGTAGTGCCTCCCGAGTGCCTGCGTTGTAGCGCCGTTCAAGCCAGCGCAAGGCAACGTTCGAGGCACTGGTGATCATCAGGTAGATCAAGGCCGCCAGTACCAGGAAGTAAAACAGTTGATAGCTGCTCTTGCCGGCATCCTGAGCAGCTTTGACCAGGTCGGCCAGGCCGATGATCGACACCAGTGCAGTGGCCTTGAGCATCACCATCCAGTTGTTGCCGATACCCGGCAGGGCATAACGCATCATTTGCGGGAAGACCACAAAGCGAAAGCGTTGGAAGCGTTTGAGGCCATAGGCTGTCGCCGCTTCGACCTGGCCACGAGGAACCGCCAGAATCGCGCCGCGAAAGGTTTCGGTGAAGTAGGCACCATAGATGAAGCCCAGGGTAATGACCCCTGCAGCGAATGGATCGATCTCGATGTAGTCCCATCCCAGCGCTTCGGTCAGGCTGGTCAGCCAGGTCTGCAGGCTATAGAAAATCAGCAGCATCAGCACCAGGTCGGGTATCCCGCGAATCAGCGTGGTGTAGACCTGAGCGGTAATGCGTAGCACGCGTACGGAAGAGAGTTTGGCGCTGGCGCCGAGCAGGCCCAGGCCGACGCTGACCAACAACGACATCAGCGACAGATTGATGGTCATCCAGGTGCCCTTCAACAGCAGTGGGCCGAAACCCTTCAAGCTGAATGCCGAGAGCCCCAGATGCTGCAGCAGGTCTTCAAACATGACGTGACCCTATGGCAGTGATTAATGCAATTGTGCGGGGAACAGTAGAAGCCGACCTGGCGAGTGATCCTGGCAAGGTCGGCTTCCAGGGGTTACTTGCCGCTGTACAGGTTCAGATCGCCAAAGTGCTTTTTCTGCAGTTTTTCGTAGGTGCCATCATCGTGTAACGCTTTGATACCCTTGTTCAGCAGGGTTTGCAGTTCGCTGTTACCTTTGCGGATACCAATCGCTGTCTTGGCTGGGAGCAGTTCGCTGTCGACTGGCTTGCTGACTTCGTAGCCGCTGCCCTGTGGCGTCTTCAGGAAACCGAGTTCAGCCTGCAACATGTCCTGGATCGAGGCGTCGAGTCGCCCAGAGATCAAGTCGGCGTAAACCTGATCCTGGTTCTGATAGGCCTGGGTCTTGACCCCGGCCTTGTCCAGTACCGCTTTGGCATAGGCTTCCTGAATGGTGCCTTGTTCATAGCCGACTGTCTTGCCGGCCAGAGAGGCCGGGTCGGTGCTCAGGCCTGCGCCTTTTTTGAAGACCAGCGAGGTTGGGCCAGAGAACAGTTCATCAGAGAAGTCGATGGCCTTTTGCCTGGCGGGAGTGACCGTCATTGACGAAATCACACCGTCGAACTTGTTGGCCTTGAGGCCTGGAATCATGCCGTCGAAGTCACTTTCAACCCACTTGCATTTGACTTTTAGTTCCGCGCAAATCGCATTGCCCAGGTCAATATCGAAACCCACCAGGCTGCCATCAGCGGCCTTGGATTCAAATGGTGCGTAGGAAGGGTCGACGCCGAAGCGCAGCTCCTTGTAGTCCTTGGCCATAGCGGCGTTGGCGGTCAGGCACAATGCAAGTGCGGAAAGCGTCAGCCATGCTTTTTTCATTGTGTTGTCCTTGCGTCCGATGAGTGCTTTGAATGTGTCACGACCGTTACCGGCCGAAGTGAGACATCAATGTGATAGCAAATATCGCACCATAATTGCGCATGGCATGAGCAGTCGCCGAATTTGGCCGGCCATAAGGCGATGGTCGCGCCTTGGGCGCTCAAGAGACGAACAAAGGCGCGCGTGTCCGACGCACCGAAGGCGCGAGGCGGTTGCCTTCAGGCCTCAATAGCGTGCGTCGGCCGCTTTCCCGGAGTAGGCCAACCCGTGACGTTCTTTGGGTGGGTATCAGAGGCAAGGCTGGGGCCTGGCTGGCCCCGGTTTCGCAGTAGCGGATGGGTCGGATGCGCCCATGACTGAGGCATGGGCGCAAGGCTGTTACGAGGTTATCGACCCGGCACCAAGGTCAGACGTTTGCTGCCATAGGCGCGCTCGAAGTTTTGTGTCTGCATCGGGAAGCTGACGTAGCGGCCTTTGAACCAGGCATCCAGTCCGTCGGCAAAGTGGCTGCTGACAGGGTTACCCGACTGCCCGCTGCTACTGATCCCTTGCAGGGGTTCTGGCAAGCCAAAATCCACCACCATGCGCATGGACGGCATCAGGCGAGCATTGAAGTCCTGGCCCCAGGCATAGGCTGAGCTGTTCAGCGTGGTGTGGTCTCCGCCCACGGCCTGCGAGCTACGGTTGAGCGTATCGCCCAGGCCATGGAAGCTGGCGACCGGCCAGCGGTACTGATGCAACGTGCCCCATTGCCAGGTACGGTGGTCGCCACCCATTTGGCGTTCACCGAGGTTGATTGCCGCTACCAGGCTACGGGCGAGAATCGTCGGTTTGTCCTCTTTCTGTGCAGTGTTGTGGTCATCCCAGAATGGGCTGTCATCACGTCCGAGCAAATGATCGGCCTGTGCCGAGTAGGAAAGCCGGGCGTTGCTGACAAAGGCTTGCCAGGCGGCACCGGTTTCCGGGCCCAATTCATCGAGGAAGGTCAGTCGGGCACTTTCCTGCAGGAACAATTGGTACAGCGCTGCGTCTGCCGACGTAGCGCTCAGTCGGCCATCAAAGGCCATCAAGCGGTCGTATGCTTCACGGGCCTTGGCGCGTTGATCCTGAGGCAGGGCGTCGATGGCCTGTTTCAATGGCTGGGCCATGCCTGGTGCCTGGAACATGCTTTTGAGCTTCGCCGCGAACAAGGTGGTCTGGTCGTTCTGCATGGTTATCAGGCTACGGCTGTCATGTTTGCCGTTGGCTGCCATTTGCGCCAGGCGCTCAGCGCGCTCGGGGTAGTACCAGGTGTTGGACAGTTGCATGCCGTAACCGCGCGGTACGCTGCGCTGGTTGGCATTGCCCAGCCAGCCCTGAGGCGGGTCCTGGTCATAGGGGTGGAGCATCGGGTCGGCATAACCGTCCCAGTCGTAACGACTTTCCCAGCCGGGCGAAGGCAGCAGCCCCTGGCCATCACGGCGGTTGGGGAAATGGCCGGTGACCTGCCAGCCGATATTGTTGGCGTCGGCAAACACCAGGTTCAGTGCAGGAGCACCCATCTCGCGGCTGGCTTCAAAGGCGCCTTCGACATTGGCCTTGCGCGACAGGTCGAAGAACGCATCCAGGCTTTTGTCGCCTTTCAGTTCCGGCATTTGCAGGGCAAGGGCGAGGCCAGCGTTCTGGGCTGGGCTGAGCAGCCCGCCATGACGCGTGTCATACAGGGTTTCGCGAACAGGACGCTGGCCCTTGATAAAGAAGGTTTCGTTGCGGGCCATGGCAGGTTGCCATTTTCCGTCCGCCTGATAGAGCAGGCGGCCCCCTTCTCTGCGGATTTTTTCCAGGAACAGGTCCTGGTTATCGCCCATGACCGCACTGGTGCTCCAGGCCAGCTTGCCGTTGAACCCAGAGAGTACCAGTGGGAGTCCTGCAAGGGTGAAGCCGGCGGCCTGGTACTTCGGTGCGCGGATTTGCACTGGGCTCATGGCCCATGCACCTTGGCTATCACTGGCCAGCAGGCTCTTGCCACTGCGACTATGCGGGGCGGCAATGGCCCAGTTGCTGGAACCGGGGGCGCCAAGCAGGTTGAACGCAGCCAACTGTTGGCTCAAGGCGTTGAGTGCAGGCAGGTTAGGCAGTTGGGTGCTCAGGTTCAGCCCGCTGAGTTTGTCGGCTTCTGCGTGTGGAAGTGGTTCATCCGGATAGTTCGGCAGCAGCCACGCCAGCTTGTCGTTGCCGACTTTCTGCGCCAGCACCAGGGCCGCGAGTTCTTCTTGCAGGTTCACCGATTGGCTGAAGTTGTAGAGGCAGAAAATCAGCGCCGAATCTTCCGGCTTCCAGTACTCCGGACGGTAGCCGCTCTGTGCCAACGGGGCTGGCAACTTGTCGCGGTAGCGGAACAGGTAGGCGTTGACCCCGCGCGCGTACACCTCAAAGAAGCGTTTGAGGCGTGGTGATGCGTCGGCGTAGAGCTGGTTGGCACTCTTCTTCAAATTGACGGCACGCATCAGGCGGTCAACTTCCAATGCGTCTGGACCGGCCATTTCTGCAAGGCGCCCCTGAGCCAGCAAGCGCATGTCAACCATCTGACCGATCCGGTCGCCGGCCTGCACGTAGCCCAGGGCGAAGAGTGCGTCATGGAAGGTGCTGCTCTCGATCAGCGGCATGCCCATGGCATTGCGCCGCACCGAAACGTTCTGCGCCAGGCCCTTGAGAGGCTGTACACCCGTGGTCGGCGGTACGCTGTCGTGGTAGCCGCCCATTTGGCAGCCGCCGAGGCTGAGCAGCCCGAGTATCGCTGCGGCAACGCCGAATCGGGGAAGAAAAGGGGGTAAGGCTGGCGAGGCCATGGCAAGGCTCCTGCAGGGTATGGCGGCGGAAAGGCGCTACGTTAGTGAGCACAATCACACCATGCAAGCGGGGGGCCGCCTTTATTTCAATCGCGGGCCCCCTTGCCTGCACCTCAGGGCTGCGGTGGGTTGATCTTTTCGACCAAGGCATAGGCACGCTGAGTGGCGGGACGCGCCTTGATACGCTCGAACCAGTCCTTGAGTGCCGGGAAGTCATCGAGGTTCTGGCTCTGCCACTGATGGGAGACGATCCACGGATAGATGGCCATGTCGGCGATGGTGTATTCGGTTCCGGCGACGAACGGACGGTCGGCCAGGCGTTTGTTCAGGACGCCGTAAAGGCGTGCGGTCTCATCTACATAGCGTTTGATTGCATAGGGGATTTTCTCTGGAGCGAACCGGCTGAAGTGGTGATTCTGGCCGGCCATTGGGCCCAAACCGCCCATTTGCCAGAACAGCCACTGCAAGGCCTCCTGACGTCCACGCAGATCCTTGGGCAGGAAATGCCCGGTTTTCTCGGCAAGGTAGAGCAGGATGGCGCCGGACTCGAACAGCGACAGTGGCGCCTGATGGTCGGCCGGATCATTGTCGACGATCGCCGGGATACGGTTGTTCGGGGCGATTTTCAGGAAGTCGGCAGCGAACTGTTCGCCTTTGCCGATATTGATCGGGTGAATACGGTAGGGCAGCCCGGTTTCTTCAAGAAACAGGGTGATTTTGTGGCCGTTGGGGGTGGTCCAGTAATACAGGTCGATCATGGCACGCTCCGTCGAGGGTTCGGCAGCGACAGTATCGCTGCCTCCACACTGCGCGTGGGCGCAGCGGTCGCCTTATGGATATCACAAGGTGCGACCTCGATGTAGCGCGGATCTATACGGCTGGCCTCAGGCCCCGTGGCACTTCTTGAATTTTTTGTTGCTGCCGCACGGGCATGGGTCGTTACGGCCAACGTCCTTCAGTGCATTGCGAACAGGTTCTTGCGGTGCATGGTTGCAGTGCGGGCCATGGACATGACCATGGTCGTGATCGTGGTGATGGTCATGATCGTGGTTGCAATCGGGGCCATGAACATGAGGTTGCTGGGTCATTGCGGTTACTCCGGAATAAAATCGCCGGGAATTATCTCACCACTGCGTGATAAGTGCAGGCTGCGTGGCCAGAAAAAACCGCTGCTCAGGTCGCCATCCAGTCGGTAATGGATAGGTCGGTCGGGATGCTTCAGCAGTTTTACGACGTCCTTGAGGTGTTCCCAGAGGTTGGTCCTTATTGGCACCTTGAACGTCTTGTGACTGTGAGCTGCCACATTGACCCATTGATCAGACTCGCCTTCAGCCAGCGTGAGGTCATTCAACTGCACCTTGTAGCGCAGTGCCCTGACCAGCAGGCGGGAATCGTTGGGGTTGTCGATGCGGAAATGCAGCATGAATTCTTGTTGCAGCAGGCGGGCCTTGATCGTCTCGACCTTGACCAGATGAACCTCGGGGTCTTGGTAGGGGCTACCGAACCAGCTCGCACAGCCACTCAATAGAAGAAGGCTTATCAGCATCAGGCTGGTTCGAATAGGCATCAGGCTAGCTTCCTAGATAGCTGGCACAGCACTTCTTGAACTTCTGCCCACTGGCGCAGGGGCAAGGGTCGTTACGCCCGGCTTTCAACCCCACTGTCGGGTCGATGAAGTACCAGGTCCCCTTGTTCTGTACAAACGCCGAGCGCTCGCGATGGGCGTGTTCACCGGCACTGTCATGCCAGCGCGCAGTGAAGGTTACGAAGGCATGTTCTGGTTGCCCGCCAAAGACCTCCGCAGACTCAACGTCCAGCCCCAGCCAGGTGCTTTGTGTACTCCACTCGGCAATAGCATTGCGGTCCAGGCCTGCTTGTTGAGCGGGCAGGGTGGTTGCTACCAGGTAATCGATCAACCCCAATACATAGGCGCTGTAGCGCGAACGCATCAACGTCTGCGCATCAGGGGCCGGCGAGCCTGCGTGATAGTGGCCGCAGCAGGCATCCAGCAGGTTGCCGCTGCCACAGGGACAAACCGTGACACTCATTGCTTTACCACCAGTACTTTCCGAAATTCTGTGGGTTGGCCCAGAACTTGGCGTTCAGCCAGTCCGGAACCTGCTTGTATTCTCGTAGATCATAGGTGAACAGGCTCAACACTTGCTCGTCGCGTTGGAATCGTTCACTGGCCTGGAGGGCCAGGGCGAAGAAGTCGGTGTCTTTCCAGTCGCATGCTGGCAGATCGGCCAATACTGCAACCCGACTGGCGTTGAGGTTGCGGATGCCCCCCAGGAGTTCCAGGCCCTGACGCCTGGGCAAATGCTCCAGGCAATCGACCAGCAGCGCGAGATCAAAGCGTTGCGAGGCCAGCTCAAGCGGCAGTGGTCCGGGCTTGGCGACCTGAATGTCGGCGTGTGGGTGGGCTTGCGCGAAAGCGTCCAGGGCGGGGAAACGGCTCCCCACGACGAGTAAACGTTGCGGTGCCTGGCGTTCCAGCAGCGCCGCCAGGGCCTGCTGGGGTGTACGTTTGGAAAAGCTCTCGGTCATTAGAGGTCCTCAATCAATAATCCAAGACTACACTGAGTCATGGCTTATTGCTGGCGGAGTTGGGGTGTGCGGTCTTTACTCAATTGAGCATCGGTTTTGCACCGATTCCCCGAGGAGACGCATCAAATGAGCATAGTACGCACAGCATTACCTCTGGTTCTGCTAACCAGCGTGTTGACTGGTTGTGCAGGTTTGCAAAAAACCGACTGGCCTAAGTGTGCAGCCGTCGGGGGCGTCGGTGGCGCGGCGTTGGGTGCGATCGAGAGTTCCAGCTGGGCAGGCTGGGGCGCGTTGCTCGGTGGCGGCCTGGCAGCCGGTTACTGCTGGTCCCATGGTGACGGTGATGAAGACCATGACGGTGTACCGGATAGCCGCGACAAGTGCCCGGGTACACCACGCGGCGTTCAGGTTGATGCTAACGGATGCCCACCTGCGCCGGTAGTTCAGCAGCCGGTAGTGGTCAAGGAAGAGGTGATCGTTATCCGGGATGTTCGCTTCATGTTCAACTCAGCCAAGCTTACCGCCGCTGACAAAATGCACCTGGACAAGGTTGCCAGTCGTCTGAAAAGCGAGGCTCCGGGTGCCAGGCTGAGCGTGACCGGGCATACCGACAGTGTCGGCAGCGATGCCTACAACCAGAAACTGTCCGAGCGCCGTGCCCATTCCGTGACCGATTACCTGGTTGAGCGTGGTGTGCCGCGCAGTAGTTTTGTATCTGTGCAGGGCGCCGGTGAAAGCCAGCCAGTGGCGGATAACAAAACGGAAGATGGCCGCAGCATGAATCGCCGGGTGGAAATCCGGATCGAGCGCTAAGCCTCTCTCAGGTCCACGGTTCGGGAAGTGCCGTGGACCTGTCGTTGTCGCTGTGTCAGCGCGAATACAGGCTCATTTCCGATGGCGCTACCCTCTGGCGCAAGTCGGGAGGCGGCGTTACTGTTGCAGGCGATACCGAGGGATTGAGGTCTTGGTATTGCCAATAAAAAGAACAGGTAGAGAGGGGCGGGCGCGTATGAAGGTGTTCTGGGGCCTGGGTAAGGCCTTGACGGTGGTGTTCTGGTGGGTGGTGGTGTTGAATCTGCTGAGTCCTGCGGAAAAGCCCTTCCATCTGTTGATCAACGCCGCCGGGGCGACAGTGTTGGCATTGCATGTGCTGGAAGTGCTGATGTTCAACCGTCTTCTGCGTGAGCGCAGCCACCGTTGGTTCGACCGTCTGCAGATCCTGCTTGTCGGTATTTTCCACATCCAATCAATACCGGCACCGCGCCAGGAGGCAGGTCATGCGTAAATTAATGGTGTTGCTGACATTGGTCAGCCCATTGGCAATGGCAGAGAGCCTGAGTGTCGGGGCTCATTCGGTACTGCGTCTGCCCAACAAAAGCAGTGTGGTTCAGCTGGAGCGCCTGGATGTGGCGGACTACGGGACCTTGCTGTTGCCGGCCAGTTTGACCGAACTGAATGTTGGCGCGTTGCGTTTGGGCCGAGAAGCGCGGATTGCCGTTGTACCGGCTGAGCAGGCGCTACGCATTGAAGCTGGCGCTGCCGAGTTGGCGGATGGCAGTCAGATCCTTGCCCACGGTGCCCCCGGGACATTCGAAAAAGCCGCCATGCCGGGACGTGACCTGGAGTTGCATCTGCATCGCTTGCAGGCGGCGCAATTATCGATCGACGCTCGCGGTGGTGCTGGTGCGCCGGGGTATGTCGGGCTTGATGGCGCCAATGGCAAGGCCGGTGGCTGCACCTGGGGGCAGGCTGAGCCTGGGGCGAACGGCCAGAATGGTGGTGATGGCCATGACGGCGCATCAGGCGGGCGTGTGCTGTTGGCATTGCCAGCCAGCTACCCCGAGGCTCAGATCAAGGTGCGGGTGGATGGTGGCGCACCGGGCCTGGCAGGGGCTGCCGGTAAACCGGGAAAAGGCGGGGCGAGCAAAGGGTGCTTTGTCTACCGTACCCAGGGGGGCGCTACCGGTAAACCTGGTGTACCAGGCCAGCCTGGTCTGGCTGGCGCCGCAGGCGCGTTGACACTGAAGCGCTTGTAACAAACTCGGCAGGGGCGGCAAGTACGCAGCGTCTGAATCGCTGGTGCGTTCGCCGCCTGCCGATCAGCCTTGAGAGATCACGCCAGCAGGCGTGAAGAGGCCACTGCGACTACGGCTAGGCCCAGCAGCAGGTTTACGCCTACCAGTCGGCGAATCCGCCCCAGCACACCGGCACCTGCCGACCAGTCCTCAGCCTGTACGGCCTTGCGCAGTGCGGGCAGCAGTAACGTCTGGATACGAATAAACAGCGCCAACATGGCGATAAACCCGCCAATCATCACCTGCACATAACGTGGCGCTGCTTCAAAACCGGCAAAGCGCAGGTGCAGCATACCCATGCCACTAATCACCAGCACGGCCACGGCAACCCAGACCCATACGAAAAAACGCTGAAACACTTCTACCCAGAGGCGCAAGCGAGCAGGGCCATCCAGGGCTGCAACGGCGGCCGGCCGCAGTACCAGCCAGGCGAAGAACATGCCGCCGACCCAGACCAGGGCGGCCAGAACATGCAGGCTGTAGGGGATAGCAAAGGCGGTCATCGGGAACTCCGTTCAGCGCAAAGGGCAATAGCGGGTTATGATAGCGGCCCAATCGAAACACTGAAAATATATCCAGCCCTTCGGGCGCCCCGACACCATGATCAGCAACGAACTCAAATCCCAAATTCAGGGCGCCTACTCGCGTTTTCTCGAAGCCAAGAGCCTCAAGCCGCGCTACGGTCAGCGTCTGATGATTGCAGAAGTCGCCAAGGTATTGGGCGACATCGATTGCGACGATGAAGGGCGACGCAGCGGCGACCCGGCAGTGGTAGCGGTCGAGGCCGGCACTGGTACGGGTAAAACCGTGGCCTATAGCCTCGCCTCGATTCCAGCGGCCAAGGCTGCCGGCAAGCGTCTGGTGATTGCCACCGCCACGGTTGCCCTGCAGGAGCAAATCGTATTCAAGGACCTGCCGGACCTGATGCGTAACAGTGGCCTGAACTTCAGCTTCGCCCTGGCCAAGGGGCGCGGGCGTTACCTGTGCCTGTCCAAACTTGATCTGCTGTTGCAGGAAGGCCATGCACAGTCGGCGACGGCCCAGTTGTTCGAGGAAGAAGGCTTCAAGATCGAGGTGGACGAAGCCAGCCAGAAGCTCTTCACCAGCATGATCGAGAAACTTGCCGGCAATAGGTGGGACGGTGACCGCGACAGTTGGCCTCAGGCCCTGGAAGATCAGGACTGGGCACGGTTGACCACCGACCACAGCCAATGCACCGGTCGACATTGCCCGAACTTCCAGCAATGTACCTTCTACAAGGCCCGTGAAGGCATGGGCAAGGTCGATGTCATCGTCACCAACCACGACATGGTCCTGGCCGATCTGGCGTTGGGTGGTGGTGCGGTGTTGCCTGATCCGCGTGACACCATTTATGTCTTCGACGAAGGTCACCACCTGCCGGACAAGGCCATTGGCCATTTCGCACACTATACGCGCTTGCGCTCCACCGCCGATTGGCTGGAGCAAACGGCCAAGAACCTCACCAAACTGTTGGCCCAGCATCCGCTGCCGGGCGACCTCGGCAAGTTGATCGAACAGGTGCCGGAGCTGGCGCGAGAGATCAAGACGCAGCAACAGTTCATGTTCACTGCCTGCGAGCAACTGGCCGATTTCCGCGCCGGTGAAGACATGGAGGGCCGTGAGCGCCCCCGTCACCGTTTTGTGGCAGGTGTGGTGCCTGAGCACATGCGGGAAATGGGTATCGAGCTGAAGAAAGGCTTTTCGCGCTTGAACGACCTGTTCACCCGCCTGACCGAGTTGCTCAAGGAGGGCATGGATGGTGAGGTGAACATTGGCATCGCCAGCCATCAGGCTGAAGAGTGGTACCCGCTGTTCGGCAGCTTGTTGATGCGCGCTCAGGGCAACTGGGAACTGTGGACCGCCTTTACCGCCGAAGACCCCGAGGACAGCCCGCCGATGGCGCGGTGGCTGACGTTGGCCGAAAGCGGTGCATTGTTTGATATCGAGGTTAACGCCAGCCCGATCCTTGCCGCCGAAATGCTCCGGCGCAACCTCTGGAGCGTGGCCCATGGCGCACTGGTTACCTCCGCCACCCTGACCGCCCTGGGTAAGTTCGACCGTTTCCGAATGCGTGCAGGTTTACCCAAGGCTGCGGTGACTGCGGTAGTGCCCAGCCCGTTCCATCATGTCGATGCGGGCGTGCTGCGCGTGCCCGATTTGCGCGCTGACCCACGCGATGCCGCTGCTCATACCGCCGCGATCATTCGCGATCTGCCAGCATTGGTCGAAGGTTCGCGTGGTTCGTTGGTACTGTTTTCGTCGCGTAAACAGATGCAGGACGTCTTCGACGGCCTGGACCGCGACTGGCGCAAACAGGTGTTTATCCAGGGCAACCTGTCCAAGCAGGAGACCTTGAACAAGCACAAGGCGCGCGTCGATGATGGTGACTCCAGTGTGCTGTTTGGCCTGGCCAGCTTTGCCGAAGGTGTCGACCTGCCGGGGGCTTATTGCGAGCACGTGGTCATCGCCAAGATTCCCTTCGCCGTACCGGATGACCCGGTTGAAGCTGCGTTGGCAGAATGGATCGAGGCGCGTGGCGGTAATCCGTTCATGGAAATTGCCGTCCCGGATGCGTCCTTGCGCCTGATTCAGGCCTGCGGTCGTCTGCTGCGTACCGAGGAGGACCGCGGCACTATTACCCTGCTTGACCGTCGCGTGGTCACCCAACGCTATGGCAAGGCTATTCTCAATGCATTGCCACCGTTTCGCCGGGAAATTTCCTGACGCCCGGAGCTTAATGTGTCTGGGCGTTGTCTATCAGTGAGATCAAGGCCCGTCCGGGCCATCAAGGAGAGCTCCAGCCTTATGCTTCGCCGCACCCTGCCTGCTGTATTCGCCCTGTTGTTCGCCCAGCCGCTGCTGGCCGGACAACAGACGCTGTTCAACTTCGTTCGTCCGACCGCCGTGGTCCAGGTTGCGACTGAGGATGCCAGCCTGCCGCAGTACAACGCGGAGCAAACGGCCGAAGGCGAGGTGCTTCGACGTGTGGTGTTTAACCCGGTGCAGCGGCCGAGCCTGCGTCTAAGCCCGCAGACGGGCGCCTGGGACTGGTCAAGCGCGAGTGCCATGACCTTGCGCCTGCAAAGCGCAATGGACTGGGCGCTGACGCTGGATGTCACGATCCAGAGCAGCGATGGCAAGACCCTCACCAGTCGCGTTGACGTACCGGCCGGACCTGCACAGACCGTATGGGTGCCGCTCAAGGCCAGTTCACCGCTGAGCCAGGGCATGCGTGCCGGCCCGCCGATGCCATGGGTGCATGAAGGGCAACGCGTGTTATTGACCAGCAGCGCGGGCGAACTGGACCTCTCGCAGGTGGTATCGGTGACCTTGTCGATGACCAAGCCCAATGTCGCTCAAAGCCTGTTCGTCGAGCGTTTCGGCATACAGGATGATGATCAACTGCAAAAGGCCGCTTACACCGGCATCATCGATGGCTATGGCCAGTTCAGTCGTGGTCGCTGGCCTGAAAAGGTGACCAGTGACGAGCAACTGCGTAGCGCAGCGGCCAAGGAGCAGCAGCAGCTCAAGGCGTGGCTGGCTGAGCGTGCCAAGTTGCCGCTGGATACGTATGGTGGCTGGAAAGGTGGGCTGTCCTTTGACGCCAAGGGCTTCTTTCGTACCGAGAAGCGCGACGGCCGTTGGTACCTGGTCACGCCTGAAGGTCATCCGTTCTACTCGTTAGGCGTCAACACCGTGGCAGCAGAGGGTGGTCGTACCTATGTCGAGGGGCGTGAGTCGATGTTTTTGAACCTGCCGCAAGGCCAAGAGCGGCTGGCATCCTTCTATGGTGAGGGGAACAATCACGACGGTAACGGTTCTTCACGTGGTCGCGCGTTCGATCAAGGGCGCTGGTTCGATTTTTATGCCGCGAACCTTGAGCGCAGCTATGGCCAGCCCTGCGCCGACGCCAGTAAGTGCCCTGCTGTAAGTGTCGATGCCAAGCGCTGGCAGTCCCATACCCTCGACCGTTTACAGGCCTGGGGTTTCAACACCCTGGGTAATTGGAGCGACCCCGTGCTGGGGCAGGCGAACCGTGTGCCTTACACGTTGCCGCTGTCCATCGTGGGCGATTACAGCAGTATCAGCACCGGGATGGACTGGTGGGGAGCCATGCCCGACCCGTTTGATCCGCGTTTTGCGATGGCTACCGAGCGCGCAGTGGCCATCGCGGCGCGTGATCACCGGGATGATCCCTGGTTGATCGGTTACTTCGCGGATAACGAACTGGCCTGGGCTGCACCAGGCGACGATCCGAAGGCCCGCTATGCCTTGGCGTTCGGTACGTTGCGCCAAACTACGGACGTAGCCGCCAAGCGCGCATTTCTCAAGCAGCTTCGTGACAAGTATCGCAACCAGGAAGGCCTCTCAAAGGCCTGGGGTATCCAGCTGACAGCTTGGGAACTCATGGAAGACCCAGGGTTCGAGGCGCCTCTGCCTAATCCGGAACACCCCGAGATAGAAGCGGACTACCAGTACTTCCAGAAGGTATTTGCGCAAACCTATTTCAAGACGATCGACGATGCGTTGAACTGGCATGCACCCAATCATCTGCTGTTGGGTGGGCGTTATGCCGTGAGCAGCCCAGAGGCGGTCGCGGCCTGTGCTGAATACTGTGACGTGGTCAGTTTCAATTTCTACACGCCCAAGCCTCAAGATGGCTACGACTTCACTCAGCTCAAGGCGCTGGACAAGCCGGTACTGGTGTCCGAGTTCCAGTTCGGCTCACGGGACCGTGGGCCGTTTTGGCCCGGACCGATGGAGGTCGCACGGGAAGAAGACCGCGGTCCTGCCTATGCGAACTTCCTCAAGGCAGCATTGGCCGAGCCCATGATTGTTGGCGCGCACTGGTTCCAATACATGGACCAGCCGGCCAGCGGACGTTTGCTCGACGGTGAGAATGGTCACTTTGGTCTGGTCGGCATTACCGATGTACCGTTCCAGGGTTTTATCGGTGCCGTACGCAAGGCCAACCTGCAGGTTCAGGAACAACTCGCCAAGTAGGCTTCAATGCTCGGCTCCTGCGGTTGCTGCAGGAGCCGATCTGAGCGGCATTGTCTCACGCAACCATTCGCCAGCTATCTGTTCCCAAATCGGCGTCAGGCTGGAACAATGCACGCCATTTAGAACACGGGTTGTGCAGGGAGTCGGCGGGTGCAGATTCAGGGTCATTACGAACTTCAGTTCGAAGCAGTACGCGAAGCCTTTGCCGGCTTGTTCGACGATCCTCAGGAGCGTGGCGCAGCACTGTGTATTCAGGTCGGCGGGGAGACGGTGGTCGACCTATGGGCCGGTAGCGCTGACAAGAACGGTGAGCAAGCCTGGCACAGCGACACCATCGCCAACGTGTTCTCCTGCACCAAGGCCTTTACCGCCGTGACTGCACTGCAACTGGTCGGTGAGGGCAAGTTGCAGCTCGACGCGCCAGTGGCGCGCTACTGGCCTGAGTTCGCTGCAGCAGGTAAAGAAGCCATCACCCTGCGCCAGTTGCTTTGTCATCAAGCCGGGCTGCCTGCCATCCGCGAGTTGCTGTCTGCCGAAGCGTTGTACAACTGGCAGACAATGGTCGATACGCTAGCCGCCGAAGCCCCCTGGTGGACGCCTGGGACTGCCCATGGCTATGCCGCGATTACGTTCGGCTGGTTGGTTGGCGAGTTGATTCGCCGCGTTGATGGTCGGGAGCCGGGTACCTCGATCATTGCACGTACCGCACGGCCACTGGGTCTGGATTTTCACATCGGCTTGGCCGATGAAGAATTTTACCGCGTTGCTCACGTCGCCCGTGGCAAAGGCGTGATGGGGGATGAAGCGGCCCAGCGCCTGCTGCACGTGACCATGCGCGAGCCCCAGGCATTATCGACGCGAGCATTTACCAACCCGCCTTCGGTGCTCACCAGCACCAACAAGCCAGAGTGGCGCCGTATGCAGCAGCCAGCGGCCAATGGTCATGGCAATGCCAGAAGCCTGGCCGGTTTCTATACCGGTTTGCTGGAGGGCAGTCTGCTTGAGGCTGAGCTGCTGGATGAGTTGATCCGTGAGCACAGCATCGGCCAGGACCTGACCTTGCTGACGCAGACCCGGTTCGGCCTGGGTGTGATGCTGGATCAACCAGACGTACCCAATGCTACCTTTGGCCTCGGACGCAGGGCGTTCGGACACCCGGGCGCGGGTGGTTCGGTTGGCTTTGCCGACCCTGAATACGATGTTGCCTTTGGCTTCGTCACCAACACCCTGGGCCCCTATGTGTTGATGGACCCGCGTGCCCAGAAACTTGTACAGGTGCTCGCGACCTGCCTATGACTGGTGATGTCGACCAACTGCTGGAACCCATTGCTTATTCTGCTTTCCAACGGCCCGTTGTATCGGCCGATTCTTAATCCTTTTTACGGTGTATCGTTGATGTACTCTCATAAAACGCTCGCGCTTGCCCTATGCCTTGCCGTAACCGGTTGCGCTCAGCACCCGCAGAACGCTTCGGCGAAAAACGATCCTGCGTGGTGGTCATTTGGTGGTAGCGAAAAGGCTGCTGATCAAGATGTGAAAAAAGCGATCGATGAGAAAGTGGCCAAGGCCGACGCCAAGTCTGAAAGTGAGAGCCACTGGTGGTGGCCATTTGGCGATAGCAAGAAGGTAGATGCACCTAAAGTGTCGAAGATGCCTGACCCGAAGGTGGCTCAAGCATGGCTCGACAACTATGAGCCGCGCTTGCGTGAGGCGATCAAGGACAGCAAATTCGAGCTGGAACGTCGCGACAATGCGTTGGTCATCACCGCGCCGGTTGATAGTTCGTTCAACCCCGACCGTCCGGCAATGCTGCTGCCGGTCACGCTAGGACCGATTACCAAGGTGGCCAAGGTCATTGAGGCCGATCCGAAAACAGCTGTTTTGGTAGTGGGGCATGGTGATACTGGCGGTGCCACGGTGGCTAACCAGAAACTGAGCCAGGAGCGTGCACAGGCGGTGGCGGCGATTTTCCGTCTCAGCGGCCTGCAACGTGATCGGTTGATGCTGCGTGGCATGGGTTCGGTGATGCCGCGTGCGGCCAATGACAACCAGAAAGGCCGTTCACTGAATCGCCGGGTGGAAATGCTGTTGACCCCACAAGACACCATGCTGGCATTGCTCAGCAAGTACAATCAACCAGCGCCAAGCCCGGCTGAGCTGGTTGCGGTACAAGATGCCAAGGCACCGGCCAAGGCCGCCGCCAAGCCATCCAGCAAGACCCCGGCCAAGAAAGCTGTTGCGGCGAAGAAAACCGTCGCGGCGAAGAACACCGCAGCGAAGAAGAAAGCTGCAGTCACCAAGGCCGCAACCAAGCCTGTGACCAAGAAAGCACCGGCGGCGAAGGATGTTGCTGCCGCCGGCACTGCGAAGTCCAACTGATCGTCAAGGAACGCTGCTATGACCCAGACCCTGGCGGATATGCGCCGCGACTACACCCGTGATGGATTGGCCGAAGCTCAGGCACCGAGCGAGCCTTTCGTTCTGTTCCACCAATGGTTCGCTGAAGCGGTTAAAACCGAACAGCCTCCTGTAGAGGCCAACGCCATGACCTTGGCGACGGTCGATGCAGATGGCCGTCCACATTGCCGTGTGTTGTTGCTCAAGGGGCTGGATGAGCAGGGCTTCACCTTCTTCACCAACTATGACAGCGCCAAGGGCATGCAGTTGCTGTACAACCCCTATGGTGCCATGACCTTCTTTTGGCCTGCCCTGGAACGTCAGGTACGGATTGAAGGCAAGGTGGTCAAGGTGTCGCCACAGGAGTCTGATGCGTACTACCAGGTTCGCCCTCTGGGCAGTCGCCTGGGGGCCTGGGCCTCACCGCAGAGCCAGGTGATTGCAGACCGTGCAGAGCTCGAAGCGCTGCTCAAGGATACCGAGCAGCGTTTCAGCGACAGCCAGCCGCATTGCCCTGAGCATTGGGGGGGCTACCGTTTGCTGCCTGATCGCATTGAGTTTTGGCAGGGACGTCCAAGCCGTTTGCATGATCGCCTCAACTACCGTTTGGTGAATGGCAACTGGGTGCGTGAGCGTCTGGCGCCTTAACCCGCCTGATATCCGGCAGCTTCGCGTTCCAGCCAGGCTGCCAGGTCCCGGCGTTTGACCTTCTGGGCTTTGGCACTGTCCAACCGCTGTAGCATGTATTCACGCTTCAATGGATCGCTGCCTGCCAAGGAGAGGGCCAGGTCGCGGTCCGACCAGCGCTTGATGCGGACGTAGAGCCACCAGTGGAAGTACAAGCCCGCGACGGTAGTGGCCGCGATGATGAAGTAATCCATGTCTATCCTTGCGCAGTAAAAACAGTTTTTCACAGGCCGCGTCGATGTACCGCCTGCACGGAAGCTGTATGAAAGCAATTTTATACTGCCGCTGTCGTGACAGCTGTCAACGCGCGGAGTTTAATGGAAACCTGTCTTTTGGAGATGATCCTATGCGTAAATCTGTTCTGCTGGTAGCGTCCGTGACCGCCCTGTCGATGCTTCTGGGTGGTTGTGCGTCCAGCCTGACCGGTGACTCCTACTCCCGTGATGAGGCTCGGCGTGTGCAGACCGTGCGCATGGGTACCATTGAGTCCCTGCGTCCGGTGAAAATCGAAGGCACCAAGACCCCTATCGGTGGCGGCGCTGGTGCCATCGTTGGTGGCGTAGCTGGCAGTGGTGTTGGAGGTGGCCGTGGTAGCGTGGTTGCCGCTGTGATTGGCGCAGTTGCCGGCGGCCTGCTCGGTTCTGCAGCTGAAGAGGGTATTACGCGTACGCAGGGTGTGGAAATCACCGTGCGTGAGGATGACGGCAGCATGCGCGCCTATGTGCAACAGGTTCAGGAAAACGAGATTTTCCGTGTGGGTGATCGTGTACGTATCATGACCGTCAACGGCACGAGTCGAGTGACCCGCTGATACCTTGGCGTTTACAAAATAAAACCCCGACGCGGCTTGGCCGATCGGGGTTTTTTGTTACCTGCGCGCTTCAGGCAGTGATGGTCTTGCGGCTGGCCATTGCAGTGATCGCATAGCCGATCAGTGCAGCGAGTATCGAGCCGGTCAGGATACCCATCCGGTCCATCCCCGCAAATTCGCTGCTACCGGGTTCAAACGCCAGTGAGCCGACGAACAGGCTCATGGTGAAGCCTATCCCGCACAGAATCGCCACGCCCAGAACCTGCCCCCAGTTGGCGCCAGTCGGCAAGGCCGCCAGGCCGGTTTTCACTGCGATCCAGGTCAGGCCGAATACACCAACGGTCTTGCCCAGCAGCAAGCCGATGGCGATGCCCATAGGCACGTGATGGGTGAAGCTTTCTACTGTGACGCCAGCTAGCGAAACGCCTGCGTTGGCGAAGGCAAACAGCGGCAGGATACCGAATGCGACCCATGGATGCAGGGCATGTTCCAGGTTCAGCAGGGGAGACGGTTCGGCATTCTTCGTACGCAGTGGGATACACAGTGCCAGCGTTACGCCTGCCAGCGTGGCATGTACACCACTCTTGAGTACGCAGACCCAGAGGATCAGGCCAACGATCATGTAGGGCCCAAGCTTGATGACACCCAGCCGGTTCATCGCGATCAGCGTCAGCAGGCAGGCGCCCGCCAGCATCAGCGACAGGCTCGACAATTCACCGGAGTAGAACAGGGCGATAACGATGATCGCGCCGAGGTCATCGATGATCGCGAGGGTCATCAGGAACAGCTTGAGCGATACCGGTACCCGTTTGCCGAGCAGCGCGAGCACACCCAGGGCGAAGGCGATGTCGGTCGCGGTAGGGATAGCCCAGCCTGCCACGGCAGCCGGGTTATCCTTGTTCAGGAACCAGTAGATCAACGCGGGTACAACCATGCCGCCAATCGCAGCTGCGCCGGGCAGTACCACCTGCGAAGGTTTGGACAGGTGTCCATCAACCAGCTCGCGCTTGACCTCAAGGCCAATGAGCAGGAAGAACAGCGCCATCAGCCCATCGTTGATCCACAATAGCAGCGGCTTGGCGATTTTCAGCGCGCCGATCTGGACAACGACAGGAACCTCCAGCAGTCCATTGTAGAGAAAGGACAGGGGTGAGTTGTTGACGATAAGTGCCAGGGCGGCTGCAGCAATCAGCAATAGACCGCTGGCAGCTTCCAACTGAAAGAAACGAGTGAAAGTGCTACGCAGAGGCAAGGTCGCTCTCCATCCTGAAATTCGAAAAAGGGGGTCACCCTAACCTGTGAGCTTAGGCATTAGAACAAAAATTATATTCTTTTTTGTTATAAGCTGTTGCTCAGCATTAGGACGGCCAGCCTAGCAGTCGGGTCGGAAATTTGAGTGCAGCCGTATCTGTCTGTCCTGTAGGAATTTTCCTTATGACCCATTGGGGTCATTGACCACAACCCATGAGAATCCAGTATGAGCAACCAACGTCAGTGGGCGCGTGAAGCCATTCGAGTCATTGAAGCAGACTTTCAGCGTAGTGCTGATACTCATTTGATTCCTTTGCCACTGCCGGGATTTCCAGGCGTTGAGCTGTATTTCAAGGACGAATCCAGCCATCCGACCGGCAGCCTCAAGCACCGATTGGCCCGCTCGTTGTTCTTGTATGCCCTGTGCAATGGCTGGCTACGCCCCGATGCGCCGGTTATCGAGGCATCCAGTGGGTCCACGGCGATTTCTGAAGCCTATTTTGCCCGGCTCCTGGGGCTGCCGTTCATTGCTGTAATGCCTGCCAGTACCTCCCAGGAAAAGATCGCCCAGATCGCCTTTTACGGTGGCAAGAGCCATCTGGTGCAGGACCCCACGCAGATCTATGCGGAGTCTGAGCGCCTGGCCAGGGAAAGCGGCGGACATTTCATGGACCAGTTCACCTATGCGGAGCGTGCCACTGACTGGCGGGCGAACAACAACATTGCCGAGTCGATCTTTACCCAGATGCGTTTTGAGCGGTATGCAGAGCCTGCCTGGCTGATTTCCAGCCCGGGAACCGGCGGTACCACCGCGACGCTAGGGCGGTATGTGCGCTACCGCCAGCATGCCACCCGGGTGCTGTGTGCCGATGCCGAGCGTTCGGTGTTCTTTGATAGTTACTGCAGCGGTGATCGCGCGTTGCGATTGGAGTGCGGTTCGCGCATCGAAGGCATAGGTCGGCCACGGGTTGAAGCATCGTTTCTGCCGCAGGTGATTGACGCCATGGTCAAGGTGCCGGATGCCCTGTCGCTGGCGGCCATGCATTACCTGGCGCAACGTCTTGGCCGACATGTCGGCGGTTCCAGCGGGACCAACCTGATCGGTGCGTTGGCGGCGGCGCAGCATATGAAGGCTGCCGGGGAGTCTGGATCGATCGTTGCCATTCTGTGTGACAGCGGTGAGCGCTATGCCACCACGTATTACGATCAGGACTGGTTGAGCGGGCAGGGGTATCAGCTTGACAGTTTGATTGCGGCCGTGGCTGCCTGCGCAGAGCGTGCAGAGGCACTACCGGAAAGCGTGTTGCATGCGGGTCTGTAGAGCCCGAACGGCTGGAAACCTGGGTGCCGCGTACAGCGCTGACGGCACCCAGGCAATATCGGCACCTACACGCTGCGTGCAGGCGCCGACAGATCGGATCAGTCGTTGAGGCCCAGCATCTGCCGCGCTACGGCTTCGGCGATACGAATACCGTCGACGCCGGCAGAGAGAATCCCGCCCGCATAACCGGCGCCTTCACCGGCCGGGTACAGGCCTTTGATGTTCAGGCTCTGCAGGTCCGCACCACGGGTGATCCGCAGCGGCGAGGACGTACGCGTCTCGATCCCGGTGAGCACGGCATCGTGCAGGTTGTAGCCTTTGATTTGACGGTCGAAGGCAGGCAGGGCTTCGCGGATCGCCTCGATGGCGAAGTCCGGCAGGCTTGGCGCCAGGTCGCCCAGGCTTACACCTGGCTTGTAGGACGGCTCGACGCTGCCCAGCGCGGTAGAAGGGCGACCGGCGACAAAGTCACCGACCAGTTGTGCGGGTGCCTGGTAGTTGCTGCCACCCAGTACATAGGCGTGCGCTTCCAGGCGTTCCTGCAGCTCAATACCGGCCAGCGGGCCACCTGGGTAGTCCTGTTCGGGGGTGATACCCACGACAATGCCGGAGTTGGCATTGCGCTCATTGCGCGAGTACTGGCTCATGCCGTTGGTGACCACGCGGCCCGGCTCGCTGGTCGCTGCCACGACGGTGCCACCTGGGCACATGCAGAAGCTGTAGACCGAACGGCCATTCTTGGCGTGGTGAACCAGTTTGTAATCGGCTGCCCCGAGCTTCGGGTGACCGGCGTATTTGCCCAATCGAGCCTTGTCGATCAGCGATTGTGGGTGCTCGATACGGAAGCCGATCGAAAACGGCTTGGCCTCCATGAACACACCACGGGCGTGCAGCATACGGAAGGTGTCGCGGGCACTGTGGCCGAGGGCCAGAACCACATGCCGGGAATGCAACTGTTCGCCGTTTTCCAGTACCACACCCTGCAGTTGATCGTTTTCGATCAGCAGGTCGGTGACCTTCTGCTCGAAACGAACCTCGCCACCGAGCGCCTGAATTTCATGACGCATGTTTTCGACCATGCCGGTCAGGCGGAACGTACCGATGTGCGGCTTGCTGACGTAAAGGATCTCTTCTGGTGCGCCGGCCTTGATGAACTCGTTCAGCACTTTGCGGCCGTGGTGATGCGGGTCCTTGATCTGGCTGTAGAGCTTGCCGTCGGAGAAGGTCCCGGCACCGCCCTCGCCAAACTGCACGTTGGACTCAGGGTTGAGCACGCTTTTACGCCACAGGCCCCAGGTATCCTTGGTGCGCTGGCGTACTTCCTTGCCGCGTTCGAGGATAATCGGCTTGAAGCCCATCTGGGCCAGCAGCAGGCCAGCAAAAATCCCGCAGGGGCCGAAGCCCACTACGATCGGGCGTTCGGTCAGGCCTTCAGGGGCTTGGCCTACCGGCTTGTAGCTGACATCCGGGGCGGGGCCGATATTGCGGTCATCGGCGAACGTGTGCAGCAGCGCGGCTTCGTCACGCACGTTCAGGTCGATGGTGTAGATGAACAACAGCTCGGTGTTCTTCTTGCGCGCATCGTAGCTGCGCTTGAACAGGGTGAAGTCCAGCAACTGGTCATCGCTGATGCCCAGGCGTTGCACAATGGCTTCGCGCAGGGCTTCGTCAGTATGGTCCAGCGGCAACTTCAGTTCAGTGATTCGTAGCATGACAGGGTCCAGTATCCCGGCCATGGAAGGGCCGGCAGCTTTGCACAAACCGCCAAGTATAAGCCTTTCATCAGTGCTTCAGGCAGGATAAACGCGCCGATGGTCAGTCGTTGCGTGAACCGCCGTAGTAACCACAGCCACGCAACGTCTTGCCGTTGATACGCAGTTCTGCGCTCAGGTGCTGTACAGCGCCTGTCGCGCTATCGACGCAACGTTGTGGTGCAACCCACAGCTCAACGCGTTGACCATTGGCTTCGCTACTCAGGTTGAAGCGACCATCGGGCAGTTGCTCTTCCAGGTAAGGCAGCGCCAGGGATGCTTCCTGAGGGCGATCAAGCACCATGCCTTTGCCACTGACCTTTACGCTCCAGTCCGGTTCATGGCCGCTGGCACGCAAGGTCAGGCGCTTGAAGTTGGGATCACTGCAGGCGCTGTTGGAGCGCTCGACCCGGTACAGCTGGTGTACGTTGAACTGGCCATCGTTGCCGTTGCTGGTACTGAGCGTACCGCGCACGTCGGCGAACAGTACGCCGGGCTTGCTGGCCAGGGTAGCGGCCTCCTGCAACAGGCTGGTGTTGCCGCTGTCCTGAATCACAAAGCGGCGGTGTTCCTCACAGGGTTGGAACAGCAGTTTGCCGCCCTCGGCCTTGAGCTCACCCTGCAGACGGGTCATCCCCGCCGTAGAGACCGAGGTCTTCTCGGCAAACATCTGGCAACCGGCGAACAACGGCAGCAGGGCGGCTAACAACAGGGAAGGGGCGACACGCATCGAAAGAGCTCCAGGTCTCTACCGGAAAAGTGTCGCCACGTTACTCAGGCTGGCGCTCAATCTCAAGGGTTTAGCCAACGTGGTAGGTCTGACCGGTTTGCAGGCCTTCTACGCTCTTGGCATAAGCCAGGGCCACTTCTGCACCGGGCACCGGTTTAAACCCGCGGAAGTAGGGGGCGTACGCAGGCATCGCCTCGACCAGTACGTTCGGGCTGACCGAGTTGACCCGAAGGCCGCGTGGCAGCTCGATAGCCGCGGCCTTGACGAAGGCGTCTATGGCACCGTTGACCAGGCTTGCCGAGCTGCCGGTGCGGATTGGGTCGTGACTGGTGATGCCGGTGGTGAAGGTGAATGAGCCGCCATCATTGATGAACTCGCGGCCGATCAACAGCAGATTGACCTGGCCCATGAGCTTGTCGTTCAGGCCCAGGCTGAAGTGCGCCTCGGTCATATCTTCCAGTGCGGCGAAGGTCACGTTGCCGGCCGCGCAGACCAGGGCATCGAAACGACCGGTCTGCTCGAACAATGACCGAATAGACGCACTGCTGCTGATATCCACCTGATAGTCACCACTGCTGCGGCCAATCCGCAGTACCTCATGGCGTTGCTCCAGTTCTTTTGCTACTGCCGAACCAATGGTGCCGTTGGCACCGATCAATAGAATTTTCATCGGACGCTCCTTGGGGGGTGAATGGCCCAAGTCTAGAGTGGATTTTTTCGCGGATAAGCCTGCTAATAGGCAACCTTTGGTTTTTCTATGGAAACAATCCATGAGTGAGCTGGACGATCTGGCGGCCTTTGCGGTCTTGATGGATGCAGGCAGTTTCACCCAGGCCGCAGGGCAATTGGGTTGGAGCAAGGGGCAATTGTCGAAGCGGATCAGTCAACTGGAAAGCAATCATGGGGTTAAGTTGCTGCATCGCACGACCCGCCGTCTGAGCCTGACGGCAGCGGGTGCCATGCTGTTGCCGCAGGCTCAGGCATTAGTCCGGCAGATGGACGGGGCAAGGCAGGCATTGGCCATGCTCAAGGATGACCTGTCTGGCCCCGTGCGATTGACGGTGCCCGTATCGTTGGGCGAGACGTTTTTTGAGGGCTTGTTACTGGAGTTCGCCGAGACGCATCCTCAGATGCAGGTAGAGCTTGAGCTGAGCAATAGTTATCGGGATTTATTGGGTGAAGGTTTCGATCTGGCGATTCGTACCGAAGTCCAGAGTGATGCGCGCCTGGTTGCCCGGCCGTTGCTGGCCATGCAGGAACTGACGTGTGCCAGTCCCGCATACCTGGAGCGCTTTGGTGAGCCGAAAACCCCAATGGCGTTGAGTGAGCATCGCTGCCTGCTCAACAGTCATTACGGTGGTCGCGAGGAGTGGTTGTATCACCAACAACACGAACTGTTGCGCGTGCCGGTCAGCGGTACATTTGCGAGCAACCATTACAGCTTGCTGAAAAAAGCGGCGTTGCTCGGGGTCGGGATCGCTCGTCTGCCGTCCTACATGTTGGCAGCAGAGTTGAGCAACGGCCAACTGCATTGGCTGCTCCGCGATTTTCAGACCCGCAGCACGCCGCTGTTTCTTGTGCATCCCTACCAGAGTGCAATGCCGAAAAAGGTTCAGGTACTGGCCGACTACCTGAGGCGCTGGTTTCAGCGCGGCAGTACTGCATTGGGGCAGTTGTGAGTGTAACGGGCGATCCTGTGGTCGAGTGACAAGCGTCCGGGCCCTTTGGCCATCAGGTACAGCAGGATCGTGGCCCAGGTTGCATGCACCGGGTAGGCGTCGGGGTAGACGAAGAGCTGAATCACCAGCGTCATACCGAGCAAGGCCATGGCCGATAGACGCGTCGCCAATCCCAGTAAAAGCAACAGGGGAAACAGATGTTCGGCGGTAGTTGCCAGGTAGGCCGCCCACTCTGTGGGCAGCAGCGGTACCTTGTACTCACTGCGAAACAGATAGAGTGTCGAGTCGGCCAGATGTGGAACGCCCAGCTGGAAGGTGCCTGAAAAAAGGTCCACGGCAAATCCCTCTACTTTGGTCTGGCCGGACCGCCAGAACACTGTCGCAATAGCGAAGCGACCGAGCAAGGCAATCAGGCTATGAGGAATTGTGTCCATATGGGCGAGAAGGCGGCTGGCCCGCGACACAGTGGCGCAGTGCGATGGCATGTTCATGAGGCCTCCGATAGACCTGCGTGGATAATCAGGTTTTTTTGAATCAACAGCGCCAGGGCCGGACCTGCATCGAAGGCGTTGTCTTCCTCCAGTGCTGCACAGACCGCGTCACCGAAACCAGCACCACCTTGCAGCGCTTGGATGAAGAGGGCGCACGCTTTGCTTAGTAGCAGGACTTCAACATTTAGCGCATCTCTTAGCACTAGCAGGTGTTCTGCATGGTTTGGATCGACTTCTGCCAGTTCTCCTTGACCTTGATGGGCAGCCCAGAGAGAGAACACAGCACGGGATGAACACAGAACACCTGTGCCGGGATGTAGTTTCAGGTGTAACGAGTGCAGTTGTTCGGGGTATTCAAGAAACCGCGAAAGTGCTTCGAAGCCAACGCCGGGGAAGTCCGCAGCGTGGTAGGCCTCAACCCGTAGGCGCTCCAGGCGCGCCATATCCGCCAGGTAGGGCAGTGATGCTGCTGGGCTAAAGGTGTCTATGAAGTCGGCGAAGGCGTTGCCGTAGTTCACCAGCACCGGTGAACAAGGTGGAAACGTCTGGATAAACACCCTGGCCATGAAAGCAAAGAACTCTGCGCCAACCAACTGCGCCACCACGGGGTAGCTGTCGGCCAATGCGCTAGTCAGTGAGCTGAACACATTGTTGCGGTAAACCGCAAAGCGACTTTCGGCATCCGGATGGCAGAATAGCCCTGCAGGGAAAGTCTGTTCTGCACTGAGTAATGCCTGGGTAAAACGCTGCTGAGTGCTCATGGTTGCACCCCATGATTGTCCAGGTACGCCTGGGCGCGTCGCGCTTCGGCCAGTAACACCGCTAAACCGGGGAGTTCATTGTCGCGCTCGATCAGCGTGGCAACCGGGCCGGTGTGCTCCAGTATCTGTTGATAGAGTGACCATATGGCGGCGGCCACCGGTGCGCTGTGGCTATCGATCAGCAGGCGTTGGCCGTTGCGGTCAAACGCTTCGCTGAAACCTGCCAGGTGTATCTCTGCCGTTTCATGCAACGGCAGTGCTTGCAGATACTCCTGGGTTGACCATTGATGATTGATACAAGAGACATATACGTTGCAGACGTCCAGCAGCATTCCACATCCCGTGCGGCGTACCACTTCGCGGATGAACGTCGGCTCATCGAACGTCGAGGCGTTGAATTGCAGGTAGGTGGCTGGGTTTTCCAGCAGCATGCGTCGGCCCAACGTGTTTTGAACCTGATCAATGTGCTCGCAAACGCGGTTCAGGGTTTGTTGGTCGTATTGCAGCGGCAGCAGGTCATTTAGAAAGCAGGGACCATGGGTGGACCAGGCCAGGTGTTCGGAGAAGGACGCGGGTTGGTAGCGAGCCAGTAGCACGTTCAAACGCTGCAGGTGCTCAGTGTCTAGCGCGCCTTCGGCACCTATTGACATGCCGACGCCATGAATCGAGAGCGCGTAGTGCTCGCATAGACGCTCCAGGTAATAGTGAAAGGGCCCCCCGGCAACCATGTAGTTTTCGGCATGGATTTCAATGAAACCAAGATCATCGCAGCCCTTTGCCAATGGCTGAAAATAGTCAGGCTTGAGCCCCAGCCCTGCGCGGGCCGGGAGCCCGTGTGTAACGGCCCGAGTACTGCGTGGGGTGTTGATGTCGTATTGGGACATGATTGCTGCTCGGGCCGAGGGGTTACATTTTGGGTTTGAAGGCCATCAGTTGGCCGTATCCAGTTGGCGAAGTACTGCTGGCAGTTTTCTCGCAGGTGCCTTTGGGGACCAGTTTGAAAACGTTGGCTTGGTCGTTGACCTTGGAGGTGCCTGCACAGGTAGTGCCGGCACCGGCTGCGCAGTCGTTCTTGCCTTTCATGGCGACACCAAAGCACTTTTCCATGTCATCAGCGGCGTGGGCGGGCAGGGTTACCAGGCTCAGGGCGGAGGTCAGCGCCAGAGTGAGGGCGGTTGCGGACAGCGACAGGGTGTTGAGTTTGTTGCTCATGATGGTTCTCCAACGGACAGGGATCAGGGCGATGCCGGTTGTTATGGCCCGCTCGTATCACTAGAGAAAGTCCATCGCGTCGCGTTACAAATCGGGCAAAAAAAAACGATCCCGAAGGATCGTTTTTTCATTGACCGTTAAAAACGGTTATCAACCACCCAGGTAGGCATCACGAACCTTCGGATCGGTCAGCAAGGTTTCCCCTGTCCCTTCCATCACCACCCGGCCGTTCTCCAGCACGTAGGCACGGTCGGCGATCTTCAACGCCTGGTTGGCGTTCTGCTCCACCAGGAACACCGTCACGCCATCACGGCGCAGTTGTTCGATGATGTCGAAGATCTGCTGAATGATGATGGGCGCCAGGCCCAGCGATGGCTCGTCGAGCAACAACAGCTTGGGTTTGCTCATCAGCGCACGGCCGATGGCAAGCATCTGCTGCTCGCCGCCGGACATGGTGCCGCCGCGCTGGCTGAAGCGTTCCTTGAGACGTGGGAACAGGTGCAGCACCTTGTCCATTTGTTCTTCGTAGTCGCCCTTGGCGGTAAAGAAACCGCCCATGGCCAGGTTTTCCTCGACGGTCAGACGAGAGAACACGCGGCGACCTTCCGGTACCACCGCAATGCTCTTGCGCATGATGCGAGCAGAGTCCTGCCCAACCAGCTCTTCGCCCAGGTAGCGGATGCTACCGCTGTGGGCTTGCGGCGAACCACAGAGCGTCATCAGCAAGGTTGACTTGCCAGCGCCGTTGGCGCCGATCAGCGTGACGATTTCGCCCTGGCGGATCTCGACATTGACGCTGTGCAGCGCCTGGATCTTGCCGTAGAAAGTGGAAACGTTTTCAAACTGCAGCATTTACGCTTCCCCCAGGTAGGCTTTGATCACTTCAGGGTTGTCGCGGATCTGTTCCGGCGTACCGTCGGCCAGCGGGGTGCCCTGGTTGATCACAACGATATGGTCGGAGATGCTCATGACCAGCTTCATGTCATGTTCGATCAGCAGAACCGTAACGTTGTGCTCTTCACGCAGCACGCCGATCAGTGCCTTGAGGTCTTCGGTTTCCCTTGGGTTAAGGCCTGCAGCCGGTTCGTCGAGCATGAGGATCCGTGGGCGGGTCATCATGCAGCGGGCGATTTCCAGGCGACGCTGCTGACCGTAGGCCAGGGTCCCGGCCGTACGGTTGGCGAACTCGGTGAGGTTGACCTTGTCCAGCCAGAAGTGCGCGTACTCCATCGCTTCGCGCTCACTGCGGCGAAAACCAGGTGTCTTGAGCAGGCCGGCGAGGAAGTTGGTATTCAGGTGCCGGTGCTGAGCAATCAGCAGGTTCTCCAGCGCAGTCATCTCCTTGAACAGACGCACGTTCTGGAAGGTCCGTACCACGCCTTTGCGGGCAATCTGATGACCGGCCAGGCCCTGGATCGGCTGGCCGTCAAGCAGAATGGTACCGGCGCTGGGCTTGTAGAAGCCGGTCAGGCAGTTGAACACCGTGGTCTTGCCGGCGCCGTTCGGGCCGATCAGTGCAACCACTTGTTTTTCCTTGACGGTCAGGGCCACGCCGTTGACCGCCAACAAGCCGCCGAAGCGCATGCTCAGGCCGCTGACTTGAAGAATTTCGCGGCTCATCGACGCAGCTCCATGTGAGGACGTTGCATAGGCAGCAGACCTTGCGGACGCCAGATCATCATCAACACCATCAGGGCACCGAACATCAGCATGCGGTACTCGCTGAAGTCACGCATCAGTTCGGGTAGCAGGATCATCACAATGGCCGCGAGAATCACGCCTAATTGCGAGCCCATGCCGCCCAGCACGACGATGGCGAGGATGATCGCCGACTCGATGAAGGTGAACGACTCCGGGGTCACCAGGCCTTGGCGTGCGGCAAAGAAGCTGCCCGCAAAGCCGGCGAAACAAGCACCCAAGGTGAAGGCCGAGAGCTTGATCACGGTAGGGTTCAGGCCCAGCGCACGGCAGGCGATTTCGTCTTCGCGCAGGGCTTCCCAGGCACGGCCGATCGGCATGCGCAGCAGACGGTTGATCACGAACAGTGCAAACAGCGCCAGCAGCAAGGCCACCAGGTACAGGAAAATCACCTTGTTGATCGAGTTGTACTGCAGGCCGAAGTATTCATGGAAGGTCTGCATGCCCTCGGCGGCCTTGCGTTCAAAGGTCAGGCCGAAGAAGGTTGGCTTCTCGATGTTGCTGATACCGTTGGGGCCACCTGTCAGCCCGGTCAGGTTACGCAGGAACAGGCGGATGATCTCACCGAAGCCCAAGGTCACGATTGCCAGGTAGTCACCGCGCAGGCGCAGTACCGGAAAGCCGAGCAGGAAGCCAAAGGTGGCCGACATCATGCCGGCAATAGGCAAGCAGATCCAGAAGCTCAGGCCATAGTAGTGCGACAGCAACGCGTAGCTATAGGCGCCGACGGCGTAGAAGCCGACATAACCCAGGTCGAGCAGACCCGCCAGGCCTACCACGATGTTCAGGCCCAGCCCGAGCAACACGTAGATCAGGATCAGGGTGGCGATATCGACCGCACCGCGGGAGCCGAAGAAGGGCCAGATCAGGGCCGCGACGATCAGGCCGAGGATGATCCAGCGCTGGGTGCGCGGCAGGGTCAGAAAGTTGCTGACCTTAGGCGATACCAGCGAGCCTTTCGGCGCGGACCGCATCAGTGCGCTCCACTGCTTGTCGAACAGCACGCGCAGGAACATCAGCACCGAACACACGGCGATCACGGTGAGGGTGAGAGGCCCCGTACCTTGAACTTCCAGGTTGATGCCGACGATGCTCAGCTTGAGACCCAGCACCGGGAAGGCCACGGCCCATACCAGCAAGGCGCTGAAAAACGCCGATTTGAGATGTCTGTTCATACTTTTTCAACCTCCGGACGGCCCAGAATGCCGGTCGGCCGGAACAACAGCACCATAACCAAAAGGCCGAATGCCACGACGTCCTTGTACTGGTCACCGAAGATGTCGGCGCCAAAGGCTTCAGCCACCCCGAGCACCAGCCCACCGAGCATGGCGCCCGGAATACTGCCAATGCCACCCAAGACCGCTGCGGTGAAGGCCTTCAGACCCACCAGGAAGCCGGCGTTAGGGTTGATCACCCCGTACTGCATGCTCAGCAATACGGCCGCCACGGCCGCGAGGGCCGCACCGATGACGAAGGTCAGGGCGATGATGTTGTTGGTGTTGATCCCCAGCAGGTTGGCCATCTTGATGTCTTCGGCACAGGCCCTGCAGGCCCGGCCCAGGCGCGAACGGGAGATGAACAAGGTGAGTCCGGTCATGGCCACCAGGGTGACCACGAACACTAGAATCTGCATGTAGGAAATCAGGACTTCTTCAGCACCACCCGGGCCGAAGGAGAAGCTCCCCGGGATCAGGTTGGGGATGGATTTGTCCTTGGAGTCCTGCGAGAGCAGTACCGTGTTTTGCAGGAAAATCGACATACCGATGGCAGAGATCAGCGGGATCAACCGGTTGCTGTTACGCAAGGGGCGGTAGGCGACCCGTTCGATACTGTAGCCATAGGCACTGGTCACGACGATCGTCGCGAGGAACGCGGCGGTCATCAGTAGCGGCAGAGAATCAAGCCCCATCATGGCCAGTCCGGCAAGGACGATGAAGGCCACGTAGGAACCGATCATGTAGACCTCGCCATGGGCGAAGTTGATCATTCCAATGATGCCGTAAACCATTGTGTAGCCAATGGCTATCAAGGCATAGGTGCTGCCAATGGTCAGACCATTAACCAGCTGTTGGAAAAAGTGATAGATCTCAGGCATTACAGCGCTCCTAAAAACCTGATACGCATTTCACTGGTGGGGGAGCCCCGTGCCCTGCCTTGTGGTCTTTGGCCACTTCGGTATCAGCACCTGCCAGCGAACCGCTGGTGACGGTTTTAAGATTTTCAGGTGAACCAGCTCCCGGATCGCGGGAATCAGGCCCATGAACCTCGTAAAACAAAGCCCACTGCTCGCACAGTGGGCTTCTTAGTCAATGGTCAGACTGGGTTACTGAGGCGAAACTTCGGTTTTAGGTTTGCCGAAATGCCATTGGTAGACCACGAATTTGAAGTCTTTCAGGTCACCTTTTGCGTCGAAGGACAGGTCGCCAGTCGGGGTCTTGAAGGTACCCGCGTGGATAGCCTCGGCGACTTTGGTAGCGTCTTCGCTCTTGGCGGCCTTGATGCCTTCAGCGATCACTTCTACAGCCGAGTAGGCCGGGAACACGAATGGGCCGGTCGGGTCCTGTTTCTTGTCGGCGAAGGCTTGTACCAGTGCCTTGTTGGCTGGGTCCTGGTCGAAGGATTTCGGCAGGGTAACCAGCAGGCCTTCGGAAGCGTCCTGGGCGATCTGCGAGATGGAGTCGTTGCCGACGCCTTCTGGGCCCATGAACTTGGCGTTCAGGCCTTTTTCCTTGGACTGACGCAGGATCAGGCCCAGCTCTGGGTGGTAGCCGCCGTAGTAGACGAAGTCGACGTTGGCTTGCTTGAGCTTCTGGATGATCGAGGAGAAGTCCTTGTCGCCAGCGTTCAGGCCTTCGAAGACGGCGACCTTGGTGCCTTTCTCTTCGAGGGTTTTCTTCACGGCGGTGGCGATACCTTCACCGTACTGCTGCTTGTCATGCAGAACAGCTACGACTTTCGGCTTCACGTGGTTGGCAATGTAGTTGCCAGCAGCTGGGCCCTGGGCGCTGTCCAGGCCGATGGTGCGGAAGATCATCTTGTAGCCACGGGAGGTAATGTCCGGGCTGGTGGCTGCCGGCGTGATCATGATCACGCCTTCGTCTTCATAGATGTCGGATGCGGGTTGGGTGGAGCTGGAGCACAGGTGGCCGACGACAAACTTGACGCCATCGTTGACCACTTTGTTCGCTACGGCCACGGCTTGTTTAGGATCGCAAGCGTCGTCGTATTCCTTGGCTTCAAGCATCTTGCCGTCAACACCGCCTTTGGCGTTGATCTGCTCGATGGCCATTTTGGCACCGATGAACTGCATGTCGCCGTACTGAGTGACCGGGCCGGTCTTGGGACCTGCGATGCCGATCTTGATGGTGTCGGCGGCAAACGAATGGCTGGCAACCCCGGCCAGAACCATTGCGGCAAACAGCTTGGAAATCTGCTTAGTAGCCTTACTCATAGTGCTCCACTCATTCTGTTGTATTTTTTATAGTCCTTGCGGCCAAAGCTACAGGACCGGATCAGGTTCTCCGTCGAGGCCACGCCTCGTACCGCAGACCCGAATTTCCCCGGCCTTACCCCCGGCAACTGTACCGGTACAGTGTAGAGCGCCGCTTTATCGATTGAAAAGCGGGCTCGCAGAGGCAAAACCTGGGTGCGTCGCTTAATTGACTTAAAGTTATAAAAAAGCGTCTTCGGTTTCGCCCTGTATGTCAGCAATCCCTGGCTTTTCCTGCACTCATCGATCAATTGGTTATTTGAAACTGGGTTTTTCTGCAAAAATACCGGCTTTAGTGGCCGAATTATTTCTGGTAGGAACCCATGACTGATGAAGTAAGCACCCTCTATGCCAAACTGCTCGGCGAGACCGCAGTCATTGAGTGGAAAGCGCTGGAGCGTTTTTGGGCCAAGGGTGACCTGATTTGGGTCAGCCCGACATTGGACCTGATCGCGGTTGCCGAGGTCATGGCCGAAAATCGAGGAGAAGCCTTTGCTGCATGGCATGCCGAGGGCACCGTCTGCAAACTCTCTGCTGAGCAGGCGCTAGACCTTCAGACGCGAGATCCACAGATCTGGGCGGTGGTGGTTTCACCCTGGATCGTGATTCAGGAAAAACCTGCGCCCTGATTTGGTGCGCAAAAATGCACAGTGGTTAGCAATTGGTGCGCGGTACTGTTCAGAGGGGGTGACCCTTGGTAACAGTTCAGCGAGGTGAAGGGGCATCGGTAACAGTCTGCACCGATGGATAGGCGCAGCGGGGAGGGCAATGTAGCCCCGTGCAGCGAGTGACACTGTGCTGATCGGGCGCCGGCAAGGCCGGCGCCCTGTTGACGGGGATCTCAGTAATCAACCTTGCCCGTATGGGTGTTGAGGGAGATAACCCGTGTCTTGCCAATCCGGTGACGGTAAATTTCTCGCAGGTATTTCACCGCTTTCTTCACGCATTCGCGTGAAAGCCGGATGTCGTTGATCGAGACAAACTTGCTCTTGTCATTGATCAGTTCGCGGTACTTCTTCTCATACATCGGTTTGATCGCGTACCAGTTGGTATCGAGGATCTTGGCTGGATTCTCGAACTCGTTGAGCAACTCATCGATGTGGTCTTCGTCAAAGTGATCGCTGGTGATGAAGTCGAGCATGGCGTTGTCCAGCGTATCGTCGAAACGGTACGGGTTACGCGCGAAGCAACGCTTGATGAAGGCGACGATCAGTGTCAGGAAATCGTCTGACAGGCACGGGCTCTTGGCGATCAGGGTGGTCAGCGACAGGTTGGCGGAAGCGCCGATGACCAGTGCGTAACGCTTGAGCGTGGTGTTGGGGAACAGGCTGTTGAGGTGCGTCTTGAGCCGGTTCAGGTCCATGTACGAGAGCTTGTAGTCTTTGGGCAGCGAGACGATCGAGACCACCGAAGAGCAGTTCTTGAAGAAATGCAGGTCGTGCAGGGCTGCAGCGTCATAGCCAGAGGTCTTGTACTGCTCCAGGGCCGCACGGTAGCGCTTGGACTCGATCGGCAAGAGGCTGATGCCCTCAATGGCCTGGGTCTGCTTGTTGAAGTGTGGCAGGTCGATAGAGCGGAAAAACAGGTCGTCGATGTCCAGACGAGGCTGCTCTTTTTCGAACACTTTGAACTTGTCCGAGCTCTGGGCTGGCTGTTCTGGCACGACGGACTCGGCGTAGGCAATGGCGACTGGGCCTGCCAGGCTCATGAACAGGTCGTTGGCATCCAGGCGGATGGTTTCGCCGATATCGATACCGGCACGACGGAAATAGGCCTGGTCGTAGTCGGTGGTCACCGCCTGGGCGGTCAGAATGTTGAAGATCTGCTGCGAGATGTACTGGTTGGCGTGTTTTTCCATCGCATTGACATCAATGTTCTGGATGGTGCCGTCATCGCTTTCTTCGGCATAACGCATGATGTCGTTGGAGATCAGCATCATTGCGTTCCAGGGGCGAATACGGCCCATGACGCTGGCTTCGCTGCTGTCTTCATTGTCGAAGTTGTAGGAGAAGTCCCACTCTTCTGAGAGATATTTGCACAGCAAGCGTCCGGCGTTGATATGCAGGGCCTCGGACATCTCACTACGGTGGTCGGAGATATTCGGCAGTACGCAGATGCCACTGGTGAAGATTGGCTCGAAGACGAACGAGTGTCCGCTCTTGCCGTCATTCTCGTCAGCCGGTTTGGTGTCGAATGTTTTGTTCATGTAGGAGTACTGCTGGGCCAGGCCGAACTCCGACGCCATGCCCGAGCCGGTACCACCGCCGGCGCTGAAGATGTAGAAGTACAGGCGCGACTGGTTGGCCTTGATGCCACAGGAGTCGATCAGGTACGAATGGATCAGTTTCCAGTCTGCGCTGGAGAAACGCTGGGTTTCCTTGTTCAGGATGATCTTCGCCAGGTACTGACCCAGGATCGGTGCGTTACCGGCACCACCGGCATGAACCTCGGACAGGTCCATGATTTTCATTTTGCTGTAATCGCGGATAAAACCGCTGGTTTCGCCTTTGCGCGAGAAACGGATGCGTCCGGCGATATCCTTGTCCAGGTCACCCAGCATTACCAGTGGCTCAACCAGGAACACCGGCTTGCTGCTTTTGTTCTGTACCAGGCGCAAGTTGTTGCGGATCCAGCGTGCAGGGCTGTAGCTCACGTCATTGCTGACCCTCTCCTCGTTGTTGAACTCATTGAGGTAGAAGGTGCGAGCGTTGTAGACCAGTTCTGCAACATCCAGAGCGATGTTCGAGCCGCAACGGCCTAGGCCGATCAGGCAGACCGACGGGAACTGCTGATCGAGGCGCAGTTGGTTCTCGTCTTCCTGATGTGGGCTCGGCGGAAAAACCAGATCCCGCAGGCCGTCGAGGTTGTCGAGGATGCGCTGGATATCGGTTTCGGTGTAGTACAGGTACTGCTGTGGGTTGAGCGTTCGTGTGCCGTAGTATTCCCTAGGCCCTGTAGCTGTGTACGTGGCAGTAGACGACATCAGTTCGGAAACCACATTGGCAGGAGTGTTCTTGGAAGTCATTGTGTGCCGTGTGCCTTGGGGAGGTGGCTGTTCAAAGGGGACATCGCAGTGTACTCACGTAATGGGGGTGCGAGTTTAGTCGCGAGCCTTTTGCATGAGTGCTGGGCGTTTCCCTAAAACTCTGTAGGTAAATTTTCCGTTTACGCTTGCATTCTTGATCGTCCAATCGCGCAACTTCTTTAATCAAAACTTCTGGAGCGTTACATGAGTGTCGCATTACCTTCGTTGGGGTTTGCTGGTATCGGTCTGATGGGGTTGCCGATGTGTAAGCGGCTTTTGGCTGCTGGCTACCCGTTGATGGTGTGGAATCGCTCACCCGAAAAGTGTGCAGAGCTGGTTGCCGCGGGGGCTCGCCTGGCCACTACACCTGCCGAATTGTGCCAGTACGCCGACGTCGTGATGCTGTGTTTGGCCGACACCGCAGTGGTCCGCGAGGTTGTTTTTGGTGAGAACGGCGTGGCCAGTGGTGCCAGGGCCGGTCAGCTACTTGTGGATTTCTCCAGCCTTGAACCAGGTGCTACCCGCGAAATGGCTGCCGAGCTGGCAGCGCTTAAAGGCATGAGTTGGTTGGACACTCCCGTGTCGGGAGGTACGCCAGGCGCGGAGGCGGGCACGCTGGCGATCATGGTCGGAGGCGCTGCGCAGGATCTGGCGAGGGTGCAGCAGGTTTTACTGACCTTGGGCCAGCGTGTTACCCATATGGGGCCGGTGGGAGCAGGGCAGGTAACCAAGGCGTGCAATCAGATGATCGTGGCCTGCAATGCGTTGGTGATCGCTGAAGTGGTGGCGCTGGCGGAGCAGTCTGGTGTTGATGCAAGCCTCATTGCCGAAGCCCTTGCTGGCGGTTTTGCCGACTCCAAACCCTTGCAGATTCTTGCACCGCAAATGGCCGGCAGCCACTTTGAACCGGTCAAGTGGCATGTGCGCACTTTGCTCAAAGACCTTGATACTGCCGTCAAGTTTTCGCGTGAACAGGGTTCAGCGACACCCATCAGCGGGCTTGCTGCCCAATTGATGCGTCTGCATGGTAGTCAGGGGTATTTGCAAAAAGATCCGGCAACACTTGTGCAGATGTATCGGCGCAAGGACTGATACCAAGCCCGACTCCCGTAGCACACTGGGCGTTGTGCTGCGGGAGCCGGGTTGGTCAGCGATCGGTCAGCCTGCGACCAGTACCCGGATGGCTTCCAGGCGCAGGGCGGCTTTCTCGAGCATGGCCAGGCCATCTCTACCCTGCTTGCGCAGGGCTTCGATTTCGCTGTCACGTACGCTCGGGTTGACGGCTTGCAGGGCGGTCAAGCGTGCCAGTTCTTCTTCTGTCTCGGCAGCCAGGCGACGCTGAGCTTCGGCTACGCGTTCGGCATGGCGTGGCAGGATCTTGGCTTCGCCCGCGTTGATCCGTGGTGCCAGCACATCGCGCTGAGCCTGGATGAACTTGTTTGCGCTGGCCTTGGGCACGCTCTCCAGTTGATCGTTCAGGGTTTCAAACGAGACCCGCGTGGCCAAGTCGTTGCCGTTGGTGTCGAGCAGGCAACGCAGGGCTGCTGGTGGCAAGTAGCGGCCCAACTGCAAGGCGCGTGGTGCTACGACTTCGCTGACGTACAGCAGCTCCAGCAGCACCGTGCCAGGCTTGAGCGCCTTGTTCTTGATCAGCGCTACAGCGGTGTTGCCCATTGAGCCGGACAGCACGAGGTCCATGCCGCCCTGCACCATCGGGTGCTCCCAGGTCAGGAACTGCATGTCTTCCCGCGACAGGGCCTGGTTGCGGTCGTAGGTGATGGTCACGCCTTCGTCGTCACCGAGCGGAAAGCTGGCGTCGAGCATCTTCTCGCTTGGTTTGAGGATCAGGGCGTTTTCCGAATGGTCCTCGCTATCGATACCAAAGGCGTCGAACAGGGTTTCCATATAGATAGGCAGGGCGAACTGGTCATCTTGCTCCAGGATCGCTTCGACCAGTGCCTGGCCTTCGCCTGCACCACCGGAATTGAGCTCCAGCAGGCGGTCGCGACCGCTATGCAGTTCAGCCTCCAGGCGCAAACGCTCTGTGCGAGCTTCGGCTACCAGGGCTTCCCACTGCTCGACATCGGTGTCTTCCAGCAGTGGCAGCAGGCGCGGGCCGAACTGATGTTGCAGGGCGTTGCCGGTAGGGCACGTGGCCAGGAAGGCATTCAGGGCTTGGTCGTACCACTGGAACAGGCGTTCCTGCGGGCTGTCTTGCAGGTACGGAACATGCAGTTCGATAGTGTGTTTCTGGCCGATACGGTCCAGACGACCGATACGTTGTTCGAGCAGGTCCGGGTGAGCGGGCAGGTCGAACAGCACCAAATGATGAGAAAACTGGAAGTTACGGCCTTCGCTGCCGATCTCCGAGCAGATCAGTACCTGTGCGCCGAACTCTTCGTCGGCGAAGTAGGCAGCGGCACGGTCGCGCTCCAGGATGCTCAGGCCTTCGTGGAAGACGGTCGCTGGAATGCCGGAGCGCACGCGCAGGGCGTCTTCCAGGTCCATGGCGGTTTCGGCGTGAGCACAGATCACCAGGACCTTGACCCGCTTGAGCATCTTCAGGGTATCAATCAGCCAGTCAACCCGTGGATCGAACTGCCACCAGCGTTCATCTTCACTGGTTTCGCCCTGGGCCTGGAACGAGACCTCCGGGTACAGCTCGGCATGCTCGCCCGGCGACAGCTCCATGTATTGGTCGGGGCAGGGCAGTGGGTACGGGTGCAGTTGGCGCTCAGGGAAGCCCTGAACCGCTGCTCGCGTGTTGCGGAACAGGACACGACCGGTACCATGACGGTCGAGCAGCTCACGGATCAAGCGGGCGCTGGCCTGGGTGTCGCCGTCGTTGACCGCCGCCAGCAGGGCTTCGCCCTCGGCGCCCAGGAAGTTCTGGATGGTGGCGTGGGCCTTGGGCGACAGGCGGCCTTCGTCGAGCAGTTCCTGAACAGCTTCAGCCACCGGGCGATAGTGCTCGCTCTCGGCGCGGAAGGCCGCCAGGTCGTGGAAACGGTTCGGGTCAAGCAGGCGCAGACGGGCGAAGTGACTGTCCTGACCAAGTTGTTCAGGCGTCGCCGTCAGCAGTAGCACGCCTGGAATGATCTGGGACAGTTGTTCGACCAGTGCATACTCCGGGCTCACCTGATCTTCATGCCAGACCAGGTGGTGGGCTTCGTCGACGACCAACAGGTCCCAACCCGCAGCAAACAGGGCGTCCTGGGCTTTTTCGTCTTCGCTTAGCCACTCCAGGGCGACCAAGGCCAACTGGGTGTCTTCAAACGGGTTGCTGGCATCGCTTTCGATGAAGCGCTCGGCATCGAACAGGGCAACCTGCAGGTTGAAGCGACGACGCATTTCCACCAGCCACTGGTGCTGGAGGTTTTCCGGTACCAGGATCAGCACACGGCTGGCACGGCCCGACAGCAGTTGGCGATGGATAACCAGGCCGGCTTCGATGGTCTTGCCCAGGCCCACTTCGTCGGCCAACAGAACCCGTGGCGCAATACGATCAGCGACTTCGCGGGCAATATGCAACTGGTGCGCGATGGGTTGGGCGCGCGCACCACCCAGCCCCCACAGTGACGACTGCAACTGACGGCTGGTATGTTCCAGCGTGTTGTAACGTAGCGAGAACCACGGCAGTGGATCGATTTGCCCAGCGAACAGACGGTCACTGGCCAAGCGGAATTGAATGAAATTCGACAGCTGGGTTTCCGGCAGGGTACAGGCCTGGTTCTGCCCGTCCAGGCCATGGTAAACCAGCAGGCCGTCGACATCCTCGACCTCACGCACGGTCATCTTCCAGCCTTCGAAATGGGTGATCTGATCACCCGGCGAGAAGCGAACCCGTGTCAGTGGCGCATTGCGCAAGGAGTACTGGCGAGTGTCGCCAGTGGCCGGGTAGAGCACGGTCAACAAGCGGCCGTCCTGTGCCAGAACGGTCCCCAGACCTAGCTCGGCTTCGCTGTCGCTGATCCAGCGTTGCCCCGGTTGATACTGCTGCGCCATACTGCCTGACTCCCGCCATGAAAAGCCGACTATCTTAACGGATAGGGCTCTGTAGACCAAAGAGTCTAGCAACTTCGTCAACGAAATCTGCCGATGCTGCATGACCAGCACCAGAAGGACTGCCTTGCCATGTCTGTAAAGCGCTTGTGGTTACTTCGTCCTTTCATCCTGAGCGGTCTGGTACTGCTTGCGGCCTGTGGGCAGGACGGTTTCGAGGTGCTGGCACCCTTGCCTGCGGCGCAGATTCAAGCGCTAGGTGTCGAGTCCCCGTTGAAGACGGTGCACTTTCGCGACAAAGACGGTGAGGGCTTGTTGGTGTTGAGCCGTTCCGATGGTCAGGCAACTGACGAAGAAACGGCCGAGGACGTCGATAAAGTGGTGTTGATTGCAACACTCTATGGTCGAACCACCGCCGATGACCCCTTCAAGTCGCGTTGGCAGATCGACAACGAGACGACCTGCGCGGGCCTGGATCTTGATGTAGGTTTTTACCTGGATGCCACGGGGGCCAGTGACCTTAACAATGATGGGGTGGCTGAGCTGACGATTGTCAGTCACGCCTTCTGCGGTGGCGGTATCGACCCTCAGGCTATCGTGGTCGAGTTGCGTGAAGGGCCGGCGTACTATGCCATTGAGGGGACGTCGCTGGTGAGCGTGCCGGGTGAAGAGGCATATGGTGGTGAGCGTAAGGACAGCCCATCGTTGAAGAATGCCTCCAAAGTACTGCGTGATCATCTGGAGACTGTCTGGAACAGCGTCTACAAGCGCCCCTGGAGTCATATAGACGGTAGCAGCGACGGTGCTGGTCAGTAGAGGAATCTGTCGCCCAGGCTAGACTTCCTTCCTGGATGCCCGTTTCTGCAGGCGTGAAATTGTCCGCCGCTACTCAAGACAACAGCGGCGTGGCCGACACATTGGTGACAGGAGACCCACCCATGCTGCCGCCTATCATCCCGCTCAGTGCTGCGCCCGTAACCTCGCAACTGGATCCGGTCAAGCCGACGCCGGATATTCCACCCGTGGTGCCAGCCCAGCCGAGCTCCGGTGACGGGAGCATCAATCTCAAGCAGCGTGACCCAGAGCAGGACACCTATTTGTTGCGCGAGCAACAGCGTCGTCAACAGCGTCGCCGCAGAGATCACGATGAGCAGTACGATGCCGTGCCCGGCGACGAGGTCAATGCCGACAACACGGTGCCGGTGGCCCCGCTGATGGGCGAGCAGCCACGTCAGGGACTGCTGGTGGACATCGAAGTCTGAAGGAACACCGGCGCACTGGTCAGCGCGGGCTCTAGCCTTCATTATTGGTACTTCTGCCGTCAGCGTTTCGAGCTACCCATGAGCCAAGACAATTTGATCGACTTTGGTGCCGAGCGTGCCAAGCGCGTTCACGACCTCAACGAGAAGCGCCTGAACGAAGTCCGTCAGGCATTCGAGCAGGCCATGCCGTTGGGCAAGGGCAAGAAAAAGCCCAAGGGCAAACCCAAGAAACGTTGAAAATTTGATGCAGGTCAACCCTGCACCTACCTCGCCCGCTGCTCTGGTGGGCGCTATTGACCTCGGTCAATTTTCCCTCCCGCCTTATTCGCTAACTTAGGCCCCATCAAACAGGTGCAGGCGAATGGAGGCCGATATGTTCTTCGATAATGTGGTTATCGCTGGCGTTGTGACAGTCGGGCTGATGCTGCTCTTCTTCGCTGGCCTGGGTATTTTCATCTGGAAGGATTCAACCAAGCGCAAATCGCGCTGATTCTTCCGATACAACGAGCACGCAAGGCATTTAGGGCGACTTCGGTCGCCCATTTTTTTTGCCTGAAGAAAACCCAACGCTGGTGATAGCCTGTTGCTTTGGGTAAGGGCATGACTGGCAAAGCCAATGCAGGCACAGGTGATGATCGCTGGAAGACAAACCGCTGGACGAACAATAGTTAGCGAGCTAATAGTTTTGCTGTGATTCACTGCTGGTTAGCTGTCTATCGTTACAATAACGGTCATCAAGGTTCGTCTCGTGCCGATCACACTCCAGGCCCTGTTGGCGCCGAACAAACGCGCTGTGCAATTTGCCATCAAGACACTTCTCGGTGGTGGTTTGGCGCTTTGGCTGGCATTGCGCTGGGGGCTTGAGCAGCCCGCCTGGGCGCTGATGACGGCCTTTGTCGTGGCTCAGCCGCTATCAGGAATGGTGGTGCAGAAGGGCTTGGCCCGTCTGTTGGGTACCTTGGTTGGTACAGCCATGTCGGTGTTGTTCATTGGCCTTTTCGCACAGACGCCTTGGTTGTTCTTGCTGGCCTTGGCCTTATGGTTGGCCTTGTGTACGGCTTTCTCGACCTTGTTGCGCAGCGCCTGGGCCTACGCCTTCGTGTTGGCCGGTTACACCGTGGCGATTATTGCCCTTCCTGCGGTGGACCATCCGCTGTTGGTGTTTGATCAGGCGGTGGCGCGTTGTACCGAGATCTGCCTGGGGATTGTATGTGCCACGGTTACCAGTGCCCTGCTCTGGCCACTGCGAGTTGAGCAGCAACTGGCCGGGCAGGCGCGTCAGGCTTGGGAAAGTGGCATGCAGGCCGCCAGCGCTTCCTTGTTTGGTGAGGAGCAGCAGCGTAAAGACCTGCTGGACATTCTTGGGCGCATTGTTGCGGTCGACTCGCAGCGTGAGCATGCCTGGTTCGAAGGGCGTCTTGGGCGAGAGCGGGGGCGGGCAATTCGGGTGTTGAGCCAGGCGCTGCTGGTCTTGCTGCGCATAGCGCGTTCGGTGCGACGACAGTGGCAACAGCTGGATGAGCGCGAAGCCGCACGCGTGGCACCTTGGTTCTCCAAGGTTCACGAGGCGCTGTCAGCGCCGGATCAAGCTGACCTGTTGCTGTTGCGTCAGCGTGTTTGGGAGGCCGCCCACGACCCGGCGTGCAGCCCTGCTGAGCACTACTGCCTGGCCCGGCTGACACTGTTGCTGGATAAGGCCGTGAACGCCACCATGGCGTTGCACGCGGTTGAGGAGGGCAAGGCACCAGCTGATCTGCCGGAGAGCCTGGCGGTGCACCGCGATCTGCCGTTGGCATTGTTGTTCGGTTCGCGCAGTGCGCTGGCGTTCCTGGCAATGTCCAGTTTTTGGCTGGCTACAGGCTGGATATCGGCGCCGGGTGGTTTGGTGCTGACCTGTGTGGTCTGTAGTCTTTTTGCCAGCCGTGAAAATGGTGCGCAAATCGGCATGAGCTTCCTGCGCGGGCTTCTGTTGGCCATTCCGGTAGCGTTTTTCGTGGGGCAAATCCTGCTGCCGCAGTGGAGTGGTTTTCCCATGTTGTGCATGGCGATGGGCGTGCCGTTGTTTTTCGGCGCCCTAGGTATGGCCAACCCGAAAATTGGTGCGACGGCTACCTCGTACAGCCTGCATTTCATTGTCTTGATCGCGCCGCTCAATGCCATGCATTTTGATGTGGCGGCATTCCTCAACAGTGCTCAGGCGATGATGGTCGGTGTCGGTGCTGCGGTGTTGGCGTTCAAGTTGCTGGTGCTGCATAACCCTGCCTGGCACGGCCGTCGTCTGCGGGCCGCGACGCAGAATGACCTGGTGCGCTTGACCCGACGCGATCTACGGGACGCGGAAACCTGGTTTGGCGGGCGTATGGCGGATCGTCTGCTACAGATGGCACGCCACTACGCTGCTTTGCCGGTGCACGCACGTGAGCGCTGGGACGACGGTTTGCATGGCCTGGATATGGGGGATGAGTTGCTGCACCTGCGCATGTGCCTTGAGGTCGCTCAAGTACCCTTGGGTCAAGCGCGGCGCGAGTACCTGCAGCAGCTTGAAGAGGTGCTGGCGCAGGGACCGGGCGCCGGCCGCGAGGCGCTTTTGGATGAGGCCAGCGCAACCTTTATCGATGTGTTGCAGCGACAGCCTTCAAGCGATCCACTGCGTCTCGCTGTAGGTGCTGTACTGCAACTGCAAAAGAGCTGGGGCAAATGGTGCCGTCGGCAGGAGGAACTGCATGGGCTTGCGTGAGTGGGCGGTGGGCGGTGTGCTGCTCAGCCCGTTTCTGGTTTACGTGCTGCTGGCCTTGCTGCTGACGGGAGTGGTGCGTCTGCTATTACGGCTAACCCCCTTGGGCGGTTGGGTATGGCATGAAGCGCTGTTCGACTGCGCGTTGTTTGTTTGCATTCTGAGCCTGATCACGCTTGTGCTCGGGCCTCTGTAAGGAGTTTGACCATGCGTGCTTATGTCCGTGTTGCCGTGACCTTGTGTCTGGTCGTTGTCGCGGTGTTTGCCGGGCTTGAGCTATGGCGTTACTACATGCTCACACCCTGGACCCGTGACGCCAAGATTCGTGCTGATGTGGTCATCATCGCCCCGGACGTGTCTGGGTGGGTACGGGAGCTCAAGGCGTATGACAATCAGGCAGTCAAAGCCGGTGATCTGCTGATGTCCATTGATCGGGACCGCTTCGAGGCCGCACTTGAGAAGGCCAATGCCGTCGCCGAAACCCGCCAACATCAATTGCGCTTGCGCGAGCATGAGGCTTCACGCCGTGCGGCTCTCGGGCCTCAAGCGATCAGTGCCGAGTTGCGCGAAAATGCCCAGATTACCGCCGCTATCGCCCGAGGCGAGCTGCGTGAGGCGCAGGCTGAGGTCAAGGCTGCTGCGCTGAACCTGGCCCGCAGTGAACTCAGGGCACCCCGCAGCGGGCACATCACCAACTTGCGATTGGCTGAAGGTAACTACGTCAACGCCGGGCAACCGGTAATGGCATTGGTGGATGATTCGACCTTCTACGTTCAGGCCTACTTCGAAGAAACCAAACTGCCGCGCATCAAGGTAGGCGCGCCGGTAAAAGTCTGGCTGATGAGTGCCGGTGAACCCATGCAAGGCCATGTCCAGAGCATTAGTCGCGGCATTACCGACCGCAACGCTACGCCAGACAGCCAGCTATTGGCCGAAGTCGAGCCGACCTTCAACTGGGTGCGCCTGGCGCAGCGTATTCCGGTTCGAATCAAACTCGATCAGGTCCCTAAAGAGGTCATCCTGAGTGCTGGCATGACGGCCAGCGTTCAGGTTCAGGAAAACTGAAGTTTCAGGCCGTGGGGTAACGGGCAAAAGACATGCCCTTGCAGTTCGGAATAAAAGGCATAAAAAACCTTTCCCGACCGTGACTGATTTCCATTAGGCTAAGCCGCAGAAACTCCCCAGCAGAGGGAACCCAGGCGTTACTGCCACTGCCGAGCGTGCCAATCCCTTTCAGCTTGAGTGAGGTTGGACATGCACATCACTTCCCAGGACATCTGCGCCGCAGCCGATCAGCTCAAGGGCTTCGTCGGTTTCAATCGCAAGCTCGATAAGCACATCGTGCGTTTCAGTGAAGATTCGTTCGGTATGGACGTGGCTGAAGACAGCATCACGCCCAGCAGTGAATTCGTCTGGAGGGGCGGCAGCGGCGAGGTCATGACCCTGAGTCGCGATCTGATCGAGGTGTTGTTGGCGCAAAACATCGACGAGCGGCTAAACATCAGAGAACCTCTACGGGTCTATCTGCGGCGTAATGATCTTCCGGAGATTTCAGCGCGGCGCCGGGTAGTGGTTTGAGTCATCCGCCAAGCACACAGAAAGCCCATATCGCCGCCCGCGATGAGGTCAGTACCCTGTCGGAGACGCCGCTGATCCCTGGCTAGGCGAACCCAGGTGTATGTCGCTCGGCGGCGAAGCTCACTCGATTGCGTCCGCTATTCTTGGCGGTGTACAGCGCTTTGTCGGCTTCATCAAGCCAGCTTACGGGGTCGTCGAACGCCTCATTGCAAAGGGCCAGACCGATGCTCAGGCTGATGCGCAGATCGGGTAGCTGATCGTTTCGGTAGGCACTGATCTTCTCGCGCAGGCGTTCCATGATCAGGGCGGCCTGCTCAACGTCGATGTTCGGCAGGATCACGCAGAACTCATCTCCCCCATAGCGCCCGGCCAGATCATCTTCTCGAAGGTTTCTCTTTATTTCAGCACCCAACTGGCGCAGTACGCAGTCGCCGACCACATGACCATAGGTGTCGTTGATACCTTTGAAATGATCAATGTCGATAATGGCGATCACCGCTTGGCGGCACTCCTGTCGGTAGCTGTGGAACTTGAGTTGCAATGAATCCTTCCACGAACCATGGTTTAGCAGGCCTGTAAGGCTGTCGGTGCAGCTCAAGGTGCGCAAGGCGCGCTTGTGTTCGGCAAGTTTGATCGCTAACTGGTAGCAGACCGCTCCCAGTGCCAGTGGGTAGAGGGTGAGCATCGGCAGGCATGCATAGACCTGCAGTGAGGTGCTGTGCAGTTGAAGGCCTGGGCCGAACAGGGCAATGGATACTGCTATACCGGAACCTTGGGCCAGCAGTCCTGCCAGACAGAGGGGCTTGCCGCCAGCGGCCACGTTGTTCATCGTCATCATCGAAAGAATGGTGACGCTGGGCAGGGGATTGAACTGCATGGTCGCGGTCCAGAAACCACCCATCAACGAGTCGACCAACAGGTTTCGGCGTTCGGCGGCGTAGGGCGTCCTGGATCTCAATGCGATTTGATAAGCAAGGTGTGGCCAAGCCAGTCCGTTGATAAACAGCAGTACCCACACCCACGGTGCGACGGAAACACTGTCCAGGGCTGCCCAGACACTGAACAGGCCTATCCCCAGGCCGATGATGCGTGGCAGGTAGATTCGCCTGACAAATGATGTCCCTTTCCCGTGTTGGTGTTCCGTCATGGTCGTCGATCTTTTTTAGGGCGCCGTTTATCGCATAAATCGCGTGAATATTGTTGAGTATTCGGTCGCGATTGCAGAGTGGCTTTACAGGCCATTTCACGGTTGCAACGGGTAGCAACACAAAGTAATGGCCTTTTGAAGCAGCGGGACCGCGCTATTCACTGCTCTCACTGGCGTCGGCTTGAGCCCAGTCGGCGCGCCACAATTGATTCAAGGCCTGGTCGACGGGGGTTGTGAACACACCCGCGTTACCTGCAATGTAGCCAGCTTTCCAGAACGCGTAGCCTTGGGCGAAGTCCGGTACGGGGCCTTTACCTTTAAGTGACGTAATGCTGGCCTCAATGGCTGACTTGGCGAAGGGCATGTGTGGCATTGCACTGTAGCTACCTTCAGCACGGGCGTTCGGCATTTGGAAGCCATCGACGCGAACATGCAGCACATCGCCCATATCGGCGTAGTGTTCGACCTTGAGGATGGTCAGGGTCGAGGCTTGTTCGTTGGGGCGGGTTTTGTAAGACCAGATTTGACCAGGTTGAAATTCCTGAGCCAAAACGCTGCTGGAAAGCAGCAAGGCGGCGAGAGCGGCGTACGGGAAACGCATGACAAATCCTTTTGAACATGGAAAACAGAAGCAAATCGCAATGCTTATCGGCACGGAATGGATTGACTGTAATCAGAATCAATACGTCTGTCACAGGCGCATGTATTGCGTTGCTATAGTGTGACTCTAACCTCGACGTTCTGGGATGACGCTATGTATGACGCCTATTTGCAGCCTTTGAATGACCGAGAACTGGGTAGGCTGGATGACCTCCTGCTCAAGTATGGCAACGACGATGCGATCCTGACCCTGTCTGAACTCGATGGCTTGTTCGTTGCGCTGGCCAGCTCGCCAAGCGCATTGATGCCTAGCCAATGGCTGCCGGAGATCAGCGGTGGGCGAAAGGTGAAGTTCAAGAAGGAAGCGGAGGGTGAGGCGTATTACGCCCTGTTACTGCGCCATATGAATAGCATTGAGCAAAAACTGCTGGAGGCGATCGACCAGTTTGAGCCGAGCTTCCTTAATTGCTGCGAGGGTATAGGCGCTGCAGACATGATTGAAGACTGGTGTTTCGGCTACATGCGTGGGGTTCAGCTCGCGCAATGGCCATCGTTGCCGACAGAACAGGCGGAACACTTGGCTGCCATCGAGCTGCACGGCCTGGAAGAGAACCTTTCTAAAGTAGAAGCGTTGACTGACGAAGAGCACGCTGCATCCATCGAGCCTATCGCTGTTGCTGCTCGTGTCCTGAATGGCTATTTTCTGACGCAGCGAGCGCTTGAGGGCGGGGCGCCGTAGCCCACCTGGTTAATCCCAGATGTTCTTTTTGAGATGTTTCCAATATTAGCCCTTGACGCCCCGTTTGATCTCTCTATAATGCGCACCTCTTCCGGCGCAGTCGAAAC
>NZ_BMQU01000011.1 GCF_014648275.1 Pseudomonas laurentiana
CAAGGACCCGATTGGCTATGCGGGTGGGCTGAACCTGTATGTGTATGCGCCGAATCCGGTTTTCTGGATTGATCCGTTTGGTGTGAGGGTTCAATCGCAACCCTCGCCAGTTGGCAGATGAGTCAGCCCTGTGCACACAGGTGTTTAACAAACTGCTGCACCAACGGCCCTGCATCACGCCGATATGCGACGGCCACGGTGCTGGTGCAGCCCTCATCGACCAGGGGCACGAGTGTTAGTCCGGTGGGTGCGATGTCTTTCATGCAGCGCGGTAGCAAGGCCACGCCAAACCCGGCCTGAATCAACTGCAGTTGCGTGGTCTTGCGTGACACCACCCGCGCAGCCTTCGGAAAGAACCCCGCTTGCATGCATAACTGCGCAGACAGGTAGCTCAAGCCGCCTCGTTGGCGATGGGGGATGGAGATAAAGGCTTCTTCTCGCAATTGCGCCAGGCTGGCTGTGGCCGTGCTGGCCAAGGGGTGGTCGCTGGCCACCGCTAGCAGCAGCGGTTCCTCGAACAGTGGCTCAATGCACAAGGCTTCATGCTGACGCAGTACGGGCAGGCGCAGCAGGCCAAGCTCCAGCCGGCCTTCGACAAGTTCTTCCAGCTGCGCTTCAGAGGACTGCTGGGCAATCTCCATGGAGACCTTTGGGTTGTCCTGCAGGTAGCGGCTGAGCCGGGCGAGCAAGTGCCCTGTCAGCGGCACGGTGCTGGAGTGACTGAGGCGAAGGCTGCCGCGCAGGCCATTACCGATTTCGTGGGCCATGCGACTGGCCTTTTCCAGTTCGCTGAGCAGGCTGCGCGCACGTGGCAGGAACGCCTCGCCCGCTGTTGTCAGGCGTGGTTGTCGGGCGGTGCGCTCGAACAGTGGTGTCTCGAGCAGGTCTTCCAGCGCCTTGATCTGCCTGCTCAAGGCCGATTGGGCGATGTACAGGCGCTCGGCGGCGGCACTGAAGCTGCCGCTGTCGGCGATTTCAACGAAGTAGCGCAACTGTCGCGTGGAGATCATTGAGCTATGCCTTTTGGAGATGCCTTCTGCATGAATTGCATATTAGTCGGCATGGCTGGTGAGTGGCTAAAGTTTCGGCGTCTTCCTTAGAGGTCGCTCGCTATGACTGTGGCAATGGTGTTTTCCCTGCTTCCCTTTTCGGCGATGGACTGGCTGCTGATCATGCTGGGTATCGGTGCGGCCTATGTTGTTTTTGGTGTCGCCGGGTTTGGTACGGCGCTGGTCGCAGGGCCGGTGATGATTCAGTTCATGCCGTTATCGCGGATTATCCCGTTGTTGGTGCTGCTGGATTTCGTGGCGGCGTTTGGTAACTGGCTACCGGCGCGCAAGGCCGTTGTTCGCGGTGAGCTGATGCGTCTGCTGCCGTGCATGGCGCTGGGCTGTACCTTGGGTGTGGTGTTCTTGCTCAACCTCAAGTCCGACCTGCTGTTGCTGCTGATGGGGCTGTTTATTACGACCTATGCCGTCTACAGCCTGGCGCTGACGGTCAAGCCCGCACGCCTGGCGCCCGCCTGGGTAGTGCCGATGGGCACGGTCGGAGGTCTGTTTGGTGCGCTGTTCGGTAGTGGCGGCTTTCTTTATGCGATCTACCTGAATGCCCGGTTACCCTCCAAGGATCAGGTGCGTGCCACTCAGAGCGCCTTGATCAGTTGCAGTACGCTGGTGCGCTTGAGCCTGTTTCTGATCGCAGGTGTGTATGCCGACCTGCCGTTGTTGGTACTGGCGCTGTGCCTGGCGCCGATGATGCTGCTTGGTTTGTGGGTTGGCCGACGGTTGGCCTTGAACCTGTCGCGCGAAGCTTTTGTGCGTGTGGTCACCTGGTTGGTACTGGCCAGTGGTATTGCTCTGATCGGTCGCTATCTGAGTGCCTGAGCACGGGTTAAACTGGCCGCTTTGAATCGGTTTGGCCGTCGTTATGAATACCCAGAGCATCATCGTCCCGAAAATTTCCACGGTCCCGGTACATGAGCCGAGAGCACGGGCGATCCTGCGTTGGTTGGTGCGCGAAAACATTGTCGAAGAACAGCTAAGCACCTGCGGACGTACCGGTAATCGCATGGCTTATGGCATCGCACCGGGGGCACGCAAGGTAGTGCTGCATCCAGAGTTGCTGCCGTTCGATCAACCGGTCAATGGTCTTGAGGTGGTCACCAAGCGTTGCATCTATACGCCGGTGCAGGGGTTTCTGGAGGAGGCGGGGTGTGCCGAATGCCGTCGTGAGGTTGGCGAGGCACTGTTCGAGAGCCTGGAGGAGTGGATGCCTGGGCAGACCGATAACTTCACCTGTCCCGAGTGCGGTCATGAAGACGATATCAACGGCTTTCTGTTCTTGCAGCCGTGTGGGTTTTCCAACCTGGGTTTTATCTTTAACAACTGGGCCGACGCCGGTTTCAAACCTTCCTTTATCGAAGCATTTGCCGATTGGCTGGACCAGCCCGTGGCCGTGGTGCAGGTAATATTGAACGGCAACTGACCGAAGGGCCATCTATACATTGAGTGAAGGCCCGGGTATGAGTATAATGGCGCGCTTCCATTTTTCCCGCCCGGGAGCCCCCGCGATGCTGCGTATCAGCCAAGAAGCCCTGACCTTCGACGACATTCTCCTAGTGCCTGGTTATTCCGAGGTACTGCCCAATGAAGTCAGTCTCAAGACCCGTTTGACCCGTGGCATCGAGCTGAATATTCCGTTGGTCTCCGCCGCCATGGATACCGTGACCGAAGCCCGTCTGGCCATTGCAATGGCGCAGGAAGGTGGCATCGGCATCATCCACAAGAACATGACCATCGAGCAGCAGGCTGCCGAAGTACGCAAGGTCAAGAAGTTCGAGGCTGGCGTGGTCAAAGACCCGATCACCATCGACGCTGACGCTACCGTGCGCGACTTGTTCGAATTGACCCGCCTGAACAATATCTCCGGTGTACCGGTACTGCACAAGGGTGACCTGGTCGGTATCGTGACTTCCCGTGACGTGCGCTTCGAAAACCGTCTGGACGCCACCGTGCGTGAAGTGATGACGCCGAAAGAGCGTCTGGTCACTGTCCGCGAAGGCGCCGACAAGAACGAAGTCCGCGAGCTGCTGCACAAGCACCGCCTGGAAAAAGTCCTGATCGTCGACGAGCAGTTCGCCCTCAAGGGCATGATGACCGTCAAGGACATCGAAAAGGCCAAGGCCTACCCGCTGGCCAGCAAGGACGACCAGGGTCGCCTGCGCGTCGGCGCCGCTGTCGGCACCGGCAAGGACACTGGCGAGCGCGTCGCAGCGCTGGTTGCTGCTGGCGTTGACGTGGTGGTGGTCGACACCGCTCACGGTCATTCCAAGGGCGTTATCGATCGCGTTCGCTGGGTCAAGGAAAACTTCCCTGAAGTGCAGGTCATCGGCGGCAACATCGCCACTGGCGCTGCGGCCAAGGCACTGGTTGAAGCCGGCGCCGACGCGGTCAAGGTCGGCATCGGCCCAGGCTCGATCTGCACCACCCGTATCGTTGCAGGTGTTGGCGTGCCGCAAATCAGCGCTATCGCCAATGTGTCCGCTGCGCTGGAAGGCACCGGTGTGCCATTGATCGCCGACGGCGGCATCCGTTTCTCGGGTGACCTGTCCAAGGCCATTGTTGCAGGTGCTTCCTGCGTGATGATGGGTTCGATGTTCGCGGGTACCGAAGAAGCGCCAGGCGAGATCGAGCTGTTCCAGGGCCGTTCCTACAAGGCTTACCGCGGCATGGGTTCGCTGGGTGCAATGTCCCAGGCCCAGGGTTCTTCCGATCGTTACTTCCAGGATTCCTCGGCCGGTGCCGAGAAGCTGGTACCGGAAGGTATCGAAGGTCGCGTTCCGTACAAGGGCAGCCTGGCCGCAATCATTCACCAATTGATGGGCGGTCTGCGCTCCTCGATGGGTTACACCGGCAGTGCCACCATCGAAGAGATGCGCACCAAGCCTGAGTTTGTCCGCATCACGGGCGCCGGCATGGCCGAGTCCCACGTGCATGACGTACAGATCACCAAAGAAGCGCCAAACTACCGCGTAGGTTGATGCTTCTGGCAGTACTAGCAAGCGGGGCTGTTATCGACAGCCCCGTGTCGTTTCCGATTACCACTGACGAGATTGAGTCATGGCCCTCGACATTCACGCTCACCGCATCCTGATCCTCGATTTCGGTTCCCAGTACACCCAACTGATCGCTCGCCGCGTTCGCGAAATCGGTGTGTACTGCGAGCTGCACCCGTTCGACATGGACGATGAAGCGATTCGCGAATTCGCCCCGCGTGGCATCATCCTCGCAGGCGGCCCCGAGTCGGTCCACGAAGCCAACAGCCCACGTGCCCCGCAGGCCGTCTGGGACCTGGGTGTTCCGGTGTTCGGTATCTGCTACGGCATGCAGACCATGGCCGAGCAACTGGGCGGTAAGGTTGAAGGTTCCGACCTGCGCGAATTTGGTTACGCCCGTGTCGATATCGTCGGCAAGAGCCGCGTGCTGGACGGCATCGAAGACCATGTAGACGACGATGGCGTGTTCGGCCTCGATGTCTGGATGAGCCACGGTGACAAGGTTACCGAGATTCCAGCAGGCTTCCATATTCTGGCCAGCACCCCTAGCTGCCCGATCGCGGGTATGGCTGACGACACCCGTGGCTACTACGGCGTGCAGTTCCACCCGGAAGTGACCCACACCAAGCAGGGCGGTCGCATCCTCTCGCGCTTCATCCTCGACATCTGCGGCTGCGAAGCACTGTGGACCGCGTCGAACATCGTTGAAGACGCCATTGCCCAGGTGCGTGAGCAGGTGGGTTCGGCCAACGTACTGCTGGGTCTGTCTGGCGGTGTCGATTCCTCGGTGGTTGCTGCGCTGCTGCACCGTGCCATTGGCGATCAGCTGACCTGCGTCTTCGTCGACAACGGCCTGCTGCGCCTGCACGAAGGTGAGCAAGTGATGGCCATGTTCGCCGAGAACATGGGCGTCAAGGTGATCCGTGCCAACGCCGAGGAGCAGTTCCTGTCCAATCTGGCCGGCGAAGCCGACCCAGAGAAGAAGCGCAAGATCATCGGTCGCACCTTCATCGACGTGTTCGATGCTGAGGCGAGCAAGCTGGAGAACATCCAGTTCCTGGCCCAGGGCACCATCTACCCAGACGTGATCGAGTCTGCCGGTGCCAAGAGCGGCAAGGCCCACGTGATCAAGTCGCACCACAACGTCGGTGGCCTGCCAGAGGAAATGAACCTCAAGCTGGTCGAGCCGCTGCGCGAGCTGTTCAAGGACGAAGTCCGCCGTATCGGTCTGGAACTGGGCCTGCCTTACGACATGGTCTACCGTCACCCGTTCCCGGGCCCGGGCCTGGGCGTGCGGATCCTTGGTGAAGTGAAGAAAGACTACGCCGACCTGCTGCGTCGTGCCGACCACATCTTCATCGAAGAGCTGCGCAAGGCCGACTGGTACCACAAGGTCAGCCAGGCGTTCGTGGTGTTCCAGCCAGTCAAATCCGTGGGTGTGGTCGGTGATGGCCGTCGTTACGCCTGGGTTGTTGCCCTGCGTGCGGTGGAAACCATCGACTTCATGACCGCTCGTTGGGCGCACCTGCCGTACGAGCTGCTGGAAACCGTCAGTGGCCGTATCATCAACGAGATCGATGGTATCTCGCGGGTGACCTACGATGTGTCGAGCAAGCCGCCGGCAACCATCGAGTGGGAATGATCCCGCGTTCGGCATAGGCTACTGACAAGCCCCCGCTTTTAGCGGGGGTTTGTTTTTTTAGCCGAAGGCATTCTGGCGCAGACGCCTGTGCGGAGTGGGTTTGCCAACGATGCAGGCGTCACACAAGCGTTAACATCCCGCCGATGCCATCGCAGGCACGCCTGCCGCAGAGGTCAGGCAAAAATATGTGCAGAGATCAGCTTGGAAATTTCGACGATCGCGGTCTTTCCGGTGAACTCGAACTTCACTTTGCCCAGGGATGAAAAGTAAATTTCCAGCTCGGAGTCCAGGTCGAACGTGCCGGACGTTTCAACCGAGTAGGCCACGATGTTTTTGTAGGGCAGGGAGGTGAAATCCTTTTTGCTGCCGGTGATGCCTTGCACGTTCACTGCGATGATGCGCTTGTTGGTGAACACCACGCCGTCGCGCATGGATTTGTAGGCGTCGATGACGTGCTCGCCGTCTAGCAGCAGGGCAGTTACGCGTTCGGCGTACTCGTCGTTTTGCTTGAGCTTGAAGAAGCCTTTGTTGTTGAAGTCGATCATGCGTGGATATCCCTATGAGGTGAGCTGCAGTCCAGATTTTTCAATGGCAGGAGCTGCTCGCGGGGATTCTGGTGCAGACGGGGTGGATATCACAAGGCAGGTGCGACAAAGTCTTCACTTAATCTTTCTCAAATGCAGGTGTATCGTATTCGCCCTTCATCGCTGGCACAGTGCGCCAGCCTGTTGAGTCTGTAGTGCGAGGTGCTTGCTCCGATGTCCTTTACCCGGCGACAAATTCTCGGTGGCCTTACTGGCTTGGTGGCGGTTGGCTTGGGGGCGGGGGGCGCTGCGCGCTACTGGCTGGGCAGGACCGACCCGAATGCTGGCCATGATTACGAGCTGATTGCCGCACCCTTGGATGTGGAACTGGTATCGGGCTACAAGACGCCGGCCTGGGCGTTCGGGCCTTCTGCACCAGGCACGGAGTTGCGCGTGCGTCAGGGCGAATGGCTGCGTGTCCGCTTCATCAATCACCTGCCAGTGCCCACGACCATTCACTGGCACGGTATTCGCCTGCCGCTGGAAATGGATGGCGTACCCTACGTTTCGCAACTGCCGGTGTTGCCCGGCGAATACTTCGACTACAAATTCCGTGTGCCGGATGCCGGTAGCTACTGGTATCACCCGCATGTGAGCAGCAGTGAAGAGCTGGGGCGCGGGTTGGTAGGGCCGCTGATTGTCGAAGAGCGAGAGCCCACCGGGTTCAAGCATGAGCGGACCTTGAGCCTTAAGAGCTGGCATGTGGACGAGCAGGGCGCCTTCGTAGCTTTCAGCGTGCCTCGGGAGGCTGCCCGGGGTGGTACGGCGGGGCGCTTGCTCACCATCAATGGTGAGCCCAATGCCGTTGTTGATCTGCCGGCCGGGCAGATTGTCCGTGTGCGCTTGCTCAACCTGGACAGCACGCTGACCTATCGGATCAACCTGCGCGGGAATGCCGAGGCGCGTATTTATGCGCTGGATGGCAACCCGATCACGCCGCGTCCGCTGGGCAAGGATTACTGGTTGGGCCCGGGTATGCGTATTTGCCTGGCGATCAAGGTGCCGCCAGCCGGTGAGGAAATCTCCCTGCGTGATGGTCCGGTACGCCTGGGAACCTTGCGCTCGGTTGCCAGCAATGACGCGCCGAGTGACTGGCCGCCAGCGCTGCCGGCCAACCCGGTGGCCGAGCCTGATCTGGCCAATGCCGAGAAGCTCAACTTCAATTTTGAGTGGGCCGGTTCAGTGTCGGTGAATACCGAAAATCGACCGCCGAGTTTGTGGCAAATCAATGGTATTGCCTGGGATATCACCGATAAAACCTGCTCTGATCGGCCAATTGCTACCCTGAAGAAGGGCAAGAGTTACATCTTCGAGCTGAAGAACATGACCCAGTACCAGCACCCGGTTCACCTGCATGGCATGTCATTCAAGGTGATTGGGTCGAATCGACGCAAGATCGAGCCGTATTTCACTGACACCTACCTGTTGGGCAAGAACGAACGTGCCCAGGTCGCCTTGGTCGCAGATAACCCGGGAACCTGGATGTTCCACTGTCATGTCATCGATCACATGGAAACCGGCCTGATGGCTGCAATCGAGGTGGCATGATGCGCCAGCCCCAGATCATTGACCGCAGTCGCGATCAGGCTTTCATGCAGATGGCCCTGGACCTGGCGGCTCAGGGCGCGGCCCTGGGTGAGGTACCGGTGGGGGCGGTGCTGGTGCAGCATGGTGAGGTCATTGGCCGGGGGTTCAATTGCCCGATCAGTGGCAGCGACCCCAGTGCCCATGCCGAGATGGTCGCCATTCGTGCAGCAGCACAGGCTGCCAGTAACTACCGCTTGCCGGGCAGTACGCTCTACGTGACGCTGGAGCCGTGCAGCATGTGCGCGGGGCTGATCGTCCACTCGCGTATTGCCCGGGTGGTCTACGGAGCGCTGGAACCTAAAGCCGGTGTGGTGCAGAGCCAGGGGCAGTTTTTTACCCAGGGTTTCCTCAATCACCGCGTGTTGTTTGAAGGTGGGGTGCTGGCCGAGGCGTGCGGCAGCATTCTCAGTGAATTCTTCAAGGCGCGTCGTGCGCGATCCTGAGCGGGCCCGCTGCAAAGGCGTTGAGTGCTAGCGAGGGGGTCAGAGGGACGATGGCTGCTCAGGCGGTTTGGTCTTGTTGACTCCCGGCACGTGCAGGCTGCCTTCCGCCACCTGATTGCCTTCAAGTTGTGGCTGCGTTACCCAGGTCAGGATGTCGTAGTAGCGACGAATGTTGGCCACGAAGTGCACGGGTTCGCCCCCGCGGGCGTAGCCGTATCGGGTTTTGCTGTACCACTGTTTTTGCGACAGTCGTGGCAGCATTTTCTTTACGTCCAGCCACTTGTTCGGGTTCAGGCCTTCTCGGGCCGCCAGCTTGCGTGCGTCGTCCAGGTGGCCGCTGCCGATGTTGTAGGCTGCCAGTGCGAACCACGTACGGTCTGGCTCTTCGATTTTGTCGTCCAGTTCGTTCTTGACGTGTATGAAGTACTTGGCGCCGCCGCTGATGCTCTGCTTGGGGTCCAGTCGATTGGAGACGCCCATGGCCTGTGCGGTGCGTTGGGTCAACATCATCAGCCCGCGAACGCCGGTCTTGGAGGTGACCTCGGCCTGCCACATGGACTCTTGGTAGCCGATGGCCGCCAGCAAGCGCCAATCAACTTTCTCTTTCTTGGCTGTGGCCTGGAAATGCTTTTCGAAGCGTGGCAAGCGTTGCTGCAGGTGCTGGGCGAAGGTGTACGCGCCGACGTAGCCAAGCACATCGACATGGCCGTAGTAACGGTCTTTCAGGCGCTGCAGGGTGCCATTCTTTTGAGCCTTGTCGAGGAAGGCGTTGATTTCGTTGAGCAGGCTGTTGTCGTCGCCAGCGGCCACTGCCCAGCGCTGGTCGCGGGCGTCACCCAGATCAAACGCCACCCGTACGTTGGGGAAGTACACCTGGTTCATTGCCAGTTCGTTGGAGTCGACCAGGGTCAGGTCGATCTGGCCTTCATCGACCATGCGTAGCAGGTCGACGACCTCGACCGCATCGGACTCTTCGTAGTTGAGCTTGGGATACTGCTTCTTCAGTTCAGCCAACTGCTCGGCGTGGGAGCTGCCCTTGAGCACCATGATGCGCTTGCCGACCAGGTCGGTGGCGTCGGTGGGGCGGGAGCGACCGTTGCGATAAATGATCTGGGGGGTGACTTCCAGGTAGGGGTGTGAAAAACGTACCTGTTGTTTGCGCTGCTCGCTGCTGACCAGGCCGGCAGCCGCCAGCACCGGGCCCTGTGGCTTGCCCAGTTGTCCGAAAAGGTCATCAAGGTTGTCGGCGGTTTCGATCTTCAGCTCTACGCCCAGATCGTCGGCGAAGCGCTTGACCAGTTCGTATTCGAAGCCGGTGTCGCCGTTGCGGTCCTGGAAGTAGGTGGCCGGGCTGTTGCGGGTAACCACGCGCAGCACGCCATCCTCTTTGACCCGCTCGAGTGTGCTGGGTTTTTCAACACAGGCACCGAGCAGCAGGAAGAGTCCGGTTGCGATGAGCCATTTGGCGCAACGCTGGCGCAAAGCAGTCTGGGCAAACATAACGTGCAGTATACGCAAAGGTCAGGTCCAGCCATATCTCGACAATGGGTGGCTTGTCTGTTAGCACTGGGCAAAAATGTACGCGAAAAAGTAGGGCCTTTACCGTCTTTTTCAATTAAAGAGGTGCCTCTGTTGTAGGCAGCCAGAAGATACCGATATTCGGCCAGGGCTGGATGCAGCGTTTCGAGTGCCTGACGCGCCGGTTTAGGCTACAATGCACGGCCTCTAAGCACACCCCCTTCCTGAGGCTGTCCCGACGATGTTGATCCTGCGCGGCGCTCCTGCCCTTTCTGCCTTTCGCCACGGTAAGTTAATCGAGCAACTGAGCCAGAAAGTCCCCGCTGTTAGTGGTTTGTATGCTGAATTCGCTCATTTCGCCGAGGTTGACGGTGATCTGACCGCCGACCAACAGCAGGTGCTTGCACGTCTGCTCAAGTACGGCCCTAGCGTACCGGTCCAGGAGCCCACTGGCCGCCTGTTTCTGGTAGTGCCACGTTTCGGTACCATTTCGCCCTGGTCGAGCAAGGCCAGCGACATCGCCCACAACTGCGGCCTGAGTAATATCCAGCGCCTGGAGCGGGGCATCGCCTTCTATGTCAGCGGCGAGCTGAGCGAGGCGGATGTCGTTGCCGTTGCCGACGTGCTGCACGACCGCATGACTCAGCTGGTGCTGAGCAAGCTGGAAGATGCCGCCGGTCTGTTCAGCCATGCACAACCCAAGCCGCTGACGGCGGTCGATGTACTGGGCGGTGGCCGCGCCGCATTGGAAAAGGCCAACGTCGAGTTGGGCCTGGCCCTGGCCGACGACGAGATCGATTACCTGGTCAATGCCTTCCTGGGCTTGAAGCGCAATCCGCACGACATCGAACTGATGATGTTCGCCCAGGCCAACTCCGAGCATTGCCGACACAAGATCTTCAATGCCAGCTGGGATATCGATGGCGAAAGCCAGGAAAAAAGCCTGTTCGGCATGATCAAGAACACCTACCAACTGCACAGCGAAGGCGTGTTGTCTGCTTACAAGGACAACGCCTCGGTGATCGTTGGTTCCGTGGCCGGTCGTTTTTTCCCGAACCCTGAAACCCGCCAGTATGGCGCGGTGCAGGAGCCGGTCCACATCCTGATGAAGGTCGAGACCCATAACCACCCGACCGCTATCGCTCCGTTCCCGGGTGCATCTACCGGTTCCGGTGGCGAGATCCGCGACGAAGGCGCTACCGGCCGTGGTGCCAAGCCGAAAGCCGGCCTGACGGGTTTCACCGTATCCAACCTGCGGATCCCTGGCTTCGAACAGCCTTGGGAGAAGCCTTACGGCAAGCCTGAGCGCATCGTCAATGCGCTGGACATCATGATTGAAGGCCCACTGGGTGGTGCGGCGTTCAACAACGAATTCGGTCGTCCAGCCCTGACCGGCTACTTCCGTACCTTCGAGCAGTCGATCACTACCCCTCACGGTGATGAAGTCCGTGGTTACCACAAGCCGATCATGCTGGCCGGTGGTATGGGCAACATCCGTGAAGAACACGTGCAGAAGGGCGAAATCAGCGTCGGCGGCAAGCTGATCGTACTGGGCGGCCCAGCCATGTTGATCGGCCTGGGTGGCGGTGCTGCCTCGTCGATGGCGACCGGCTCCAGCTCGGCTGACCTGGACTTCGCTTCCGTTCAGCGGGAAAACCCGGAAATGGAGCGCCGTTGCCAGGAAGTGATCGACCGTTGCTGGCAGCTGGGTGACAACAACCCGATCAAGTTCATTCACGACGTCGGTGCGGGCGGTCTGTCCAACGCTTTCCCTGAATTGGTGAACGACGGCGGTCGCGGTGGCCGTTTCGAGCTGCGCAACGTACCGAACGACGAACCAGGCATGGCGCCGCTGGAAATCTGGAGCAATGAATCCCAAGAGCGTTACGTGCTCTCGGTCGATGCTGCCGATTTCGAGCGTTTCAAGGCCATCTGTGAGCGTGAGCGCTGCCCGTTCGCGGTGGTGGGTGAGGCTACTGCCGAACCGCATCTGACCGTTACCGACAGCCATTTCGGCAACAATCCGGTAGATATGCCACTGGACGTGCTGCTGGGCAAACCGCCAAAAATGCACCGCTCTGTAACCCGTGAAGCGGAGTTGGGCGATGATTTCGACCCAAGCGCGCTGGCGCTGGATGACTCTATCGATCGCGTGTTGCGTCACCCTACGGTGGCCAGCAAGAGCTTCCTGATCACGATTGGCGACCGCACCATCACCGGTCTGGTTGCTCGTGACCAGATGGTCGGCCCTTGGCAAGTGCCCGTGGCGGATGTCGCTGTCACCGCCACCAGTTTTGACGTCTACACCGGTGAAGCGATGGCCATGGGTGAGCGCACTCCGCTGGCCTTGCTCGATGCCCCGGCGTCCGGTCGCATGGCGATTGGCGAGACCCTCACCAACATGGCCGCCTCGCGGATCGGCAAGTTGTCCGATATCAAGCTGTCGGCCAACTGGATGTCCGCTGCAGGTCACCCGGGTGAAGATGCGCGTCTGTATGACACCGTCAAGGCCGTTGGCATGGAGCTGTGCCCAGAGCTGGGCCTGACCATTCCGGTGGGCAAGGACTCCATGTCCATGAAGACCCGCTGGAGCGAAGAGGGCAACGAGAAGAGCGTTACCTCGCCGCTGTCGCTGGTTGTCACCGGTTTCGCACCTGTGACCGATATTCGCAAGACCCTCACTCCAGAGCTGCGCATGGACAAGGGCGAGACCGATCTGATCCTGATCGACCTCGGCCGTGGCCAGAACCGCATGGGCGCTTCGATCCTGGCGCAAACCCACGGAAAATTGGGTAGCCAGGCGCCGGACGTCGATGATGCCGAAGACCTGAAGGCCTTCTTTGCCGTGATCCAGGGCCTGAATGCTGACGGTCACCTGTTGGCCTACCACGACCGTTCCGATGGCGGTCTGCTGGTCAGTGCGCTGGAAATGGCCTTTGCCGGTCACTGTGGCCTGAGCCTGGAGCTCGACACCCTGACCAGCAAGCGTGAGAAGGTCGCTGCGGTGCTGTTCAACGAAGAGCTGGGTGCGGTGATCCAGGTGCGTCAGGACGCTACGGCTGAGGTGCTGGCACAGTTCAGCGCCGCAGGTCTTGGCGAAGACTGTGTTGCCGTGATCGGCCAGCCGGTCAACAGTGCCCAGGTGCAAATCAGCCTGAACGGCGAGGTGCTGTTCGACGGTGAGCGTCGTTCGCTGCAGCGTACGTGGGCGGAAACCAGCTACCAGATCCAGCGTCTGCGTGATAACGCCGACTGTGCCGATCAGGAGTTCAACGCCCTGCTGGAAGAAGACAACCCAGGCTTGAACGCCAAGCTTGGTTTTGACGTCAACCAGGATGTCGCCGCGCCGTACATCAAGAAAGGTATTCGCCCGCAAGTGGCAGTCCTGCGTGAGCAGGGTGTCAACGGCCAGGTAGAAATGGCTGCTGCGTTCGACCGCGCAGGCTTCAATGCCATCGACGTGCACATGAGCGATATCCTCGCCGGGCGTGTCGACCTGAACGATTTCAAGGGACTGGTCGCCTGCGGTGGCTTCTCTTATGGTGACGTGCTGGGTGCTGGTGAAGGCTGGGCCAAGTCGGCCCTGTTCAACAGCCGTGCCCGTGACGCCTTCCAGGGCTTCTTTGAGCGTAACGACAGCTTCACCCTGGGTGTTTGCAACGGTTGCCAGATGCTTTCCAACCTGCACGAACTGATTCCGGGCAGCGAGCTCTGGCCGCATTTCGTGCGTAACCGCTCCGAGCAGTTCGAGGCGCGTGTAGCCATGGTTCAGGTGCAGGAGTCGAACTCGATCTTCCTGCAGGGTATGGCGGGTTCGCGCATGCCGATCGCCATCGCTCACGGTGAAGGTCATGCCGAGTTCCAGAGCCCTGAGGCACTGCTTGAAGCCGACCTGTCCGGCTGCGTGGCGCTGCGTTTTGTCGACAACCATGGCAAGGTCACCGAGGCTTACCCAGCCAACCCTAACGGTTCGCCACGGGGTATTACCGGTCTGACCAGCCGCGATGGTCGCGTCACTATCATGATGCCGCACCCTGAGCGGGTCTTCCGTGCCGTACAGAACTCCTGGAAGCCGGACGAGTGGAACGAAGACGGTGCGTGGATGCGGATGTTCCGCAACGCCCGCGTGTGGGTGAACTAAGCCCGATGTACAAGCTCGCCTTCTTCGTACCGCCTAGCCATCTTGAGGCGGTCAAGGCCGCCGTATTCGCCGCCGGTGGCGGTCGAATCGGTGACTATGATTGCTGCGCCTGGCAGGTGCTTGGTCAGGGCCAGTTTCGTCCACTGGATGGCAGTCAGCCGTTCATTGGGCAGACGGGTGTGGTTGAGCAGGTTGAAGAGTGGCGGGTAGAGTTGGTGGTGGCCGATACGTTGATTGAATCGGTCGTCACCGCTCTGAAGCAGAGTCATCCGTATGAAACCCCGGCCTATGAAGTCTGGCAGCTCGCCAACTTTTAAGGGGGGGTAATGAAAAACGCCGCGATCGGTATCGATCGCGGCGTTTTTTTATGGGTCCAGTTTGCTGCCCTGGTGCCTCAGGGGCGGATCTCGATCAGGGTGCCATCTTTCACCAGGCTCCAGACTTCGCGCATGTCAGCGTTCTTCATGGCGATACAGCCTTCGGTCCAGTCCAGGGTATGGAAGTACCACTCGGGGTACTCTTCATTGAGCGGCGTACCGTGGATCATGATCATGCCGCCAGGCTCGACACCTTCGCGGCGCGCACGAGCAGCATCGCTGACGTTTGGGTAGGAAACATGCATGGCCAGGTTGTAGCGATCGCTGACCTTGCGCCAGTCAAGCCAGTACAGGCCTTCCGGGGTGCGTTTATCGCCTTCGCGCTGTTTTGGGCCATTGGGCTGTTTGCCCAGGGAGATGCGGTAGCTCTTGAACGGCTCGCCGGCACTGATCAGTTGCAGCTGACGAGCAGACTTGATGACCAGCACTTTCTCGACCGAGCGTTGCTGGGGGACCGACTTGGTCACAATGGTTTCGGTGAAGGCCGCCTGGGATACCGAGGCCACTGTGAGGCAGAAGAGGGCAAGCAACCAACGCATGAAACATTATCCCTGATAAGTAGCCAGATCTAGGTCGTGAATGACAGGCCGAACAGGGGTGGCAGGCATTCGTTACCGACCGGGAAGCGCTGTTCGACGAGGTCGCGATAATAGCATTCTAGGGTACGGCTGATAGTGCGGAAAGCCAGCTCATCCCAAGGTATTTCGCTTTTTTCGAACAACCGTACCTCCAGGCTTTCCTCGCCAATGGCGAAATCCAGGTCGGCCAGTTCGGCGCGGAAGAACACATGCACTTGATTGATGTGCGGCAGGTCGAACAGTTGGTACAGGCTCATCGGGCCAAGCCGCGCACAGGCTTCTTCGACGGTTTCACGGCGCGCGGCCTGTTCGAGGGTTTCGCCGTTCTCCATGAAGCCTGCCGGCAGGGTCCAGTACCCGCGTCGTGGTTCGATGGCGCGGCGGCACAGTAATACCTGGCTGCCCCAGATGGGCAGAACGCCGGCGACGATGTTCGGATTCTGGTAGTGCACGGTCTGGCAATGCTCGCACACATAACGCAGGCGACTGTCGCCCGCAGGTATGCGCTGAGTGACCGGTTTGCCGCAGGCGCTGCAGAAATTCATGATCGGATTATCCTGATGGTTAGGGCTATCTTCGCGCCAGCGTCGCTAGGCCTGCAAGCGGGTTTGCCGCAGGGGGTTGGGCAGGGCGGTGCAATTGGTGCATGATGCAGGGGAGTCCTTGAATTGAGAGAGACCATGCTGGACGAGTTACTTCGCCGAGTGAGTAGTCATACACCAAGTACCCTGGAGACGGATCGACGTTTTCCCGAGGCCGCCGTGTTATTGCCCATCACGCGCAGCGACGAGCCTGAGCTGGTCCTCACCCTGCGTGCCAAGGGGCTGTCCACCCACGGTGGTGAAGTGGCCTTCCCGGGGGGGCGCCGTGACCCGGAAGACCCTGACCTGATCTTTACCGCCTTGCGCGAGGCCGAGGAGGAGATTGGTCTGCCACCGGGTTTGGTGGAGGTCATTGGCCCGTTAAGCCCGCTGATTTCTCTGCACGGCTTGCGCGTCACACCCTTTGTCGGGGTGATTCCCGACTATGTCGAGTACCGCGCCAACGATGCGGAGATCGCAGCGGTGTTCACCGTGCCACTGGCGTTCTTTCGCCAAGACCCGCGCGACCATACCCACCGTATCGACTATCAGGGCCGCAGTTGGTATGTGCCCAGTTACCGATTCGGCGAATACAAGATCTGGGGATTGTCGGCGATCATGATCGTCGAGCTGGTCAATCTGGTTTACGATGCCGGCATCAGTCTGCACAAACCACCAGAGCGTTTCATTCCAATCTGAGCGGGCTCACCCGCCATGATCCAATCGTGAGGAACCACGCATGAAATACCGTCTGGGCGACCTGCGGGTCGAAGCTCATCCGCAGAGCTGGGCTGCGCCCACCGCCACGCTGATTGGCAAAGTGCGCCTGCAGGCGGGCGCCAGTGTCTGGTTTGGTGCGGTACTGCGTGGTGACAACGAGCTGATCGACATTGGCGAGAACAGCAACGTTCAGGACGGTACGGTGATGCATACCGACATGGGGTCGCCGCTGACCATCGGCAAGGGCGTGACGATTGGCCACAATGCCATGCTTCATGGCTGTACGGTGGGTGACTACAGCCTGATCGGCATCAACGCGGTCATCCTCAATGGCGTGCGTATCGGCAAGCACTGCATCATCGGCGCCAATGCGCTGATTCCCGAAGGCAAGGAGATCCCTGATGGTTCCTTGGTCATGGGTTCGCCGGGCAAGATCGTGCGCGAGTTGACCGAGGCGCAGATGAAAATGCTCGAAGCCAATGCGGCTCACTACGTTCACAATGCGCAGCGTTATGCCCGCGATCTGGCTGAGCAGGAGGCATGATGGTCAGCCCGGAGCGCCCGGTGGCGTCACCTTGTGTCAGCGTGTGCGCACTGGACGAGCAGGATATCTGTACCGGTTGTCAGCGCACGGCCAGTGAAATCACCCACTGGGGGCGTATGGACAACAGTGAGCGACGCAAGGTGCTGGTGTTGTGCCATGAGCGAGCGCTGGCTGCGGGGTTGATACTGCCGACGGCCCAGCCATCGGCTTGAGCCTTACCGGGGCGGTCAAGTATTCTGTGCGGCTTGCCCTTCGGTTGCCCCTATGTTCTTTCTGATTGCTTACATCAGCAGTGTCGTGCTGATCAATTACGCTTTTTCCAGCGCTCCGCACCTGGACATCATCTGGTCCGCCTGGGGCGGGCTGGTGTTCATCCTGCGCGATATGGTGCAAACACGCTTCGGGCATGGTGCACTGATCGCCATGCTGGCGGCGCTGGTGCTGTCCTATCTCACTTCCGAGCCAGCCATTGCCCTGGCCAGCGCCACGGCTTTTGCGATCTCCGAGTGCATTGACTGGCTGGTCTTCAGTGTCACCAAGCGGCCTTTGCATGACCGCCTGTGGCTGAGTTCGGCACTGAGCATTCCACTGGATACCTTTATTTTCTTCGGCATGATCGGCGCCTTGACGCCAGCCGTCGTGGGGACCGCATTGGGCTCCAAATTTGCCGGTGTCACGGTGGTCTGGCTGGCCATGGCCTGGCGCGCTCGGAAAAACGCCTACGCCAGCTGAGGCTTAGATGCCTGGTTCATGTAAAATGTGCCCCCTATTACCGGGTTGCACCGAGCGCGGGGCGGCCCTGGACTCCTTCCTTTTGAGGACCTGAGATGACCCGTATCGGAACCCCATTGTCGCCGACCGCGACCCGCGTACTGCTGTGTGGCTGCGGCGAGTTGGGCAAGGAAGTGGTAATCGAGCTGCAGCGCCTGGGTGTTGAAGTGATTGCCGTGGACCGTTACGCCGATGCACCGGCCATGCAAGTGGCGCACCGCAGCCATGTGATCAACATGCTTGATGGTGTCGCCCTGCGTGCTGTGATCGAGGCCGAGAAGCCGCACTACATCGTTCCGGAAATTGAAGCCATTGCCACCGCGACCCTGGTCGAGCTGGAAGCTGAAGGCTTTACCGTAGTGCCGACCGCTCGTGCAGCGCAACTGACCATGAACCGCGAAGGTATCCGTCGTCTGGCCGCCGAAGAGCTGGATCTGCCGACCTCGCCGTATCATTTTGCCGACACCTTCGAGGACTACCGCAAAGCCGTTGAAGACCTGGGCTTCCCGTGTGTGGTCAAGCCGGTGATGAGCTCCTCGGGCAAGGGGCAAAGCCTGCTCAAGAGTGTCGATGACCTGCAGAAGGCCTGGGACTACGCTCAAGAGGGCGGTCGAGCCGGCAAGGGGCGAGTGATCATCGAGGGTTTCATTGACTTCGACTACGAGATCACCTTGCTGACCGTGCGACACATTGGTGGCACGACGTTCTGCGCACCTGTCGGTCATCGCCAAGAGAAGGGTGACTATCAGGAGTCCTGGCAGCCGCAGGCCATGAGCCCGGTTGCTCTGGCTGAGTCCGAGCGTGTAGCCAAGGCCGTCACTGAGGCCCTGGGCGGTCGTGGCCTGTTCGGTGTCGAACTGTTCGTCAAAGGCGATCAAGTGTGGTTCAGCGAAGTATCGCCGCGCCCGCATGATACTGGCCTGGTGACCCTGATCTCCCAGGATCTGTCGCAGTTCGCCCTGCATGCCCGCGCCATTCTTGGCCTGCCAATCCCGTTGATTCGTCAGTTTGGCCCGTCGGCGTCGGCGGTCATTCTGGTTGAGGGTCAGTCGCAGCAGACCGCATTTGCCAACCTGGGCGCCGCGCTGAGCGAGCCGGATACCGCACTGCGTCTGTTTGGCAAGCCGGAAGTGAATGGTCAGCGCCGTATGGGCGTGTGCCTGGCGCGTGACGAGTCGATTGAGGCTGCCCGAGCCAAGGCGACCCGTGCTTCGCAAGCGGTCAAGGTTGAGTTGTAAGGTTTAAGCGCCATCGGTAGCAAGCCTGGTTCCTGCTGGAGTCCGGCTTGCCGCCGATGAGCTGGCGTGCAGCGCTTGCTCCATAGACCGGCGAATGTGCGCAAGGCAAGGCGAGTGTTCGCAGGCGCTGGGGTTTGAGCCGCTGTCGGTAAAGCGCGCATCGAGTATGGCTAGCGGGTTACCGTCCAGATCAGCACGCGACTGGCGCAATTGTCCTCGGTTTCGAGGATTTCCATGCGATATCGGCCTATTTTCAGGCATACAGCGCTTTCAGGGATGCTTTCCAGGGCCTCGGTGACCAGCCCGTTGAGCGTTTTGGGCCCATCGCTGGGCAGGTGCCAGCCGAGGCAACGGTTCAGTTCGCGCAGTGAGGCTGTGCCTTCGATGACAAAGCGACCGTCGGCCTGTGGATGGATATGCGGGTTGTCCAGGCTGTGCTCATCCTCGAACTCGCCGACGATCTCTTCGAGGATGTCCTCCAGGGTGACGATGCCCAACACTTCACCGTATTCGTCGACCACCACACCGAGGCGCCGCTGCTGCTTGTGGAAGTTCAGCAGTTGAAGCTGCAGGGGCGTGCTTTCGGGGACGAAGTATGGTTCGTAGCAGGTCGCCAGCAGGATGTCCTTGGTCAGTTCACCCTTGGGCAGCAAGTGGCTGATCTGGCGGGTGTTGAGTACCGCTTCAACCTGGTTGATATCGCTGTGGAATACCGGCAGGCGGGTATGACGGCTGATGATCAACTGCTCGATGATTGTTTCGATCGAATCATCCAGATTGATGCCGTCCACTTCGTTGCGCGGCACCAGTATGTCGTTGACCGTCACCTTCTCCAGGGTCTGCAGGCTATGGAGCAGCGGGGCCTTGTGATGGCTGTGTTCCTCTGCGGTGTCCTGTTCCGCATGCGCACCGGGCTCGCTGTTGTCGTGCAGGCTGACTGTGTTGGCTCTGGCGGCAAAGGGGCGTAGCAGCAGCCGGGCAATGCCATCGAGCAGGCTGGCCAGTGGTTGAATGACCAGCAGTGGGTACTTGAGCAGGCTGTTGCCGAGACCGACGATGGCTTCCGGATAGCGTTGCGCCAGTCGACGGGGCATGTACTCGGCAAATATCAGTAGTATCAGGGCTGCAGCGCTTGCGCCAATCCAAAGGCCGGCTTCACCCAGGCAATGCAGGCCAATCTGGATGGCCAGGGCGAGTACCAGCAACTTGCCGAGACTGGCGCAGAGGATCAAGGCGGAAGGAGGGAGTTCCAGTGTGATCCGCTCCCCCTGTTGGCCGTTACGCCGCTGCAACAGGTGTTGCCGCGCCGCGTCCACTGCGGCGAACAGTGCCGACCATATCAGCGCCAGCGCCAGTGCGCCGAGCAGTGGGGCTAATGGCAGGTTGTCCATACGTGGCGGCCTGTCAGATGTGCAGGATGAATTCGCGTACCAGTTTGCTGCCGAAGTAGGCCAGCATCAGTAGGCAGAAACCGGCCAGTGTCCAGCGGATTGCCTTGTGTCCGCGCCAGCCGAGGCGGTTACGGCCCCAGAGCAGCACACTGAACACGATCCACGCCAGGCAGGCCAGTAGCGTTTTATGCACCAGGTGCTGGGCAAAGAGGTTTTCGACGAACAGCCAGCCGGAGATCAGCGAGAGCGACAATAGTCCCCAGCCCGCCCATAGAAAGCCGAACAGCAGGCTTTCCATGGTCTGCAGCGGTGGGAAGTTCTTGATCAGGCCTGAAGGGTGCTTGTGCTTGAGTTGGTGGTCCTGCAGTAGCAACAGCAGCGCCTGGAATACAGCGATGGTGAACATGCCGTAGGCCAGGATCGACAGCAGGATATGTGCAAGGATGCCGGGTTCTTCATTGATCAGCGGCGGCGTGCCAGCGGGGGCGAACTGCGCACTCAGGGCGGTGATCAGCCCCAGTGGAAACAGCAGTACCAGCAGGTTTTCCACCGGGATGCGCAGGCAGGCGACCAGCGTCAAGGTGATCACTGCCGTAGCGATCAGGCTGGCGGCGCTGAAAAAATCCAGGCTCAGGCCCAGTGGGGTCAGCAGTTGGCAGTACAGTGCGGTGCCTTGAGCGGCAACGGCAAATGAGCCAAGCAGGCTGAGCAGGCGCTTGTTGGCCCTGGTGCCCTGTGCGAGGCGTGTACCGTGATAGAGAGTCGCGGCGGCGTAGAGGCAGGCGGCGATCAAGTTGGGTAGCAGACTGGGTGACAAGGGGAGCATAAATCCTGTTAGGCAAGCCCGAAAGAGACTGAGTTTGGCATAGAACGCGTGCACCAAGGAAGACTGCAAGCCGACGGCCAGGTGTGCTTAGTGCTCAGTCTTCGTTATAATCGTCGGCCTGCCTTCGCCCAAGGCTGGCCGAGCGCGCCAGAGGCAGCTGATAAACCTCGGTTCAACAGAGCCTGAAAGGATCCCCATGTTTGAAAACTTGACCGACCGTCTGTCACAGACGCTGCGCCATGTCACCGGCAAAGCCAAGCTGACCGAAGACAACATCAAAGACACCCTGCGTGAAGTGCGCATGGCGTTGCTCGAGGCCGACGTCGCCCTGCCGGTGGTCAAGGATTTCGTCAATAAGGTCAAGGAACGTGCCGTCGGCACCGAGGTGTCGCGCAGCCTGACGCCAGGCCAGGCGTTCGTGAAGATCGTCCAGGCCGAGCTTGAAGGCCTGATGGGGGCTGCCAACGAAGACCTGGCGCTCAACGCCGCTCCGCCCGCGGTAGTATTGATGGCCGGCTTGCAAGGTGCGGGTAAGACCACCACCGCCGGCAAGCTGGCGCGCTTCCTTAAAGAGCGCAAGAAAAAGACCGTGATGGTGGTGTCTGCCGACGTCTACCGTCCTGCGGCAATCAAACAGCTGGAAACCCTGGCCAACGATATTGGCGTGACCTTCTTTCCGTCGGATATCAGCCAGAAGCCAGTGGCCATTGCTGAAGCTGCAATCCGCGAAGCCAAGCTGAAATTCATCGATGTAGTGATCGTCGATACCGCCGGTCGCCTGCACGTCGACGCCGAGATGATGGCTGAGATCAAGCAGCTGCATGCTGCGGTCAAGCCGATCGAGACCCTGTTCGTGGTCGACGCCATGACCGGCCAGGATGCGGCGAATACAGCCAAGGCCTTCGGCGATGCGCTGCCACTGACCGGTGTGGTACTGACCAAGGTCGATGGCGACGCCCGTGGTGGTGCTGCACTGTCGGTGCGTGCGATTACCGGCAAGCCGATCAAGTTCATCGGTATGGGCGAGAAGACCGAAGCCCTGGAGCCGTTCCACCCAGACCGTATTGCTTCGCGAATCCTTGGCATGGGTGACGTGCTTAGCCTGATTGAACAGGCCGAGCAGACCCTCGACAAGGAAAAGGCCGACAAGCTGGCCAAGAAGCTGAAGAAGGGCAAGGGCTTCGATCTCGAAGACTTCCGTGACCAGCTGCAACAAATGAAGAACATGGGCGGCCTCGGCGGTCTGATGGACAAGCTGCCAAGCATCGGCGGAGTCAACCTGGCGCAGATGGGTAGCGCCCAGGGCGCTGCCGAGAAGCAGTTCAAGCAGATGGAAGCGATCATCAACTCGATGACCCCGGCCGAGCGTCGTGATCCCGAGATGATCAGTGGTTCGCGCAAGCGCCGCATCGCCATCGGTTCCGGTACCCAGGTGCAGGACATCGGTCGCTTGATCAAGCAGCACAAGCAAATGCAGAAAATGATGAAGAAATTCTCCGCCAAGGGCGGTATGGCAAAAATGATGCGCGGCCTGGGTGGCATGATGCCAGGCGGCGGCATGCCGAAGCTGTAACCTCAAATTCAAGGCGTTGGCCGGGCCTTCGGGGTTTGTGCCAGCGCACTGGGTTCCGCCATTGGCGGATAAAACGCCGCTGTCAGCAGCGGCACAACTGGCAAATCTGCAAGGCGCCTTCAGGGTCGCCGGAAAAAGGCATTTGCAAAAGTCCGTATATTCCTTGAGAATATGCGGCCTTTCGGGCACCCGTGCCCGCTGTGCATTACAGATTTGCAGCACCGACTACAGGAATGATGTTCACATGGTAACCATCCGTCTTGCCCGTGGCGGCTCCAAAAAGCGCCCGTTCTACCACCTCACCGTGACCAACAGCCGCAATGCGCGCGACGGTCGTTTCGTTGAGCGTATTGGCTTCTTCAACCCGGTTGCTGCCGGTGGTGAAGTTCGTCTGTCCGTGAACCAAGAGCGCGCCACCTACTGGCTGAGCCAAGGTGCACAGCCGTCTGAGCGTGTTGCTCAGCTGCTGAAGGACGCTGCCAAGGCTGCTGCCTGAGCAGTATGAACGCGACGCCAGAAAGTGCTGATGACCTGATCGTTGTTGGCAAGATTTTTTCGGTTCACGGCGTTCGCGGCGAGGTGAAGGTTTATTCCTTTACCGATCCGATTGAAAACCTGTTGTCGTACCGTAACTGGACGCTTCGTCGTGATGGTTCGGTAAAACAGGTAGAGCTGGTCAGTGGCCGTTCCACTCAAAAGGATCTGGTCGCCAAGCTCAAAGGGCTCGATGATCGTGATGAAGCGCGTCTTCTGAGCGGTTATGAGATTTGCATCTCGCGTAGCCTTTTGCCCAACCTGACCAACGGCGAGTACTACTGGTACCAGCTGGTGGGTCTGAAAGTCATCGACCAACTCGGGCAACTGTTCGGGAAGATCGATCACCTGTTGGAGACCGGCGCGAACGATGTAATGGTGGTCAAGCCCTGTGCTGGCAGCCTGGATGATCGCGAGCGGTTGTTGCCCTATACGGAGCAATGCGTGCTGGCAATCGACCTGGGTGCAGGTGAAATGAGGGTGGATTGGGACGCGGATTTCTAAGCAATGGCGAGCCTGCGCGTAGAAGTCATCACGTTGTTCCCCGAGATGTTCTCGGCCATCAGTGAGTACGGCATTACCAGCCGCGCGGTGAAACAGGGGTTGTTGCAACTGACCTGCTGGAACCCGCGGGACTACACCACAGATCGTCACCATACGGTGGATGATCGGCCGTTTGGCGGTGGTCCGGGCATGGTAATGAAGATCAAGCCTCTGGAAGATGCCTTGGTGAATGCCAGGCAAGCAACTGGAGGGGCGGCGAAGGTCATTTACCTGTCGCCACAAGGCCGCAGGCTGACTCAGTCGGCGGTTAAAGACCTGGCCACGTCTGAGTCGTTGATTCTGATTGCCGGTCGTTATGAAGGCATTGACGAGCGTTTTATTGAAGCTCATGTCGATGAAGAGTGGTCGATTGGTGACTATGTCCTGTCCGGTGGCGAGCTGCCGGCGATGGTACTGATCGATGCGGTTACGCGGCTGCTGCCCGGAGCTTTAGGGCATGCGGACTCGGCGGAGGAAGATTCCTTCACTGATGGTCTGCTTGATTGCCCGCATTACACCCGTCCGGAGGTGTATGCGGATCAGCGTGTTCCCGACGTGTTGCTAAGTGGCAACCATGCACACATCCGGCGATGGCGTTTACAGCAGTCCCTTGGGCGGACCTATGAACGACGCGCCGATCTTCTGGAAAGTCGCTCACTTTCTGGAGAAGAGAAGAAGCTGCTCGAGGAGTATCTCCGCGGGCGGGACGATAGTTAACGTATCGATGGTAGATCCGACGATTTACCTTAGGAGCACAGCATGACCAACAAAATCATTCAGCAGATCGAAGCTGAGCAGATGACCAAAGAGATCCCGACCTTTGCCCCGGGCGACACCATCGTGGTTCAGGTGAAAGTGAAGGAAGGTGATCGCGCTCGTCTGCAGGCTTTCGAAGGCGTTGTTATCGCCAAGCGTAACCGTGGTCTGAACAGTGCTTTCACTGTTCGCAAGATCTCCAACGGTGTTGGCGTTGAGCGTACTTTCCAGACCTACAGCCCGCAAATCGACAGCCTGGCCGTGAAACGTCGTGGTGACGTGCGTAAAGCCAAGCTGTACTACCTGCGCGACCTGTCCGGTAAAGCCGCTCGCATCAAGGAAAAACTGGCTTAAGTCCAGTTTGACCGGCGGCTGCGGCCGCCATGCGAAAAAAGCAGCCTTCGGGCTGCTTTTTTGTTGCCCGAAATTTGTCCAAGATGTGATGTTAATGAGTAGCAGAGAGCAAGAAATCGAGCGTCGTACCGAGTTGTCGGTGACCCGTGTAACCAAGGCAGTATTTCCGTCGACCACCAACCACCACAACACCTTGTTTGGTGGCACCGCGCTGGCCTGGATGGATGAAGTGTCATTTATCGCAGCTACGCGCTTTTGTCGGTTGCCACTGGTTACCGTCTCCACTGACCGTATCGACTTCAAGCACCCGATCGCGGCGGGTTCGATTGTTGAGTTGGTAGGGCGTGTGGTCAAGGTTGGTAACACCAGCCTCAAGGTTGAGGTTGAGGTGTTTGTCGAGAGCATGACGTGTGACGGCCGAGATAAAGCCATTCACGGTTTGTTCAGTTTTGTCGCAATAGACGAGGAAAAGCGCCCGGTTCCCGTGCTACCTGGGTTCTAGTCGAAACCCGGACGATAGCTTTCCAGGTATGCTCGTGCGGCGTTTGTGCATTCGGGTTCCCTATGCCGACGGTGTTGTGGAAGACTAGGGGCATTACGCCGTTTCGTTTGCCTGTCATCGAGTCCACATGCCCGCCCTAGAACACCCGCTGATTGACCAGTTCCTCGATGCCCTGTGGTTGGAAAAGGGCTTGGCCGACAATACCCGTGAGTCTTATCGAAGCGACCTGGCTTTGTTTAACTGCTGGCTTCAAGAAAAAGGCATTGCGTTGCCTGACGCCGGCCGAGAGTTGATTCTCGATCATCTGGCCTGGCGCCTCGATCAGGCTTACAAGCCGCGTTCGACGGCGCGTTTTCTATCGGGCTTGCGTGGCTTCTATCGTTACCTGTTGCGGGAGAAGCTGATTGCCACCGACCCGACGTTGCTGGTGGAGATGCCGCAATTGGGCAGGCCGCTGCCCAAGTCGCTATCGGAGGCTGATGTCGAGGCCCTGTTAAAGGCCCCCGACCTCAGCCAGCCTATCGGTCAGCGTGACCGTGCCATGCTCGAAGTACTCTATGCCTGCGGGTTGCGGGTGACCGAGCTGGTCAGCCTGACGCTTGATCAGGTCAACCTGCGCCAAGGTGTATTGCGGGTGATGGGCAAGGGCAGCAAGGAGCGCCTGGTGCCCATGGGGGAGGAGGCCGTGGTGTGGGTCGAGCGGTTTTTGCGTAACGGCCGCAATGAGTTGCTTGGGGAGCGCCCGAGCGATGTGCTGTTTCCGAGCCAGCGCGGTGAACAGATGACTCGGCAGACGTTCTGGCATCGGATCAAGCACCAGGCGCTGGTTGCCGGGATCGACAAGGCGTTGTCACCGCATACCTTGCGTCATGCATTTGCCACGCATCTGCTCAATCACGGTGCCGACCTGCGCGTGGTGCAGATGCTGCTGGGGCATAGTGACCTGTCGACCACGCAAATCTATACCCACGTGGCCAGGGCTCGCCTGCAGGAACTGCATGCACAGCATCACCCCCGGGGTTGACGGCATATGTCGTACACAGTCGGAGTGGCGCGGCTTCTGTGGTAGGCTTGGACGGTTTAGCTTTTCAGGCGATGGACCCCGCGTGTTTCCGGCACGGCCTGGCCGTCCACAGCCCTTGTCCGCCTTCAGGAGTTCCCATGCGCGTGACCCAGATTTTTGCCGCCGCCGCACTGGCGTTGGTCAGTACCTTTGCCGCGGCTGCCGATGATGCCGAGCAGACCATTCGCAAGACCCTGCAGTCGCTTCAGCTGGATGTGCCAGTGGAGAGCGTTGCGGCCAGCCCGCTCAATGGCCTGTATGAGGTCAAACTCAAGGGCGGGCGCGTGCTCTATGCCAGTGCCGATGGCCAGTTTGTCATGCAGGGCTACCTGTTTCAGATCCAGGATGGCAAGCCAGTCAACCTGACCGAAAAAGCCGAGCGCCAGGCAATCGCCAAGACCATCAACGGCATTCCAGCCGGAGAAATGGTGGTTTATCCTGCGGTTGGCCAAGCCAAGTCGCACATTACCGTTTTTACCGACACCACCTGCCCCTACTGCCACAAGCTGCACGCTGAAGTGCCTGAGTTGAACAAGCGGGGCATTGAAGTGCGTTATGTCGCCTTCCCGCGTCAGGGCCTCGGCTCACCAGGTGACGAGCAGTTGCAGGCGGTCTGGTGTTCCAGCGACCGCAAGGGCGCATTGGACAAGATGATCGACGGCAAGGAAATCAAGGCGGCCAAGTGTGCCAACCCAGTCAGTAAGCAGTTCCAGCTGGGTCAGTCGATTGGCGTCAACGGTACACCAGCCATTGTGCTGGAGAACGGTCAGGTGATTCCAGGTTACCAACCTGCTGCGCAGGTGGCCAAGCTGGCGCTGGCCGACAAGTAATTCAATCGCGAGCCGCGACCTGAGGTCGTGGCTGTTTTCACGACCGGTCTCATGCCGGTCGTTTAATGGGGAGTTCACAGTGAAACCGGTCAAAGTAGGCATCTGTGGGTTGGGGACCGTCGGTGGCGGTACCTTCAATGTACTTCAGCGTAACGCCGAGGAGATTGCCCGCCGCGCCGGGCGTGGAATCGAAGTGGCACAAATTGCCATGCGTTCGCAAAACCCGAATTGCCAGATTACCGGTACCCCCATTACCGCTGACGTGTTCGAGGTCGCGAGCAACCCTGAGATTGATATCGTCATCGAGTTGATCGGTGGTTACACCATCGCCCGCGACCTGGTGCTCAAAGCCATCGAGAATGGCAAGCACGTGGTCACTGCGAACAAGGCGCTGATCGCTGTGCATGGCAACGAAATTTTCGCCAAGGCCCGCGAGAAGGGCGTTATCGTCGCCTTCGAAGCGGCGGTTGCAGGCGGCATTCCGGTGATCAAGGCCATTCGTGAAGGTCTCTCTGCCAACCGCATCAACTGGGTCGCCGGGATCATCAACGGCACCGGTAACTTCATCCTCACCGAAATGCGTGAGAAAGGCCGTGCTTTCCCCGATGTGCTGGCCGAAGCCCAGGCATTGGGCTACGCCGAAGCCGATCCGACCTTCGACGTCGAAGGTATCGATGCCGCGCACAAACTGACCATCCTGGCATCCATTGCCTTTGGTATTCCGCTGCAGTTCGACAAGGCCTATACCGAAGGCATCACCAAGTTGACCACGGCCGACGTCAACTACGCCGAGGCGCTGGGCTATCGCATCAAGCACCTGGGTGTGGCTCGTAGCACCGTCAACGGTATCGAGCTGCGCGTCCATCCGACGCTGATCCCGGCTGACCGCCTGATTGCCAATGTAAATGGCGTGATGAACGCTGTGATGGTCAATGGCGATGCGGCGGGTTCGACCTTGTTCTACGGCGCGGGCGCCGGTATGGAACCGACGGCCTCTTCGGTTGTTGCCGACCTGGTGGACGTGGTTCGTGCCATGACCTCGGACCCGGAAAACCGTGTTCCACACCTGGCGTTCCAGCCTGACTCACTGTCCGCTCACCCGATCCTGCCGATCGAAGCCTGTGAGAGTGCTTACTACCTGCGTATCCAGGCCAAGGATCATCCGGGCGTACTGGCTCAGGTGGCGAGCATCCTCTCGGAGCGTGGTATCAATATCGAATCGATCATGCAGAAGGAAGTCGAGGAGCATGACGGCCTGGTGCCAATGATCCTGCTGACTCACCGAGTGCTCGAACAGCGTATGAACGATGCCATCACCGCACTGGAAGCCCTGCAGGATGTCGTGGGCAATGTGGTGCGTATTCGCGTCGAACAACTGAACTGAGCAGTCTTTGCGTTAGAGGAATAGGTCATGCGTTACATCAGTACCCGCGGCCAGGCACCGGCCCTGAATTTCGAAGACGTGTTGCTGGCAGGTCTCGCCAGCGATGGCGGCCTGTACGTGCCTGAGAACCTGCCACGCTTCACCCAGGAAGAGATCGCTTCCTGGGCTGGTCTGCCGTACCACGAGTTGGCGTTCCGAGTGATGCGTCCGTTCGTCACCGGCAGCATTGCCGATGCCGATTTCAAGAAAATTCTCGAAGAAACCTACGGTGAGTTCGCCCACGCTGCCGTTGCCCCACTGCGTCAGTTGAACAGCAACGAGTGGGTGCTTGAGCTGTTCCACGGCCCGACCCTGGCGTTCAAGGATTTCGCCCTGCAACTGCTGGGTCGCCTGCTGGACCACGTTCTGGTCAAGCGCGGCGAGCGCGTGGTGATTATCGGCGCTACCAGTGGTGACACCGGTTCGGCTGCCATCGAAGGCTGCCGCCGTTGCGACAACGTCGATATCTTCATCCTGCACCCGCACCAGCGAGTTTCCGAAGTTCAGCGCCGCCAGATGACAACCATCTTCGGTGAGAACATCCACAACATCGCGATCGAAGGTAACTTCGATGACTGCCAGGAAATGGTCAAGGCCAGCTTCGCCGACCAGGGCTTCCTCAAGGGTACGCGCCTAGTGGCAGTGAACTCGATCAACTGGGCGCGGATCATGGCCCAGATCGTCTACTACTTCCATGCGGCCCTGCAGTTGGGTGGCCCGGCGCGTTCGGTCGCTTTCTCGGTGCCAACCGGCAACTTCGGTGACATCTTCGCAGGCTACCTGGCGCGTAATATGGGCTTGCCGATCAGCCAGCTGATCGTCGCGACCAACCGCAACGACATCCTGCACCGCTTCATGAGCGGCAACCAGTACGTCAAGGAAACCCTGCACGCGACCCTGTCGCCGTCGATGGACATCATGGTCTCGTCGAACTTCGAGCGCCTGCTGTTCGACCTGCACGGGCGTAACGGTGCGGCTATCGCTGAGCTGATGGACAACTTCAAGCAGGGTGGCGGTTTCAGCGTCGAGCAAGATCGCTGGACCGAAGCTCGCAAGCTGTTCGATTCGTTGGCAGTGGATGACGCGCAAACCTGCGAGACCATTGCAGACGTCTTTGCACAGACCGGTGAAGTACTCGATCCGCACACTGCGATCGGGGTCAAGGCCGCTCGTGAGTGCCGTCGTAGCCTGGACACCCCAATGGTGATTCTGGGTACTGCGCATCCCGTCAAGTTCCCGGAAGCGGTAGAGAAAGCCGGTGTTGGCAAGGCGCTTGAGCTGCCGGCTCACCTGGCCGATCTGTTCAGCCGTGAAGAAAAATGCACGGTATTGGCGAATGACCTCAAGGCTGTACAAGCCTTTGTCAGCCAGCATGGCAATCGCGGCAAGCCGCTGTGATCGGCTGATCTGAAAAAGAAAACCCGTCATTTGACGGGTTTTTTTTCGATTGTGTTTATTGCCGTTCAATGTGGACTTATCCCGGCAGCGTTTCGGATTTGTCCTATGGGATCTGCGAAAGGGGTTTTCTAGAGTGTACCTGCGTGCGTGACCGATCACGTCAGCTACAGGAAACCCCTTATGCAAACCCTTAATGTCCTGGTGCTTCAAGAGCGGCCCTTTCAGTTGATGGCATTGCATCAAATGCTCAACGCAAACGGGGTGTTTAATGTGCTGACCGCCGATACCCTGGCGTCGGCCATGGATGTACTCACGCGTTGCAACCGGGTCGACCTGTTGATCTGCGATGAGGCCATGGCAGAGCCGGAGTGTGAGGCGTTACTGGCGCACTTGCTCGATCATCCGGGCGTCAGGGCAATGCTCGTTGTCGGTGCGGTAGATGCCACGTCACCCAACAGCCTTTGCACCAGAGCGCGCGCGCAAGGGGTATGGGTGTTGGGTTGCCTGCCATGGCCTGTTACGGTGCCGGCGCTGGACCAGCAGTTGCGCCGCTACCGTGAAGGGTATTCATGTGGCAGCGCACGGTCCCAATCGCTGATGTTGACTCAAGGCGCCTGTACCGCAGCATCTGCTGCCCGCTGATCGAAGAAGTGTCGGGCGTCATTCAGGTAGCTATCGCGCAGTTCCGGGTCCAGCCAGCGGGCATATGCGGTTGGCATCAGGTCGCGGCGCAGTGATTGCAGCAACTGATCGATGTGCTTGATAGCCTCGTTACCTTGCGGGGTATCCGAACAGCCAACGTGGGTGAACTGATAGCGCGGGATGCCTTTTAGCGGGTACACCGTCAGATGGTCTGCACTCAGTTGCTGCTGTTTGCTCAGGTAGCGAATTTCCGGAAGATAGCCCAGTAACAGGTGCAGACGGCCCAGGTGCTGCATCTGCAGCAGGTTGGTCACGGCATCGTTGCCGTAGTGGCGATTCAGGGTTTCCTGGGGGGCGGCTTTCAACATTTCGTCGACAGCCGGGCCGTAACTGCGTTCGGCGACGATGCCGAGCTTGAGCAGGCGACTGGCCAGCAGTGCCTCCAGATCAACCTTGCCATCCTTGAGGAACGGTGCGATCAGCGAGGTATCTTGCTTGCGTACCACCAGCCCGTTACTCAGTGCGCCGAGGTTCGGGATTGAATACGTCACATAGCGGTCGCGTTCAGGCGTCCAGATCAGCGTCGGGTCGCAGGTGAAGGAGGGGGACTGCAGCATTTGCAGCGCCCGCGCACGGTTGACCCTGACAATGCTGTGATCGTATTCGGGCATGTTGGCGATCAGCTCTGTGAGTAACTGGTCGACGACACCCTGGCCTTTCTGTGGTCCTTCAAAGATCGTCAGGGGTGGGAGATCGCGCAGTAACCAAATCAGTGTCTCCTTGGCCCAGGCGGACGCCGGCAGAGTAATGCCGAGCATCATGCCCAGCACCACGCCGAGCATGTTCCGCTTGCGTGCCCTGTTCAGACCGCGCCCTGCTCGCGCAGGCGGGCGACCGCCTGTTGGTCATAGCCCAGGTCATTCAGCAGGGCATCGGTATGGGCACCCAGTTCGGGGCCAACCCACTCGCTTGAGCCGGGTGTCTCGGACAGTTTGGGCACGATGCCAGGCATCTTGAAGGGTTTGCCATCGGGCAGTTTGGCCTGGAGGAACATCTCCCGAGCGAGGAACTGAGGGTCGCTGAGCATGTCTTCAGCAGAGTAGATGCGGCTGGCGGGTACCTGCGCATCGTTCAGGGTCTGCATCAGCGCATCGAGTGGCAGGCTCCGGGACCAGCGGTCGATGACCCCATAGAGTTCGTCGCGGCGCAGGTCACGGCCATCGTTGCTGGCCAGTGTCGGGTCATCGGCCAGGTCGTCGCGCCCTATCGCATGCATGAAACGCTTGAAGATGGCATCGCCATTGGCGCCGATCTGCACGTGTTTGCCGTCGGCGCTGGTATGAATCGATGACGGGGTGATGCCAGGCATGATGTTGCCTGTACGTTCCCGAATGAAACCGAATACGTCGAATTCCGGGACCATGCTTTCCATCATGGCAAAGATGGCCTCATACAGTGCTACATCCACCACCTGGCCCTGACCGCCATTGACTTCGCGATGACGCAGGGCCATCAGCGCGCCAATCACACCCCACAAGGCCGCGATGGAGTCGCCGATGGAGATGCCGGTGCGCACGGGGGGGCGGTCTTCGAAACCGGTGATGTAGCGCAGCCCGCCCATGGACTCGCCGACGGCACCAAAGCCAGGCTGGTCTTTCATCGGGCCGGTCTGACCGAAGCCGGAAAGCCGAACCATGACCAGCTTTGGGTTCAGCGCATGCAGGGTGTCCCAGCCCAGCCCGAGTTTTTCCAGAACGCCGGGTCGGAAGTTCTCGATCAGGATGTCTGCGTCGCTGAGCAATTGCTTGAGGATGTTCAGACCGTCGGGGTGCTTGAGGTTCAGCGTCAGCGACTTCTTGTTGCGCGCCTGCACGAACCACCACAGCGAGGTGCCTTCATAGAGCTTGCGCCATTTGCGTAACGGATCGCCGCCATCTGGGGACTCGACCTTGATCACCTCGGCGCCGAATTCGGCGCAGATACGCGACGCAAAGGGGCCGGCGATCAGGGTACCAAGTTCGATGACTTTCAAGCCGGCGAGTGGTTTGCTGGGCGTAGACATTAGGCATCCGTTGCAACTGGGCAGAGCGCTGTTTTTATCACAGCTGCGCGGCGACAGATACTGCTCTGGCGCAGGTTTGTAAGGGACTGGGTGTCGAGATCGGTTAGACTGGGCGACTTTCTTTTTTCGCAAGAAGCCCGTTCATGGCCCAGCCGTCCACTACCTACAAGTTTGAACTGAATCTCACAGACCTTGATCGCGGTGTGTATGAAAGCGTCAAGCAGACCATCGCCCGCCATCCTTCGGAAACCGAAGAGCGCATGGCCGTACGCCTGCTGGCCTATGCCTTCTGGTACAACGAGCAGTTGGCGTTTGGCCGCGGTTTGTCGGACGTCGACGAGCCGGCACTCTGGGAGAAAAGCCTGGATGACCGCGTTCTGCACTGGATCGAAGTCGGCCAGCCAGATGCCGATCGCCTGACCTGGTGTTCGCGGCGTACAGAGCGCACCAGCTTGTTGGCTTATGGCAGCTTGCGTGTCTGGCAAACCAAGGTCGTCGATGCGGTCAAGGGGCTGAAGAACGTCAACATCGCGGCAGTGCCCCAAGAGGTGCTGGAAACCCTGGCAACGGATATGCCTCGGGCAATCAAGTGGGACGTGATGATCAGTGAGGGGACTATTTTTGTCACCGATGATCGCGGTCAGCATGAAGTCCAGCTGGAGTGGCTGCTCGGCGAGCGCGTCTGAGTCCACCCTCCGTTTCCCGATTGCCAGAGAAGCCCTTGTAGCCCCATGCGTATCGAACCGCGGCCCTTGCCGACCACGTTGCCTTTCCTAGGCGATCTGCCACCCCTGCTGACCCGTTTGTACGCCGCGCGTGGCGTGCAGTCCGAAGCTGAACTGGATAAAAGCCTGGCGCGCCTGTTGCCGTACCAGCAACTCAAAGGTATTGATGCCGCGGTGGACCTGCTGGTCGAGGCCTTGGAGCAGCGCCAGCGGATCCTGATTGTCGGTGACTTCGATGCGGACGGGGCGACTGCCAGCACGGTTGGCATGCTCGGTTTGCGTTTGCTGGGGGCGGCCCACGTCGACTACCTGGTGCCTAACCGGTTTGAGTTCGGTTATGGCCTGACCCCGGAAATCGTTGCAGTAGCCCTGGAGCGTCAGCCCCAGTTGCTGATCACCGTGGACAACGGTATTTCCAGTGTTGAAGGTGTGGCGGCAGCCAAGGCAGCCGGGCTCAAGGTGCTGGTGACCGATCACCATTTGCCCGGCAACGAACTGCCAGCAGCGGACGCCATCGTCAACCCGAACCAACCTGGTTGCACCTTCCCGAGCAAGGCGTTGGCCGGGGTCGGGGTGATTTTCTATGTGCTGATGGCGCTGCGTGCGCGGCTACGCAGCCTTGGGCGCTATGCCACTCAGCCACAACCGAACATCGGCGAACTGCTTGACCTGGTGGCCCTGGGCAGTGTCGCCGACGTCGTGCCGCTGGATGCCAACAACCGTATTCTGGTGCATCAGGGCCTGGAGCGTATCCGTGCCGGGCGTGCCCGGCCTGGGCTCAAGGCCATTCTGGAGGTGGCGCGACGTGATCATCGGCGTATTACCTCGACTGACCTTGGGTTCATTCTCGGGCCACGGCTCAATGCGGCCGGACGCCTGGATGACATGAGCCTGGGGATCGAGTGTCTGCTCAGCGACGATGCAGGCCTGGCGCAGGACATGGCGGCCCAGCTTGACGAGTTGAACCAGGACCGCAAATCCATCGAGCAGGGAATGCAGCGTGAGGCGCTGGCCCAACTCAAGGATTTGCCGCTGGAGTCTATGCCGTTCGGCCTGTGCCTGTTCGAGCCCGACTGGCACCAGGGGGTTATCGGTATTCTCGCTTCGCGAATGAAAGAGCGTTACCACCGCCCGACCATCGCTTTTGCCGATGCCGGTGAGGGCATGCTCAAGGGCTCGGCCCGCTCGGTGCCGGGGTTCCATATCCGCGATGCACTGGACGCGGTGGCTGCTCGCTATCCACAGTTGATCAGCAAGTTCGGCGGCCATGCGATGGCGGCGGGTTTGTCGCTACCGGCAGAGCACTTTCCGGCGTTTGCTCAGGCCTTTGACGAGGAAGTACGTCGGCAATTGCGTGAAGAAGACCTGACCGGCCGGTTGTTGTCCGACGGCAGCCTTTCGGCGGAGGAATTTCACCTGGAACTGGCGCGGGCGTTGCGCCATGCCGGGCCCTGGGGACAACACTTCCCCGAGCCGTTGTTTCACGGGGTGTTTCAACTGGTCGAGCAGCGGGTGGTGGGTGAACGTCATCTGAAAGTGGTGCTCAAGAGTGAGTGCGGCTCGGTCAAGCTCGACGGCATTGCCTTTGGCATTGATCGGGATATCTGGCCCAACCCTACTGTGCGTTGGGTGGAACTAGCCTACAAACTCGACCTTAACGAGTTTCGAGGGCAGGAAACCGTGCAATTGATGATCGTCCATATGGAGCCGCGCTGATTGCAGGGAGCAAAGTGGTCTAGGCTCTAGAAAGGGTTGATCGGGTCGAAGAGCCTGCGGGGAAGATTCTGTGGTCGGCCGATCAATGCCTCTGGAGCCTTACCACTTAATTTGAGAGGTGCCCCATGAGCTTGCTGCTTGAGCCTTATACCCTGCGCCAATTGACCCTGCCCAACCGTATCGCCGTATCACCCATGTGCCAGTACTCGGCCGCCGATGGGCTGGCCAACGACTGGCATCTTGTACACCTTGGCAGCCGTGCAGTAGGTGGAGCCGGGTTGGTCTTTACCGAAGCGACGGCGGTCACCGCCGAAGGCCGCATCACCGCTCAGGATCTTGGCCTGTGGAACGATGCACAGGTCGCTCCTTTGCAGCGTATTACCCGGTTCATTACCGCCCAGGGCGCGATACCCGGCATTCAGCTGGCGCACGCCGGGCGCAAGGCCAGTACCCATCGCCCATGGCTTGGCAAGCGTGGCAGCGTCAAGCCGGAGGACGGCGGTTGGGTACCGGTGGGGCCGTCTAGAATTGCCTTTGATCCCGAGCACACGGCACCCAGTGAGTTAAGCCTGGCGCAGATTCGCGAGGTGATTCAGGCCTTTGTCAGCGCGGCCAAGCGTGCCTTGACGGCCGGCTTCAAAGTGGTCGAGGTGCATGCCGCCCACGGTTATCTGCTGCACCAATTCCTGTCGCCCTTGAGCAATCAGCGCCGTGATGAATACGGCAGCTGCTTTGAAAACCGAATTCGCTTGACGTTGCAGGTCACCGAAGCTGTCCGCGAGGTATGGCCCAAAGAGCTGCCGGTATTCGTTCGGGTTTCGGCCACTGACTGGGTCGAGGATGGCTGGAACCCGGATGAAACCGTTGAGCTGGCCAGACGTTTGAAGGCCCTGGGGGTCGATTTGATCGATGTGTCTTCCGGCGGTACTTCCGTGCATGCCGAAATTCCGGTCGGGCCGGGCTACCAGACCCGTTTCGCCGAGCGGGTACGCAAGGAGTCGGAAATTGCCACCGGTACTGTCGGCATGATTACCGAGCCGGCCCAGGCCGAACATATCCTGCGCACCGGTCAGGCCGACATCATCCTGCTGGCTCGGGAGCTGCTGCGCGATCCTTATTGGCCTTTGCATGCCGATGATGACCTGGGGGGCAACAAGGCGGTCTGGCCGGCCCAATACCAGCGTGCCACCAGCCGTGAACAGCCGATTCACGAGTCGGATCTGCGCGATTGAGGGGACGATGGCGTTGCTTGTGAAGGTATCAGTAGGGTGGCTCCGGTAAAGACCGGAGCCACCCTCATCGGCTATTGAGCTATCAGTGCTTGAACATCACATGGCGAATGCAGGTGTAGTCCTCTAGCCCATACATCGACATGTCTTTGCCGTACCCGGACAGCTTCTGCCCACCATGGGGCATTTCGCTGACCAACATGAAGTGAGTATTCACCCAGGTGCAGCCGTATTGCAGGCGTGCCGAGATACGGTGTGCACGGCCCACGTCAGCGGTCCAGAGCGAGGACGCCAGGCCGTAGTCGGAGTCGTTGGCCCAAGCCACTACTTGCGCTTCATCCTCGAAACGGGTCACCGAAACGACTGGGCCGAAGACCTCGCGGCGGACGATTTCATCGTCCTGCTGGGCGTCGGCCAGTACGGTCGGTTCGAAGAAGAAACCATGGCCTGGCACTGATTTTCCGCCCGTGATCAGACGGATATGTGGTTGGGCGATGGCGCGCTCGACGAAGCCGGCAACGCGTTCACGGTGCTGGGCAGTGATCAGTGGGCCGAGTTCGGTACTGGGGTCGCCTTGCTTGCCGTATTTGATGGTGGACACCGCTTGGCCGAGTTTCTCGACAAAACGCTCATAGATGCCGCTTTGGGCATAGATGCGGCAGGCGGCAGTGCAATCCTGGCCGGCGTTGTAGAAGCCGAAGGTGCGGATGCCTTCGACGGCGGCATCGATGTCGGCATCGTCAAAGATGATGACCGGCGCTTTGCCGCCCAACTCCATATGCATGCGCTTCACGCTGTCGGAGGTGCTGGAAATGATGTTGGCGCCAGTAGCGATGGAGCCGGTCAGCGAGACCATGCGCACTTTCGGGTGGGTCACCAGCGGCGTGCCGACACTCGGGCCACGGCCAAACAGGATATTGATGACCCCTGCCGGGAAGATCGGTGCGGCCAGCTCAGCCAGACGCAGGGCGGTCAGTGGTGTCTGCTCCGAGGGCTTGAGTACTACGGTATTGCCGGCGGCCAAGGCGGGGGCGATTTTCCAGGCGACCATCATCAGTGGGTAGTTCCAGGGCGCGATGGATGCGACAACCCCGATGGGGTCGCGACGGATCATCGACGTATGCCCCGGCAGGTATTCACCCGCCGCCGAACCACTCAGGCAGCGACTGGCCCCGGCGAAAAAACGGAACACATCGGCGATGGCCGGGATCTCGTCATTCAGTGCCGCATGGTAGGGCTTGCCGCAGTTGTCCGACTCCAGCTTTGCCAGTTCGCCACCCTGTGCTTCGATGGCGTCGGCCAGTTGCAACAACAGCTGTGAGCGCTCTTTTGGGGAGGTTTGCGACCAGCTTTGAAACGCGTGGTCGGCAGCCTGTACAGCACTGTCGACTTGAGCTTCGCTGGCTTCATTGATTTCTACCAGCACGCTGCCCTGTGCCGGGTTAATGACCGGGTAGGCGCTACCTTCGCCTGCGACCAGTTGGCCGTTGATCAGCAGTTTGGTTTGCATGTTCGAGTCCTCCAGGAGTTATTTGCCGCTGCCGGCAACGCTTTCGCCGCCGCGGGTCAGGTAGTAGGCGCCAAGGATCGGCAGCATGGTCACCAGCATTACCAGCATCGCCACCACGTTGGTAACAGGTACATCGCGGGGCCGACTGAGCTGATTGAGCAACCAGATCGGCAGCGTGCGCTCATGGCCGGCGGTGAAGGTGGTGACGATGATTTCATCGAACGACAGGGCAAAGGCCAGCATGCCGCCAGCCAGCAGGGCCGAGCCCAGGTTCGGCAGGACGATGAAACGGAAGGTCTGCCAGCCATCGGCACCCAGGTCCATGGACGCTTCGATCAAGCTCTGTGAGGTTCGACGCAGGCGCGCGATGACGTTGTTGTAGACGATCACCACGCAGAAGGTGGCGTGGCCTACGACAATGGTGAACACACCCGGTTCGATACCCAGGCGCTTGAAGGCGGAGAGCAGGGCGATGCCGGTGATGATCCCGGGCAGGGCAATCGGCAGGATCAGCATCAGCGAGATGCTTTCCTTGCCAAAGAAGCTGCGTCGGTACAGGGCTGCCGAAGCCAGCGTGCCCAGTACCAAGGCAATCAGCGTCGCCATGCAGGCGACCTGCAACGAGAGCTTGATCGACTCCAGCACGTCAGGGCGGGAGAACGCCACGCTGATCCACTTCAGGGTGAAGCCCTGCGGTGGAAAGCTGAAGGCAGCGTCTTCAGTGTTGAAGGCGTAGATAAAGATGATCAGGATCGGGAAGTGCAGGAACACTAGCCCGCCCCAGGCGGCCAGACGCAGGCCCAGGGACGCTTTATCAGAGTGCATCGAAGGCCCCCAGTCGTTTGACGATGGACAGGTAGATAGCAATCAGCACGATGGGCACCAGGGTAAAGGCTGCGGCCATCGGCATGTTGCCGATAGCGCCCTGCTGGGCATACACCATGCTGCCAATGAAGTAACCGGGTGGGCCGATCAGTTGCGGCACGATGAAGTCGCCCAGGGTCAGCGAGAAGGTGAAGATCGAACCGGCGGCAATGCCCGGCACCGACAGTGGCAGGATGACCTGCATGAAGGTTTGGCGAGGCTTGGCACCCAGATCCGCCGAGGCCTGCAGCAATGAGGGGGGCAGGCGCTCCAGTGATGCCTGGATCGGCAGGATCATGAACGGTAGCCAGATGTACACAAACACCAGGAAACGGCCCAGATGCGAGGTCGACAGGGTGCTGCCGCCAATGCCGGGAATACCGAGAATGACATGCAGCACCGGCTCCAGGTTCAGTTGTTGAACAAACCATTGGGCAACCCCGCCCTTGGCCAGCAGCAGTGTCCAGGCATAGGCCTTGACGATGTAGCTGGCCCACATGGGCATCATCACGGCAATGTAGAAAAACGCCTTGGTCTTGCCGCTGGTGTAGCGTGCCATGTAGTAGGCGATAGGGAACGCCACGACCGCGCTGGCCAGTGAAACCGTAATGGCCATGCCCAGTGTGCGCAGGATGATGTCGAAGTTGGATGGGTTGAACAGGGCGGCGAAGTTCGCCAGGGTCAGCTCCGGGGTGACTGCCATGGTGAAGTCGTCAAAGGTGTAGAACCCTTGCCAGAGCAACGTCAGCAGTGAACCCAGATAGATTGCCCCGAACCAGATCAGTGGCGGTACCAGCAGTAATGCCAGATACAGGTTCGGGCGCCGGTAAAGCAGGTTGGAGAAGCGGCGAAGCACGGAGTCGCTCTGTGCGGGCGCCTGTTTGTCCAGGGTCAGGCTCATGTTACTGCCCCTCATGCAACGCGGTTTCCTGCAGGGCGGTCATGGCCTCGCGCGCCCAGCGAGCGGTCAGGCGCTGGCCTGGCTGATAGGTCAGTGCTTGGGTTTGCCACTGGTTGTTGGCCTGGCTCACGGCCAAGGTTTGACCGCTGTCCAGCATCAACTCGTAACGGGTGGCGCTGCCCTGATACTGAATGTCATGGAGCAGCCCGCTGACCTGCACCTCATGGCCCGCCAAAGGGCCATCGCCGAAGCGGATATGTTCGGGGCGAATCGAGAACGGCAGGCTACTGCCATTGAGCTGTTGGGCCAGTTCGCCACGGACCACGTTGGACGTGCCGACGAACTCGGCAACGAATGTGGTGGCTGGCTGCATGTAGAGATTGCGTGGGGTATCGACCTGTTCGATGCGCCCACGATTGAACACGGCGACGCGATCAGACATTGACAGTGCTTCGGTCTGGTCATGGGTGACGAAGATGAAGGTAATGCCCAACTGACGCTGGAGCTTCTTCAGCTCACTCTGCATTTGTTCACGCAGCTTCAGGTCGAGGGCGCCCAAGGGTTCGTCGAGCAACAGCACCCGTGGTCGGTTCACCAGGGCGCGGGCCAGGGCCACGCGCTGGCGCTGACCGCCTGACAGTTGCACCGGCTTGCGTGCACCGTAGCCGCTCAGGGCGACCATGGCCAAGGCTTCTTCTGCGCGGGCGTGGCGCTCGGTTTTGGAGACGCCCTTGACCTTCAAACCGTAGGCAACGTTATCGAGCACGTTCATGTGCGGGAACAGGGCATAGTCTTGAAACACGGTGTTGACGTCACGCTGGTAGGGCGGCAGGCCCGCAGCTTCGACGCCGTGTATGCGAATCGAGCCGGCACTGGGTTGTTCGAAACCGGCGATCAGCCGCAAGCATGTGGTCTTGCCTGAGCCGGACGGGCCCAGCATGGAGAAAAACTCGCCGTCCTGAATATCAATGGAAACCCGGTCTACGGCCTTCACCTCACCGAACAGACGGGAAACGTGGGTGAACTGGACTGCAAGCGTCATGGTGCGGTGCTCCGAATAGGCGTAGGGGCGCGCAGCGCGCCCAACGCCTGGACTGCTGAAATCGATGTAAGGTGTCTCTCAGGGAACCGGCCTTGCCGACAGCAGCATGTCAGCTGCGTCGGCAGTGTCGGTTCCCGAGGGCGTCAGCGACCGCCCATGATCGCGATGTAGTCTTGAGTCCAGCGGCTGTAAGGTACGAACTTGCCACCCTCGGCCTGTGGGGTCTTCCAGAAAGCGATCTTGTCGAACTGGTCGAAACCGTTGGTCGCACAACCTTCTGCGCCCAGCAGTTCGCTGGCCTTGCACGCTGCCGGCACAGCAGGCAGCGAGCCGAACCAGGCGGCGACATCGCCCTGGACCTTCGGTTGCAATGACCAGTCCATCCACTTGTAGGCGCAGTTAGGGTGCTTGGCCTCGGCATGCAGCATGGTGGTATCGGCCCAGCCCGTGGCACCTTCTTTGGGAATGACCGAAGACACCGGTTGTTTCTCGGCTTTCAGGCCATTGACCATATACCCCCAAGAGCTGGAGGCGGCCACGCCTTCGTTCTTCACGTCGCTCATCTGTACTGTTGCGTCATGCCAATAGCGGTGAATCAACGGTTGTTGCTGGCGCAGCAGGTCGAGCACAGCCTTGTACTGGGTTTCGGTAAGTTCGTACGGGTTCTGAATGCCCAGTTCCGGTTTGGCCGATTTCAGGTAGAGCGCTGCGTCGGCAATGTAGATCGGGCCGTCGTAGGCCTGGACGCGGCCCTTGTTGGGTTTGCCGTCTGGCAGGTTCTGTGGCTCGAACACCACGCTCCAACTGGTCGGGGCCTGCTTGAACACATTGGTGTTGTACATCAGCACGTTCGGACCCCATTGATACGGTGTGCCATAAACCTGCTTGTTGACCACATACCACGGGCCATCCTTCAGGCGCGGATCGAGGTTCTTCCAGTTGGGGATCAGTGCGGTATTGATCGGCTGCACGCGTTTGCCAACGATCAGGCGCAGTGAGGCATCGCCTGACGCGGTGACCAGGTCGTAACCGCCTTTGGCCATCAGGCTGACCATCTCGTCGGAGGTCGCGGCAGTTTTCACGCTGACTTTGCATCCGGTCTCTTTCTCGAAGCCGGTTACCCAGTCGTAGTTCTTGTCGCTTTCCCCGCGCTCGATGTAACCGGGCCAGGCGACGATATCCAGTTGGCCTTCACCTGCGCCAACAGCCTTGAGCGGTTCTGCCGCTTGCAGGCTGGCGCTGGCCAGCAGCGCGGTAGCCAAGGAACTGAACACTGCGGTCTTGTTCACGAACATGGTTATCCCTCTTCTTTAAGTTATGGTCGGGGCAGTAGTGAAGGCGCTATCTGATCTACTTCTTATAAGCGTAGTGCGGTTATGCGTGTCTAACCCCATGGTTCGCGGTGACGGGCCATGATGTGCCGGACCACGCTGTAGTCCTGCAGTGAGTCGCTGGACAAGTCCTTGCCGTAACCGGAGCGCTTGAGGCCGCCGTGAGGCATTTCACTGACCAGCATGAAGTGGCTGTTGATCCAGGTGCAGCCATACTGCAGCCGTGCCGCGACGTGCAGGGCTTTATCCAGGTTCTGTGTCCATACCGAGGAGGCCAGGCCGTATTCGGAGTCGTTGGCCCAGTCCACGGCCTGGGACAGCTCGTCGAAACGGGTGACGGTCACCACCGGACCAAAAACTTCACGCTGGACAATTTCGTCGGTTTGCTTGCAGCCGGCCAGCAGGGTCGGTTGGTAATAGAAGCCTGGCCCGGAATGCACCGCAGCACCGGTGACTCGTTCGATATGGGGCTGGCTCAGGGCGCGCTCGACGAAGCTCGCTACCCGGTCGCGCTGGCGGGTAGTGATCAGTGGACCGATCTCGTTGTCTGCATCGCGCTTGCCCGCAAAGCGGACACTGGACACGGCGCTGCCGAGTTCGGCGACGAGCCGATCATGGATTCCGGCTTGCGCATAGATGCGACAGGCTGCGGTGCAGTCCTGGCCTGCGTTGTAGTAGCCGTAAGTGCGGACACCCTCGACGACAGCCTTGAGGTCGGCATCGTTGCAGACGATCACCGGCGCCTTGCCGCCCAGTTCCAGGTGTGTGCGTTTCAGTGTCTTGGCGGCGCTCTGGAGGATTTTCTGGCCGGTGACGATATCGCCAGTCAACGACACCATGCGTACTGCCGGGTGGCTGACCAAGTGGCTGCCAACCCCTTCGCCGCCACCACAGACAATGTTCAGCACCCCACGCGGCAGCCGCTCGGCCAAGGCCGGCGCCAGTGCCAGAATCGACAAGGGGGTGTGCTCGGAGGGTTTGAACACCAGGGTGTTACCGGCCGCCAGCGCAGGCGCGATCTTCCAGGCGGCCATCATGATCGGGTAGTTCCACGGTGCAATGGAGGCGACCACGCCCAGAGGGTCGCGGCGCACCATGCTGGTATAGCCGGGCAGGTACTCACCGGCCAGTTGACCGGTCTGGCAGCGTACGGCCCCGGCAAAGAAACGAAACACATCAATGGCGGCCGTCAGGTCATCCTGGCGAGCCAAATACAGGGGTTTTCCGCAGTTCAAGGCTTCGAGGCGCGCCAGCAGGTCTGCCTGTGCTTCGATGGCATCAGCAATCGAGAGCAGGGCACTGGCACGTTGTTGTGGCGTTGTGCGGGCCCAGCCTGCAAAGGCACGTTGAGCGGCCTGAATGGCGTGTTCGACCTGTTCGGTACTGGCGTCGGCAACCCGGGTCAGCACCTCGCCGGTGGCAGGGTTGATGATGGCTTCTTCCCGGCCAAGGCCAGCCACCAGTTCGCCGTCAATCAGCAGATGAGTGAGCAGTTGAGTCGGGTGCGTGCCAGCCATGTTGCGAGTTCTCTTTTTCTAGCGATGCCAAGTGCTCCTCAGGGAAGCCATGGTTCTTTGTGCTCGTCGAGAGAGAGACTAGTGGCCATGAGCTAGGTCGACAAATTCTAAATACTGAAGGCTGCGTTCGATTAAATAGATGGCTTGCGTCCGGAGGGTTGTTCGCGTGCCACGGTGAGGAAGGGGTCGACCAGGGCTGGCCTTGCCGTACCTCGGCGCCACGCCAGTCCAACGTCAAGGGTCTGGTTGAGGTCGGCCAAGGGGCGGGCCTCGATAATGTCGCCCTCCAGTGACCAAGGGCGATAGGTCATGTCTGGCTGTATCGAAACCCCCAGGCCTGCGGCCACCAGGCTACGTACCGCTTCGGTGGACGCCGTGCGAAGACTGATGTTGGCCTGCAGGCCGGCACCTGCCCAGATACGCTGGGCATTACGTTCCATTTCATCGACGTTGAGCTGGATCAGTGGTTCGCAGGCGACGTCGGCCAGGCTGATGCTGTCGTGCTCGAGCAGGGGGTGACGTGCCGGTAACCAGAGCCTGTGAGGCGAGTGAGTGAGGACTTCAGTCTGCAACGCCAGGCGGTCTTCGAGGTTGGACAGGATCAATACTCCGACATCAATTTCACCGCTGACCAGCAGGTGCTCGATGTAGGGACGCTCGTCCTCGGTGACTCGGATATCGACATTCGGATAGGCCCGCTGGAAGCGCGTCAGCAGGTCGGCCAGGTAGTAGCCGGCGACCAGGCTGGTTACGCCAATGGTCAGTTGCCCGGCAACCTGATCGGTACTTTGCTGCAGGCTGCGCTTGGCATTGTCGACAGTGGCGAGGATCAAGTGGGCCTGGCGCAGGAACTGATGCCCCTGGTGGGTCAGCGTCATCCCTTTGGCATGTCGATTGAACAGGCTGACCCCAATGTCCTGCTCCAACTGCTGGATCGCCAGTGTCAGGGTCGATTGAGAAATGAACGCGGTTTGAGCCGCGGCGGAAATGGACCCGGTTTCAGCAACAGCGATGAAATGGCGGATCTGGCGCAAGGTCATCATGGTGTGGGCTTTTATGAGTTTTTTGTGGGTGCTTTGAGTCTATATCGTTTTTATCAATGGGAAGGTGTTGTCGCGGGAGCAACATCTGGAAGCAAATACGTCCCTGTGCGGGGAAGCCCATCGGCTTAATCTGGATGGCAGTTTTTTACCCCCGTGGAGGTTGTAAATGGATACCCGTGGCTTGCTTGATCAACTCCTCAAGTCCGGCAAGGACCTGTTGCAGAACCAGGCTGGTAATGCCGCTGCCGGAAAGGCCGCGAAGGGCGGTGGGCTGGGCAGCTTGCTTTCGGGGGCCGGGGGTGGGGCGCTGGCGGCCGGTGCCATGGGTTTGCTACTGGGTAACAAGAAGGCTCGCAAGTATGGTGGCAAGGCCCTGACCTATGGCGGTTTGGCTGCATTGGGCGTGCTGGCCTATAAAGCCTATGGTAACTGGCAGGCCAGCCAGGCGTCGGCGCCGCAGGGCGAGCCGCAGACCCTGGACCGTTTGCCCCCTGTACAGGTTGAGCAGCACAGTCAGGCCATTCTCAAGGCGTTGGTGGCGGCGGCCAAGGCCGATGGGCATGTCGACGAACGCGAACGCGCATTGATCGAGGGCGAGTTCGTCAAACTGACGTCCGATCAGGAGCTGCAGCACTGGTTGCATGCCGAGCTGAACAAGCCCCTTGATCCGGCCGATGTCGCGCGTTCAGCCAGTACCCCGGAAATGGCTGCTGAAATGTACATTGCCAGTGTCATGCTGGTGGATGAGGCGCATTTCATGGAGCGTGCCTATCTGGATGAGTTGGCCAGGCAATTACGCCTGGACCCGGCATTGAAACAGGCATTGGAGGCACAGGTTCGCCAGGCCTGAAGTCAAAAATATGGGCTAATTGCCATTATTTATGGTTTTCAGCGCATTCCATGCGCTATGTCAGCCGCAAAGCGACGAGGGGCGGGCTATAATCCGCCCATTTTTCCGCTCGCGTAGAACACTTGAGGGCTGACTGTGAAGAATTGGACGCTGCGCCAACGGATCCTGGCGAGTTTCGCCGTGATTATCGCCATCATGTCGCTGATGGTGGTTGCTGCCTATTCACGCTTGGTCACGATCGAGTCTGGTGAGGAGGATGTGCGTACCAATAGCATTCCCGGTATCTATTACAGCTCAATGATTCGAAGCGCCTGGGTCGATAGCTATGTGACGACCCAGCAGTTGGTTGGATTGAGCGCAAACCGTGAATTGAGCAGTGCTGACATGGCGCTTTACAAGAGCTTCGATGAGCGCGTGAAGCAACAAATGGCCAATTACCAGACGACCATCAAGGACGCCGAGGACAAGGCCAGCTTTGAGGCATTCATGGGCCTTGAGCAAGTGTATCGACAGGCACTGGACAAGGTGCTTGAAGCTTACCGCAGTAAAAACTACCCGGAAGCCCAGCGGCTATTGGAGCAAGAGCTGACGCCTGCCTGGATGAATGGTCGGACAAGCCTGAGCGCCTTGATCGATAACAACCGTCACATGGCCGAAGATGCGACCTCGTCGATCGTCAATGCTGTGGCAAGCGCCAAGATCAGCATGATCATCTCGTTGTTGATGGCGATTGTGGCTGCCATCGTCTGCGGTCTGGTACTGATGCGTGCGATCAGTACGCCGATGCAACTGATTGTTCGGGCTTTGGATATGTTGCGCACTGGTGACCTCAGTGTGCGGCTGAACCTGCACCGCAAGGATGAGTTCGGCGCAGTGGAAACCGGTTTCAACGACATGATGGGTGAGCTGACCAATCTGGTTTCCCAGGCGCAACGTTCTTCGGTGCAGGTGACCACCTCGGTCACTGAAATTGCCGCCACCTCCAAGCAGCAGCAGGCAACCGCTACGGAAACCGCAGCGACCACCACTGAAATTGGTGCTACCTCACGGGAAATCGCAGCAACCTCGCGTGATCTGGTTCGGACCATGACCGAGGTGAGCAGCGCGGCTGACCAAGCCTCCGTTCTGGCGGGTTCTGGGCAACAGGGCCTGGCCCGTATGGAAGAGACCATGCATCAGGTCATGGGCGCTGCCGATCTGGTGAACAACAAGCTGTCGATCCTCAATGAGAAGGCCAGCAATATCAATCAGGTGGTCGTGACCATCGTCAAAGTGGCCGACCAGACCAACCTGCTGTCGCTCAATGCGGCGATCGAAGCCGAGAAGGCTGGTGAGTATGGCCGGGGCTTTTCGGTGGTGGCTACGGAGGTCCGCCGCCTGGCAGATCAGACCGCCGTGGCAACTTACGATATCGAGCAGATGGTGCGGGAAATCCAGTCGGCGGTTTCGGCGGGCGTCATGGGCATGGACAAATTCTCCGAGGAAGTGCGCCGCGGCATGTTCGAAGTGCAGCAGGTAGGCGAGCAACTCACTCAGATCATTCAGCAGGTTCAAGCCCTTGCACCGCGTGTATTGATGGTCAATGAAGGCATGCAGGCCCAGGCCACCGGCGCCGAGCAGATCAATCATGCGTTGGTTCAGTTGGGTGATGCCAGCAGCCAGACGGTGGAGTCGCTGCGCCAGGCCAGTTTTGCCATTGATGAACTGAGTCTGGTCGCGAGCGGACTGCGTGGCGGCGTTTCACGGTTCAAAGTCTGACACGCCAATGAACGACCTTCCGCCACACAGCAGCATGGATGCGGCCAACAAGGGCAAACTTTTTCTCTTGTTTCGCATTGGCGATCAGCGCTTTGCCCTCGACACTCATGACGTGGTTGAGGTGTTGCCACGTTTGCCACTCAAGCCTATTGCGCAGGCACCACAGTGGGTCGCCGGGGTGCTGGCCCATCGTGGCGATCTGGTTCCGGTGATTGATGTTGGCGCGCTGAGCTTCGGCCAACCTGCCGCGACGCGTACCAGTACCCGGCTGGTGTTGGTGCATTACCGTGTCGACCCCGAGCGGCCAGATCTGTTGTTGGGGCTGATTCTGGAGCAGGCCAGTAACACCTTGCGTTGCGCCCCTGAAGAATTCCTCCCTTATGGCCTGGATAACACTGAGGCGCCTTACCTGGGGCCTGTGCGCGAGGATGCGCAGGGCTTGCTGCAATGGATCGGGGTTCAGGCGTTGTTGAGCGATGAAGTTCGGCAGTTGCTGTTCCCGGTGGCAGCCGATTCGGGCGGGGAGCTGGCATGAGCAGCGAGCAACGGTTCTTCCGCTTTCTCCAGGAGCGTATTGGCCTGGATGTCGCCTCGGTAGGGGCGCCAATGGTCGAGCGCGCGTTGCATCAGCGTTGTGCTGCCGTTTCGGCGCGTGATCTGGACGACTATTGGCTGCAAATGCAGCAGTCGAGCCAGGAACAACAGGCGCTGATCGAGGCGGTGATCGTTCCGGAAACCTGGTTCTTTCGCTACCCGGAATCGTTTGCCGCGTTGGTCAGCCTGGCGCTCAAGCGATTGGCCGTGCTGGCGGGTAGCCGACCGCTGCGAATTCTCAGTTTGCCGTGTTCTACCGGCGAGGAACCGTACTCCATCGCCATGGCATTGCTGGATGCCGGTGTCTCTGGGGCGGCGTTTCGTGTTGATGGCATCGACATCAGTAGCGGCTCTATTGCCAGGGCCAAGCATGCGGTTTATGGCCGAAATTCGTTTCGTGGCCTGCAGCAGGCGTTTCGTCAGGTGCATTTCAGTGAGTGCGCCGAAGGGCAGCGACTGGACGAGCGCGTGCGCCAGCAGGTCAATTTGCAGGTTGGTAACGTGCTGGACCCCATGCTGCGCACGCGTGAAGGCGCCTACGACTTCGTTTTCTGCCGTAATTTGTTGATCTACTTTGATGTGCCCACGCAGCAACGGGTTTTTGAAGTGCTGAAAAGCCTGACCCATGACGAGGGTGTGTTGTTTATCGGACCCGCCGAGGGCAGCCTGCTGGCGCGCCTGGGGATGCGCCCCTTGGGTATTCCTCAATCATTTGCCTATGTCCGTCAGGAGCCAGTGGAAGCGCCAGTCAGCAAACCTGTGGTGGTGTTGAAACCGATACCCCCGGTTGCGCCGCGTCCGGTGCAGGAGCCTGTGCGGCGGCCTTTTACGGCGTTTCAGTCCAAGCCACAGCCCTCTGCCAATACTGGAACTGCTGCGCAACTGCTGGAGCAGATTGCCCAGTTGGCCAACAGTGGCAGCAGTGTGCAGGCGCGTGCCGCGTGTGAGCGTTACTTGCGCGAGCATGAGCCTTGCGCTCAGGTGTTCTATTGGCTGGGTCTGCTTGGCGATACTGCGGGCGATAGCGCCGACGCCGTACGGCACTACCGTAAGGCGCTTTATCTGGAGCCGCAGCACCCTGAAGCGCTGGCTCACCTGGCGGCGTTGTTGGCCTCCCAAGGTGATCTTGTCGGTGCGCGTCGGTTACAGGCACGAGCGGTGAGGTTGGAACGGGAGCCTGAACGATGAGCCAGGGTAACGCATGGGATGTGATTGCCAGCGACCAGCCAAGTATCGACGATTGTTGGAATCGCATAGGTGTTCATGGCGACAAGCAGTGTTCGCTGCTGGCCGAACATGTTCATTGCCGTAATTGCGCGGTTTATGCGGATGCTGCAACGCTTTTGCTTGACCGTTATGCCCTTTCCCAGGAAATGCATCGGCAGGCGGAGGTTGTCCAGAACAGTGGCCCGACGCGTTCCTTGCTGCTGTTTCGACTGGGTGATGAGTGGCTGGCCTTGGCATCGCGCTGCCTGGTCGAGGTCGCCCCGCTGCAATCAGTACATTCCCTGCCGCACCAGCGTTCCCGGGTATTGCAAGGTGTTGCCAATGTGCGAGGTGCATTGGTGCCATGTCTGTCGTTGGGCCATTTGCTTGGGCTTGAAGGCGAGACGCCGGCTTCTACTTCATCGCGTGTGGTGCCACGTATGTTGATCCTCGCGGCTGAAGGCGGCTCCGTCGTGGCGCCGGTCGATGAGGTAGAGGGCATTCACGCGCTTGAGCTGTCCCGGTTGACTGAGGGCAGCTCGGCCGAGGAACGCTTTACCGAGGCCGTTCTGCAATGGCGTGGGCGGACGGTGCGGGTATTGGATGAAAAACAATTGCTGTCTGCTGTGAGCCGGAGCCTCTCATGACCCCAGAGCAAATGCGTGATGCGTCGTTGCTCGAACTGTTCAGCCTTGAGGCTGAAGCGCAGACCCAGGTGCTCAGTGCCGGGTTGCTGGCACTGGAGCGTAATCCCCGGCAGGCGGATCAACTGGAAGCCTGCATGCGTGCGGCGCACTCGCTCAAGGGTGCTGCGCGCATCGTTGGGGTCGATGCCGGTGTCAGTGTTGCCCATGTCATGGAGGATTGCCTGGTCGGTGCTCAGGAAGGGCGCTTGTTTCTGCGCCCGAAGCATATCGACGCCTTGCTGCAGGGTACTGACCTGTTGATGCGTATCGCCACGCCCGGCGATGTTTCGGTTGAGGCTGCGGTTCAGGCGTTTCTGGTGCAGATGGCGGTTCTGCTTGATCCGGCCACAGCCACAGCTCCCGTGTCTTCTGAGCCCAGCGCCCCTGTTGTCAGCATACCGGCGCCGTTGCCGGTTGTGCCGCCGAGCCCGCCTGAACAGGTGCCCGAGGCATTGATAGCACTGGAAGAGCCCGTTATTGCCGTGCCGGTCAGCACGCGGCGGAGCAAGCGCAGCAGTGAAGGCACGGAGCGCGTCTTGCGGGTAACGGCCGAGCGCCTGAACAGCTTGCTGGACCTCTCCAGCAAGTCGTTGGTCGAGACTCAGCGGCTCAAGCCCTACCTGGCCACACTACAGCGCCTCAAGCGCATGCAGAGTCAGAGTATTCGAGCCCTTGATGGCCTGAAGCATCAGTTGGAAGCCAGCGGTCAGAGCCCTGAAGTGCAAGAAGCGCTGACGTTGGCTCAACGCCTGCTGGGTGAAACTCAGCAGATTCTCCTGCAACAGGCAACCGACCTCGACGAATTTGGCTGGCAGGCCAGCCAGCGTGCACAGCTGCTTTACGATACGGCGTTGGCTTGCCGCATGCGTCCTTTCGCCGACGTGCTGACGGGGCAGAGCCGCATGGTGCGTGATCTCGGGCGCTCGCTGAACAAGCAGGTGCGGTTAGAGATCGAAGGCGAAAAGACACAGGTTGACCGCGATGTCCTCGAGCGGCTCGAGGCGCCACTGACGCACCTGTTGCGCAACGCCGTTGACCACGGTATCGAAACGCCTGAGCAGCGCCTGTTGGCAGGTAAGCCGATGGAAGGCCGAATCCGTCTTCGTGCTTCGCATCAGGCGGGATTGTTGGTGCTGGAACTGCGTGACGATGGCGCCGGGGTGGACCTGGAGCACTTGCGTCATTCGATTGTCGAGCGGCAATTGTCCCCCGCGGAGACAGTGGCGCAGATGAGCGAATCCGAACTGCTGACCTTCCTCTTTCTACCGAGCTTCAGTTTGCGCGATACCGTCACTGAAATCTCTGGCCGTGGGGTGGGGCTTGATGCCGTGCAACACATGGTCCGCCAACTGCGCGGATCAATTGAGTTGACCCAGGTCAGCGGCCAGGGCAGTTGTTTCCATCTTGAGGTTCCACTGACCTTGTCCGTGGTGCGCAGCCTTGTGGTTGAAGTGGGAGGGGAGGCCTACGCCTTCCCCCTGGCCCACATCGAACGTACGCTGGAGTTGCCAACGGAGTCGGTCGTGCAGATCGACGGGCGTCAGCACTTCTGGCATGAGGGACGGCATATTGGCCTGGTTGCGGCCAGCCAGCTGCTTAATCGCCCAACCAGCCCTGCCGATGGGGAATGCATCAAGGTGGTGGTGATCCGTGAGCGTGAAACGCTCTATGGGGTTGCGGTCGAGCGTCTTGTCGGTGAGCGGGTTTTGGTGGTGATGCCGCTCGATGCCCGCTTGGGCAAGGTTCAGGACATCTCCGCCGGTGCGTTGCTGGATGATGGATCGGTGGTACTGATCATTGATGTGGAGGACCTGCTGCGCTCGGTTGAAAAGCTGCTCAGTACCGGCAGCCTGGAGCGTATTGAGCGTGGTCGGGGGGTTGTCAGCAACAGCGTGCGCAAGCGCGTTCTGGTGGTCGATGACTCGCTGACCGTGCGTGAGCTACAGCGCAAGCTACTGAGCAATCAAGGCTATGAAGTTGCTGTGGCGGTGGATGGCATGGACGGCTGGAACGCGCTGCGCAGCGAGGACTTCGATTTGCTCATCACCGATATCGACATGCCGCGCATGGACGGTATCGAGCTGGTTACCCTGCTGCGCCGTGACAATCGATTGCAGTCCCTGCCCGTGATGGTGGTGTCCTATAAGGACCGTGAAGAGGATCGCCGCCGTGGACTTGATGCTGGCGCCGACTACTATTTGGCAAAGGCCAGCTTTCACGATGATGCCTTGATCGATGCCGTGGTGGAACTGATCGGGGGAGCACAGGGATGAAAATCGCCATTGTCAACGATATGCCGCTGGCAGTTGAGGCCTTGCGCCGAGCCCTGGCGTTCGAGCCTTCGCATCAGGTTGTCTGGGTGGCCAGTAACGGTGCCGAGGCGGTACAGCGCTGCACTGAACTGCTCCCGGACCTGATCCTGATGGACCTGATCATGCCGGTGATGGACGGTGTCGAGGCCACGCGGCGGATCATGGCCGAGACACCCTGCGCCATCGTCATCGTCACGGTCGACCGCAAACAGAATGTGCATCGGGTCTTTGAGGCGATGGGGTATGGCGCCCTTGATGTGGTCGATACGCCAGCCTTGGGCGGTAGCGATCCCAGGGAGGCCGCGGCACCGCTGCTACGCAAAATCCTCAACATCAGTTGGTTGATCGGCCAGCGTAATGCCGCCTTGCAGCCGCTGAATGCTCCCTTGCGCGATGCGGTGCAACGTCAGAGGCTGGTTGCAATCGGTTCTTCGGCGGGTGGTCCGGCTGCGCTGGAGGTGTTACTCAAGGGCCTGCCTCGCAACTTTTCCGCCGCGATCGTTTTGGTTCAGCATGTCGATCAGGTGTTTGCGGCTGGCATGGCTGAATGGCTGGCGAGTGCGTCGGGGTTGAACGTACGCCTGGCACTCGAGGGCGAGCCCCCCCAGCCCGGCCAGGTACTGTTGGCAGGAACCAACCACCATATTCGGCTACTGAGCAATGGCACCCTTGGATATACCGCTGAGCCAGTGAACGAGATCTATCGCCCCTCGATCGATGTGTTCTTCGAGAGTGTGGCACGGTTCTGGCGTGGTGATGCGGTCGGTGTGTTGCTGACCGGTATGGGACGTGATGGTGCCCAGGGGTTGAAGCTGATGCGCCAGCAAGGTTTTCTGACGATTGCCCAGGATCAGCAAAGTAGTGCCGTATACGGCATGCCCAAGGCTGCTGCGGCCATTGATGCGGCGGTGGAGATTCGTTCGCTGGAGCGCATTGCTCCCCGACTGCTGGAACTTTTTTCAAAATGACACTATTTATTGACGCGGGCCGTTTGGCCGGCAGAGGCCAGGTGAGAACGCATGAATGATTTACCGATCAGTGGTTTTCCGACCACCAACGAGAATTCAGCGATGGTTCTGCTGGTGGACGACCAGGCAATGATCGGCGAGGCAGTACGGCGCGGTCTGGCTCAGGAAGAAAACATCGATTTTCATTTTTGTGCCGATCCTCATCAGGCCGTGGCCCAGGCGATCCGTATCAAGCCAACCGTGATCCTTCAGGATTTGATCATGCCCGGTCTTGATGGGCTGACGCTGGTCCGGGAATACCGCAGCAATCCGGCGACCCAGGACATTCCGATCATCGTCCTGTCTACCAAGGAGGATCCGCTGGTCAAGAGTGCTGCGTTTGCCGCCGGGGCCAACGATTACCTGGTCAAGCTGCCGGATAACATCGAGTTGGTGGCGCGCATTCGTTACCACTCGCGCTCCTACCTGACCCTGCTTCAGCGCGACGAAGCTTACCGGGCCTTGCGGGTCAGCCAGCAACAATTGCTCGACACCAACCTGGTGCTGCAGCGGCTGATGAACTCCGATGGCCTGACCGGGCTGTCCAATCGCCGTCATTTCGATGAGTACCTCGAACTGGAGTGGCGCCGGGCAATGCGCGAGCAGACGCAGCTGTCGCTGCTGATGATTGATGTCGACTACTTCAAGCCGTTCAACGACACCTTCGGCCACCTGGCGGGCGACGAGGCCTTGCGCAAGGTTGCAGAGGCCATTCGCAGCTCCTGCAGCCGGCCCAGCGACCTGCCGGCGCGCTATGGCGGTGAGGAATTTGCGTTGGTGCTGCCTAACACCTCGCCGGGCGGTGCCCGCCTGGTGGCCGAGAAACTGCGTCAGACCGTTGAAACGCTGCTCATTGCCCATACCCTGCCCGTGTCAGGCTCAAGCCTGACGGTGAGTATTGGCTTGGCGACGCAGATCCCGGCTATCGGCAGCCATTGTCGGCAGCTGATTTCGGCGGCGGACAAAGGCCTGTACCTGGCCAAGAACGGCGGGCGTAACCAGGTCGGGGTGGCCTGAGGCGAGTTTTCTTGCGGCAGGCCGTCGGGCGGGCTGCCGCAGGCATTTGAGTGCGTTATACTCTCCGGCTTTTGACAGATTACGCACGAGAGCTGCCCGCCCATGGAAATCAACCCGATCCTGAACACCATCAAGGACCTGACCGAGCGCTCCGAGACTATTCGGGGGTATCTTTGACTACGATCAAAAGCATGAGCGCCTGATCGAAGTCAATCGCGAGCTTGAAGACCCGAACGTCTGGAACAAGCCCGAATACGCCCAGGAACTGGGCCGCGAGCGCGCCATGCTGGCGCAGATCGTCGAGACCCTGGACGAGATGTCCGGTGGCCTGGCCGATTGCCGTGACCTGCTGGACATGGCTGTTGAAGAAGATGACGAAGCCGCTGTCGAGGACGTCGTCAGTGAACTTGACCGCCTGCGCGTCGCGCTGGAGAAGCTCGAGTTCCGTCGCATGTTCAGCGGCGAGATGGACATGAACAACGCTTACCTGGATATCCAGGCCGGCTCCGGTGGTACCGAAGCTCAGGATTGGGCCAACATTCTGCTGCGCATGTACCTGCGTTGGGCAGACAAGCGCGGTTTCGATACCACGATCATGGAACTGTCCGAAGGCGAAGTGGCCGGTATCAAGGGTGCCACCCTGCATATCAAGGGCGAGTACGCCTTTGGCTGGCTGCGCACCGAGATCGGTGTTCATCGCCTGGTACGCAAGAGCCCGTTCGACTCCGGCAACCGTCGTCATACCTCGTTCTCGGCGGTGTTCGTCTCGCCGGAGATCGATGACAAGGTCGAAATCGATATCAACCCGTCCGACCTGCGTATCGATACCTATCGTTCGTCCGGTGCCGGTGGTCAGCACGTAAACACCACCGATTCGGCAGTGCGGATTACCCACGTACCGACCAACACCGTGGTCAGCTGCCAGAACGAACGCTCCCAGCACGCCAACAAGGACACCGCCATGAAAATGCTGCGGGCCAAGTTGTACGAGCAGGAAATGCAGAAGCGTAATGCCGCCTCCCAGGCACTTGAGGACAGCAAGTCCGATATTGGCTGGGGCCACCAGATCCGTTCCTACGTGCTTGATGCGTCGCGGATCAAGGACCTGCGTACCGGCATTGAACGCAGTGACTGTGACAAGGTGCTCGACGGCGACCTCGACGAATACCTGGAGGCCAGTCTCAAGCAGGGGCTATAACCCCTCGGAGACCTGCCACAAGTCCCTCGCCCGACGGGCGAGGGCAACGAACCCGTGATGGAAAATGTGAAGACATGAGCGACCTACAACTCGATCCGCAAGACCTGCAACAGGAAGAAAACAACCTGATCGCCCTGCGCAAGGAAAAGCTTGCCGCTGTGCGCGAACAGGGTCAGGCCTTCCCCAACGACTTCCGCCGTGACAGCTACTGCAACGACCTGCAGAAACAGTATGTCGACAAGACCAAGGAAGAGCTGGAAGCTGCAGCGATCCCGGTCAAGGTTGCCGGCCGCATCATGCTCAACCGTGGTTCGTTCATGGTGATTCAGGACATGACCGGCCGTATCCAGGTCTATGTCAACCGCAAGACATTGCCGGAAGAAACCCTGGCTACGGTCAAGACCTGGGACTTGGGCGACATCATTGCCGCTGAAGGCACCCTGGCTCGCTCCGGCAAGGGCGACCTGTACGTGGAAATGACCAACGTGCGCCTGCTGACCAAGTCGCTGCGCCCGCTGCCAGACAAGCACCACGGTCTGACCGACACTGAAACCCGCTACCGTCAGCGCTACGTTGACCTGATCGTCAACGAAGACACCCGTCAGACCTTCCGCGTTCGCTCGCAGGTCATCAGCCACATTCGTAGCTTCCTGGCCAAGCGTGACTTCCTCGAAGTCGAAACGCCGATGCTGCAGACCATCCCTGGCGGTGCCGCGGCCAAGCCGTTTGAAACCCACCACAACGCGCTGGACCTGCCAATGTTCCTGCGTATTGCCCCGGAGCTGTACCTCAAGCGCCTGGTGGTTGGTGGTTTCGAGCGTGTGTTCGAGATCAACCGCAACTTCCGTAACGAAGGTGTGTCGACTCGTCACAACCCCGAGTTCACCATGCTGGAGTTCTACCAGGCGTACGCCGATTACGAAGACAACATGGACCTCACCGAAGAGCTGTTCCGTGAACTGGCTCAGTTGGTTCTGGGCAGCACCGACGTGCCGTACCAAGGCAAGGTGTTCCATTTCGGCGAGCCGTTCCAGCGTATTTCGGTGTTCGATTCGATCCTCAAGTACAACCCGGAAATCACCGCTGCCGACCTGCAGGACATCGACAAGGCGCGCGCCCTGGCCAAGAAGTCGGGTGCCGACGTCAAAGGTTTCGAGGGCCTGGGCAAGCTGCAGACCATGATTTTCGAAGAGCTGGTCGAGCATAAACTCGAGCAACCAACCTTCATTACCGAATACCCGTTCGAAGTGTCGCCACTGGCACGTCGCAACAACAAGAACCCGAACGTCACCGACCGTTTCGAGCTGTTCATCGGTGGCCGCGAAATCGCCAACGCCTATTCCGAGCTCAACGATGCCGAGGACCAGGCCGAACGCTTCATGGCGCAGGTGGCCGACAAGGACGCCGGTGACGACGAAGCCATGCACTACGATGCCGACTTCGTACGTGCCCTGGAGTACGGCATGCCGCCAACGGCGGGTGAGGGCATCGGCATCGACCGTCTGGTCATGCTGCTGACCGATTCACCGTCGATCCGCGACGTGATCCTGTTCCCGCACATGCGCCCACAGGCCTGAGTGTTCTGAAAAAGCCGCCTTCCGGGGCGGCTTTTTCTTGCCCGCAATAAGTTGATCGAACCGACAGTATTCATAGAGGTAGACCTGTAGTGACTCCTGCAATGGCTCAACAAGGTGCTGCTGGCGTGGCCACAGCGGTGGCGGAAAGTGTGCAGTATCAGGGGCGCAAGGCTAGCCGTCGTGGCAGTGAACAGCGGCGTCAGGAGATTCTCGACGCAGCGATGCGCATCGTTGTCCGTGATGGCGTGCGGGGTGTGCGGCACCGGGCGGTAGCCGCGGAGGCTGGGGTGCCCTTGTCGGCCACTACCTATTACTTCAAGGACATCGAAGACCTGCTTATCGACAGCTTCGCCCAGTACGTGGAGCGTAGTGCGGCCTACATGGCCAAGCTCTGGGAGCACACGGAAGTGGTGTTGCGCCAATTGTTGTCTCAGGGCGACGGCAGCCCGCAATCGCGGGCGCGATTGGCCGACGAAGTGGCGAAGATGATGAGCGAGTATGTGCAACGCCAATTGCATAACCGCCGCAATTTCCTGATGGCTGAGCAGGCCTTCCGCCAGGAAGCGCTGCTGTGTCCGAAGCTGGCTGAACTGGTCAAGTCGCACGAGCAGATTTTACTGCGTGGCGCCGGCCAGATGCTTCAGGTTGTGGGATCGCGTGAACCTCAGCAGGATGCCTTGGTGTTGACGGCGATAATCGAGCAGATGGAATATCAGGGCCTGCTCGATGCTGAACAACCGCACGCCGAAGCGCAGATGCTCGCTATTCTTACGCGATACCTGCATCTGGTGTTGGCTGCGGCCTGAGGCACGATCCATTTCAAGGAGAACCTGATGAAAGCCTGGCGTGTGCTGTTGGCCTTGTCGTTTTTACTGCTTGGCGGTTGTCTGGTGACCTTCAATGAACCCATCCCGGCGAATCAGCCGGCGCCCAAGGCGTTGCTCGGTAACTGGAGCAGCAAGGACGCCTGGGGTGAACCCTTGAAACTGCTGATCAGTCGCACCGGGGGAAATGCCTACAAGGCCGTGGCCACAGCCAAGGGCAAGCCGCGTGAGGAGTATGCCTTCACGGTCTCTCGGCACGGCAATCGCTGGTATCTCTCGGCCGGGGTGCCGAAAAGGCTCGGCGGAAACTTCCTGATTGCCGGTTTTGACGTGACCGCTAACAACGAACTGGTGGTCTACAACCTTGATGTTGAACGGATCAACCAGGCGGTGGAGCAGAAGGCGCTGAGTGGCCAGCGTTATGAAGTGCCGGATGATAACGGTGAGGGCGTGTTGATCGACAGCGCTGCACAACAGGTCTTTGCTTACCTGGATGACCCGGCCAACTCCGACCTGTTCATCGAAGTCGCGCGTTTCCAGCGCGCAGGCAAATAACCGATTCGAAGCAAGGAGTGTGGTGTGGACGAGTACCAGCAGACGATACGCGGCTTGTCTGATCGCATTGTTCAGGCACAGGCGCCGATCCGCGTGCTCGATGCGGTGAAGTGGGACGACAGCATCCGCCAGGGGTTTCTCAAGGCCAAGGGCAAAGAGTTGCCGAAGGTGGACCGTGAGTACTATCAGGCTCGCCCCCTGTCTTTTGACTCCAGTGCGGTGAAGCTGGAGTTTCAGAACATCGAGCGCGACATTACCCGTCAGCTTGGTCAGTTCAATCCGGTCGGGCAAATCATGCGACGCATGTGCAAGGAATACCGCATGGTGGTACGCATGCTGGAGGCACGCGGTACCGAGGACTTCGGGCTGATCTCTCAGGAGCTTTATGGCGCTGCGTCCGATGCCTTTCACGCCGGTGACCCGACCCTGTCCGATCTGGGCCTGATGCTCTCCGATTACCTGAACAATATCGATTGCCTGGGTGACCTGAAAGACGAGCCGAAAAACCTTACCGCCAAACAGGCTGTGGACATACTCCAGCACCGCTTGAACAAGGTGTTCGGTGAGGCTGAAGAGACCATCCGGGTGTTTGAGTCTGACGGTATCGTCGCCGACGCGGCGGCCGGTGCCGACTACATCAAGATCCGCGCCGACGCGATGTTCAACAGCCGCGATGTGCGCGCCCTGGAGGTCCATGAGGGGTTGGTGCATGTCGGCACCACCCTCAACGGGCTGAACCAGCCGATCTGTACCTTTCTGTCCAAGGGACCGCCTTCTTCCACTGTCACCCAGGAGGGCCTGGCGATCCTCATGGAGGTGATCGCTTTCGCCTCGTACCCCAGCCGACTACGTAAACTGACCAACCGCACCCGGGCCATTCACATGGTTGAAGAGGGGGCCGATTTCCTCCAGGTGTTCGAGTTCTTCCGCGCCCAGGGCTTTGGCATGCAGGAGAGCTATGGCAATGCCAGCCGGGTGTTCCGTGGCTCGGTGCCTAATGGGTTGCCCTTTACCAAGGACTTGTCCTACCTCAAGGGCTTTATCATGGTTTACAACTATATTCAGTTGGCCGTGCGTAAAGGCAAGCTTGAGCAGATCCCCTTGCTGTTCTGTGGCAAGACCACGCTGGAGGATATGCGGACCCTGCGTCAATTGGTCGACGAAGGCCTGGTGGAGCCGCCCAAGTACTTGCCCGAGCAGTTCCGTGACTTGAATGCGCTGTCGGCCTGGATGTGCTTCTCCAACTTCCTCAATCACCTGAGCCTGGACCGTATTGAAGCCGACTACTCGAACATTCTCTGACGCCTGGGGCTGGCCGCTGGGCCTGCTCCTGTTACTGCTGAGTCTGGGCGGCTGCAGCGCCTTGCTGTTTTATCCCGAACCGGGCCAGCCTTTCACGCCGAAGCGGGCCAAGCTTGAGTACCGTGACCTCACCCTGACTGCTACAGACGGTACGCGCCTGCATGGCTGGTGGTTGCCGGCCAAGGCAGGGGTAGCCGTCAAGGGGACGGTACTGCACCTGCACGGCAATGGTGGCAACCTGGCGTTGCACCTGGGCGGTAGCTGGTGGCTGCCGGAGCAGGGCTATCAGGTGTTGATGATCGACTACCGTGGCTATGGGTTGTCTGAAGGCACCCCGAGCTTGCCGGAGGTCTATGATGACATCGCGGCAGCGATGGATTGGTTGCAGCAGTCGCCTGAAGTCCAAGGCAAGCCGTTGGTATTGCTGGGGCAGAGTCTGGGCGGTGCCCTGGCCATCCATTACCTGGCGCAACACCCCGAGCAGTCCCGACGGTTCACCGCGATGGTGTTTGACGGTGTGCCGGCCAGTTACCGGGATGTTGGGCGTAGCGCCTTGAGTTCGACCTGGTTGACCTGGCCTTTTCAGGTTCCACTGTCGTGGCTGGTGCCGGATGGCGACAGTGCCGTGCGCTCGGTTGGACAATTGTCCGGGGTTCCGAAGCTGATCTACCACAGCATCGACGACACCACTGTACCCATGATCAATGGTATCCGGCTGTATCAGGCTGCCCCACCGCCGCGCGTGCTGCAGTTGACCCGTGGTGGTCATGTGCAGACCTTCAACGACCCGATTTGGCGTAAGGTCATGCTGCGTTTTCTGGAAGACCCTGAACATTTCAATGGCCTGCGACGTCTGGCCGAAGTCCCCAATTACCCTGATGAGAAGTAGTAATGAGTGAAGAACGCAACGCCATCCCGATGATTATCACCGGTGTCTGCAGCATCATTGGCACCGTTGGTGCGCTTTGGTACTACGGCTACCTGCATTTCGCCAAGCCGGAGGATGCGCTGCTGCTGTCCGACTTCACCATGCTCAAGACCGTTCCGGGCGAGGATTACAAGGTCTCGCTCAGCCCGGCGCCCCAGGTGGCGCAGTGTATCGATGGTGTGCTGGTACTCTTTGATACCCAGCAGAAGGGGCTTACCGGCGTACTGGTCGACAGCAAGAAACAGGCGGTGCGCTGCATGGGGCAGGAGACGCCGCAGCAGGTGCAGTAACGCAGTCAGTTCGTGGCGTCCGTATCGCTGGCAAGCCCAGCGCTCGCTGGTTTCAGCTGTTGGACGCCTCTTTCTCGGCACTTATGACCTGCAGGTAGTGTCGCGAGAGTGCCAGGAAGCGTGGCGTTGGGCCGACGTCTTCATAGAGCGGATTGCCGTCTTCATCGGTCTCGATGACCTGTTGACCGCGGACATAAGGGAAACTCGCCTCCAGCTCCTCGAGCGCCGCGCCGAGCAGGTCGCCTAGCAGTTCCTCTGGCTGACGTTTAGGGTACATCTCTGCCAGCGCCGCCAGGCGCGCCGCGGCTTCGACATCCAGATGCAACACATAGCCGGTAGGGCTCATGCGCCCTGTGGCAGTCTGTTCCCAGTTCTGGGCAAGTTCGCGGATTTTCATGGTGACCTCGTTTAAGACGGATGGCCTACCTTCAGCGTAGCTACTGGTCGCACTTTGGTCTGCCTTGAAGCACAGGCGGTACTGCGGCACTCTGATGGCATCGCTGTTTGCCCGCGCTGGAGATGAAGGCTGATGACCGGTATTGATGTGCGCTTGCGTGAAGACGTCCATCTGTTGGGCGAGTTGTTGGGGAACACCGTACGCGAACAGTACGGTGAAGCATTCCTGCAGAAGATCGAGGATATCCGTCGCAGTGCCAAGGCCGACCGCAGTGGCAGCGCCGAACAACTGAGCTCCAGTCTCGATGGTTTGGCCGAGGAAGAGTTGCTGCCGGTAGCCCGTGCGTTCAACCAGTTTCTCAACCTGGCCAACATCGCCGAGCAGTACCAACTGATCCGCCGCCGCGACGCTGATCAGCCCGAACCGTTTGAGGCCAGGGTGCTTCCCGAGTTGCTCGATCGCCTGAAAAAAGCGGGTCATAGTCCAGACGCGCTGGCTCGCCAACTCGGCAAGCTGAGCATCGAACTGGTGCTCACTGCGCACCCGACCGAAGTCGCTCGCCGCACCTTGATCCATAAGTACGATGCCATCGCCGCGCAGCTGGCGGCTCAAGACCACCGTGACCTGACACCTGCCGAACGTGCGCAGGTCCGTGAGCGCCTGCAGCGACTGATTGCTGAAGCTTGGCACACCGAAGAGATACGTCGTACTCGGCCCACCCCGGTCGATGAAGCCAAATGGGGTTTCGCGGTCATTGAAAACTCGCTCTGGCAGGCTATCCCCAACCACCTGCGCAAGGCTGACCAGGCATTGTTTGCGGCCACGGGCCTGCGCTTGCCTTTGGAAGCTGCACCGATTCGATTTGCCTCGTGGATGGGCGGCGACCGTGACGGCAACCCCAATGTCACATCGACGGTCACACGCGAGGTGCTGTTGTTGGCCCGATGGATGGCAGCCGACCTGTTCCTGCGTGATGTCGACTTCCTGGCTGCCGAGTTGTCGATGCAGCAGGCCAGCCCGGCATTGAGGGCCAGGGTGGGTGAGCATGCTGAACCCTACCGGGCGCTGCTCAAGCAACTGCGCGAGCGCCTGCGTGCGACCCGTGCCTGGGCTCAGTCGTCGCTGGCGGTTACTCAGCCGGCCCCCGCTGAGGTCTTGCACAACAATCACGACTTGTTTGAGCCTCTACGGCTCTGCTACGAGTCGTTGCATGAGTGCGGTATGGGCGTCATTGCCGATGGCCCGTTACTCGACACCTTGCGTCGGGCGGTAACCTTTGGCCTGTTCCTGGTGCGCCTGGATGTGCGTCAGGACGCAGCGCGACATGCCTCGGCCTTGAGTGAAATCACCGACTATCTGGGGCTGGGGCGTTATGAGGAGTGGGACGAAGACGCGCGTATCACTTTCCTGCAGACCGAACTGAATAACCGTCGTCCGTTGCTGCCACGGCATTTCCGGCCCCAGGCCGAGACGGCTGAAGTGCTGGCCACCTGCAGTGAGATCGCTGCCGCCCCGGCAGCATCGTTGGGGTCTTATGTGATCTCCATGGCGGGGGCGGCTTCAGATGTGCTGGCGGTACAGTTGCTGCTCAAGGAGGCGGGCGTAACCCGTCCGATGCGGGTCGTGCCGTTGTTCGAAACACTGGCCGACCTGGACAATGCCGGGCCGGTCATGCAGCGCCTGCTGGGTCTTCCGGGCTATCGCGCGGGTTTGCAAGGCCCTCAAGAAGTGATGATCGGCTACTCTGACTCGGCCAAGGATGCCGGTACTACGGCAGCGGCCTGGGCCCAATACCGTGCTCAGGAAACCCTGGTGGAGATCTGTCGAGGGCAGAACGTCGAATTGCTGCTGTTTCACGGCCGTGGCGGTACTGTGGGCCGTGGTGGCGGCCCGGCTCACGCGGCAATTCTGTCGCAACCGCCGGGTTCGGTGGCCGGCAGGTTCCGTACCACCGAGCAGGGCGAGATGATCCGTTTCAAATTCGGTCTGCCGGACATCGCTGAACAGAACCTCAACCTGTATCTGGCTGCGGTGCTCGAGGCCACCTTGTTGCCGCCACCACCACCGCAGCCAGCCTGGCGCGAGGTGATGGACCAGCTCGCGGCGGATGGCTTGAAGGCTTACCGCAGCGTGGTACGTGACAACCCGGAGTTTGTTGAGTATTTCCGTCAGGCCACGCCAGAGCAGGAACTGGGCCGCTTGCCGTTGGGCAGTCGGCCGGCCAAGCGCCGTGCCGGTGGTATTGAAAGCCTGCGGGCGATTCCGTGGATCTTCGGTTGGACGCAAACGCGGCTCATGCTGCCGGCCTGGTTGGGTTGGGAGGCGGCGTTGAGTAACGCGCTGGCACGTGGACAAGGTGCGCTGTTGGCGGAAATGCGTGAGCAGTGGCCATTTTTCCGTACCCGTATCGATATGCTCGAAATGGTCCTGGCGAAGGCCGATGCGGAGATCGCTCGCTCCTACGACGAACGTCTAGTTCAATCGCAACTGCGACCTTTAGGTGCGCAGCTGCGCGACCTATTGTCGCAGGCGTGCCAGGTGGTGTTGGGTCTGACCGGGCAGCCAGTACTGCTTGCACACAGTCCCGATACCCTGGAGTTCATTCGTTTGCGCAATACCTATCTGGACCCTCTGCATCTGCTTCAGGTTGATCTTCTGGCCCGCTCGCGCGGCCGTGATGCCGCTCTGGACAGCCCTTTGGAGCAGGCTTTGCTGGTAACGGTGGCGGGTATCGCGGCAGGGTTGCGCAATACCGGTTGAGGCGTGTCCGCGCCGGGTTGCTCCCGGCGCAACCGGAGCATGATGGGGCCTTCGGCAGCAGGTTCTTCCGACTTTGGAGCGCTTGTGTGGCCGAAAGCTGCTGTGTATCTTGAGCAGCCTTTTGACCGAATTGTGGTCATGACCTAATTCCGGGATTTTGCCTTAGCGGCGAATCCTTTGATTTGCTTATAAAAATTGAGGAGCACAAGATGCGTGTAATTCTGCTGGGAGCTCCCGGGGCCGGTAAAGGTACTCAGGCAAAGTTCATCACCGAGAAGTTCGGCATTCCACAGATCTCCACCGGTGACATGCTGCGTGCCGCCGTCAAGGCGGGTACCCCGCTGGGCCTCGAGGCCAAGGCGATCATGGACGCTGGCAAGCTGGTTTCCGACGAACTGATCATCAACCTGGTCAAGGACCGTATCGCTCAGCCTGACTGCGCGAAGGGCTTCCTGTTCGACGGTTTCCCTCGCACTATTCCTCAGGCTGAAGCCCTGGTGACTGCCGGTGTCGAACTGGATGCCGTTGTCGAGATCGCAGTGGCTGACGAGGAAATCGTCAAGCGTATTGCCGGTCGCCGTGTGCACGAAGCCTCGGGTCGCGTCTACCACGTGATCTACAACCCGCCAAAGGTTGAAGGCAAGGACGATGAAACCGGCGATTCGCTGGTTCAGCGTAAAGACGATACTGAAGAAACCGTACGTCACCGCCTGGCGGTCTACCACGACCAGACCAAGCCGCTGGTGGACTTCTACCAGAAGCTGGCCGCCGCCAATGGCAAGCCGAAGTACAGCCACATCGAAGGTGTGGGCTCGGTTGAGGCCATCACGGCCAAAGTACTGGAAGCGCTGAGCTGATTTATCGCTCAAGCCTCTGAACAACGGCCCGCTTGCGGGCCGTTGTTGTTTATAATGCCGCTCTTTTTTCTTTCGCCTGGAACCACCGATGACCACCTTGCTGGCCCTGGATACCGCCACTGAAGCCTGCTCCGTTGCCCTGCTGCATGACGGCAAGGTGTTGAGCCACTATGAGGTGATCCCACGCTTGCATGCGCAGAAGCTGCTGCCAATGATTCAGACGCTGCTTGCCGAGGCAGGTATCGCCTTGTCGGCGCTTGATGCCATTGCCTTTGGCCGTGGCCCGGGTGCGTTCACCGGGGTTCGTATCGCTATTGGTGTGGTGCAGGGCCTGGCCTTTGCGCTGGAGCGTCCGGTACTGCCGGTGTCGAATCTGGCCGTGCTGGCGCAGCGGGCAATGCGTGAGCAGGGCGTGCAGCAGGTCGCCGCCGCCATCGACGCCCGCATGGATGAAGTGTATTGGGGGTGCTACCAGGCGACGGCGGGCGAGATGCGCCTGCTGGGTGAGGAAGCCGTGCTGCCACCGGAGCAGGTGGCCTTGCCGGCAGGTGCTACCGGGGATTGGTTTGGTGCGGGTACCGGCTGGGGCTATGCCGAGCGCCTTGCCGTCAAGGTCAGTGCCCAGGATGCCAGCCTGCTGCCCCACGCCCAGGACCTGCTCAGCCTGGCGACGTTCGCCTGGCAGCGCGGTGAGGCCATTGCCGCGGATCTGGCGCAGCCGGTCTACCTGCGCGATAAGGTGGCCACGCCCAAGGCGCGTTGAGCACCGCCGGTCAATTAGCGCCAGCAAACCCGAATCTTTTGCCTGATCTGTGGTCCAGTTATCAGTCAGGCATTTGCGAAGGTCATCAGGTGCCGCTAAATTGCCATCATTGCTCCTGAGTATTCCGCCATGCGTATCGACGGTTTTTCCTCGCAGTCTTACCCGGTCAAACGCTCCGCGCGTAAGGCGCCGCTGCGTGAAGAAGAGCTGGACGACGACATTCCGGGCGAGTTCGAAATCCAGGCGCAGCCTTCGGCGGCTGCAGGTACCAGCCGCAATACCGGCTTGCCCGCCCGCCAGCAGGACATGATTTTTCCACGAGCCTCCAACAAGCGCACTGCCAAGGCCCTGAGCAGCTACCTGACCACCGCCGGTTTCGTCGATTGGGAGATGGAAGTGCTGGGGCTGGACCTGTACATTTGACGGATGATTCCGTCCCCACTTCCTTATTTTCTGGGTTGCCCGTCCTGGAGTGAAAGCGCCTGGCGCGAGTACCTGTACCCTGCCGACGCAAAAACCGCCGATTTCCTTGGGCTTTATTGCCAGGTGTTCAATGCCGTCGAAGGCAATACCACGTTCTATGCCCGCCCGGCGGCTGCCACGGTGGAACGTTGGGCGCAGGTCATGCCGGAGCACTTTCGTTTTACTGCCAAGTTTCCCGGCGATATCAGCCATAGTGGCGACCTGCTTGGACAACTGATCGCTGCCCAGCATTTTACTGAACTGCTTCGGCCTTTAGGTCAGCGGGTGACGCCTTACTGGTTGCAGTTACCGGCCAGTTTCGGACCTTCGCGGCTCGCAGAGTTGGCCGGGTTTCTCGACGAAGTCGGTGTGGCTGTCGCAGTAGAAGTTCGCCATGCGGACTTCTTTGCCAAGGGCGAGGCAGAGCGGTCGCTCAATCGCCTGCTTTTGGCGCGTGGGGTGGAGCGTATTTGCCTGGACCCGCGTGCGTTGTTCAGTTGCACATCCCGCGAGGCCTCGGTGCTGCATGCCCAGGCCAAGAAGCCCAGGGTGTCACCGCGACCGGCCGCATTTACACAGTGCCCGCAGGTGCGTTTCATCGGCCACCCCGAACTTGCTGCCAATGAGCCGTTTTTACAGCCTTGGCTGGATAAGGTTGCCGCCTGGATCGAAGAGGGGCGAACCCCCTATGTATTTCTGCATACCGCCGACAACCGCCTGGCCGCTGCGCTGGCTCAGCGCTTTCATCGGGGATTGATGGAGCGTCTGCCGGGGCTCCTGTCATTGCCTGAAATCGAACGGGCGCCACTTGCCGAGCAACTGGGCCTGCTCTGACGGCTTACTGGTGGGGCTGTCTTTAGGCGGCAATACGGACGTTGTTCAGCACCACTGGACGGGCCCAGCGCAGGTCAAAGTCCAGGTGTTTCTGCTGTTCAATCAAGGTGTGCTCATCGAAAGGTTCTGCGGCCTTGTCCAGCAGGTCCATTTCGAATTCAGCGATCGGCAGGTGCAGAGGACGTGCCTGAGGGGCTGGACCTGGCTCAGGGGTCGGCTGGCCGGCGCTGAGCACGATGGGGCGAACCCAACTGTTGCTGATGTCCAGTTGGCGTTGCTGCTCGATCAGTTCGGCGGCGCTGAAGGGGGGGGCAGGTTTTTCCAGTAGTTCTGGTTCAAACTCGGCGATTGGCAGAAACAGTGGTTCAGGCGGGGTGATCTCACTGTCTTGAACATCGCACGCGCGTTGGCTGTTGATCTGTGCCAGGGCCTGGCTACCGCCGACGGGTTCGCCGGTAGTGGCGTCCACCGGGTTATGGGTCAGCGTTGTTGCTTCAGTGCCTTCAGCCTGTTGCTCTGCCAACGCCCGGGCGAAAAAATCTTGCCACAGGTGGCTAACGCCACCCAATGCCTGGGTGTTATGGCGGCTGTAGTCGCCGACGGGCGACAAGTAGCCTGAATTGAGCTGAAGAATGTCTGACATGGCAGTCGGAGGCTGTCCGGGTCTGGCAAAATACCGAGTACTTCAGGTATCGGCCGTGGTCGCCGATCATTTAATTTTTTTTGGACGTACGAACTATGGTTGAGCAACTGGCGGATAGCCGTCTGCGCGTCGAGGCATTGTCGCCCGAGTATCAGGGGCATGCCGAGCAATGGGCGCAACGCCTGGGCTTGCCGCTAGAAGACGATACTGCGGGTTTCGCCGTTCAGGTTGGAGGCGACGGTCTGCAGATACAGCAGTTGGGGCCGCAGGCCCCCGGTCCTGTGCGTGTCGACTTCGTGGAAGGGCAGGCCGCCCACCGACGGCTGTTTGGCGGCGGGAGCGGGCAGATGATCGCCAAGGCGGTGGGGATCGCCCAAGGTGTGCGTCCGCGTGTACTGGATGCCACGGCGGGGTTGGGCAAGGATGCGTTCGTCTTGGCCAGCCTGGGTTGTGAGATGCAACTGATCGAGCGTCAACCGCTGGTTGCTGCGTTGCTTGAGGACGGGCTGGTGCGAGGCCGTGCAGACGCCGAAGTCGGTCCAATCGCAGCGCGCATGCAGTTGCTGAAGGGCAACGCGATTGAACTGATGCGCAATTGGCAAGGTGAGGCGCCGCAAGTGATTTACCTTGACCCGATGTTCCCGCACCGGGACAAGAGCGCACTGGTCAAAAAAGAAATGCGCGTGTTCCGCCCATTGGTGGGCGACGATCTGGATGCCCCGGCGCTGCTTGAGGCAGCCTTGGCGTTGGCCACTCACCGGGTCGTGGTGAAGCGCCCGCGCAAGGCGCCGATCATCGAGGGCGCCAAGCCGAGCCATAGCCTGGAAGGCAAGTCGAGCCGCTACGACATCTACCCGAAGAAAGCCCTCAAGGCCTGATCAGGGCGCGAAGGCGCGCATGAACAGGTTGACCACATCCTGTACGTGCGCCTCGGCACCTTGGGCATCCAACGGTTCGCCGCAACCGAGCAGCAGGCGGAAGTTGGGGGCACCCTTGAGCAGGCAGAAAAAATGCTCAGCGGCATTGCCTGGGTGCTCGATCCGCAGTAGGCCGAGTTCGTCAGCCTTCTGCAACAGGGCCTCCATTTCCCGTAGCACGCGCATCGGGCCTGCCTCGAAGAAAATCTCGCAGAGCTTGGGGTCCTGGCTGCCCAGCGCCATGATCAAACGGTGCAGCTTGATCGACTCCTCGCCGTTGATCAGCCCCTGAAAACCACGGCCAATGTTCAGCAGCACCTGCTGTAGCGAGGCGCCATCGGGCAGTTCGAAAATCAACTCTGGCAGTTGAGCCTTGCAGGTTGCCACTACCGCCGTGCAGAACAGCGTCTCTTTGTCAGTGAAGTGGCTGTAGACCGTCAATTTCGAAACACCTGCCGCTGTCGCGACTGCATCCATGCTGGTGCTGGCATAGCCATGGGTCAGGAACAGTCGTTTGGCCGCTTCGAGAATGGCCTGGCGCTTGGCCAGGTCTTTCGGTCGGCCAGGACCGTTGGGTGCGGGGGTGTCGTTGAGCATGGTGTCCTTGGGCAGCGGTTGAAGGGCGGTCATGGTACATCGCGTGCTTCGTGTGCGAGAGGGAAATCCGACTGGTCAGTCAAGCCATCCCAAAACATTGTCGGACAAAAAACGGGGCTTTCGCTTCCCAGCGCTATGGGGTCTGATTAATATACCGCTCAGTACAAATATTAAAAGCGCCACTCGAGAAAGGGTTTTCCATATGTTGCGCCATTTCCTGCCCCTTGCTTTGCCCGTCAGTTTTGCCTTGTTACTCAGTGCGTGTGGCCAGGAGGGCCAGCAACAGGTAACCATTCGGCCCGCCATGGTGGTACAGCCACAACCGGCCAGTGCGGCGGTAGCCAGTTACCCGGGGGAGGTGCGCGCACGCTTCGAGCCAGAGCTGGCGTTTCGCATCGCGGGCAAGGTCAGTCGGCGGCTGGTGGAGGAAGGGCAGCGGGTCAAGGCCAATCAGCCGCTGGCCGAGCTCGACCCACAGGACGTGCGTCTGCAGTTGGAAGCCGCGCGAGCCCAGGTTACGGCCGCTGAGGCCAACCTGAGCTTGGTACAGGCTGAGCGCGATCGCTACCAAAAGCTGCTGGAGCGGCAACTGGTCAGTCGCTCCCAGTATGACAATGCTGAAAACCTCTATCGTGCGGGCCTGGCTCGGCTCAAACAGGTGCGTGCCGAGTTCGATGTGGCGGGTAACCAGGCCGGCTATGCCGTGCTGCGGGCGCCACAGGATGGGGTAATTGCCAAGCGCCAGGTCGAGGTCGGCCAGGTGGTCGCGGCTGGGCAGACGGTGTTTACCCTGGCAGCCGATGGCGAGCGGGAAGTGCTGATCAGCCTGCCCGAGCAAAATTTCGCACGTTTCAAGGTGGGCCAGCCGGTGTCGGTTGAGCTGTGGTCGCAGCCCCAGGAGCGGTTCAACGGCATTATCCGTGAGCTCTCGCCTGCGGCTGATCCTCGTTCGCGTACCTTCGCCGCGCGTATCACCTTCAATGCCGGCAAGGTGCAGGCCGAGCTTGGACAAAGTGCGCGGGTGTTCATTCAGCACGACGAGCAGGTACCGCTGGCGGTGCCACTGTCGGCGCTGACTGCCGAGAATGGCCAGACGTATGTCTGGCGGGTAGACGCCAACAATACACTCAAGCGAACACCTGTGCGTGTCGGTGCCTTTGGCGAGACCAGCGTGCCGGTGCTGGAAGGCTTGAGTCCCTCTGACTGGGTGGTTGCTGCGGGTGTGCATGTATTGCACGAAGGTCAGCAAGTTCGCCCGGTGGACCGTTCCAACCGTGTGGTCAATCTGGCGACTAAGGAGTAGTCCCCGATGGGTTTCAACCTTTCAGCCTGGGCGCTGCGTAATCGCCAGATCGTCCTGTTCCTGATGCTTCTGGTCGCCCTTGTCGGGGCGCTGTCGTACACCAAACTGGGTCAGAGTGAGGATCCGCCCTTCACCTTCAAGGCCATGGTGATCCGCACCCTTTGGCCTGGCGCCAGTGCCGAGGAAGTGTCGCGTCAGGTGACCGAGCGTATTGAAAAGACGCTGATGGAAACCGGCGAGTACGAACGGATTGTGTCGTTCTCCCGGCCGGGCGAATCGCAAGTCACCTTCATGGCCCGGGATTCCATGCATTCGAACCAGATCCCGGAGTTGTGGTACCAGTTGCGCAAGAAAGTCGCGGACATCCGCCACACCTTGCCACCGGGTATTCAGGGGCCGTTTTTCAATGATGAATTCGGTACCACGTTCGGCAACATCTATGCCCTGACAGGCAAGGGCTTCGATTATGCCGTGCTCAAGGACTACGCGGACCGTGTGCAGATTCAGTTGCAGCGGGTCAAGGACGTAGGCAAGGTCGAACTGTTGGGGTTGCAGGACGAGAAGATCTGGATCGAACTGTCGAACGTCAAGCTGGCTACCCTGGGTTTGCCATTGGCGGCTGTGCAGAAAGCGCTGGAAGAACAGAATACGGTTAGCACCGCAGGTTTCTTTGAAACGCCCACTGAGCGATTGCAGTTGCGTGTCAGCGGTCAGTTCGAGACGGTTGAGCAGATTGAGCAGTTTCCCATTCGGGTCGACAACCGCACGTTCCGAATCGCCGATGTCGCCGATGTGCGTCGTGGTTTCAACGACCCGCCTGCACCGCGTATGCGTTTCATGGGTGAAGACGCCATCGGTCTGGCGGTGTCGATGAAGCCCGGTGGCGACATTCTGGTCTTGGGCAAGGCGTTGGAGGCCGAGTTTTCGCGGATTACCCGCAACCTGCCTGCTGGCATGGAGCTGCGCAAGGTGTCTGATCAGCCTGCGGCAGTGAAGACCGGCGTCGGTGAGTTCGTCAAGGTTCTGGTCGAAGCGCTGGCCGTTGTGTTGCTGGTGAGTTTCTTCTCCCTGGGCCTGCGCACCGGGTTGGTGGTCGCCTTGGCGATTCCAGTGGTGCTGGCGATGACCTTTGCCACCATGTATTACCTCGGTATAGGTCTGCACAAGATCTCCTTGGGGGCACTGGTGCTGGCGCTCGGATTGCTGGTGGACGATGCGATCATTGCCGTGGAGATGATGGCGATCAAGATGGAGCAGGGCTTTGACCGCTTCAAGGCCGCCAGCTTTGCCTGGACCAGTACGGCATTCCCCATGCTCACCGGTACGCTGATCACCGCAGCCGGTTTCCTGCCGATTGCAACGGCGCAGTCAGGTACTGGCGAGTACACCCGCTCGATCTTTCAGGTGGTAACGATCGCGTTGCTGGCGTCCTGGATCGTCGCGGTGGTTTTCGTGCCTTACCTGGGTGAACGGCTGTTACCGGATCTGGCCAAGTTGCATGCGGCTAAACACGGTACGAACGGCAACGCGCCTGACCCTTATGGCACCCCCTTCTATCAACGGGTTCGGCGGTTGGTGGAGTGGTGTGTGCGGCGGCGTAAAACCGTGATTGTGCTGACCATCGGCATGTTCATCGCAAGTATTCTGCTGTTCCGCTTTGTGCCACAGCAGTTTTTCCCGGCTTCCGGGCGACTGGAGTTGATGGTTGACCTGAAACTTGCTGAAGGCGCATCGCTGAGTAACACCGCTGAGCAGGTGGAGCGGCTGGAGGCGATGCTCAAGGCACGTCCTGATGTTGAAAACTATGTGGCATATGTCGGTACCGGTTCACCACGTTTCTACCTGCCGCTGGATCAGCAACTGCCCGCCGCGAGCTTTGCCCAGTTTGTGGTACTGGCCAAGACCATCGAAGACCGCGAGGCGCTGCGTAGCTGGTTGATCGAAAGCCTGAACGAGGAGTTTCCGCACCTGCGCTCGCGTGTCACTCGGCTGGAAAATGGCCCGCCGGTTGGCTATCCGGTGCAGTTCCGGGTGACCGGGGAGCATATCGAGGTGGTGCGGGCGTTGGCGCGCAAGGTTGCAGCCAAGGTCCACGAGAACCCTTATGTGGCCAACGTTCATCTGGATTGGGAGGAGCCAAGCAAGGTGGTCCACCTGCTCATCGATCAGGATCGTGCCCGCGCACTCGGCGTGAGTACGGCCAATCTCGCCCAATTCCTGCAAAGCACCCTGAGTGGTTCGGGCGTTAGCCAGTACCGGGAAGACAATGAGTTAATCGAGATACTGCTGCGCGGCACGCCACAGGAGCGACGTGAACTTGCAAGCCTGCCGAGCCTGGCAGTACCGACGGACAATGGTCGTAGCGTTGCACTGTCGCAGATCGCAACCTTGGAATATGGTTTTGAGGAAGGGGTGATTTGGCACCGTAACCGCCTGCCGACGGTCACCGTACGTGCCGATATTTACGGCAAGGAGCAGCCAGTGACGCTGGTTCAGCAGATCCTGCCAACGCTTGAGACCGTGCGTGCGCAACTTCCAGATGGTTACTTGCTGGAGGTGGGCGGTACGGTTGAGGACTCCGCTCGTGGGCAAGACTCGGTGAAAGCCGGTTTCCCGCTGTTCATCGTGGTGGTGCTGACCTTGCTGATGCTGCAATTGCGCAGTTTCTCGCGCACGGTGATGGTGTTCCTCACCGCTCCGCTGGGGATAATCGGAGTGACCTTGTTCCTGCTGGTGTTCCGTCAGCCGTTCGGCTTCGTCGCGATGCTTGGCACCATTGCCCTGTCTGGGATGATCATGCGCAACTCGGTGATTCTGGTGGACCAGATCGAGCAGGACATTGCCGCAGGGCTTGACCGTTGGCAGGCGATCATCGAAGCCACGGTACGACGCTTCCGACCCATTGTGCTGACTGCGTTGGCAGCGGTACTGGCGATGATCCCTCTGTCGCGCAGCGTGTTCTTCGGGCCGATGGCGGTAGCGATCATGGGTGGCCTGATCGTCGCGACGGTGCTGACCCTGTTGTTCCTGCCGGCGCTGTATGCGGCCTGGTTCAGGGTCAAGAAACCTTAGAGACCGGCATCGCGGGCAAGCCCGTCCCACAGTACGCAATTCTTGTGGGAACGTGCTTGCCCGCGATGGTATCGGTAGGGTGTCATGCCTTATGTGGCACCCCGTGCTGTGTCAGAGCGCGCCAAACACCTTCTTCGCCAGGCTGGTGGCCGCACCGGCCGGGTTTTCACGAATGCTGGCTTCCTGCTTGCCGATCATTTCGAACAGACCATTGAGCGCTTGTTCGGTGACGTAGTTCTCGACGTTGGCATTTTTCGAGTCCAGCACACCCAGGCTCGCGGCCTGACCGGCAAAGCTGTTGTACTGCTGTGCCAGGCCAACCTGGTCGGTGGCCTGCTTGACGATTGGCAGGAACTTGACGCGGATCTGTTCACGGCTGGTCTTGTTCAGGTATTGCGTCGCCGAGTCATTGCCGCCGCTAAGAATGCTCTTGGCATCGGCCACGGTCATTTTCTTCACGGCATCCACCAGCAGCGCCTGAGCTTGCGGTACGGCTGCCTCGGCTGCTTTGTTCATGCTTGCCTCCAGCTGGTCGACCTCGGCGCCCATGCCGAACTTTCTCATCGTTTTGGCCGCCTTGCCGAGGTTGCCTGGCAGCTCGATGCGTACATCCGGGTTGTTGCTGAAACCACCTGGGGTACCCAGTTGCTTGACGGCGATCTGGGCGCCTTGGGTCAAGGCATCCTTGAGGCCGCCGGTGGCGTCCTGTTGCGAAAGATCACTCAACGACAAGGCCAGTGCGCTGGCCGAGAGCAGCAGGCCTGCGCACAGGCTGGTAAAGGTGAGAACGGGGCGGAACATGGCAGCATCCTTTTCTTGGAACGAAGGGGGAAATCAGCGAATCGCGTCGACCTTGATACGTACAGGCTGTGGATCATGGCCATCAAGTTGCACCGCATGGTGCTCAGTGTTGATGAACATCAGTTTGCCATCCAGCTCGATACGTGCACTGACAGCATAGCGATGTCCAGGTTTGACCTGGGCCGGGTCATAGGTGAGGTGGAACGGTAGCGGAACCTGGCCGTTTACCGGGCCGCTCTGTCTGGCCAATGTGACCGCGGGTGCGTCAGCCAGGGAGACGTCTTGCAGGCTGACACTCAGGGTAGCGCTTGGGGGCAGGGCGATACGCTGAAGGTAGAACACTTCGCCGTCCAGGCTGGCCTTGGGGGTTGGAGGTGTACTGCTGCAGGCTGCCAACAGGCTGCCGAGCAAGGCCAAGGTCAATTTTTTCATCAGGATCTCCTTATCGAAGGCGCCGTGACGTCGGCGCCAACGTCATTTCGTGGTCGTGCTCCGGGCAAAACCACCTGGGGTTCATGTCGTAGTTTCAGGGTTGTCATCATGGCGATGAAGGGCCACCTGACGAATTGACAGGCGAACCTCCGCCGAAAGCACACGCTTGGCCGCACCCTCTGCCAGCTCACTGAGTTTTTCGTGATACCCCAGCTTGCCAGCGGTATCAGGGCGCAGAACTCCCTGTTCGATCAGGGTTTGAATGAAGTGGCGGAACAGGCTCTTGTCGAAGAACTCCGGGGCATTGAGACCATGCAGGATCGACAGCCGCTGGGCCATGACCACACAGAGGTCTTCCAGGGCTTCGGCGCTGAGGTTGTGTTGGCCGCTATTGAGCAGCAGGGCGGTGGCCATGTAGAAGCGCTGCAAGGTCTGGGTAATGGCGCGGGCCAGCAGGGTCAGCAGCACGAACTGCCTTGAGCTTGGGGCCGGGCGCAGGTAGACGCCATTTTCAACGCGCAGCAGGCCCTGGTCGACAAACGCCTGCAACCATTGGTCAACCACCGCATCCAGTTCGTCCAGCGACCAGCGGATGAACAATTCGGATTGCAGGTACGGGTACAGTGCCCGGACGTATTGCAGGATCAAGTCGCGGCTCATTCGTGAGCTGCTCTGGAAGAAACTGGCCAGTAGTGCGGGCAGGGCGACGATGTGCAGAACGTTGTTGCGGTAGTAGGTCATCAGGACCGCGTTCTGCTCGTCCAGGTAGAGCACTTTGCCCAGCGCATCGCTCTGTTCGGCGAGCATGTCCATGCGTTTGACGTGGGCGATCAGCGTCAGGCCGTCGCCTTCCGGCAGGGTGGTGTGCGCCGAGTAGGGCACTTGGCGCAGCAATGCCAGGTACAGGTCCAGCACGCGTGCCAGGGCACGTTCGTCGAGGGCCAGCTTGCTGGTCGACAGCAGTGCCAGGGCCACCAGGTTGACTGGATTGATCGCCGCTGCTTCGTTCAGGTGCCGGGCAACTTTTTCGCCCAGGCGCGAGGTGGTCTGGTTAAGCCAGGCCGGGCGAAATTGCGGCCCATGGTCCTGCTCGCGCCAGCCGGGCTGCTGCTCGTCAAGGAAGCTGGCCAGGCGAATAGGCGCGCCGAAGTTCACCGCCACTTGACCAAAGCGCTGCTTAAGGGCACCGAAGACCTTGAAAATATCGAAAATCGACTCTTTCTTCTTGCTCGCGCCACGCAGTTCACCCAGATACGTGCGCCCTTCCAGTACGCGTTCGTAGCCGATGTAGACCGGTACGAAGACGATAGGCGTACGTGAGGAGCGCAGGAAACTGCGCAAGGTAATTGCCAGCATCCCGGTTTTGGGTTGCAACATGCGCCCGGTACGCGAGCGTCCACCTTCTACGAAGTACTCCACGGGGAAGCCTTTGCTGAAGAGGGTATGCAGGTATTCGTTGAACACGGCGGTGTACAGCGGGTTGCCCTTGAACGTACGACGCATGAAAAACGCACCGCCACGGCGTAGCAGGCTGCCGATGACGGGCATGTTGAGGTTGATGCCGGCGGCAACATGCGGCGGGGTCAGGCCATTGCGAAACAGCAGGTACGACAGCAGCAGGTAGTCGATGTGGCTGCGATGGCAGGGGACGTAAATTACCTCGTGCCCTGGTGCAATGCCTTGCACCTGTTCGATGTGGTTGACCTTGATGCCGTCGTAGATCTTGTTCCAGAACCAACTGAGCACCACCTCGAGGAAGCGGATGGCGGTGTAGGTGTAGTCCGAGGCGATCTCATTGCCATAGCGCAACGCCTGGGCTTCGGCCTTGGCCAGCGGGATTTTCTCGCGTTCGGCTTCCTCGACGATGGCCTGACGTACCAGCGGGTCGTGGACCAGGCCCTTGACCAGGTTACGCCGGTGAGAAATGTCCGGGCCGATGACGGCTGTCTTGAGGTTGCGAAAGTGAACCCTTAGCAGACGCTGGGCCATGCGCACGGTACGCGCGTGTCCCTTTTCGTGCTGCACCAGCTCACGCAGATGAATCGGGGCGGAGAATTGCACACGGGTCTTTCGCCCCAGGATCAGAATGCTCAGCAGCTTGCGCAGGCGTCCGGTCACGGCCCAGCTGTCGGCGAACAGCAGTTTCCAAGGGCTCGATTCACTGGCTGGTGATTGGCCCCAGAACACACTGACCGGGATGATCTGCGCGTCGAGCTCGGCGTGCAGGCTGACGGTATTGATCAGTCGTGCCAAGGTCGGTGGCGCGCCGCGTTTGTCGTGCCGACCGAGCCAGTCCGGGTCTGGGGTCAAGTAAAAGAAAGCAGCGGGCTCTTCAAGGTTACCCAGAGAAACAGGTAACACAGGGCGGGGCAGGCCGGCTTTGCTGCATTCACGATCCAGCACGGCCAGATCGGCCAGCGACGGTGATTGCAGGGCATAGAACACCGGGCGACTGCGGTCCAGGTTCAGGGTGAAAGACGACTGGTTGATAGTCTCGGAACGAACCCATAGGTACAGCAGGCGGCGCAGAGCACCAAAGATCAGGCGGTGCAAAGGTGAACGGGTCATACGGGCTCTGCTCTGGATATTGAGTTCAAGCAGGTTAGTGTGCCGTATCTGTGCAAGTTCAGCAAAAAGCACTCAGGTCATAAAAAATCTTTAAAGGCTGCCTTATACTCGGTCCGCAGCTTGCAAGTTTTTTGTTGCAAGCTGCGTCGGCAGAGGGTGGTGATCCCTGCCAGCAAGGCGATTCCAAAATAAAAAACCGGAGTAGTAAAGATGTCGTCTCGTGAGACTGGGAACGTGAAGTGGTTCAATGACGCCAAAGGTTATGGCTTCATTCAGCGTGAAGGCGGTGCCGATGTATTCGTTCACTACCGTGCGATTCGTGGAGAGGGGCATCGCACCCTGAGCGAGGGGCAGCGGGTTGAGTACGCATTGGTGGAGGGCCAGAAAGGCCTTCAGGCTGAAGATGTGGTCGGCCTTTAAGCCATGAACGAAAAGGCCCGTCGCCGGACGACCGGGACGGGCCTTTTCGAAGACATGCAGGTTACTGCGTGCGCCAGGTGATCTCTTCTTCACCGTCGGCACTGATGCGAATCCAGCGATCGGCGTCTTCCTCGCCTTCTTCCTCTACCCAGCTTCCCGGTGCGCAGCGTACTTCGACGTTCAGCACTGCAAATGCTGCACGGGCGCAGGCAATGTCATCTTCCCACGGGGTCTGGTCGCTTTCCAGGTAAAGGCTGTTCCATTTGCCAACGGCTTTCGGCAGCCAGGTTACGGGCACGTTTCCAGCCTTGCATTTCCAGGTCTGGCCTTTCTGCACCCATTCAGTGCATGGCCCGAGGGCTTCGCTTAACCAGGCTGCAACGGCTTTGTGGTCGACGTCCGCATCCTTGAGGTAAATCTCGATATCGGGTTGACGCATGGGGCAATCCTCCAGGTTCGGCTTAGCCTTGCCGTACAAAATAGTCGTAACGCATGGAGACCGTCACCTCGAAAGGATCGGCCTGGTCGATGACCGCCGCGCGTTTTTCCGCGCTGGCACGCCAGCCGTGAGGGGTCATGGCCAGCAGGTCGGCGCGGGCCTTGGGGTTGTCCAGGGTCAGGCGAAACGTCAGGGTTTCACTGTGATCGTGAACCATGCCCTCGGGAACCAGCGCCAGGTGTTTGTCGTCGCTGTAGTCGCGCACTTCATCGTACAAACGCTGGCGCAGTTCCATCAGGTGTTCACGGGTCGGGCCGATGCGCATCAGTCCACCCCCCGGAGCCAGCAGGCGCTTGGCCTCGTGCCAATCCAGTGGGCTGAAGACGCTGGCCAGGAAGCCACAACTGGCGTCGGCCAGTGGCACCCGTGCCATGCTTGCGACCAGCCAGGTGACCGCGGGGCTTCGCCGACAGGCTCGCTTCACCGCTTCCCGGGAGATGTCCAGTGCATAGCCTTCGGCAGCGGGCAGGGCTTCGGCGATCTGGGCGGTGTAGTAGCCTTCGCCGCAACCGATGTCCAGCCAGCATTGAGGTGCGCGCTCAGCCGCCAGTTCGGCCAGCCGACGTGCGACCGGGGCGTAGTGGCCCGCACTGAGGAAGTCCCGACGCGCTTCTACCATGGCCTGGTTGTCGCCGGGATCACGGCTGTTCTTGTGCTGCACCGGCAGCAGGTTCAGATAGCCTTGACGAGCACGGTCGAATCGATGGCCAGCGGGGCAGGCCACGCCATTATCGACGCTGGCCAGCGGCGCACTGCAAAGAGGGCAGGTGAGCATCAGGCGAGCAGCCGGGTCAGGGTCTGGTAGTAGATCTCGGTCAGCACATCGAGGTCGCTGGCCAGGATACGTTCGTTGACCTGGTGAATGGTGGCATTGACTGGGCCCAGTTCGACGACCTGAGTACCGAGGGTTGCGATGAAGCGGCCATCGGAGGTACCGCCGCTGGTCGACGGTTGGGTGTCGCGACCGGTCACGGCCTTGATGCTTGCCGATACCGCATCGAGCAGTTCGCCCGGCTCGGTCAGGAACGGCAGGCCCGACAGCGCCCACTCCACATGCCAATCCAACTGATGCTTGTCGAGGATGGCTGCGACGCGTTGTTGCAGGCCCTCAACCGTCGACTCGGTGGAGAAGCGGAAGTTGAACAGTGCGGTCAGCTCACCGGGCACGACGTTGGTGGCACCAGTGCCCGAGTTGAGGTTGGAAATCTGGAAACTGGTTGGCGGGAAGAAGGCGTTGCCTTCGTCCCAGTGCTCGGCGGCCAGCTCGGCCAGTGCCGGGGCGGCGAGGTGAATCGGATTCTTCGCCAGGTGCGGGTAGGCCACATGGCCTTGCTTGCCGCGCACGGTCAGCTTCGCGCCGAGGGAGCCACGTCGACCGTTCTTGACCACGTCACCCACCAGGGTGGTGCTCGACGGTTCGCCGACGATGCACCAGTCCAGGCGTTCCTGGCGGGCGGCCAGGCGCTCGATTACGGCCTTGGTGCCGTGGTGGGCCGGGCCTTCTTCGTCACTGGTGATCAGGAATGCAACCTTGCCGCGATGGTTGGGGTAGTCGGCCACGAATCGCTCGGTGGCCACGACCATGGCCGCCAGGCTGCCCTTCATGTCGGCCGCGCCGCGGCCGCAAAGCATGCCGTTCTCGTCGATCAGGGCTTCAAACGGATCGTTCTGCCAGGCTTGTACCGGGCCTGTAGGCACCACGTCGGTATGACCGGCAAAGCACAACACCGGACCGCCCTGAGTGCCGTGGGTAGCCCAGAAGTTGTCAACGTCTTCGATACGCATCGGCTCCAGCATGAAGCCGGCATCGCCCAGGCGCTGCATCATCTGTTTCTGGCAGTCGGCGTCGAGAGGGGTCACCGAGGGCCGACGGATCAGGTCGCAGGCCAGTTCAAGGGTAGGCGAGAGGTCGGCTGGGGCCGTCATGAAAGACTCCGGAAGCAAGGCAAGGCACAAAAATTAGGGGCGTTATCTTATAGCAAAAACGGCGGCCCAAGGCCGCCGTTTAGAGGTTGCGCGGATTTTATCCGGCGGTGGCAGGCTGCACCTCATCCGACGGTTTTGGCAGCGACGACAGCATCGCCATGATCAGCGCGGCGAGGTAGGGCAGCGACTGGACCAGCAGCATGGCGACCCAGAAACGCATGTCGGCGCTCGGCATGCCTTGAACCAGGTAGATACCCGCCGCAGCCCCCCACAGCAGAAGCATGATGAACAACTCTTCGCGAGCTTCGGAAATCGCCACCAGCAGGCCATGGCTGTCGGCGTTCTTCGGCGTACGGAAGAATGGAATGCTGCTGGTGAAGAAGCCGTACAGCACCGCTTTGGCAATGGTGTGCGACAAGGCCAGGCCCGCCAACGCTGCGGCGAAGGCATCCTTGAGGTTCACCCCGACCGCGCGGCGATAGAGGAACACGATCTTGCCCACCTTGAACACAAACAGAGCCAGGGGCGGGATGGCGAAAATCATCAGCGGCGGGTCGACCCGCTGCGGCACGATGATCATCGCCGCCGACCAGAGCAGTGCGCCGATCGTGAAAAAGATGTTCATGCCATCGGCGACCCACGGCAGCCAGCCGGCCAGGAAGTGGTAGCGCTGGCCGCGCGTCAGTTCAGTGTCCTTGCCGCGCAACAGGCTTGCGGCGTGACGCTTGATGATCTGAATCGCGCCATAGGCCCAGCGGAAGCGCTGCTTCTTGAAGTCGATGAAGGTGTCGGGCATCAGGCCCTTGCCGTAGCTGTTGTGGGCGTAAGCTGCCGAATAGCCTTTTTCGAACACGCGCAGGCCCAGCTCGGCATCTTCGCAGATACACCAGTCGGCCCAGCCCAGTTCTTCGAGCACCGAGCGGCGGGTCATGGTCATGGTGCCGTGCTGAATGATCGCGTCACGGTCGTTACGGGTCACCATGCCGATATGGAAGAAACCCTTGTACTCCGAGTAGCAGAGCTTCTTGAAGGTGCTCTCATACTGGTCGCGGTAGTCCTGTGGCGATTGCACCACGGCGATTTTCGGGTCGGCGAAGTGCGGCACCATGTGCTTGAGCCAGTTGCGATCGACGCAGTAGTCCGAGTCGATCACTGCGATGACCTCGGCGTCCTTGGCCGTATGCGGGATCAGGTAGTTCAACGCCCCGCCTTTGAAACCTGCCAGAGGGGCGACGTGGAAGAACTTGAAGCGCTCGCCGAGCAGCTCGCAGTGGGCCTTGATCGGCTCCCAGACCGCCGGATCCTTGGTGTTGTTGTCGATGATCAGGACTTCGTAATCCGGGTAGTCCAGTGCCGCCAGCGCGTTGAGGGTCTGTTTGACCATTTCCGGCGGCTCGTTGTAGCAGGGCACATGAACCGAGACCTTGGGGCGGTAGGCACTATCGGTCTGAACCGGAAGGAACTCGCGACGCCGCTTGTGAATCCACACCGCTTCGGCCAGCTCATGGGCCTCGGTCAGCAGCACGATAAAGACGCCCAGTGCGCCGAGGGCAAGCAGGAAGCCCACGGTCAGGCTGAACCAGGTGCTGTATTGCTGGCTGTAGTCATAGCCGATCCAGACCAGCACCGAGCCGCACAGGAAGGCGATGAAGGTCAGGAAGGTCCGACCACGCTGACGCAGGGCCGAGCCGTCGATCAGCAGCAGGGCCAGGGAGAGCATCGCCAGTACCACGGAGCTGATGGCCAACAGGCGCCACTGCGGGATAGCAACGACCGGGCCTTCAAAGTTGAACTTCTGTTGGCGGGCAGCATTGAATACGCCCCAGTACGCGCCGACCGAACCTTCGTCGCTGGCCTTCCAGGGTTGGTCGTAGGCTTCGATGACGAAGTAGTTGTAGCCCTGGCGGTTCAGTTTGTTGACCAGTGTGCGCAGATAGATGGCCTGATCGGCCTGGGTTGCTTCAGCGCCACCACGCATACGGCCATTGCTCGGCCAGCCGACTTCCGAGAGCAGCAGTGGCTTTTTCGGGAACAGGTGCTTGAGGTCGCGGGCACGGTCGAGAACAAACTGGCCGGCGTCCTTCATTGGGATGAACTCCCAATACGGCAGGATGTGCGCCGCTACCAGGTCGACGTGCTTGGCCAGCTCCGGGTGTTCTTTCCAGATGTGCCATTGCTCGGAGGTCGTGACCGGTACCTTGACGGCAGCACGAACCCGATCCAGGTACTTTATCAACGCCTCCGGCGTAATCTCCTTGCGGAACAGGGCTTCGTTACCGACCATGACCCTTACGACACTGCGTGAACTGTTGGCCAGTTCGATAGCGCGCTGGATTTCCCGTTCGTTACGTTCCTGGTCGGGGCTGATCCATACCCCCAGCGTTACGCGCAGGCCAAACTCCTCGGCCAGGGCCGGTATTTGATCCTGGGTGCCGTCCACCGTATAGATACGGATACTGTCGGTCAGCTTGCTCAGCTGTTCCAGGTCCTGACGCATCTCGTCGGTGGTTGGATACTGGCCTTTCTGTGGGTTTTGCCCTAGACGGAAAGGTGAGTAGGAGAAGCCGGAAATTTGCTCCGGCCAGTCGGGTGTCGAGACGGGGCGGTTGATCAGCGCCCAGAACCCGGTGAACAGCGCGGCGATTGCCACGACGATGACCAGGTTGAGACCAAATTTACGCGATGACATAGGGAGTTCGGGTTCCGAAGGGTGGAACGGGCAAGCGCCGTGCGGCGCAAATCCTTATCGTTGCCTGCCGTATGATGCCGGCAGGTATCGACTTGGATTTTCATTAGCAGCTTTAGTTCTGACGCCCGTGCAATTGTCGTCCAGGACTTGGGGTTACGCTGGATATTAAAGCAGCATTGCAACCGGTATGACCAATCGGTTGTGTTGGCTGTCGCTCAGCCACGGGATGGCATCGAGCGCAGAGCAGCCTATAATGCGCGCCGGTTTTTTCGGGGTAGGACCATGAGTACAGAAGATCCACGCTTTGCCGGTGTTGCCCGGTTGTACGGGCTGGAGGGGCTGCAGCGCCTGCGCGACGCCCATGTGGCGATCATCGGCATCGGTGGCGTCGGATCATGGGTGGCCGAAGCCATTGCTCGCAGCGGTGTTGGTGAAATCTCGCTGTTCGACCTGGATGATGTCTGTGTCAGCAATACCAACCGTCAGTTGCATGCGCTGCAAGGCAATGTCGGCAAACCGAAGGTGGACGCAACGGCCGAACGCTTGAGGGCGATCAACCCGGCATGCACGGTGCATGCGGTGGCGGACTTTGTGACCAAGGAGACCCTCGCTCAGTACATCACCGAAGACCTGGATTTCGTCATCGACTGCATTGACGCTGTGCAGGCCAAGGCGGCACTGATTGCCTGGTGCAAACGTCGGAAGATCTCGATCATCACCACGGGGGGGGCGGGTGGACAGATCGACCCTACCCAGATTCAGGTCACCGACCTGAACCGTACCTATAACGACCCCTTGGCTTCGCGTGTACGGTCGACCCTGCGCCGTGATTACGGCTTCTCGCGCAATGTCAGCCGCAACTACAGCGTGCCGTGTGTGTTCTCTACTGAACAGTTGCGTTACCCGAAGCCGGACGGCGGTGTTTGCCTGCAGAAAAGTTTTGTCGGTGATGGGGTCAAGCTGGACTGCTCGGGTGGCTTCGGCGCGGTCATGATGGTCACCGCGACCTTCGGCATGGTTGCGGCGAGCAAGGCGCTGGATAAGCTGGTGGCCGGTACCCGGCGCCCGTCTGAGCGCAAGCCGGCTCAGCCGCCCGAGGCGAGCTGAGCCATACGCTGCAGCACGGCATTGAGGCCGTTGCTGCGCGAGGGCGATAGCTGTCGACCCAAGCCCAACTGGTTGAACCAGCCAGGCAAGTCCAGCTGTTGCAGGGCGCTGCTGGACAGGCCTTCGACCCGGACCAGCAGCAGCGCCAGCAAGCCACGAATCATCCGTGCATCGCTGCTGGCGCGAAAGTGCCAGTGTCCGGCGTGTTGTTCGGCCACCAGCCACACCTGGCTTTCACAACCCTGTACACGGTTGGCTTCGCACTGTTCGTCGCTGCTCAAGGCGGGTAAACGCTCGCCCCATTGCATCAGTAAGCGGGCGCGCTGCTCCCAGCCGGCAGCCTGTTCAAAACTATCGAGCGCCTCCTGGGCGGCTATTGGCAGGTTCATCGCAGCAGGTCCAGTGACTTATCCAGTGCCTCGAAGAAGCGTTGCAGGTCATCGGAGTCGTTATATAGCGCCAATGACACCCGTACTGCCCCTGCAAGGCCGAGGCTTTTCAGCAGTGGCATAGCGCAATGATGGCCGGCACGTACGGCGATACCCTGCTCGGTCAGCAGGTGGGCCAGATCGGCGCTGTGTACATCCTCAATGACGAAACTGGCCAGTGCCAACTCTGGCGCGCCAAGCACACGCACGCCTTCACGGTCGTTCAGGCCGCGCAGCAGCAGGCGGTGCAGGGTGGCCTCATGTTCGTCAACTGCAGATGGGTCCAGGCTGGCCAGGTAATCAAGGCTTGCGCCCAGGCCAATGACACCGGCTATCGGCGGTGTGCCCGCTTCAAAACCCAATGGGGCCGGGCGGAACGTGGCCTCTTGATAGTCGGCCAGTTGCACCATTTCGCCACCGAACTGCCAGTGCTGCAGCAGGTTCAGGGCCTGGTGTCGACCATAGAGCACGCCGACACCGTCCGGGCCATAGAGCTTGTGGCTGGAAAAGACATAGAAGTCACAGCCCAGTTGCTGGACATCATGCCGACCATGGACCACACCCTGGGCGCCGTCGATCACACTCAGTGCACCTTGAGCCCGGGCGTGGGCCAGCAAGGGTTCGAGGGGCTGCCAGCTACCCAGCACGTTCGACAGCTGGCTGAGTGCGACAAGGCGCGTGCGTGGGCCAATCAGTTGCAGCGCAGCCTCTACATCGATGACGCCCTCAGGATTGATGGGCAGCACCACCAGCTTGAGGTTGCGGCGTCGGGCCAGTTGCTGCCAAGGCAGCAGGTTGGCATGGTGTTCCAGGGCGCTGATGACTATTTCGTCGCCCGGATGAAAGCGTGCCTCCAGGCCATAGGCCAGCAGGTTCAATGCCGAAGTGGCGCCATGGGTGAAGATGATTTCGTCGGTGCTGGCCGCATTCAGCCAGCCGGCAACTTTCTCCCGGGTACGTTCAAAGGCCTGTGTGGCCAGCGCACCGGGCAGGTGTTGGGCACGGTGGACATTGGCTGCACCGTGACTGTAGTAGTGACTCAGGGCGTCAAGCAGCGCTTGAGGTTTCTGAGTGGTCGCAGCATTGTCCAGATAGGTCTGGTGCTGTCGTTGCAGGGCGGCGATGGCCGGAAAGTCAGCGCGCCATGGAGAAGGCAGGAACATGATGGTCGGGCTCTGGGCATCGGGCTTGGCAAGGGCCAAGCCCGATCGTACCACTTAGTTGTGAGCGTGCAGCGCTTCGTTCAGCTCGATAGCCGATTTGTGGGTCTTGCACTCCACTGCGCCGCTGACCGAGTTGCGACGGAACAGCAGATCTGGCTGGCCAGCCAGGTCGCGTGCCTTGACCACTTTGACCAGTTGGTTCTGCTCGTCAAGCAGGGCCACCTTGGTGCCGGCGGTGATGTACAGGCCAGCCTCGACGGTATTGCGGTCGCCCAGTGGAATACCGATACCGGCGTTGGCGCCGATCAGGCAGCCTTCGCCAACCTTGATCACGATGTTGCCGCCACCCGACAGGGTACCCATGGTGGAGCAGCCGCCGCCAAGGTCCGAGCCCTTGCCGACGAATACGCCAGCCGACACACGGCCTTCGATCATGCCTGGGCCTTCGGTGCCTGCGTTAAAGTTGACGAAGCCTTCGTGCATGATGGTGGTGCCTTCGCCGATGTAAGCGCCCAGGCGTACCCGCGCACTGTCGGCGATACGTACACCGCTCGGTACGACGTAGTCGGTCATTTTCGGGAACTTGTCGACCGAGAAGACTTCCAGCAGTTCGCCCTTCAGGCGCGCTTCCAGTTGCAGCCCGGCCAGTTCGCCCAGATCAATGGCGCCCTGGCTGGTCCAGGCCACGTTTGGCAGCAGTGGGAAGATGCCCGCCAGGCTTACGCCGTGCGGCTTGACCAGGCGGTGCGAGAGCAGGTGCAGCTTGAGGTAGGCTTCCGGCGTGGAGGTCAGGGCACCGTCTTCCGCCAGCAAGGTAGCGACCAGCGGCTTGTTGCTTTCTGCCAGGCGGGTCAGCAGCGCAGCCTGGGCGGCATCGACGGCCTTCAGGGCTTCAGCCAGTTGTGCGGCCTGAGTGGTGTTGAAGGGAATGGCCTGGTTGCCGCCTTCGTAGCCAAGGATCGGCGCAATGGCAGCAACCACTTCGGCAGCCGGGTTGACCAGCGGCTGTGCGTAGAAAACTTCCAGCCAGGCGCCCTGGCGGTTCTGGGTGCCAACACCAAAGGCCAGGCTGAACAGGGTAGTGGACATGCGTTTACCTCTTGGGAAATTGAATGAAAGCGTGGCGCCGATCAGGAGAGGGCCGCCGCGTAAAGGTCAGGCTTGAAGCCAACCAGGGTTCGTTCACCCAGGTCGAGTACCGGGCGTTTGATCATCGAGGGCTGGGCGAGCATCAATGCAACGGCCCTGGCCTGATCAAGGTCGGCCTTCTGGGCGTCGTCGAGCTTGCGGAAGGTGGTGCCTGCACGGTTGAGGACAACCTGCCAGCCATGTTCGTCGCACCAGCGCTCAAGGCTCTCGCGATCGATGCCCTGGCTCTTGTAATCGTGAAAGTCGTAGGCAATGGCATTTTCTTCCAGCCAGGTACGTGCTTTCTTCATGGTGTCGCAGGCCTTGATTCCGTAAAGGCGCAATGGCGTGCCGCTAGTAGTCAAGTCTTGCCCCTCCTGGGAAAAAATGATGACGGATTATGCCACGACCGACACCGGGTCGTGGCGCTGGTCATGGTTCTTTGTAGCATTGTGTTACAGGTTGCGGCAGTGTTTGCGACTTTTGTGCAGCGGTGTGCGCGCAGCCTAAGCGGCTAATATGTCGCTTCAATGGCGCTCTCCGATTCTGGATACATATCGTTATTGAACGCTTTGAAATCGAACAGGAATTACGCCGCATGCAGTCAGCCTATACCGTCTTAATTCTGCTGATGCTGGTCAGCGTTTCCAAGTTGGTCGGAAGGCTTGTTCCGTTGCCGTTGCCGCTGGTGCAGATTGCCGCGGGAGCCTTGCTGGCCTGGCCAACCCTGGGGCTTCATGTCGCCCTCGATCCTGAGTTGTTCCTCTTTTTGTTCCTGCCACCCTTGCTGTTTTCCGATGGTTGGCGCATGCCCAAGCGCGAGCTGTGGCGCCTGCGTGGGCCAATCCTGACCCTGGCGGTCGGTTTGGTGCTGTTCACGGTCGTCGGTGCTGGCTATTTCATCCACTGGATTCTGCCGAGTATTCCGTTGCCGGTGGCCTTTGCGCTGGCTGCAGTGCTGTCGCCGACCGATGCCGTCGCCGTTTCAGCCATTACCCAGGACCGTCTACCGACGCCCTTGATGCACATGCTTCAAGGCGAAGCGCTGATGAACGACGCCTCGGGCCTGGTAACGTTCAAATTTGCTCTGGCAGCGGCTATCACCGGGGTATTTTCCCTGGCTGAAGCAAGCTTGACCTTTGTCTTGGTCGCGGTGGGTGGCTTGGCTATCGGCGTGGCGTTGAGCTGGCTGGTTGGACGTTTGCGGGCCTGGATGATTGCGCGAGGCTGGGATGATCCGGCGACCCACGTGGTGTTCATGCTGTTGCTGCCATTTGCGGCTTATGTGTTGGCCGAGCGTCTCGGGGCATCGGGCATTCTATCTGCCGTGGCGGCGGGCATGATGCAGAGCTGGCTCGATCTGTTACCACGCCAGACCAGCACTCGCTTGCTCAATCGCAGTGTCTGGTCGCTGTTGGAGTTTGCCTTCAATGGTCTGATCTTCCTGCTGCTGGGGCTGCAGTTGCCGGACATCGTCAAGGCGGTGACCAGTCACGAGGCGTCGCTATGGCCGACCTTGCTGTGGCGTTGCCTGGATGTGCTGGCGATTTTCCTGGTGTTGATTGCATTGCGTTTTGTCTGGGTGCAGAGCATCTGGCGTCTGATCGGGGTAATTCGTCGCTGGCGGGGCAAGGCTGATCTGGTTCTGGTGCCCACCGCGCGCTCATGCGGGTTGTTGACCCTGGGTGGTGTGCGAGGTGCGGTGACCTTGGCCGGTGTCATGTCGGTGCCGTTGTTGTTCAGTGCAGGCAAAGCCTTCCCCGAGCGCGATTTGCTGATATTCATTGCTGCCGGGGTGATTCTGCTGTCACTCATTTCGGCGTGCATTACCTTGCCTCTGCTGCTGCGCGGGGTTGCAAAAAGCCCGGACGACACTTTGCGCCAAGAGGCCAAGGAGGCTTGGCGACGCACCGCTGAAGCTGCAATTCATGCGTTGGAGGCCGAGGAATTGGTGGAGTCGAGCGTACCTCCGGATGCCCTGCAGGATGCCAACCATGCGGCGCTGGCGATAGAACTCAAGGGGCGTTTGATGGCCGAGTATCGGCACCAACTCGATACCTTCAATGACAGCGCCGAAGCGCAGGCATTGGCCGAGCAGATGGACCAACTGGAGCGGCGTCTGCGGTTACGCGCCCTGCGTGCGCAACGTCTGGAGCTGTACAACCTGCGCCGCAATCATGAGATCGGCGATGACGTGCTACGGCAGGTGTTGGGTGAGCTGGACATGAGCGAGGCCAACCTGGGGGCGGTCAAATAGCTGGCGCCTGGAAAACCAGCGCCAATTACCTCTTCCGTGTACCGACTCCCGCTATTCATTACGCGGGAGTCGGATCGCCGACGGGGGTGCGGTGGGGCTCAGTGAGTCTGCAGCGCTCGCATCACTGGCAGGCCAGCTTCCGGGTTAGCCCTCGATGAACGTCCGAATCCGCTGTGCGGCTTCAACGCATTCGGCAAGTGGTGCGACCAGGGCCAGGCGTACGCGGCTGGCGCCGGGGTTGACACCGTTGACCTCGCGAGACAGGTAAGAGCCCGGCACCACGGTTACGTGCTGCTGCTCGAACAGGTCGCGGCAGAAGGTGGCGTCGTCCATCGGTACTTTCGGCCAGAGGTAGAAGCCACCGTCCGGTTTCTGCACATCCAGCACCGGGCCGAGGATTTCCAGTACGGCGTCGAACTTTTCCCGGTACAAGTCGCGGTTGGCGCGTACATGTTCTTCATCGTTCCAGGCTGCAATGCTGGCCAGCTGGGTTTGCACTGGCATGGCGCAGCCGTGGTAGGTGCGATAGAGCAGGAAGCCCTTGAGCACATCGGCATCACCGGCGACGAAGCCCGAACGCAGGCCCGGCAGGTTGGAGCGTTTGGACAAGCTGTGGAACACCACGCAACGCTTGAAGTCGCTGCGGCCAAGTTCCGCACAAGCGCTCAGCAGGCCCGGTGGCGGGCTTTGCTCGTCGAAGTAGAGTTCGCTGTAGCATTCGTCGGCGGCGATGATGAAGTCGTACTGGTCAGCCAGTGCAATCAGCTTTTTCAGGGTGTCCAGTGGAATCAACGCGCCAGTCGGGTTGCCGGGGGAGCAGAGGAACAGAATCTGGCAGCGTTGCCAGATTTCGGCTGGCACGGCGTCGAAGTCCGGGTTGAAGCCGTTCTGATCCAGGCAAGGCAGGTAGTGTGGCTGAGCACCTGCCAGCAGGGCCGCACCTTCGTAGATCTGGTAGAAAGGGTTGGGGCTGACCACCAGTGCATCGTCGCTACGGTTGACGACGGCCTGGGTGAAGGAAAACAGCGCTTCGCGGGTGCCATTGACCGGCAGTACATGGCGAGCTGGGTCGATCCAGCCAGCGGGTACATTGAAACGGCGCTCGCACCAGTGCGCAATCGCCTCGCGCAGTGCCGGCAAACCCAAGGTGGTGGGGTAAACGGCCATCTGATCCAGATTGTCGGCCAGTGCCTGGGCGACGAACGCCGGCGAGGTGTGCTTTGGCTCACCGATCGACAGGGCGATGGCGCGTTTGTCCGCGGCCGGTTGTACAGCGCCGAGCAGGGCGCGCAGTTTTTCAAACGGGTAAGGCTGAAGCTTTTGCAAGGCGTTGTTCATCGGCGCTGAATCTCGTCAAACGTTAAATGGTCAAGCGGGACATTTCGACACCGGCCTGGTCGGCCTGCAACTGTTGCACGATCGCATCCTGCAGGCGGCTGCACAGTTGTGGGTCGGAGAGTGGCTGGTTGTTCGCATCGGTAATGAAGAACACATCTTCTACGCGCTCGCCCAATGTGGCGATCTTGGCGTTCTGCAGCGACAGGTCGAACTGCAGGAAGATGAGGCCGATCCGTGCCAGTAGGCCCGGGCGGTCAGGGGCGTTCAGCTCAAGTACGGTGACCGGGCGCTGGGCATCGTTGTGAATGGTCACCTGCGGGGCAAAGTTGAAATGCTTGAGTTGGCGCGGTACTCGGCGCTGGATGATGGTCGGGTAGTCATCCGGGTTGCGCAGTGCTTCAGTCAAGCCGTCGCGGATCTGCTTGACCCGCTTTGGATTGTCGCCAATCGCACCGCCGTCGTTGTCGAGCACAATGTAGGTGTCGAGTGTGAACTGGCTGCTGGAAGTGATGATCCGTGCGTCATGGATGTTCAGGTTGAGCTGGTCCATGGCCGCCACGGTCACGGCGAAGAAGTCATGTTGGTCGGGGGCATAGATGAAGATCTGGGTGCCGCCCTCGAACTCGCGTTGTGTGGTTTCCTTGATCAATACCAGCGGCCCGCCATCCGCGGGTTGCTGCAGGATCGCATCACTGTGCCAGGCCACGTCGGCTGCGGTGTGGCGCAGGAAATAGTCGTCGCCCAGTTGTGACCAGAGTTGCTCGACGTCATCCGGGTCCGTGCCCTCTCGCACCAGGATGTCCAGCGCGGCGCTCTGTGTCTGGCGGATCTGTTCCTCGCGGTCCAGCGGGTTTTCAAGGCCCCGGCGCAAGGCACGCTTGGTCTCGGTGTAGAGTTGGCGCAGCAGGCTGGCCCGCCATGAGTTCCACAGGCTCGGGTTGGTGGCATTGATGTCGGCCACGGTCAGTACGTAGAGGTAGTCCAGGTGAACCTCGTCGCGCACCAGCTGGGCAAAGTCGTAGATCACTTGCGGGTCGGAGAGGTCTTTTCGCTGGGCCGTGGTGGACATCACCAAGTGGTTCTGCACCAGCCAGACGATCAAACGACTGTCCCAGACCGGTAGCTGATGGCGCTTGCAGAAGCTGGCTGCATCAATGGCGCCGATCTCGGAGTGGTCGCCTTTACGGCCTTTGCCGATGTCGTGGTACAGCCCGGCCATGTAGATCAACTCAGGCTTGGGCAAGCGGCCCATGAGCTTGCTGGCCAGCGGGAATTTTTCCGATACAGGCGTGTACTGCAGTTTTCGCAGGTGCTTGATCAGGTTCAGTGTATGAGCGTCGACCGTGTAGATGTGAAACAGGTCGTGCTGCATCTGGCCAACGATCAAGCCGAACTCTGGCAGATAACGGCCGAGGATGCCGTAGCGGTTCATGCGACGCAGGTTGCGGTGGATACCGATCTCGCACTTGAACAGTTCGATGAACAGGCTGGTGTTACGGATGTCGTGGCGGAACTCGCTATCGATCAGGTGGCGATGCTGGCGCAGCAAACGGATGGTGTCGGCGCGTACGCCCTTGATCTCCGGGTGCTGGGCCATCAGCACGAAAATTTCCAGCATGGCGAACGGTGTGCGCTTGAACACATTCGGGCGCACGGCTTCGATGTAGCCGTCATGCAACTGGAAGCGCGCGTTCAGTGGCTGGGTGCTGCTGCAGCTGTCATCGGCGAGGATCACTTCCTCGAAGTGCTGGATGATCAGATCGCTCAGCTCGGCGATGCTCATGACCACCCGGTAATACTGCTGCATGAACTGTTCGATGGCGCGCTTGGGGTTTTCGTCGGTGAAACCCAGCAGTGCAGCAATGCTGCGTTGGTGGTCGAACAGCAGGCGGTCTTCGGCGCGCCCGGCGAGCATGTGCAGGGCGTAGCGGACCTTCCAGAGGAACTCCTGGGAGGCGGCCAACAGCTCGTTTTCACTCTCCAGCAGGAAGCCTTCATCTGCCAGGGCGTGCAGGTTGAGCGTGCCATACTGGCGGCGCGCAACCCAGAGAATGGTCTGGATGTCGCGCAGGCCGCCAGGGGAGCCTTTGACATTGGGCTCCAGGTTGTATTCGGTGTCGTTGTATTTGTGGTGCCGGGCTTTCTGCTCGGCGCGCTTGGCCAGGAAGAACTCCCGGCTTGGCCACATGTGCGCCGTGCTGGTGACGTCGAGCATGCGCTGACGCAGGCGTTCGGGGCCCGCAATGGTGCGGCTTTCCATCAGGTTGGTAATCACCGTCAGGTCGGCGCGGGCCTGTTCGGCGCATTCGTCGACCGAGCGCACACTCTGGCCAACTTCAAGGCCAATATCCCACAGCAGCGTAAGGAAGCGCTCAATCGAGTCGCGGAACACCTCGTGGTCGGCGCTGTCGAGCAGAATCAGCAGGTCGATGTCCGAGTAAGGGTGCAGCTCGCCACGGCCATAGCCGCCAACCGCAACCAGGGCGATATCGGCCCGGTCACTCCATTCAAAGTGGTTCCAGGCCTGTTGCAGGATATTGTCGACGAACCAGGCGCGGTCTTCGATCAGCCGGCGGATCTCGCGGCCATCGCGAAAGCGCTGGTCGAGCACTTCGCGGGCCTGGCGGATGGCCTTCTTGAAGGCGGCGATGGGGCTTGCCTTGAGGGCCAGTTCCGCCTGGAACTGACCGCGGTCGAACAGCTCGGGATCCACCTGGGGCATCGAATCAAGTTCCTACAGTAGGGCGGGTTCAGGCCGAAGTGCGGGGGATGGTGTCGTCTTTGCGCAACGTGAAGATCTCATACCCGGTGGCCGTCACGACCAAGGTATGTTCCCACTGCGCAGAGAGCTTGCGATCCTTGGTGATGGCCGTCCAGCCGTCGCCCAGCACCTTGGTGTCGGCACGGCCCTGATTGATCATCGGCTCGATGGTGAAGGTCATGCCTTCCTTGAGCTCCATGCCAGTGCCGGCACGACCATAGTGCAGGATCTGTGGCTCTTCATGGAACACTTTGCCGATACCGTGGCCGCAGAACTCGCGAACCACCGAGAAGCCGTTCTTTTCGGCATGCTTCTGGATCACTTCGCCGATGTCACCCAGGCGGCAGCCAGGCTTGACCAGTTCGATGGCCTTGTACATGCATTCCTGGGTGACCTTGGACAGCCGCTCGGCCCAGACCGGCACGGTGCCGACGTGGAACATGCGGCTGGTATCGCCATGGTAGCCGTCCTTGATGACGGTGACGTCGATGTTCAGGGTGTCGCCATCCTTCAGCGGCTTCTCATTCGGGATGCCGTGGCAGACCACGTGGTTGATCGACGTACAGATCGACTTCGGGTAGCCCTTGTAGTTGAGCGGTGCAGGGATGGCCTGTTGGACATTGACGATGTAGTCGTGGCAGATACGATCCAGCTCTTCGGTGGTCACGCCGGGTTTGACGTACTCTTCGATCATCTCCAGGACGTCGGCGGCCAGACGGCCGGCGATGCGCATCTTTTCGATGTCTTCGGCGGTTTTGATGGTGACGGTCATTGCAGGCTCTCTACAGCGCGGTGCCGCGCGAATAAACGGATAAAGTCAGGATTCTAACAGAGCGATGTGCCGAGCAGGCGTCGCTGGCGTGCTTGCTACCTCTATATAGGGGCGCATAATGGCGTGGTTACGCCCTCGGTGCAAAAGTCGCCCGGTTGCGTTGGTATTTCGGGTTTCGCTGGGCGCGCTTCTGTGGTATAAAATGCGCCGCTTTCCGGGGATAGCCCCGAAAGCATTAACCCACACACGTGTCGACACGATGGCCTGGGTGCCTCGATCTTCGGATCGCTGGTTGGTCATTGGGATGCGTGGAGGCCCAACCCGACTTATCAAGGAACTATCATGTCCCAAGTCAACATGCGCGATATGCTGAAGGCCGGTGTGCACTTCGGTCACCAAACCCGTTACTGGAATCCGAAAATGGGTAAATACATTTTCGGCGCGCGCAACAAGATTCACATCATCAACCTTGAAAAAACCCTGCCAATGTTCAACGAAGCGCTGACTTTCGTTGAGCGCCTGGCTCAGGGCAAAAACAAGATTCTGTTCGTCGGCACCAAGCGTTCCGCTGGCAAGATCGTTGCTGAACAAGCAGCTCGTTGCGGTTCGCCGTACGTCGATCACCGCTGGTTGGGCGGCATGCTGACCAACTACAAAACCATCCGTGCTTCCATCAAGCGCCTGCGCGAGCTGGAAACTCAGGCTGAAGACGGCACTTTCACCAAGCTGACCAAGAAAGAAGCCCTGATGCGCTCCCGTGATCTGGAAAAACTGGATCGCAGCCTGGGCGGTATCAAGGACATGGGCGGCCTGCCTGATGCACTGTTCGTCATCGACGTTGATCACGAGCGCATCGCGATCACTGAAGCCAACAAGCTGGGCATCCCGGTTATCGGCGTTGTCGATACCAACAGCAGCCCAGAAGGTGTTGACTACATCATCCCAGGTAACGACGACGCCATCCGCGCCATCGAGCTGTACATGGCTTCCATGGCAGACGCCGTTATCCGTGGCCGCAACAACGTCGCTGGCGGTACCGAAGAGTACGTCCAAGACGCTCCAGCTGCTTCGGTAGAGGGCTGAGTCGGTAACGCTTTGCGTTGACTCAGTGCGCAAAAAGGGGGCTAGGCCCCCTTTTTGCCACCTTGAAATCCACTTGTCAGCATTGTCGTTGCATCATCTTTATCTGCGTGTGCAGCTGGCAGTGGATTTCTACAGAATTGAACGCCCGTTCCGATCGGGTGGAATGGTTGAAAACCTATCCAAGAGGATTTTGAAATGGCAGCAATTACTGCGGCGCTGGTAAAAGAACTGCGCGAGCGTACTGGCGAAGGCATGATGGACTGCAAGAAAGCCCTTGAAAAGGCTGGCGGCGACATCGAAAAAGCCATTGATGACATGCGTGCTTCGGGCGCCATCAAGGCTGCCAAGAAGGCTGGCAACGTTGCCGCTGAAGGCGCTATCGCCATCAAGGCTGACGACAAGTCTGCCGTCCTGCTGGAAGTGAACTCGCAGACCGACTTCCTGGCTCTGCAAGACGACTTCAAAAACTTCGTTGCCGAAAGCGTGGAACAGGCTTTCGCCGAGAAGCTGACCGATGCCGCTCCGCTGATCGCTTCGCGTGAAGCTGCTCGTGAAGCGCTGGTTGCCAAGTGCGGCGAAAACGTCAACATCCGTCGCCTGGTGCGCGTTGAGGGTGACGTTGTTGGTACCTACCTGCACGGCAACAAGATCGGTGTCGCTGTTGTCCTGAAGGGCGGTGACGTCCAACTGGCCAAAGAAATCGCCATGCACGTTGCTGCCAGCAACCCTGAGTTCCTGCTGCCATCGCAGGTTTCTCCTGAGGCCATCGAGCGTGAGAAGAATGTCTTCCTGACCCTCAACGAAGACAAGATGAAAGGCAAGCCAGCTGAAATCGTCGAGAAGATGATTGCTGGTCGTATCACCAAGTTCCTGGCTGAAGCCAGCCTGGTTGAGCAAGCCTTCGTAATGAACCCAGAAGTCACCGTTGGTGCTCTGGCCAAGAAAGCTGGCGCTGAAATCGTTTCCTTCACCTACTTCAAGGTCGGCGAAGGCATCGAGAAGCCAGTTGACAACTTCGCTGAAGAAGTTGCTGCTCAACTGGCTGCTGCCAAGCAATAAGACAGACTCACATCTGTCTGCCCCAAAGAGGCTGCCCGCTTACGCGCGCAGCCTCTTTGTCAAAGCGGGGGTGGTTTACGAGACCTTTTCCCGCAGGCGCTGTAGCAGCGCCACGCTAGAGTTAGCGCAGGCTGAAAACAGCCCGCTCAGAATTTTATACAAACGCCGCAGGAGAGATTCGCAATGGCTCAGCAGGTGAGTGGTCGTCAACCTCGCTATAAACGCATTTTGCTCAAACTTAGCGGCGAGGCCCTGATGGGCTCGGAAGAGTTCGGTATCGACCCGAAAGTCCTGGATCGCATGGCCCTTGAAGTCGGCCAGTTGGTTGGCATCGGTGTTCAGGTTGGTCTGGTCATTGGCGGCGGCAACCTGTTCCGCGGCGCCGCGCTGAGTGCTGCGGGCATGGATCGCGTCACTGGCGACCACATGGGTATGCTGGCTACCGTGATGAACGCCCTGGCCATGCGTGATGCGCTTGAGCGCTCGAACATCCCGGCAATCGTCATGTCGGCTATCTCCATGGTCGGTGTAACCGATCACTACGACCGCCGCAAAGGTGTTCGTCATCTCAACTCCGGCGATGTCGTGATCTTTGCTGCCGGTACCGGTAACCCGTTCTTTACCACCGACTCGGCCGCGTGCCTGCGTGCCATCGAAATCGATGCCGATGTGGTATTGAAGGCGACCAAGGTCGATGGCGTGTACACTGCCGATCCATTCAAGGATCCGCATGCTGAGAAGTTTGACCGTCTGACGTACGATGAAGTGCTGGACCGCAAGCTCGGCGTGATGGACCTCACCGCAATTTGCCTGTGCCGTGACCACAAGATGCCATTGCGGGTATTTAACATGAACAAGCCTGGCGCTCTGCTGAATATCGTAGTGGGCGGCGCTGAAGGAACTCTGATCGAGGAAGGCGAAGAATGATCAACGAAATCAAGAAAGACGCTGAAGGCCGTATGGGCAAGTCCCTGGAGTCGCTGGCTCGTAACCTGGCCTCCATTCGTACTGGCCGTGCGCACCCAAGCATTCTCGATAGCGTCAAGGTGCCGGCCTACGGCAGCGATATGCCATTGAATCAGGTTGCCGGTATCAGCGTGGAAGATGCACGTACCCTGAAAATCGTTGCGCACGACAAGACGCTGATCGCAGCTATTGAAAAAGCGATCATGACCTCTGATCTGGGTCTGAACCCAAGCAGCGCCGGCACCACCATCCGTGTGCCAATGCCTGCTCTGACCGAAGAAACCCGTAAGGGCTACACCAAGCAGGCGCGCGGTGTTGCTGAAGACGCCAAGGTTGCCGTGCGCAACGTGCGTCGCGATGCCCTGGCCGACCTGAAGAAACTGTCCAAGGACAAGGAGATCAGCGAAGACGAAGAGCGTCGTGCTGCTGACGAGCTGCAGAAGCTGACCGACAAGTTTGTCGCAGAGGTGGACAAGGCCCTGGAAGCCAAGGAAAAGGATCTGATGGCTGTTTGAGGCCGGGACTTTTTCATGGAAAAGAGCAAGCAGGGTGTGTCCCCGTCGGTACCGCGCCATGTCGCGATCATCATGGACGGAAACAATCGCTGGGCGAAGAAACGTCTGCTGCCCGGCGTTGCCGGGCACAAGGCGGGTGTTGATGCCGTTCGTGCTGTGATCGAGGTGTGCGCCGAAGCCAAGGTCGAGGTGCTGACCCTGTTCGCGTTCTCCAGTGAAAACTGGCAGCGGCCGGCAGAAGAGGTCGGTGCGCTGATGGAGCTGTTCTTCTCAGCCTTGCGCCGGGAGGCCAAGCGCCTGAACGAAAACAAGATCAGTCTCCGGATCATTGGTGATCGCTCGCGTTTTCATCCGGAGCTGCAGGCTGCCATGCGTGAAGCTGAAGCGCTGACGGCGGGCAGTGGTCGCTTTATCCTGCAGATCGCTGCCAACTACGGTGGTCAGTGGGATATCGCTCAGGCAGCCCAGCGCTTGGCGCGGGAAGTTCAAGCGGGGCACTTGCGCCCGGAAGACATCACGCCCGAGCTGCTGCAGCCTTGCCTGGCTACCGGTGATCTGCCGTTGCCTGATCTGTGTATCCGCACGGGTGGCGAGCACCGCATCAGCAACTTCTTGTTGTGGCAGCTGGCGTATTCCGAGCTGTATTTCTCCGACCTGTTCTGGCCGGACTTCAAACACGAAGCCATGCGCCAGGCGCTGGCCGATTTCGCTTCGCGCCAGCGCCGCTTTGGTAAAACCAGCGAGCAGGTCGAAGCTGGAGCCCGTGCTTAATGCTTAAACAACGCATCATCACTGCGCTGATCCTGTTGCCGATCGCTCTGGGTGGTTTCTTCCTGCTCGATGGCGGGGATTTTGCCTTGTTCATTGGTGCAATTGTCACCCTTGGGGCTTGGGAGTGGGCGCGTTTGTCGGGCCTGGTTGCTCAGTCGTTGCGCATTACCTATGCCGCCGTGGTGGCGGGTTTGTTGATGCTGCTTCACCTGATGCCGGATCTGGCGCCTTGGGTACTTGGTGCATCGGTGCTGTGGTGGGGGGTAGCGACCTGGTTGGTGTTGACCTATCCGGCCAGCAGTGAGCTGTGGGCCAGTGCGGCCTGCAAGTTGCTCATTGGCCTGTTGATCCTCCTGCCTGCATGGCAGGGGTTGATCCTGCTCAAGCACTGGCCGCTCGGTAACGGGTTGATCATGTCGGTCATGGTGCTGGTCTGGGCTGCCGATATTGGCGCTTATTTCTCCGGCAAGGCCTTTGGCAAGCGCAAACTGGCGCCGCAAGTCAGCCCAGGCAAGAGCTGGGAAGGGGTGTATGGCGGCGTAGCGTTGAGTTTGGCCATCACTGCGGCGGTCGGGGTGAATCGCGGTTGGTCTGTCGCTGAACTGCTGCTGGGGCTGCTGGGCGCTGCGTTGGTCGTGGCGGTTTCGGTTGTGGGCGACCTGACCGAGAGCATGTTCAAGCGCCGTGCCGGGCTCAAGGACAGCAGCAACCTGTTGCCGGGTCACGGCGGTGTGCTGGACCGTATTGATAGCCTGACAGCTGCCATTCCGCTATTTGCTGTGCTGCTCTGGGCAGCTAACTGGGGCGCGATGTGAGCGGCTTGCAACGAATTACCGTGCTTGGGGCCACTGGCTCCATTGGTCTGAGTACGCTTGATGTAATTGCTCGTCATCCTGAGCGCTACCAGGTGTTCGCGCTGAGCGGCTACTCGCGCTTGAGCGAGTTACTGGCGTTGTGCGTTCGTCACTCGCCATCCTATGCCGTGGTGCCCAGTGCCGAGGCGGCGCAGCAGTTGCGCGCCGATCTGCGTGCTGCTGGTTCAGCTACCGAGGTGCTGGTCGGCGAGGCGGGGTTGTGCCAGGTTGCCGCTGCCCCTGAGGTGGATGCTGTCATGGCCGCCATCGTCGGAGCAGCGGGGTTGCGTCCGACCCTGGCGGCTGTCGAGGCTGGCAAAAAAGTGCTGCTCGCAAACAAGGAGGCGCTGGTCATGTCCGGCGCACTCTTCATGCAGGCTGTGCGCCGTAGTGGCGCAGTGCTTCTGCCGATTGATAGCGAGCATAATGCGATCTTCCAATGCCTGCCGGGTGATTTTTCCCGTGGTTTGCCTCAGGTCGGCGTGCGGCGAATTCTGTTGACCGCATCCGGTGGCCCGTTCAGGCAAACCCCGCAAAGTGAATTGGCTGCTGTTACACCGGAACAGGCGTGCGCGCACCCGAACTGGTCGATGGGGCGAAAAATCTCTGTCGATTCGGCGAGCATGATGAACAAAGGGTTGGAGTTGATCGAGGCCTGTTGGTTGTTCGATGCGCGGCCAGCTCAGATTGAAGTGGTGGTTCATCCGCAAAGCGTCATCCATTCGCTGGTTGATTATGTCGATGGCTCGGTGCTGGCGCAGTTGGGTAATCCCGATATGCGTACGCCGATCGCCAATGCGCTGGCCTGGCCCGAGCGTATTGATTCCGGTGTTGCGCCGCTGGATCTGTTTGCCATTGCCCGATTGGACTTCCAGGCGCCGGATGAGCAGCGCTTCCCTTGTCTGCGGTTGTCGCGTGAGGCTGCTGACGCAGGGGGCAGTGCTCCGGCACTGCTCAACGCCGCTAATGAAGTGGCAGTGGCCGCATTTCTTGAGCGGCGCATCCGTTTCCCTGAGATCGCGAGTATGATCGAGCATGTACTCGATCGTGAGCCAGTGGTTGCGGTAGATACGCTTGATGCCGTGTTTACAGCTGATCGCCAGGCGCGCCTTCTGGCAGAACAGTGGTTGAGTCGTCACGGACGCTGATACGTCGCGCTTCATGGCGCGGCGTCAACGTCCGATGAACGTCATTCGGAGAGAGACATGAGTGCGCTCTACATGATTATCGGCACCCTGGTTGCATTGGGTGTGCTGGTCACCTTTCACGAGTTCGGTCACTTCTGGGTGGCGCGCCGCTGCGGCGTCAAGGTCCTGCGTTTTTCTGTGGGTTTCGGCCTGCCACTGCTTCGTTGGCATGATCGGCATGGTACTGAGTTTGTAGTCGCGGCTATCCCGTTGGGTGGCTACGTCAAGATGCTTGATGAACGAGAGGGCGAGGTGCCGCCCGATCAGCTCGATCAGTCTTTCAATCGTAAGTCGGTACGCCAGCGTATTGCTATCGTCGCGGCCGGTCCTGTTGCCAACTTTCTGCTCGCTATCCTGTTTTTCTGGGTGTTGGCCATGCTTGGCAGTCAGCAGGTGCGCCCGGTCATTGGCGCAGTCGAGGCCGATAGCATTGCTGCGGTTGCCGGTCTGGCGGCGGGTCAGGAAGTCATTGCAGTAGACGGTGAGCCGATCAACGGTTGGGCTGCGGTCAATCTGCAGTTGATTCGCCGCCTGGGTGAGACCGGTTCGCTGCAGGTGACAGTCAGGGAAGAGGGGGGCACTGTTGACAGCATCCATGTGCTCAAACTCGACAAGTGGCTGAAGGGGGCTGATGAGCCGGACCCGATCCGCTCGTTGGGGATTCGGCCATGGCGTCCTGCCTTGCCGCCCGTGTTGGCCGAACTTGACCCTAAAGGTCCTGCTCAGGCTGCCGGTCTGAAAGCGGGTGATCGTCTTCTTGCGCTTGATGGGCAGGTGGTGAGTGAGTGGCAGCAGGTGGTCGACAAGGTGCGCAGTCGTGCCGGCGGCCGCGTCACGCTGAGTGTTGAGCGAGATGGTGCCACCCTGGAGCTGCCGGTGAACCTGGCGACCCGTGGTGAGGGTAAGGCTGCCAGTGGCTATCTTGGTGCAGGTGTCAAAGCTGTCGAATGGCCACCTAGCATGCTGCGCGAGGTGCGCTACGGGCCGCTTGCAGCCGTCGGCGAAGGGCTCTCGCGCACGTGGAACATGAGTGTCCTGACCCTGGATTCGCTCAAGAAAATGCTGTTCGGCGAGCTCTCGGTAAAAAACTTGAGCGGACCGATAACCATTGCTAAAGTGGCGGGCGCTTCAGCCCAGTCCGGTGTTGGGGATTTCCTTAATTTCCTCGCCTACCTGAGCATTAGCCTGGGGGTTCTGAATTTGCTGCCTATTCCAGTGTTGGATGGGGGGCATTTGCTGTTTTACCTGATCGAATGGGCGCGTGGTCGCCCGCTCTCTGATCGGGTGCAAGGTTGGGGAATCCAGATCGGTATCAGTTTGGTAGTCGGGGTGATGTTGCTCGCCTTGATCAACGATTTGGGTCGTCTGTAACGCTTCGCTCAATTGCGAACCCGCCGTCTTTCGCGGAGGGTCGTTTATTGCCAGTTGGAATAAGAAAGGACTTCATGAAACGTCTGCTGCTAACTGCGGTTCTCGCCGTACTGATGATCGCTGAAGTTCACGCCGAGTCCTTCACCATCTCCGATATTCGTATCAATGGCCTGCAGCGGGTTTCCGCGGGCAGTGTATTTGGCGCATTGCCGCTGAATGTCGGTGACGACGCCGATGACCGCCGCCTGGTGGAGTCCACCCGTGCGCTGTTCAAAACCGGCTTCTTTCAGGACATCCAACTGGGGCGTGAAGGCAACGTTCTGATCATCAATGTGGTCGAGCGTCCTTCGGTTGCGAGTATCGAGATCGACGGTAACAAGGCCATCAGCACTGAGGATCTGCTCAAGGGCTTGAAACAGTCCGGGCTGTCCGAAGGTGAAATTTTCCAGCGCGCAACCCTTGAGGGCGTGCGTAACGAGTTGCAGCGTCAGTACGTTGCCCAGGGTCGTTACTCGGCCGAGGTCGATACTGAGGTCGTACCGCAGCCGCGTAACCGCGTAGCGCTGAAAATCAAGATCAACGAAGGCACCGTTGCAGCGATCCAGCACATCAACGTGGTCGGTAATACCGTCTTCTCCGATGAAGAGCTGGCAGGTCTGTTCGAGCTCAAGACCACCAACTGGCTGTCGTTCTTCAAGAACGATGACAAGTATGCTCGTGAAAAACTCTCCGGTGACCTGGAACGTTTGCGCTCCTACTACCTGGACCGCGGCTACATCAACATGGATATCGCCTCCACCCAGGTATCCATCACCCCGGACAAGAAGCACGTCTATATCACCGTGAACGTCAACGAAGGTGAGAAATACACCGTTCGTGACGTCAAGCTATCCGGCGACCTGAAAGTACCGGAAGACCAGGTCAAGGCACTGTTGCTGGTGCAGCCTGGGCAAGTGTTCTCGCGCAAGGTCATGACCACTACCTCCGAGCTGATTACCCGTCGCCTGGGTAACGAAGGCTACACGTTCGCCAACGTCAACGGTGTGCCGCAACCGCACGACGATGACAAGACTGTCGATATCACCTTTGTAGTCGATCCGGGCAAGCGTGCTTACGTCAACCGCATTAACTTCCGCGGTAATACCAAGTCCGAGGACGAAGTGTTGCGCCGTGAAATGCGCCAGATGGAAGGCGGGTGGGCATCCACCTACCTGATCGATCAGTCCAAGACCCGTCTGGAGCGCCTGGGCTTCTTTAAGGAAGTCAACGTCGAAACGCCTGCCGTGCCAGGTACCGATGACCAGGTAGACGTCAACTACAGCGTGGAAGAGCAGGCTTCCGGTTCGATCACTGCGAGCGTTGGTTTTGCCCAAAGTGCGGGCCTGATCCTCGGTGGTTCGATCAGCCAAAGCAACTTTCTGGGTACCGGTAACAAGGTCTCCATTGGCTTGACCCGTAGCCAGTACCAGAGCCGTTACAACTTCAGCTTCGTCGACCCTTACTGGACCGCGGATGGTGTTAGCCTGGGCTACAACGCCTTTTACCGCACCACTGACTACAAGGACCTGGATGTCGACGTTGCCAGCTATGCCGTAGACAGCCTCGGTGCGGGTGTCAGCGTTGGTTACCCAATTAGCGAAACGTCGCGCCTGACCTTTGGTTTGACCGCGCAGCAGGATCAGATCAAGACCGGTCGTTACACCGTTGACGAGATCTTCGATTTCGTCAAACAAGAGGGTGACAAGTACCTGAACTTCAAAGCCTCCGCAGGTTGGTCCGAGTCGACCCTGAACAAGGGCGTGCTGGCCACCCGTGGTCACTCGCAAAGCCTGGTGCTGGAAGCGACTACGCCAGGTAGCGACCTGTCGTTCTTCAAGCTGGACTACCGTGGCCAGGTGTTCAAGCCGATTACCAACGACTATACCCTGCGTATGCACACCGAACTCGGTTATGGCGACGGTTTTGGCTCTACCAATGGGCTGCCGTTCTACGAGAACTACTACGCAGGTGGCTTCAACTCGGTTCGTGGCTTCAAGGACAGCAGTCTTGGCCCGCGCAGTACCCCGAGCACCGGCAAGAACCCAGGCACCATTCGTGACCCGGATCAGAATCCCCTGCCGTTCGGTGGTAACGTCCTCGTTCAGGGTGGTGTCGAGTTGCTGTTCCCGCTACCGTTCGTCAAGGATCAGCGTTCCTTGCGCACCTCGGTTTTCTGGGATGTGGGTAACGTCTTCGACACTCAATGCGGTTCTCAACCGGACTGTGAAAAGGTTGGCCTTTCCGGGCTGGCCAGTTCCGTTGGTTTGGGCGTGACCTGGATCACGGCGCTTGGCCCGCTGAGCTTCAGCCTGGCAATGCCGGTCAAAGAGCCGAGCAGCGCCGATACCCAGGTGTTCCAATTCTCTCTGGGCCAGACCTTCTAAGGGTCTGATCCTTGTAACGACAACGGATTCTGTAGGAGTGCATCGTGCGTAAGTTGACCCAACTGGCTGTTCTGGCCGCTGCTCTGGTTGCGACCCCGGCATTCGCCGAAATGAAAATTGCCGTGCTGAACTATCAGATGGCACTGCTGGAGTCGGATGCGGCGAAGAAGTATGCCGTTGATGCCGAGAAAAAATTCGGTCCTCAGTTGACCAAGCTGAAAAACCTGGAAAGCAGCGCCAAGGGTATTCAGGATCGCCTGGTCAAAGGTGGCGACAAGATGCCTCAGGGTGAGCGTGAACGCCTGGAGCTCGAGTTCAAGCAGAAAGCACGTGACTTCCAGTTCCAGTCCAAGGAGCTGAATGAGGCCAAGGCAGTCGCTGACCGTGACATGCTCAAGCAATTGAAGCCGAAGCTGGACGGTGCTGTTGAGGAAGTCATCAAGAAAGGTGCTTTCGACCTGGTGCTTGAGCGCGGTGCGGTGATCGATGTCAAACCTCAGTACGACATCACCCGCCAAGTGATCGAGCGCATGAATCAGTCTCGCTGATATGACGTTCAGTATGAAACTGGGGCAACTGGCAGAGTTTCTCGGGGCGACGCTCAGTGGCCCTGCTGAGCTTGAAATCGTCGGCCTGGCAACCTTGCAGGATGCAGGTCCGGGCCAATTGAGCTTTCTGGCCAACCCTCAGTACCGCAAGTATCTGGGCGAGAGCACTGCCGCTGCGGTATTGCTCAAGCCGAGCGATGCCGAAGGTTTTGCCGGTCATGCGTTGATCGTGCCTGATCCCTATCTTGCGTATGCGCGCATTTCCCACTTGTTCGATCCCAAACCAAAGGCTGTGGCGGGAGTTCATCCCAGCGCCGTGGTGGCTGCGGATGCCCAGATCGACGCCAGCGCCAGTATCGGTGCCTTTGCTGTCATCGAGAGCGGTGCCCGGATCGGTCCTGGTGTAACGGTTGGCGCGCAGTGCTTTATCGGTGCCCGTTGTGTGATCGGCGAGGGTGGCTGGTTGGCGCCCAAGGTGACCCTGTATCACGACGTCAGGATTGGTAAGCGCGTTGTGATTCAGTCCGGTGCCGTGTTGGGTGGCGAAGGTTTCGGTTTTGCCAACGAAAAGGGTGTCTGGCAGAAAATCGCTCAGATTGGCGGTGTGACGATCGGTGATGATGTCGAAATCGGTGTCAACACCGCTATCGATCGGGGTGCCTTGGCTGATACCTGCATTGGTAATGGTGTCAAACTCGACAACCAGATCCAGATTGCACATAACGTTCAGATCGGCGATCACACGGCCATGGCCGCTTGCGTCGGAATCTCCGGTAGCACCAAGATCGGTAAGCATTGCACGATCGCAGGTGGCGTCGGGATGGTCGGCCATATCGATGTCTGTGATGGTGTGTTCGTTTCCGGTATGACGATGGTTACTCGCTCAATCACTGAGCCGGGTGCCTATTCTTCCGGTACGGCCATGCAGCCGTTGGCAGAGTGGCGCAAGAGCGCGGCGCGAATTCGGCAGTTGGACGAGATGGCGAAACGTCTCGTCCAGGTGGAAAAGCGAGTCGACACCGTGACCTCAGACGGCAAAGCTTCATCAGAAGGCTGATACCATTTCCTGATCAGGCGCGCTCAACTGCTGGATAGCCGCCTTGATTTGCAAAAGGAGCGTTAAGCGAATGCTTGCGCTCCCTATCTTTACTACAGGCTTCCCCCCGAAATGATGGACATCAACGAGATTCGCGAATACCTGCCTCACCGTTACCCGTTCCTGCTGGTGGACCGGGTAGTGGACTTGGACGTAGAGGCTCAGCGCATTCGTGCTTACAAGAATGTCAGCATCAACGAGCCTTTCTTCAATGGTCACTTCCCGGCGCACCCGATCATGCCCGGTGTATTGATCATCGAGGCCATGGCTCAGGCAGCTGGTATCCTCGGCTTCAAGATGCTCGACGTCAAACCTGCGGACGGTACCCTCTACTACTTCGTGGGTTCCGACAAACTGCGCTTCCGACAGCCAGTTCTGCCGGGTGACCAGCTGATTCTTGAGGCCAAGTTCATCAGCTGCAAGCGCCAGATCTGGAAGTTTGACTGCCAGGCTTCGGTGGATGGCAAGCCGGTCTGTTCGGCCGAAATCATCTGCGCGGAACGTAAACTATGAGTTTGATTGACCCTCGGGCAATCATCGACCCTTCGGCCAAGTTGGCCGAAGGCGTCGAGGTCGGCCCCTGGTCGATCATCGGCGCAGATGTCGAGATCGGGGAGGGGACCGTTGTCGGTCCGCATGTGATCATCAAAGGGCCAACCCGTATCGGTCGGCACAATCGCATTTATCAGTTTTCCTCAGTTGGCGAAGACACCCCTGATCTGAAGTACAAGGGTGAACCTACCCGCCTGGTCATTGGCGATCACAACGTGATTCGCGAGGGCGTGACCATTCATCGGGGCACCATACAGGACCGCTCGGAGACGACACTGGGTGATCACAACCTGATCATGGCTTATGCTCACATCGGCCACGATAGCGTCATTGGCAACCATTGCATTCTGGTTAACAACACCGCGCTGGCCGGCCATGTGCACGTTGATGATTGGGCGATCCTCTCCGGATTCACTCTGGTTCATCAGTTCTGCCATATTGGCGCTCATAGCTTCTCTGGCATGGGTACCGCAATCGGCAAGGATGTACCGGCATTCGTAACGGTCTTTGGCAACCCCGCTGAAGCACGCAGCATGAACTTCGAAGGCATGCGTCGTCGTGGGTTCAGTGACGATGCCATTCATGCGCTGCGCCGTGCCTACAAGGTGGTTTACCGCCAAGGACTGACGGTCGAGCAGGCCATCGTCGAACTCGCCGAGTCGGCCAGTCAATTTCCTGAAGTCGACCTGTTCCTCACGTCGATCAAGAACTCCACTCGCGGCATCACTCGCTGACCATGGCGCAGCTTTGTATAGCGCTGGTGGCGGGTGAGGCCAGTGGCGATATCCTGGGTGCGGGCCTGATGCGCGCATTGAAGAGCCGTCACCCGGATATCCGCTTCATTGGCGTAGGCGGCCCGTTGATGCAGGCCGAAGGCCTGGATTCGTATTTCCCTATGGAGCGCCTGGCCGTCATGGGCCTGGTCGAGGTGCTTGGGCGCCTGCGTGAGTTGCTCAAGCGCCGCAAGGCACTGATCCAGACGCTGATGGCCGAGAAGCCCGATGTGTTTATCGGTATCGATGCCCCGGACTTCACCCTCAATATCGAGTTGAAGCTGCGTCAGGTCGGCATCAAGACGGTGCATTACGTCAGCCCGTCGGTCTGGGCCTGGCGGCAGAAGCGTGTATTGAAGATTCGCGAAGGTTGCGACCTGATGCTCACCCTGCTGCCTTTCGAGGCGAAGTTCTACGAGGAGCAGGGCGTTCCGGTGCGCTTCGTCGGTCATCCGTTGGCCGATACCATCGACCTGACATGCGACCGCAACGCAGCTCGCGCTCAGTTAGGGTTGTCGGATGGGCCGCTGGTAGCCTTGATGCCAGGTAGTCGTGGCGGTGAAGTCGGCCGTCTGGGTGCGTTGTTCCTGGATGCCGCGCAACGCCTGCAAGCACTGGTTCCGGGTGTGCGCTTCGTTTCCCCCTGCGCCAATGCCCTGCGCCGTGAACAGCTTGAGCAGATGCTGGTCGGGCGTGATTTGCCGGTGACCCTGCTTGACGGTCAGTCGCACCAGGCCCTGGCGGCGTGTGATGCCGTGTTGATCGCTTCAGGTACCGCTACCCTTGAGGCATTGCTGTTCAAGCGGCCGATGGTGGTTGCCTACCGCTTGGCACCGTTGACCTACTGGATTCTCAAACGTCTGGTGAAGAGCCCGTACGTCTCCCTGCCCAACCTGCTCGCTCAGCGCCTGCTCGTGCCGGAGCTGCTGCAGGATGCTGCGACGCCCGAGGCATTGGCCGAAACATTGGCGCCGTTGCTTGCCGATGGTCGTGGGCAGACCGACAGCTTCGATCAGATTCACCGTACGCTGCGCCGTGACGCCTCCAATCAGGCGGCTGAAGCGGTGCTTGCCTTGCTGGAAAACCGATAAATGCAAATGGGACTGGACTTCAACCTGGTCGAGGACCTCGTCGCCGGTGTCGACGAAGTCGGTCGCGGGCCGCTGTGTGGCGCGGTGGTCACCGCAGCCGTGATCCTGGACCCGAAACGGCCGATTCTTGGCCTGAATGACTCGAAAAAACTCACCGAAGCGCGTCGTGAAAAGCTCTTTGACGAGATTTGCGAGAAAGCGCTCAGTTTTTGTATAGCCCGGGCCGAGGTCGAAGAGATCGATCAACTGAACATCCTGCACGCCACCATGTTGGCCATGCAGCGTGCGGTAGAGGGGTTGCATATCACCCCGAAGCTGGCGTTGATCGACGGTAATCGCTGCCCCAAACTTGATGTGCCCGCAGCTCCGGTGGTCAAGGGTGATAGTCAGGTGCCGGCGATTGCCGCAGCCTCGATCCTGGCCAAGGTCACGCGTGACCGCGAGATGGCCGAATTTGAGAAGGTCTACCCCGGTTACGGTATTGGCGGGCACAAGGGCTACCCAACGCCCGTGCACCTTGAGGCATTGGCCCGATTGGGGCCGACCCCCATTCATCGGCGCTCATTCGCGCCGGTGCGTGCAGCCTTCGAGGCCCGTAGTCTGCACGCTGAAGGTTTTCCGGGTATCTGACCGTTTGACCATTCATTTTCAGCCAGTGCCTTGCACCGGCTGATGTTTCGCTCAAGGCCCGGTACAATCCGGGCCTTGTTGTTTTGCGCTGCTATAGGATCATCATGTCGGCTTCCTTCGTTCATCTTCGCCTGCACACCGAATACTCGCTGGTCGATGGCCTGGTGCGCATCAAGCCGCTGGTCAAGGCGCTGGCCGGGATGAACATGCCGGCAGTTGCGGTCACGGACCAGAGCAACATGTGTTCGTTGGTCAAGTTCTACAAGGCGGCCATGGGGGCGGGCATCAAGCCTATCTGTGGTGCGGACCTGTGGCTGGCAAGCGCGGACCCGGACGCACCGTTGGCCCGTATCTGCTTTCTGGCGATGGATGCCCAGGGTTATCGCAACCTCACCGAGCTGATTTCCCGCGGCTGGATGGATGGGCAGCGTAATGGTCTGGTTATCATTGAGCGTGACTGGATTGCCCAGGCCAGCGAAGGGCTGATTGCCCTTTCTGCAGCCCGCGAAGGTGATATCGGCATGGCATTGCTCGCCGGTAACCCCGACGAGGCGGAATCCCTGCTGCGGGACTGGATGACCCTGTTCCCGGAGCGCTTCTATGTGGAAGTGCAGCGTACCAACCGCACGGGGGATGAAGAATACCTGCATGCAGCGGTGGCCCTGGCTGACAAGCTTGGCGCGCCGCTGGTGGCGACCAACGATGTACGTTTCATCAAGCAGTCCGACTTCGATGCGCATGAAACGCGTGTGTGCATCGGTGAAGGGCGTGCATTGGATGACCCGCGCCGCTCGCGTAACTACAGCGATCAGCAATACCTGAAAAGCCCGGCAGAAATGGCCGAGCTGTTCAGTGATCTTCCCGAGGCGCTGGAAAACACGGTTGAAATTGCCAAGCGCTGCAACATTCAGGTGCAGTTGGGTAAATACTTCCTGCCGGACTTCCCGACGCCCAACGGCATGTCCATTGATGACTACCTGCGCCATGTCTCACATGAGGGCCTGGAAGAGCGTCTGGCCGTGTTGTGGCCCAAAGAGACCACGCCCGACTACGAAGCGAAGCGCCAGACCTACCTGGACCGGCTCAAGTTCGAACTGGATATCATCATCCAGATGGGGTTCCCGGGTTACTTCCTGATTGTTATGGACTTCATCAAGTGGGCCAAGAACAACGGCGTGCCGGTTGGCCCCGGCCGGGGCTCGGGTGCGGGTTCCCTGGTGGCCTATGTTCTGAAGATCACGGACCTCGATCCGTTGGCCTACGACCTGCTGTTTGAACGTTTCCTCAACCCTGAACGGATCTCCATGCCCGACTTCGACGTCGACTTCTGCATGGATGGTCGTGATCGGGTGATTGATTATGTGGCCGAAGCCTATGGGCGCAATGCGGTAAGCCAGATCATCACCTTCGGTACCATGGCTGCGAAAGCGGTGGTGCGAGACGTGGCGCGTGTGCAGGGCAAGTCCTATGGCCTTGCGGACCGGCTGTCGAAGATGATCCCGTTCGAAGTCGGCATGACCCTTGAGAAAGCCTACGAGCAGGAGGAGATGCTCCGGGACTTCCTCAAGAACGACGAGGAAGCCCAGGAAATCTGGGACATGGCCCTGAAGCTGGAGGGTGTTACCCGGGGGACGGGCAAGCACGCCGGTGGTGTGGTCATCGCCCCGACCAAGCTGACTGACTTCTCACCGATTGCCTGTGATGAAGAGGGCGGCGGTCTGGTGACCCAGTTCGACAAGGACGACGTCGAGGCGGCGGGCCTGGTGAAGTTCGACTTCCTCGGCTTGCGTACCCTGACCATCATCAAGTGGGCGATGGAGACGATCAACCGTGAGCAGGCCAAGAGCGGCCTGGACGACCTGAATATCGATTTCATCCCGCTCGACGACAGAAAAACCTTCGAGCTGCTGCAAAAAGCCGAAACCACGGCGGTTTTCCAGCTTGAATCGCGCGGCATGAAAGAGCTGATCAAAAAGCTCAAGCCTGACTGCCTGGAAGACCTCATTGCACTGGTGGCGCTGTTCCGTCCGGGCCCGCTGCAGTCGGGCATGGTGGATGACTTCATCAACCGCAAGCACGGTCGTGCCGAGCTGGCCTATCCGCATCCGGACTACCAGTACGAAGGCCTGAAGCCGGTGCTGGCGCCAACCTATGGCATCATCCTGTATCAGGAACAGGTGATGCAGATTGCCCAGGTCATGGCAGGTTACACCCTCGGTGGCGCGGACATGCTCCGTCGTGCCATGGGTAAAAAGAAACCCGAGGAGATGGCCAAGCAGCGCGGGGGCTTCATCGAAGGTTGTGCGAACAACAATATCGATGCCGAGCTTGCAGGCAACATCTTCGACCTGGTGGAAAAGTTCGCCGGTTACGGCTTCAACAAATCGCACTCGGCGGCCTATGGCCTGGTCTCCTACCAGACTGCCTGGCTCAAGACCCACTATCCGGCACCGTTCATGGCGGCCGTGCTTTCCGCGGATATGCACAACACCGACAAGGTGGTGACGCTGATCGAGGAAGTACGCAGCATGAAGCTGCGCCTGGATGCGCCGGACGTGAACACTTCCGACTTCAAGTTCACGGTCAATGACGACGGCCGCATTGTCTATGGCCTGGGCGCGATCAAGGGTGTTGGTGAAGGACCGGTAGAGGCCATTGTCGAGGCGCGTGCCGAGGGGCCGTTCAAGGATCTGTTCGACTTTTGCGAGCGTGTCGATCTCAAACGCATCAACAAGCGGACCCTCGACGCATTGGTTCGCAGCGGGGCGCTGGACCGCCTGGGGCCGTTTTTCCATGATGAGCTCAAGGCCTACCAGGCCAACATCGATCGCAACCGTGCGGTATTGCTGTCGGCCATGGAAGAGGCCATCAAGTCGGCAGAGCAGACCGCCCGTACCCACGACAGCGGCCACGCGGACCTGTTTGGTGGGCTGTTCGTCGAGGAAAACGCTGACGTTTATGCCAACCACCGCAAAGCTCGGGAACTCACGCTCAAGGAGCGGCTGCGGGGGGAAAAAGATACCCTTGGCCTCTACCTGACCGGGCACCCGATCGACGAGTATGAAGGTGAGATCCGTCGTTTTGCCCGTCAGCGAATCATTGATCTCAAGCCGGCTCGCGATACCCAGACAGTGGCGGGGATGATCATTGCCCTGCGGGTGATGAAGAACAAGAAAGGCGACAAGATGGGCTTTGTGACCCTCGATGACCGTTCTGGACGGATCGAGGCGTCCTTGTTCGCCGACGCATTCCATTCTGCTCAGGCATTGCTGCAGACCGACGCCATGGTGGTGGTTGAAGGTGAAGTCAGTAACGATGACTTCTCCGGCGGCTTGCGCCTGCGGGTCAAGCGCGTCATGAGTATGGAGGATGCGCGCACCAACCTGGCCGAGAGCCTGCGCCTGAAGGTGCGTAGTGATGCGCTCAAAGGTGATCGGTTGAGCTGGTTGGGTGAGCTGTTCAAGCGTCATCGTGGCGCTTGCCCGATCACATTGGAGTACACCGGAACCGATGCCAAGGCCTTGTTGCAGTTCGGCGAGGGTTGGCGTATCGATCCGGCCGATGGCCTGATCCAGGCACTGCGTGACCAGTTCGGACGTGAGAACGTCTTTTTGCAATATCGATGAATTTTTAATCTCGACCTGAATGCGCCCGATCCCTTAAGGTAGGGCGCCAAACGGATCAACCGGCCGGCCGCCTGGCCGTCGACCCAAGACGGAAGCCTATGAACCCGAATTTTCTGGATTTCGAACAGCCGATTGCTGACCTGCAAGCCAAGATCGAAGAGCTGCGCCTGGTTGGTAACGACAACTCGTTGAACATTGGCGAGGAAATTTCGCGCCTGCAGGACAAGAGCAGCGCCCTGACTGCCAGCATTTTCAACAATCTGACCAGTTGGCAGATTGCACGAATGGCTCGTCATCCGCGTCGTCCTTACACCCTGGACTACATCGAACACATTTTCACCGAGTTCGACGAACTGCACGGTGATCGTCACTTCTCCGACGACGCCGCTATCGTTGGCGGTGTCGCGCGCCTGGACGGTCGGCCAGTCATGGTCATCGGCCATCAGAAAGGCCGCGAAGTGCGCGAGAAAGTTCGCCGCAACTTCGGTATGCCGCGTCCTGAAGGCTACCGCAAGGCCTGCCGCCTGATGGAAATGGCCGAGCGTTTCAAGATGCCGATCCTGACCTTCATCGACACTCCGGGTGCTTACCCAGGTATCGACGCAGAAGAACGCAACCAAAGTGAAGCCATTGCCTGGAACCTGCGGGTCATGGCTCGCCTGAAGACCCCGATCATCGCTACCGTTATCGGTGAGGGTGGTTCCGGTGGCGCGCTGGCCATTGGTGTCTGCGATCAACTGAACATGCTGCAGTACTCCACCTATTCGGTGATTTCGCCGGAAGGTTGTGCGTCGATTCTCTGGAAAACCTCCGAGAAGGCTGCTGACGCTGCCGAGGCCATGGGCATTACGGCTGAGCGTCTGAAAGGCCTGGGTATTGTCGACAAGGTCATCGCCGAGCCTCTGGGTGGTGCGCACCGTGATCCGGCAGCCGCCGCCGCCTCGATCCGTGGTGAGTTGCTTGAGCAACTGGACATGCTGAAGAAGTTCGACAACGACGCGCTGCTTAAGCGTCGCTACGACCGTCTGATGAGCTACGGGCTCTGATCTGAAGGCATCGGTGCCCCGCTTGCAGGTGTGCCAGGCTCCTTTGTTGGGGCTTGGCATATCGGTGATCGAGCGCAGCGCGCTCGCTGACGAGGTGCACCGATGACAGACCTTTCCTCCAGGCTGCTCGCCAGCCTGGCGCCCTGGCGCAGCGCACCGTCCTGGTGTGTGGCGCTATCCGGTGGGTTGGACTCCAGCGTCCTGCTCCATCTGCTGGTGCTCTTGTCCCGCCAGCATGCCTTGCCCCCTCTACGTGCTATTCACATCCATCACGGTCTTCAAGCCGCTGCTGACGCTTGGCCGCAGCTTTGCCAGCAACGCTGCGACGCGCTCGGTATTGAGCTTCAGGTCATCCATGTCACGGTAGCGCCAGGTGCGAGCCTGGAGCAGGGCGCACGGGATGCACGCTACCGTGCGTTTACCGAAGCATTGCGCCCCGCTGAGGTGTTGTTGACGGCTCAGCACCGTGAGGATCAGGCTGAAACGGTGTTGTTTCGGTTGCTGCGTGGCGCAGGTGTGCGAGGGTTGGCGGCGATTCCGGTGCAGCGCCCATTGGGCGCGGGACAACTGGTGCGTCCGCTTTTGGCGGTGGGGCGCGAAGAGCTGGAGCGCTATGCGAGGCAGCAGGGGCTGGAGTGGGTCGAAGATCCCTCCAATACCGATAGTCGCTTCTCGCGTAACTACTTGCGCCATGACGTGTTCCCGGCATTGACCCGGCGCTGGCCTCAGGCGGCACTTAGCCTTGCACGTAGCGCTGTTCACCTCGAAGAGGCCCGGGTGCTGCTCGAGGAGCTGGCGCAGCAGGACCTGGCTCAGGCGCGCACTGACAGTGGCTTTGAATGGTTGGCATTGCCTTCGCTGGATTTGCCGGCACTCAGGGCGCTTTCCCCAGCACGCCAGCGCAACGCGTTACAGTGCTGGTTGGCCGGGTACACCCGTTTACCCGACAGCCGGCACTGGGCTGGCTGGGAAGATCTACGCGATGCAACCGAGGGTAGTCGTGCCCTGTGGCGCCTCACTGATGGTGAGTTGCACCGGTGTGGTGAGCGCATCTGGTGGTTGGCGGGTGACTGGCTGAAACCGCAGCCACCGAGTCAGTCCTGGAGTGATCCTGGCCGCCCACTGGCGTTGATCGATAATGGCTGTGTCCGGATAAGCGGTGACGCGCCGCAGGGCGTATTGCAGATTCGCTATCGTCAGGGCGGTGAAACGCTTCATGTGCCGGGGCGCGGTCAGCGCGATCTCAAGCGCTTGCTTAATGAGCGACATCTGCCGCTGTTCGTGCGTGCCCGGCTACCATTACTGTTTGCCGGTGATCGCTTGTTGGCGGTAGCGAACCTGCCGTCGCTGGCGCAGGATGGGTGGCAATTGCACTGGTCAGTACCGACGAACGAGCAAGGTTTGAGATGAGGGGCAGTTTCGGGTAGACTACGCTCCCTTCTTGATACAGCTTCTGTGACTTCATCGAAATCACGGCAGTTGCCGATTACCAAGCAGTTTTTTGCTGGGCGATTCTAAAAATGTTTAGCGAGCTCCGTACCGGGTTTTTTACCCCCGGTCTGTCCAGACGCGGCAGTTTTTTAAGATGCACTGTGATTGACGCAGGTGATCGGGGGCTTCGGCCTTCCTTCGCTTTCCCCGGCGGCGCAGACCGCTTTAACGCAGACTTCTAGGGTTTTTCATGACGCGCTACATATTCGTCACGGGCGGTGTTGTTTCTTCATTGGGGAAAGGCATTGCCTCGGCTTCATTGGCGGCCATCCTGGAGGCGCGGGGGCTCAAGGTCACCATGCTCAAGCTGGACCCGTACATCAACGTCGACCCGGGCACCATGAGCCCGTTCCAGCACGGTGAAGTGTTCGTTACCCACGACGGCGCCGAGACCGACCTGGACCTGGGCCACTATGAGCGGTTCATCCGCACCACCATGACCCAGAACAACAACTTCACCACAGGACGTGTCTACGAGCACGTGCTGCGCAAAGAGCGCCGTGGTGATTATCTGGGCGCGACCATCCAGGTCATTCCGCACATCACCGACGAGATCAAGCGCCGCATCATCAAGGGTGCTGGCGATGCCGACGTGGCCCTGGTGGAAATCGGCGGTACCGTGGGTGACATTGAGTCGCAACCGTTCCTCGAAGCGATCCGTCAACTGCGTGTTGAAGTAGGCTCCAAGCGTGCGATGCTGATGCACCTGACGCTGGTTCCATACATCGCCACTGCAGGTGAGACCAAAACCAAGCCGACTCAGCATTCGGTCAAGGAGCTGCGCTCCATTGGCCTGCAGCCAGACGTGCTGATTTGCCGCTCCGACCACCCGGTCGATGTGTCTTCCCGCCGCAAGATTGCCCTGTTCACCAACGTTGAAGAGCGTGCGGTGATCTCCCTGGAAGACGTCGACACCATCTACAAGATCCCGGCCGTATTGCACGCCCAGGGCCTGGACGATTTCGTCGTCGAGCGTTTCGGCCTGCAGTGCAACGGTGCCGACTTGTCCGAGTGGGAAAAGGTCGTCGACGCCAAGCTCAACCCTGAGCATGAAGTCACCATCGCCATGGTCGGCAAGTACATGGAACTGCTGGACGCGTACAAGTCGCTGATCGAAGCGATGAGCCACGCTGGCATCCAGAATCGCACCAAGGTCAACTTGCGTTACATCGACTCCGAAGACATCGAGAACCAGGGCACTGGCCTGCTCGAAGGTGCCGACGCCATTCTGGTACCCGGTGGTTTCGGTCTGCGCGGTGTCGAAGGCAAGATCACTGCCGTTCAATACGCCCGTGAGAACAAGGTGCCTTACCTGGGTATCTGCCTGGGCATGCAGGTTGCCGTGATCGAGTTCGCGCGTAACGTCATGGGCTGGAAAGACGCCAACTCCACCGAGTTCGATCGCAACAGCGGTCACCCGGTTGTAGGCTTGATCACCGAGTGGGCTGACGCTACCGGCGCAGTCGAAACCCGTACCGAAACCTCCGATCTGGGTGGCACCATGCGCCTCGGCGCTCAAGAGTGCCAGCTGGAGGGCGGCTCCAAGGTTCATGACTGCTATGGCAAGGACGTCATCGTCGAGCGTCATCGCCACCGCTATGAAGTGAACAACAACCTGTTGCCACAGTTGATCGAAGCCGGCCTGAAGGTTTCCGGTCGTTCCGGCGACGGCGCACTGGTTGAAGTTGTCGAGGCCAAGGATCATCCGTGGTTCGTCGCTTGCCAGTTCCACCCGGAGTTCACTTCCACGCCACGTGATGGCCACCCGCTGTTCAGTGGTTTCGTGAAAGCGGCCCTGGCACAACGGAACAAAGGCTGATCCATGACCCAGAAGATCATTCGCGTCGGTAACATCGAGATCGCCAACGACAAGCCAATGGTGCTGTTCGGTGGCATGAACGTACTGGAAAGTCGTGACCTGGCGCTCAAGGTCTGCGAAGAATACGTGCGGGTGACCGAGAAGCTCGGTATCCCTTACGTGTTCAAGGCCAGCTTCGACAAGGCCAACCGCTCCTCGATCAATTCGTATCGTGGGCCGGGCCTGGAAGAGGGCATGCGGATTTTCGAGGACGTGAAGAAAGCGTTCGGCGTGCCCGTCATCACTGACGTGCATGAGCCGGCGCAGGCGGCTGCGGTCGCCAAGGTCTGCGACATCATCCAGTTGCCGGCCTTCCTGTCGCGTCAGACCGACCTGGTCGTGGCCATGGCCAAGACCGGCGCTGTGATCAATATCAAGAAAGCCCAGTTCCTCGCACCGCAGGAGATGAAGCACATCCTGACCAAGTGCGAGGAGGCCGGTAACGATCAGTTGATCCTCTGCGAGCGTGGTTCCAGCTTCGGCTACAACAACCTCGTGGTGGACATGCTGGGCTTCGGTATCATGAAGCAGTTTGAATACCCGGTGTTTTTCGACGTCACCCACGCCCTGCAAATGCCGGGCGGCCGTGCCGATTCGGCTGGTGGTCGTCGTGCCCAGGTAACCGATCTCGCCAAGGCTGGCATCAGCCAAGGCCTGGCGGGTCTGTTCCTGGAGGCCCATCCGGACCCGGACAACGCCAAGTGCGATGGTCCATGCGCCCTGCGCCTGGACAAACTGGAGCCATTCCTGGCCCAGCTCAAGCAATTGGATGACCTGGTTAAGAGTTTTCCGACGGTAGAAACCGCGTAATCCTCATTTCTCCGGTAAAGTACCGCACGCTCAACCCCTGACCAACCGGTCAGGGTTCTATCCCCGCCAGGCTTGCCTTGCCTGTTTTTCCTTGCCTGGCGGCGGGCAAAGATTTTTCTCAGCTGCGTTGTTTTCGTCAATTTTGGAGTGCTTACAACAATGGCAAAGATCGTCGACATCAAAGGTCGTGAAGTTCTCGATTCGCGTGGCAACCCCACCGTCGAAGCGGATGTACTGCTCGACAACGGCATCATCGGCAGTGCCTGTGCGCCGTCCGGTGCTTCCACTGGCTCGCGTGAAGCGCTCGAGCTGCGTGATGGCGACAAGAGCCGTTACATGGGCAAGGGCGTACTGAAAGCCGTTGCCAACATCAACGGCCCGATCCGCGACCTGCTGCTGGGCAAAGACCCAATCGACCAGAAAGCCCTCGACCACGCCATGATCGAGCTGGACGGTACCGAGAACAAGGCCAAGCTGGGCGCCAACGCCATCCTGGCTGTCTCCCTGGCTGCCGCCAAGGCCGCTGCTCAGGACCAGGATCTGCCGCTGTACGCGCACATCGCCAACCTGAACGGCACCCCAGGCCAGTACTCGATGCCTGTGCCAATGATGAACATCATCAACGGTGGCGAGCACGCGGATAACAACGTCGACATCCAGGAGTTCATGGTTCAGCCGGTTGGCGCCAAGACCTTCTCCGACGCTCTGCGCATGGGCACCGAGATCTTCCACCACCTCAAAGCCGTTCTGAAGGCCCGTGGCCTGAACACTGCAGTAGGTGACGAAGGTGGTTTCGCGCCGAACCTGGCGTCCAACGAAGATGCACTGTCGGCCATCGCCGAAGCTGTGGCCAATGCTGGCTACAAACTGGGCACCGACGTGACCCTGGCGCTGGACTGCGCTTCCAGCGAGTTCTTTGAAGACGGCAAGTACGACCTGTCGGGTGAAGGCAAGACGTTCGATGCCAACGGTTTCGCCGACTACCTGAAAGGCCTGACCGAGCGCTTCCCGATCATCTCCATCGAAGACGGCATGGACGAGTCCGACTGGGCTGGCTGGAAAGCCCTGACCGACAAGATTGGCGAGAAGGTACAACTGGTCGGTGATGACCTGTTCGTTACCAACACCAAGATCCTGAAGGAAGGCATCGACAAGAAGATCGCCAACTCCATCCTGATCAAGTTCAACCAGATCGGTACCCTGACCGAGACTCTGGAAGCTATCCAGATGGCCAAGGCTGCCGGTTACACTGCCGTGATTTCGCACCGCTCCGGTGAAACTGAAGACTCGACCATTGCCGACCTGGCTGTCGGTACTGCTGCAGGTCAGATCAAGACCGGTTCGCTGTGCCGTTCCGATCGCGTCTCCAAGTACAACCAACTGCTGCGTATCGAAGAGCAACTGGGCGCCAAGGCGGTATACCGTGGCCGTGCCGAGTTTCGTGGCTAAGCAAGAAATGGTAAAAAGACAGCAGTGTGCCGCTGATCGGTCATACTGATCGTTAGCAACATGCTTGCTGCAGGCAATTGCCCACAAAGCCTGGCTTCGGCCAGGCTTCGTGCCATCAGCGACCTGCACAAGCAGCGGTCTTTTCCACTGGATACCTCGATGCGCAGTCCCTATTGGTTGTTCCTCGTTCTGCTCTTGTTGCTTGCCGGCCTGCAGTATCGTCTGTGGGTGGGTAATGGCAGCCTGGCGCAGGTCACCGAGCTCAAGCAGCAGATCGCTGATCAGCACGCCGAAAATGAACGGCTGCTGGAGCGTAATCGTGTGCTCGATGCTGAAGTGCTGGAGTTGAAAAAAGGTATGGAGACCGTCGAAGAACGGGCGCGCCACGAATTGGGCATGGTCAAAGAGGGCGAAACCCTCTACCAGTTGCCGCAATGACCCAGTCCCTGCCTGCCTTCTGGGCAGTGATCCCTGCTGCGGGCGTTGGCGCCCGAATGGCAGCCGACCGTCCCAAGCAGTACCTGCAATTGGGTGGCCGGACAATCCTCGAGCATAGCCTCGACTGTTTTCTTGACCATCCCTGCCTCAAAGGGGTGGTGGTCAGCCTTGCTGCTGACGATCCCTACTGGCCGGGCCTTGGTTGCGCGGCCGATCCACGCATCCGGCGAGCCGCCGGTGGTCGTGAGCGAGCCGATTCGGTGCTCAATGCGTTGTTGCTGCTGCACGCTCAGGGAGCTGATGACGCTGACTGGGTGCTGGTGCATGATGCGGCGCGACCGAACCTGGCGCGCACGGACCTGGATCGTCTGCTGGCCGAGCTTGCCGATGATCCGGTGGGTGGGTTGCTGGCAGTGCCGGCGCGAGACACGCTCAAGCGTGCTGATGCCCAGGGGCGGGTAGCCGCTACCATTGACCGCAGCACGGTCTGGCAAGCCTATACACCGCAGATGTTTCGCCTGGGCGCCCTGCACCGTGCATTGGCCGATAGCCTGGTGGCGGATGTAGCGATCACCGATGAGGCTTCTGCCATCGAATGGTCTGGTCAGGCCCCTAAATTGATCGAGGGGCGCAGTGACAACATCAAGGTCACCCGCCCGGAAGACCTTGAGTGGCTGCGTCAGCGCAGGGCAATGCGCGGCTGATTGTCGGTCAGGCGGGTTCCTGCGGCGTTCGGTACTCCGGAAGGCCTGCCAATCCTTCTCGCAAGTAGTCCACCAATTGGCGCACTTTGGGCGACAGATGTCGTTGTTGTGGGTACAGCGCCCATACAGCGGTGTTAGGTGGCTGGTGCGCTTCCAGCAGTGATACCAGTGCACCACTGCGCAGGTGCTCCTGCACATAGTAATCCGGCAGTTGGCACAAGCCGACGCCTAGCAGTGCTGCATCGAGCACTGCCTGGCCGCTGTTACAGCGCCAGTTACCTTGTACGCGCTGTGCAATTTCGCGCCCATCCTGTTGCAGCGGCCAGTTGTCCGAACTGCCAATCAGGCAGTTGTGTCGCGCCAGTTCCGAGAGGCTGTGCGGGCGGCCATAGCGCTCCAGATACGCAGGTGAGGCGCAGAGGTACATTCGCCGGGGCGCCAGGCGGCTGGCCACCAGTCGCGAGTCCTGCAGGCGTCCCAGTCGAATGGCCATGTCCATGCCCTCATGCAGCAGGTCCAGTGTACGGTTGGTCAGTTCGATATCCACCCGCAATTGCGGGTAAAGGGCCATGAACCGGGTCACCAACGGCACAATGAAACGTTCGCCGTACGCCACCGCGCAGGTCATGCGCAGCAGCCCCTTGGGTTCGCTGCCAAGGTCGCCCATGGCCCGCAGTGCTTCGTCACGACCATCTTGCAGACGCTGGCAATGTTGCAGGAACGTCTGTCCTGCCTCCGTCAGGCTGACCCTTCGGGTGCTGCGATACAGCAGGCGGGTCTGCAGGCGCTCTTCGAGGCGGGCAATTTGGCGGCTGATATGGGAAGACGAAACCCCAAGGCGCTCAGCTGCTGCAGTGAACTGTCCTGATTCGGCGACGGCGACGAACTCATCGAAGCCTTCCCAGTGACTGCTTGCCATCTATTATCCCTGTTCAGCATTAATGTTTTGCGTTTGACTGGATTATTCATCAAATGTTGATGAATTACACTTCAAGGCTGGAAACCGAACCTCTTTGCTGGAGAAGATTCATGATCAAGTCCCGTGCCGCCGTCGCCTTCGAGGCCAAGAAACCGCTGGAGATCGTTGAGGTCGATGTGGCCATGCCCAAGGCGGGCGAAGTACTGTTGCGCGTTGTTGCCAGTGGTGTTTGTCATACGGACGCCTACACCCTTTCCGGTGCAGACCCGGAAGGTATCTTCCCCTCGATTCTTGGTCATGAAGGTGGCGCTATCGTCGAAGCCATCGGTGAGGGTGTCACCTCGGTCGCCGTGGGTGATCACGTGATCCCGCTGTATACCCCAGAGTGCGGCAAGTGCAAGTTCTGCCTCTCCGGCAAGACCAATCTCTGTCAGGCCATTCGTGCCACGCAGGGCAAGGGCCTGATGCCTGACGGCACCACGCGCTTCTCCTACAAGGGCCAGCAGCTGTTCCACTACATGGGCACCTCGACCTTTTCCGAGTACACCGTACTGCCGGAAATCTCCGTGGCCAAAATCCAGAAAGAAGCGCCGCTGGAAAAAGTCTGCCTGCTGGGCTGCGGTGTCACTACCGGTATTGGTGCAGTGCTCAATACGGCCAAGGTCAAGCCAGGTGATACTGTCGCGATTTTTGGCCTCGGTGGCATCGGCCTGTCGGCGATCATCGGTGCAGTCAAGGCCAAGGCTTCACGCATCATTGCAGTGGACATCAACCCGGCCAAGTTCGAGATCGCTCGTCAATTGGGCGCGACCGATTGCGTCAACCCGAAAGACTACGACCGCCCGATTCAGGAGGTCATCGTTGACCTGACCGATGGTGGTGTGGACTTCTCCTTCGAGTGCGTTGGCAACGTGCAACTGATGCGTGCAGCGCTGGAGTGTTGCCACAAGGGGTGGGGTGAATCGGTGATCATTGGTGTTGCCGGTGCCGGTCAGGAAATCTCTACTCGTCCGTTCCAACTGGTCACGGGGCGCGTGTGGCGTGGCTCGGCCTTCGGCGGCGTACGTGGCCGCAGCGAACTGCCAAGCTATGTCGAGATGGCTGAAAAGGGCGAAATTCCGCTCGATACCTTCATCACCCATACCATGGGGCTTGAAGATATCAACAAGGCCTTCGACCTGATGCATGAAGGTAAGAGCATTCGCAGCGTCATCCATTTCTGAGGTCCGCCATGAGCCTGGAAAACCTTTCCTGCCAAAAGAGCTTCGGTGGTTGGCACAAGCGATATCGGCACCGTTCCAAGGTGCTGGGGTGTGACATGGTTTTTGCTGTCTACCTGCCGCCGCAAGCGGAGCAAGGCGGCAAGCTGCCCGTACTGTACTGGCTGAGTGGCTTGACCTGCACGGACGAGAACTTCATGCAGAAAGCCGGTGCGCACAAGCTGGCTGCAGAGCTGGGGTTGATCATCGTTGCTCCTGACACCAGCCCGCGCGGTGCCCAGGTGCCGGGTGATCCGGAAGGTGCCTGGGACTTCGGTCTCGGCGCCGGCTTCTACCTCAACGCCACAGAGCGGCCATGGGCAGAGCACTACCGCATGCACGACTATGTCGTCGAGGAACTGCCCGCACTGGTCGAGGCGCACTTTCCGGCCTCAGACAAGCGCGGTGTCAGTGGTCACTCCATGGGGGGGCATGGGGCATTGGTTTGCGCCTTGCGCAATCCGGGTCGTTACCGCTCCGTCTCGGCATTTGCCCCGATCACCAACCCGATGGATTGCCCTTGGGGGCAGAAGGCCTTTTCCCGTTATCTGGGAGAGGACCGTGCGCGTTGGCGTGAATGGGATGCCAGTGTCCTGATTGCCGAGGCGAGCGAGCGGCTGCCATTACTGGTTGATCAGGGTGATCGCGACGATTTTCTGGTCACTCAGTTGAAGCCGGAAGTCCTGGCCCAGGCGGCGCGCGTTGCTGGTCATCCCCTGGAATTGCGCCTGCAGCCGGGGTATGACCACAGCTACTACTTCATTGCCAGCTTCATCGATGACCATCTGCGTCATCACGCCGCTGCGTTGCGCTAGGGCTTCGGACAAATCAAGCCCAAGCCCGGGTAAAGCAGGTAGAATCACGCCCTGACTCAATCAGGGCGTTTTTCTATGCGTATTGGCCACGGCTACGATGTACATCGCTTCGCACAGGGCGATTTTATTACCTTGGGCGGTGTGCGCATTGCGCACTCTTCCGGGCTGTTGGCTCACTCTGATGGCGATGTGCTTTTGCACGCCCTGAGCGATGCCTTGCTTGGTGCGGCAGCATTGGGCGATATCGGCCGGCACTTTCCCGACACGGACCCGCAGTTCAAGGGTGCAGACAGCCGCGTGCTGTTGCGCCATGTGCTGGCCAAGGTTCAGGCCAAGGGTTGGAAGGTCGGCAATGTCGACGCAACCATCGTTGCCCAGGCACCGAAAATGGCGCCCCATATCGAAGCCATGCGCGCCCTGATTGCGCAAGACCTGCTGGTCGATATCGATCAGGTCAACGTCAAGGCCACCACCACCGAGAAGCTCGGTTTCACCGGGCGTGAAGAAGGCATTGCCGTTCACGCTGTTGCCTTGTTGCTGTCAGCATGACCGAACTTGAATTGCTTGGCCCGTGCGCATCGGGTCCATCCTTGGGGCATGCCGTGCTCAAGGCAACCGCAGAAGATTTTCAGGTCGACGAAGTACTCGACATACCCCTCTCCGGTGACGGCGAGCACCTGTGGTTGTGGGTCGAGAAACGCGACCTCAACACCGAGGAGGCAGCCCGCCGCCTGGCTCGTGCAGCCGGTGTGCCGGTGCGTAACATCAGTTATGCCGGCCTCAAGGATCGTCAGGCCCTGACGCGTCAGTGGTTCAGCCTGCACCTGCCGGGCAAAGCCGATCCTGACCTGTCTGCCGCAGAAAACGAAACCCTGCGAATCCTCAAGCGTGCCCGACATAAGCGCAAACTGCAGCGCGGTGCGCACTCGGCCAACGGCTTCACCTTGCGCCTGACTCAACTGTCGGCTGACCCCGTGGCTATTCAGGCCCGCCTGGAGCGTTTGCGCAGTGAGGGTGTTCCCAACTACTTTGGCACGCAGCGCTTCGGCCATAACGGTGGGAACATTGTCGATGCCCGTGGTTGGGCCGCCCGTCAGGCACTGCCGGAGCAACGTAATGTGCGTTCGCGGCTGCTTTCGAGTGCGCGTAGCTACCTGTTCAACCGGGTGCTGGCCGCACGCGTTGCCAACGGCACCTGGAACCAGGCGCAGGTCGGCGACTTGCTGGCCTTCACCGACAGCCGCAGTTTTTTCCCGGCAGGGGAGGCTGAGTGCCAAGATCCACGTCTTTCGATTCTTGACCTGCATCCAACCGGTCCACTGTGGGGCGAGGGTCTTTCTGCCACAGGGGGGGCTGTTGGTGAGTTGGAGCGGCGCATCGGTGAAGAAGAGGCCGTGTTATGCGAATGGTTGAGCAAGGCCGGTATGAGTCATGAGCGACGCATTCTGCGACTGCCCATTGGCGGTCTGACGTGGCATTATCCCGAGCCTGATATCCTGCAACTGGAATTCGTCCTTCCGGCCGGATGTTTCGCCACCGTTGTGGTGCGTGAACTCATCGATCTGGCGCCGGCAGGGCAGACGGACAGCCCATGCGTATTCTGATCTCAAACGATGATGGGGTTACGGCCCCCGGACTTGCCGCGCTGCATGCTGCGTTGGCGGATTATGCCGATTGTGTGGTGATTGCCCCGGATCAAGACAAAAGCGGCGCGAGCAGCTCATTGACCCTTGACCGTCCGCTGCACCCGCAAACCCTGGCCAACGGTTACATCAGCCTTAATGGCACACCAACCGACTGCGTGCACCTGGGCCTTAATGGTCTGTTGCCGCATACCCCCGACATGGTGGTTTCGGGCATCAACCTGGGCGCCAATCTGGGCGATGACGTGTTGTATTCGGGCACGGTCGCCGCAGCCCTGGAAGGGCGTTTTCTCGGTGGCACCTCGTTCGCATTCTCGCTGTTGTCACGTCTGCCCGATAATCTTCCCGCGGCAGCCTATATTGCACGCCGGTTGGTGGAGGCGCAGAGCCGCTTGACGCTGCCTGCGCGTACGGTGCTCAACGTCAATATTCCGAACTTGCCGCTGGAGCATATCCGCGGTATCCAGCTGACACGCCTCGGTCATCGTGCGCGAGCTGCGGCACCGACCAAGGTGGTCAATCCTCGAGGCAAGGAAGGTTACTGGATCGCGGTAGCCGGTGATGCGGAGGATGGTGGGCCGGGCACTGATTTCCACGCGGTGATGCAGGGTTATGTATCGATCACTCCGTTGCAGCTCGATCGCACCTTCAATGAGGCGTTTGAGCACCTCGATGGTTGGCTGGAGGGCGTGCTCTGATGCGTGAGGACGATCTGGCGCGCCGCGGTATAGGCATGACCTCTCAGAGGACCCGTGAACGGCTGATCCAACGGCTGTGTGAAGAGGGTATCTCCAACCCGCAGGTGTTGGAGGTCATTCGCCGTACGCCACGTCATCTGTTCGTCGATGAAGCGTTGGCGCACCGCGCCTATGAGGACACCGCGCTGCCGATTGGCAACAACCAGACCATCTCTCAGCCCTTCATTGTGGCGCACATGAGTGAGTTGTTGCTTGAGGCCGGCCCGTTGGACAAAGTGCTGGAAATTGGCACCGGCTCTGGCTACCAGACCGCTATTCTGTCCCAACTGGTTGAGCGGGTATTTTCGGTTGAGCGCATCAAGGTGCTGCAGGACCGGGCCAAGGAGCGTTTGCTTGAGCTGAACCTGCGTAACGTGGTGTTCCGTTGGGGAGATGGCTGTGAAGGCTGGCCAGCCTTGGCGCCTTACAATGGCATTATTGTGACCGCAGTTGCCCCTGAAGTTCCGCAAGCCTTGCTTGATCAGCTCGCTCCAGGCGGGCGCATGGTGATACCGGTGGGGGCCACAGGGGAGCTGCAACAACTGATGTTGATCGTTCGTGAAGAGAACGGTTTCTCCCAGCGTGCGCTGGGGGCGGTGCGTTTCGTGCCATTGCTGAACGGCCCGGTGGCCTGAGCCAGGCTTTTTTCGGCATGAACGAATTCTCTCGCAGGTTTCGAGTCTACTGGCCGGTCCGTTGCAAACATTCTGAGTAAATTTGTGCTGTGTGTGTCCGCCGCAACCGGGGCACGCTCAGTTATAATTGCAACATTATTTCATTTTTCTTATCGGTCACCATTAGAGGGAGCGGCGGGTGAGTCACACAGTCATTCGGCAGCGTATGGGTCTATCGAGCTTCAGGCTTCTGGTGATTGCACTTGCCTTTGGTACGCTGGTTACGGGTTGTACCAGCACTTCTTCAAGCAGCGTTGGCGTGGTAGACCGCAATAATGCGGCACCCAAACGCCCGGTAGTGACCACTGGTCAGTATGTTGTCCGCCCGGGCGATACACTGTTCTCCATCGCCTTTCGTTATGGTTGGGACTACAAGGCGTTGGCCGCGCGCAACAGTATCGCGCCGCCCTATACCATTCGCCCTGGGCAGACGATTCGGTTTGATGGCCGTTCCGGTGGTGCCTCGGGTTCGGCATCCCAGACAGTGGTCAGCAGTTCGTCGTCGTCAAGCAAGACTACGGTTACGCGCCGTCCGGTGGGTACCCCGGCACCATCCACCAGCACGCAATCGAACGTTGCCAGTAGCACGCCTGCGCCTGTCCAGGTGCCGGCATCGGAGCGTGCAGTTGGCGGTTGGGCATGGCCAGCAAACGGCGTGTTGATTGGAAAATTTGCTTCAAACGGTAGTTTGAATAAAGGCATTGATATCGCCGGTGATTTGGGACAGCCTGTTTTTGCTGCGTCTGATGGTTCGGTGGTGTACGCCGGAAGTGGCTTGCGGGGCTACGGTGAGTTAGTAATCATCAAGCACAGCGATACCTACGTCAGTGCTTACGGTCATAACCGTAGGCTGTTGGTTCGGGAGGGGCAGCAGGTCAAGGCAGGGCAGACAATTGCCGAAATGGGGTCCACGGGTACTGACCGGGTCAAGCTTCATTTTGAGATTCGCCGTCAGGGGAAACCTGTAGATCCGTTGCAATTCCTGCCGCGTCGTTGACCTATTGTGCCTTGCCTGTTCCTTCGCGTAGTGGGGACAGGCTCCAGCGCTGCCAAGGATGAGGTGACGCTCGAGTCTGAGTTCGAACTCAGCAAAGGATTATAACAATGGCTCTCAGTAAAGAAGTGCCGGAGTTTGACATCGACGATGAGGTCCTCCTGATGGAGACCGGTATCGTTTTGGAAACGGATGTGGTGTCAGACGAACCTGCTGTATCTTCGGTTCGGACCAAAGCTAAACAAGGAACGTCTCTCAAACAGCACAAGTACATCGACTACACCCGAGCACTTGATGCTACTCAGCTTTACCTGAATGAAATCGGATTCTCACCCCTGCTTTCGCCCGAGGAAGAAGTTCATTTTGCACGTCTGTCGCAAAGTGGTGACCCTGCCGGGCGTAAGCGCATGATCGAAAGCAACCTGCGTCTGGTGGTAAAAATCGCCCGGCGTTATGTCAATCGGGGGCTTTCGCTGCTTGACCTCATCGAGGAAGGCAACCTGGGTTTGATCCGTGCTGTCGAGAAGTTCGACCCTGAACGTGGTTTCCGTTTCTCTACCTACGCCACCTGGTGGATCCGGCAGACCATCGAACGGGCGATCATGAACCAGACCCGTACCATTCGCTTGCCGATTCACGTGGTCAAGGAACTGAACGTCTACCTGCGTGCCGCTCGGGAGCTAACCCAGAAGCTCGATCACGAACCGTCGCCGGAAGAGATTGCCGGCTTGCTGGAGAAACCCGTTGGAGAGGTCAAGCGCATGCTTGGCCTTAACGAGCGAGTGTCCTCGGTGGATGTTTCGCTGGGGCCTGATTCCGACAAGACCCTGCTTGATACGCTGACTGACGATCGACCTACCGACCCCTGTGAGCTGCTTCAGGATGACGATTTGTCCCAGAGTATCGATCAGTGGCTCAGTGAGTTGACTGACAAGCAACGTGAAGTAGTGATTCGCCGTTTTGGCTTGCGTGGTCACGAGAGCAGTACCCTTGAAGATGTCGGCCTGGAGATTGGCCTGACCCGTGAGCGGGTTCGTCAGATCCAGGTTGAGGGGTTGAAGCGCTTGCGCGAGATCCTGGAGAAAAATGGTCTGTCCAGTGAGTCGCTGTTCCAGTAAGTGTGATGCATTGAAAAACGCCCCGACTGGTTCGGGGCGTTTTTGTTCGTGTTGGGATAACACAGGGCTGCTCAGCGTTGAAACATGTTGGTATGAGCCAGAGCCTACCAGTGTGTTGGTACTGTGCGTGTTGTTGTAAGTGATCGCTTACAGTGTGCGTAAGTTAAAGCTGTAGGCGCGAGTAAATGGTTGTCGATTTCTCAGTCGGCTTTTATTTATCTTATTGATAAATAAGGAATTTTATTTTTGCTTGGACAACCCTTAAGTCTTTTTTTGAGAGGTTTTGCCAGTTGCTCCGGGCGCCCCAGCGATTACTATCTTCCCTGTGTCCACGGATTTGGACACAGGCCTTCAAGGATGAGGGTCAAGGACATCGCAGGATGCGATTCATCAGGATGATGAAAAGGAATAAAGGGACTACGGAAAAAATGTGGGCGGGTTAAACCGCCCCTTTTTTTGTCCGCAAAAAAGAAAAAGGCCCCTGTAGGGGCCTTTTGCATAGAGCGAGAGCGTTTAGCGCTCCAGATCCTTGATCTTGCCTTTGACGCCGTCGAATTCCTCGGCATCGGGCAGTGCTTCTTTCTTCTCGGTGATGTTTGGCCAGATCTCAGCCAGCTCAACGTTCAGTTGGATGAACTCCTGCATATCCTCAGGCACTTCGTCCTCAGAGAAAATGGCTTGTGCCGGGCATTCAGGCTCGCACAGTGCACAGTCGATGCACTCATCCGGGTGAATGACCAGGAAGTTCGGGCCTTCGTAGAAGCAGTCCACCGGACAGACTTCTACGCAGTCGGTGTACTTGCACTTGATGCAGTTGTCGGTGACGACGAAGGTCATTTCTAATTTTCTCCTCAGGCGACGGCAGCACGGCCCTTCCAGACAGGGTCGCGAGGTTTGGTAGATGGCTGCAGACCAGGCTAATAATCTGCAGTGTCGCCAAACCGCGCGGGATTCTATCAGCTTGTGGGGCAGTGCGTTAGATCAGAGTCTTTAGTGTATAGAGCATTTCGAGCGCCTGACGAGGTGTCAGGTTATCAATATCGGTTTTGCTGATTTCCTCCAGCACCGGGTGCGGCAGGCTGGCGAACAGATCGCTCTGGTGCGGCACTGCTGGCGCGCCTCTACTGGCTACAGGCGCTGCGTCATGCGGCAGGCTTGCGGTTTCCAGGCGGCTCAGGTGTTCGCGGGCACGCTGAATGACCGGGCCAGGTACACCGGCCAGTTGGGCAACCGCGAGGCCATAGCTCTGGCTGGCAGGGCCAGGCAGTACATGGTGCAGGAACACGATGCGTTCGTTGTGTTCAGTGGCATTGAGGTGCACGTTGGCTACCAGCGGTTCGCTTTCCGGCAGTACGGTCAACTCGAAGTAGTGCGTGGCGAACAGCGTATAGGCACGCAGTTGCGCCAGACGTTCGGCCGCAGCCCAGGCCAGCGACAGGCCGTCGAAGGTGCTGGTACCGCGCCCGACTTCATCCATCAGCACCAGGCTGCGTTCGGTGGCGTTGTGCAGGATATTGGCGGTTTCGCTCATCTCGACCATAAAGGTCGAGCGGCCACCCGCCAGGTCGTCACTTGAGCCAATTCGGGTGAAGATACGGTCAACCAGTGACAGCTCGCAGCTGGCGGCTGGTACGAAGCTGCCGATGTGCGCCATGAGCACGATTAGTGCGGTCTGGCGCATGTAGGTGGATTTACCGCCCATGTTCGGACCGGTAATCACCAGCATGCGGGTGTTGTCATCGAGTGCCAGATCGTTTGCCACGAACGGCGTGGTCAGTACCTGCTCGACCACCGGGTGGCGCCCCTGATTGATCCGCATGCAGGGTTCGTCAACGAACGTTGGGCAGTTCAGATCGAGGTTCAGCGCGCGCTCTGCAAGGTTGCTCAGCACGTCCAGTTCGGCCAGTGCCGCTGCGGTGTCCTGCAGGGGGGGTAGATGGCTGATCAGGTTTTCCAGCAGTGCCTCATAGAGCATTTTCTCTCGCGCCAAGGCGCGGCTTTTGGCTGACAGCGCCTTGTCTTCAAAGGTTTTCAGCTCGGGCGTGATAAAACGCTCGGCACCTTTGAGGGTCTGGCGACGGATGTAGTCGGCAGGCGCCTGTTCAGCTTGCTTGCTGGGCAGTTCGATGAAGTAACCATGGACACGGTTGTAGCCGACCTTGAGGTTGGCCAGGCCGGTACGAGCCTTCTCGCGGGCTTCCAGGTCAATCAGGAACTGGCCGGCGTTCTCGCTCATCGACAGCAGTTCGTCGAGCTCGCTGTCATAGCCCGTCTTGAGGACGCCGCCGTCGCGGATTACCGCAGGTGGATTGTCGATGATCGCTTTTTGCAGCAGGTCAGCCAGCTCCGGGTAGGTGCCGGCGATAGCCGCCAGACGTGCCAGGTGCGGTGCCTCCAGCTCGGCCATTGCGTTTTGCAGCTCAGGCAATGCACCCAGCGCATCGCGCAGGCGAGCCAGGTCACGAGGGCGGGCATTACGCAAGCCGATCCGGGCCAGGATCCGCTCGATATCACCGATTTCCTTCAACTGCGGTTGCAGCTTTTCAAAGCGGTAGCCATCGAGCAGGCAGCGAATGGAGCTCTGGCGTGCCAGCAGTACCTTCAGGTCGCGCAGGGGGCGGTTCAACCAACGGGTCAGCAAGCGGCTGCCCATGGCGGTCTGGCAGCGGTCGATGACCGACTGCAGGGTATTGTCGCGCCCGCCCGCAAGGTTGACGTCCAGTTCAAGGTTGCGGCGGCTGGCGCCGTCAAGCACGACGGTATCGTCCAGCCGTTCATGTTTGAGGCTGCGCAGATGGGGCAGGGCGGTACGCTGGGTTTCCTTGGCGTAGCCGAGCAGGCAACCGGCGGCACCGATGGCCAGGGTCAGCTTCTCGCAGCCAAAACCTTTGAGGTCTTGGGTTGCGAACTGCTGGCACAGGCTCTTGCGGGCGGAATCACGGTCAAAGTCCCAGGGCGCGCGGCGCCTGGCGCCACGACGCTTCTCGGCAGGCAAACCCTGTGGCCAGTCGTCCGGGATCAGCAGCTCCACCGGGTTGATCCGTTCCAGCTCAGCCAGCAGGTTCTCCCAGCCTTTGAGTTCCTGGACGGTGAAGTTGCCGCTGGTGATATCCAGGACAGCCAGGCCGAACAGGCGCTCATCGCCCAGCACGGCAGCGATCAGGTTGTCACGGCGTTCATCGAGCAGCGCTTCATCGCTGACCGTGCCCGGTGTGATGATGCGCACGACCTGGCGCTCGACCGGGCCTTTGCTGGTTGCCGGATCACCGATCTGCTCGCAGATCACCACCGACTCGCCCAGCTTCACTAGCTTGGCCAGGTAGCCTTCTGCTGCATGGAAGGGGATACCGCACATGGGGATTGACTGGCCCGCTGACTGCCCGCGGGCAGTCAGGGTAATGTCCAGGAGTTTTGCGGCTTTCTTCGCATCTTCGTAGAAGATTTCGTAGAAATCGCCCATGCGGTAGAACATCAGCTGGTCTGGGTGCTGGTTCTTCAGCTTCCAGTATTGCTGCATCATCGGGGTGTGTGCGGAAAAATCGGAAATTGCTTTATTCATCAATAGGTTAGCTGATAGTTGGCTTCGGCGCTGGGGCAATTTTGGGGCATTTCAACCATTAGTCTGCCCTTTGCTGATATTTCTGCCAGGCAGCAGTCTTGAGCTGTGCAGGGTACCACGAGGCGTGGCTTCTTGTGAGAAGTCGAAGCACCCTCTGGGGCTACAGAAGACAGGATCTCCTGATTGACCTGAGGCTTGACTACTGGCTTAATGCCGACCTATGCCTCTCTCTTGCTCGCTGCAGGATAACCACCCACTGCCTTCTTAGAGAAGGCAGTGGGTGGTTATCCTGCACGCCGATGCACTTTATGGCTTGTTTCTAGATTTCGTTTACACTTCACCTCAGATGTGCGTCTCGGTGAAGGGTTGACCGCGCTGATCAGGATGATCAGCTTCAGGGGGATTGATGCCTGTTCAGCTCACGATTGCTCACAATATTACCGACCAGATTAATCTGCTCGCGAGTCGCGAGGAGCATTCTGAGTTCGAATTGCGGCGCATCAGACGAGAGATTGAGCAGCTCAAAGGTGTTGATGCCTGTCAGTACTATATGATAATGGGCATGTTTTACTCCGTTGTGGGTGATAAAGCAGAGTCGATAAGTAATCATGAAAAATCATTGAAACTTTCTTCGGAAACGATTTTTCTCGAAAACTATGCTTTTTCACTTAAGCGGTTAGGTGCAGGTCCTGAGGCATTGCAAATACTTCTTCGGGCATTTGATGCGGCCCCCACGGAAGAGGTCCTTGAAGAGGTTGCGCATGCAATGATTTATACTGGCGATTTAAATGAGTTTGAGCGGACGTTACAACGTTTTGCAAGAGCTAACCCAGATAAAGATCCGGCCAGCTCAAGCTCGGTGAGTTATATCGTTAGCCTTCAGGGGAAATTGGCTAGAGCCAAGGTTTCTTATCAAGACTTAAAGTTGAGTATGGATCTCGTACAGGATCTAATTTGGCGCAAGGGTTACAGGAATGCCATCGAGGCCATAAATTTTGATACTGGAAGCTTCGATGATGTTCCGCACGTTGATGTCAGTATTAAATTGAAAACCCGGTCTTGCGATGCATTGTTTGAAATCAATGAAGGTATAGCTGAAGCTATGGCCGGTGCTGAGCACATTGAGGCCTGGAATAGGTTGGTCTTCACGGTATGTGATTGGCACGGAACCCCAGAAGAACATAATGTGGCTTAAGGACTAGTCTAGCTCATGACTATTAGTTACAAGGACTTTCTCGTCTACGCCGATGGCGCAATCAAGATCGAAGATTGTGAATTTAGCCGTCGCAACTCGATGTCGCGCTCCTACTATGCTGTGTATCATGCTGCCTTGGAGTATGGCGATTCTGTAAGTGTTCCACCGGTAAGTGACTTTTCGGGGCCTACTCATAGGAAGCTTTCTAAGTTCTTCGAAGATAACATGCAGGCTGATAAGCCACTTCGTCTGAAGCTTCGCAGGCTTGGTTATTCCCTGAAGCAATTGCATCAAGGCCGCTGTGATGCTGATTACGAAATCGATGAAACCATAAGCCAGTTAACAGCGCGAGACCATCTCGCGCGCTGTGAATCGCGGCTTAAGGAGTTTGAAGAGTTGCTTTCATCTGCGGCTGCTTGAATTCTGCCTTCAAACTCTTCCAGATTCGTTCTAGCTCAAATGAGGATTCGCTGTCTATCCACTTGGCGTATACCTCTACAAGCATTGTGAAGTCCTTGTGCCCCATCTGTTTGGCAATGAAAGCTAAGTTTCCTCCAGCAGTAAGGCACCAGCACGCATAGGTATGTCGGGTTTGGTATGGTCGGCGCGGTCGGATTCCCGCTCGGCGCTGGATCGTGGCCCACTTAGTGTTCCATGCCGTCGACACAAACCAGTGGTTGATGAGCTTCTTCCTGGCCTGGGTTGTTGGTGATAGTAGGGGGGTGACCAACTCGTCTCTGCTCTCATGTCGGTTGTGGTAGACCTTGATATGCTGTTTCGGGTGATCAGCTACCAGTCCCAGCAAAGTGCGGCATGCTTCCAGCGCCGGGGGCATCAGCAAGACTGAGCGTGGTTTACCGGTCTTGGGTACTTTGAAGGTTTTGTCGGCGGTGATTGCACGGGATATGTGGATCTGCCCGGTGGTAAGGTCGACATCTTCTGCAGCTAGCGCGCACATTTCCCCGGGTCGAATCCCGGTGTAAACGGCTAGCGTGACTGCTGCAACATCCTGTGGGTGTAGGCACCCCTTACTGATCAGCTGTTCAAACTCATCCTGTGTCAGCGGATCTGGATCTTTGTCACTCATTGCGAAGCGAGTACAGGCAGCGGCTAGGCCTGCTTTGCAGTAGCGGTTGCTCTCGCACCAGGTGAGGAACCCGGCGAAAGTTGCGAGGTAGTGGTTGCTCGTTGACGGTGCACGGTCAGCGATCAGCTTCGTTCGCAGTAACTGGATATCCTCGGGTAGCAGTACTCCGGCGAGGCGGTCTGCGCCGATCAGGTCCACGCAGATGTCCAGTGCATAGCCGTACTTCTCTTCTGTCATCGGCGTGATATCCACAGCTTTCAGCGGCTTGTATCGGGCCACGAGTGCGGATAGGCGTTCATCCTTTGCTGTGCTGTAGTTATTGGCGTGCTTGGAGTTTGGGAAGTGCCGGCCATAGTCGAACGTCCCTATTTTGATTTCATGAAGAATCGCCGCCCTGAGTAGGGCGGCATGCTTGATGTTGGCTTTGGTGATAGGGAGTCCTAAGGACTCCCGGCAACGAATGCGGCGCCACATGAACACGACGCGTAAATTGCCGCCGTGTATCTCGATGCCTTTATGCTTTGCCAGCTCGATCTCTAAGCCGCTTCCTGCGGTGCGCTCTCTGCCCACTTGTCGTACTCCGTCATGTTGATTGCAATGCGTCCATCGGGGGCTTTGCGCCAGATCCGGCCCTGTGCCCAGGTGCCGTCTTTGACCTTGTGCCTGATGGCATCCTCGCTGTACCCGGTGAGTTCGGCTGCTCGTTTGATCATTACCCAGCGCGGAAGGCTCATGCGTGTCTCCCCAATGCTCGTTTCGCGTTCACGTTGGCCATGTAGGCGGCCCATTTTTCGCTCTCGCGCTGTTGGCGGATCTGGCTGCATTTTGTGTGTCGTCGGGTCGACCTGCCCTGGCCGCAAACATCGCAGATGGCAGGCAAGTCGAGGCTGTGCGAGGCCATGGGCGGACGGGTGCGAGTGGTTTGCTGGTTGGTCATGGGTGCGCCTCGTCGTCATAACTCACTGCTTCACTACCATTGTCCAAAGCGGCTAGGGCGGCCTCGTCAAGCATGCGGTGCATCGAGTTTGTGCCCTGTTCGTCCTCGCGCTGCAGCTCGTGGATGATTTCCTTTACCATCAGCGGCCCGTTGATGACGCTGATCGGCGAGCCGGCTTCGTTGGCTGGCCACTGCGAGGAGCATGTGACAGCATGGAGCAAGCACTCGGTGGTAATACGGATCACCAGTTGGTCGCCCTCGACCGCCACTACCGGCAGGATGTTGTTGTCGGGCGAACCGCCCTCGGCGTTTACCTGGCGGTGGCGCTCGATTTCTGCGATCAACTCCAAAGTCACCGCTGGCGGCATCGCCATGCCGTAGTCGTTGAGTGCTACGTAGTCGTACTGATCGCGTTTCGCCGCTGTGGCGAGCGCCTTCAGCTTTAGGATATCGACGCTCATGCCTTGGTCTCCCGCTTGATGATGAAGCCCGCTGCTTGGCGGATCTTGGAGCATTTGTCGTGGCCGCCCTTGCGAGTCCGTGCTTTGCCGCACACGTCGCAGATGATGGACATGGCTGGTCGTACCAGCGGCTGCATTCCCTTTGCTGTCCGGACTGCCGGTTGATAGGTCGTCGTGGTGTTCACAGCGAATACCTCTCATGGGGGCGGCGGGCTGTAGGGCTCAGTACAAGAGTCGGTGCATCGCTGAGGCTGTTAGCAGTCGGTAACGTGCCAGTTGCGCGCTGGCCGGTTGTCGCGTGCTGATGCAGGGCTATGAGGGAGGCGGCAAGTACAGCAGCCAACAGCAGGCTGATCAGTTGCCAGGTGCGTACCGGGTTGATCATGGTGTCACCCCTCCATTGCCCTCGCGGCTCGGGAACAGCGAGTGTCGGGCATGCTGCAGCAGTTCCTTTTGAGAGACGGGGCGCAGTAGTTGCTCGCCATTACGCATGGCTTCCAAGCGACTCGCGTACAGCCCGGCCTGGCCGAGCCAAGCGGCGGCGCTGTGTTCTGCGTCGGAAACCGGGCAGTCGTTGGTTTCTGGGCGGGGGGCTTGGGTCTGTCGGCGGCACTTCTTGCAGCTGTGCAGTTCATCGCCGTCCAGCTCGACGCACTCCCAGCGATGAGCGTTGTTGGTCATGCGGCCTCCTGCTGATAAAGATCGATCAGGTCTTTCGCGTTGGCGGCGATCAGGTCTTCCGCTTCGTCGGGGCAGACGCTGTTGCCGATCAAGCGGATCTGGTCAGTGTTCTTGATGGGGCGCCACTCCAGCTGCCCGGTTTCCGGGTTCTCGAACAGGCCGCGATCAAGGATGTAGTCGGGGCTGAAGCCCTGGGCGAGCTTTAGCTCGGGGGCCTTGAGCATGCGCAGGGTGAAGTCGACCAGGGCGTGTTCGCCCAGCAACACCACGTCGACCGGCTCGGGGAAGTGTTCCGGCAGGTACTTGTGCAGGAAGCGGGCGCACTTGCGGGCTTTCTCCATCAGTTCGGGCGGCAGGATCGCGGCGGGCACCTGGATTATGGTGACCAATGCCATGCGTTCCTTGGTCGGCAGGGTGTGCATAGGTTCGCCCATGCCTTGCCATTGGCCGCCCGTTCCGTAGTACTTCACCAGGTACGCAGAGGCCAGGCGTTGATTGGTGCCGCGTCCGAGAATCGTGCTCAGTGGCGCTTTGGCTGCTCGGCCATCACCCTTGTAGAATCCGCCGTTCGCCTGCTCGAAGTGGCATGCTGCGACCGCGTGGTGACCGCTGTTGGTGGTAAGGGCATTGACGGGCTGGCCCATGCCGTTGCCGATGGAGCCTTTGCGCAGGGTGATCATGGAGGCGGTGACCAGAGCCTGCTCGCCTCGGTTGGCGCCGGTGATCGTGCGGGTCGCCTCGGTCATTGGGTAGCCCGAACGGTCCCCGTGATGGGTCAGGTGAGTGAGGTGTGCTGCAGCCAGGGCGAAGTGGCCGCCCTTGATCTGCGCAACCTGAGTGCGCAGCGGCTCGGTGGCACTGAACGTCCGCTGAGTGCTCGCGTTAGCAAATTCGGTAAGGCTCGCCGCTGCCAGCTGTTGCTCGTCCAGTTGGAGCACGAATGGCTGCTCAGCCATGACGGTATGGCGCCAGAAGCCCTTGGCTACGCGGCGGCATGTGTTGTCCACCAGCGGTCGTTTTCGGGTGAACAGGCTTTTGCCCAGGTCGGTGAAGTCAATGCACTCGGCGGCGGTTCGCCACGGCAGTTGGCCCGGCTTGGGGTTCTCGTGTCGTTTCGGTTTCGTCCACACGATGGGACGGCCATCGGTGCGGCCGATGAGAAACAGACGCTTACGGATGGTGGGTGATCCTGCGTTCGAAGCGCGGCGCTCACGCCATTGCACTTCGCAACCCAGTCCGCGCACCAAGGCGTCTGTTGGCACCCACTGGCCGATGCAATCGATGATCTCGCCCATGTCCGGGTGATCGGCTGCGAGGCCGGTGGTGAGGCAGGCGACGAAAGCCTTGAAGGTGCGGCCCATGTCCGACTTGATCGGCTTGCCCTGGTCGTCCAGTGGGCCCCAGGCCTGGAACTCTTCGACGTTTTCCATCAGGAACAGGCGTGGGCGGGTCGCGTAGACCCAGCGAACCACGACCCAAGGTAGCGAGCGCACGCTCTTACTGCGTGGGGCGCCGCCTTTCGCCTTGCTGAAATGGCGGCAGTCTGGCGAGGCCCACAGGATGCCGACAGGTTGACCGCCGGTCGCCTGCAGTGGGTCGACCTCGTAGATGTCGCTGATGTAGTGGCGGGTGTTGCGATGGTTCGCTCGATGGACTGCGATAGCGACTGGGTTGTGGTTGATGGCCACGTCGGGATCGCGGTAGACGCGGGCCCCGCCACTGCTGGCCCCGCCGGCACCGGCAAACAGGTCCACATAAAGCTCGCGCTGGAAGGGCAGGGCGTGTTGCTGTGCTCCCGCCAAATTGATCTGTTGGGCTACCGTCATGCTGCTTCCCCTGCCTTCGCGGCGCTGGCCGGGGTAGTGCGAAGCTGTTCGTGAATGCGCCGAGCAAGGGCCTGGATGCTGAGGCGTTCGTTGTGGGCCCTGACGCACCAAGGTTCAGTCCCCTTTGCCGTTTCCCATGTACGTTGTGCGAGCTGCAGGGTCTCTGCTGCTTTGGTCAGTTGCTCATGGTCGAGTTTGGTCACCGCGAGCCCGGTGTAAGACATGATCCGGGCTTCCAGCTCGGCGATCACATCGCGGCGGGCGTTCATGGCCTGGGTGAAATTCTGCTTCGCGTCCTCAAGCTCCGTGACTTTGTCGGCCAGGGTCTTTTCTAGTGCTTTGATGTGGTGATTGTTCACTGCTTGCCATGAGACCTTTCCAGCTGTCAGGCCGTTCTCGAAGGCGCGGCGTCGGGCGACACTGAACAGGAACGGCAGGATCGCAAGCGTGAAGAGCCACAGGGTGGCCAGTGCGAGGATGTAATTTTGTTGCATGTGCTGTGCTCCGTTTAGGGTGCCCGCCGCCGTGATCTTTGGTGAGAGGTCGGCGGCGGGCGATGGTGTTATTTGCCTACGCTGAAGGTGCCCAGGGTGAGGGTGGCTGCGCCGCCGACTTCCTGGCTGAGGACTGCTTTGAACTCTTGGGCGATTTCTTCCTGCTGCACTTCCTTGCCGACCCAGCGGAGCTTGAGCGCGGGTTTGTCGCCGCCAGTCAGGATGCTGAGCTTGAGGGTAAAGGTGCGCTCGCCCAGGCCTTCATAAGGAGCGAAGGTGAAATGCAGGGCGTCGATGCGGATGTCATCGCTGGCCGCTTCGATGCTGTCCATGGCGCTGCGTGAGGCTCCGAAGTTGTGTTCGGAGTGGTTCGCGGCGGAACTTGCCTTGATGGTGATGTTGCGCACAGCGTTCACAGCCGCGCCGATGGCGAGCTGGGTGCCGGTATCTTGGATCGCGGTCAGGCTGGCGTGCCAGTCTTCCATCCATTCGGCCAGCTCGCGCTGAGTGAGCTGCTTGCCGGCGATGGCAGTCAGCGCCTGGTAAGCGGCGGTTGGCTTCAGCGCCAGTTTGGCCAAGTCGTCGCCATGGCCCGGCAGGGTTGAATCACCCAGGTTGAAGAAGACAGTGCAGCTCATGCTGTCCTGATCGACAAAGCCTCGAGCGGTGGTCTCCGAGGATTGCGCCAGCACGTAGTCTGCGAAGTCGTGAAGGCTATTGGTGTTCAGCATTCCGCGGAAACGCGACCGATTCAGTTGGAGGTGTTCCAGGCTGCGGACCTGAACGTTATCCGGTAGGGCGACTACGGGCACATAAGTCATCGGCAATTCTCGCGCTGCTGCTGCGTTGTCGATGATCAGTTCAAGGGTGTCTTTGTTCAGGGACATCGGGTATTTCCTTTTTGGTGAGAGGTTTTGGTGCAGCTCGGGGCTTAAACTTCGCGGGCCTTGACCGGGGCTTCGTCGCGGGTAAACAGCTGCGCGGTCGGGTCTGTCTGGAACAGGGTCAGCCCTTGAGCAGTTACGTAAAGCGGGGTGTCCAGGGTGGTGTCTTCGCGGCGTTTACCACGCTTGGTGGGCTCGACAAAGTCCAGGGTGTGGCTGATGGCGACTTGGTTGCTCTGGCCGATCTGTTTGATCTTGAGCTTGATGGTCACTTCCCCGACTTTGCTATGGTCAACAACGCCGGCGGCAACGTCCGAGAGGGCGCGGCCAATCTGCTGGCTGAATACGCCAGCATTGAGTGAGTTGAAAAAGTCGTTGGTATCAGTTGCTTTCATGTGCTGTGCTCCTGGTGAATGCCCCTGTAGGCCGGGGCCGCCGTCATGCTGCTTGCTGTGCCTGTGCATCTAGGTAGGCGGCAAGGTCATGCAGATAAACCACAGGCTTGGCGCGTGCCGAGCCGTGCAGCTTGGTGAGCTTGAGTTTGATCCGGCCTGCCCTGATCTCGTCCCGCAGATGGCGATCGGTTCGGATGTGCGGAAAGTAGTGCTCCCGAATAGCGGTCAGAGTTGGGCAGGGCGTTGTCCATTGGCGGCGTAGCTGATTAAGCGTGTCGCTCATGGGGTCTCCCCACGCCCCTCAGTGGGCGGCAGCAACTTGAGGCGGATCAGTTCTGCCAGCCCCTCTTTGGTCTTTCCTGATGCGGCTGCGCAGACTTGCCCATTGGCATCTGCTACCACTGCGCCCAGAGGGAACTCTGGCGAGTTGGTTGGGGTGACGTAGGCAACCTGGCCTTCAGCGATCACCTGTTCGACGCAGCGAAAGGCTTCGATCAGCTCTACCGCTGCTGGGGGAATACCCTCCAGCAGTGTTAGGGCCTCAGCAGCGGCGCCGGTCAGAGTGGCGCGACTGATCACCGTAGGGTGATTGAGGAACATGGGTACCAGCTTCAGGGCACCGACTGCAGAGGTGATAGCGTTTTGGCTCATGCCACGTTGTCCTTGCTCTGTTGGGTCACTTCGAGGCCGAGTTGCTTGGCGAGCCAGGCAACGCCTTTCTCTTTCACGATGACCACGCTGTAGTGGCTGAAGGTGTTGATGCTGGGGTTCCAGCGGCTGCGTGCGTCGACGTACAGGTAACCCCGATCCCGGTGCTTGCTTGCAAGCTCGCCGGATTGGGTCAGGATGCCGATTTCACGCAGACGTTTACGGAATGTCCGTGGCTTCAGGCCGAGCAGGGAGGCGGTCGCGTCGAGGGTTCGGTTCATGGCTGTTCCTCACGCTGCAAAGCGCTGAGCGCGTTTAGCCAGCACATGCACGAACTCGTCGATCTGGCCGTACAGGTCCTCCAGCGAACCGATGTTGTGTAGCACCAGGTCGTTGTCCTGAATGCCGATACCCAGTTCGCTGCTGTGAGGATTGACCTCTGGAGCGTCAGGGCGGATCAGGTGAATAACTACGCCTCCACGCTTGCGGACAAACTCGGCTTCATTCTCGAAACGCAGATCGCTGATGACGAAGCCCGATGCGGTGTCATACGTTTCAGCCAGGAATGCGAGATTTTGTTCTGCGACCAAGAGCCAGAGTTCCGGGTGGACCAAGTTGCGGCCCCACTCTGTGCCGATGGATTGCATCAGCTCGCGTGGCGATTTGCCGAGCCAGCCAATCGACTGCTCCTTGCGATCACCATCAAAGTCGCATGGGCTCAGGTTGAAAATGTTCATCAGGCCGTCACGCAATGGGTCGGCGAACGCGTATGCCTGGAGATTGTGAGTGTTGACCAGGTGCTTTGCTGCGGTGTCTTTGCCGGAACGGGCGCGGCCAGCCAGGCCAATCAGAAGTTTGGTCATGCTGCGTCACCCCCGAATGGGGCGCCGGTGGCATTGCTGGTTTTTACGGCTTGGGCGCGGCCCTTGGGGGAGGTGATGATCATCAGGCCGGTGCGGCGCTGGATAGCCTCAACCGCTGCGCGGGAGCTGCAGGCGGCTGGATGCAGGTACACCTGGCAGGGTGTGCTGTGCTGTGTGGAATTCATGTCACGTACTCTGTGGTGAGGGGGTACGCGACAAAATTAGTGCCACTGCTTTATTATGTCAACAGTGATACTTATATTTTGGTGCAAAAATTAGGGCGCTGCTCGGCGCCCTATGGTTACAGTAGTACGGAATACCAGAAAACCTTGCCGATTACCTGAATGTGAGACTCCACATAGTCGCCATCGTAACGCTCGTCTGGATGCTCATCGGAGTTGTAACTCCGCAGACGTAGGCCACCACCAGGCATCCTATAGAGCAGCTTCACGCGCAATTGGCCGTCATGATTGATAGCGTACATTTTGCCGTCCTGAACCTGAGTCGCTGCGGTATCTACTCCCACAGTACTTCCGTCAGGCAAGACGGGCTCCATGCTATTGCCGGTAACCGGGACGCAACCGGCAGATGCAGGGTCGATCTGCTTTCTTTGCAGCGTCCGTTTACCAAAGCGCAACTTACGGCCATTTGTCTCCAGCATAACCTCTGAACCCTTACCAGCTGACAGCTCGACTTCCTTGAAAAATGGCAGCTCTACTTCGTCGCTACCGAGCGGCGTGCTGTCGTCCCAAACCTCGATTGGAATGAGTTCTGGTCCGATCTGGGGGTTGGATGCTTCACCGATACTTGGGGCAAAACTATCGTGTGGGGCTCCCAGTACTGGCATGCGTGCGAGCTTTGCCAGGCGTGGGCTGACTTCGTCAATCTGGAAATTTAGATATGCGGCGAGTCGATACAGGGCGCTAATGTTCAGTGGGATTTTGCCATTCATGTACTGGCTCACCACGCTCTGACCAGCCCAACCACAGGCATCTGCAAGCTTCTCTTGGGTTAGAGAGGGATCCTCACGCTTTTTAGCCTGATAGATCGCCTTGAGGCGCGCAGCTTCAGCGCTTCTTATTTCTGGTGTCGGAGTAAGCAGGTCGTAGGTCATACCATCAAATTTATAAGCGAAGCTTATTTTAACCAAACAGTAGGGCTGATTTTTCGCTTGCGACAAGAAAGAAGTAACACTAATATCTATTGCTGGCAGCCTTTCGAGGACGTAGGTATGAGCAACGAGATTGGTATTCCCCTTTGCGAGTTCGCCAAGGGTAGAACGCAGCCAGAGCTTGCTGCACTCCTGTGTGTATCGCAAAGCGCGGTATCACAGATGATTAACTCGGCTCGCGACATACGGATCAGAGTCAACGATGCTGGGGAGTGTACGGCCGTGGAAATACGGCCCATTGGAAATCGCAAAAAAACAAATGCTGTTTAAAAGACGCCGGGCCGGGACCCTCTCACCACAAGATCATCCCGGCCCAGCTACGACGACACACAGCACATGCACATCGGTCGTAGTCATAGGATAGGGCGTGCCCGCTTTTATGGCTACACCGTAAACAGGGGATTTACGGTTATGAGTCGCACAGACCTACTGCCGGACGCTGGTCCGGTCCTGTCTTTGCGTCAGGCGCTTTATCGTGCCGGGCGCGACTTCAAGGGCGGTGTTACCGCTCTTGCCTTTCAAATGGTGATCGACAACGACGCCTTGCAGAAAAAGCTGAAGCTCGATGAGGAGCGCCGGTGGCTCACCCCAGATGAACTGGAAGAGGTCATTCGCCTGACGGCTGATCCGCGACTGCTGGATGCACTTGTGCGCCCGGCTGGTGCTGTGTGGTACCGCCCGGTACCAGTGCCTGCGACCCATGAGGCTCTGAAGGCCGTAGGCAGACTGCTGGAAGAGGCAGGTGAGTTTGTTGCCAGCATGCACGATGGTGCAGCCGACAAACGATGGGAGCAGCACGAAGTGCTCGACCTTGAGCAGCGCGGTATGGATGTGATTCGCGAGGTGCTTGGCATCATGGCCGGTGCACGCAAATCGATGGAGGACCGTCTCAATGGCTGACATCGCTGATCTGGCCAATGAACAGGCCGACTACCACTTGCAGGTCGCGCTGGGGCGCCACAAGCGCCAGGGCGCCAAGCCAAGTGCAGATTTCTGTGTGGATTGCGATGATTCCATTCCGTTGCGTCGTCAACAGTCTGTGCCTGGCTGTGAAACCTGCATCAGTTGCCAGGAACTGCGGGAGCGTTGCAGATGACTGAGCGCAATGGAATGCCTGTATCTGCTTGGGCTCGTCGTTACATTGAAACATTCGGTCTTGCGTTGGTACCGATCGAACCAGGCGAGAAGGGACCTAAAGGCAAAGGTTGGAACCAGCCAGGTGGCTACATCACCGATGCTCAGGCCGCTGAGGCATTCTGGCAAGACAACCCTTCGCATAATCTTGGTGTCGTACTGGGGCCGAGTCGGGTCTGTTCCCTAGACGTCGACGACGTTGAATGGACCCGCTTTGTATTGCGTGAACAGCTGGGGATGGATCTGGATGCGCTTGCGGAGGCTCACCCTACGGTGGTGGGCAACCCGGCGCGTTTTCGTGTGTTGTTCCGAGTACCCGACGGCATTGATCTCAACCGTCATTCCTTGAGTTGGCCCAATCAGAGTGATCCCGATGGGTCGATATGGAAAGGGCTGATGGCCCAGGCTAAGGCCGCGAAGGATGCTGGTGATCTTGAGCGCGAAGCTGTAATGCGGGCAGCTGCGGATCCTTTTAAAAAGTTCACTGTGCTCGAGCTGCGGGCAGGCCTAGTTCAAGATGTCATGCCGCCCTCAATTCATCCTGGTACCGGTAAGCCTTACACCTGGCGAAACCCGCCAAAGCCAGAGGGGCTGCCGGACTTGCCGTCCGATCTGTTGGCGATCTGGCAGGGGTGGGACGAGTTCAAGCGTGGCGCAGAGGCAGTTTGCCCGTGGGTGTCCAGCGCTGCGTCAATGGCGAAGCCCGCAGTTACAGAGCCTCACCGCCCAGCCCCTCGCAGCGGTCGTGAGCTGCCCAAAGTGATCGAAGAGTTCAATCGTTCCCACGACATTGAGTCGCTGATCACTGCGCATGGCTATACACGCCACGGTGCCAAGTGGTTGTGTCCTCACAGCAGTAGCGGTCTGCCCGGGATCACCATTACCGATGGAAAGCTGTACTCCCATCACAGTTCAGACCCGCTGGCCAACGGGCATCAAAACGATGCTTTTGATGTGTTTTGCGTGCTCGAGCATGGCGGTGACGTGCAGGCTGCAACCCGCGCTGCTGCTCGCATTCTCGGGTTGAATGCTCCGGTTCGAGTGCCTGCGCAGCCACCAGTTGGCGAGCTTCCCCGCGCCCCATCTGACGACAGCGAACCCGGCGCGGGCCGCTCCTCTGGCAATGGGGGCGCGGGGGAGGGTGATGCTCTAGGTATCGAACAATTGCGCCGCCGCTTTGCCTTGGTCGAGGGAACCACTCATGTGTGGGATCTGGATAAGGCCAAGGTAATGAAGAAGTCGGGCTTTGAGGCTCTGGTCGGTAAGGCTTTGGCCAAAGAGTGGATCGAGCGGCAGGACAAAAGACTGATTTCGCCTGATCAGGTACAGGAGTTCGAGCAGGCGCGGCGCATGACCACCAAGAAGGGCGGTGCGCTGCAGATGTCGCCGATCGACAGGTACGTCTATATCGACGGTACCAAAGATGTTTGGGACCGAGAAAAGAAGCGCCGTATCGCTGAGGGTGCTGTCAAGATGGCGTTAGGTGATGCCTATGCGCTATGGCTGAACAGTGCGGAGAGGCGGGTTGTGGATGTCGACCATATCGTCTTCGACCCAACTATGACCAAAGACCCGAACCTCTACATCAATACCTTCGAGGGGCTGCCTCTTGAACCTGTGAGAGACGACGCAGCCTGTGAGAACTTGCGCTGGCTGATTTCGTTCCTTTGTAACAATGACGAGCGGGCCACCGAGTGGCTGACCAAGTGGCTTGCATACCCATTGCAGCACTTGGGCGCCAAGATGGACACCGCTGTATTGATGCACTCCATCATGGAGGGCTCCGGTAAGAGCCTGCTGTTCGCTGATGTATTTGGTGCCCTTTATGGGCAATACGCCGCGACCGTCGGACAGACGCAGTTGGAAGGCAGTTTTAACGCCTGGCAGAGCCGCAAGCTTTGGGCTGTGTTCGAGGAAGTTGTCAGCCGCGACCAGCGCTACAACCAAGTCGGCAAGATCAAGCACATGATCACCGGCAAGACGGTGCGGATGGAATCGAAGTTCATCAATGGCTGGGAAGAGTCCAACCACATGAACGCTGTCTTTCTGAGCAATGAGATCCTGCCTTGGCCGATCAGCGACAGCGACCGGCGCATGCTGGTGATGTGGCCCACGGAAACCTTGCCTGTCGAACGACAGAAAGCCATTGGGCATGAGTTGGCGAATGGTGGGGTGGCTGCGTTGTATGGCTGGCTGCTGAGTGTCGACATTGGCGATTTTAACCAGCGCACGCGGCCACCCAAGACTGAGGCGAGGGAGCGTTTGGTTGCGCTGAGCCGGGCTGCTTGGCAGACCTTTCTGCACCTCTGGCGGTGTGGTGATCTGGGGCAGGGCCTGTGGGGCAGTTGCACCACTTCGGACTTGTACGCGCTGTTTCTTGAATGGTGTCAGCGCAACAAGGAGCATTCGATGAGTCAGACGAAGTTCTCTCTGTTCATCAGCTCGGTCGTGGAAAAGACGCGGCCCATTCCCTGGACCGATGGCAACAACAGAAGGTTTGCCGCGTTCTTTTTCCCTGATGACCCCGAGGCTTCCCTGCCCCCATCACTGACAGCGGCCGACCTGGGCGAGGCGGTCGTTAAGTGGCGCGCCAAGGCAAGACTGGCTGGGTGGAATGTCGACGGCTGGGACCATGTTAAGGGGCTGGCAGCATGATCACGACTGCATGTGTGGCGGGTGTGTTGGGTTTGTGTTGGGCGGATTATCTATGGTCAACACAGGCCAAGTCCGCATTTTATGCGGGTTGCCGGGGTGGTGTTGTGGGTGTGTTGGGTTTGTCGTCGCGCACGCGCATGCGCGTTATTTTTGAGCGTAATAAACAGGTGAAAAATAATCCCCATGCGAGCCAAGAAAAACCCAACAAACCCAACACACTAAACACAGAGCCTCTGAAGCCATTGAAATCACTGGTGTTCGGTTGTGTTGGGTTTGTGTCGGGTAGTGCTGTTTTGTGTCGGGTACAGGTTTTATGGGGGATTCAGGGATGATTTACGACATCGAGAGCTTGATGCGGCATTGGGGCGAGCAGCACGCCCGGCTCGGCCACGAAGCCAGCCTGGGCAGCCAGATGGGCGCGATCATGGACTGGAAGGGCAGCGCGCCGCGTGGCACGCCAGGTACTCGTCCACTCCTGGGTGGCGGATCGGGAATGGACTACGCAGCAGCCGAGGTTGATGCGGCTGTTGCTGAGTTGGAGCGCCGCGATGAGCGCGGGCAGAAACTGGCGCACCTGGCCCGACTCCGTTACCGCCATAGCGTGACGGTGCGTGAACAGATGCAAGAAATTGGCCTGGCTGAAGGGGCGGACCGCACTTATCGCAATTGGGTTCAGGCGCTACACCAACAGGTCGTGGTGATCCTGATGGCTCGGCAAGGTGTGGTTCGCGGCTATACCGTTCGTCGGAGTGATATGCGTCAGAGTTGCGCCAAAGTTGCGTCAAAGTCGCGTCGAAGCGAATGACCGATAACTGCCTCTTTTCGGTTTTTCCGGTAGGGGGTAAAACGTCGCCACGATATGCGAATTGCGCTTAGGCGCTCCCCAGGCACTGTGCTGTGCAAACCCGCCCCGAGTTGTCGGAGCATCGAGAACCCTGCCATCTGGCGGGGTTTTCTTTTTCCGGCGCCGTGCATTCGACCTATGAGGCCCTCATGACCAATGAGCAACAAGCGTTAATCGAAATGCCAATCTGGATGGTCGTCGTGCTGTCCCTGGTTGGCGGCGTGTCCGGTGAAATGTGGCGGGCTGACAAGGCAGGTGCAAGGGGCTGGGGCTTGGTGCGACGCATCGCGTTGCGGTCAGGTGCCTGCATTGTCTGCGGCCTGTCGACCATCATGCTCATGTACTCCATGGGCGTGTCGATTTGGGCGGCAGCATCCATTGGTTGCCTGACGGCAATGGCCGGTGCCGATGTCGCCATCGGGCTTTACGAACGCTGGGCCGCCAAGCGGCTGGGCGTTTGCGATTTGCCTCCATCGAACGGCGGCGCTGGCCAGTGAGCCGGCCAGCAACCCGCCAAGGCCGGGGACCCTGGCGCTTTTTCGGGGGTACGGGGTCGGAAACCCGCGGGACTTTGTTAGCGGCAGGTTCACCAGCTTAGTGAACTGCGGTGAACTGGTGAACTCCCCGTGTTTATTGGGTGAACTGGACTATCCAACATGACCGTTATCAGCAAATCTGAATTTGCGGCACGGCGCGGCTGGGCGAAATCCTACGTTTCCAAACTGGCCAAGCAGGATCGGCTGGTGCTGACGGCTGATGGCAAGGTTGACCTGGAGGCTACCGAAGCCCTGCTGGCTGAATCGACCGATCCCAGCAAAGCGGCCGTTACGGCTCGGCATGAAGAGGCACGCGTTGATCGTGACGTGCGCAGTCAGTTGCAGCCGATCGCCGAAACACCTGCGGTGCCAGCAACCAGCAAGGGCCCGGACTTCCAGAAGGCCCGCGCACACCGCGAGTACTACCTGGCCCAGTTAGCTGAGGCCGAATTTCACAAAGTGCAGGGCAACCTGGTCGAGCGAGTCGCGGTCGAACAGGCCGCTTACACCGCTGGGCGCACGGTACGCGACCTGATGTTCGGGTTGTCACCGCAATTGGCGCCTGAGTTGGCCGCGATGAGCGACCCCTGGCAAATCGAAAAACACCTGACGGGCGCATTCCGCCGCGTCTTTGAGGACGCTGGACGAATGATCACCGCCGACCTTGAACAAGCCATGACACAGAGCTGAGCCTATGCCCACTGGATACGCAGACGGTGCAGAGGTGTACCGCGATGCGTATTGCCGTGGGCTGCAGCCCGACCCTGAGCTCTGGGTCGATGAGTGGGCGGACGAGTACATGCGGATCCCGCGTGATACTGGTGCCGCCGAGCCCGGCCAGTACCGCACGGCGCGAACACCTTATGCCCGTGAACCTATGCGCTGCTTGTCACCAGCCCACCCGTGCAAGCGGGTGGTGACCATGGTCGCCTCGCAGTTGATGAAAACCCAGATCGCCTTGAACTGGATCGGCGCGCTGATCCATATGTCGCCGTCGAACATCCTGACGCTGCTGCCCAGCCTGAGCCTGGCCAAGCGGGTGTCGGCGCGGATCGGCAAGACCATCAAGGCCACCCCAGTGTTGCGGGAACGTGTTGCTTCACCGCGTTCGCGTGACTCGCGCAACACCATGGACACCAAGGAGTTCGAGGGCGGCTCGCTGTATGCCACCACGGCTGGTTCAGCCGCTAACCTCGCGGAACTCTCGGCGCGCTATGTCTACGGTGACGAGGTGGACCGCTGGGACGTGGACGTCGATGAAGAGGGCGACCCGATCGAGCTGGCCGAGACCCGGGGCAGTACCTTCGGGCGCAATGCCAAGTTCTACTTCTCCAGCTCGCCAACCATTAAGGGCGCCTCGCGGATCGCCGACCTGTTCGAGGTCAGCGACCAGCGTTACTACTACGTGCCATGCCCAACTTGTGGGCACATGCAGACTCTGGATTGGGAGCGCCTGTTGTACTCGCCGGACTTTCGTACGGTGCATTACCAGTGCGCAGGCCCTGATTGCGACGTGCTGATCGAAGAGCACCACAAGGGTGACATGCTCGCCCGTGGTGAGTGGCGATCGCATGCCGACGGCGATGGTGAAACGGTGGGCTTTCACCTCAATGCTTTGTACGCACCGCTGGGCTGGCAGGATTGGGCGTCGCTGGCCAAGCAGTATGAGAAGGCCAAGAAAGCCCAGGACCGTGGCGACCTTGAACCCATGCAGGTGTTCTACAACACCCGACTGGCCAAGGTCTGGGACAGTGCTCAAGAGCAGACCAAAGCCGATGTACTCCAAGCCCGTGCGCTGCAGGAAGACTTCGTGCTGGGTACGCTGGCTGTTGGCGTGTTGTCGCTGACTGCTGCGGTCGACGTCCAGGCCAACCGCTTGGAGATGATCGTCATTGGTTGGGGCATTGGCATGGAGCGCTGGGTGGTCGATCACCAGGTGATCATGGGCGACCCCTCGGACGAACGCACCTGGTCAGCGCTGGACGAGAAACTCAAGGAGCGCTATCGCCACCCTTGTGGCGTCAGCCTCGCAATTCTCGCTACGGCGGTCGACTCCGGTGGTCACCACACCCACGAGGTGTACCAGTTCTGCCGGATTCGTCGTTGGCGCAACATCTTTGCGGTGAAGGGCGCGAGCAAGTCCGGCAAGCCGGTGATTGCCCAGCGCCCGTCGTTGGTCGACGTGACCTGGAAGGGCCAGACCGAACGCAATGGCGCTGAGCTCTGGATCGTCGGTACCGACACCGCCAAGGACTGGATCTATAACCGCTATGTCGTCGAGTCGGGACCAGGTGCATTGCACTTTGCCAAGGACCTGCCAGAGGACTTCTTTGCGCAATGCGTGGCTGAGCGGAAAGTTGCCCGGTACGTGAAGGGCTACAAGCGCATCGAGTGGGTCAAGGGCAAGGCGGATCGCAACGAAGCGCTCGACTTGATGGTGTACAGCCTGGCCATGGCGCATTACCTGGGGCTGCACCGCTACGGCGAGCACGACTGGGACCGGCTCCGGCAGGCACTGGCGCAGGCCAGCCTGTTCGATGACGTGGTCCAGGCCAAGCCAGTGGCTGCGGAGCGTGTCCCGGACGACGAGCCTGCTGCACCACAGCCCGCTCCAAGTCCGCCACCGGTGGCGGCCGCGGCTAGCCCGCCACCACGTCAAACATCGCAACCCATGCAACGCCGCGCTTCAACCAGCGGCTATCTGAAGAGACGTTGAGTCAGGAACTCAGCCCCAACACTGGGCTGATGATTCGTGCACCAATCCCCAGGGCTTGGCCGACCAGCCCTCTGAGCGCTTCGCGACCCTCTTCTTTGGCGGTGTTCGCTAGTTGCTCACCGATTGAAGTCTTCGAACTGACACTGTCTGGAACCGCCTTGAGCACCTCAAGGCCTTTGGCAGTTAGGACCGCATCCTCAATTCGGAGATAGGGGTATGGCTTGCCTTTCAAATAGCCCGCCTCAATGAGCCAAACCGCAGTTGCGATAAAAAACTCAGCCTCTGGGGTAGACACTTCCATTCCGTGTTGCTCGCTGAACCGCATAGCGTCATCAACGAAATCCTCCGCCATCAGGTACTGGGGGATAGGAAAACTTTGGTACAGCGCGGCGAAAATTTTGCCGGTGATGTCATCGAACTTCTCGATATTGGAGACAGCCATGTCACAAAACTCCGAGTCAAAAATGGAAAAGATCAAAGCCGCTGCCGAACTGCAGGGTGAACTGCGGCGTGTGATTGCGGACCAGCTTACTGGAAGGATGGACTGGGTCCGGGCACGCACTTATTGGGGCTTGCGGCTACCTGCTACGTCAACGGACGAGCTTGCAGAAGCACTGGCCCACGTCCTGGCAGGCGGTAGTTTCCGTCAAGAAATCAATTCACGGAACCAGAATTTCCTCTGACTTCGCGTCGCGTGCAGGACAATTTTGTGAGAGATATTCCATGGCCTACACCCAGAAGCACCTCGACGCCGTCGAGGCGGCGATCGCACGCGGTGAAAAAACCGTGCGCTACGCCGATCGTACCGTGGAGTACCGCTCGGTTGACGAGTTGCTCCAGGCCCGCGACGTCATTCGTACCAGCCTGTCCAATGCCGCTGGGCCACGCCCCCGCGTGGTTCGGCTCTATCACGGAGGCAAGGGCTTGTGACGACACGTTATCCCACGCTGACCCGCTCCGGGTTCCTCCTGCCTGAGCGTCTCAAGGCCAGTTATGAAGGCGCCGCCGATGGGCGGCGTTCTGCAAGCTGGGATGCGCCCGATCTGGGCGTCAACAGCCTGATCATGCCGGCCTTGCGCAACCTGCGCTCACGCTCTCGGGCAGCGGTTCGTAATGACCCGTACGCGGCCAACGCGATTGATCGCCGCGTCAGTAACCTGATCGGTACCGGTATCACGCCTCAGCCTCGGCTGACGGATAAGGTGCTGCGTACGCTGCTGCAGGAGGTTTGGGAAGACTGGGTCGACGAGTCCGATGCCGACCAGTTGACCGACTTCTATGGCCAGCAAGCCTTGGTGGCACGCACTGTCGAGCAGTCGGGTGAGTGTTTCATTCGTCTGCGGCCACGTCGGCAAGAGGACGGTCTTGCGGTACCGCTGCAACTGCAGTGTCTGGCCCCTGAGTTTGTGCCGCACGATAAGTTCGAGGTCACCAGCAACGGCAACGTTATCCGCGCCGGGATCGAGTTCAACGGGTTCGGACAGCGAGTGGCGTACTGGGTATATCGCTCGCACCCCAGTGACCTGGCCTCGCTCAACGCGGGGCATAACCTGTTGGTGCGTATCCCGGCCAGCCAGATGCTGCACATCTTTGAGCCCGTCGAGCCCGGCCAGTTGCGCGGCGTGCCCCGACTGGCGCCGGTGCTCAAGCGTCTGCGTAGCCTGGACAACTACGACGACGCAGTGCTGTTCCGCCAAGAGGTGGCCAACCTGTTTGCCGGCTTCATTCGCAAGCCTTCTGCCGATGGCGCGCCGATGTTGGACCCGGTCACGGGGGCTCCGATTAAGACAGGCGCTGATGGGTTCACGCCTATGGTGGCGTTGGAGCCCGGCACCATGCAGGAGCTGCTGCCCGGGGAAGAGGTCGAGTTTTCCTCACCACCGGATGGTGGCAACAACTATCCCGACTTCATGCGGCAGCAACTGATGGCTGCGGCAGCCGGGGCAGGGTTGCCTTATGAACTGATGACCGGCGATATGCGCGAGGTCAACGACCGGGCTATTCGCGTAGTGCTCAACGAGTTTCGTCGCCGGTTGGAGCAACTGCAGTTCAGTGTGTATGTGCATCAATTGTGCCGCCCTGTTCGGGCAGCCTGGCTCGACATGGCCGTGCTGTCCGGCGCGCTGCCACTGGATGACTACGCGCAGCGGCGGCGCGAGTACTTGCGCACGCGCTGGGTGCCACAGGGCTGGGCCTACATCCATCCCGTTCAGGACGTGCAGTCGCGGACGATGGAAATCAACGCCGGCTTGGCCTCTCGCAGCGAGATGTGCCTGCGATCCGGTACCGATGCCGAGATCGTGGACGAAGAAAACGCCGCCGATGCGGCGCGTGCCCATGCCTTGGGCCTGAACTACAGCACCTTGTCGGCGTTCGATGAGGATCCCGACGAGAAGGAGAAACCATGAAACCGCTGATGCCGTTTCGCATTTTCAACAAGGCCAAGACCGCCTTGCCGGTCGAAGATCAACACTGGTACCGGATCAAGGCGGAAACCCAGGCTGATCAAACGACTATCGAGATCTACATCTACGGTGAGATCGGTGGCTGGGGCATCACGGCTAACCAGTTCATTCAGGATCTCAAGGCTCTGGACGACGGTGTATCTCCCGTGGTCGTTGCGTTCAACACCATCGGAGGCGATCTGTTCGATGGCCTGGCCATCCATAATGCGCTGAGCCGTTTGGGCGAACGTTGCACGGCACGCATTGACGCGCTGGCTGCCAGTGCTGGCAGCGTAGCGGCGTGCGGGGCACACCGTATGGTCATGGCCTCCAACGCCATGTTGATGATCCACAACCCCTGGACCTATACGGCAGGCGATGCCGAGGACCTGCGCAAGGTCGCGGATGTGCTCGATCAGACCTTGGAGGCCATCATTGCGGCCTATAAGGCGAAGTCACCTGACATCGACGATGCCGAGCTGCGGCGCATGGTCAACGCTGAGACCTGGCTGACGGCGCAGGAATCGCTGGCCTTGGGGCTGGCCGATGAGATCGGTAACGGTGTCGAGGTCAAAGCCTGCCTTGGACAGGGCGCCGCTATACAGCGCTACCGACAGACGCCCAAGGCGTTGCTCGACCAGCTCAACGCTGTGGTGCCGGAGCCAGATCCCACAGACCCACCGGCTCAACCGGATCCCAAAGATCCGCCGAGCCCGGACGTGGCCAACTCGGCCAAGCTTGCCCTGATGATCACTCAGGCCTGTGCCAAGGCCGGCATCAGCAACCTGGTGGAGCCATTGATTGCCTCGACCAAGCTGGCCGACGAAGCCACGGTTCAGGCCGCAATCACCCAGGCCAAGAGCGTGCGTGACCTGTGTGTCGCGGCACGATTGCCTGAGTTGGCAGTCGAGTTCGTCAAAGCTGGCTTGGACAAGCAAGCCGTGCAGGCACGGTTGTTCGACAAACTGGTCAGCGGCGGTAAGGGTTTCGAGATCGACAACAGCCTGCCACCGGCCGATGACGAGCCTGAGAAGGTCAAGGCTCAGCTACCCAATCCCAGTTCGATCTGGTCTGCCCGTCGGCAGGCAACGGCTGGTAAATCCAACCCCAGCAAAGGAGCACGTCCATGAGCAACATCAAACAAGAGCCGGTACACGCCGGGGAGTTCCTGCTGAGCGAAGGCGCCGGGAAGATCTCCCGCGAGGCCATCAACGTCGTAGCGGGGCCTGCAGTGATGGCCGGTCAAGTCCTCGGCATGGTCGCTGCCACGGGAGAGTTCGCGCCTTACAACCCGGCTGCTGAGGATGGCAGCGAGAATGCCGCCTGCATCCTGTTTGCCTCGCTGGGTGAGTCCGATGTGACGCGGCGCGGTCGTGCAGTGGTGCGCTTGGCCGAGGTGAGCGAGGTCTTGCTGACAGGCCTGGACCCGGATGCCGAGAAAGCCCTGGCCGCCAACTTCATCATCGTTCGCTGACGCGCTCGAAACCTTTTTCTAGACCCCGCCCTGAGCGGGGTTTCTTCTTTCTGGAGTACCCCATGGCTGATATCGCCATTTTTGAAGACGACGCCTTTGGTGTCGCTGCGTTGACCGCTGCCATCAATGAGCAGGAGTTTGTCCCTGGTCGCCTGGCCAGCCTCGGCTTGTTCGAAGAGGAGGGCGTGACCACCCTGACTGTGCAGATCGAGAAGGACGGTGACAAGCTGGCCCTGGTACCGGCTGGTGAGCGCGGCACCTCTGGCTTGGTGGTTGGCGGGAGTAAGCGCATTTTGCTGCCATTCAATACCGTCCACCTGCCCGAGCGCTTTACCATCAAGGCAGATGAGATTCAGGGTATTCGCGCTTTCGGTACCCAGACCGAGTTGCAGGCGGTTCAGGATGTGGTCAACAAGCGGCTCGACAAGGCGCGTCGCCAGTTGGATGCCACCCACGAATTTCATCGGATGGGCGCGCTGAACGGCAAAGTGCTCGATGCTGACGGTAGCACGGTGTTGCTGGACATCTACGATCGCTTTGGTGTCCAGCGTCAGACCTTGCCGATGGGGCTGAATGTCCCCGATACCAACGTGCAGGTGCAGTGCGTAGAAGCGCTGGACATGCAGGAAGACGCGCTGGGCAACGTCACCACAACCTCGTCGCGTGCTTTCTGCGGCAAGACCTTCTGGAAGAAACTGATCGCCCATCCTTCTGTCGTTGATACCTACAAAGGCAGCCAGCAGGCAGCAGCGCTGCGCGGTGATGCTCGCGAAGCGTTCGAGTTCGGCGGTATCACCTGGGAGCGCTATCGCGGCAAGGTCGCTGGTATTGCGTTCATTCCTGACGACGAGGCCCGCCTGGTGCCCGAGGGCGTTCCTGAGATGTTCCTCTCGGCCTATGCACCGGCTGACTACATGGAGACAGTCAACACCCAGGGTCTGCCGTACTACAGCAAGCTCGAACCATTGCCGTTCGGCAAGGGTATTGCCGGTGAGGCTCAGTCCAACCCGTTGCACATCTGCACCCGTCCACGCGCAGTTATTCGCCTGACGCTCTGATCATGGGCTTTCGCGACCTGATCGACAGTGTCGATGGCGCGGTGTTTGAAGCGCTTGGCGATACCGCCTACATCGAGGGGCGTGCGGTGCTGGGTATGTTCTCGGCACCTTGGCTGCAACCGAAGTTTGGCGGCATCAACACTGCCTTGCGTGAGCCGCACCTGGTGATTCGTGTTTCAGACTCAGCCGGTGTCCAGGTACGGCAGCAGGTCCGCGTTGAACTGCCTGCCCATGATGGCGGTGGCGAATACACCTTGACCCGCCTTGAGCCCGGTGGCGATGGGCTGGTCGCTCTAATTCTGAGGATCAACCCATGAGCGTTGGCAGCTATTACAAGCAGTCAGCCAGCCAGGGCATGATCACCCTGCAGGCTAATCCGGAACACCTCAAGACGTTCCAAGATTTCTCGGTTCTTGCCCCCAAGGCGATTGCTGCAGCCCAACGGCGAGCGATCAACAAGACCCTGCGCTGGCTGCGTACGCACATTGCGCGGGCCGTCAGCCAGAAGGAACGGATTGTGGTCACCGCTGTGCGGCAGCGTTTGCGTGCATACCCAATGAGTGGCAAGGGTCAGGGCAAGCTGTGGTTCGGGATCAACCCCATCGAGGCCAGTCGTACCGGCCGTCCCAGGCAGTCCCGCGCTGGGGTTTCGGTAGCGGGGCGCAGCTATAAAGGGGCGTTCTACAAGAAGGTCTATGGCGGTCAGGCTGACATCTGGATCCGTACGGCCAGCAAACACTTCAGGGCCAGCGACTACCCCGACAGCGATGTGTCGATGGTGGACGGGGTTAGCACGGGTTGGATCTCTGAAGGCGGCAATGACAGTCGATTCCCTCTGGCCAAGGCCAAAGTCTCGTTGGAGGACGTGCGCCCCCAGTTTGAATCGTGGACCAATCGCGCTCACAACCGGCTGTTAGAGGTCATGCAGCAGGAGCTGAACTATGAGCTTCAGAAATACCTCGGAGGGATAAAGCGTGTCTGATGAGCCGTTTAGTTTGGAGGCCCTGTATGGCGCTATTGAACAGCATATTAGCGATGCCATCGCGGGGCTGGCCTATGTAGGGACCATGCCGGACATGCTCCAGCGTGTGGCTGTTCCAGCAGTGGTGCTGGAGTTGACCGAGCTGGAGCCTGGTGAGGATCAGGGCACGGGTGAAGCCGCACTGATCGCTCGTTTCGAGGCCCGGGTGATTGTCGGGTCTGACCGTGAGCAGTGCCACCAGCAGGCTGCCTTCGCGGCCTCGCAACTCGCTGTGTTATTGCGCATGCAGACTTGGGGCCTGGAAGTCGGGCATGCCGAGTTCGTTCGTGCGACTCAAGACTGGACCCGCCCGGAGCTGGATAGCTACGCCGTATGGGTTGTCGAGTGGACTCAGCCGATCTGGCTCGGCCAAGAGGACTGGCCGTGGCCTGATCAGCCGCCTGGTTCGCTGGTGATTGGCTTCAGTCCTGATACCGGTCCTGGCAGTGAAGGCAACTATCAGTCGCCGGAGCAGATGGAATGAGCTACGCAGGCGCAGCCCATGACCGCATGATCGCGGGCCTGATCATTCCGTGCAGTGTGGTCGGTGTTGATCTGGCTGCGGCAATGGTGCGGGTTTCTGATGGTGCTGGCTGGACCAGTGCCTGGGTGCGTTGGCACAGCCAGGCTGCTGGCAAAGCCCGCCATTGGCGAGCCCCAAGTATGGGCGAGCAGGGAGCCTTGATCAGTCCCAGCGGCGAACCCGCGCAGGGCACCTTCGTGCCGGGGCTTTACGGCAACGCCGGTCCCCCGCCGGACAACCGCGACCACGTCGAGGTGTGGCGCTTCGATGATGGCGGTTCGCTGGTCTACGACTGGCAAGCCAAGAGTTACACCATCAGTGTGCCCAGCGGCACCGTGGCCATCAAGGTCGGTGGCAGCAGTGCGGTTGTTACGGATAACGCGATTGATGCTGCAGCCGCCAACATCACGTTGACCGGTGCCGTGCAGATCAACGGATCGTTACGGGTAACGGGCGACATCAACGGCGACGGAAAGATCATCGACGCCGGTGGCAACACCGCAAACCATAAGCACTAGATCAACCCAAGCCCGCCAAGTGCGGGCTTTTTCTTACCTGGAGAAATCATGGCAAAACCAGATGAAGATTCAGCGCCGGTTGAGCGGCTGCCTGCTCCGGCGGGCGTACCGAAGCCAGGCAGTACCGGCCTGTTCCGTGACACGGTCTACACCTCCCGAGTGCTGATCCTGCCGGACGGTCGCCAGTTGGCGGTCGCCCGTGGCCGGGTATCGGTACAGCCTGACGACGCCGTCGCCCTCGAATACCTCGGCAAGCACCCAGACCTGAAGCCGCTGCAGGAGTAATCCCATGATAGGAGTGGACCGACGCACAGGCCAACCGCTGTCTGGCCTCGAGCATCTGCGGCAGTCCATCGAAGACATTCTTAGCACGCCGCTCGGCAGTCGGCGCATGCGCCCGGAGTACGGCAGCAAGCTACGGCGCTTTGTCGACCTGCCGGTAAACGACGGTTGGAAAAGCGCGGTACAGGCTGAGGTGGCGCGGGCGCTGGGGCGCTGGGAGCCGCGCCTGAAGTTGGAACGCGTTCGGGTGATTGCAGTAGTGGGCGGCAAGATCACGTTCCAGCTGACTGGGCAGTACCTGGGCGACAGTGCAATTTTGGAGGTGACGGCATGAGTACCGTGGATTTGTCGGCGCTGCCCGCGCCCCAGGTGCTGGAAGACCTCAACTTTGAAGAGGTCTATCAGGAGGACCTTTCGACGTTTCGGTTGCACATGGGTGATAACTGGAGCGCGGCGCTGGAAAGCGATCCGGTAACCAAGCTGCTTGAGGTCGGGTCTTACCGGAAACTGGGCAACCGGGCACGGGTCAACGATGCCGCCAAGGCGCTGATGCTGGCTCATGCCAAACGAGGCGACCTTGATCAGTTGGCCGCCAACGTTGGACTCAAGCGGCTGGTGGTACAGGCCGAGGATCTGACGGCTGTCCCACCGGTTGCCGAAGTCCTGGAGGAAGACGACGCCCTGCGCGAGCGGATACAGCTGGTGTACGAAGGCCTGACCACGGCTGGGCCCCGCAACAGCTACATCCTGCACGCGCGCAATGCCTCGGGCCTGGTGGCCGACGCTTCGGCTGAGAGCCCTTCACCGGCGACGGTGGTGGTTACGGTGCTTGGCTTGCTCGGTGATGGCGTGGCCGACGACGAGCTGCTGGACGTTGTACGCGACGGCCTGAGTGACGAAGACGTAAGGCCGCTGGGTGATCGGGTGATTGTGCAGTCTGCCGAGATCCTGCCGTATCGCATTGATGCTGTGGTTTACATGGCCGGTACCGGCTCGGAGAACGAGGCCATTCTTGCCGAGTGCAAGAAGCGCCTGAATGCGTGGATCAATCCGCGGCGCCGGTTGGGCGTTGAAGTGTCGCGCTCGGCCATTGATGCGCAATTGCACATCAATGGCGTGGAGAGAGTCGAGTTGACGGGCTGGGCGGATATGAAACCCACCAAAGCCCAAGCGGCCTGGTGTACGGGCATTGATGTTGTGCGGGGGCGGTAAAAATGAAAAGCCTTCTTCCGCCCAACAGCACATCACTGGAGCGGGCGATTGAGTCCGCTGCCTATGAAAGCCCCGAGATACCACTACGGACGCTGTACAACCCAGACACCTGCCCAGCGCATTTGCTGCATCAGCTTGCATGGGCGTGGTCTGTCGACCGCTGGGACGAAACATGGTCTGAGGCGGTCAAGCGCTCCGTCTGCCGCTCGGCGTTCTATGTGCATTCCCGAAAGGGCACCATCGGCGCGATTCGCCGTGTGGTCGAGCCTTTGGGCTACCTGCTCAAGGTCACCGAGTGGTGGCAGACCGAACCCATGGACGAGCCCGGCACCTTTGCCTTGGATGTGGGCGTACTTGATACCGGCATCAGCGAGGAAATGTACGCCGAGCTGACTGCGCTGATCGATGACGCAAAGCCAGTCAGTCGGCACATGAAGGGACTGAACATCAGTCTCGAAACGCCCGTGAACAGCTATGTCGGTATCGCGGTGTATGACGGCGATCAGATCGACGTGTACCCCTGGGAAAACCCTGATATCGACGTGCAGGTGCAGGGCTTCCAAGGTGTGAATGACTACACCCTCGACGAACAGGATGTATACCTGAATGGTTAATCAAAACTCGATCTTTGGCGGCATGCTGACTACGGCTGGCGCGGCCAAGAAAACCAACTGCGACGCGCTCGGGGTGCCGTGGGAGCCAAGCCATATGTTGATCGGTGATGCCAATGGCGCTGATCCGGTACCGAACCCTGGGCAGACCAAACTGATCAATCAGGTCTACCGCGCACCGTTGAATCATCTGTATGTGTCACCGACCGATCCGAATGTGCTGGTGGCCGAGCTGGTGCTGCCGCCCAACGTCGGTGGCTGGTGGATTCGTGAGCTGGCCCTGGAGGACGTGGATGGCGTGTTCTCGGCAGTGGCCAACTGCGCACCGAGCTACAAGCCGCTGCTGGTGCAAGGCTCTGGCCGCAACCAAGTGGTGCGGATGCACATCGCCACCAGTGGCACCGCCAACATTCAACTCAAGATCGACCCCAGCGTGGTGCTGGCGACGCGAGAGTTTGTTACTGAAGAGCTGGCCAAGCAGGACTTCAAACACTCGGTGTTGGCGGCAACCACTGGGCCAATCGTACTTAGCGGTCTGCAGACCATTGATACTGTGGTGCTGCCAGCGGGTGCTGCGGTGCTGGTAAAGGATCAGGTCGCAGCCAAGGACAATGGCCTCTATGTGGTAGCGGCTGGTGCCTGGGCGCGTCGAGCGGATGCGGACACCAGCGCGAAGGTCACGCCGGGGCTGCTGGTTCATGTCGAGAAGGGGGCGGTTAACGGTGACGCGGGATGGCAGTTGGTCACTGATGGGCCGATTAACCTGGGCGTCTCAGCACTGGCCTTTGAAATGGCCTTTGGGCGCACGGGTGTTGCGGCTGGTACCTATCGCAGTGTGACCGTGGATAAGTGCGGTCGTGTGGTAGGTGCGACCAACCCGAACACCGTTGAGGGTTACGGTCTGACCGACGTTTACACCATGACCCAAATTGACCAGGCCTTGGCCCTCAAGGCGCCGTTGGCCAGCCCTGATTTTTCCGGTATTCCAAAGGCACCGACCGCTGCACCTGGAACCAACACCCTGCAGCTGGCTAGCACTGCATTTGTGCAAGCAGCACTAGCGGCACTGGTCGCGTCTTCGCCGGCGGCTCTGGATACGCTGAGCGAACTGGCAAACGCCTTGGGTAATGACCCAAATTTTGCAACCACGATACTCAATGCGCTGGCATTGAAAGCGCCGCTGGCCAGCCCGGCGCTGACCGGTACCCCAACAGGGCCGACCGCAGCACCTGGAACGAACACTCTTCAGTTGGCAACAACGGCGTTTGTGGCTGCACTTGGTGCGTTAAAAGCCAACTTGGCTAGCCCAGCGTTGACGGGTACTCCAACTGCACCTACTGCTGCGCCAGGTACAAACACCCTTCAGCTGGCGACAACAGCTTTTGTCCAGGCTGCTGTGGCGGCACTGGTAAGTTCGTCACCTGCTGCATTAGACACACTTAACGAGCTGGCAGCAGCGCTGGGCAACGATCCGAACTTTGCTACCACAATGACCAACATCTTGGCAGGCAAGGCGGCCATCGTGGATGTGGTGCGCAACAAGACCGATGGCACTGTGGATGTGGGAGTGGACTGGAACACGATCGTTTCTGCCGGACGACACCCGAAGCTTGCGCCGGGCGACTCCCCGAGCGGCCCTGGCGCGGCTGGCTCCTATTTTTATCCAGAGGTGATGTATCACGCCGGCCAGGCATTCACGCAACTGGCATATCCGTATGCGACGTCTTTTGAGGGCGCGGACTCAATCTACTTCCGCTCCCGTTACAACACGACGTGGCACCCATGGCGTGCGCTGCAGCACTCCGGTCACTATGCATCGAAGACCGAGGCGGAGGAAGGTACCGCGAGCAAGCGCCTTATGAGTCCGCTGGCGGTTTCCCAGGCGATTGCCAGCCATGCCCCGCCGGGTTTCATCAGCGGCCTGTCGCTGGCCGTCAACGCGACCACGCCGAATACGGATATCGATGTTGAGGTGGGCAGGGCGCGGGATTCGACCGACACCGTCGATCTGATCCTGGCTGCCGGTTTGACCAAGCGCTTTCAGGCGGCGGGCGCTTGGTCTGCTGGCGCGGGCGGCAATGCGCTGTTCCCCGGTGCCAAGGTGGCGAACACCTTCTATCACTTCTTCCTGATCCGTAAGGACAGTGACGGCAGCGTCGACGTCGGGTTCGACACGTCTCTGGTCGCGGCCAACAGACCGGCGGGCTACAGCAAGTTCGTGCGCCTGAAGGGACGGGCGGTCAAGACCGATTCCGCAGGCAATATCATCCCATTCATCAATATCGGCAACACCACGGAATGGAAGGCGCTGCAGCGTGACATGCAGTTGACGAACGCTACACCGGGTAGCACCACGGTGGCCGTCAGCGTGCCGCCGGGCATTCGGGCTCGGGCTCGCACGTATGCCTCGATTGCCGGCGAGACAGCGGTGATCTTCGTCCGCTCTCCCGAGTCGAGCGCGGCAGTTTTGGCGGGGCCCCAAGGGTCAACCTATGCGGGGGGTATCGGCCTGAACAACGACGGCATTGCCGGCGAAAACCTCGCGGGTTACTGCGAAGTGCTCACCAACCAAAGCGCCCAGGTGGTCGTACAGGCATACGCCTATCCGGGCTATCAAGTGATACTTGCCAGCCTACACACCGTTGGCTGGACGGAGGTATGACCGATGTCTTATGTACAACGCGACGAGAACGGGCGGATCTTCGGCTTGTATGCCAACCGGCAGGAGGGATTTGCCGAGGAGTGGCTGGACGCTGATGATCCCGAGCTGATCGCCTTTGGCGGTGAGCAACTGGCCGTCACCGAGCGGGCCTGGCGCGACACTGCGCTGGCGGCAGTCGTCTGGCTGCGTGACCGGCACCGTGACCAGCAGGATCTCGGGGGTAGTACCACGCTCACGGCTGAGCAGTTCCAGGAGCTGCTGCTTTACATGCAGGCGCTCCGTGACTGGCCCCAGTCAGAGCAGTTTCCCGAAGCCGAGCACCGCCCCGTGGCGCCGCCCTGGATCGCCGAGCAGCACCCATAACGCCCCGCACTGTCGGGGCGTTTTTATTCCTGGCTTCAACCCTTACAGCCCTGCATTGCGGGGCTTTTTCGTATCTGGAGTACATCCATGAGTGGATTCTTTCACGGCGTTACCGTAACGAACGTGGACACCGGGGCGCGCACCATCGCGCAGCCGTCGTCCTCGATCATCGGTCTGGTCGACACTTTCACCGAGGCTCCGGCCTTCAGCGCTAAGGTCAATGACCTGATGCTGATCACCAGCGAGCGCGAAGCCATCGCGGCGTTCGGCCCCGACTCGGCCATCACCAAGGCCTGCCAGGCCATCTACACCCGCGCCAAGGCGGTGATCGTCGCCTGTGGCGTGGCCAAGCTGGAAGACCCCGCGCAGCAAACCTCGGCGATCATCGGCGGTGTCAAACTCGACGGCACCCGTACCGGCCTGCAGGCGTTGCTGGACGGTAAAAGCCGTTTCAACGCGCAACCGCGCTTGCTGGTTACCCCCAAACACAGTTCGACCCTGGCGGTCGGTACCGCGCTGGTCGCGCTGGCTGACAAGCTGCGCGGCCTGGCCATCCTCGACGGCCCGAACACTACCGATGAAGCGGCGATGGAATACGCCGAGAGCTTCGGCGCGAAGCGTGCCTATCTGGTCGACCCCGGTGTGCAGTACTGGGATACCACGGAAAGCGCAACGGTCAACGCGCCGGCTTCGGCCTGGGTGGCTGGCCTGTTCGCCTGGACCGATGCCGAGTACGGTTTTTGGGCTTCGCCATCGAACAAGGAATTTGTCGGTATCACCGGCACCACGCGCCCGGTCGAGTTTCTGGACGGCGACGAAACCTGCCGGGCCAACCTGCTCAACAACGCGAATATCACCACCATCATTCGGGATGACGGCTACCGCCTGTGGGGCAACCGCACCCTGTCCAGTGATCCGAAATGGGCGTTCGTCACCCGCGTGCGGACGATGGACATCGTTATGGACGCGATCCTCTACGGCCACAAGTGGGCGGTCGACCGCTCGATCACCGCGACCTACGTCAAGGACGTGACAGAAGGCCTGCAGAACTTCATGCGCGACCTGAAGAACCAAGGCGCGATCATCAATTTCGAGGTCTTCGCGGACACCGAGCTGAACACCGCCAGTCAGCTGGAGCAGGGCAAGGTGTTCTGGAACATCCGTTTCACCGACGTGCCGCCTGCCGAAAACCCAACCTTCCGGGTCGAGGTCACCAATCAATGGCTGACCGAAGTCCTCGATGCTGCCGCTTAAGGAGCGCACCCAATGGCAATGATTCCTCAAACCCTGGCGAACATGAACCTGTTCGCCGACGGCATCAGCTTCAATGGCGATGTGCCCAGCCTGACCCTGCCCAAACTGACCCTCAAGACCGAGGAACACCGTGCCGGTGGCATGGATATGGGGATCGAGCTTGACCAGGGCATGGAGAAGATGGAGGCCGGGTTTGTCACCACGGGCGTTCGGCGTGAGTCGCTGAAGTTCTTCGGCCTGGCAGATGCCACGGCGTTCAACGGCACGTTCCGGGGGGCCTTCAAAGGCCAAAAGGGCGCGATCACCCCGGTCGTGGTCACCCTGCGCGGCATGCTGAAAGAGGTCGATATGGGCGACTGGAAGGCCGGCGACAAGGCCGAGATTAAACACAACGTGGCGGTCACCTACTACAAGCTGGAGATCGAAGGCCGCGTGATGTACGAAATCGACCCGCTTGGCATGAAGCGCGTTATCAATGGCGTCGACCAGCTCGCCGCTCAACGTTCGGCCCTTGGCCTGTAACCCTCTCTATCTGACATAAGGAAAACACGCCATGAGCAAGAAAGTCCCCGTTCCAAGCTGGCTGAACATCACCGAGGACGGCGTCATTGTGACGCTCCGAAAACCAATCGTGATCGATGGTGTCACAGTCGACAAATTGACCATGCGCGAGCCTACCGTGCGCGATATTCGTGCAGCCAGTGCGATGGCGAACGGAGATGACGAGGTGCGCGAGCTGAACCTGCTTTCATCGCTGACTCAAGTCGGACAGAGCGCTCTGGATTCTATCGGCCTCCGTAACTATAAGCGTCTGCAGGAAGGCTATTTTCGTGTGGTCGAAGACGACGAACTTTGACCCGATCGTGCAAAAGATGGTGGCAAAGCGGCTCGCCAAGGAGCTGAACTTTTCCGCCGCCGAACTCATGACCATGTCGTTTTCCGACATGGTCTGGTGGCTCACGGATTGAGCCTGCTTTCGCACGCATAGGGGTTTCCGATGGCGAACAAGCTGGCGTTAGGGCTGGTGATCGGCGGCGCCGTCAGTGCGACGGTGGGCGCCGCCTTCAGCACGGTCGAAGGCCGTATCAAAAAACTGGAGCAGCAGGGCAACAACGCCAAGGTGTTGAAGAACACCATCGGCGAAACCATGCGCTTGCGTGATGAGTGGAAGAAAGCGCATGACAGCGGTGCAGCCTCGGCCAGTGGCCTGCTGCGCAAGCTGGAGTCCAATCTGGATAGCCTGCGCAAGCAGGGCGTGGAAGTCGGGCGACTGGCGAAGGAATACCAAGCCCTTGGCCGGGTAGCCAAGGGCGTTGATCTGCAGATGAAAGGTCATCAGCAGATCGAGCAGGGCAAGGCCAGCCTCAAGTCGGGGATCGGCCAGGCCGTGGCTGGTGTCGGTGCAGTGGCGGTACCGACCACGATCAGCGCGGGCTATCAGGCGATCATCCGCGACATTGCGATCAAAGCCGACGTGGCCAACAAGCCACAAGAACAGGAAATGACCCGCGCCATTATCCAGACCTCGCAGGATACGGGGATGGGGCGCAACGACGTTGCCGACCTGGTGAACCAACTGGTCGGCGCCGGTATGGAGCTGGACAAGGCGCTGGCCTATGCGCCGGTGGCGGCGAAGTTCGCTATAGGCCAGGGGGCAAGCGGCGTCGACACGGCCAACATGATTCAGGCGCTGCAGCAGAACGCCAAGATCAGCGACCCCAAGGTCATGGAGAAAGCCCTGGAGGGCATTGCGCTGCAGGGCCAGGCCGGTAGCTTTGAAGCTGCCGACATGGCCAAGTGGTTTCCGCAACTGCTCGCCGGTATGGATAAGCTGGGTATCAGTGGCCCTGATTCGGTTGCCCAGCTTGGCGCCATGCTGCAGGTGCAGATGAAGACGGCCGGCAGTTCGGATGAAGCGGCCAACAACCTGAAAAACTGGATGGAGAAAATCGGTTCCGGGGATGTGGTAAAGGCCTACAAGGACGCCGGCATTGACTACAACGCGTCGCTGAACACCGGCATACAGGATGGCATGTCGACGCTGGAGTCGAGCTTTGCCCTGGCGCAACGCTACGTCGAGGCGACCAACCCCGAGCAGGCCAAGAAGATGGCCGAGGCGACGGCCAAAATCAGTAAGGAGACTGATCCGGCCAAAGCACAGGCCATGCTCGACTCATTGGAAAAGGCTCTGCGTACTGGCGATATCTTCGCTGACATGCAGGTCAAGGCGGCGCTGACCGCCTACGCCGCCAACCGGGGCTTGTACGAGAAGCTGAAAACCGACGCCAAAGACGCCACTGGCATTCTCGACAAGAACCTGGCCGAGCGCCGGGAAACCTCGGCGCAGATGTGGAAGGAGATGGGGCATGCGGTGGATGACAGCATGCGTGCCATTGGCGATGCCATACGCCCAGCAACGGACATGGCGGCCCAAGGCCTGACGTGGGTGGCCCGTTCGCTGACCCGCGTTACTGAATCGGCCTCGCCGCTGGTGTTGGGGGTTACTGCACTCGGCGCCGGTTTCATCGCCCTGAAAAACGCGATGGCCGTGCTCAAGATCGGCAAGGGCATGCTCAACGTCGCCCGTGGCTCGATGATGGGCGACCCCAAGGTCGTGCAGCGGGTGTTCGTCACCAACGCCCCAGCGGCGGGCGGTGGCAGCAGCGGTGCGGGCGACCTTGGCGACGCAGACGGCAAGCGTGACAAGCGCAGCAAGGGCGGCAAGGGGCGCTCAGGCGGTGGTCTGAGCATCGGCAGTGTGGTCAAGGGCGCAGGGGTTGTCGCGGTCGTTGATGCCGGCATGAAGGCCGTCGACACCTACCAGAACGCCGAAACCCGAGACGAGAAAGCCGAGGGTTACGGCGAGGCTGCAGGCGGTTTGGCAGGCACTCTGGCGGGTGCTGCTGCCGGTGCTGCGGTAGGCTCACTGGTGCCGGTTATCGGTACCGCCGTGGGCGGTGTTGTCGGCGGTATCCTGGGCTCCATGGGTGGGACGGACCTCGGCGGCTGGTTGGGTAAAAAGCTGTTCGGGGGCGAGGATGATCCGGCTGCTGAGGCACCTGCTGCAGCACCGATCTCGCTGCTCAAGCCGGTTCAGGTTGGTCCAGCCGTGCCAAGCCTTGGTGCGACGGCGCAAGCCTTTGCCCCGAAGGCCGGGCCGATTGCCGCCCATGCGGTCGGGCCCGTGGCACAACCCGTCGTTGCCTCAACGCCGGTGTCCTATGACCCGCGCGACCCTGGCTCAAAAGATCCGTTCCTGCTTCCCACGCTGAACAACAAGGTCAGGTTTCCGGGCGCCGCTCCGGTACGGCCTGAATCGCGGCCACCGACGCCAAACATGGGGGATGTGGTGCGGTCGATGGCGGTGACCAAGCCTGCCGCCGAGGCGGTACCGGCGATCCTCAAGGCACCGGAGGCGAGCAAGCCCGAGCCGAAGCCTGAGCCGCCCAAGATCGACCAGCAGTTCACGTTCTCCCCGGCGCTGTCTGTTACGGTTCAGGGCGATGTGAAAGACCCGGCGCAATTGGCTCGTGACCTATCGCCGCACCTGCAGCGCCTGTTCGATGACTTCAGTCGCCAGGCTGCAGCCCGTCAAATGTTTGATGCCCCGCATGTGGGCTAAGGAGGTGTTATGGCCTATGCCGAGCAGATGCAGTCGGCGCTCAAGTCCCTGGTGGCAGCAGGTGAAGCAGGGCGCCGCAATATGGACGACATGCTTGGGCCCATGAACGGTGCCATCAGCGACATGACTGGCGCGGCCTCGGAGCTGGAGAACGTGCCTTTTGTAGGGCCAGCACTGGGCGAGAAATTGCAGCGGACCATGCGCGGCATCAACGCCGCGCAAGCCAAGGTCGGTCAGGTGGTGGCCACCTACTCGCGGGCTACGACCGCCATGTCGCAGATTCAGGAGCGCATGGGGGCTATGAAGGAGCAGGCAGCCCGAGCAGGCGCGGCGATCAACCGCATCGCCGGCAAGGTCAGTCCGTCCCTGGCCAACATCCTGCCGACTGGCAGCTTTGCCACCGAGCTGACCCCGGCCGCTGAGGCGGTGAAGCCGTTCCCGCACCTGCTGATCATTCAGCCGCTCAAGCCCGAGGCGCAGCCGTACTACTTCAACCTGGACACGGCAGCCTTTGATGAACTGCGCCGACAGACCGCGTTCCGCTGGGCGGGTCAGGAGCGCCTGACGCGCAGCATTGCCCAGCAGGCGGTGGGGCAGGGCGAGGACAAGCTGAGCCTCAAGGGTGCGATCTATCCGCTGTTCAAGGGCGGGATCAGGCAATTGGACACGCTGCGCAGCATTGGCCGGCAACTGCAGCCGCTGACCCTGACCACGGGTTACGGCGAGGTGCTGGGTAACTGGTGCCTGCTCAGTGTCGCCGAAGACCAGAGCGCACTGCTCGCGGGTGGCATCCCGCGTAAACAAGGGTTCTCCCTGGAGTTTGTAGCCTATGGCGACGATATGCAGAACGTCTGAAGGGGATCTGCTCGACACCCTGTGCCAGAACTATTACGGGCACCTCAACGGCTCCGTCGAGGCGGTGCTCGATGCCAACCAAGGGCTGGCGGATGAGCCCCAACCGTTTCGGGCCGGGGTGCTGATCCGCCTGCCTGAGCTGCAGGCGGTGACCGAGGCAGTCATTCAGCTGTGGGATTAGCCACGGCGTTACGCGTAACGGAGCCCCGCCCAGTGCGGGGTTTTTCATTTCTGGAGCCTGAACAATGCAACCTGTTTTCCGCATCGTCGCAGACAGCAAGGATATCACCGCGCTGATCAACGACCGGCTGTTGCTGCTGCGCACCTCGGACAAGCCCGGCATGGAGTCGGACGAGTTTGAGCTGCGCATTGATGACCGCGACGGCGCGGTGGCGCTGCCCAAACGCGGCGCGAACATTGAGGTTTACATGGGCTATGCCGGTCAGTCGCTTGCGCGCCTGGGGCGTTACACCGTCGATGAGGTCGAGGTTTCAGGCCCGCCTGACAGCATTGTCATACGCGGCAAGGCCGGTGACATGCGCGGCAGTGGCAAGACCACGCGCAGCGGCAGTTGGGAAGGTGTGCCGCTGCAGCAGATCGTGCGGGACATTGCAGCGCGCAATGGCTGGCAGCCGGTGTGCTCAGTGCAAACCAAAGTCCCCCGCGTCGACCAGCTCAATGAGTCGGACTTTAACTTTATCACCCGACTGGCCAGGCAATATGACTGCACGGCCAAGGTCGCTGACGGCAAGTTGATGGTGATGCCCCGCCAGGGCGGTCAGAGCGCGAGCGGCAAGACGCTGGGTGTCGTCGTGATCAAGCGCAGCGACGTCAGCCGTTGGCAATTCCGCTTCAGCGACAAGACCACGCACAAGGCCGTGCAGACCAAGCATCAGGACAAGAAAACCGGAAAGCTGCAGGTGGTCGACCTGGGCAACGATGAATCGCCTGACGGCCTGCCGCCCGTGCATACCGACCGGCATATCTACCCGAACAAGTCTGCCGCCGAACAGGCCGCCAAGGCGCGCCTGGCCGCATTCAGCCGCAGTACTGCAGGTGTGCGCCTAGAGATGGCGGGGCGTGTCGATCTGTTCGCTGAGCGGATGATCAACGCCCAGGAGTTCAAGCCCGGACTGGATGGTGAGTACCTGGTCGATTCGGTCGAGCAGGTGTTTACCCAGTCCGGCTGGTCCACCACCGTCGAATGCAACGGCGGTAAACAGGGCAAGGCCAAGGCGAAGGGCGGGAAGAAAAAGAAAGCGACCAAGCCGCTCAAGGTTGTGCAGCTCTAACCCCTATCGGCCGCAGCGCGGCCATCATTGGAGAACACCGTATGCCTATCACTGCGCAGCAACTGCTGCAGATCCTCCCCAACGCCGGCGCAAAAGCCGGCGTTTTTGTTGTGCGCCAGGCATGGCGCGTTGCGCGTTAGCGCAACCCGTTTGGCTGTGGTGGCTGAATG
>NZ_BMQU01000012.1 GCF_014648275.1 Pseudomonas laurentiana
GTACGGAACCGTACGCACGGTGGTGTGAGAGGACGGCGGGTGTGAACTCGCCTCCTACTCGATTCTCATTCCCGCTGCTCAGGAAGAGTCCCCATGATGCAGGATGCAAGCACCCCCCGTACGCCCTTGCTGGGCATCGATCTGGGTACGACCAATAGCCTGATTGCCGTCTGGCAGGACGGGCGAGCGCAATTGATCCCCAATGCCCTTGGCGAATGGCTTACCCCTTCGGCAGTCAGCATCGATGAAGATGGCAGTATTCTGATTGGCCAGGCGGCTCGCTCCCGGCTGACCACGCACCCGGAGCGAAGCGCAGCCGCGTTCAAACGCTTTATGGGCAGTGAAAAACGTCTGGAACTTGCTGGCCAGACCTTCAGCCCCGAAGAGTTGTCCGCGCTGGTGCTCGGTGCGCTCAAGCAGGACGCAGAAGCCTGGCTAGGGTGTTCGGTAAGCGAGGCGGTGATTTCAGTGCCGGCTTACTTCAGTGATGAACAGCGTAAACGCACCTGTTTTGCTGCTGAGCTGGCCGGGCTCAAGGTACAACGCCTGATCAACGAGCCTACCGCTGCCGCCATGGCGTATGGTCTGCATGAGCAGAAATTCGAGCGCACGCTGATTTTCGACCTGGGGGGCGGCACCTTCGATGTGACGGTACTGGAATACGCCTTGCCGCTGATCGAGGTGCATGCCTCTACCGGCGACAACTACTTGGGTGGCGAGGATTTTACCCATGCATTGGTGCAGGCTTGCCTCAAGGACCTGCAACTGGCGACCGACAGTGTTGAGCCGCAAGCCCTGGCTTCACTGTACGACGGTCTGGAGCAGATCAAGCGCAAGCTCAACGAAGGCCCGCAACAGTTGCAGTGGCGGTGTGCCGGTGAAATGCGTGAGTGGTCGTTGGATGAAGGACGTGCGCAAAAGATCTGGGAGCCTTTGCTGGCCCGCCTGCGTGCTCCGGTGGAACAGGCGTTGCGTGATGCGCGGCTGAATCCGCGTGACCTCGATAGCCTGGTGCTGGTGGGGGGCGCCACGCGTATGCCGGTGGTCCAGCAGATGGTTGCTACCTTGTTTGGGCGTTTGCCCTACCGGCACCTTGATCCTGACACCATCGTTGCCTTGGGGGCTGCCAGCCAGGCCGCGTGCAGGGCACGTGACCAGGCCATCGAAGAACTGATCCTGACCGATGTCTGCCCCTATACCCTGGGTATTGCAGCCGTCCGCGGTGAAAGCCGGCGCCAAGCGTTCGTGCCGATCATCGAGCGAAATACGGTGATCCCGACTTCACGGGTAGAGCGCTTTCATAGCACGCATCCCGAACAGAAAACCGTGCGCATCGAGGTCTATCAGGGGGAGCGGCCCTGGGTGAGTGACAACATCTTCATCGATGCATTCGATATCGAGTTACCGCAGGCCGACCGGATTCAGTCCATGGATGTGCGTTTCAGTTACGACATCAATGGCCTGCTGGAAGTGGATGTTGCCCTGGAAGGGGGCGAGCGTCACAGTCATGTGATCGACCGCAGCCCCGCCGGGCTTGACGATGCCGCCCGGGCGGCCAGCCATGGTCGGTTGGCGGCGTTGAAGATTCACCCGCGCGATGCGCTGCCCAACCGTGCACTGTTGGCGCGTCTGGAGCGCGCCTGGATGCAAAGCCTGGGTGAACAGCGTGATCAGGTTGGTCAGTGGCTTGAGGCCTTCACTGCCGTGTTGGGTAACCAGCATGCGCAGGACATCAACAGTACTCGCCAGCGCCTGAATACAGCGCTGGACGAGCAGGGGCTCTGAGCCGTTAGGCGTTCAGGCGGCGCAGGGCGGCTTGCAGGCCGCCTTCCAGCGCATGCTTTTCGCCACCGGGTGGCACGCCATAGCGATTCGGCAGGCTGTCGCCGGGCAAGACCAGCAGCACCAATGGCATGAACGGCAGGACGATGGTCAGGGCCATGCCAATCAGCAGCATGGCCACGCCAAACCCGATGTCATGCAGCCGCCGCAGGATGATGCTCATCTGCACCAGCACGGTGATGGCCACGATCCCCAGCGCTACCTGTGCATTGCCGCTGGCCAGGCTCAGGAAGATGGCCAGCCCTTGGCACATCAGGCTCTGCTGGGCGCAGGCGACACGTCCCAGGCGGCTGTTCAGGCTCAACATGTTCCATTCTGATACCGGTTGGCTGCCTGATTTGGCCAGCGTCAGGCGTTCGCTCCAGGACAACAGCGCTGCCAAGGCCAGGCGCAGGCCCGGTCCATGGCGCGGATCATCCTTGGCCTGCTGCAATTGGCGCAAAACCTTGGTGCGTGGCACGGCAGTACGGTTTTCCATCACCAGCCTGCGCAGGGTATCGATGCCGAGATAGAACGCGCTGCTGTCGATGCCTTGCTGCTCTTCGAGGATCTCCCGGGGCGGGCGTACCGGTTCGCCCTTGATCAAGCCGTCTCGGAATGACTCGAACCAGGCATCGGAGCAGGCGATTCCGGAGATAGTGTTCAACAATACACGGTGCTGCTCGGCATCCAGTGTCGGGTCCTGATAGAGCACCCCACAGAGCAGCATCAAACCCAGCAGATCATCGCCGAAGGTGTCGTAATCGTTCACGACGCAGTCGTACAGGCGTGTGTTGCTCGGCAGCTTGGCACTGCCCAGTGCCTGAGGCACGGTGAGCAGGTTCAGTGCGATGTCGTTTTGTACGGGCTCCTCTTCTGACAGCCAGCCCAGTAAACCGTTGAAGTGACCTTCCTGTTGATGCACGCGCTGCAACAGCGGCAACACGCGCGACAGCGGATGCCCCGTGTCGGCGCGCATGCTGTGAAGCAGTGCAGGGGAAATCAGCGTCAGCCAGCGCAGCGGGTTGGACATCAGGGCAATGAAGAACAGCGCTTGGCGGTGCCATTCCCACAGTCGTTCACCGTCAGGTTGGGGCGGCAATACGACGCCCTCGCGATTGAGGAGCGCGAGCATCTTTACCCCAAACGGTAGCGAGGCGATGAGCTCCTGCTCAAAGGCGCTGTCCAGGCGCGCCCATTGCTCCGTACTGAGGGCCATGAGCCGGCGCAGCCAATGTTGAGTGACGTCCAGTGCCAGGTCCTGACCCAGCAGCGGGTTCAGTTGTACGCCGTCATCAGGGGCGTTGATAAAGGCCGTCAACGCCTGTGGAATGGGAGCATGCTGCAGCCAGTACAGGTGTTGTTCGGCCTGTACCTTGAGGCCTTCGAGCACCAGTGTATCGAGCACATCGTTACTGTCGGGTTCCGCTAGCAGGCGTTCCAGCAGGGCGGTGTCGCCACGGTGCAATGCCCAGGCCTGGCGATACAGGTTCGTTAACCCCGGGTCGTCAGGCTCATCGAGCAGTAACGCCACCAATGGCAGTTCATCGCCGTCCAGGCGCCAGTTCACATAAGCCCCCGCAAGGCCTCCCAGGTTCTGGCGGCCTGCGTTGAGCCAACGGGTCAGTGTCTCCGGGCGTTGCGCCGGGCTGCCCCACGCCTGGGCAGGGTCACTCAGGTTGTTTGGCCAGTCGCGGAAATGCTCGCGGCGGTCGAAGGCTTGAATCAGCAGCGGCAAGCGCTGTGGCTGGTGTTTACCGCACAACTCGAGCAGCCACTGTGCGGCCTGCGGATGCTGGTGCTCGCGCCACAGACGCACCCAGGCGCTCAGGGCTTGCTCCTCCAGGCCGAGGGCACTGCACTGGCGAGCGAGCAGGTACAGCCAGTCGACATCATCCGGTGCATCTCGATGTTTTTCAGCACACAGCGCGTAGAGGGTCTTGCTCGCAACATCAGCTTGAGTGAGTTGTACCAGCAGGCGCTGCAACCAGGCGTCGTCGTTCGGCAGTGGCAGGCAGGTAGGCTGGTTGACGAAGTCACGGAACTCGTCCAGCGGCCGCTCCTGATAGAGGTGCTCCAGGGTGTTCACGTACCAGAGGGTTTCGATCTGCGCCGGAGGTGGCCAGGACGAGATCGTTGCGGTATCGAAGAGGTCGGGCTGTGCGATGCGTTCGATAAACGCCTCGACTTGCTCGACATTGTCGATACGCAGCAGGTGCCCCTGCCAGTCCAGCCGCTCGGCCAGCAGGCGTGCGCAATTGTTGGAGATCGGCCCGCTGTCGATCAGCCGCTCCAGCAGGGGCCAGCGCAGCGCCTCGACAACCTCAAGGGAGACGCTGTCGAGACGCTCGATATAGCCACGCCAGGCCGCTGGGTCGAAGCGCTGTGCGCCATCGCTGAACAGTTCATCGAATGCGTCCAGCAGGTCGCGGGCCGGACTTTGCTCATCGCCGGCGTGTGCGGGCTCGACGCTACGGGCTTCCTTCAGTGCGGCCTCGTAGGCTTCACGCAAGGCCTGGAAACCCTGTGGGTCGGTTTCCGGATGATGCTGTGGCAGGCGCGTACGGTAGGCGCTGCGGATGGCGTCCTGATCGCGGGTAGGCTCGATGCCCAAGGATATCCAGCAGCTCATGACCAGTTGAACTCCACCAGCGAATCAGGTTTTTGTGGCAGGTTGAGTGGCAGGTCCCAAGGCAGCTCGGCAAACAGTTCGGTGGCATCCTGGGCGAGGGCACGAGCGCTGCAGCGACTCCAGTAGGCATAGCCTTCTCGGTCCAGGGCGTGGCCGAGCTCTTCGTCTGCACTGTCCAGGCAGCACCAGTACATGCGGCCGGTCATGTAGCCGCCCAGGTAGGTGCTCCAACTGGTGTAGTAATGACGTGCTCTCAAGGCCAGCCGGCTATGTAGCCAGAGACTTTCATCAAGGTTGAGCCAGCCGCTGCGCAGGCCGTTGCGCAGCAGGAAACCCATGCGCCCCAGGTCCCAGGCACGAATGCCGCCGTGGCCACATTCGCTGAAGGTCCGGCTGGCAAATTCATGGAGCGCGCGTTGCCGTGGGGCGAGGCTGTCGAGCAGGGTCGACCATTCACTGGGCAGGCAACGCTGCCAGTTCCAGTAGGCATCGACCATCCCGCTGGCATGACCGCGGTCGGCCATGTAGAGCATTTCGAGCAACTGCTGGCGATTGCTGATGCCCCAGCCGTCCTGCAGGTCCATCTCGATGTAGTCCGGGGCGGTGTAGCTGGAACCGTTGAGGGCTGCCATGGGGGCAGAAAGGGCGTACAGCCAGCGCTGTTCTATCTCTTCCATGAAAAATGCTCCTGAGCCGACGGGAAAATGGAAAGCGCCGGCACTCATCGGCGCGAATTGTAGAGATCCGGCAGGTGAGCGGCAAACTGCAGCCTTCAGTGCCTGCCTCGCACTGGTGCGAGTTGTTCCGCAATGGTGCGTCGCCACCGCTGCGGTGTTGGTTTGAAGCCGCAGATGACGGGGTATTGCAGTTTGGCGCGGCCCTTGCTTTGGCGTGTTCATCAGGCAATCAACGCAGATTGCTCTATTCACGACAAAGGCGCCGTGTCGCTCCCGCTTGCAACGCAAGCAGGGGCGGCAGGGCGCCTTTTTGTTTTGCCTAAGCAGGAGATCGGGTGATGACCCAGACATCCGTGCGCAGCGTCTGCCCCTATTGTGGCGTCGGCTGCGGCATTGTCATGACCGTGGCCGAAAACCGGGTAATCAAGGTCAGCGGTGACAAACAGCACCCGAGCAACTTCGGGCGGCTTTGCACCAAAGGACAGACCTGCCATCAACCACTGCGCGAGTCGGGACGCATGGAACAGGCCTTTGTCCGTCACCAGCGTCAGCGCGACCCCGTGCAGACCGCGATCGACCTGGCGATCGACGAGGCAGCCCAGCGCCTGAAGGCCATCCTCATCGAGCATGGCCCGGATGCCCTGGCGTTTTACGTTTCCGGGCAGTTGTCGCTGGAAGCCCAATACCTGATCAACAAACTGGCCAAAGGCTTTGTGCGCAGTCGGCATATCGAGTCCAACTCACGGCTGTGCATGGCCAGCGCCAGCAGTGGCTACAAACTCTCGCTGGGCGCGGATGGGCCGCCGGGCAGCTATGAGGACTTCGACCGCAGCGAACTGTTCTTTGTCATTGGCGCCAACATGGCGGACTGTCATCCGATCCTGTTTCTTCGCCTGCTTGACCGACGCAAGGCCGGTGCCCGGCTGATTGTGGTCGATCCCCGGCGTACTGCGACAGCGGAAAAGGCCGACCTGTTCCTGCAGATCAAGCCCGGTACCGACCTGGCGCTGCTCAACGGTTTACTGCACCTGTTGTTGGTCAACGGTGCGGTTGATACGGCGTTCATTGAACGTTTCACCGAGGGCTGGGAGGCCATGCCGGACTTCCTGCAGGACTATGCACCGGCACAGGTGGCGCAGGTGACCGGTCTGGCCGAAGCCGATATCCGCAAGGCTGCCGAGTGGATCGGCCAAGCGCCAGAGTGGCTCAGTTGCTGGACCATGGGCTTGAACCAGAGTATTCACGGCACCTGGCAGACCAATGCGCTGTGCAACCTGCACCTGGCCACCGGGGCGATCTGTCGCCCTGGCAGCGGGCCGTTCTCCCTGACGGGGCAGCCCAATGCCATGGGCGGACGCGAGATGGGCTACATGGGGCCGGGTTTACCCGGCCAGCGTTCGGCACTGGTAGAGGCCGACCGGCATTTCGTTGAGGACCTCTGGCAGGTGCCGCGTGGCAGTCTGCGGGCCGCGGCCGGAGACGGTACCGTAGCCGTGTTCGAGGGCATGGCCGCCGGGCATATCAAGGCCTGCTGGATCATCTGCAGTAACCCGGTGGCCAGTGTCGCCAACCGTCAGCAGGTGATCGACGGCCTGCAAACGGCTGAACTGGTCATCACCCAGGACGCGTTTCTCGATACCGAAACCAATCGCTACGCCGACATTCTTCTGCCCGCGGCGCTTTGGGCCGAAGCCGATGGGGTAATGGTCAACTCCGAGCGTAACCTTAGCCTCACCGAACAGGCCGTCGAACCTCCGGGCGCGAGCCTGCCGGATTGGCAGCTCATCGCCCGAATGGCCTGTGCCATGGGCTATGAGGCAGCGTTCAGTTATACCTGTGCCGAGCAGATTTTCGATGAGCTGCGTCAGGCCTGGAACACCGACACCGGTTACGACCTGCGCGGTATCAGTTACCCCTTGTTGCGCCAGGCACCACGGCAATGGCCCTGCGCACCCGGTCAGGCGGATACACGGCACCCGCAACGCTACCTGAATGATGGCGTCAGTCAGCGCTTGCACACAGATGCTCAGGGCCAGTGCCCGCCGCTCGCCTTTCCAACGCCTGGCGGTAAAGCCCGCTTCTTTGCTCGGCCCTACCTGCCTCCCGCGGAGCTACCGGACGAAGCCTACCCGTTGGTGCTCAATACCGGGCGGGTTCAGCACCACTGGCACACCCTGACCAAGACCGGCAAGGTCGCCGTGTTGAATGCGCTGGAGCCTGGCCCGTACCTGGAAATTCACCCCGAAGATGCCCGGCAACTGGGCATTACTGAGCACGATCAGGTGCAGGTGCGCTCCCGGCGTGGAGAGGCGTTGTTGCCGGCGCGCTTGAGTGAGCGGGTACTGCCGGGCAACTGCTTCGCCCCGTTTCACTGGAATGATGCCTATGGCGAGCGTTTGGCGATCAACGCGCTGACCAGTGATGCCATTGACCCGGTTTCCCTGCAACCGGCGTTCAAATACTGCGCAGTGGCCCTGAGCCGTGTCGCGGGTGAACGTATTGCCGCTGTTGAACTACCGGCCCACACGCTTCAGGAGTCCGCGACCATGCCGATCGACACACTCAGCCAACTGCTCGGCCTGAACAACCGCGTTGAACTGGCGTTGGCCGAGGATGAACACCTGTATATGCAGGGCTATTTGCTGGGCCTGCGTAACAGCCATCTGGACGGCGTGCCGAGTTTGCCGGTCAGTGCGCCACTGGCACCGGCGCGGCGCCTGTTGGTTGAAGGTCTGCTGGCGGGCCTGTTTTCGCGCAGTACGCCGGTACAGGCCCCTGCCATCCAGGCTATGGAGCCTGTCGAAGCCAGCCGCCATTGGCTGCTTTGGGCGTCCCAGACCGGTAACGGCCAGGCGCTGGCGCAACATTGTGCGCAGCGCTTGCGAGAGGCTGGCCTGGCAGTTCAGGTAAGCAGCATGGAGCAGGTCAGCCTTGAGCAGGTGAGCAACGCTGCCAGCCTGTTGCTGGTGGCGAGCACGTTTGGCGATGGTGAGGCACCGGACTGCGCCAAGGCCTTTTGGCAGGCCCTGCAGGCCGCGTCCGCCCGCCGCTGCACCGGGCTGCGTTACGCGGTATTGGCCTTGGGAGACTCCAGTTACGCCGAGTTCTGTGGTTTCGGTCGCAAGCTGGACCAGCGTCTGGCTGAGCTTGGTGGTGTGCGCCTGCTGGAGCGGGTCGAGTGTGAGCCCGACTTTGACGAGCCGGCTGAGCAGTGGCTGGGCACGTTGGTCACGGCCCTTGGGCAGGCTTCAATGGCGGCTGCGCCAGCGGTCGCGCTTCAAGCGGCGACCGTGCCAACCTTCAGCAAGCAGCAGCCGTTGCACGTCAGGGTGGTGGAAAACCGTCTGCTCAACGCACCCGGTGCCGCCAAGGAAACCCGGCAAGTGGTGTTTGATCTTGCGGACAGCGGCCTGACGTATCAGGCGGGTGATGCCCTGGGCGTCTGGCCGCGCAATTGTCCGGCACTGGTCGAAGAGCTGCTCAGTGCCATGAAGCTTGATGGAGAGGTGAGTGTCAGCCTCAAGGGCCAGCCACCCATGCCGTTGCGTAGCGCACTGCGCGAGCGGCTGGAGATCGCTCGAATCACTCCGGCCATACTCGAACAGGTTGCCCGCTGCAGCGCTGATCCTGAGTTGCAACGCCTGCTGGACCCGGTGCACAAAAACGAGTTGCAGGGCTGGCTATGGGGGCGGCAACTGGTCGATCTGCTGCAGCAGTTTCCCGTAAGCATGACGCTCGATACCTGGCTGCGCCTGCTCAAACCCTTGCAGCCGCGCTTGTACTCCATTAGCTCAAGCCCGTTGTTGCACCCGCAGCAGGTTCACCTGACGGTGTCGACGGTGCGCTACCGCCAGCGTAAAGGGGTGTGCTCGACCTTCCTTGCTGACCGTGCCGAAGCCGGGCAGGTGGGGATCTTTGTACAGCCCTCGGCTGATTTCCACTTGCCGAGCGATGATACGGCACCGGTGATCATGGTCGGGCCCGGGACGGGGATCGCACCGTTCCGGGCGTTTCTTCAGGAACGCCAGGCGCGCGGCGCCAGTGGGCGCAACTGGCTGCTGTTTGGCGAGCAGCGCGCTGACAGTGATTTTTACTACCGTGACGAACTGCTGGCCTGGCAACGCGATGGCCACCTGACGCGGCTCGACACGGCCTTCTCCCGTGACCAGGCAGACAAGGTCTATGTGCAGCAGCGCATGCTGGAGCAGGGCGCCGAGTTGTGGCACTGGCTGGAGGCGGGCGCGTACTTCTACGTTTGTGGCGATGCCGGACGCATGGCGCGGGATGTGGACGCGGCGCTCCAGCAGGTGGTGGCGGAGCACGGTGGAATGAGCGCCGAGCAGGCCAGTGATTATGTTGCGGGGCTAGGTCGGGCCAAACGCTACCGGCGAGATGTGTACTGAAATGCCCCAGAACGGGTAGCGCTGCACCAGGATGGCGCCGCTGGGGCGTGGTGTTTGCCGCGATGCCCTTGGCTATCCGGGGCTTGCACAGTTGGCACGGTATCTGCTGAAGACAGATTACAACGTCCAGGGGTGATCAACGGCGATCCGCCCCACGGACCACGATTATGAACGACCAGGCAAAGGCGCCTGGAGCTTCGGCTCCAGGCGCCTTTTTTTGTGGGTGTTTTTCCGGCCGCCGTGATCGGCCAGAGTGAGGAAACGCTATGAGCGCTCAAGCGACCATCGAGCAACGGGAACGTCTGATCATCGTCGGCAACGGCATGGTGGGCCATCACTGCGTCGAACAACTGATCGAGCGCGGCGCCTTGGCCCGCCTCGATCTGCGGGTGTTCGGCGAGGAGCGTCAGCGTGCCTACGACCGTGTGCACCTGTCGGAGTATTTCAGTGGCAGCGATGCTGAAACACTGGCATTGGGTGATGCGCAATTGTATGCCGAACACGGTGTGCGCCTGCACTTGGCAGAGGCAGTCGTCGAGATCGACCGCGAGGCCGGTGAAGTGGTGACGGCGCAAGGCCGCTACCCCTTTGATCGGTTGATCCTGGCTACCGGCTCCTATCCCTTCGTACCGCCGATTCCCGGTCCGGACGGTGCGGCGCGATTGGTCTATCGAACCCTGGACGACCTGGATGCGATTCGTGCGGCGGCCTATGGCGCACAGCGTGGCGTGGTCATCGGCGGTGGTCTGCTGGGCCTGGAAGCAGCCAACGCTCTCAAATCCCTGGGGCTTGAAGCTCATGTAGTGGAATTCGCGCCGCGCCTGATGCCAGTACAACTGGATGCTGAAGGCGGTGCGGCCCTGCGTGCACAAATCGAGGCACTGGGTGTCGGTGTACACCTGTCTCGCGCCACCCAGAGCATTGTTGAAGGCCGCGACTTCCGCTACCGGATGAATTTCGATGGCGAGCAGTTCCTGGAAACCGACCTGATCGTGTTTTCGGCGGGCATTCGCCCGCAGGACAGCCTGGGCCGTAGTTGTGGCCTGGAAATCGCACCACGGGGCGGGGTCGTGATCGATGGCGAATGCCGCACCAGCGACCCACGGATTTTTGCCATCGGCGAGTGTGCCTCGTGGAACGGCAGCGTCTTCGGCCTGGTGGCCCCGGGTTACAGCATGGCCCGTAACCTGGCTTCAGCCTTGTCGGGGGAACCATTCGAGGCCTTCGCCGGTGCCGACATGTCGACCAAGCTCAAGCTGCTGGGCGTGGATGTCGGTTCCATCGGCGATGCACACGCGGCGACCCCCGGTGCCCGCAGCTACCGCTTTATCGACGAGGCCGGCAGCGCCTACCGACGCCTGGTGATCGACGCCGAGGGCAAGCGCGTCCTGGGGGCGGTTCTGGTCGGTGATAACAGTTACTACGACACCCTGTTGCAGTATGTGCAGAACGCCATTGCCCTGCCAGCGGACCCCGCCGGCTTGATCCTGCCCTTGGGCAGCGCCGCGCCAGCACTGGGTGCGGATGCCTTGCCAGACGCGGCAACCATCTGCTCTTGCCACAACGTCAGCAAGGGCGCGATCTGTGCTGCCATCGACGGTGGTTGCAGCGACCTGGCGCAACTCAAGGGCCAGACCAAGGCCTGCACGGGGTGCGGTGGCTGCGCCGCCTTGCTCAAGCAGGTCTTCGAGCATGAGCTGAGCGCCCGCGGTGTGGCGGTGGACAAGAGCCTTTGCGAGCACTTTGCCTTCACCCGTCAGGAGCTTTATGCGCTGGTGCGCGTCGAGGGCATTACGACGTTTGAAGACCTGCACGCCTGTCATGGTCGCGGTCAACTGGGCTGCGATGTCTGCAAACCGACGGTAGGTTCGATCCTCGCGTCCTGCTGGAACCAGCCGATCATGGATGCCGCGCTGGTGCCCTTGCAGGACACCAACGACACCTTCATGGCCAACATGCAGAAGAACGGCACATATTCTGTGGTGCCGCGTATTCCGGGTGGGGAAATCACACCGGACAAGCTGATTGTGATTGGTCAGGTGGCGAAGAAGTACGACCTCTACACTAAGATCACCGGCGGCCAGCGCATCGACCTGTTCGGCGCGCAGTTGCATGAATTGCCGGAGATCTGGTCCGAGTTGATCGCCGCTGGCTTTGAGACCGGGCATGCCTATGGCAAATCCACCCGCACGGTGAAGTCCTGCGTCGGCAGCACCTGGTGCCGCTATGGCGTGCAGGACAGCGTGGCCATGGCGCTCACCCTGGAAGACCGCTACAAGGGCCTGCGTTCGCCACACAAACTCAAGTTCGCGGTGTCCGGCTGTACCCGCGAATGCGCCGAGGCGCAAAGCAAGGACATCGGCGTGATAGCCACCGAGAAGGGCTGGAACCTTTATGTCTGTGGTAATGGCGGCATGCGTCCACGCCACGCCGAGCTGTTCGCCACCGACCTGGATGATGCCGGGCTGATCCGTACCATCGACCGCGTATTGATGTTCTACATCCGCACCGCCGACAAACTGCAGCGCACTTCGGTCTGGCGCGAGCAGTTGGAGGGTGGGCTGGATTACCTCAAGGCGGTAATCCTCGGGGACAGCCTGGGCCTGGGCGCCGAGCTGGAGGCGCAGATGCAGCAGGTGGTCGATCGCTACGAGTGCGAGTGGGCCAATGCCCTGAAAGATCCCGAGAAGCTCAAGCGCTTCCGTACCTTCGTCAATGATCACCGTCCGGATCCGGCGATTCACTTCGTCAAGGAGCGCGGCCAGCGCCGACCGGTGGGCAACGCCGAGCTTCACCTGATCCCGACCACTGAAGAGGTGCTGTGATGAACCCGTCGAATCAAGCGGTACGTGTTGACCTGCAAGACTGGCAGGCGGTCTGCAGTCGCCATGACCTGGTGCCCTATTCGGGGGTGGTGGCCCGTGTGGGGGATGCTCAGGTGGCCCTGTTCTATCTGCCGGAGGCTGCCCAGGCGCTCTATGCCGTAGACAACCATGACCCGCAGTCCGGAGCCAATGTGATCGGGCGGGGCATCATTGGCAGCCTCAAGGGGCAGCCGGTCGTGGCGGCCCCCCTGTATAAACAGCACTTCAGTTTGCTCGACGGACGCTGCCTGGAGGATCCGCAGCAGGTAGTGCGGGTATGGGCTGTGCGTTTCAATGGCGACCAGGTCGAGGTAGCGGTTTAGGCTCAGGCCAGTCACGGCGGCTTGTGCTGCGGTGGGCGGTGGCGGCTCAAGGCAGTCGCCGCCTGCTCGGCAGGCCGTTACACTGTCGGGCATGAACCTCGACACCCGCATTAAATACCGCCACTTGCTGTGCTTCCTGGAAATCGCCCGGCAGGGCAGTTTCGCCAAGGCGGCCGATGTCTTGGCAATCAGCCAGCCCGCAACGTCCAAAACCCTCAAGGAACTGGAGGATTTGCTGCAGGCGCGTTTGTTCGAGCGTGGCAAGCAGGGCGTTGAACTGACCCCGGCCGGGTTTCGTTTCATGCGTTACGCAGGCCCTAGCGTGCAGGCCCTGCGCGAGGGCGTGAGCAGTGTACGCGGCGAGGAACACGCGCCACCGCAGGTGCGTGTCGGGGTGCTGTCCACGGTCGAAAGCCTGTTGATGCCTGAAGCGCTCTGCCGTTTGCATCAGCGCCATGAGGCACTGGTGGTCAGTGTCGCCACCGGGCCCAGTGCCTATCTGCTGGCGCAGTTGCACGTTGGCGAGCTGGATCTGGTCATTGGCCGGATGACCGACAGCCCGCAAATCCAGGGCCTGATCTTCGAGCACCTGTACAGCGAGTCAATGGCCCTGGTAGTGCGTCCGGGGCATCCATTGCTCAAGCGTCAGCCATTGGAGCGTAACCGTGTCGGGGCCTACCCATTGGTACTGCCGCTGGCCGGTACCACCATTCGCAAGCATGCCGACAGCTTGTTCGTGCAGTGCGCCATAGAGCAGCCGCTGCAGCGCCTTGAAACCCTGTCTCCGGCCTTGAGCCGCCGTTATGTCCTGGGCAGTGATGCCGTCTGGGTCGCGCCACGGGATGCGGTACGGGTCGATCTTGACGCTGGCGAACTGTGCGAACTGGACCTTGGTGTCAGCGAACCGGGCGGTTCGGTCGGTATTTGCAGCAATGCCGCGTTGCCTCGGTCACTACCGGCACAGTGGTTGTGCGAGGTATTGCGCGAGGTCGCCGGAGCCTACCGCACTGAGCGATAGCGGCCATTGGCTGTCATCTGGATGAAGAAGGTTTTATCTGGCTGAACTTATCCCTGTTTTCTCGCTCTCATGCCGGTAGCCATTGGTCGTGGCGGCCTGATAAGCTCGCGGCTTTACTCGATTGCCCTATTGGCGCATGAACAAGGAAATAGCATGAAACAGCATCGGTTGGCGGCTGCGGTTGCCCTGGTTGGCCTGGTACTGGCGGGTTGCGATTCGAAGACCAGCGTCGAGCTGAAAACTCCGGCACAGAAAGCCTCCTACGGTATCGGCCTGAACATGGGCAAGAGCCTGGCTCAGGAAGGCATGGACGACCTCGATTCCAAGGCTGTCGCACAAGGCATCGAAGATGCTGTCGGCAAGAAAGAGCAGAAAATCAAGGACGAGGAGCTGGTTGAAGCCTTCGCTGCACTGCAGAAGCGTGCTGAAGAGCGTCTGGTCAAGATGAGCGAAGAGTCGGCGGCTGCCGGCAAGAAGTTCCTCGAAGAAAACGGCAAGAAGCCAGGTGTTGTCACCACCGCTTCCGGCCTGCAGTACGAAGTCGTGAAGAAGGCCGATGGCGCTCAGCCCAAGCCGACCGACGTGGTCACTGTTCATTACGAAGGCAAGCTGATCGACGGCAAGGTCTTCGACAGCTCGGTTGAGCGTGGCAGCCCGATTGACCTGCCGGTCAGCGGCGTGATCCCAGGTTGGGTCGAAGGCCTGCAACTGATGCACGTTGGCGAGAAGTACAAGCTGTACATCCCGTCCGACCTGGCATACGGCGCACAGAGCCCAAGCCCGATGATTCCGGCCAACTCCGTGCTGGTATTCGATCTGGAACTGCTGGGCATCAAGGATCAGCCGAAGCCAGAAGCTGAAGCTGACGCCAAGTAAGTTTACCGCTGTACCGACGACGCCCCGTTCTCACGGGGCGTTGTCGTTTCTGGGGCCGGGCAGCATTTCCCTGTACCATCAGGCACATACCATGCGACGTCTGAATCGCTGAACCTGTTGACGCGGCACTCAAACAATTGCGCATTTAAACAGGTGTGTAAAAAACGCCCGATTTGAGTAAAGCCCTTGCGCTGCGGGCACCCTGGGCCCTAAAAGCGGCTCTGTTCACAAGGTTATCCACAATAACTGTGGATAACCTTCCCTGACACATTGGTAGGAGGCTGCATGAAAGCTCCGTGGAATTTCACTCGTTTCCTGCCTTTGGCCGAGCGCTTGCTCAGCCGTGGGCGGCTCCCTGCACTGATTTTTGCTGTGGCTCGCAAAGGTCCGCAATTGGGCAAGCTCAAAGATGACGTGCGCCTGTTGCAGGCGTTGTGTCTGGCCTGGTGGCGCGGCGAGTACCGGGCAATCAGCCCCAAGGCCATGGTCACTGTCGTGGCGGGGCTGTTGTACTTTGTCAGCCCTCTGGATGCGATTCCAGACTGGTTGTTGGGGGTAGGCCTGCTGGATGACATCGCGGTGCTGGCTTGGGTGCTCAAGACGGTGGGTGATGAACTGGCGGCGTTTCGCGCCTGGCGTGATCGGCAGGCGCCGGAGAAGCTGCGTGTTGTAGAGCGTTTGCCGGATTCGCCTGAGGCATTGTGCCTGGAGCATAAAAAAAGCTGACGCCGCACGTTTCCGTTGGCTGGTAATATAATTGGCATAAGGATTATGCCTACCGATTACATGCGAGTTGTCCTACAAGGGGGTTGTAATGGGTATTCAGGTCATCAGCCGGGACGGCCAACCCGAGTATGCGGTCGTACCTTGGGAGCAGTATCAGGCCCTGCTCAAGGCAGCAGGTCAACCTGCGGCGAATTCAATGGGGCAACCGGCCACGTGCGAGCCGGTTGTCGAACCCTCGGCGGCTCGGGTTCCGAGCTTGAGTGAGCTGGCCCAGTTGCGTCAGGCCAAGGGTCTGGCACCTGAGCAGTTGGCGCGTACCGTGGGTATCAGCCCGGCCTACCTGGCCATGATCGAGTCCGGTGAGCGCCAGCCCGATGCGGCGATTCGCCGTAGCTTGGCGTGGGAGCTCGGTGTGCCTGGCTGGAGTGAGCCATCGTGAGCAGCGTGCGGATCAGCCGCCAGCAGTGGGAAAGCCTGTTGGGCGAGCTGGACGTTGCGCGTCGGCAGCGCCATCTGCTGACCTACCGGGCCTTGCTTGAGCGTCTGCAACTGCCGACCCCGGCCATGCAGACCCTCACGGCAGCGCTGGAGTACCTGGCTGTGCTTGATGCCCGTGCCGAGCAGCCACTACGCAGCTCGTTGGTGATCAGCCAAGGCGCCAGTCGCCTGCCACGCACTGGTTTTTTCGAGTGTGTCGAGCGCCTGGGGCGTTTTTCCGGGCCGTCCGATGGTATGGCTGCTGCGTCCTGGCATGCGTCAGAAGTGGTCCGGGTGTTCGAGTACAGTTACCCGGCAGAGGCTGAGGTCTGAGCCAGCTCGGCGGTCTCGATCACGTAAACGCTATAGCCCTTGACGTCCTTGGCGTGATGCTTGGCCTTGGAGGCCAGTTCCGCCAGCTGCCCGGCAGTGAGCTGTGCGCCTGCCTGTGCGTGTAGCTGCACCACGCCGATGGACAACGACAGCAGCTCAAAGGACTGTTGCCGGCCCTGTCGGTCGTGCCCAGTGAAACATCCGGCCTCCAGATGTTCGGCGCGGTAGAAGCGCCTGCACTGTTTCTGAAAATCTTCCAGTAACAGCTTCAAGCGTGCGTGCCAGTCACTGGCACTGAGCACCAGCATGAAATCGTCACCGCCGATATGCCCGACAAAGTCGCGGCTGGGGTCGACCCGCTCACTCAGGCACTGCGCCAGGCACAGTAGCACCTCATCACCCCGGGCGTAGCCGTAGATGTCATTGAACGGCTTGAAGTTATCGATATCCACATAGCAGATCGCCGCCTCACGCTGCTGCTGCAACAGGTGTGTCAGGCATTGCTGGATCGGTACGTTGCCTGGCAGCAAGGTCAGGGGGTTGGCGTACCGGGCCTGCTGGATTTTTTGCTCGGTGATCAACTTGAGCACATCGATGACCCGCCCCAGGCCCAGGTATTGCCCGTTCTGGGTAATGATGAAGTCTTCCTCGATGCGTTGGCGCGCCCGGCTGGTCAGCAGTCGGCTGACCTGTTGCAGAGACTGGCTGAGCTCCACGGCGAGAAAGTCTTCACTCATTAGCCGGCTGATCGGCTTGCGTGCAAACAGGTCGGTGGCGAAGGGTTTGAGCAGGGCGTCGGAAAACGCATGCCGGTGCACGATGCCACACGGTCGTAGATTGGCATCCAGCACGGCCAGTGAGTTCAGGTTGGCCTGGCGGCGAAACGATTCCAGTACCAGCGCAGTAGGGGTATCGCCAATCACGGCTGACTGCTCAATCAACAGCGCTTGAAGGTCGCTACTCTCTTCGCTGAGGATTTGGCTGACGGCTGTCTGGTTTGGCAGTACGTTCTGGATGTCTCGCGGCGGCTGTTCTTGAGGACGGCCCAGCAGGTAGCCCTGAACCAGGTCTACCCCCATTTCAGTGAGTACCTTGAGCTCTTCGGCCAACTCGATGCCTTCGGCAATCACTTGTGCCCGAGAGGCTTTGGCGATTTGCAGAATAGAGCCGACAAACTCGCGTTTGACCGCGTCCAGATGGATTCCGTCGATAAAGTGGCGGTCAATCTTCACGTAGTCCGGGCGCAGTTCCGACCACAAGCGCAGGCTTGAGTAACCGGCGCCGAGGTCGTCCAGGGCAATGGAAAACCCCATGTCGCGGTAGTGGTGCAACGCGTTGAACAACAGTTGGAAGTCATCGGTGGGTGTCTGTTCGGTCAACTCAATGACCACCCGGCTCGGTGACAGGCCCATGTCTTCCAGCATTTTCAGGGTGCGTCCCGACTGATACTGCGGTTCCAGCAACGACTCCGGCGAGACGTTGAGGAACAGCTTGCCCTCCAGTTTTTGCTGACTGAAGCGACGACAGGCACTCTCTCGGCAGGCAACTTCCAGCTCGGTCAGTCGACCGGCCTGACGGGCCACGGCAAACAGGTTGATGGGGGAGTGCAGTGGGCTGTTGGACGGGCCGCGGCTTAAGGCTTCATAACCGAGAATACGCCGTTCTGATAGGCAGACGATGGGTTGGAACAGGCTGTGCAAGCCGCTTTGAGCCAGGATGGAGCTCAGCGCGCTAAGCTGTTCGGTCACGGTCATGGCAGGCGTTCCTTACGAAAAAAGGGCTGCGTACCCTTGGTACGCAGCCCCTTATTTCACGACAGATAAATGACTGTTTGATGACGCGCCAGCGTCCAGCCATATTATTTCGCCATTAGTGCCTCAATGCTTGGCCACCGCTGAGTTCAGACTCAGGTAGTCCAGCAGGATGCGCCCGGTTTCAGCCAGGTAGGCGTCATCCTCGGGTTTGGTGTCATCCGGCTCGGCCGGCAATGCATCCTCGTCTTCTTTTTTCAGTTCCTTGAGCGGTTCCTCGCCCTTGGCTTTACGCCGGGTGTTCTCCAGCGCCAGTTGTTTGCCTTCGATAGTGGCGTGCTGGGCACGACGCTCGGTTTCGTTCAGGCTCACGGATTTTTCGTTCATCAGCTTCTGGGTCAGGGCCAGACGATCGCGGATGTAGACGAACTCCGGATCCTTGGCGCTGCGCTCGTCATGACGCGCCTTGAGCTGAGCCAGGAACGGTTTGAACGGATCGCTCGCCGGCTTGATCGCCGGACGAATGGTGTCCCATGGCATCGCCTCGGGCAGGGCGCTCTCGCCGATTTCCTTGGTGTCGATCACCGACGGGTAGTCGATGTCTGGCAGTACGCCCTGATGCTGGGTGCTCTGGCCAGAAACACGGTAGAACTTGGCCAGGGTCAGCTTCAATTCGCCGTGGTTCAGCGGCTGAATGGTCTGCACGGTGCCTTTACCGAAGGTCTGGCCACCGATGATCAGTGCGCGGTGGTAGTCCTGCATGGCGCCTGCAAAGATCTCAGAGGCGGAGGCCGACAGGCGGTTGACCAGCAAGGCCATCGGGCCTTTGTAGAAGGCACCGCTGTTTTCGTCTTCAAGCACATCGACACGACCATCGCTGTTGCGCACCAACACGGTAGGACCGTTGTCGATGAACAGGCTGGTCAACTCGGTGGCTTCCTGCAAGGAACCGCCGCCGTTGTTGCGCAGGTCGATGACCACGCCGTCGACTTTTTCCTTCTGCAGCTCGGTCAGCAGCTTTTTCACGTCACGGGTGGTGCTCTTGTACTCTGGATCGCCAGCGCGGAAGGCCTTGAAGTCCAGGTAGAAGGCCGGGATCTCGATGATGCCCAGCTTGTAGTCGCGGCCATCCTGCTTGAGCTTGAGCACCGACTTTTTCGCGGCCTGCTCTTCCAGCTTCACCGCTTCACGGGTGATGGAGACGATCTTGCTGGTCTGGTCGTTCGGTGCATTGCTGGCTGGAATCACTTCCAGGCGAACCACGGAACCTTTCGGGCCGCGGATCAGCTTGACCACTTCGTCCAGGCGCCAGCCGATCACATCGACCATTTCCTTGTCACCCTGGGCCACGCCGACGATCTTGTCGGCAGGCGCGACTTGCTTGGTCTTGGCGGCAGGGCCAGCCGGTACCAGGCGAACGATCTTGACCTGGTCATTGTCGCTTTGCAGGACGGCGCCGATACCTTCGAGCGACAGGCTCATGTTGATATCGAAGTTCTCTGCGTTGTCAGGCGACAAGTAGTTGGTGTGCGGGTCGTAGGATTGGGCGAACGTGTTGATGTAGGCCTGGAAAATATCCTCGGCACGGGTCTGGTCCAGGCGCGTCAGCTGGTTCTTGTAGCGCTTGGTCAACAGTTCCTGAATGGCCTTGGGGTCCTTGCCGGCGATCTTCAGACGCAACACTTCGTCCTTCAGGCGCTTGCGCCAGAGGTCGTCGAGTTCGGCTTCGTTTTTCAGCCAGGCGGCGTCCTTGCGGTCGACCAGCAAGGTTTCCTGGGTGTTGAAGTCGATGCTGTCGACGCCCTTGTCCAATTGCGCGAGGGTGAAGTCCAGGCGCGATTTCACCCGGTTCAGGTAGCGCTTGTAGATCGTGAAGCCGGGATCGAGATTGCCGCTCTTGAGGAAGTCATCGAACTGAGTCTTCCACTTGTCGAATTCGGCGATGTCGCTGGCCAGGAAATAGCTGCGAGCCGGATCGAGCAGCTTCAGGTAGCTGTCATAGATGATGACTGAGCGAGCGTCATTGAGCGGCGGTTTGCTGTAGTGATGGCGCTTGAGCAGCTCGACCACGTTCAGGCTGGCGACCACTTCGTCACGGTCGGGTTGCAGTTTGTCCCAACTGTTGGCGGCAGAAGCATTGCCCGCCAGCGGTAGGCTGCCAAGGCCGATCAACAGTGCGAGGGCGGTACTGGGCAGAAAATGCTTCATGCTGATTCGACGTAAGGGCAATTGATCACGCATATTAGGCCGTCTTTGAATTCGCCGGTTCCATAAAAACCGGACGCATACTGCAAAAAGCCCGACGCATTTGCACTCGGGCTCGTGATAACACAACTATGGAGGCACTGTGAAGGCATTGCAAGGCGTTGACGGACATGTGGAGTGGGTTACGACGACAAGTCCAACCTGCGATGTAGGTCAAGTACGAATCCGTGTTGCGGCTGCGGGCCTCAATCGGGCCGATTTGTTGCAAAAAGCCGGGCTCTATCCGCCACCTCCTGGCGCGAGCGAGTATCTGGGCCTGGAATGTTCCGGGGTGATCGTTGAAGTCGGTCCAGGCGCTTCCTGGCAGGTCGGTGATCGGGTCTGCGCGTTGTTGTCCGGTGGCGGCATGGCCGAAGAAGTGGTGGTCGATGCCCGCCACGTGCTCCCCGTGCCTGAAGGCCTGAGCCTGCACGAAGCGGCGGCGATCCCTGAAGTGTATGCCACCGCCTGGCTCAACCTGTTCCAGTTGGGGGCGCTCAAGCCGGGCGAGAAGGTGCTGTTGCATGCAGGTGCCAGTGGTGTCGGCTCGGCGGCAATCCAGCTGTGCAAGGCGTTTGGTAGCCCATGCTGGGTTAGTGTGGGCTCGGCCGATCGGCTGGCTTACTGTCAGGGCCTCGGCGCCACAGGTGGTGTGGTGCGTGGTGAAGACCTGGAAAGCCTGAGCGATTTCGCCCCGTTTGATGTGATTCTCGATCCGGTCGGGGCCAATTACGCTGCGCTGAACCTCAAGGTACTGGCACGTGATGGACGCTGGGTGATCATTGGCCTGATGGGCGGTCGCAAGGCTGAGCTGGACCTGGCCCAGTTGCTGGCCAAGCGGGTGCAGGTGACTGGTTCGACCTTGCGTAACCGTGATGATCAGTTCAAGGCCGACCTGCTCAGTGATCTTGGCCAGCAGGTCTGGCCGTTGTTCACTGAAGGGCGGCTTAAGCCGCAATTGGTCGGTCGTTACCCGATCAAGGATGCAGAGGCTGCATTTGCCGAGCTGGCGGGGAACCAGGTGTCGGGCAAGCTGGTGCTGGTGATTGACGAGAGCCTGGTGTAATCCCTGACGGGCTGAAGTATCGCTGACGGGTCGGCCCCTGGAGGTAATGTCGTTCATTCAAGGAAACGGCATAGCCTGAGTCGGCCTTGTCGGCGATGTGTTTTCATACGCTGAGCCTGCTGGCACCGCCAGATGGCGTCGCAAACGGATATGCCTGCTGTCATCAGTGGCTGTTGGCATTCACCTTGTGAGCATATCCATTCCCTGCGTCGGCACCACCGGCTGGTTTCGCCCTTTACGGCGACCCACTTTTGATAGGGCGCAAAAGTGGGCAAAACGCCCTGTCCCGACATCCGGCCCTACGCTGCGCTTCGGGTGCCTTCCTTACGCCATCGCTCCCGTGTGGACGCGCCGACGGGCCATCCATGGCCCATCAGCACTTGCGAGGCCTCCCTGCCTCGCACCCCACTCCGCGATGACTCCACTCTGCCTTCTGAAGGGACGTCCTGCGGCGCCTGACATTCCGCGCACTGAAAAGCAGAGCACTCGCAGACGCTCGCGGCTTCGCTTGTCCGCGAAGGTGCTGGGCTTTTCGACGTTGCTTTTTCATCCGCTGAACTTGCAGGCGCTGCCAAATTGTCCCTTCAGGAGGTCGAACGCAGGCGGTGCGTAGCTGGGTGTCAGGCAAGGATGCCTGGCAAGGGCTGAGGGCCAGGAAGGCCCTTCAGCACGGCTTCAGCGGGAGCACTGCCGGAGTGAGAGAACCCGCACGCAAACGGATATGCCTGCCGTCATCAGGGGCGACGCATGTTTGTGGCTATTGGCACTCACCTCGTGAACATATCCATTCCCTGCAGCGGCACCACCGGCTGGTTTCGCCTTTTACGGCGACCCACTTTTGAAAGGGCGCAAGGTTGCTTGAGCGCATCAAGCACTCCAAGGGCCTAAGTGAGCCTCACGGGTCAGCGCCAACTCAGGATTGGCCAGCCGTGTTGCTCGGCGTGCTCGCGCAGTACCGGGTCGGGGTTCACTACGACGGGGTGGTCGACCTTGAGCAGCAGCGGCAAGTCGTTGCGCGAGTCGGAGTAGAAACTGGCACCCTCCAGGTTCTCTTCTTCCTGATCCAGCCATTCCAGCAAGCGGGTGATCTTGCCTTCGCGGTAAGTCAGTACGCCCCGGGTATTGCCGGTGTACACACCCTTCACGACCTCAAGATCAATGGCAAGAAATTCGTCGATACCCAGTCGCGCCGCAATCGGTGCCACCAGGTGGGCGCCGGAGGCCGATATCACCAGCACCCGGTCGCCACGCTTTCGGTGCTCGGCGATCCGTTTGCAGGCTTCGCTGAAGATGATCGGCTCAATGATGTTCTCGACCCACGGCTCCACCAGGTGCTGCACCTCTTCCGGGGTTCGCCCGGCGATGGGTTCCAGGCTGAAGACCATGTAGTCCTCCATGGCCAGGTGGCCACGGCCATACGCGTCCATCAACTCACGGTCGCGGCGCAGAAACGGCTCCCCGTCGACCCAGCCCAGGCGGGCCATTTCTTCACTCCACAGCGAAGCGCAGTCACCATGGATCAAGGTTTCGTCCAGATCGAAAATCGCTAAAGCCATTTCACTCAAACTCCTGTGCAACCCTCAGGCAACTTCGCAGAGGGCGGTGGGATCGATCGACAAGGATACCCGTTGGCCGTTGGGATGCAGATCGGCAGACGAGCGATTCAGCACATCGACCAGCAACTCCACCCCCCGAGCCTCGACCCGGTAACGGATCACATTGCCCAACAGGCTGTGACTGCGTACCAGACCTTCCAGTTCGCCATTCAGGCTCAGGGTGATGGCCTCCGGACGAATGGCCAGTCGGCTGCTGACCGGGCGTTGCAGCAAGCGACTGGCACTGTCGGCATCGAGCAGGTTGTAGTTGCCGATAAAGCCGGCAGCGAACGCATCGGCGGGGGCGGTGTAGAGGGTTTCGGCATCGCCGCTCTGGACGATACGCCCTTGGTTCATCAGGAAAATGCGGTCCGACAGGATCAGCGCTTCCTCCTGGTCATGGGTCACAAAAATGGTGGTCAGGCCCAACTCACGCTGGATGTTTCGGATCTGTTCGCGCAGGTGCTTGCGGATGCGTGCATCCAGGGCCGACAGCGGTTCGTCGAGCAGCAACAGGCGTGGCCGGGTCACCAGCGAACGGGCCAGAGCCACGCGTTGGCACTGGCCCCCTGAAAGTTGGTGCGGGTAGCGGCTGGCAAGGTCCTGCAATTCGACCAGTTGCAGCACTTCAAGCACGCGGCTGCGGCTTTCTTCGTTGGCGACCTTCTGCATGCGCAGGCCAAAGGCGACGTTTTGTTCCACGGTCATGTTGGGGAACAGGGCATAGCTTTGAAACACCATGCCAATCCCGCGTTTTTGCGGGGTCAGTGGTACCAGGTCTTGCCCGTCCAGAAGGATCTTGCCGCTGTCTACTGCCGTCAGCCCGGCAATGCAGCGCAGCAGGGTGGATTTACCGCAGCCGGAAGGGCCGAGCAGGGTGACGAACTCGCCGCGTTCGATGTGGCAGTTGATGTCATTGAACACCGTGCTGCCGGCATAGCTTTTCTGCAGGTTTTGCACACTGACGAAACTCATATCACGACTTGTCCTTGTTCAGGCGGTTGGCTGCCCAGGTCAGCACCAGCACGAAGAGGAAATAGGAAATCACCAGGGCGCTGTTGAAATGGCCGCTGCTGTTGCGCATGTTGTTGAGGTACACCTGCAGGGTTTCATAACGTGTGCCGACCAACAGGTTGGCGAAGACGAACTCGCCAAACAGGAATGAGAACGACAGCAGCAAGGCGACCAACAGGCCTTTGCGCAGGTTGGGCAGCACCACCAGAAACGCAGCCTGAAAGGTACTGGCGCCAAGCAGTTGGGCCGCGTCCATCAGGTCACGCAAGTTGATGGCCTGCAGGTTGTTGGTGATTGCCCGGTACATGAACGGCAACGCCACGGTGAAATAGCAACCGATCAGAATCCAGGGTGTGCCGACCATCGCCAGTGGCCCCGAGCCATAGAGCTGCAGCAGGCCCACCGAGGACACCACCGGCGGTACCGCGAAGGGCAGCAGGATGAGGATATTCATCAGCGCATCGAGCCGCGGGAAGTGGTAGTGAACCACGAACAGCAATGGAAGGATCAGCAGTACCGAGAGTATCAACGCTCCCACACATACCAGCAGCGATTGGCCGAAGGCGTTCAGAAAACGCGGGTCGCTCCACAGTGCCAGGTACCACTTGATGGTCAGCCCGCTGGGCAGGATGCTTGCCGACCAACTGGTGGCCAGGGAGTAGAGCAGGGTGCCGGCCAAGGGCAGCAGCAACAGCAGAAACAGGACGTAGACCACCAGCCGATGATAGAGGCGGGTCGAGCCGGGTTCAGCGCGCGACATGGTAACTCCTCTTCAGCAGCCATTGGTGGACCAGGGTGACCAGCGTCATCAAGCCGACCAGGATCATGGCCAGTGCACTGGCCAGGTTTGGGTCCAGGGAGATGTCGCCTGCGACCAGCGCGGCGATGCGGATCGGCAGTACGTTGAAGTTGCCGGTGGTCAGGGCATACACCGTGGCGTACGCCCCCAGGGCGTTGGCCAGCAGGATCACGAAGGTGCCGAGCAGTGCCGGGGTCAGCACCGGCAGGCCGATGTGCCGCCAGTACTGCCAGGCGTTGGCACCGAGCAACTCGGCGGACTCGCGCCAGTCCTCACGCAGGGCGTCGAATGCCGGGTAGAGCAGCAACACACCCAGCGGTATCTGGAAGTAGGTGTAGAGGATGATCAACCCGCTTTTGGAGTACAGGTTGAAGTCTTCGATGATCCCGGTTTGCTTGAGCAGCATGGTCAGGGCACCGTTGAAGCCAAGCAGGATGATGAAGGCAAAGGCCAGTGGCACCCCGGCGAAGTTGCTGGTCATGTTGGCGAAGGCGTTGACGAAGTCGCGCAGCCGCGAATCGACCCGGCGCAGCGAGTAGCTGCCGAGAATGGCGATCACGATGCCAAACAGACTCGACCAGAAACTGATCTCCAGGCTGTGCTGGATAGCCTGGCGGTAGAACTTCGAGTTGAACACCTTGCTGAAGTTGTCCAGGCCCCAGCCGCTCTCGGCCTGAACACTGTGTACGGCCACCCAGGCCAGCGGGGCAATTTGAAAGACCAGGAAAAAGACCGCAAAGGGCAGCAGGCAGAGCAGGGCTAGGTATTTACCGCGAGTCAGCGCGTTCACGTAAGTAGCTCCCGGCACACCGGCTTGTCATGGGCAATGCCCATCAGCTCGCAGATCGTCCCGCACAACTCGGTTTGCAGGGGCTTGGCGGCAGGGTCGAGGCTGAAGGCATCGCCAAACACGAACAGCGGCACTTCGCGCTCTTCAGGCAGCAGGCCATTGTGCGAGTGGTCGTTGTTCATGCCGTGGTCAGCGGTGACGAGTACCTGATAGCCACTGTCGAGCCAGCCTTGCAGGTAGTCGGCCAGCAGGATGTCGGCGCTACGCGCACTGTTGCGGTACTGATGGCTGTCCAGGCCATGGCGATGGCCAGCATCGTCAATATTCATCGGGTGGACGAGCAGGAAGTTCGGCGTGTACTTGCGTCGCAGGTACTCGGCGTCGGTAAACAGGTGCGAGTCCGGGTAGTGGTCGACGTAATAAAACAGGCCGTGTTGAATCGGCAGTTTCGGCGAGTGGGTGTGGCGATCGCGCAACGGATCGAACGGTGAGCGGTTGTACAGTTCGCTGACCCAGTGGTAGGCCGCTGCCGCCGTGCTCAGCCCGGCTTCGTGGGCGTAATGAAAGATGCTGCGCTGCGTGGACAGGCGCGTGACGTTGTTGTGAACGATGCCACTGTCGATGGGGGCTACGCCGGTAAGGATGCATTCGTACAGTGGTCGGGACAGTGCCGGCAGTTCGCATTCGAGGCGGTACAAGGCTGCACGGTCGGCTTCGACATAGGCGTGCAGGTGGCCCATGGCGTGGTGCGCAACCTGATAGTTGAGCCCATCGAGCAAGACCAGAATGACGTTGTGGTTCATGACTTCTCCGAAGTACGCGGGGGCTTTATCGCTGGCAAGCCAGCGCCCACATGAGCCTTGTGGGAACTGGCTTGCCAGCGATTGGGCGACACGGTTTCCCGGTCGGGCCCAATGCCTCACTCCATCTCGATGATCACTTGCTCTTGCCACATCTGTGGCAGTTTCTTCGAGGTGGCTTCCCAGGCCGCAGCATCCTTGATCGGCTGAGCGGCCTTGTACTGCGCGTTGGGCAGCAGCTTGGCTTGTACATCGGCAGGCAGTTTCAGGTGCTCGGCACGAATCGGCCGGGCGTTGCCGCGGGCGAGGTTGGTTTGCCCGGCATCACTGAAAATGTACTCGCGGGTCAGTTTTGCGGCATTGGGGTTCTTGGCGTATTTGTTGATGATGGTGGTGTAACCCGAAATCACCGAGCCATCTGCCGGGATCAAGACCTCAAAGCGTTTTGGATCGATCTGTTCGCGGTAGCTCAGGCCGTTGAAGTCCCAGACCACACCGACTTCCACTTCGCCCTTCTCCAGGGTCTGGATGGTGGGGTTGGCCAGCGACAGACGCTTCTGCTGCGCCAGTTTGGTGAACAGTTGCAGGCCCGGCTCGAGATTTTTCTCGTCGCCCTTGTAGGCGATCGCGGCGGCCAGCACGCCGTTGGCGGCTTGGGCAGCCGTGCCGACATCACCGATGGCGACCTTGTACTTGCCCTTTTCCAGGTCATGCCAGGTTTTTGGCATGTCGGCTTCCTTCACCAACTGCTTGTTGATGATGAAGGCGATGGTGCCGGTATAGGCCAGGGCCCAATGGCCATCTTTGTCTTTGGCCCACGCAGGCACCTGGTCCCAGGTACTCGGCTTGTAGGGCTGGGTCACGCCTTTGGCAGTGGCAATCGGGCCGAAAGCAGCACCAACGTCGCCGATATCAGCACTGGCGTTATCTTTTTCCGCCTCGAACTTGGCCACCTCCTGGGCCGAACTCATGTCGGTGTCCATGTGCTTGAGACCATACTTGCTGGCCAGGTCTTCCCAGGTTTCTTTCCAGTTGGCCCAGGCATCGGGCATGCCGACGCTGTTGACCGCACCCTCTTTACGAGCGGCGTCCTCCAGGGCTTTCAAGTCGGTACCTGCAGCCATCGCCGCGGTACACAGGGCGATGGTAGAACCTAACAGTGACGCCAGGAAAAGCTGTTTCATCCGAAGCTCCTTTTTGGTGCCTTGCAAAACGCATGGGTGTTGGACGTTGTTGCGATTCGGTTGGTCTAGGTCAGCAATACCTGAGCCAAGGTAGGCCGGGTGCATGACATTTTGATGTCGCTGCGGGCTGCTCCGGCATGGCAGCTGGCTCTGAAAATACAGCGTAGACCAGATTCAAGTGCTTGATCCGCAACGGCTGGAGGCCTTGATCGACAGGGTTTTGATGACCGTTGAGCGGTAATGTCATCTGGCGTTCATCTGCATTGCCTAGGCTTGAAGTATTCCCGTGCGCCCCTTTCTGAGCGTTTTACTGCCCAGTATTGGCGCTGGACTAGTCCAGATAGGTAACCTTTGATGCGTCCACTGCCACCGCGCGCAGTAACAGCCATATGCCAGGCGTTGCAGGAACAGATCGAGCATGGCCTGCTGGCCGCAGGCTGCAAGTTGCCGGCCGAGCGCAAGCTCAGCGAGGTGTTCGATACGACGCGTATTACCCTGCGCGAAGCCCTGGTGCAGCTTGAAGCCTTGGGGGTGATCTATCGCGAGGAGCGCCGTGGTTGGTTCGTTGCTCCCGAACGATTGACCTATGACCTGATCGAGCGTAGCCACTTTCACGCCATGGTGCGTGCCCAGGGGCGGGTACCGGCTACCGAGTTATTGTCGGCACGCCTTCAACCAGCGCCCGCCGCAATCTGTGCGCGTTTGCAACTGTCGCCGCTGTCCAGCGTGATTCAGATCTGTCGGTTACGGCGTATCGACGGGCGTGCAGTGCTGTATGCCGAGCACTACCTGAACCCCGATTACTTTCCGGATATCCTCAGCTTCGACCTGGGCCAGTCTCTGACCGAGTTGTACGCCGAGCATTACGGGATCCAGTACGGTCGGGTGTGCTTTGAGATTCTGCCTACGGCATTGCCCGTCGCCGCTGGCATGGCCCTGAAAGTGTCGTCAGGTAGCCCCGGGCTACAGATCACCCGGGTCAACAGCGACCAGCACGGGCGCTTGATCGACTGTGACCTTGAGTATTGGCGGCATGACGCGATTCGCATTCGTGTCGATGCCGGTTAAGCATTGTTGCCCTCGGCACCACCACCGGCTGTGATCACCTGCACCGACAGGCGCGGAGTGGCCAGGTCCAGGCCGGCTTCATCGAGCTCGCGCTTGAGCGCCAGGTTGAACGCCCTTGAAACCTCCCACTGCTTGATCGGTGCGGTCTTGAATCGCGCCCGCAGGATCGCCGAGCCGGACTCGAAGCTTTCCACCCCTTGCAGCTCCAGCGGCGACCAGATACTGCGCCGTTGCAGCGGGTCATTGCGCAGCTTCTGGCCAACATCGCGAACCAGGTCGATGGCCTGGTCGATGTTCATGCTGTGGGGAATGGCGATGCGGAAGATCGCGTAACCGAACTCCCGCGAGTAGTTCTTGATGCTTTTGATCTCGCTGAACGGAATGGTATGGACGATGCCATCGATATCGCGCAGGCGTACGGTACGGATAGTCAGGCCTTCAACGGTCCCCAGGTGGCCGCCGACATCGACATAGTCGTCGATGGCCAGGGAGTCTTCGATGATGATGAACAAGCCGGTGATCAAATCGGCTACCAGCGATTGCGCGCCAAAACCGATGGCCAGGCCGATGACCCCGGCACCGGCCAGCAGCGGTGTGACGTTCATGCCCATGTTGGCCAGGGCGACGATCACCGCGATGATGAAAATGGTCACGAACAACACGTTGCGGATCAGCGGCATCATGGTTTGTGCGCGGGCATTGGCGGCCCCTTTACGCGAGCGCGTCAAGGCATGATGCACGGCGGTGTCGCTGAGTATCCACACCAGCCACGCCGCAAGCAGTGTGCCGCTCAGGCCGAACAGGCGCATGGCGGCTTCATGGCCGTCGCCCTCGGCAAAACCGATCAGCGACAAGCCCCAGACCCGAAGCCCCAATTCGATGAACAGCAACCAGATCGTCAGGTATAGCCAAAGCTTTTCAGGCGTTCGTAGTACAGCGGCTGACGGCGGTTGCTGCGGTGTGGTTTTGCAGCATGGCGACGGACCAGGCCGTTGATCACGATGCACAGCACCAGCAGCACCGCGCACATCAGCGACTGACGTAGCGCAGTGCTGGTGTCACCTGCCGAAATGAATGTGGCAAACAGTGAGACAGCCACCAACACCAACGCCGGCAGGTACCAGAGACTGCCGAGAATCTCGATGGTGTCGCTCAGGGCCCGGCGGGTCAGACGCCGCGACAGGGGTTGGTTACGAATCAGGTGGGCAATAGGACGCCGGAATCGCAGTATGAACAGCCCGCTGGAAATGGCCGCCAACACATTGGCCAGTGTGGCCAGGCTATGCGCCAGGTGAGTGCCTAGTGCAACGGCCAGGCGCGGGTCGTTCATCGCCTCGCCGAAGGCGGCAAAACTGCCGATCAGCCACAGCGGACGAAAAGCGCGACGCCGCAGAATGTGCAGGGCGTGATGGCGGTGAGGGCCATCGAGCAGGGAAAAGGCAATCACGCAGATGGCCGAGAAACAGGTACCGACCACCAGTGCATAGGCCAGCACCATGGCCATGGATTTGCCCAGTGAAGAGGGCAGTGCAAAGCTCAGGTACACGGTGATGATCAGTGCTACCAGCCAAGGGCCGAGCTTGCGCAAGGCGAAGAGCACCAGGTCCCAGGTCTTGGGATGCTGGGGTAGCTCTTCGGTCAGACCAAAGCGCAGTCGCACCCGATGCCCGACCCAGATAAACCCGTAGGCCAACAGGCTCCAGAGGGCGATGACCGCCGCAAAGCCGAACAGAATGGCGGGTAACTCCTGTGCCGGCACCTTCAAGGCCGCCAACTCATCCTGGGCTTGGTCCAGCTCTTGCGACCAGAGGGTGAAGGGGCTGGCGTCACCACTGAACTGCTTTTCCAGGCTGGCCACGGTATTGCCGATCACGCCCAGTACACCTTGCTCTACCGATGGCTGCGCCTGTTTGGTGCTGTCGCGCAACTTCTTCAGATCGGCCAGCAAATTGGCGCGTTGCTGATCGTTTTCCAGGCGCTTGATGACTTCGTCCAGGGACTGGCTCAGCGGCTCGGTGGCCTCGGGTTGGGCCTTGCTGCCGCCGAGCAAGCCCGGCAAGCCTGCCGCCTGGGCCAGGCCGACGGGCGCCAGAAAAATCAGAAACAGCGCGAAAAAGCGGAAAAAGGCGGGCACTGGCAGATCAACCTCAGGCAATCAATCGCCCGAGTGTAGTGTATTTGTCAGTTCAGTTTCTCAAGGATCTTCCAGGCCATGATACCGATCATGCCCAGCGTACCGATCCACATCATCAGCACCCCGATATTGCGCTCACGCATGTTGAAGCCGACGGTCAACAGGATCAGGCCGGCGATCACCGGGAGGAACATCATCTGGAACTCTGACATGCGCAAGGACCTTCTCAAGGCTCGGAAATTCATGGGGCAAGCATAGGCCGGAATCGTCAAGCCAGGGTTGATGGAGATCAGCGCCGGCACGGCCCGTGCTGATTCTAACAGCAGAGAAACTTCCTACATCAATATCAGACCGCGTCTGATACAGCGCCCAAGGCTTCCTGCCGACTGGTTAAAAGCGTCATGAGCGATTGATGAATCGCCCTGACGCGGACATGTAGCAACAGCTGTGTGTCATTAACCTTTGAAAGGATGTCGCGAATGAAAAATATCAAGAAGGTGCTGTTGGGTTCTTTTGTGGTGTTGGGGTGCTCGGTGGGTGGGGCGGTACAGGCAGCTAATCTGGCAACTGTTACGGTTGTAAATGAAACCAGTGCAGAGGCGGTGTACGGCTATGAATATTTTTCTGGAAGTTTAAATACCCCGCCTACCAATATTGTACAGAATTCCAGTATTGGTTTTATTCATACCAGCGGAAGTGATATTGCGTCCGGTATGCGATTTACTTACGCAGTGGGCTCGAAAAAATGCCGGTTCTCGGCATCGCACTTGGTTGAAATTCATCTGGGCGGATACCTGCCTAGCTGGAAAAAAGATGCAGTGTCTATTGGTTCGAGCCGTGCAACCTGTACCGCGACATTGGTAAAAGCGGACTCGAATCTTCCCTTCAATTACACCGTGCAGTTCTCTATTAAATAGTCATGCAGCTAGGCACTTGAAGAAGTGCCTCGCTGCATTGGAACGGTTGGAGGAAGCAATATGAAAATAGGCGCAATTCCATCATCGGTAGCTATTGTTAGAACGCCACCAAAACCAGAACCGACAGAAGAAGCTTCAACCTCAAGCACGAAGGAAAGTGTAAGTCTTTCAGTCGAGGGATTGAAATTGAGCGCCAGCATGGCGCAGGTCGATGCCCAGAATGATCAAGCCAGGGATAAATACGAAAGAATTTACGGTGCCCATGGCCTTGGTAAAACAGCCTTTTTACGGGTGAGTATGTATGGCGCAGAAGCTTTCAAACAGCCCGAGGTGTCGGCAGATTGTTCACCTGAACAACTGTCCCGAAAGCAGATGTCCTTTGATTTTCTACTGTCTATTCATGAGGGAAGGGGTAAACCGGCTAACCCGTTTGCAGGGCTATCCCGGCCAGAGCTTGCTGCGATCGTGGAAGACGAAAGCGGTGAATATACGGATGAAGAGCGCTATGTGGCGCTTCATGCAAAAAGTGACCTGGACTTCGAGTGTTTTCAGGTAGTAGCCAGCTTTATTTCCTCTGGAGGTGATGCTCGCCCTGCTTATCGCAGCTATATAGAGTTACTGGATAGCCTCAGCCCTGTAGAGCGTTTTCGATATCCGGCGGGTGATCGCGAGATTGCTGAACGTCTTCTCGCCCAGGAAGAACAGCGCCTCGGCAAACTCCCAGCCGAGTTCTCTATCTGGGAACTTATGGCTCAGGAGGGGCGCGGCCTGAACAAGGAAATACCAGCAGCGGGTTGATGTGTTTCAGTGATTGGCACTGTACGCGTCGGTCGGGATTACGCTAGGTCGTTGCTACCGACTGCGTAATGGTATTCGCCAGGTTAGGGAGAACAACATGAAAATAGGCACCGTTCCATCATCGGCAACTATTGTTAGAACACCACCAAAGCCAGTGCCGACAGAAGAAGCTTCAACCCCAAGCACGAAAGAAAGTGTAAGTCTTTCAGCTGAGGGGTTGAAGTTGAGCGCCAGCATGGCGCAGGTCGATGCCCAGAGTGATCAAGCCAGGGATAAATACGAAAGAATTTACGGTGCCCACGGCCTTGGTAAAACAGCCTTTTTACGGGTGAGGATGTATGGCGCAGAGGCTTTCAAGCAGCCCAAGGTGTCGGCAGATTGTTCACCTGAACAACTGTCTCGAAAGCAGAAGTCCTTTGATTTTCTACTGTCTATTCATGAGGAAAGGGGTAAACCGGCTAACCCGTTTGCAGGGCTGTCCCGTCCGGAGCTTGCAGCGATCGTGGAGGACGAAAGCGGTGAATATACGGATGAAGAGCGTTATGTGGCGCTTCATGCCAAAAGTGACTTGGATTTCGAGTATTTTCAGGCTTCAACCAGCTTTATTTTTCCAGGGGGCGATGCTCGCCCTTTTTACCGTAGCTACATAGAGTTACTGGACAGCCTCAGCCCTGTAGAGCGTTTTCGATATCCGGCGGGTGATCGCGAGAAAGTTGAGCGCCTGCTTGCCCAAGAAGAACAACGCTTCGGCAAACTCCCTGCCGAGTTCTCCATTTGGGAACTTATGGCGCAGGAGGGGCATCGTCTGGACAAGGAAATGCCAACAGAGGGTTGATGCGTTTCAGTGGTTGACACTGTATGCGTCGGCCGGGATTGCGGTAGTTCGTGGCTGCCGACTGCGTAATGGTATTCGCTAGGTTAGGGAAAACAACATGAAAATAGGCACCGTTCCATCATCGGCAACTATTGTTAGAGCGCCACCAAAGCCAGCGCCGACAGAAGACCTTTCAACCTCAAATACGAAGGAGAGCGTAAGCCTCTCGGCGGAGGGGTTGAAGTTGAGCGCCAGCATGGCGCAGGTCGATAGCCAGAATGATCAAGCCAGGGATAAATACGAGCGTATCTATGGTCGTTACAATTTTGGAGACAAGCTGTGGGCGCAAATCAGGACGCAAGGTAGGGACACGCCGGTCATACCTGAGTCTCCCAATGATTACTCTGATGAGCAGTTGACCCAGATAAAAAAGTCGTTTGAATTTCTACTGATTATCAATGAGCAGCGAAAAATTACGGACAATCCATTTGCAGGGTTGTCACGCTCAGAGCTTGTCGCCATTGTTGAAGATGAAACTGGACGATACACCGACGTAGAGCGTTATACAGCGGAGTATGCAAAAAGTGCACTGGACTTTAATTACTTTAGCGCAGCCATGAATTTTGGTAACGATGGACGTCCCCTGTCTCGCGCTTACATCGATTTTCTGGACAGTCTCAGCCCTGCAGAGCGCTTACGATTCCCTGCGGGTGATCGTGAAATGAGCGAGCGCCTTCTCGCCCAGGAAGAGCAACGCCTCGGCAAACTCCCAGCTGAGTTCTCTATTTGGGAACTTATGGCTCAGGAGGGGCGCAGCCTGAACAAGGAAATACCAGCAGCGGGTTGATGCGTTTCAGTGATTGGCACTGTACGCGTCGGTCGGGATTACGGTAGGTCGTTGCTACCGACTGCGTAATGGTATTCGCCAGGTTAGGGAGAACAACATGAAAATAGGCACCGTTCCATCATCGGCAACTATTGTTAGAACACCACCAAAGCCAGTGCCGACAGAAGAAGCTTCAACCCCAAGCACGAAGGAAAGTGTAAGTCTTTCAGTCGAGGGATTGAAGTTGAGCGCTAGCATGGCGCAGGTCGATGCCCAGAATGATCAAGCCAGGGATAAATACGAAAGAGTTTACGGTACCCATGGCCTTGGTAAAACGGCTTGGTTGCGGGTGAGGATGTATGGCGCAGAGGCTTTCAAACAGTCAGAGGTATCGGCAGAGAACTCGCCTGAGCAACTGTCTCGAAAGCAGAAGTCCTTTGAGTTCCTACTGTCCATTCATGAAGGAAGGGGTAGGCCGGATAATCCATTTGCAGGGCTATCCCGTTCGGAGCTTGCGGCGATCGTAGAGGACGAAAGCGGTGAATATACGGATGAAGAGCGTTATGTAGCGGATTATGCAAAGGATGGGCTGGATTTCGAGTGTTTTCAGACAGCAGCCAGCTTTATTTTTTCTGCGGGTGATGCGCGCCCGGTTTATCGCGGCTACATAGAGTTACTGGACGGCCTCAGCCCTGTAGAGCGTTTTCGATATCCGGCGGGTGATCGCGAGAAAGTTGAGCGCCTGCTTGCCCAAGAAGAACAACGCCTCGGCAAACTCCCTGCCGAGTTCTCTATCTGGGAGTTTATGGCGCAGAAGGGGCAGCGTATGGACACGGATGTACCAGAAGAGGGTTGATGCCTTTCAGCGGTTGGCCCAGTACAAGGTAGCATCACAGGCAAGCCTTGCTCCCTCGGGGGCTGTTCAAATCCCCCGGCAAGGCCTGCCTCTGCAGGCCGGGTGTTACGGCAGGTCGCGGCTGCGGTAGAACGCCGTCAGTACTTTCACCAGGTGCGCCAGATCATGGCTGCCGCACAGCTCGCGAATTGAGTGCATGGCAAAGGTCGGCAGGCCGATGTCGACGGTGCGCACGCCCAGGTGGCTCGCGGTAATCGGGCCGATGGTCGAGCCGCAACCCATGTCGCTGCGCACCACGAAACTCTGTACCGGCACTTCCTCGGCCATGCACAGATGGCGGAAGAAACCGGCGGTTTCGCTGTTGGTGGCGTAACGCTGGTTGTTGTTGACCTTGATGACCGGGCCGGCGTTGAGCTTGGGACCGTGGTTGCCGTCATGCTTGTCGGCGTAGTTCGGGTGTACGCCGTGGGCGTTGTCGGCCGACACCAGCAGCGAGCGCTGAATGGTCCGGACGAAGTCGTCGCCGTCAGGCAGCAGGCGGCGCAGGGTTTGTTCCAGCATCGGGCCATCGGCCCCGCAGGCTGAGGAAGAACCGACTTCCTCATGGTCATTGCATACCAGCACGCAGGTTTCGTCACTGTCGGCAGCCAATAGCGCTTGCAGACCGGCATAGCAGGACAGCAGGTTGTCCAGCCGCGCACCGGCGATGAAGTCGCCGTTCAGGCCAACCAGCGCGGCGGTCTGGGTGTCGTAGAAGCTCAGTTCGTAATCCAGCACCACATCGGCGTTCAGGCCGTGTTCGCGGGCCAGTTGATCCGTCAGCAGGGCGCGAAAATCAACGCGCTCATCGCCAGCTACCTGAGCCAGAATGGGCGGCAGCTCGGTCTGGGCGTTGATCGCCCAGCCCTCGTTGGCAGTGCGGTTGAGGTGGATCGCCAGGTTTGGGATCACCGCAATCGGCAGCTTGAAGTCGATCAGTTGGCTTTCAACCTTGCCATCGCGACGGAAGGTTACCCGCCCGGCCAGGGACAGGTCTCGGTCGAACCACGGTGCCAGCAGCGCACCGCCGTAGACTTCCACGCCCAGTTGCAAGAAGCCCTGGCGTTGCAGCTCCGGTTGCGGCTTGACCCGCAGGCATGGGCTGTCGGTGTGGGCGCCGACCAGGCGGATGCCGTCGATCAAGGGCGAGTGCCGACCGAGCTTGAAAGCGATGATCGAGGAGTCGTTTCGGGTCAGGTAGTAGCGGCCGCCAGCGGTGGTGGCCCAACTGTCGCGCTCGTCCAGGCGCTGGAACCCCGCCGCTTCGAGGCGTAGAGCGAGGCCGGTGGTGGCATGGAACGGCGTGGGGGAGGCCTTCAGAAAATCGATCAGGCCTTGATTCAGGGCATCGCGCATAAGTCACTCCAGACAGCAGTGGCGCGAGTTTAACGTATTGCTTGGGGATTGGGGTGGCTCGAATCGCCGACAAGGCCAGCGCCAACAAGGGTTCTGCAGGCGCTGGCCATGCCGCTGATAGCGGTGTTGCCATTCATCAGAACGGCGCTGGGCACTCGAAGCGCAACCGCTCACCGGTCACCGGATGAGTGAAGCTCAACATGCTCGCGTGCAGGCACAGCCGTTCATGGGCGGCCAGCGCCTCGGGGTTGGCGTACAGGCGATCACCCAGCAGCGGATGGCCGATGGAGAGCATATGCACGCGCAACTGGTGCGAGCGGCCGGTAATCGGCGTCAGCTCAACCCGGCAGTGGTCGCCACACCGCTCGACGATACGCCAGAAGGTCAGCGCATGCTTGCCCTGCTCATGGTCCACCACATGCCGTGGCTTGGTCGGCGGGTCGTAGCGCAGTGGCAGGTCGATACTGCCGCTGTCCAGTTCCGGTTGTCCCCAGCACAGCGCGGTGTAGGCCTTCTCGGTTTCCCGGTCATGGAACTGGCGGGACAGCTCGCGGTGGCTGTCGGCATCACGCGCCAGGAGGATGATCCCGGAGGTTTCCCAATCCAGGCGATGGACGATGCGGGCTTCCGGATAACCGTTTTCCTGCAGGCGGGTAATCAGGCAGTCGCGGTTGTCCTCGGCGCGGCCGGGGACGGACAGCAGCAGGGTCGGTTTGTTGACCACCAGGACGGCGGCATCCTGGTGCAGGATATGGACGTTGGACAGCGGCATTGCATGCTCTCTGTAAACACCAACGGCGACCGTCGAACCCTCGCAATGCGAAGGCCCGGCGGTCGCCGTGGTGGCTTGCCCGGCTGCCTGTCAGCGGTCGGGCAGGGTGATGTTGAGTTCCAGGATCGAGCAGCTGCCCTGGTTTTCCAGAGCGACCTGCACATCATCGTTGCCGATGTTGACGTACTTGCGGATCACCTCCACCAGCTCCTTCTGCAAGGCTGGCAGGTAGTCCGGGGTACTGCGCTGACCGCGCTCGTGCGCCACGATGATCTGTAGACGCTCTTTCGCAACCGAGGCGGTACTTACTTTTTTGCTGGCACGAAAGAAGTCAAAAAGGTTCATTGATTAGTTGCCTCCAAACAGGCGCTCGAAGAATCCCTTCTTCTGTACATCGAGGAAACGATGTTCCACGGTTTTACCCAGCAAACGGTCAACGGTATCGCTGTACGCCTGGCCGGCGTCGCTCTGGTCATCGAGGATGACGGGAACGCCCTGGTTGGATGCCTTGAGCACCGCCTGGGATTCAGGGATAACGCCCAGCAGGGCAACGGCGAGAATTTCCTTCACGTCTTCGACACCGAGCATTTCGCCCTTGCTCACGCGCTCTGGATGGTAGCGGGTGATCAGCAGGTGTTCCTTGATCGGGTCTTCGCCTTTCTCGGCGCGGCGCGATTTGCTCGCCAGCAGGCCCAGCATGCGGTCGGAGTCGCGTACCGAGGACACTTCCGGGTTGGTCACGACGATCGCCTCATCAGCGAAGTACATGGCCAGGTGGGCACCTTTCTCGATGCCGGCCGGTGAGTCGCAGACCACGTAGTCGAAGGTGTCCTTGAGTTCCATCAGGACTTTCTCGACGCCTTCCTGGGTCAGCGCGTCCTTGTCGCGGGTCTGGCTGGCCGCCAGCACGTAAAGGTTTTCAAGGCGCTTGTCCTTGATCAGGGCTTGTTGCAGGTTGGCTTCGCCATTCACGACGTTGACGAAGTCATAGACCACGCGGCGTTCGCAGCCCATGATCAGGTCAAGATTACGCAGGCCGACGTCGAAGTCGACGATGACTGTCTTGTGGCCACGCAGAGCGAGGCCGGTACCGATAGCGGCGCTGGTGGTGGTCTTACCCACACCACCCTTGCCGGATGTAACCACGAGAATCTTGGCCAAGGTGTATCACCCCTAAAGAAAAAAGGACGTTCAGTCCCAAAAAATACAAAACGGCAACGTCGAAAAAAGTTGCGCGGAAAATGGCGGCAGTATCCGTTAAAGACGGGTGATGTTCAACACGTCACCGGACAGGCTGACCTGCACCCCGGCCCCCCACAGCGGATCGCGGCGCAGGTCTTCGGAGACCTTGTATTGCCCGGCGATCGAGACCAGTTCAGCGGTCATTTGCTGGCAGAAAATCCGTGCCTTGGTGTTGCCCTTGATCCCGGCCAGGGCGCGCCCACGCATCGCCCCGTACACATGGATATTGCCGTCGGCAAGAAGTTCCGCCCCCGGGCTGACCGACGAGATCACGACCAGGTCGCCGCCCTGAGCATAGATCTGCTGGCCGCCACGTACAGGTGAGGTGATGATTTTGGTCGGTTTTACCGCAGGTTCTGCCGGTGGCTCGGGTTTTTTCTTCTCGACCACTGGCTCTGGCAGCTCCACGGGCCGCTCGCGGGCGCCGGAGGGCGGCAATACGGGCAGGTCGATGGCGATGGCGGCCGCAATGTCCTCGATCCGGCTGGCGCGAATCGCCAGGGTGCGCAGGCCGTGTTGACGGCAGACCCGCATCAGGCCCGGCAGGTCCACGGCGCCTTCGCTGGGCGGCAACTTGTCCAGGGCCAGCACCAACGGGGTATTGCTGAAGAAGTTGGGGGCCTGGGCAACCTTGGCGGCCAATTGCCGATCCAGGCCCTCAAGGTTGTTTTGCGCAAGCTCAAGCACGGTAATGGCGAGCATGCTGCCCTTGAGCTGGAACACGGGTTCTTGGTCGGGCGTCTGAGTTTGGCTCATGGTCTGCATCGGGCGACTTGTTACGAAAAAGTGCCCAGACTTATAACGAGATCGTACGTTAGCCGCAACCCGCACCGAACCGTTGTAGAATGCGCGGCCTTTGTCTTTCCGGAATCTTGAATGGATCGCCCGCGCTTTCGTCCCTATTTTTTGCACCCGCGCTTCTGGCCATTGTGGCTGGGCCTGGGCGTGCTCTGGCTGATCGTACAGCTGCCTTACCGGGTATTGCTGGCAATCGGTCGTGGCCTCGGGTTAGCCATGTACCGTGTTGCAGGCGAGCGTCGGCGCATTGCCGCACGCAATCTAGAGCTGTGCTTCCCTGAGCTGTCGTCCGACGAGCGGACCCGCCTGCTCAAGGAAAATTTCGCCTCCACCGGCATCGCCTTCTTCGAAATGGCCATGAGCTGGTGGTGGCCAAAAGCCCGTCTGGCGCGTCTGGCGCATATCGAAGGGCTGGAACACCTGCAGGCCGCCCAGCGTGATGGCCAGGGCGCCATCCTGATGGCGTTGCATTTCACCACGCTGGAGATCGGTGCAGCCTTGCTCGGCCAGAAACACACCATCGATGGCATGTACCGCGAGCACAAGAACCCGTTGTTCGACTTTGTACAGCGCCAGGGGCGCGAGCGGCATAACCTCGACTCGCTGGCCGTGGAGCGTGAGGACGTGCGCGGCATGCTCAAGCTGCTGCGTGCCGGCCGGGCGATCTGGTATGCGCCAGACCAGGACTATGGCGCCAAGCAGAGCCTGTTCGTGCCGCTGTTCGGCATCGACGCCGCGACAGTCACGGCAACCACCAAGTTTGCCCGCCTGGGCAAGGCCAGGGTGATCCCCTTTACCCAACAGCGCCTGGCCGATGGCAGCGGTTACCGGCTGGTGATCCACCCTCCGCTGGCCGACTTCCCGGGGGAGACCGAAGAGGACGACTGCCTGCGTATCAATCAGTGGGTCGAGGCATCGATCCGTGAATGCCCTGAGCAGTACCTGTGGGCGCATCGACGCTTCAAGTCGCGGCCGCCAGGAGCACCGAAGCTTTACGAAAAACGGCGTTAGTCCATATACGGGCTTTCCAGCAAGTACTCAGGGAGCAACAGCATGGCAGCAGCAGAACCGGTTACCGGTCTGATCCTTTCCGGCGGCGGTGCCCGTGCCGCTTATCAAGTCGGGGTGTTGGCCGGGATTGCCGATCTGTTGCCAGCGGGTGCTGCCAATCCCTTTCCGGTGATTGTCGGCACCTCCGCCGGGGCTATCAACGCCGTTACCCTGGCCAGCGGCGCCATGCAGTTTTCCGAGACCATTCACCGGCTCACCGAGCTTTGGCAGGGCTTTCGCAGCAGCCAGGTGTTGCGCAGTGACTGGCCAGGGGTGGTGCGTCAAGCCGCGCGCTTTGTCTTTCACAACCTGTTGGGGCTGGGTGGCCCCGTGCCGGTTGCGTTGCTCGACAGCTCGCCGTTGCGCGGCCTGCTCAACACGCACTTGAACCTGAACGGGATTACCACGGCGATCGAGCAGAAACACCTGCACGCCGTGGCGGTGACCGCCTTCGGTTACGAGTCGGGACAGGCCGTGACCTTCTACCAGGGGCGTGGCGCTATCGACCCTTGGTTGCGCCACCGGCGAATTGGCATGCCCACGCACTTGACCATCGAGCACCTGCTGGCCAGCTCGGCGATTCCCTTGCTTTTTGCTCCGGTGATGCTGGGGAAAGAGTTCTTCGGTGATGGTGCGGTGCGCCAGTCGGCGCCGATCAGCCCGGCGTTGCACCTGGGGGCGAACCGGGTGCTGGTGGTCGGGGTCAGTGGTAACCCTCATCACCCGTCGGAGCTCCTCCCGCATCAGCGCAGCTTCAGTGGTCAGCACCCAAGCCTTGCGCAAATTGGCGGGCACATGCTCAACAGTACCTTCATCGACAGCCTGGAGGACGATCTGGAATTACTGCAGCGGCTTAACCACCTGAGTCACCTGTTGCCGCCCGAGCGACGCCCCAAACACCTGGGGCTGACACCGGTGGAGGTGCTGGTGGTCGCACCCAGCCAGCCGCTGGATGAAATCGCCGCCCGTCACCGGCGGGAGTTGCCAGCGGCGTTGCGCCTGTTCCTGCGCGGGCCGGGGGCGACCAAAACCAGCGGCGCCGGGGTGCTCAGCTACCTGCTGTTCGAGGCCAGCTACTGCAGTGAGCTGATTGAACTGGGACGACGCGATGCCCTGGCCAAGCGTTCACAGCTCAGCCGGTTTCTCGGGCTTTGATCCGACCAGCCTTCGCGATGTCGTCTTCCGTAGGGTCGGGTCAGTACCTCGTCATTCGTTGATCTGCAGTTGCCGTGCTGCCGTGTAGACGTAACGCACCTTCTCATACTCGAATGGCGAGTTCGTCTGGCCATAGCGGAAGCTGGTGGTGTAGCGCTTGTCGACCGCGCGTAGCGCGACCAGTTCAGGGTGATTGCTGCTGACTTCAGCAACGTTGAGGAAGTTGATCTGCGTCTCGCCGCGGTAGTCCACCACCAGCCCTCCGGTGTCCCGCAGGTTGGACGGGCCGAGGATCGGCAGCATCAGGTAAGGGCCTTCGGGCACACCATAGAAACCCAGTGTCTGGCCGAAGTCTTCGCTTTGATGCGGAATGCCCATTTTGGTGGCCGGGTCCCACAAGCCTGCGACCCCAATCGTGGTGTTCAACAGCAGACGCGCGGTGACCTCCATCGAACGCTTGCCCTTGAGTTGCAGCAGGCTGTTTAACAGGTTCGGCACATCGCCCAGGTTGCTGAAGAAGTTGCTCACGCCGCTGCGGACAAAGCCGGGGGTAATCGCCTGGTAGCCATTGACCACCGGCAGGAACACCCACTCATCGAAGCGGTAGTTGAAGTGGTACACCCGGCGATTCCAGGACTCCCATGGGTCATAGACGTTCAGGGCGGTCAAGGTCGAGCGCTCAAACTCGCGTTGATCCAGGCCAGGGTTGAACTTCAGGGACTTGAGTGGCTGGGTAAAACCATCGGCGTCCGCCGTGGGGGCCTGAGGTGGGGTGTCGTCGGCCTGAGCCAGGCCGGCGGTGAGCAGCGCCGCAACGAAGAGAAGTTTTTTAACCACGGAAAAACTCCAGCATAGCGTCGCTGTTGACGCGGTAATTGATGTTGCCGCAATGGCCACCGTGCGGGTAAAGCGTCAGGCGGTCGCCAAAGGTACTGCGCAGAAAACCGATATCGCCAGGGCCGAGGATGACGTCGTCCGCGTTGTGCATCACGGCGATTTTCGAGCTGCCCTTGAGGTAGTCCTTCAAGGCATACAGGCTCACCTGATCGACCAGTTGCAACAGGCTGCCGCCGTCACTGCGGGCTCGCCACATCGGGATGACCTGCTCGGTCAGGTAGCAGTCGAAGTCACACTGCAAGGCGCGCTTGAAAAAGGGCGTCAGGCTGCTGCCTTCGGTGATCGGGTACTTGGGCGGGGTGATCAGGCCGCGGCGGTTGATCAGGTCTGAGGTGAAGGCAATATCGGCAGCGGAAAAACGGAACGAAGTACCAATCACCATGGCCATCTGTTCGTTGGATAAATGCTGACGCGACTGCTGGAAGTCGTAGAGCAGGGCGTCATTGAGGTCAATGTAGCCCTTCTGCTGGAAGTAACGGGTCAGCTTGCCCAGCACCAGTTCGTAGAATGTGGTGCTGTTGTTGATGCCCTTGACCTGCGTCTGCACCAGCTTGTCGAGGTTGCTGACGGAGGTGTAGAGGTTCACCGGCGGGTTGAGCAGCAGTACGCGCTTGAAGTTGAAGCTGTGGCGGGTTTCATCCAGATGGCTGACAAACGCAGCATCCAGCGCGCCCAGGCTGTAACCGGTGAGGTAGAAGTCAGTGATTGCCAAATGAGGGTGCTGGGCCCTTACCGCTTGCATCACCCGGTACATGTCTTCGGCGTCTTCCTTGGAAACGCCGGGAGTGGCGAAGCGCGAAGCCGAGGTCATGAAGTCGAAGCTGGTAGGCGATGACAACTGCACCACATGGTAACCCGCCTTGTAGTAAAGCTTCTTCAGGTACTCGTTGAGGCTGCTGTTGTACGGCGCACCGGTACCGGCAATGAGGAAAATCAGCGGTGCGGGGTGGTCCTGGCGGGCCATCCGGTAGCGCAGCTTCTTCACGGGCCAAAAATTGTCGGGCAGGCTGAACGCTCGCTCAGGCCGCAGGTTCAGGTTGTAATCAGACTGGTTGATCTCTTCATCACTGGGCAGTTCAGGGCGCAGCTCGGGCGGGGTCGAGGCGATGGTCGCTTCAAAGGGATTGGTCAGTGGGTAACCGTAGCTGGCAGCATCAATATCTGCCGCCAAGGTGCACGCACTCAGCAGGAGGCCACCCAACAAGGTGGCAAGGCGCAGTGATCGAAGCATGACGAGTCCCCGGAAAATACAAGCGAAATGCGCAGGTTAGGACAACCCTGAGGCTGGCAAAGTTGCCAAGCGTCGTTGCATTCATCGCAATCGATAGTGCCGTTACGGTAACTGTTGCTGCAACAACGGGTTCGATTTGTCGTATTGGGTAAAGTAGCTCACACAGGCGCTTTCGCCTTGCATAGACGGCTTGGACGATTATGCTGGGTGCCGATTTTGAAGATTCTGGAGTTGCGCATGCCCCGCTTGTTACCGTTTGTCGCTTTGCTGGTTTTGCTGCCGTTGTGGCTGGCCGGTAGCTACGGCGTGCGTTATGTGTTGATGGAAGACCCTCAGTGGGTTGGCGTATGCCTGGAACAGGCGACGGCCTGGTCGTGTCAGGTGCGTTCGATGTTGGGTTTGATGATCCACTGGCGGGTCCTGGCCTGGACGGCGCTGGGCCTGGCACTGCTCGCGATGTGTGTGCCCGGTCGTGCCGGCTGGCGCGTTGCGGTAATGGCACTGCTGTTCGGGATCCCGGCACTGGTCTTGTACACCGCCAGTATGGCCGTGTTTGCCGTGGTGCTGGCGGCGTTGCGCCTGGTTAGGCAGGCGCCGCGTACTCTCTGAGACCGTGTTGGGCCTATCGCAGGCGAGCCTGCTCCTACAGAAAATGCAGAGTACTGCGCAGACCCCTGTGGGAGTTGGCTTGCCAACGATGCAGCTGCCGCGTACCTACTGGCACCGCGCTGATGCCATCGCAGGCGAGCCTGCTCCTACAGAAAATGCAGTGTACTGCGCAGATCCCTGTGGGAGTTGGCTTGCCAACGATGCAGGCGCCGCGGACTCACTGAGACCGTGTGAGCCTATCCGGGTTCAGCAAGGCCGGGCATTACGCTTGTTCTACGTTACTGACGCACCCTCAAACTCCGCCACAATCCCACCACCATCACCGCACTGACCACCGCCCAGCCCCACGCTTGCTGGTTGCCCAAACCCTCACCGAACAGTTGCGGCGCGATGCCAGCGCCGATGATAAACGTCAGCATCCCGACCTCCGCCCGTGGCGCACGTACCGGCCGCAGGGCATAGACCAATGCTGGCAACACCAAGGCCACACTCGGAAAACTGCGGTAACGCGGGTCAAAGACCAGTGCCAGCATGCTTACCGCTGCCGCAAAGCCGGCCGCCACCAGCCACCATCCCGCCCGGGCGTTCAGCCAGTTGAAGGCGCGTTCACGCCAGCCTTTACGTGTCGCCAGTGCCAGGGCCGCATAGGCCAGTACCAGCAGGTTCAGACCGACCAGCAGGCCCGCCCACAACCACTCACCGGCAAACCGGCTGTTGACCCGCGCCAGTTCACCCCACAACCCAACGCTGCCGGCACCGGTCGCGGCCAGCAACGGCAGCAGCAAGGCCGAGCGGGTGCCACGCACCGGGCCGGCAAGCCACAGCGTGATCAGGAACAGTGCAGCACTGACGCTCAGCCACTGCGGCCAGAGCGGCAGGTTCGACACCGGCCCTTCAAGCACGCCCTTGTCCTGACGGTCTGCGTCGTACAGGCCCCAGTAACCGCCAACGGCGCCTTCGCTGGCGCGTTTCCACGGCTGGTCAAAGGCTTCTATCAGGTTGTAGTGCCAGCCCTGCTGCTCGGCCATGGCCACGAAACCACGAATGAAGCGTGCCTCGTTGACCCGGCTGGGAAGGGCGGTTTCGCGCTGGCGACCTTCGCTGGGCCAGCCGGTTTCACCGATCAGGATGTCCTTGGGCGCGAAGCGGTTGCCGAATACCTGGCGGATTTCGCCGACATGGGCAAGGGCGTCGTCGATACGTTTAGGATCGTCTTCCCAGTACGGCAACAGGTGGATGGTCAGGAAATCCACGGCCGGGGCAATCTCCGGATGCTTCAGCCAGAACTCCCAGACATCGGCATAGGTTACCGGTACGCTGACCTGGCTTTTCACCCGGGCGATCAGGCCGGCCAGTTGCGGGCCAGTCACTTCCTTGCGCAGCAGCGCCTCATTGCCAACGATCACCGCACGAACGACGTCCTTGTTGGCATTGGCCGAGGCGATCAGTGCCTGGATTTCCTTCTCGGTGTCTATCGGGTTGCTGTTGATCCAGGCGCCGAGCATCACTTTCAGGCCGTGCTTGCGGGCCAGTTCAGGGATCGCCTCAAGGCCGGTCATTGAATAGGTGCGAATGCACTCGAAGCGCTTGGCCAACAGCGCCAGGTCAGCATCCATGCGCGCCGGGCGGAGTTGAAAAGGCTGGTCGAACGGCGACTGGTCTTTATCGAACGGCGTATAGGACGCGCACTGCAGTTTGTGTGTGGCGCTGGCCGCATCGGGCAGCACCACCGGTTTCCCCAGTCCATACCAGAGCCCGGCAAGGGCCAGCAGGCCGAGCAGGCAGGCAAACAGGTAAGGCAGCGTGGGGAAGCGGGCGGTGGAGGACATAAATCGACGCCGTCTGGTAACAAAGCCGCCAATAGTACCCGCAAAAGCCGCCCACTAACGCCTTGGCATGCAAAGTTCGGGCGTAACCGACAGCCGTTCGAGCCAAGCCCCGCGTTACTGGCCTTGTGATGTCGTTTCTCGCTGTTTCGGGGTCGCTGCCAGAGCAGGATCGAGGGGAGTGTCGGTTGATGATGCGGTGTATCAGTACTCCGCTGATGCTTCGGTTGTCCTGGTAAGCGGGCGTGACGGGGGCGCCATGCACCAAACCATAACGTGACGATGCTCGACCATTGTCGGGCGCTGCACTTTCCGTGAAGTAACGAGGGGAAGCTTTGATGAAAATGCGACGACTCCTGGGGGCGGCCTCCGCCCTGGTACTGGCAATGGGCGCCACACAGGCGATGGCCAAGGAAGTGAGCATCGGCTACGTCGATGGCTGGTCGGACAGCGTCGCGACGACGTTTGTCGCGGCACAAGTGATCAAGGAAAAACTGGGCTACGACGTCAAGCTGATGCCCGTTGCGACCGGCATCATGTGGCAAGGGGTCGCCACTGGCAAACTGGACGCCATGCTCTCCGCCTGGTTGCCAGTCACTCACGGCGAGTACTGGAACAAGAACAAAGACAGCGTGGTCGACTACGGTCCTAACTTCAAGGACGCCAAGATCGGCCTGATCGTTCCGGATTACGTCAAGGCTGTTTCCCTGGCCGATTTGAAGACCGATGACAGCTTCAAGAAAAAGATCGTGGGTATCGATGCCGGCTCCGGTGTGATGCTCAAGACCGATCAAGCAATCAAGGACTACGACCTGACCGGCTACAAGTTGCAGGCCAGTTCCGGCGCGGCGATGACCGCTGAACTGGGGCGTGCCTATGCCAAGCAGCAGTCGATTGCGGTCACTGGCTGGGTGCCGCACTGGATGTTCGCCAAGTGGAAATTGCGCTTCCTTGAAGACCCAAAAGGGGTGTACGGCGCTGCTGAAACCGTCAACAGCATTGGCAGCAAAGAGCTGGCGACCAAGGCGCCAGAAGTCGCGACGTTCCTGAAAAAATTCTCCTGGCAGTCGAAAGACGAAATCGGCGAGGTCATGCTTGCGATTCAGGAGGGCGCCAAGCCTGAGGCCGCCGCCAAGGACTGGGTTGCCAAACACCCTGAGCGCGTCGCGGAGTGGACCGCCAAGTAACCTTTAACACGGCCGCCTCTGCCTCCCGAGGGCTGCATGAGTTTTTGCGATCATGCAGCCCTTTTCATTCGTGGCTGTTACAGAAACTGCAAAAGAGTTTTACATATAAGACTAAGGTCGTCTGGAGTGCGTCCCAAGGCAGCATAAAGTAGCGGTGAGTTCTATCTACTCTGTGCTGCGAGGACAAAAACAATGAACGACAGCATTTACCTCTCGATACAAAACAGCCCGCGGTTCAAGGAGCTTGTTTCGAAACGGGAGCGGTTCGCCATGATTCTATCGGCGATCATGCTTGGGCTTTACACCGGCTTCATTCTGCTTATCGCCTATGGTCCCCAGATTCTGGGCACCAAGGTCAGTCCTGAGAGTTCGATTACGTGGGGCATTCCCGTGGGTGTCGGCATTATTGTCGCAGCCTTCATTCTCACCGGGATCTACGTGCGTCGTGCGAACGGTGAGTTCGACGATCTGAACAACGCGATTCTCAAGGAGGCTCAGCAATGATCCGGCGTTTACTGGCAACACTGGCCTTCGGCGTATTCGCGCCGGCCGTCTGGGCGGGAGAGGCCCTGACCGGTGAGGTCCACAAACAACCGCTGAACATTTCTGCCATTGCAATGTTCGTGGTTTTCGTTGGCGCCACCCTGTGCATTACCTACTGGGCATCCAAGCGCAACAACTCGGCAGCGGATTACTATGCTGCGGGTGGTCGTATCACGGGCTTCCAGAACGGTCTGGCAATCGCCGGTGACTACATGTCCGCGGCGTCCTTCCTGGGTATTTCCGCACTGGTGTACACCTCTGGCTATGATGGATTGATCTATTCGATCGGCTTCCTGGTCGGCTGGCCAATCATCCTGTTCCTGATCGCCGAGCGGTTGCGTAACCTGGGCAAATACACCTTTGCCGACGTTGCTTCCTATCGTCTGAAGCAGAAGGAAATCCGCACCCTGTCGGCCTCTGGCTCGCTGGTGGTGGTAGCGTTCTACCTGATCGCACAGATGGTCGGTGCAGGTAAGCTGATCCAACTGCTGTTCGGTCTGGACTACCACGTTGCGGTGATCCTGGTCGGTATCCTGATGGCGCTGTACGTGTTGTTCGGCGGCATGCTGGCAACCACCTGGGTACAGATCATCAAGGCTGTGCTGTTGCTGTCTGGTGCCAGTTTCATGGCGCTGATGGTCATGAAGCACGTTAACTTCGACTTCAACCTGCTGTTCTCCGAATCGATCAGCGTTCACCCTAAAGGTGAAGCGATCATGAGCCCTGGTGGCCTCGTGAAAGATCCGGTTTCGGCGTTCTCGCTGGGCCTGGCACTGATGTTCGGTACCGCTGGCCTGCCGCACATCCTGATGCGCTTCTTCACCGTAAGCGACGCCAAGGAAGCGCGTAAGAGCGTGCTGTATGCGACTGGCTTCATCGGTTACTTCTACATCCTGACCTTCATTATCGGCTTCGGCGCGATCCTGCTGGTCAGCACCAACCCGGACTTCAAGGACGCGGCTGGCGCGCTGTTGGGCGGTAACAACATGGCCGCTATCCACCTGGCCAAAGCGGTGGGCGGTAGCATCTTCCTCGGCTTCATCTCGGCGGTGGCGTTCGCGACCATCCTGGCAGTGGTTGCAGGCCTGACCCTGGCCGGTGCCTCGGCAGTGTCCCACGACCTGTATGCCAGCGTGTTCCGTAAAGGCCGCGCCAACGAGAAGGACGAGATCCGCGTTTCGAAGATCACCACGATCGCTCTGGCGGTACTGGCAATCTTCCTGGGGATCCTGTTCGAGAAGCAGAACATCGCGTTCATGGTAGGTCTGGCGTTCTCCATCGCTGCCAGCTGCAACTTCCCAGTACTGCTGCTGTCGATGTACTGGAAGAAGCTGACCACCCGTGGCGCCATGATCGGCGGCTGGATGGGCCTGGTCAGTGCAGTAGGCCTGATGGTTCTCGGCCCAACCATTTGGGTACAGATCCTCGGTCACGAGAAAGCGATCTACCCGTACGAGTACCCAGCGCTGTTCTCGATGCTGATTGCCTTCGTCGGTATCTGGTTCTTCTCGATCACCGACAAGTCCAAAGCAGCTGATGAAGAACGTGCACTGTTCTACCCGCAGTTCGTACGTTCGCAAACCGGCCTGGGCGCCAGCGGTGCGGTAGCGCACTAATACGCTGAGCGGTTAAGCCACAGAAAAATGCCAGTCAATCGACTGGCATTTTTTTTGGCCTTTTGCGTCGTGAGCGTGGGCTGGATCGCCTTTCGCGCCTCGGCGCTTCAAGGCCACGCCATTCATTTAGCCTGCGCCATTCAGCAACCTGATGGAGGGTGGGGCGGTGCCGTGCCTTCGCTACACTCGCCGAACGTATCCATGGTTGAACGAGGCTTCCGTCTATGCAAAACCGCATGATGATCACTGGCGCTGGTTCGGGGCTGGGCCGAGAAATGGCGTTGCGTTGGGCCCGTGAGGGATGGCAGCTGGCGCTCGCCGATGTCAATGAGGCCGGATTGAGAGACACACTGGCCCTGGTGCGCGAGGCGGGGGGAACGGGCTTCATTCAACGCTGTGATGTGCGTGACTACAGTCAACTGACAGCATTGGCGCAGTCCTGTGAAGAGCATTTCGATGGGGTTGATGTGATCGTCAACAACGCGGGTGTTGCCTCTGGCGGCTTTTTCGCCGAGTTGTCGCTGGAGGACTGGGATTGGCAACTGGCAATCAACCTGATGGGCGTGGTCAAGGGCTGCAAGGCGTTCTTGCCTCTGCTGACCCGCAGCAAAGGACGAATCATCAACATCGCATCGATGGCGGCCTTGATGCAGGGCCCGGCCATGAGCAACTACAACGTGGCCAAGGCGGGCGTGCTGGCCTTGTCGGAAAGCTTGCTGGTGGAGCTACGCCAACAGGAGGTTGCGGTACATGTGGTGTGCCCGTCCTACTTTCAGACCAACCTGCTGGACTCGTTCCGCGGGCCGACACCAGCGATGAAAGCACAAGTGGGCAAGTTGCTGGAAAGCTCGCCGATTACCGCGAGTGAAATCGCCGACTACATCTACCAGCATGTCGCGCAAGGCGAATTCTTGATCCTCCCTCACGAACAAGGCCGTCAGGCCTGGCAGCTCAAGCAGCAACACCCTCAGGCGCTGTATGACGAGATGGCCACAATGGCTGAGAAAATGCGCAGCAAGGCGCGTCCGGCGCAGGCTTGAGCGTTTGCCTCAGGTATTCTGGGCACCTTTGCTTAACAACCCAAGGTGCTCTGGCGTGATCAATTACTTCTGGTTCTTCCTGGCTGCAGTCTTCGAGATCGGCGGATGCTATGCCTTCTATCTCTGGCTAAGGCTGGGCAAGAGCGCCTGGTGGATCGCGCCAGCGCTTGTCAGCCTGACCTTGTTCGGGTTGATCCTGACCCGGGTCGAGGCTGCTTATGCCGGCCGCGCTTACGCCGCCTATGGCGGTATCTATATTGTCACCTCGTTGATCTGGCTGGCGTTTGTTGAGCGTGCCAAGCCGTTGGGCAGTGACTGGATCGGTGCGCTGCTCTGTGTGCTGGGTGCCAGCATCATTGTGTTGGGGCCGCGTTTACAAAGCGCTTGAAGGCCTCTTTTTTAAGTTAATTTGTAGGGAAATTCCGAACACATGGTGGGAAACGCCTAAATCTCGCTCGCAGCGTTGATGGCACCTTGCCCATGCCGCAGTCTCCAGATTCGCCAAGAGCTGGAGGAAAAAGAGATGCTGGTTATAGGACGTGAGGTAGGTGAGGTGATCGCCATTGATGGGCAGATCAGGATCGAAGTGTTGTCCGTGGAGGGCGGCACCGTTCGTTTCGGTATCAGCGCTCCACGGCATATCGAGGTACACCGGGCGGAAGTCTACCGGCGTATCGTCGAGCAGGCCGGCAAGAAGACGAGCGCGGACTGATTCAGCCCAGCAGCTCCCGAGGGACTTCGTGTTTGGGTAGCAACTGGCACTGCTGGCTTTCCAGGTCGAAAAGGATAAAGGCCTGGCCTTTGAGCAGCGCCTGGCGAACCCGCAGTACACGGGTTTCGAGTGGGGTTTCGTCACCGTTGTCGGTGCCGTCGCGGGTGACGAAGTCCTCGATCAGGCGGGTCAGGGTTTCAGCTTCCAGTTGGTCGTAAGGAATCAGCATAAAAAGACTTGGACGTAGTTAAGATTCTCCACATCCTACGCGAATCGTCACCGGCTGGCTTAGCCCTGTCGGTGCTTGCCGCGTACCAGTTCACGCAACATGAAGCGGTTCGGATGGCAGGCCTCGGCGACCGCCCGAGGCAATGGCAAGGGGGCGCCGTCAACCCAGGCGGCAATCAACTCGCCTGACAGTGGCGCGGTGATCAACCCTCGTGACCCATGGCCGCTGTTGATGTACAAGCCCTCAAGCCAAGGGCAGGGCGTATCGGGCTGTTGTCGGGCGTCTCTGGCGAGCACCGCATAGGCCTGGGTGAACGCTTCGCGGTCAGCCAACGGGCCAACGATTGGCAGGTAGTCTGGGCTGGTACAGCGGAATGCCGCCCGGCCTTCAAGCACGTCGGGGTCGAGTTGATCCGCGCCCAGGCGTGCTGCCAGGTCGTTGGAGATTTCCTCTAGCAACGCCAGGTTGCCTTGGTGCTCGGCGGCAGTAGGCGTCAGATCGGTGGCCGTGAAGTCGAAGCTGGCGCCGAGGGTGTGTTCACCCAGGCGCGGCGGTGCAACGTAGCCATCGGCGCAGACCACGGTGCTCAGGGCTGAACTCTGCTCGGTGACCGGCAGGCGGGTGATTTGTCCTCGGATGCGTTTTAGTGGCAACCCGCTACAACCTTCAAAACGCTGGATTTCTGCAGCACAGGCGAGCACCACAAGCGGCGCATTGGCTAGCAGGCGCTCGCCCTCCCAGGCCTGCCACTGGTCATCGACCTTGCGCAGTTCCAGCACCTGATGATGCATCAGCAGGCGGATGTTCGGATGTTCGGCTTGCCAGGCGCACAGCGCCGGTGGGTGAACCCAACCACCTTCGGGGTAGAACAGGCCGCCGCTGGCCAGGCCAATGCCCGCCACGGCTTCGGCGTCGGTGCGGTTCAGGCGTTGCAGCAACGTTGCATCAAAGGCTTCGGCCAGTTTGGCCTGACGCTGATCTTCCTTGTCGTCGAAGGCCAGTTGCAAGACACCGCAGGCGTCCCAGTCACGGCCACGTTGCAACTGTTCCAGCAAGCGCCGGGTGTAACCGAAGCCGCTGATGATCAGCCGCGACAGGGCGGTGCCGTGGGCTGAGAGCTTCAGGTAGAGCACACCTTGCGGGTTGCCCGAGGCCTCGCTGGCCGGTTGTGCATGGCGCTCCAGCAGGCTGACCTGCCAGCCACGTGCGGCCAGGCTTGCGGCTGTCGCGCAGCCAGCCAGGCCAGCGCCAATCACCAGTGCCTGGCGTGGGCCAGGCAGGGCCGGCGGGCGGGCGTACCAGGGCGCGACAACTGCCGGGGCTGCCGGCTCGGGCGGGCAGCCTTCATAGACCCCGCGCACGATTTCCCATTTCTTGCCGATCCCCGGGATCTTTTTCAACGTGAAACCGGCAGCCATCAGGCCGCGACGAACCCAGCCGGTGCTGGTAAAGGTGCCGAGTGTGGCCTGTTCGGCCGAGAGCCTGGCCAGTTGAGCGAACAGCTCCGGGGTCCACATTTCCGGGTTTTTCGCCGGGGCAAAGCCGTCGAGGAACCAGGCGTCTACCCGGGCGTCGAGTTGTGGCAACTGCTCCAGCGCATCGCCCACCATCAAGGTCAGGGTGATACGGCCCTGCTCGAAGACAAACTGCTGGAAGCCTTCATGCACCGCCACATACTCGGCCAACAGGGCATTGCCGAAAGGTGCCAGCTCCGGCCACAGGGCCAAAGCCTTGGCCAGGTCGGCGCGGCTCAGGGGGTATTTCTCGACCGTCACGAAATGCAGGCGCGCCCCAGGCGCCGCGCATTCGGCGAACAGTTGCCAGGCGCAAAGAAAGTTCATCCCGGTACCAAACCCGGTTTCGCCGATCACCAGGCACTGGTTCTCCTGCAGAGCGCTGAAGCGCTGACGCAGGTTGTTCTGTTCAATGAACACATGACGGGTTTCCTCAAGGCCCTGTTCCTTGGAGAAATACACGTCATCGTACTGCCGCGAATGCGGGCGTCCCTGGTCGTCCCAGTCGATCTGGGCATAATTGGTTACGTCGGTCATGTTCGGCTCGGAAACGGCAAGACCGGCATTTTAGCCGATCGGTTGAAGGCTGTTTGATTTGGCGCATGGTACTGATTTTTCTGCCGACAAAGACCGCTCTGATCCGCTAGTCTTGCTTATCAACCAAGGGAGCCTGGTACATGTTCGAATCTGCTGAAATTGGTCACGCCATCGACAAGGACACCTATGACGCTGAAGTCCCGGCGTTGCGAGAAGCGTTACTCGAAGCACAGTTCGAACTCAAGCAACAGGCGCGCTTCCCGGTCATTGTGTTGATCAACGGTGTCGAAGGTGCAGGCAAGGGCGAGACGGTCAAGCTGCTTAACGAATGGATGGATCCGCGACTGATCGAAGTGCGCACGTTCGATCAGCAAAGCGACGAGGAGCTTGCCCATCCACCAGCCTGGCGTTATTGGCGGGCGTTGCCGGCCAAGGGGCGGATGGGCATCTTCTTCGGCAACTGGTACAGCCAGATGCTGCAGGGGCGGGTTCATGGCGTGTTCAAGGACGCCGTGCTCGACCAGGCGATCAGCGGCGCCGAGCGTCTGGAACAGATGCTCTGTGATGAAGGTGCATTGATCTTCAAGTTCTGGTTCCACCTGTCCAAGAAACAGATGAAAGCTCGCCTCAAGTCCCTGCAGGACGACCCGTTGCACAGTTGGCGGATCAGTCCGCTGGACTGGCAACAGTCACAAACCTATGACCGCTTTGTGCGCTTTGGTGAGCGGGTGTTGCGCCGTACCAGCCGAGACTATGCGCCATGGCACGTCATCGAGGGTGTCGATCCCTATTACCGCAGCCTGGCCGTCGGGCGCATTTTGCTTGAAGGCTTGCAGAACGCGTTGAAGGCCGAGGGCCGAGTCGTGCGTCCGAGTAACATCGCGCCGCTGAACCAGAGCATTGATCAGCGCAGCTTGTTGGGCAGCCTGGATTTAAGCAAGCAACTGGGCAAGGACGAATACCAGGAACAACTGATTACCGAGCAGGCACGCCTGGCAGGGCTGTTGCGTGATAAACGCATGCGCCGCCATGCCTTGCTGGCCGTGTTCGAAGGTAATGACGCGGCAGGCAAGGGCGGTGCGATCCGTCGCGTTGCCGCCGCACTGGACCCGCGTCAGTACCGTATCGTGCCGGTTGCCGCCCCGACCGAGGAAGAGCGTGCTCAGCCTTACCTCTGGCGGTTCTGGCGGCACATCCCGGGGCGCGGCAAGTTCACCGTGTTCGACCGCTCCTGGTACGGTCGGGTACTGGTGGAGCGGGTCGAGGGCTTTTGCCAGCAGGCAGACTGGATGCGTGCCTATGGCGAGATCAATGATTTTGAAGAGCAGTTGAATAACGCTGGCGTGGTAGTGGTCAAGTTTTGGCTGGCGATTGACCAGCAGACCCAACTGGAGCGTTTCCAGGAGCGTGAGCAGATTCCCTTCAAACGCTTCAAGATCACCGAAGAAGATTGGCGAAACCGTGACAAGTGGCCGCAATACGCTGAGGCAGTGGGTGACATGGTTGACCGTACCAGCACTGAAATTGCGCCCTGGACCCTGATCGAAGCCAATGACAAACGCTGGGCCCGGGTGAAAGTGCTGCGCACCCTCAACGAAGCGCTTGAAGCAGCGTTCAAGAACGACAAGAAGTAATCACTCACTCTGTAACGCACAGGCACCCCGCCGACGCCATCGCAGGCAAGCCTGCTCCAACAAAAGCCGAACAGCCTGTGGGAGCGGGTCTTGCCCGCGATACAGGCGCCGCCTACCTACAGGCATCCCGCGGCTATCCAGGCGTATCCGAGCTCATGGAATAAGATGCTGAATTCTTTTCCCTATCTGTAACTGTGTAAGTCGCTGTTACCGCCGTAGAATCAAACCTCCCCCCACCACAGGGTTTTTCGAGGCGGTCATGCATATTTCTTCCGGACGCTGGGTCTATGGTCTGTTCCTGGCGTTGTTGACAGCCGTGCTCTGGGGCATCCTTCCGATCAAGCTCAAGCAGGTGTTGCTGGTGATGGACCCCGTCACCGTCACCTGGTATCGCCTGTTGGTTTCCGGTGGCCTGCTGCTGGCGTTTCTTGGCGCCACGCGGCGTTTGCCTTCCGTGCGAACCCTTGGCCGTAATGGACGTTTTCTGTTGTTGCTGTGTGTAGGCGGGCTGATCGGTAACTATGTGCTCTACCTGATCGGCCTGAACATGCTCAGTCCCGGTACTGCGCAGTTGATGATTCAGATGGGGCCGGTGCTGCTGTTGATTGGCAGTGTGGTGGTTTTCAAGGAGCGCTTCAGCCTGGGGCAGGGGATTGGTCTGGCCATTCTGCTGATTGGCTTCGGTCTGTTTTTCAATCAACGCCTGGACGAGCTGCTGACTTCCCTGGGGGCCTACACCAAGGGCGTTCTGATTATCCTGCTGGCCGCTGCAGTGTGGACCTTCTATGCCTTGGGCCAGAAGCAATTGCTCACCGTATGGAGCTCGCCACAGGTGATGATGGTGATCTACCTGATCTGTGCCTTGATCCTGACGCCTTGGGCGCACCCGTTGGAGGCGCTGCAACTGAGCCCGCTGCAAGGCTGGTTGCTGTTGGCCTGTTGCCTGAACACGCTGGTGGCCTACGGTGCCTTTGCTGAAGCGTTGGCCCACTGGGAGGCTTCACGCGTCAGCGCGACCCTGGCGATCACACCGTTGGTGACGTTCGGTTGTGTTGCCCTGGCGGCCGTGCTCTGGCCTGGTTATGTGCAACCTGAGCAGATCAATGGCCTGGCCTACATTGGCGCGGTGATCGTGGTGCTCGGCTCGGCACTGATCGCGCTGGGGCCGTCACTGATTGCCGGTTGGCGTGCCAGACGCGTGCGCCTGGCACGCTGACTCAATCGTTGTCGCCCGCGTTGAGCATGTGTTCGGGGCGTACCCACTGGTCAAACTGCTGGTCGCTGACATACCCCAGCGCCAACGCGGCTTCGCGTAAGGTGCTGCCTTCGGCATAGGCTTTCTTGGCAATTTCGGCGGCCTTGTCGTAACCGATGTGCGGGTTCAGCGCCGTCACCAGCATCAGGCCGCGTTCCAGATGGGCGGCCATCTGCTGGCTATCCGGCTCAAGCCCGGCAATACAGTGCTGCTGGAAGTTATGGCAGCCGTCCGCCAGCAGCTCGATCGACTGCAGCAGGTTATGGATGATCACCGGCTTGAACACGTTGAGCTGAAGGTGACCCTGGCTGGCGGCAAAGCTGATCGTCGCGTCGTTGCCCAGTACCTGGCAGGCCAGCATCGACAGCGCCTCGCATTGGGTCGGGTTGACCTTGCCGGGCATGATCGAACTGCCCGGCTCATTGGCCGGCAAACGCACTTCAGCCAGCCCGGCGCGAGGACCAGAACCGAGCAAGCGCAAGTCGTTGGCCAGTTTCATCAGGGTGACAGCCAGGGTTTTCAGCGCCCCGGCAAGTAGGGTCAGTGGTTCATGCCCGGCCAGTGCGGCGAATTTGTTCGGTGCGGTGACGAAGGGCAGCCCCGCCAGGGCCGCGAGCTCTGCGGCGATGGCTTCGGCAAAGCCTTTCGGGGCGTTCAGGCCGGTACCGACGGCCGTCCCTCCCTGAGCCAGCTCGTAGACTGCCGGCAATGCCGAACGGATTGCCCGCTGTGCATAGTCAAGTTGGGCGACATAGGCAGACAACTCCTGACCAAAGGTCATCGGCGTGGCGTCCATCAGGTGGGTGCGCCCGGTCTTCAATAGATGCTGGTGGCGTACGGCCTGTTCGGCCAGGCCTGCAGCCAGTTCGCTGATCGCAGGCAGTAGCCGTGCGTGCACCGTCTGTGCTGTGGCGATGTGCATGGCGGTAGGGAAACAGTCGTTGGAGCTCTGCGAGCGGTTGACGTGGTCGTTGGGGTGGACAGGGCTTTTGCCCCCACGGCCCTTGCCGGCGAGTTCGTTGGCGCGACCGGCAATTACCTCGTTGACGTTCATGTTGCTTTGGGTGCCGCTACCGGTCTGCCAGACCTTCAGCGGAAATTGCTCGTCGTGTTGCCCGGCCAGCACCTCGTCGGCGGCTTGCTCGATCAGTTGCGCAATGTCGGTTGGCAGGTTGCCGACGCGCACGTTGACCCGCGCTGCGGCCTTCTTGATCAGGGCCAGGGCATGCAGTACCGCCAGCGGCATCCGTTCCTTGCCAATCGCGAAGTTAATCAGCGAGCGCTGCGTTTGGGCGCCCCAGTAGGCCTGATCTGGAACTTCGACCGTCCCCAGGCTGTCTGTTTCATTACGGCTCATGCTGCGGTCACTCCTTTGTCGTCTGATTCCGCAGTTTAGGTCCTGATTCGACAGGGCGATCTATTGCTTGTCGATCCACTTGAGCGCTCAGCCCTACTCGGCGCAGAATGCTCTCCTCTGAGGTGCCACCTCTTCCGACAATTAAGGATTTCCGATGACCCGTCTTCGCGCCCTTTGCACCGCAGTTGTACTGGTTTGTGCCAGCGGCCAGGTGCTTGCCGATACTGCCAGCCACAATGCCAGCGCCGAAGCCTTCCTTAAGCTGGCGCACGCCGACAAGCTCGGAACCCCGGTCTACATGCAGGTGCAGCAGATGTTTGCCCAGCGCTTCGAACAGACCAAGGCACCCGCTTCGAAAAAGGCCGTGCTGGACAGCTACCAGGCCAAGGCCAATGCTGCCCTTGACCAGGCTATCGGCTGGAACAAGCTCAAGCCTGATATGGTTCAGCTCTACACCAGCACCTTCAGCGAAAGCGAGCTGAAAGACCTGGTGAAGTTCTATGAGTCGCCACTGGGCAAGAAAGTCCTGGAAAAAATGCCCATGGTCACCCAGCAATCGGCTCAGTTGACCCAGCAGAAACTGGAAAGCGCAGTACCGGTGGTCAACAAGTTGCTGTCGGACATGACCAACGAACTGGACCCGTCCGCGGGCAAGGCCGCACCGGCCAAGAAGCCGTAAGCGGAGCCCGTCATGTCGATGCAGCAACGAATTGAGCAAAGCCTGGCCGCGCTCGCCCCACAGCACCTTGAAGTGCTGGACGAGAGCCACATGCACAGCCGTGGCCTGGAGACCCACTACAAGGCGATCCTGGTTAGTGAACAGTTCGATGGCCTGAGCAGCGTCAAACGCCACCAGAAGGTGTATGCCACCTTGGGTGAGCTGATGAGCCAGTTCCATGCTCTGGCATTGCATACCTACACGCCGCAGGAGTGGGAAAAGGTCGGCGCAGCCCCGGCTTCGCCAACCTGTGCCGGTGGTAGCAAACACTGATTTTGCTGCCGGGTTTTTGTTAGAATGTGCAACGCGCCGCTCGTCGGCGCGTTTTTTTTGACACCTGGTTCGTCCTTTGCGAGGACAGCCACCCGGAGATTCAAGGCATGACCCAAGCTATCGTCGTGGCGGCGCTGTACAAATTCGTCACCCTCGAAGATTACATTGAGCTGCGTGAACCGCTGCTCGAGTCGATGACCGCCAATGGCATCAAAGGCACCCTGTTGCTGGCTGAAGAAGGCATCAACGGCACGGTGTCCGGTACCCGCGAAGGTATCGATGGCCTGTTGGCCTGGTTGCGCAGCGATGCGCGCCTGGTAGACATCGACCACAAAGAGTCCTACTGCGATGAACAACCGTTCTACCGCACCAAGGTCAAGTTGAAGAAAGAGATCGTTACCCTGGGTGTGCCGGGTGTCGACCCGAACAAGAAGGTCGGTACCTACGTCGAGCCTAAAGACTGGAACGCGCTGATCAGCGATCCCGAGGTGCTGCTGATCGACACCCGTAACGATTACGAAGTGTCCATTGGCACCTTTGAAGGGGCTATCGACCCGAAAACCACGACTTTCCGTGAGTTTCCCGACTACATCAAGGCCAACTTCGACCCAAGCCGCCACAAGAAAGTCGCCATGTTCTGCACCGGCGGCATTCGCTGTGAAAAAGCCTCCAGCTACATGCTCGGCGAGGGATTCGAAGAGGTCTATCATCTCAAGGGCGGTATCCTCAAATACCTTGAGGAAGTACCGCAGGAAGAAAGCCGCTGGGAAGGCGATTGCTTCGTCTTCGACAACCGGGTCACCGTTCGTCATGACCTGAGCGAAGGCGATTACGACCAGTGCCACGCCTGCCGTACGCCGATCAGTGCGCAAGACCGGGCTTCGGAACACTATTCGCCAGGTATCAGTTGCCCGCATTGCTGGGACAGCCTGAGCGAGAAGACGCGCCGCAGCGCCATCGATCGGCAAAAGCAGATCGAACTGGCCAAGGCCCGTAACCAACCGCACCCGATTGGCCATAATTACCGCAAAGCTGCCGAGGTTTGATGATGTCCGCTCGCCTGCTCTATGTGATGGACCCGATGTGCTCCTGGTGCTGGGGGTTTGCACCAGTGGCCGAGGCCCTGATCGCCCAGGCGCAGGCAGCGGGCGTGCCGACCCATCTGGTGGTCGGTGGCTTGCGTAGCGGTAGCAGCCCACTGGATGCGTCTACCCGACGTTATATCCTTGAGCACTGGCAGGCCGTGCATGAGGCGACGGGCCAGTCGTTTCGTATTGAAGGGGCGATGCCCGAGGGTTTCGTCTACGATACCGAACCGGCTTGCCGCGCCCTGGTTACCGCACGCAGCCTTGACCCGGCACGGGCCTGGGCCTTGCTCAAATTGATCCAGCAGGCCTTCTATGAGCGCGGCGAAGATGTCACCCGTGCGCCACAACTGGTAGAGCTGGCCACCCAGGCAGGCTTTGAGCGTGCCGCGTTCTCCGAGCGCTTTACCAGCGCTGAGCAACGTCAGGCCACCGCAGCGGATTTCGTCTGGGTGCAGGACTTGGGTATCGCGGGTTTCCCGACCTTGCTGGCTGAGCGCAATGGCCAGTTGGCCTTGCTGACCAATGGCTATCAGGCGCTGGACGCGTTGTCCCCGTTGCTCGGCCGTTGGCTGGAGCGCGCCGTTCATGCTTGACCTGCCGGGGTCACCCGACCCGGTGCCGGGGTCACCGGCAGGTCATGTCGATCGTCTGAGCTGGGCTGAAATTCGTCGCTTGGCCTTGCAGCACAAAAAAGCCCTGTGGATCGCCAATGGCGTTGCTGTGCTGGCGGCGCTATGCAGTGTGCCGATCCCGCTGTTACTGCCGCTGCTGGTCGACGAAGTGTTGCTGGGGCATGGTGACGCTGCGCTGAAGTGGATGAATCAGTTCCTGCCACAAGGCTGGCAGGTGGCTGCCGGCTACATTGGCCTGATGCTTCTGGCGACCTTGTGCCTGCGGGTATGCGCCCTGACATTCAACGTGATTCAGGCCAGGTTGTTTGCCGGCCTGGCCAAGGACATTGTCTACCGCTTGCGTATCCGCCTGATCGAGCGGCTCAAGCGAATTTCCCTGAGCGAGTACGAAAGCCTCGGCAGTGGAACGGTCACGACGCACTTGGTGACGGACCTCGACACCCTGGACAAGTTTGTCGGTGAAACACTCAGCCGTTTCCTCGTAGCGGTGCTGACCTTGACCGGAACTGCCGGGATTCTGATCTGGATGCACTGGCAGTTGGCGCTGTTGATCCTGCTGTTTAACCCGTTGGTGATTTTTGCCACCGTGCAGTTGGGCAAACGGGTCAAGCACCTGAAAAAGCTGGAAAACGACAGCACCTCGCGGTTTACCCAGGCGTTGGCTGAGACACTGGATGCGATTCAGGAGATTCGTGCGGGTAACCGCCAGGGCTACTTCCTGGGGCGGCTGGGTTTACGGGCCCAGGAGGTGCGTAACTATGCCGTTGCTTCGCAGTGGAAGAGTGACGCCAGTGGGCGGGCCAGTGGCCTGTTGTTCCAGTTTGGTATCGATATCTTCCGTGCGGCGGCAATGCTCACCGTGCTGTTCTCCGACCTTTCCATCGGCCAGATGCTGGCCGTGTTCAGCTACCTGTGGTTCATGATCGGGCCGGTAGAGCAATTATTGAACCTGCAGTACGCCTACTACGCCGCAGGCGGTGCGCTGACGCGAATCAATGAGCTGCTGGCGCGTGACGACGAGCCGCAGTTTGCCGGCGGCGTCGATCCGTTCAAGGGGCGTGACACGGTTGGCATCGACGTGCGCGGCCTGCGTTTCGCCTATGGCGAGGAGCCGGTGCTCGACCAACTCAACCTGTCGATTGCGCCCGGCGAGAAGGTCGCGATTGTCGGGGCCAGCGGGGGCGGCAAGAGCACCTTGGTGCAATTACTGCTGGGGCTCTATACCCCGCAAGCCGGGACGATCCGCTTCGGTGGCGCGACCTTGCAGGAAATTGGCCTGGAAACCCTGCGTGAGCAGGTGGCCGTGGTGTTGCAGCATCCGTCCCTGTTCAACGACACGGTGCGCGCCAACCTGACCATGGGCCGCGATTGTTCAGACGAGGCGTGCTGGCAGGCGTTGGGCATTGCCCAGCTGGAGGCCACCATTGCTGCGCTGCCTCAGGGGCTGGACAGTGTGGTAGGGCGTTCCGGCGTACGCCTGTCCGGTGGGCAGCGCCAACGTCTGGCCATTGCCCGGATGGTGCTGGCCGAACCCAAGGTGGTTATCCTCGATGAAGCCACGTCAGCCCTGGACGCAGCGACCGAGTACAACCTGCATCAGGCCCTGGCCCGTTTCCTCAGTGCCCGCACGACCTTGATCATCGCCCACCGTCTGTCGGCAGTGAAGCAGGCAGACCGTGTTCTGGTGTTCGACGGCGGTCATGTTGCCGAAGACGGTTGTCATCAGCAGTTAATCGCTGACGGCGGTTTGTACGCCAAACTGTATGGTCATTTGCAACAAAGTTGAGCGAAAAAAACGAATTTTGAGGTAAAGGCCGTTTGCCCGGCTGGCAAATATCCTAGTCTGTTGTAGGTTTAGACTCATACGGCTCTGCAACTCTGCAACAAGGGACCTCATGAAGGGAAATCGGACTCTCGAAGCGCCAAGGTTGCTGGGCATCATTTGGCCATTTGTCGCAGTCGTGCTGTTTCAGGCGTTGCTGGGCAGCATCAGCCTGTACGCGCTGTCGGCTGTGCGGGGTTATGTGGGGGGCGAAAGCCTCTGGTCCAAGGGACAGAAGGACGCTATTTACTACCTTACGCTGTATGCCGACAGTGGCGATCAGGCGGCGTTTGAGAAGTATCAGCGGGCTATTGCCGTGCCCATGGGCGGTCATGACCTGCGCACTGCGCTGGATTTGCCGACACCGGACATCGCCGCCGCTCGCAGGGGGATGTTGCAGGGCGGCAACCACCCCGATGACGTCTCCAGTGTGATCTGGTTGTACCTGAATTTCCGTCATGTCAGTTACCTGGAAAAGGCGATTCAACTGTGGGCCGTTGGCGATGGCTTCGTGCAGCAAATCGACAGTCTTGCCCAGGAAATACGCCAAGGCTTTGCGCGCGGTAAGGCTTCGGCCAAAAAGGTGGCCGACTGGAAGGCCAGGATTGCGGCGATCAACGAGGGAGTGGCCCCGGCCGCCAGTGCGTTCAGCGATGCCTTGAGTGAGGGCTCGCGGGTGCTCCTGCGCCTGTTGCTGGTTACCAACCTGGCGACTGCATTGTTCCTGATTGCCCTGGCCTGGATGCGCTCGCACAAGCTGCTGGCGCAGCGTCAAGCGTTTGCCAGTGCGCTACAGGCTGAAAAAGAGCGAGCGCAAGTGACCTTGGCATCGATCGGCGATGGTGTGATGACCACCGACGTCGATGGCTGTATTACCTACATGAACCCGGCCGCTGAGCAGTTGACCCACTGGGATGCTCAGCAGGCGCAGGGTTTGCCTCTGGCGGCACTGTTCAATCTGCTTGATGACAATGCCGAGAAGGACAGCCTGACGCTGATTGAGCACATCCTCAGTGGCACCCTGCATGAAGGCGGTGAGCATGCCAAGCTGATTCAGCGCCTTGATGGCAGCACCGTTTCCGTTGCTCTGGTAGGTGCACCGATTCTGAGCGAAGGGCGTGTCAGTGGCGTTGTGGTGGTATTGCATGACATGACGCAGGAGCGCCAGTACATCGCCAACCTGTCCTGGCAGGCGACCCATGATGCCCTGACGGGGTTGGCCAACCGCCGGGAGTTCGAGTACCGCCTGGAGCAAGCGCTCGCAGGCCTGAGTCGAAATGCGGCTCGCCATTCATTGCTGTTTCTGGATCTGGATCAGTTCAAGCTGGTCAACGATACCTGTGGCCACGCAGCGGGCGACGAGCTACTTCGGCACATTTGTGCAGTGCTCCAGGGCGGGCTGCGAGAAGGCGACACCTTGGCGCGCCTGGGGGGCGATGAGTTCGGCATCCTGCTGGAAAACTGCCCGCTGGAGCAAGCCGAGCGGATTGCCGAGAACCTTCGCCAGATGGTGCAGAGCCTGCACTTTGTCTGGAAAGGGCGCCCTTTCATGACGACGGTCAGTATTGGCCTGGTGCACCTCAGCCAGCAACCCTCCACGTTGGAGGCATCGCTGCGGGCCGCTGATATGGCCTGCTACATGGCCAAGGAGAAGGGGCGCAACCGCGTTCAGGTCTACCACGCCGATGACACCGAACTGTCCATGCGTTTCGGCGAAATGGCCTGGATTCAGCGTTTGCACGTCGCATTGGAAGAAAATCGCTTTTGCCTTTACTCCCAGGAAATTGCAGCGCTGGGTGAGTCGGGCAATGCCGGTGGGCATCTTGAGATTCTTTTGCGGCTGCACGATGAGAGCGGACGCGTCATTCTGCCTGACAGCTTTATTCCGGCGGCCGAGCGATACGGGCTGATGACCGCACTGGACCGCTGGGTCGTGCGTAACGTTTTCCAGGTCATTCGCCAGAGCCTGGATGAGCCGCATCAAGGGCCGTTGGCCATGTGTGCAATCAACCTGTCCGGTAGCAGCATTGGTGACGACAATTTCCTTGATTACCTGCATCGCATGTTCACTGAATATGCGATACCACCGCAGTTGATCTGTTTTGAAATTACCGAAACCAGCGCCATTGCCAACCTGGGGAGCGCCATTCGCTTCATCAATGATTTGAAGGGGTTGGGGTGCAGGTTCTCGCTCGATGACTTCTGCGCAGGCATGTCATCGTTCGCCTATTTGAAGCACTTGCCGGTAGATTTCTTGAAAATCGACGGAAGTTTCGTCAAGGATATGCTGGATGACCCGATCAACCGGGCGATGGTCGAGGTGATCAACCACATTGGCCATGTCATGGGAAAACGCACCATCGCCGAGTTTGTCGAGACGCCGCTGATCGAACAGGCGTTGCGGGAAATTGGCGTGGACTACGCGCAGGGCTACCTCATTGAGCGCCCTGCCATGTTCACCTGCGATAGCCTGCGGCGCCAACGCACGGTAGAGCCTCCTCACATGCTGAAGGCGCCAGGCACCTTGCGCTGAACGTCGACAATCACAAGGAAAAGGAGCTGACAGTGAGTGACGCATTTGTTCGAATCGGCCCGTTGATGGACCCCGCCAGTTACCCGCTTTGGGCTCAGCAGTTGATTGAAGCCTGCAGCGAGAGTAAACGAAAGGTGGTCGAACACGAGCTTTACCAGCGCATGCGAGACAACCGTCTGGGCGCCCGAACGATGCGTCAGTACTTGATTGGTGGCTGGCCGGTGGTTGAACAGTTTGCGTTGTACATGGCGCAAAACCTGACCAAGACCCGCTTTGCCCGCCATCCTGGTGAAGACATGGCGCGTCGTTGGCTGATGCGCAACATTCGTGTTGAACTCAATCATGCCGATTATTGGCTGAACTGGTGCCATGCCCATGGCATCAGCCTTGACGATTTGCAGGCCCAGCAAGTGCCGGCAGATCTGCAGGCCTTGAGTCACTGGTGCTGGCACACAAGCTCGGCGGACCCGCTGATCATTGCCATTGCAGCGACCAACTATGCCATTGAAGGGGCTACCGGTGAGTGGGCGGCCCTGGTCTGTTCGACCGGCACCTATGCCGAGGCGTTCCCTGAGGATCAGCGCAAGCGCGCCATGAAGTGGCTGAAAATGCACGCCCAGTACGACGATGCGCACCCTTGGGAGGCGCTGGACATCATTTGCACGTTGGCCGGCAACAATCCGTCCAGGGCCTTGCAGGCCGAGCTGCGTCAGGCTATCTGCAAGAGTTATGAATACATGCACCTGTTCCTTGAGCGCTGCATGCAACTGGAAGTGTCACAGGAGCGCCAGAGCCCCCGCGAGCGGATGGCTCTGGTTCAAGGCTGAGGCTTACTGGGCGTCGAACGCCTGGCCGTTGATGCCGGTGCTGTCAGGGCCCATCAGGTACAGATAGACCGGCATGATGTCGGCAGGCAGCGGGTTGCTTTCCGGATTTTCACCCGGGTAGGCCTGGGCGCGCATGCTGGTGCGGGTTGCACCTGGGTTGACACTGTTGGCGCGCACAGGAGCAACACCTTCCAGCTCATCTGCCAGGGTTTGCATCAGGCCTTCGGTGGCGAACTTCGATACGCCATAGGCGCCCCAGTAAGCACGGCCTTTGCGGCCAACACTGCTGGAGGTGAAGATCACCGAAGCATCCTGCGACAGCTTCAGCAGCGGCAGCAGGGTACTGGTCAGCATGAACGTGGCATTCACGTTGATATGCATTACCCGCATGAAGTTGTCGCCGGACAGCTGCTCGATCGGTGTGCGCGGGCCGATGATCGAGGCGTTGTGCAGCAGGCCGTCGAGCCGGCCGAACTCATTTTCGATCATGACTGCCAGTTCGTCGTACTGGTGCGGCAGGGCCGTTTCCAGATTGAACGGAATAACCACGGGTTGTGGGTGCCCGGCAGCTTCGATTTCGTCATAGACCTGGGTCAGGTTGGCTTCGGTCTTGCCCAGCAGCAGTACCGTTGCGCCGTGCGCGGCGAAGCTCTTGGCAGCGGCTGCGCCGATACCGCGACCGGCGCCAGTGACAAGGATGACCCGGTCTTTGAGCAGGTTGGGGCGGGCGGAGTAGTCGAACATGGTGTTTACCTCTAAATAGTCGCTATCAGCAGCCGCAGAGCGCGCTGTCGATCACCTTGCGCAGTTCCAGTGGATGGTCGACTACCACGTCTGCACCCCAGTTGTTGGGGTTGTCCTCGGGGTGAATGTAGCCATAGCGTACGGCGGCAGTCCGGGTGCCGGCATCACGGCCCGACTCGATATCCCGCAGGTCGTCGCCCACGAACAGCACGCTGGCCGGGTCCAGATTCAGGGTTTTGCAGGCCAGGATCAGCGGCTCAGGGTCGGGTTTGCTGTTTGTCACGTGATCCGGGCAGATCAGCAGCGCCGAACGCTCGGCCAGGCCGAGCTGTTGCATGATCGGTTCGGCGAAGCGCACCGGCTTGTTGGTGACCACGCCCCACAGCAGGTTGCCTTTCTCGATGTCGGCCAGCAGTTCGGCCATGCCGTCGAACAGGCAGCTGTGAACAGCACAGTTACTCTGATAGCGCTCCAGAAACTCCAGGCGCAGGGCCTCGAATTCTACCGCTGCGGGGTCCAGCTCGAAGGTTGCGGAAACCATGGCCCGGGCGCCGCCGGAAATCACATCACGGATTCTCTGTTCGTCTACAGGGGGCAGGCCGCGGTCGGCCAGCATGGCCTGGCAGATGGCGACGAAGTCCGGCGCCGTATCCAGCAAGGTGCCATCCATGTCGAAAAGTACGGCTCGCAAACGCATGCTCATTCCTCGCGCAGGGTTTGAATCATGTAATTGACGTCGACATCGGCCGCCAGCTTGTAGTGCTTGGTCAGCGGGTTGTAGGTCAGGCCGATGATGTCCTTGACGCTCAGGCCGGCTTCACGGCTCCAGGCGCCCAGTTCGGAAGGGCGGATGAACTTCTTGAAGTCATGGGTGCCGCGTGGCAGCAGCTTCATGATGTACTCGGCGCCGATGATCGCGAACAGGTAGGCCTTGGGGTTGCGGTTGATGGTCGAGAAGAACACCTGGCCACCCGGCTTGACCATGCGATAGCACGCGCGAATGACCGAGGAAGGATCCGGTACGTGCTCCAGCATCTCCAGGCAGGTGACCACATCGAACTGGCCCGGCATCTCTTCTGCAAGTGCCTCGGCAGTGATCTGCCGGTACTCGACGTTGACGCCCGACTCCAACTGGTGCAGTTGGGCGACGGCCAGCGGTGCTTCACCCATGTCGATACCGGTGACGGTTGCGCCACGTTGGGCCATTGCTTCGCTGAGAATGCCACCGCCACAGCCAACATCAAGCACCTTCTTGCCGGCCAGCTTGACGCGCTCGTCAATCCAGTTGACCCGCAGCGGGTTGATGTCGTGCAGCGGTTTGAACTCGCTTTCGCGGTCCCACCAGCGGTGGGCGAGGGCTTCGAATTTGGCGATTTCAGCGTGGTCGACGTTGCTCATGGAACAGTCCTCTGAAGCTTCAATAATGCGTTACGGGTCGGCAGCGTGGCTGCAGACGGGTTATTCGTGATGGCCGCCGATGCGCTGGCCCCAGGCGCGCGCAGTGGCATTCAGGGCCTGTTCGTCCAGGCGCGTCAGGCGCCGCTCGTCCAGCAGTTGCTTGCCGTTGACCCAGACGTGCTTCACACAGTCGCGGCCGCAGGCGTAGATCAGTTGCGAAACCGGATCGTAGACTGGCTGCTGAGCCAGGCCCGAAAGGTCGAAGACGGTCAGGTCGGCGGCCTTGCCCAGTTCAAGGGAGCCGGTAATGGCTTCAAGGCCCAGGGCGCGTGCGCCATTGAGGGTCGCCATGCGCAAGGCGCGGTGAGCGTCCAGCGCAGTGGCCGAACCCGCGACAGCCTTGGCCAGCAAGGCGGCAGTGCGGGTTTCGCCGAGCAGATCGAGGTCGTTGTTGCTGGCCGCGCCATCGGTGCCCACGGCAACGTTGACACCTGCTTGCCACAAGCGTTCGACCGGGCAGAAACCACTGGCGAGCTTCAGGTTCGATTCCGGGCAGTGCACAACACTGGTGTTGCTTTCTACCAGCAGTGCCAGGTCTTCGTCGCTGACCTGGGTCATGTGCACCGCCTGCAGGCGTGGACCCAGCAGGCCGAGGCGTGCCAGGCGTGCCAGGGGGCGCTCGCCATGCTGCTCAAGCGACTGCTGGACCTCGAAAGCGGTTTCCTGGATGTGCATGTGAATCGGCGCGTCCAGTTCCTCGGCGATCACCCGGATCTTCTCGAGGTTCTCGTCGTTCACCGTATAGGGGGCATGCGGGCCGAGGGCCACGGTAATGCGTGGATGGTGGCGCAGGTCGCCAAACAGCTCGACCCCCAGGTGCAGCGCTTCATCAGTATTGCGTGCGCCGGGGATCGGGAAGTCCAGCAGGGGAATGGCGATCTGGGCGCGAATACCACTCTCGTGTACACGCTCGCTGGCGATCTTCGGGAAAAAATACATGTCCGAGAAACAGGTAATCCCCCCCTTGATCTGCTCGGCGATGGCAAGGTCAGTGCCGTCACGAACGAAGTCCTCATCGACCCAGCGACCCTCGGCCGGCCAGATGTGTTCTTCGAGCCAGGTCATCAATGGCAGGTCGTCGGCCAGGCCGCGGAACAGGGACATCGCGGCGTGGCCGTGCGCGTTGATCAGGCCGGGGCTGAGCAGGCAGTCCGGCAACTCGCGGATTTCTCCGGCGTCGTGGCGCAGCGCTTCGTCGCGCGGGCCAATGAATGCGACCTTGCCATCCCGGATACCCAGGCCGTAGTCCTTGAATACCACCCCGGCCGGTTCGACGGGCACCAGCCAGGTTGGCAGGAGCAGCAGGTCGAGGGGGGCGGAAAGCTTGGGCATGGCAGGAATTCCAAGGACTAAAGGAGTAAGGGCGAAGTATACCCGAGCGCCCGCGCCTGGGGATCGTTATAATCATTCGCTTTTGATGTCCGAAGGGTGGGGTGAGTCATGCGCGATCGACTATTGGCTGCAGAGAAGGTAAAGGCCATCGATTGGCGAGACGGTGCCTTGTACCTGCTTGACCAGCGCATTCTGCCGGCTGAGGAAGTCTGGCTGGCGTATGCCGATGCGCGTGGCGTGGCCGAAGCGATTCGTTCAATGGTCGTGCGCGGCGCGCCCGCAATCGGTATCAGTGCGGCGTACGGCATTGTCCTGGCGGTGCGCCAGCGCCTGGCTGCGGGTGGCGACTGGAAAGCCGCGCTGGAAGAAGATTTCACCGTGCTGGCTGAGTCACGGCCGACCGCCGTCAACCTGTTCTGGGCGCTGAACCGCATGCGTGAGCGCCTGGAGCGGCTCAAGAGCACTGACGATCCGTTGGCAGTCATGGAAGCCGAGGCCATCTCTATTCATGAGAGTGACCGCGAGGCCAACCTGACCATGGCTCAGTTGGGGGTCGAGCTGATCCGCAAGCATCAGGGCAGCGAGCAGGCGGTACTGACCCACTGCAACACCGGCGCGCTGGCGACAGGTGGTTTTGGTACCGCCCTGGGCGTGATTCGCGGTGCCTGGCTGGAAGGCATGATCGAACGGGTCTATGCCGATGAAACCCGGCCCTGGCTGCAAGGCTCGCGGCTGACTGCCTGGGAGTTGGCCAACGAAGGTATCCCGGTGACCCTGAATGCCGATTCGGCGGCCGCTCACCTGATGAAGACCAAGGGTATTACCTGGGTCATCGTCGGAGCAGATCGCATTACCGCCAATGGTGACGTGGCCAACAAGATCGGTACTTACCAGCTGGCCGTGAACGCCATGCACCATGGCGTGCGCTTCATGGTGGTAGCGCCAAGCTCGACCATCGACATGAGCCTGGCCAGCGGTGACGACATTCCGATTGAAGAGCGTGCCGGCAGTGAGTTGCTGGAGGTTGGCGGGCAGCGCGTCGGTGCCGATGTCGATGCCTTCAACCCGGTGTTTGACGTGACCCCGGCGGACCTGATCGACGCCATCGTTACCGAGAAAGGTGTCGTCGAGCGCCCGGATACCGCGAAGATGACCCAGTTGATGTGTCGCAAGCGCCTGCATTGACTGAGTGGCTCCTGAAGGCCTTCATCGCCGCGGGTGCTAGGGTGCCTGCACCAGCGGCGCTTTGCCGTACTCCCAAGCCCTCGGCGACTGTGGTAACATCCGACGGTTTCCAAGACTGCCCAATTTGGCTGTCTTTACTGCGCAGATCCATGGCTTAACTCGTTGATTTGTCGTAAGTCGTTGCAGGGCAGCAGCTTTGCGGCGGCGAGCTTCGTTCGTCCGATCATGGATGTGGCGGAGTTTCACCAGAAAAAGGAATCAGGCTTCTCATGGGCGAACTGGCCAAAGAAATCCTCCCGGTCAATATCGAAGACGAACTGAGACAGTCCTACCTCGACTACGCGATGAGCGTCATTGTCGGGCGAGCACTGCCCGATGCGCGTGATGGCTTGAAGCCCGTGCATCGTCGTGTTCTGTTTGCGATGAGCGAGCTGGGTAACGACTGGAACAAACCGTACAAGAAATCTGCCCGTGTGGTCGGTGACGTAATCGGTAAGTATCACCCTCACGGTGACACGGCGGTCTACGACACCATCGTACGTATGGCTCAGCCTTTCTCCCTGCGCTACCTGCTGGTCGATGGCCAGGGTAACTTCGGTTCGGTCGACGGCGATAACGCGGCCGCGATGCGTTACACCGAAGTGCGCATGACCAAGCTGGCCCACGAGCTGTTGGCCGACCTGCACAAGGAAACCGTCGACTGGGTGCCCAACTACGACGGCACCGAGCAGATCCCGGCGGTCATGCCGACCCGCATCCCGAACCTGCTGGTCAACGGTTCCAGTGGTATCGCCGTGGGCATGGCGACCAACATTCCGCCACATAACCTGAGCGAAGTCATCGACGGTTGCCTGGCGCTGATCGATAACGCGGACATCACGGTCGATGAGCTGATGCAGTTCATCCCGGGCCCGGACTTCCCGACTGCCGCAATCATCAACGGCCGTGCCGGCATCATCGAGGCCTACCGCACAGGTCGTGGCCGCATTTACATGCGTGCCCGTTCTACCGTCGAAGACATCGACAAGGTCGGTGGCCGTCAGCAGATCGTGATCACCGAGCTGCCGTACCAGTTGAACAAGGCGCGGCTGATCGAAAAGATCGCCGAGCTGGTCAAGGAAAAGAAACTCGAAGGTATCACCGAGCTGCGCGACGAGTCCGACAAGGACGGTATGCGCATCGTGATCGAGCTGCGTCGTGGCGAGGTGCCTGAGGTCATTCTCAACAACCTCTATGCCCAGACCCAGCTGCAAAGCGTGTTCGGGATCAACGTTGTTGCCCTGATCGACGGCCAGCCAAAGGTTCTCAACCTCAAGGAGCTGCTCGAGGCGTTCGTTCGTCACCGCCGCGAAGTGGTTACCCGCCGTACCGTCTTTGAGCTTCGCAAGGCCCGTGAACGTGGTCATATCCTTGAAGGTCAGGCCGTTGCCCTGTCCAACATCGACCCGGTAATCGCCTTGATCAAGGCATCGCCAACCCCGTCCGAGGCCAAGGAAGCGCTGATCAGCACCCCTTGGGAGTCCAGTGCCGTGCAGGTCATGGTCGAGCGCGCCGGCGCCGATTCCTGCCGTCCGGAAAACCTCGACGAGCAATACGGCCTGCGCGACGGCAAGTACTTCCTGTCGCCGGAACAGGCCCAGGCTATCCTTGACCTGCGTCTGCACCGCCTGACAGGCCTGGAGCACGAGAAGCTGCTGGCCGAGTACCAGGAGATCCTCAATCAGATCGGCGAACTGATCCGCATCCTCAATAGCGCTGAGCGCTTGATGGAAGTGATCCGCGAAGAGCTGGAACTGATCCGTGCCGAATACGGCGACGTGCGCCGCACCGAGATTCTCGACGCGCGCCTCGACCTGACCCTGGGTGACATGATTCCGGAAGAAGACCGGGTCGTGACCATCTCCCACGGCGGCTACGCCAAGACCCAGCCGCTGGCGGCCTACCAGGCTCAGCGTCGCGGTGGTAAAGGCAAATCGGCGACTGGCGTCAAGGACGAGGACTACATTTCGCACCTGCTGGTTGCCAACAGCCACACCACGCTGCTGCTGTTCTCCAGCAAGGGCAAGGTGTACTGGCTGAAAACCTACGAAATCCCTGAGGCCTCGCGTGCCGCCCGCGGTCGTCCGCTGGTCAACCTGCTGCCGCTGGATGAGGGTGAGCACATCACCACCATGCTGCCGGTCGAGGAGTACACCGAAGGCCACTTCATCTTCATGGCAACCGCCAACGGTACCGTGAAGAAGACCCCGCTGGAGCAGTTCAGTCGTCAGCGTAGCGTTGGCCTGATCGCGCTGGAACTGGACGAGGGCGATATCCTGATTTCCGCTTCCATTACCGATGGCGAGCGTGAGGTCATGCTGTTCTCCGACGCGGGCAAGGTGACACGCTTCAAAGAGTCCGACGTACGTGCCATGGGCCGTACCGCGCGCGGAGTGCGCGGCATGCGCCTGGCTGAAGGTCAGAAACTGATCTCGATGATCATTCCGGAGGAGGGCAGCCAGATCCTCACCGCGTCCGAGCGTGGCTACGGCAAGCGTACGGCGATCACCGAGTTTCCAGAGTACAAGCGCGGTGGCCAAGGTGTAATCGCCATGGTCAGCAACGAGCGTAACGGCCGTCTGGTCGGTGCAGTTCAGGTGCAGGATGGTGAAGAGATCATGCTGATCTCCGACCAGGGCACCCTGGTTCGCACCCGGGTCAGCGAAGTCTCCAGCCTGGGTCGTAATACCCAGGGCGTAACCTTGATCAAGCTGGCGAGCGACGAGACCCTGGTGGGCCTTGAGCGCGTACAGGAGCCTTCCGAAGAGGAGGGTGACGAAGAAGGTTACGAGGGTGAGGCCGACGCCGTCGTTGATATCGATGTCGATGCAGACGTTGATGCTGGCGCAGATGCGGATACAGAAGAAGCGCCGCAGGAATAGTGTAAACGCGGATTTTATGTGGGAGGGCCTGCGCGGCTGGCAATCGGCCTCGCAGCGAATCCCGCAGACATCAAGAGCAGAGCGAGAGTGGATGTGAGCAAACGAGCCTTTAACTTCTGCGCAGGCCCTGCTGCGCTTCCTGATGCTGTGCTGCAGCGTGCCCAGGCCGAGATGCTGGATTGGCACGGCAAAGGCCTGTCGGTCATGGAAATGAGCCACCGTAGCGACGACTACGTGGCCATCGCCGAGAAAGCCGAGCAGGATCTGCGTGATCTGCTCTCTGTTCCTTCCAACTACAAGGTCCTGTTCCTGCAGGGCGGTGCCAGTCAGCAGTTCGCTGAGATTCCACTGAACCTGCTGCCTGAGGGTGGCACGGCGGACTACGTGGAAACCGGCATCTGGTCGAAGAAGGCCATTGAAGAAGCGCGCCGCTTCGGTCACGTCAATGTTGCCGCCAGCGCCAAGCCCTATGATTACCTGGCCATTCCAGGGCAGAACGAGTGGAACCTGACCAAGGACGCCGCTTACCTGCACTATGCCTCCAACGAAACCATCGGTGGCCTGCAGTTCGACTGGGTACCGCAAGCCGGTGATGTGCCGTTGGTCGTTGATATGTCCTCGGATATCCTTTCGCGTCCAATCGACGTCTCGCAGTTCGGCTTGATCTATGCCGGTGCGCAGAAAAACATCGGCCCGAGCGGTCTGGTGGTGGTCATCGTCCGTGAAGACCTGTTGGGCCGTGCCCGCAGCAGCTGCCCGACGATGCTTGACTACAAGGTCGCAGCCGACAACGGTTCGATGTACAACACCCCGGCGACCTACTCCTGGTACCTCTCCGGGCTGGTCTTCGAGTGGCTCAAGGAGCAGGGTGGTGTCGAGGCCATGGAGCGTCGTAACCGGGCGAAGAAAGACCGCCTGTACGGCTTCATTGACAGCAGCGAGTTCTACACCAACCCGATTGCCACCAATGCCCGTTCCTGGATGAACGTACCGTTCCGCCTGGCGGACGAGCGTCTGGACAAAGCCTTCCTGGCCGGTGCCGATGCCCGTGGCCTGCTCAACCTCAAGGGCCATCGCTCTGTGGGCGGCATGCGTGCCTCGATCTACAACGCGCTGGGCCTTGAAGCGGTCGAGGCTCTGGTGGCCTACATGGCTGAATTCGAGAAGGAACACGCCTGATGTCCGAACAGGAGCTCAAGGCGCTGCGCGTGCGCATTGACAGCCTCGACGAGAAAATCCTCGAGCTGATCAGCGACCGCGCGCGTTGCGCCCAGGAAGTTGCACGGGTCAAGATGGCGTCCCTGAGCGAAGGCGAAACCCCGGTGTTCTACCGCCCTGAGCGTGAAGCACAAGTGCTCAAGCGGGTCATGGAGCGCAACCCGGGGCCGCTGGGCAACGAGGAAATGGCGCGGTTGTTCCGCGAAATCATGTCCTCCTGCCTGGCCCTGGAACAGCCACTGAAAGTGGCTTACCTCGGCCCGGAGGGCACCTTCACCCAGGCGGCAGCGTTGAAGCACTTTGGCCATGCTGTCATCAGCAAGCCAATGGCAGCAATCGACGAAGTGTTCCGTGAAGTCGCAGCCGGCGCCGTGAACTTCGGCGTCGTGCCGGTGGAGAACTCCACCGAGGGTGCGGTCAACCACACCCTGGACAGCTTCCTTGAGCACGACATGGTGATCTGTGGCGAAGTCGAGCTGCGTATTCACCACCACCTGCTGGTGGGCGAGAACACCAAGACCGACAGCATCAGCCGTATCTACTCCCATGCGCAGTCGCTGGCCCAGTGCCGCAAGTGGCTCGATGCGCATTACCCGAACGTCGAGCGCGTGGCCGTGTCGAGCAACGCCGAGGCGGCCAAGCGGGTCAAGGGTGAGTGGAACTCCGCGGCGATTGCCGGTGACATGGCGGCAGGGTTGTATGGCCTGACGCGCCTGGCCGAGAAAATCGAAGACCGCCCGGATAACTCCACGCGCTTCTTGATGATTGGTAACCAGGAAGTCCCGCCGACTGGCGACGACAAGACCTCGATCATCGTCTCGATGAGCAACAAGCCGGGTGCGCTGCATGAGCTGCTGGTGCCGTTCCACGAGAACGGTATCGACCTGACCCGCATCGAAACCCGTCCGTCGCGCAGCGGCAAATGGACCTACGTCTTCTTCATCGACTTCGTCGGGCATCACCGCGATCCGCTGATCAAGGCCGTGCTGGAGAAGATCAGCCAGGAGGCGGTAGCCCTGAAAGTACTGGGTTCCTATCCGAAAGCAGTGCTCTGAGGTATGGCCATGCGTGATGTTTTGAACAGGGTGCTGGTTCGTGGTTGACGTGACAGTAGAGAAGGCTGAACCCGTTATTGATCGTCTGGTCGTCGTCGGCCTGGGCCTGATCGGTGGCTCCTTTGCCAAGGGCTTGCGCGAAAGCGGCTTGTGCCGCGAAGTGGTCGGGGTTGATCTCGATCCGCAGTCGCGCAAGCTGGCGGTTGAACTCGGTGTCGTCGATCGCTGCGAAGACGACCTGGCAAAGGCCTGTGTCGGTGCTGATGTCATTCAATTGGCAGTGCCGATTCTGGCCATGGAAAAGCTCCTGGCCAAACTCGCACAGCTCGAACTGGGGCAGGCGGTACTGACGGATGTCGGTAGCGCCAAGGGCAATGTCGTGCGCGCAGCGCGCGAGGCCTTTGGCTCGCGCCTGCCGAATTTCGTCCCGGGGCATCCGATTGCCGGCTCCGAGCAAAGCGGTGTGGAAGCCTCCAATGCCGAGTTGTTCCGTCGGCACAAAGTCATTCTGACCCCGCTTGCCGAGACCGATCCCGCCGCACTTGCGCGTGTTGATAGCCTCTGGCGTGCGCTGGGTGCCGATGTCGAGCACATGCAGGTCGAGCGCCACGACGAGGTGTTGGCGGCAACCAGCCATTTGCCGCACCTGTTGGCCTTTGGGTTGGTCGACTCGTTGGCAAAACGCAACGAAAACCTGGATATCTTCCGTTACGCTGCGGGCGGCTTTCGCGATTTCACGAGAATCGCCGGAAGCGACCCGGTCATGTGGCACGACATTTTTCTCGCCAACCGCGAAGCTGTTCTGCGCACACTGGATACATTTCGCAGCGACCTCGACGCCTTGCGCGATGCGGTCGATGCAGGGGACGGGCACCAGCTGCTGGGTGTTTTCACCCGCGCTCGGGTAGCTCGCGAGCATTTCAGTAAAATCCTGGCCCGTCGGGCCTATGTGGACGCTATGAACTCCAACGATCTGATTTTCCTGGCAAATCCTGGTGGTCGCCTGTCCGGCCGTATTCGTGTACCAGGCGACAAATCGATTTCCCACCGCTCGATCATGCTCGGCTCGCTGGCCGAAGGCACCACCGAGGTGGAAGGTTTCCTTGAAGGCGAAGATGCGCTGGCTACCCTGCAGGCCTTCCGCGACATGGGTGTGGTGATCGAAGGCCCGCATCATGGCCGTGTGACCATTCATGGCGTCGGCCTCAATGGTCTGAAGCCGCCACCGGGTCCGATCTACCTGGGTAACTCCGGTACCTCGATGCGCCTGCTGTCCGGCCTGCTGGCCGCGCAGAGCTTCGATACCGTGCTGACTGGCGATGCTTCGCTGTCCAAGCGCCCGATGAACCGTGTGGCCAACCCGCTGCGCGAGATGGGGGCGGTCATTGAAACGGCTGCCGAAGGTCGTCCACCGATGACCATCCGTGGCGGTCACCCCCTCAAGGCCTTGAACTACACCCTGCCAATGGCCAGTGCCCAGGTTAAATCCTGCCTGTTGCTGGCGGGGCTGTATGCCGAAGGCAAGACCACGGTTACCGAGCCTGCACCGACCCGCGACCATACCGAGCGCATGCTGCGTGGTTTCGGCTACCCGGTGACGGTTGAAGGTGCAACCGCATCGCTGGAGTCCGGTCACAAGCTGACGGCCACTTCGATCGAAGTGCCTGCCGACATTTCCTCGGCGGCGTTCTTCCTGGTGGCTGCATCGATCGCTGAAGGCTCTGAATTGCTGCTCGAGCACGTCGGCATCAACCCGACCCGTACCGGTGTTATCGACATCCTGCGTCTGATGGGGGGTGACATCACCCTCGAAAACCAGCGCGAAGTGGGTGGCGAGCCTGTGGCTGACCTGCGCGTGCGCGGCGCTAAGCTCAAGGGCATTGAAATTCCCGAGGCGCTGGTACCGCTGGCCATCGACGAATTCCCAGTGCTGTTCGTGGCCGCTGCCTGTGCCGAAGGCCGCACCGTGCTGCGTGGCGCCGAAGAGCTGCGGGTCAAGGAGTCCGACCGCATCCAGGTCATGGCCGATGGCCTGCTGACCCTGGGCGTTAAATGTGAGCCGACCCCGGATGGCATCATCATTGAGGGTGGCCCTATCGGTGGCGGCGAAGTTCATGGGCACGGTGACCACCGTATTGCCATGGCCTTCAGTGTTGCCTCGCTGCGTGCAAGTGCACCGATTCGCATCCATGATTGTGCCAACGTCGCCACGTCGTTCCCGAACTTCCTGGCGCTGTGTGCCGAAGTCGGCATCCGTGTTGCTGAAGAGGGCAAGTCGTGAACCAGCAAGCACCAGTCATCGCCATCGACGGGCCTAGCGGCTCTGGCAAGGGCACCATCGCCGGGCTGCTTTCCAAGCGCCTGGGCTGGAACCTGCTCGACTCGGGCGCGCTGTACCGTCTGCTGGCGTTTGCCGCTGGCAATCACGGCGTCGACCTGACCAACGAAGAGCTGCTCAAGACGTTGGCCGCTCATCTGGATGTGCAGTTCATCCCTGCCAGCGATGGTCAGCCTCAGCGTATTATTCTGGAAGGCGATGACGTCAGCGATGTCATTCGCAACGAAACTGTGGGGGCGGGCGCCTCCATGGTGGCTTCGTTGCCGGCTGTGCGTGATGCGTTGTTGCAGCGCCAGCGTGCATTCCAGGAGTCGCCGGGCCTGGTTGCTGACGGTCGCGACATGGGCACCGTGGTGTTTCCCGATGCCCCGTTGAAGATTTTCCTGACGGCCAGTGCAGAGGAGCGCGCACGTCGACGCTACTTGCAGTTGAAGGCCAAGGGCGATGATGTTAGTCTGTCGAGTCTGCTAGATGAGATACGTGCGCGTGATGAACGCGACACCCAGCGCGCAGTGGCCCCGCTCAAGCCGGCGCCCGACGCAATTCAGCTGGATTCCACGGAATTGTCCATCGAGCAGGTGTTGGAACGCATCATGAGTGAAGTCGCACTGCGCGACATCGCCGGGTGATCAGGGAGGTTTGCAGGTCCACCAGTCAACGTCCTGCAGGCTGCCCTTACTATGAACGAAACCCACATTGTCTGGAGTGTGGTTGCTGGGCGTCTGTTTCGCCCTAATCTACAGGAATTAAAATGAGCGAAAGCTTTGCAGAACTCTTTGAAGAAAGCCTGAAAACCCTCAACCTTCAACCAGGTGCGATCATCACCGGTATCGTTGTTGATATCGACGGTGACTGGGTTACTGTCCACGCCGGTCTGAAATCCGAGGGCGTCATCCCGCTCGAGCAGTTCTACAACGAAGCTGGCGAGCTGACCATCAAGGTCGGTGACGAAGTTCACGTTGCGCTGGACGCGGTCGAAGACGGCTTTGGCGAAACCAAACTGTCCCGTGAAAAAGCCAAGCGCGCCGAGTGCTGGATTGTTCTGGAAGCAGCTTTCGCCGCCGAAGAAGTGGTCAAGGGCGTTATCAACGGTAAAGTCAAAGGCGGCTTCACTGTTGACGTCAACGGCATCCGCGCCTTCCTGCCAGGTTCCCTGGTTGATGTCCGCCCAGTGCGCGACACCACCCACCTGGAAGGCAAAGAGCTGGAATTCAAGGTCATCAAGCTGGACCAGAAGCGCAACAACGTTGTCGTTTCCCGTCGCAGCGTCCTGGAAGCCGAAAACAGCGCCGAGCGCGAAGCTCTGCTGGAATCGCTGCAGGAAGGCCAACAAGTCAAAGGTATCGTCAAGAACCTCACAGACTACGGTGCATTCGTTGATCTGGGCGGCGTCGATGGCCTGCTGCACATCACCGACATGGCTTGGAAGCGTATCAAGCATCCATCGGAAATCGTCAACGTTGGCGACGAGATCGATGTCAAGGTTCTGAAGTACGATCGCGAGCGTAACCGCGTTTCCCTGGGCCTGAAGCAACTGGGCGAAGACCCATGGGTTGCTATCAAGGCACGTTACCCAGAGAGCACTCGCGTCATGGCGCGCGTTACCAACCTGACCGACTACGGCTGCTTCGCAGAGCTGGAAGAAGGCGTGGAAGGCCTGGTACACGTTTCCGAAATGGACTGGACCAACAAGAACATCCACCCATCGAAAGTCGTTCAAGTGGGCGACGAAGTGGAAGTTATGGTTCTGGACATCGACGAAGAGCGTCGTCGTATCTCCCTGGGCATCAAACAGTGCAAGTCCAACCCATGGGAAGACTTCTCTGGCCAGTTCAACAAGGGCGACAAGATCTCCGGCACCATCAAGTCGATCACCGATTTCGGTATCTTCATTGGTCTGGACGGCGGCATCGACGGTCTGGTTCACCTGTCGGACATCTCCTGGAACGAAGTCGGCGAAGAAGCCGTACGTCGCTTCAAGAAGGGCGACGAGCTGGAAACCGTCATCCTGTCGGTTGACCCAGAGCGCGAGCGCATCTCCTTGGGCATCAAGCAGCTGGAAGACGATCCGTTCTCCAACTACGTTGCTGTCAACGACAAGGGCGCTATCGTCAAAGGTATCGTGAAAGAAGTTGACGCCAAGGGCGCTGTAGTTACCCTGGCTGATGACATCGAAGCTACTCTGAAAGCCTCCGAAATCAGCCGTGACCGCGTTGAAGACGCGCGTAACGTCCTGAAAGAAGGCGAAGAGATCGAAGCTAAGATCATCAGCGTCGACCGTAAGAGCCGCGTAATCAACCTGTCCATCAAGTCGAAAGACGATGCAGAAGAGCGCGAAGCGATCCAGAGCCTGAAAACCGCTCCAGAAGTCACTGGTGACACCACCATGGCTGCCCTGCTGCGCGAGGCAATGGCCAAGCAGAACTAAGTTCTGACTGGTTAAGAAAAAGGGCGACTTCGGTCGCCCTTTTTTGTGCCTGCAAAACACGCGGCCTCTCGAGGGCACCCTACCGACACCATCGCAAACGCCAACAACTGCGGGAGTCTGGCTTGCCCGCGATGCAGGCACCGCGAACTCGCAGACACCCCGCCGATACCATCGCAGGCAAGCCTGCTTGTATGTTTAGACTTGAAGGGGTGGGTGGGACTAAAGCCTCGCTTCTGACTCTGACCAGTACAGACTGTGGGAGTCGGGCTTGCCCGCGATACAGGCACCACGACCTCGCAGACTCCCCACCGATACCATCAAAGTCCTGCCAGCCCGCGTTCCTTGGGCATCCCCACTATGGTGCGATTTTGAATTTTTGATTAAGTCAAGATCTACCCTGTTCAAATCCCTCCCAGCATGCTACAAACAGAAGAAGCAATGATCTAGCTGCTTGATAAAGAAGGGAAAAATATGACGAAGTCCGAGTTGATCGAACGTATTGTCACCCATCAGGGGCTGCTCTCGTCCAAAGATGTGGAGCTGGCCATCAAGACCATGCTTGAGCAAATGTCCCAGTGCCTTGCGACGGGTGATCGTATTGAAATTCGCGGTTTTGGCAGCTTCTCACTGCACTACCGTGCGCCCCGCGTAGGCCGAAATCCCAAGACCGGTCAGTCTGTCAGCCTTGATGGCAAGTTCGTGCCGCATTTCAAACCCGGTAAAGAGTTACGGGATCGGGTCAATGAAGACGAGGAAGAGGCGTGATCCTGTCAGGAAAAGGAGATAAACATGCGCAACCTTAAACGGCTACTGCTGGTAGTGTTCGTTCTGGCGGTGGCAGCGGTTGTGCTGCTGTTTGTGCTGGAAAACCAACAGGCCGTGGCACTTGTGCTGTTTGGTTGGTCTGCTCCGGCGTTGCCTGTTGCTGTGATCGTTCTGGCTGCGCTGTTGACTGGTCTCGCCGTAGGCCCGTTGTTGGGCATGTACATCGCCCTGCGCACCAAAAGCCGTGTTCGCCGCACGAATACCTGAGGCAAGCCTCGCACTAAACTGCAGAATATTGAACAGCACTCAGAAATAGGACGTTTCCTACGTTCATAGCATCCGATTCCGACACCGTAACCACGCGCATCTGTGGAGTAATAGTGCTACTCAAAAACGCATGGAACGGGCTCGTATGGATTTTCCCGCTATTACCCACCACGGCGCCACCCAAGGCGTAACCGGCTCCTGTCACCAGCTCGATCTTGATGGCGCTCAAAGCCTGCTGGTCGATTGCGGTCTGTTTCAGGGTGACGAGTCGAGCCCAGCGGCCAACCTTGCAGTCGACTTCCCGATAGAGGGCATCAAGGCCCTGCTGATCACTCATATTCACATTGATCATGTCGGGCGCATTCCCAGCCTGCTGGCTGCTGGTTTCAACGGCCCTATTATCTGCAGTCAGCCCTCTGCCAGGCTATTGCCGCTAGTGTTGGAAGATGCCTTCAAACTCAGCGTCACCCGTGACCAGAACACAGTAGATCGCTACCTCAAGCGTGTAGAGCAAGCCATCATCGCTGTGCCCTACGATCAGTGGCATGAACTCATCAATACCCCGGACCTGATCTGCAATGTCCGCCTTCAGCGTGCGGGCCATGTATTGGGTTCGGCGTACATTGAATGTGATATCCACTACCTGAAAACCGCTACCAACAAACGCATAGTTTTTTCTGGAGACCTCGGGGCGACCCTTACGCCATTGTTGCAGCCACCCAAATCGCCGGAGCGAGCCGACATCCTGGTGCTGGAAAGCACCTACGGCGACCGCCTGCATGAAGACCGTACCCATCGCCAGCAACGCCTCGAACAAGCGATCGATCAGGCGTTGGCTGACCATGGCACCATCCTGATTCCGGCATTCAGTGCCGGTCGCACCCAAGAGCTGCTCTACGAAATCGAAGACATCCTCCACCGCAAGGCGCTGCTGTCTGCCGAGCCTTGCCAAGGCGAACAGGAGCCTCGGCAAGGGTTGCCCATCGACTGGCCGCAACTGCCCATCATTCTTGATTCGCCATTGGCCAGCCGTTTCACCCAAGCCTACCGTGAGCTTAGCGACTTCTGGAATGACGAAGCCCGGCAGCGTTTGAGCGAGGGGCGAAAACCGCTGCGCTTCAGGCAGTTGATCACCATTGATAGCCACGTGCAGCACCAGAAAGCCGTCAACTACCTAGCGAGCACCGGCAGGCCTGCTATTGTCATTGCAGGCAACGGCATGTGTTCAGGTGGGCGAATCGTCAACTACCTCAAGGCTATGCTTGGCGACCCGCGGCACCAAGTGTTGTTCGTTGGCTACCAGGCAAGAGGCACGCCGGGTGCAGTGATACAGGCAAGCGAGGGCGCCGAAGGCTTTGTCATGATTGACCTGGATGCCGAGATGTACGAGATCAAGGCCAAAGTGGCAACGCTGGGTGGCTACTCGGCCCATGCGGATCAGAAAGGCTTGGTGGATTTCGTAACGGGGATGCAGCAGTGGCCTGCGCAGATTGTTTTGGTGCATGGAGAGTGGAGGGCGAAAAGGGCGTTGGCTGCTGCTTTGTTCATCCATTATGATCAGATGGAGCATAAGGTAGATGTACGGATTTCTGGTATGCCAACTGATAGTTGAGTTGTATAGATGAGTATGCTCCTCAGCGGTGAGGAGTACTTGGTGTTATCGGCTTGGGTCACTCGCACCCTCTAATCTCGCACTTTCTCTCCTGGGGCAGGGGAGTGAAAGCTCTGGTTTGAGTTGTATGGCCTGCTCCCTAGGTCAAGCTTGGCTTGGCATGCGTTGTTGCGGTTCGTCCTATCTGTCCGATTGTTGCTCCTGCCGCGACGTATTATGTCTATTGGTCGGTTTGCCAATTTTCTGAAGCCATTCAGAAGGATAATAGGCATAATACGTCGATTTTGGGTTGCAGGGTTGTAGGAATTTTCCTGCCTGATGATCCAAACCAAGACGACTCCTACAGTATTCCTTTGTCGGGCGCAAGACGTGGGCCTGGTTTGCGAGCTTTTTGTTGCCCGAGCACGAAAATGATAGTCGGAGGTATTTGTGACGCGCCATGAGGCTAGGGTGACGAGCGCATTTGCTGCTAAAGGCAATGCAAAGCCGCTTTATGGCAACATCGACAGCGGGTTGGTCAATCCCGGTTCGTTGGTGCTTTAACTGTTTTAGTTTTATAGATGGGGAGTTTTGCCAGATGTCGGACATCAAACGGGCTAGCATAGCCAAATTTAAAAGCAGAGAAGCTCTGATCGGGATCGTCGGGCTAGGCTATGTCGGTCTACCTTTGATGTTGCGTTACAACGCTATCGGCTATCGTGTGCTCGGTATTGATATTGATGAGGCAAAGGTCACCCGGCTCAATGGTGGGGAAAGTTATATTGAACACATCCCTGCAGAAAAAATTCGTGACGCCCGCGAAGGCGGTTTCGAAGCGACCAGCGATTTTCAGCGCGCGAGCGAATGCGATGCCTTGATCCTGTGCGTGCCTACGCCATTGAACAAGTATCGCGAGCCGGACATGAGCTTCGTGATCAATACCACGGATGCGATCAAACCTTACTTGCGTGAAGGGCAGGTTGTGTCTTTGGAGAGCACTACCTACCCGGGTACCACGGAAGAGGAGCTTCTTCCGCGCGTTGAGGAAGCCGGGCTCAAAGTAGGTGAGAATATTTTTCTGGTCTATTCGCCGGAGCGCGAAGATCCGGGCAATCCAAACTTTGAAACTCGTACTATTCCCAAAGTCATCGGTGGGCACACCCCAGCGTGCCTGGATGTGGGCGTTGCACTCTACGAGCAGGCAATCGATCGCGTTGTCTCGGTTAGCTCCACCAAGGCAGCGGAAATGACCAAGCTGCTGGAGAACATCCATCGCGCGGTGAACATCGGCCTGGTCAACGAGATGAAGATCGTCGCCGACCGCATGGGTATCGACATCTTCGAAGTGGTCGATGCTGCGGCAACCAAGCCGTTCGGCTTCACCCCGTACTACCCGGGCCCGGGCCTGGGCGGCCACTGCATCCCGATCGACCCGTTCTACCTGACCTGGAAGGCCCGCGAGTATGGCCTGCACACCCGCTTCATCGAGCTGTCCGGTGAAGTCAACCAGGCCATGCCCGAGTTCGTGGTCAACAAGCTGATGGATGGTCTGAACAACAGCGCCAAGGCGCTGAAAGGTAGCAAAGTGCTGGTGCTGGGCATCGCCTACAAGAAGAACGTCGACGACATGCGCGAGTCGCCGTCGGTCGAGATCATGGAGCTGCTCGAAGCGAAAGGTTGCGTCGTCGCCTACAGCGACCCGCACGTACCGGTGTTCCCGAAGATGCGCGAGCACCACTTCGAACTCTCCAGCGAAGCACTGACTGCGGAAAACCTCGCCCGCTTCGATGCCGTGGTGCTGGCCACCGACCACGACAAGTTCGACTACGAGCTGATCCGCCAGCATGCCAAGCTGGTCGTCGATAGCCGCGGTAAGTACCGCGCGCCAGAAGCCCATATCATCAAAGCCTGATTGCGGGAGTGTCCTTCTTGAAACGTTTTGCCCTTATCGGTGCTGCCGGCTATATCGCCCCACGGCACATGCGTGCCATCAAAGACACCGGCAATGAACTGTCCCTGGCCTACGACATCAATGATTCGGTCGGGATCATCGACAGCCTGTCGCCGCAGAGCGAGTTTTTCACCGAGTTCGAGCGCTTTGCCGAGCACGCCAACCGCCTCAAGCGCGATCCGGTAACCGCCCTGGACTATGTTGCGGTCTGCTCGCCGAACTACCTGCACCACGCCCACATCGCTGCCGGCCTGCGCCTGGGTTGCGACGTGATCTGCGAAAAGCCGCTGGTGCCGACGCCGGAAGTGCTGGACGAACTGGCCCTGGTCGAGAAAGAGACCGGCAAGCGCGTCTATAACATCCTGCAATTGCGCCATCACAAGGCAATCCTGGACTTGAAGGAAAAGGTCGCCGGTGAAAACCGCGATGGCAAGTATGATGTCGAGCTCACCTACATTACCTCCCGCGGCAAGTGGTACATGGAGAGCTGGAAGGGCGATCCACGCAAGTCTTACGGTGTCGCCACTAACATCGGCGTGCACTTCTACGACATGCTGCACTTCATCTTCGGCAAGCTGCAGCGCAACGTCGTGCATTTCGCCAACGACTACAAGGCTGCGGGTTACTTGGAGTACGAGAAGGCGCGCGTGCGCTGGTTCCTATCCATCGACGCCAACGACCTGCCCGAGTCGGTCAAGGGCAAGAAGCCGACCTACCGTTCGATTACTGTCGACGGTGCCGAGATGGAGTTCTCCGAAGGTTTCACTGACCTGCATACCACCAGCTACCAGGAAATCCTGGCCGGTCGTGGCTATGGCATCGAAGATGCGCGCCACTGCGTAGAAACTGTGAACACCATCCGTTCGGCAAAAGTCGTCGAGCCGGAAAACGACGAAGGCCACCCATTCCTCGTAACCCTGCGTCGTTGAGGCTGACATGAATTATCAGGTGCATGCTTCGGCGATCGTCGATGACGGCGCACAGATTGGCGAAGGTTCGCGGGTGTGGCACTTCGTCCACGTTTGCGGTGGCGCACGGGTCGGCAAGGGGGTTTCCCTCGGGCAGAACGTGTTCGTGGGCAACAAGGTGGTCATTGGCGACAACTGCAAGATCCAGAACAACGTGTCGGTATACGACAACGTCACCCTTGAAGAGGGCGTGTTCTGTGGTCCCAGCATGGTGTTCACCAATGTCTACAACCCGCGGTCGCTGATCGAACGCAAGAGCGAGTACCGTGACACCCTGGTCCGTAAAGGCGCCACCTTGGGCGCCAACTGCACCATCGTGTGCGGTGTGACCATCGGTGCGTACGCCTTTGTCGGTGCCGGCGCGGTGATCAACAAGAACGTGCCGGCCTATGCCCTTATGGTGGGCGTTCCGGCAAGGCAGATCGGCTGGATGAGCGAGTTCGGCGAACAGCTTGACCTGCCCCTTGAGGGCGAAGCTGAGGCGGTCTGTGAGCACAGTGGTGCCCGTTACCGCCTGAGTGGCAAGACCCTGGCAAAGGAAAGCGCCAAATGATCGAGTTCATCGACCTCAAGATCCAGCAGGCCAACCTTAAGGACAAGATCGACGCTGGCATCCAGCGTGTCCTGGCCCACGGGCAGTACATCCTCGGCCCGGAAGTTGCCGAGCTTGAAGAGCGTCTGGCAGCTTTTGTCGGCGCCAAGTATTGCATCACCTGTGCAAACGGTACCGATGCCTTGCAGATCGCCCAGATGGCCCTGGGCATCGGCCCTGGTGACGAAGTGATAACGCCGGGCTTTACCTACATCGCGACGGCCGAGACCGTGGCGCTGCTGGGGGCCAAGCCTGTCTACGTCGACGTCGACCCGCGTACCTACAACCTGGATCCGGTGAAGCTGGAAGCGGCCATTACCCCGCGCACCAAGGCCATCATTCCGGTCTCGTTGTATGGCCAGTGCGCCGACTATGACGCGATCAACGCGATTGCCGCCAAGCACGGTATCCCGGTCATCGAAGATGCTGCGCAGAGCTTCGGCGCAACCTACAACGGCAAACGCTCCTGCAACCTGACTACCATCGCCTGCACCAGCTTCTTCCCTAGCAAGCCGCTGGGTTGCTATGGCGACGGCGGTGCGATCTTCACCAATGACGACGAGTTCGCCAAAGTGCTGCGCCAGATCGCCCGTCACGGCCAGGACCGTCGTTACCATCACATCCGCGTGGGTGTGAACAGCCGTCTGGACACCCTGCAGGCCGCGATTCTGCTGCCCAAGCTTGAGATCTTCGAGGCTGAACTTGCGCAGCGTGACAATGTTGCCGAGCGTTATGCCCAGTTGCTCGGTGCGAACGGCATTGCTGCACCCTTTGTGGCTGCAGGCAATACCAGCGCCTGGGCCCAATACACGGTGCAGGTGGACGATCGCGAAAAAGTGCAGGCGCAACTCTCGCAGGCAGGCGTACCTACCGCCGTGCACTATCCAATCCCGTTGAACAAGCAGCCTGCCGTTCGTGACGACCTTGCCAAGCTGCCTGTTGGAGATAGCGTCGCACAGCGCGTCATGAGCTTACCGATGCACCCTTATCTTCTCGTTGAGCAACAGCAGGCAATCTGTAGCGCGCTGAAAGACGCCATTGCCTAATCCTGCGGCTATGCAGAGGGTGGGAGAGGCGATGGGGTGAAAGGGCCTGGCCTAGTTGCCCTAACTGGCAATCCTCGACCCATCCTCTGCGAAGCGTCAGCCGATAGCGTTGATTTCTCAAGAATATGCAAGGGCACGTAGTGGCGAAGTTCCTGACTTTCCTCCGCTACATGCTGGGCTTGAGCTCCATGGATATCGGCTTCGACCTCGTATGGATGGCGAGGTCGTATCCAATCCGTGGGATGCCCTGTTAAGGAAACTCCGAGCAAGTCGCTCAACAACCGGCAACAGGCGGCGTCTTGACCCATCTGGGTGATGGTTTTCAGTGCCCATGTTGCCCAAACCAAGGCTCAACCTTGGTTTTCCTTTACTACAGACGCACCTCTCCTGTGGTAGTCAATAATTGTCGGCGCGACATCCACAGGTTCGATAGCGCAAATAGCGTGGTCAGTTAGCCGTGTTCTTGGTCAATCCCCGGAAGCGAGTTTTCACGTAGCCGAGTTGGCGTTTGATTACCCGGAACGGGTACTCCACTTTCGCACGTACCTGCGCCTTGGCCTTTTCGATCATGCGCTTGGCTTTGTAGCGCGCTGCGTTTGCCCAAGTGCTTATAAGTGCTACGTGCGTAGCTATCTGCCAGATCGCTGGCCGCCCTTCATGCTCTGGTCTTTTCTCAACACCGGTATAGCCCGCATCGGCACAGGTGACGTTCTCTGCGCCATGCAACAGATGTGCAACTTTCGTTACGTCGGCCACGTTCGCAGCGGTGCTGTGAACGTGATGCACCAGACCTGATTCAGCATCTGCGCCGATATGGGCCCTCATGCCGAAATAGTACTGGTTGCCCAGGTAGGTATTGATGGTTTCCAGGATGCCTGCCGCCAACTGGTGTTTCTCCAGCAAGTGCCGGAAATTCATGATTGTCGTGTCTTCCGGGATCGGGGTGCTGAGCGTCAGCCGAGCAAACTGGCGCATCGAGGTGATCTCGTACAACGCTTCTTCCATCGCTGGATCGCTCAGCGAAACCAGTTCTGCAGCAAGTGAATGCGCAGCATCGTTTCCAATGGATAAGGCTTACGACCGCCAGCGGCCTTTGGATAGTACGGCTCGATCAACGCGACCAGTCCGCTCCACGGCACGACGTGCTCCATCTCGGCCAGGAAACGCTCACGGCGGGTCTGCTTGCGCTTACCGGCGTACTCGAAATCGAAAAAGCTCATCTGACTCATGGGCAAGGCTTGTGGGGGTTGGTTGAGCGGGAGGCTATTTCAGCACAGGTCAGACGGCCTGTGCTGACTTGATCGGAGAGTCCTTAGTAGTACGCAGTCGAATTTTTTTGATCCGGTATGGATTTGGATGAGCAGTTTCGTGGCTTACGACTCTCAGGGTGCGACTTGTTCGATTGAGCAGGGTTGATCCAGCACGCTCGGCGCGATCGTGCCAAAGGCCTCAGCCTGCTTGATGTGGGGTAGGGGGGAGCGCGTCAAGCGCTATGCGCTCTGGATGTTGATCGCGAGCGGCTATGAGTGATCGCGCGCATGCTCTGTAGGGCAGACTGCAGTCCGTCGTGTGTTTCTGGCCCTGGCCTCCAAGGCCGACGTGTGTGATGCGCGCGGTTCAGGTATAGTCCGCGGCCGAGTCGTGAAAATTTCCCAGGGTTTGCTCGTCACACCCTGGAAAGATCAAGATACGTTTAACACTGTTTAGCTATCTGTGGCCTTTATCTGAATGTGGCGAGTTGGTAGGCAGTGTATTGTTGAACTCACTTATCATAATTTCCATTGTCGAATTGACGCTGTACTGGGTTGATTGAGCTTATGTGTGGGATTTTAGGGGGCGCGTGGTTCACAGGCGCGGAAGTTCCTTACGCTCGCGTCGAGCGGGCGCTGGTTCAGCTTCGCTTTCGAGGGCCTGACGATCGGGGTGTCGAAGGTTTTTCCTGCGCCGCCGCCAACGTTGCATTAGGGCACACCCGGCTTTCCATCATTGATCTGTCATCGGGTGGCCATCAGCCGATGAAGGCCAGCGATGGTCGCTATGTGCTTGTGTTCAACGGTGAGATCTACAACTACCGTGAACTGCGTGCCGAGCTGGCAGCGGGTGGCAGGGTGTTTACCACCGACTCGGACACCGAGGTGCTGCTCGCGGCCTGGGAAGCTTGGGGCGAGCAGGCATTGCCGCGCCTCGTCGGTATGTTTTCCTTTGTCCTGCTCGACCACCAGCGCGCCACGCTCACGTGCGTGCGCGATGCGTTCGGTATAAAACCGCTGTTTTATACCGTTGAAGGTGGGCACTTCCTGTTCGCTTCGGAAGTGGGTGCGATCAAAGCGCTCAAGGCGGCCCCGCTGCAACTCGATTGGCAACGTGCCTATGACTATCTGGTGCATGGCGATTACGACAGCAACCCTTCGACCTTCTTCGAGGGCGTGAAGCAACTGCCGTCGGGCCATCTGATGCAGGTGGACTTGCACTCGTCTGCCGTCCGCGAGCCGCGCCCTTGGTGGAAACCCAGCATCAAGGAGCGCACCGACCTGAGCTTCGCGGACGCTGCCGAGCAGGTCAGGGAGCAGTTCCTTGCCAACATTCGCCTGCATCTACGCAGCGATGTCGCCCTGGGGGCGGCGCTGTCGGGGGGGATCGACTCTTCCGCGGTCGTCTGTGCCATGCGGCATGTGGAGCCAGACCTGCCGATCCATACATTCAGCTATATCGCCCGCGACAGCGATGTCAGCGAAGAGGTCTGGGTCGATCGCGTCAATCAACACGTGAATGCCCGCCCGCACAAGGTTGTCGTCAGTGCCGAGAACCTGGTCAGGGACCTGGACTCCATGATCCTTGCCCAGGGCGAGCCGTTCGGTAGCACCAGCATCTATGCCCAGTACCGGGTTTTCCAGTTGGCTCGGGAAAACGGCGTTACTGTCACGCTGGACGGCCAGGGTGCCGATGAGATGCTTGGCGGCTACAGTGGCTACCCGGGGCAGCGCTTGCGCAGTTTGCTGGAAAAAGGCCACCTCAGCGAAGCCTGGTCGTTCCTGAACGAGTGGGCGCAGTGGCCAGGGCGTGACCGTATCGGGGGCGTCAAGCGCTGCGTCGCGGAAATGACCCAGGGTTCGCTTTACCAGGCGCTCAGGTCGCTGAACGGAATGCGCAGCACACCGGCGTGGCTCAACCCTGGGCCGCTGATCGAACGCGGCATCATCCGGGCGTTCCCTCACCAGCGTGCTGAAGTCAACGAGCCGGGGCGCAGGCTTGCAGCCGAGCTTGGCTTGTCGCTCACCAAGCGAGGCCTGCCCGCGTTGCTCAGGCATGGGGACCGCAACTCCATGCGCTTCTCGGTCGAGAGCCGAGTGCCCTTCCTGACCCAGGATTTTGTCGACCTGTTGCTCTCGTTGCCCGAGTCGTATCTCGTCTCGCCGAAGGGCGAGACGAAGTCGGTCTTCCGTGCCGCGATGCGTGGGATTGTGCCGGATGATGTGCTGGACCGCCGTGACAAGATCGGTTTCGCCACACCTGAGCAGGCTCTGTTCGCCTCGATGGTCGATACCATTCGCGGTTGGCTGAAGCATGATCTTCATTTGCCGTTCTTCAACCAGGCACAGGCGCTTCGTGAATTCGAACTGATCATGGCAGGAAGGCAGCCCTTCTCCTGGCAGATATGGCGCTGGATCAATTTCTGCCGCTGGCACAGTCACTTCCTGGGTTGAGTCGAAGGTTGATAAGCATCTTGAGAGTCTCGTTCTACGTTCCGGGCGCTCGTCCGCAGTTCATCAAGGAGGCGTCCCGAGCTTTCATCGATGCCATCCTGACGCTTTTCAGGAGGCATTGAGGCGCATGCGTATTCTTTACATGCACCCGGCCGCGGCATTCGGCGGGGCGTCCAAAAGCCTCATTGAGCTGTTTGCCTGCCTGCGTCAGCAAGGCGTCACGGGCACGGTCCTGACACCACGCGGCCCGGTATGCAAAGCGTTCACCGATGCGGGCATGGACGTCAGGCCTGTACGAGGGCTCAGCCAGTTTGACAACACCCGTTATGGTTACTACCGGCGATTGCGCTGGATAATCCTTTTGCGGGAGTTGTTGCTGCTGTCGTTTTCCCTGGCGGCCATCTGGCGTTTGCGCCATGAGCGCTTCGATTTACTGCACGTGAATGAAATCACCCTGCTGCCGCTGGCCATATTGACCAAATGGGTGCTGCGCATCCCCATGGTGGTGCATGTCCGCTCGTTGCAGCGCACTCCGGGCAACGGGCTGCGCACTCGGCTGATCAATCATTGGCTTGCCAGGCATGCCGATGCCGTGGTGGCCATCGATCATACGGTGAGGCAGACACTGGATTCGAAGCTTCAGGTAGAGGTCGTTCACAACGGGCTGGTGATCGACAACCCCCCAGCAGGCTCGGGTGGTCATTCGAGAGCGCTGGTCACTGTCGGCTTCTTGGGGGTTCTTATTGCCCTCAAAGGTATTTACGAACTGATCGAGGCCATGCGAATCCTCAAGGAGCGGGGAGTCCAGGTGCATTGCCTGATCGCGGGTGAGAACGCTCGGCAATTGTCTGGCCTGAAAGCTTGGGTGCTCGGCAAGCTAGGGTTCGCCCGTGATGTTCGTGCGGATCTGGAGCGCCTGATCGTTCAGCATGAACTGCAAGGGCATGTCAGCCTCCTGGGTTTTGTCGGCGATGTAAGAACGCTGTATCCGCAACTGGATGTGCTGTGCTTCCCTTCGCATCTAGATGCTGCGGGGCGCCCGGTCTTCGAGGCGGCGTTCTACTCGATTCCCAGCGTGGTGGCGGTCCAGGACCCTGTGCTGGATGCGATCATTCATGAGGTGACGGGCCTGGCGATTCCCCGGCCGGATCCCGTGCTACTGGCTGATGCGCTGCAACGTCTGGTCGAGAATGACGCGTTTCGCGAGCAACTGGGGCGCCAGGCTCGCGCATGGGCCCAGGACAATTTCGCTATCGGCGCCAATGCGAAGCTCATGCATGGCGTTTATCTGCGCCTGCAACCGAGTAGCGATAGATGAACGACATCGGTTGTCTGGTCGTGGGTGGCGGTGTCATCGGCCTGGCCTGTGCCGCCCAGATGGCCCGCCAGGGCAACAGCGTGATGCTGGTCGAGCAGGAATGCCGTATCGACGAGCATACCTCAAGCCGCAACTCCGAAGTCATTCACGCCGGTATCTACTACGCACCGGGGTCGCTGAAGGCGGGCCTGTGCGCGGAAGGTCGCGACCTTTTATACAGCTGGTGCCAGGACCATGGTGTGAACAACCGCCGGGTTGGCAAGCTGCTGGTGGCGGTCACCGAGTCCGAAGTCGCGGCCCTTGAGGCGCTGCAGCGCAATGCTCGCCACTCGGGAGTAGATAGCCTCGAGGAAGTTTCCGTGGCATGCCTGCGTGAGCTGGAGCAGTCAGTTGCCGGGGTGGCTGCGCTGTTCTCGCCGCAGACCGGCATCATCGACATCCATGGCTACATGGAGTCGCTGCTTGCCGACGCACGGCGCCATGGCGCGGACCTGGTGCTTGATACCCGGGGCGAGCACCAGGCACCCACTGCACAGGGCTGGGAGGTGGTGGGGGGCAGTTGTGGCGAGCGCTTCAAGCTCCACGCCCGTTGTGTGATCAACGCCGCCGGTCTTTTCGCCAGCCAGCTGGCCGAGCGGGTCGAAGGCTTGGCCGCTGCGCACGTGCCGGCCACCCATTGGTGCCAGGGCCGCTATTTCGCCTATGCCGGTCGCGCACCCTTCAGCCATCTGGTCTATCCGATGCCGGAAACCAACACGGCGCTCCTGGGTGTCCATGCCACCCTGGACCGGGGCGGGCAGGTACGCTTCGGCCCGGAGGTCGCGTGGACCCAGGCACTGGACTATCGGGTGGATGAGTCTCTTCGCGAGGAGTTTTCTCGCGCAATTGCCAGATATTTCCCATCGATTGATACGAACAAGCTGACTGCTGGTTGCAGTGGTATACGGCCTAAATGCCGCCGCAGGCCAGCCTGCCGCAGATTTCAGCATTCAGGCGCCGCAAACCCATGGTTTGCCTGGCCTGGTCAATCTTTACGGGATCGAATCACCTGGGCTGACAGAAAGCCTCGCGATTGCCCGGCATGTCTCCCTGCTTCTCGATTGAGTCACTGACTACCCATGAAGATCCTCGTACTTTCCCAGTATTTCTGGCCTGAAAGCTTCATCATCAACGACATCGTGCGCACGCTGGACGAGCAGGGGCATGACGTGGTTGTTGCCACTGGCAAACCCAACTATCCGGATGGCGACATCTTCGAGGGCTACCGGGCAGGCGGAACCCAGCGCGAACGTTACCTTGAACGCATCGATGTCGTGCGGGTGCCGTTATGGCCGCGCGGGGCGGGCGGGGCGAGAAACCTCATACTCAATTACCTGTCGTTCGTGCTGGCCGGCTTGTTCTATCTGCCTTGGCTGCTGCGCAAGCGGGAGTTCGATGCCATCCTGGTCTTTGCGCCATCGCCCATCCTGCAGGCCATTCCTGCCATTTTGCTGAAGTGGATCAAGCGCGCCAGGCTGGCGTTGTGGGTCCAGGACTTGTGGCCGGAGAGCCTGGCCGCCACCGGGTTCGTCCGCAATCGCCTGGCCTTGCGTCTGGTCGGCGGCCTGGTGCGGGGCATCTACCGTTGCTGTGACACGCTGCTGGTGCAGTCGCACGCGTTCGTGGAGCCGGTGTCGCGATACGCCGCCAGGGACAAGATTGTCTACTTCCCCAACTCGATGGACTCCCGTGCCATGGCCCATGCGCCGGCGCTGCCCGAGCCATTGGGCGATGTGTTGGCCAACCATTTTTGCGTGGTGTTCGCCGGCAACCTGGGCACTGCCCAGGCGCTGGACACGCTGGTCGAGGCGGCGGTGCAACTGTGTGATGACGCGGACCTGCGCCTGGTATTGGTGGGTAGTGGCAGCAGGTCTGCTTGGCTGCAGGAACGCAAGCAGGCGTTGGGGTTGGACAACCTCATCCTGCCGGGGCGTTTTCCCATGGACATGATGCCGGCCATATTCGAGCGCTCTGCGGTATTGCTCGTTTCGCTCAACGACCAGGACATCTTCGCCCAGACCGTGCCGAGCAAGATCCAGGCGTACCTGGCCGCTGGCAGGCCGATAGCGGCCAGCCTCAACGGCGAGGGCGCACGGGTGGTGATCGAGGCGGGAGCCGGTATGGCTTCGGCGGCTGAGCAGGTGGAAGCGCTGGTGGACAACCTACGCCGTCTCAAAGCCATGGATCCAGCGATGCGCGAGCAGATGGGGCGGGCTGGCCGGGCTTACTTCGATCAGCATTTCGAGATGAGTGCCCAGGTTCAAAGGCTTGTAAAGGTGCTCTCAGGTAACATTGCGCCATGTACGGGGCGGTAATTTCAGTTGGGGCGAGGCTAATCTTGAGCAAGTCGAAATGATGACGGTTATTAGCAGGGCTTGGGCGATCAGGCATTTACCGGTACTTGTAATGTTGCTGATCTACCTGCCGGCTGCCTGTGTCGGGCAGTTTTTGTTCAGCAATGAAGTGTCTCGGGATTTTCTGATCCTGCTGTTTCTTTTTACTGCGACCTATTGGTTCAGTTTTCCTTACTTTTCCAGGTTGTACCTGATTCTGGTGCGCCAAGTGGCAGTGCTGCGCCAGGTACCCACTTCGTGTTGGAGCATGCTGGCGGGCGCCTGCTTGCTGATTTATGCACTTGTTCTGGCCTATGTGTCCTGGCGAGCGCCTTCCGTGCCGTTGCTGGTTGCGCTCAAGGGCGGCAGCCTCATGGACATTGCCCATTCGCGCAGCCAGTACTTGGCCGGGCTCAAGGGCTATGAAAGCGTGCTGCGCTATGCAGTGTTCATTCTTGGTCGCTCGATCCTGCCGCTGATTCTGGTGGCTGCCTTCATGGCCCGTGCACGCTCGAGGCATGCATTGCTGGGGTTTGTCCTGGTGCTATCGCTGCTGTCCATGGAAAAAGCCGCGCCGATCTTCGTGCTGCTGCCTCTGGCCCTGCATTTCGCATTTGCAAAGCACTGGAAGACCCTGGCAGCTGTGTTGCTGCTGTTGGCGAGCAGTATCATGCTCATGACATTCCTGGCCATGGGCGGCAACAGCACCGCGGCCGCGCCTGGTGCCGCGACGCAGGCTTCGCATGGCGAAGACGCCCAGATGATGGTGCCGCCCGGCATGCCTATCGATAGGGCCATGGCGCCACCGTCGCGCTCAGTGCTCCTCCATCACCTGCATGTGCTATACGGCGACGGTAAATACAGGCTCGATGCAGCCACGGTCTCGGGCAAATTGACGCTCCTGTTCAACCGGATCGCCTGGGTGCCCTATATCACTGCCTACGACTGGCTGGAGTTCCAGCGTATCGTCCTGGATGGGCACATCACCAATGGGCGTTCGATCAGCCTGGTGCACCTGTTGTACGGTGAGCCGAAAGTGCCACTGGAAAAGATGGTCTACGTCTTCGAGTACGGGGCATCTCCAGGCGGGCAGGGGGCCTCGAACACCGTGTTCTTCGTCGACGCCAAGCTTGCTTTCGGCTGGTTGGGAGTGCTTGCCTATTGCCTGGTCTTTACATTCTGTGCGGCGTGTATTTTCACGTCGGGCAGTCGGGTGCTGATCGTGTCGAGCATTGTCTGTTTCTTCATTGCCTCGATCAGTTCGTTGACCGCGACACTGCTCAGTGGCGGGCTGTTCATTTACGTTGTGCTCGCCTTCCTGTTGGGTGACCCTCTCAAAGCCAATGCTGCGGACAAGGAGTTCGCTCGATGAAACCAGGGATGGCGATTTCCACGTTCAAAACTGCCAGCGGGCAGTTTTTCGGCCTGCTGTTCGGTGCCATTGCCGTCAAGCTCCTGGCTATCGTCGCTGGGCCGGCGGGGGTTGGGCTGTATTCGGTATTGCGTCAGTTGCAGCAGATGCTCTCGTCGGTGGCCTCGATCGGCGGGCAGAATGCCGTTGTCCAGGGCATGAGCATCTACACCGGGATCACTCGGCAGCGCTTTTTCCTCTCCACTCTTTATGTATTCCTTGCCATGGGCCTGCTCGTGTGCGGCGCGGTGCTCGCTGGAGCCGATCTGATTGCCGGGCTTGCCCTGGCTGGAGATCATGCCTCGGCGGTGCGCTGGCTGGTGATCCCGGTGATCCTGGGCACGCTGCTGTTCTTCCTGCGCGGGGTGCTGACGGCAGACGGGCAGTATGGCTCGGTGGCGCTCATAAACCTGGCCACCGGCCTGGGCGCGGCAGTGGTGGCACTGCCGGCGGGGCTGGCCTACATGCGCGGATACCCTGACCTGCTGGTGCTGCTGGTGGGTGGCGGGCTGGTGCCAGCGTTGCTGATCGCGTTCATTCATGTGCGCCGGCTCGGCTACCTGGGCAGCCTCGCTGAATTAGCGCCGAGCGGCGTCACTTGGGATGCCAGCACACGCTTTCTGCACGTGGCGCTGCCGTCGCTGTTGTCGCTGATGCTGACCCTGGGCTGCGTCCTGGTGGTGCGGGCGAAGGTCGTGCACCTGTACGGCCTGGAAGGCGCTGGCCAGTTCGATGCCGCCTGGAGCATCAGTGCCATGTACCTGGCCTTGTTCCTCGCTTCCCTGCAGAGCTACCTGCTGCCGACGCTGAGCAAGACGAGCACCGATGCGGCCCTGCACTGCGCTCTGTCCAAGGCATTCCATTTCGCTTTGATGTTATCCTTGCCACTGATCGTCGGCCTGGTGGTATTCAAGCCACTGGTGATGAGCCTGCTGTTCAGCAAGGCGTTCATGCCGGCGCTGGACGTGCTGCGCTGGGTGCTGTTGGGCGACTTTGTCCGTGTGTTGGGCTGGGTCATGTCGACCACGCTCCTGGCCCGCGCCGACATGAAGGGTTTTGCGCTGGGCGAAGGGCTGTGGAGCCTGGTCTTCGTTGCCGTCGCCCTGCTGCTGCTGCCGCATGGTATCGAGTGGGTCGGTGTGGCTTACTTGCTGGGCTATGTCGCGTACCTCATCTTTCTCGGCTGGCGTCTGTGGCGGGTACATGGCGCCGGGCTGGAGCGGCACCGTATCGGCCAGTGGCTCGCCGCACTGGCACTGATTGTCCTGGCCTCCAGGTTGTGCTGGCACGAGCAGCAAATGCTCGCCTGGCCAATGCTGATGATCATTCCTTCCGTGATGTTCAGCTGGTATATCATGCAGGCAGATGAGCGAAAATTTGCAGTGCACCTTGCCAGCCAGTCATTGGGACGGCTGAAGCGGTTTACCGGCCGGCGCTGAGTCGGCCTCATGTTTTTCGAGGGAAGCAATGAAGACTCTGGTTCTGGGTGTGACCGGCATGCTGGGCAATGCCGTTTTTCGCGTGTTCAGTGCGGACCCGGCACATGAAACCTGGGGCACCCTGCGCAGCCAGACTGGCCTGCGTCACTTTGCGAAGGCAAGCCATGATCGCCTGGTCAGCGGTGTAGATGTGCTCGATCAGGATATACTTGCCGTCGTTTTGGCGAAGGTGCGTCCTGATGTGGTGATCAACTGCGTGGGGCTGATCAAGCAGCTGGCCGATGCCAAGGATCCGCTGACGGCTCTGCCGATCAATGCCATGTTACCGCATCGCCTGGCGCGCCTGTGTGCACTGAGTGGTGCACGCCTTATCCATGTGAGCACCGATTGCGTATTCGCTGGGCGCAAGGGGCACTACCTTGAGAGCGATCTGTCTGACGCCGAGGATCTGTATGGTAAGTCCAAGTACATTGGTGAACTACATGACGTCAGCAACGCCATCACCCTACGTACCTCGATCATTGGCCATGAACTGGACTCCAATTATGCATTGGTGGATTGGTTCCTTTCGCAACAGGAATCGGTGAAAGGTTTCACCAAAGCCATTTTCTCTGGTTTGCCAACGGTTGAATTGGCGCGGGTCATGAAGGACTTTGTTGTTCCTCATCCGCACCTCAATGGCCTGTATCATGTAGCTGCCGAACCCATCGCCAAGATGGATCTGCTGCAATTGGTCGCTGCTCGGTACAGCAAGCAGGTCGAAATTCGACCGGACGATTCGCTGGTGATTGATCGCTCCCTCGACGGCTCGCGTTTCCGCGAGGTGACCGGTTACGTCGCCCCAACCTGGCCTGAGCTTGTTTGCCGCATGCATACGGATCGCTAAAGTCTCAAGTGTATTTTTGCACGGGCTGGGATAAGCCACTGTCTTTCCCTTATCGGAATGGCAGGCAATCTAATTATTTTGCGCAACCTTGCAGGTTGACGCGCATAAGCGGGAAGGTTCTATGTTCGATGACAAGGTATTGATGATCACCGGTGGCACCGGTTCCTTTGGCCATACGGTGTTGCGGCGGTTCCTCAATACCAATGTGCGCGAGATTCGCATCTTTTCCCGCGATGAGAAGAAGCAGGAAGACATGCGCATCGCCCTGTCCAACGACAAGGTAAAATTCTACATTGGTGATGTACGCGACTATGACAGCCTTAAGCAGGCGATGGTTGGGGTCGATTACATCTTTCATGCGGCGGCGCTTAAGCAGGTGCCGTCCTGTGAGTTCTATCCAATGGAAGCGGTTCGCACCAATGTGCATGGCACCGAGAATGTACTCAACGCGGCCATAGCCAGCGGCGTGCAGCGCGTGGTCGTTCTGTCCACCGACAAGGCAGTCTACCCGATCAACGCCATGGGTATCTCCAAGGCAATGGCCGAGAAGCTGGTAGTCGCCAAGTCGCGGATGATTCCTCAAGGCGGCACTGTGGTTTGCTCCACCCGCTACGGCAACGTGATGGCGTCGCGTGGCTCCGTCATTCCGCTGTTCGTCGAGCAGATGCGCACGGGCGAACCACTGACCGTCACCGATCCGGCCATGACCCGCTTCCTCATGTCCCTGGAAGACTCCGTCGACCTGGTCCTGCATGCCTTCGAGCATGGCCAGCAGGGTGACCTGTTCGTGCAGAAGGCACCGGCTTCCACCGTCGGCGAACTGGCCCAGGCGCTCAAGGAGCTGTTCAAACGCGACAACCAGATTCGGGTGATTGGTACCCGCCATGGCGAGAAACTCTATGAGTCGCTGGTTTCCCGCGAAGAAATGGCAAAGGCCGAGGATATGGGGCGTTACTACCGCATCCCGGCCGACAACCGTGATCTCAACTACAAAAAGTACTTTGTTGAAGGCGAGGAAAAGATCTCTGAACTCGACGACTACACCTCGCACAATACCGAACGCCTGGATATTCCTGGCATCAAGCAGTTGCTATTGAAACTCGACTACATCAAGGAGCAACTCGATGCTTAAGGTCATGACCTTGGTCGGTACCCGCCCTGAGCTTATCAAGATGAGCCGGGTGATTGCCGAACTCGACCGTCAAGTGAATCACGTACTGGTTCACTCCGGGCAGAACTATGACTTCGAGCTGAACCAGGTGTTCTTCGATGACCTGGAAATCCGCAAGCCGGATCACTTCCTCGGTGCCGCCGGTGAAACCGCCGCGCAGACCATTGCCGAAGTGATTTCCAAGGCGGATGCGGTGTTCGAGCTTGAAAAACCTGATGCGTTACTGCTCTATGGTGATACCAACACCTGCCTGGCGGTGATTGCCGCCAAGCGCCGTAAAATTCCGGTTTTCCATATGGAAGCGGGTAACCGTTGCTTCGATCAGCGGGTGCCTGAAGAGCTCAACCGTAAGGTGCTCGACCATCTCTCCGACATCAATATGGTGTTGACCGAGCATGCCCGCCGCTACTTGATTGCTGAGGGCATTCGCCCCGAGACTATCATCAAGACCGGCTCGCACATGCATGAAGTGCTCGACTACTACATGCCCAAGATCCAACAGTCCGACGTGCTGGCGCGCAGCGGCCTGGAAGTCGGCAAGTTCTTCATCGTCAGCACCCACCGCGAAGAGAATGTGGACACGCCGCAGAACCTGCGTGACCTGCTCGCCACCTTGCGTGCGCTGGCCGACGAATACGGCTATCCGGTGATCGTCTCCACTCACCCGCGCACCCGCAAGCGTCTGGAGGCGCTGGGCGAGTCGCTGGAGCACCCGCTGATTCGCTTCGTCAAGCCGTTCGGCCTGCTGGACTACATCAAGCTGCAGATGTCTGCGTTCTGTGTGCTGTCCGACAGTGGCACCATCACCGAGGAAGCCTCGCTGCTGAACCTGCCGGCCGTGACTCTGCGCAACGCTCACGAGCGTCCCGAAGGCATGGATGAGGGCACGCTGATCATGAGTGGGCTGCGCAAGGAGTCCGTGCTTGCCGCGGTCAAGGTGATCACGTCGCAGCACAAGGCCGGCGAGCGTGCCGTGCCACTGGTGCCGGACTATGAAGGTGGCCCGGTGTCGCTGCAGGTGGTGCGCGTGGTCTTGAGCTATACCGACTACATCAACCGTACCGTCTGGCGCAAAGACTGATGTCGGCGAAGGTCTTCCTCACCGGCGCCACAGGGTTTGTCGGTTCGGCGATCCTGCGCCAGTTGCTCGCGGTGCCTGGCCGGGAGGTCGCCTGCGCGGTGCGCGGCACCTCGGCCAGGCTCGCAAGTGATGCGCAACCGGTGCGTTGCGACGACTTCGCGGTCGATGGCGATTGGCAGCAGGCTCTGGCCGGCGTCGATGTGGTCATCCACTCGGCGGCCCGGGTCCATGTTATGAACGACACCGAGCAGGACCCGCTGGCGGCGTTTCGCCAGGTCAATGTCCAGGGCACCCTGAACCTCGCACGGCACGCCGCGGTCGCCGGTGCCCGGCGCTTCATCTTCATCAGTTCGATCAAGGTTAATGGCGAGGGCACCGTGCCCGGCCAGGCTTACCGGGCCGACGATACCCCAGCGCCGAGCGACCCCTACGGCATTTCGAAGTTCGAGGCCGAGCAGCAACTGCTGGAGTTGGCGCGGGGCTTTGCGATGGATGTTGTGATCATCCGTCCGGTGCTGGTCTATGGCCCGGGTGTGAAGGCCAATTTCTTGTCGATGATGCGCTGGCTCGACCGTGGTGTGGTACTGCCCTTTGGTGCCATACACAATCGACGCAGCCTGGTCGCCCTGGACAACCTGGTCGACCTGGTGATCACCTGCATGGCGCACCCAGCTGCGGCGAACCAGCGGTTCCTGGTCAGTGACGGCGAAGACCTTTCCACCTCTCAACTGCTCACCCGCATGGCCCAGGCCCTGGGCAAGCCCGCACGGCTGCTGCCGGTGCCAGCCTGGGCGCTGCAGGCCGGTGCTCGCCTGGTCGGGCGCAAGGCGCTGTCGAAACGGCTGTGTGGCTCGCTGGCCGTGGACATCGGCAAAACCCGTGAACTTCTCGGCTGGGCACCACCGGTCAAGGTCGATACCGCCTTGCAAGCGGCGGCTCGTCATTATCAGGAATCTCTTCGTAAATGATGTATTGGGCAATTCCCTTCATTACGGGTCTCTCGCTATTGCTGACGGCGTTGTTGCGACGCTACGCGCTGGCAAAGAGCATCATCGACATACCCAACGCGCGCAGCTCCCACAGCTTGCCGACCCCTCGGGGAGGCGGCGTGGCGATCGTCGTCGCGCTCCTCGCGGCGCTGCCGTTGCTGGGTTGGGCCGGGCTGCTCGACAGCGCACCGCTGGCAGCCCTGTTCGGCGCAGGGCTGCTGGTGGCGGTCATCGGCTTCATGGACGACCATGGCCACATTGCCGCGCGCTGGCGCCTGCTTGGTCACTTCAGTGCCGCGATCTGGGCGCTGCTCTGGATGGGTGGCTTGCCACCACTGGAGCTGTTTGGCCACACGCTGGCGCTGGGCTGGATCGGTCATGTGCTGGCGGCGTTCTACTTGGTGTGGATGCTGAACCTGTACAACTTCATGGATGGCATCGACGGCATTGCCAGTGTCGAGGCCATTACCGCCTGTCTCGGCATTAGCCTGCTTTGCTGGCTAGCGGCTGCTCCCCAGCTGGTCTGGCTGCCCTTGCTGCTGGCGGCGGCAGTCGCCGGTTTCCTGTTCTGGAATTTCCCGCCAGCGCGCATCTTCATGGGCGATGCCGGCAGCGGTTTCCTCGGCGTGGTGCTCGGGGTGATTTCGCTGCAGGCGGCGTGGGTGTCGTCCCAGCTGTTCTGGGCCTGGCTGATCCTGCTCGGGGTGTTCGTGGTGGACGCCACCTTCACCTTGGCGCGCCGCCTGGTTCGTGGTGACAAGGTGTATGAGGCGCATCGCAGCCACGCCTACCAGTTCGCCTCGCGTCGGTATGGCCGGCATCTGCCGGTGACCCTCGCGGTCTGCGCGATCAACCTGCTGTGGTTGCTGCCGATGGCCGCAGGCGTAGTATTGGCGGGACTGGATGGCCTGACCGGTGTGCTGGTCGCTTATGCGCCCCTGGTGGCGCTCGCCGTTTATTATCGCGCGGGCTCGCGCGAAGACTGATTTCACAAGGCCGGGGCGGCACATGCCTTTCCCAGTCATGCCTTATCGGGACGAGATTCGGAAGTTGGATAAAATCAAGACAGCGCTGCTGGGGCTTCCCCGGCGTTACAAGCGGACATTACTGCTCGGTATCGACCTGGTGTTGGTCACGCTTGCCTTGTGGATGTCGTTCATCGTGCGTCTTGGCTACGAAGATGCGGGCAACCCGGTGTTTGATCACCCCTGGTTGTTCATCTCCGCCCCGCTGATCGCGATTCCGATCTTCATCCGCCTCGGCATGTACCGTGCGGTGATGCGCTACTTCGGCAACGAAGCGCTAATCGCTATTTTCAAGGCCGTGGGGCTGTCTGCGCTACTGCTGGCGCTGGTGGTCTACTGGTACAGCAACCACACCACTGTGGTGCCACGTTCGATCGTCTTCAACTACTGGTGGCTGAGCCTGGTGATGCTGGGTGGCTTGCGGCTGCTGATGCGCCAGTATTTCCTTGGCGACTGGTTCGCGGCTACCCAGCATGTACCTTTCACCAAGCGTGTCAGCGGCTTGCCGCGGGTGGCTATCTATGGTGCCGGTGCAGCCGGAAACCAGCTTGCCGCTGCCCTGCGCATCGGCCGGTCGATGCAGCCGGTGGCATTCATCGACGACGATCCGAGCATCGCCGACCGGGTGATTTCCGGGTTGCAGGTCTACAAACCGCGCAATATTCAGCGCATGATCAAGGACACTGACGCGCAGGAGATCTTACTGGCCGTGCCTTCGGCCAGTCGGGCTCGCCGCCGGGAAATACTGACGTTCCTTGAAGGTTTCCCGCTGCATGTGCGTAGTGTGCCGGGCTTCATGGATCTGGCCAGCGGGCGGGTCAAGGTCGACGACATCCAGGAGGTAGATATTGCCGATTTGCTGGGGCGGGATGCGGTGCCTGCGCAGGAAGACCTGCTGGAGCACTGTATTGCGGGCAAAGTGGTGCTTGTGACCGGCGCGGGCGGGTCGATCGGTTCAGAATTGTGCCGGCAGATTCTCGGGCAGAAACCGAGCACGCTGCTGCTATTTGATCACAGTGAATTCAACCTCTACAGTATCACCAGCGAGCTGGAGCAGCGCATTCGGCGTGAGGCGTTGCCCGTACAGATGTTGCCGGTCTTGGGGTCTGTACGCAATCACGGAAAACTGCTTCAAGTGATGCAAACTTGGGGGGTGGAGACCGTCTATCATGCCGCGGCCTATAAGCATGTACCGATGGTTGAGCACAACATTGCTGAAGGCGTGATGAACAATGTTATCGGTACGCTTAACACCGCGCAGGCCGCTCTCCAGGCTGGAGTCGTCAACTTTGTACTGATTTCTACAGACAAGGCCGTTCGACCGACCAATGTCATGGGCAGCACCAAGCGTCTGGCGGAAATGATCCTCCAGGCATTGAGCCGAGAGGTTGCGCCTGTGCTGTTCGGCGAGAGCGGGAATGTTTCGCAGGTCAACAAGACCCGCTTCACCATGGTGCGCTTTGGCAATGTGCTGGGCTCCTCGGGCTCAGTCATTCCTCTGTTCCACAAACAGATCAAAGCGGGCGGACCGTTGACAGTGACCCACCCGAAAATCACCCGCTATTTCATGACGATTCCCGAGGCTGCACAGCTCGTTATCCAGGCCGGATCGATGGGGCAGGGTGGCGATGTCTTTGTGCTGGACATGGGCGAGCCGGTAAAAATCATCAAACTTGCTGAAAAAATGGTTCACCTGTCTGGTCTGAGTATTCGTTCCGAGAGTAATCCTCGTGGAGACATTGCTATAGAGTTCACCGGCCTGCGTCCAGGCGAGAAACTCTATGAGGAGTTGTTGATTGGTGACAATGTAGTGTCAACTCGACATCCAATGATCATGAGTGCGCAGGAAGACTACCTTTCTTGGGATGCTCTCAAGGGGCGTCTGCATGCGTTGACGGAGGCCTTGGTGAAGGACGATTACGCCCTTGTGCGCCAGTTACTGCGCGAAACGGTGAGCGGTTATGCACCAGATGGCGAGATTGTGGACTGGATTTATCAGCAGCGAAGGATTGATCCGTAATGGTGTTGTAATTGCTTTTCTCCGCGCTGCGTCACCTGTTTAAAAGTCTCCGAAAGCCTGGCCACAGTAGACTTTTAAGCGCAGCTGTCATAGTAATGTACTTCAGAGACTCACGAGATGAGACAGGTATATTCCCGTAGGGGGCGTGCTTGGTAAACCAAGTTAGCAATTGGTGACTAGTGTAGTGGTCAACTAATCCCGGACACTGCATTGAGTTTTTCCTCAGCAACAGCGGGCGCGAGCCCGCTGTTGAAATGATGCGGTTGCCGCCAGTTGTAGCGCTGCATCAAAAACCGACCGATATCCTGCTGTGCCAGCGATGCGCTCATGTAGCCCACGGCCGGTACCTATTCCGTTTTCAGGCTGCGAAACAACCGTTCCATCGGTGTCGAGGCAGTTTCCACGTCGGCTCATGCTCTACTTGAAGCGATAGCGCCAAAGTCGCTGACGGAAGCTTCGGCTGCCATATTGGCTTCCTTGTCGCTGTGAAACAGAGCGTTCTGAGGCCGACCACGCTGCTCATACGCTATGTCCAATGCCTTGATCACCAGGTCGACATCTGGCTTCGATGAAAACGCCCAGCCCACCACGCGGCGGGCGAACAGGTCGATCAAGGCCGCCACATAGTGCCAGCGACCCTGGGCCCAGACATACGTGATGTCCCCGCACCAGACCTCATTTGGTGCCGACACGGCGAACTCTCTATCCAGCACGTTCGGGATATCAGGCCGCTCCACCGTCGCCTTTTTGTAGGCATGTGAGCCGGGTTGCTTGCTGATCAACTTCATCTCGCTCATCAGCTTGCGCACCTTGAATCGCCCAATCGCTATGCCGTCCTCGCGCATCAGCCGCGCTGCGGCTTTGGGGGAACAGTTCATTCACGTGGCTACGCAAAATCAGCCGCTTAACGTCTGGAGATCGGTGCTTGCGACAGTGCGCGTAATAGCAGGATCGGGTGACTTCAAATACCGAGCACAACAGATCAACAGGCTCTTCAGAACGAAGCTGATCAATTAACGCGAACGCTCGTGTTCCTCAGCCATCAAGAGCGCGGTGGCCTTCCTAAGAAACACCACTTGCCGGTTGCAGCGTGAAGCCAAACTCAGCCGCACGTCGGTACAAACCTTTCACCACTCGCTCCCGATACTTTTGCTCGTAGTGATCGGCACCTGGGTCTTGATAACTCATTCCGAAACGCATGGCGTTGTAAAAAAGAATCGCGATCTTTCGAGCGGTAGCAGTCACGGCTTTGGCTTTTCCAATTCGTGCGGCAAGCCGCCGGTAAAATGCACCCAGCGCCGTGTTCGTCCGTCCGACGGTCACTGCTGCTAACCGCAAGTGGGCGGTCACTCGATTTTTGGTCTTGCGGGTATGGGCCGAAAGTACCTTGCCGCCACTGATGCGACAGCCGGGTGCGAGTGTCAACCAGGACGTGAAATGGTGGCAGGTACGCCATCGACTTAGATCTGTGCCGCACTCGGCGACCAGCCGCAGAGCCAAATAAGGGCCGATGCCGTGGATCTGGGTCAGATCAACACCGACCAGTTGATAAAGCAAGGTACGGACATCGAAATTGAGCGCGTTGGGCTGCCGAGTGTTATGTCGTGGTTTTGGCAACTGCTCGACCGGCGATACTTTCTCTTGCGAGAGTTTGAGCAGCACTTGTGCAATCTGCTGGTCGCAAACCAGTAACTGCGCCTGATAAGCGTCATACATGGACAGCGCCTGCGTTAAAGCGAAAACGTGCTCGGGCTGGTAGTTGCCGACCAGCGATGCCTCTATCACATCAATACCCGCCTTGCAGCGCTTGTCACTCAGCGCGGCTAACGAAGAAGGACTGCGCTCGCCTGCAACGATGGCGCGAATTATCCGCATCCCCGACAAGCCCGCGATATCGGCCACGACGTGATGCAGTCGCGGGTTCATGTGCGTGAGGGCTTTTTGCATGTGCTGAATATGGGCAGCTGCGTAGTCGAGGTGGCGCTCTCGCAGCCTCAAATAGCTGCGTAAGGCCGAAATCTCACGATCCGGATGAAAGCTGGCGCGCAGTAAACCGCAGGCATGGAGCCGTTGTATCCACTGCGCGTCATTTACATCGGTTTTACGTCCTGGCACCGCACGAGCGTCGCGGGCGTTGGCCAATATCACCTGAAGACCGTGTGCCTCCAAAATCTCGTAAACCGGGATCCAGTAAACGCCTGTCGACTCCATTGCGATGGTCGTTATGCCAAGATTGACCAGCCAATTGGCCATGCGCTCTAGATCGGCAGTGAAGGCTTGGAAGGTTTGTACGGATTCTTTGGCAAGGTCGGCGGGAACAGCCACCACATGAAAGCGTGAGCCAATATCAATGCCCGCTGCGCGATCATGAATGACCGGTAACCCTCGCTGCTTGAAATCGTGCTTGTTCATGAGCACCTCCAGTCAAGTTGAACTGGACGGGGACTCGGATCAAATCACCTTCCTAAACGGGGTCACGGTACGCGCCACCACTAACGGGTCCGCAGCTTCCCCTGGGTCAAGTTTTTTGACGGGGACTTAGCCTCCAAAAAGCCAGCGACCACTGTCCAGTGGGGTAAGTGTAGAGCACGGTGTTTCTAGTCCAATGGGCCGCGGAGCGCCGGGGAGGCGGTTTTTTAAGATCGATTTTTCCCGTTCCAGCCGATTGATTCGAGCTTCTAGCTCCTGGATTTTTTGCTGTTCGGGCGTCAGCGCTTTACTGGTCGGGGTTACACCATTTCGCTCTTCCTGAAGCTAGTTAACCCATCGACGCAGGGCCGACTCGACCAGCCCAAGCGAACGGGCTGCTTCGATATGGCTATAGCCCTGATCGAGCGCTAGGCTGGCAGCTTCGCGCTTGAATTCTTGGGTAAAGGAGCGACGTTACTTGGTCATCGGACACCTCTCTATGGCGAGCATTCTCGCCTAAATGGGTGTCCGGAACCATTAGACCACTACAAAGCTCATCGTGCATTAGCCGAAGATGAGCTTTGGCTACTGCTTAGTCGGTAGGCAAAAGCACTGAGCTGTTAAGAGTCGCGGCGTTGTGCAGTGTATGAATGTGATCGATGAACGTTTGAAAATACGGTGCTGCAACTGCCCCGTATTGTACAGAGCCTACCTCATTCAGGTGGTGGGAGTCCATGTAAATCAAGGTGTTGTTCTGCAACGGGGCCTCAGAAAATAGCGCGCTATTCGAGAGGTCTAGAAAAGATGCATTCTTGTGTCGAGAAACGAGTGTTTTTACTTTAAAGTTGGCCTGGGTCCATTCGGTGTTCTTCTGTGTGGTCAAATGCAGGCCTATGTTGTTCAGGCGGTAAATTCGTTGCGGGTTTGATGAGAACATGGGTACTTGGGCAAGCACTAGGACTTTCTGGTTTCTAATGGAAGCCTCTGATATAAACTTGTCAAGTTGCTCCATGAATAGGGCACTTGGAGTATGGAATTGCCACATGCCAGCAATAACAATTCCATCGGCCTCGGGTATGTATTTTTTGGCTTCATTGATCTGAGCGTTACAGGCGTCACGACCCCACTCTGCGATTCGAGTGGTATCGAATCCTGGAATAGTTATGCAGTTGCTTGCTGAAATGACTTTTATTTTCGCATGAATGGAGTTTCCAATAACATCAGCAAAATAGTTTAGCTGTGCAGCATGGCTATCGCCTAGCATGAGTAGCGTTTGATTCGATGATTTATCACCGCGCAGGCAGTCGCCTACAATCTGCCCATGGCAGATTTCAGCGTCTACTGCATAGCGGGTTAAATTATCGGAGAGGGGCGCTGCCAGATGGCGACTTACTATGCCAGCTAAAGTGATCATAATTAGCGAGGCGATAGCTAAGCTTGCTAGGTGAGTGTATGTGGTTTTGGTTGATGAGCGCTTTCTGAATGGTGACTCAATGTATCGATAAGACAAGTACGCGCAGCCAACGGTCAGCACCGGGAATGCAATATATGACAAAGCGCTCAGTGTATATGTTCCAGAGAGGTATCGTGTTATCGCCAGTATTGGCCAGTGCCAGAGATATAGCGAATAAGATATCGCCCCGATAAAGACCAGTGGTGTAAATGAAAGTGCACGGTTAAATGAGCTATTATAGCTTGTCAATAGCAATGCAGTGCCGATGCAGGGTGGTAATGCAAGAAGGCCCGGGAAGCTTGAACTTTCTGTAATCAGGAAGAAGCTGGGGAGGATAAGCACCAGTCCCAGTGCTGCGAGAAAATTGGATGCGCGGACTGTTGTGTGGCGACCGGGTGGTATTAAGGCTGCGATGCTTCCTATAAGAAATTCAGGTGTTCTTGCCAGTAGCGAGAAGTAAATTTTTTGCTGGTGGTTACTCTGTAGGCGGAGCTCAGAGTATGCAAGTAAAGTCACGGTCACTAGACATATTGCCGGCACCAAAAAGCGGCGGGGTATGAGTATTAGGAGTGCAGGGAGGAGTAGGTAAAACTGCATTTCAACTGCAAGTGACCAGGTGTGAAGCAGTGGTAGCTCGTAAGCGACAGGAGAGAAGTAGTTTCCCTGTTTTGAAAAAAATGAATTGCTGTCAAAGTAGAGGGCTGATTTTACACTCTGCTTGAATAGGGCGAAGTCGGTGGGGGTTAAAAATATTGCGGCGAAAATTGAGAGTATAATTATTAGTGTCAAGTATGCGGGGATAATTCGTTGGGCGCGGCTAGTATAAAAGCCTAGTAGTGAAAAATTCCGGGATTTCTTTTTTTGTAGGATTAAACTTGTTATCAGGAAGCCGGAAATCACAAAGAAGATATCAACGCCTATAAAACCACCCGGCAGCCAGCTCTTGTTTAAATGAAATAAAATAACACTAAGTACAGCGATGGCGCGTAGGCCTTGAATATCGTGCCTGAGTTGATTACTGCTCATTATGTTTCTCGTGTTTTTGTCGATTACTGGCGGCTTTACTTTGGCCCGTCATTCTACCATCACGGCGCATCAAAATCGCGACTTAGAGGGCAGCGGTACTCGTTGGGGCAACCACCTAAAAGCAAGCGGCGTAGGTCGAGGGGGGAGTGGCATGGGCTAGCTTTGAATGCGATCCACCGTACCCACATTCAAAGCCACTTGTTGATGCCCGATGCTGTGCTCCGATTTCTCAGGAGCCCATTCACCATGATGCGACCCGACGCCAAAGTCGAAAAAGTGTACCTGTACCCCAAGCCCGTCGACTTCCGAAAATCCATCCACGGACTGGCCGCTCTGGTGGAACTCGATATCAAGGTGGCCGTGTTCGACCCGGTACTTTTCGTGTTCCTCAACAAGCCGCGCAACCGCGTGAAGATCCTCTATTGGGAGTGTAACGGCTTCTGTCTTTGGCTCAAGCGCCTGGAATCTGAACGGTTCAAAATTTCGCCCGACGCCACCGATGAGGCGATTGTCCTGACCGTCCAGGTACTGAATTGGCTACTCGACGGCTTTGACCTCTGGTGCAACCGTCTGCATCAGGTTCTGACTCCGCATTTCGTCGCCTGAGTTAGTATAATCCATGGCATGATTTCCATGCCCAAAGACCTCCCTGACGATCCTGTTCTGCTCAAGCAATTGCTTGAGCAAATGATCAGTGAGCGTGAGTCGGACAAGGGCAAGATCGTTCACCTCGAAGAGGAAAACGCCCTGTTGCGCCAGCGCTTGTTCGGCCGCAAGTCCGAGCAGTGAGCGGACCCGCTGACGCCACAAATGGCGTTGTTCAACGAAGCTGAAAGCGTCGCCGAGCCTGCCAATGAAGCAGCGGAAGAAGAAACCATTGTACCGGCAAGACGACGTGGAAAGCGCAAACCGCTGCCCGTCGACCTTCCGTGGATTGAAGTCATCCACGAGCTGCCCGAGCACGAACTGACCTGTACTTGCGGGTGCCGTGAGCATCCCATCGGTGAAGAGGTCAGCTAGCAGCCCGAAATTGTCCCGATGCAGATCCGTGTGATCAAACACATCCGCAAGATCTATGGTTGCTGTGGTTGCGAGAGCGCGCCAGTGACAGCCGACAAGCCCGCCCAATTGATCGAGAAAAGCCTGGCCACCCAAGCGTGCTTGCCACGCTGCTGACCACCAAATACGTCGACGGCCTGCCGCTTCATCGTTTCGAAAAAGTGCTGGGCCGCCACGGCATCGATATCCCTCGGCAAACCTTGGCGCGTTGGGTCATCCAGTGCAGCGAGCATTTCCAGCTGCTGTTGAACTTGATGCGCGACAGTTTGCTATGCAGCCAGGTCATCCACTGCGACGAAGCACGCGTCCAGGTATTGAAAGAGCCTGGCCGTGAGCCGAGCAGTCAGTCCTGGATGTGGGTACAAACAGGTGGCCCGTCTGGCAGACCAGTCATTCTGTTCGACTACTCCACCAGCCGGGCGCAGGAAGTGGCGACGCGCCTGCTCGATGGCTATCGCGGCTACGTGATGACCGACGATTACGCAGGTTACAACGCACTGGGTGCACAAGCGGGCGTTGAACGCCTGGGCTGTTGGGCGCATGCGCGGCGTAAATTTGTCGAAGCACAGAAAGTGCAGCCAAAAGGGAAAACCGGGCGTGCAGACATTGAACCTGATCAACAAGCTGTACGGTGTAGAGCGGGATTTGAATACTGTGAGCGATGAAACCCGCAGGGCCGGTCGTCACAAACACAGCGTACCGCTGCTGGCCCAATTGAAAAGCTGGATGGAAAAGACACAGTCCCAAGTGACCTCGCAGAACGCTCTCGGCAAAGCGATCAACTACTTGGCGAGCAACTGGAGCAAGCTTGCGCGGTATGTAGAGGAAGGTTTCCTACCCATGGATAACAATGCTGCCGAACGCGCTATCCGTCCCTTTGTGATCGGCAGAAAGAATTGGTTGTTCAGCGACACGCCGAAAGGCGCGACAGCCAGCGCACAACTGTACAGCCTGGTTGAAACCGCCAAAGCCAATGGGCAAAAGCCCTATGCGTGGCTGCGCCACGCACTGAAGCAACTACCGCATGCTTCGACGGTTGACGATTACGAAGCGCTGTTGCCATGGAACTGCAAGCCGGTAATGCCACGGTAAACCGAGACCTTACCTTGCGGTAGGTGGGGTCTGTGGATCAGTTACGCTGTTCAGCGATACCCCGAAGGGCGCCATGGCCAGTGCTCAGATCTACAGCTTGGTCGCGACTGAAAGGTCAACGACCAAAAGCCTTGTACGTGGCTGCGCCACATATTGGAGCGCCTGCCGCATGCGCGATCGGTGGCGGACTACGAAGCATTGCTGCCCTGGAGCTGCTCACCGGAGATGCCACAGTAACCGTGGTCACCACTTCGCTGTAGGTGGGGATCAGGGATCGGTTACGATGAATCAGGCGCTGCTGAAGAAACTGTAGGATCGGTTTGGTCTGGTCTCGATACTATCACCCAGCTAACCGCACATCCTGAACCTCCGTATACGGAACCGTACGTACGATGGTGTGAGAGGATGGCGGCTGTGAGGCCGCCTCCTACTCAATCTATTCGAATAGAGTTATCCAGCGGAAGTGCGCGCCACGGGCTGAACTTGAGTTGCAATAAGTTTCTGTTTTAACCAGCGACGAACGGTAAGATGCTTGTCTTCGAGTAGCCATGCGCAGAGCGCGGAGAAGAGTACACAGACGAAGATCGAAAGCCATGCTTTGGCGGGTTGCGAGGAGTTCATGTGTGCACTTAGCAGCACCCGGATGGGTTCGTGTGTCAGGTACATTGCATACGACAAGAACGCACCCTTGGATGCAATCCATTTAGCCTGCGAGGAAACACGTAGGTCAGTGCTAGCAAAGATAATGAACATTAGGGTTACGCCAGTGAGCAACATTAGTTGCTGGTCATACATGTTCATGTAACTGCCAAACGACAGTCGTTGGAACCTCCATAGCAGACCGGCGATGACCAATGCTAGCGGCAGTGCAAGCCGCTTCCAATTTATGGAGGGCATATAGATATAGATATAAGCGCAAGCGGCGCCGAGGAACCACTCCCAGCCAATTGACTCCCAGATTGTAAAGTATCCAACTACCAGTATTGCTGGTATGGCAAGCACTGCCGCAAGCCCTCGCTCCACTGCCGACATGTCACGCCAAAAGAATACGATACCGAAGAAGACGTATAGCCACCATTCAACTGCAATGCTCCAGAAGACGCTATTACCGCCAAATATGTTGACGCGTGGAACGCCTTCGATCATGCGTGTAAAGGGGGTGTGCTGTAGCTGGAATAGATGCGCGATCCAGTCCCAGGCAGTAGGCGCAGTTCGACCGATTAGGAGTGCGAACACAACGAACGAAATAAGCATCGCGGGTACGTATAGGACGTAAATCCTACTAAATCTATCAATCATGTACTCGCTGAAACTGTATTTCACACGGGTGAGGCAGTGATACGTAATCAGAAAACCAGACAGCCAGAAGAACACAACGACTGCCAAGCTCTGAAATGGCATGGTTTTTCCGAACCAACTGACAGGTTGCACGCCAGACAGTGTATGTCCAACCAGCACAGAAAATGCAGCCAACGCTCGAATTGCATTGAGCATCGTTGATTGGCCTATGGTCAAATTTTTCGTCACGGACGAATCCTTTCTAGTGTGAAAGCATTGGGTAGATTTCGATTTTTGCTGGGAGTGAAGGTTACCAGAAAGTTCTTTTCAAGACGATGAGTTACCTCAGCATCGTTGTCTCCATGAACCTGTTCGCCGAGCGATTGTCGCTGTTGACCAATTACTCCGGTTTTTTATCAGAACCGGATGGCATTCATGCTTGACGTGACTTTCCCCGTTGGATACTGGGCGAGCCTTATGCTAGCTAGCAGCCAGGGCTCATTGATTGTCGACCTGTCCCAGATACAAAAAATATCACGAATAAGCGTCCTAGTATGCCAGTCGAAGCGTTAAACTGTAAGGAAAGGTGGATCCGCCAGTACCCTTGTTACCGAGCTTGCAGCTGCACCCCAAAAGGCTAAATGGACGTTATTTGACCAGTTGTTCTGGTCTCTCAGGAGAAACAATGTCGAGTGAGTTTCTAGCAACGAAGAAGACTACTGAGGTGGGGCGTCTCCCCTCCAAGAAAGTGTCGGCCTCTGTGGCTGTATTGATGTGTACACGAAACGGTGAAAAGTTTCTGGTCGAGCAACTTGAGTCTATTGAGCGTCAATCTCATAGAAATTTTCATGTTTTCATTTCCGATGACGGCTCAACGGACTCGACCTTAGCCATCCTTCAGCAGCAACAGCACTCATGGGGGGGGCGAGTTTCTTTGTTTAATGGGCCAGGAAAAGGGTTTGCCACTAATTTCTTGTCGCTGAGTTGCAACCCCGAGGTGGATGCCGATTTTTTTGCTTGGTGTGACCAGGATGATATCTGGCACGAGGACAAGTTGAAAAAAGCGACGGAATGGTTGTCGGGGGTTCCCGCGGATATACCAGCTTTATATTGTTCGCGCACGGAGTTGGTAAGTGAGGTGGGACAGCCAATCGGCTTTTCGACCTTGTTTCGCCGAAAGCCCGATTTTTGTAATGCGCTCGTTCAGAATATCGCTGGTGGTAACACCATGGTATTCAATCGGGAGTTGATGATGTTGCTGCGCGAGGCAGGTGACTCAGTGCCCGCCGTATCCCATGACTGGTGGGCTTATCTATTAGTTAGTGGTTGTGGCGGGAAAATTTTTTATGATTCAAATCCTTCAATTCTGTATCGACAACACGATTCAAATTGTGTGGGTGCAAACACAGGAGTTCGTGAAAGCGGCAAGAGAGTCAAGCAACTGTTGCACGGTCGCTATAGACAATGGATGGACCAGAACATCGTAGCCTTGCAGGCAATCAGTCATCGCTTTACACCTGAAAACAGAAATACCCTGGAACTGTTTAGCCGTGCTCGAAAAGGTAACCTGTTTAAGCGCCTTGCGGGAATGCGACGTGCCGGCGTCTATCGTCAAACCTACCTTGGCAATATCGGTCTTTTGGCAGCAATATTCATTCGGCGCGTCTAATCACAGAGCGTGACAGTGACCCGCAGATGGCCAGCCTGGATACCGGCCATCCTCGGTGTATCAGAAGATAAAGTCTAGAGGAGTGAGTTGATCTTTTCTAATGTTTTTCAGGGTGATGGTACTGGTCTCATTCAGCCGAATGACGGCATCGTCGCCCTGTTGAGCAGTCAGTGCCATCACTTCTACAAACGAGGCGAGGTTGCCCGTCAGATCGATGACATCTTTCTCTCCGGCGTAACCGGAGAAATCCATGATGATGTCGTTGCCGCTGTCCTGTTTTTCCCAGAAGATGAAAGAATCGGCGCCCGGCCCGCCCCACAACACATCGTCGCCCAGGCCTCCATCCAGTACGTCGTCGCCTTCATTTCCGAAAAGTTGGTCATTCCCTGCGTCACCGAAGAGAAAATCATCACCTGCTCGCCCCTCGATATGGTCATCACCTTCGGCACCTGCTAGCAAATTGCTGTCGTCGTTACCCAACAGAATGTCGTTATAAGGCGTGCCCTGTGCACCTTGAATATTCTTGAGATGGTCATTGCCGCAGCATCCGAAGGCCCGGCCGTCATCAAGGTCTACCTTAACTGGTCTGGGTTTCTGTCCCGCAGTGTGCGGATGCCAATAGTCCACCATCGTCGCTTGATCCTTGGCGATCAGCTTGTCGTCGCCCGGTGTGAGATTGGGGACGGGAAGAAAATTATGGTATCGAAGACGGTGCAATGGAGAAAGGTAGGTGGCGTATTCCGGTTCGACCGTTTCAATCTGGCCAGGCGTGGAGCGGCCGTGTTTGAGTATCAACGTCTGCTGGTCGGAGGTGTTATTGCCCAGGTCTTTCACTCGTGTTTTGTCATGGTTGTCGGGTAAGTAGTAAGGAATTAATGACTGCGTGACATCGTTGTCGCGTATGGCGCCAGCTTCCGAGCGTTTGAATGTGATGCCATGTATGAAGTTCTTGACAGTATTACCCTTCACCAACACATCGGTGGCTCCATCACCGCCGACCCATATACCGTAGGTTGAGCGTGAGCGCGTGTGCCAGGCAGGCATATCAGAAGTGAGTTCCAGAGATCGATTGGAAATGCGGTTGCCTCGAACGATACTGCCGTCACCGAAGTGAGTCAGGCAAATGCCGACGCCTTCGCCTATGTCCTTGACGCCGCTACCCCGGACCTCCTCGATAGTGTTGTCACTGACCTGTATGTCTTTGCCATAGACTTCGATGCCCATGGCGTAGGCGTTGGCGATCCCAGTGCTCCCGCCTATGTCAGTAATCGTATTGTTGCGTATGACTGAATTATTACCTTCGACCCTGATGCCCCTGAAGGTGCTGTCATGAATAGTCAGTCGCTCGACCAGATGCTTGCCTTCACCCATGTCGTCAGAGGTTTTTGCGCGGTCGAAATAACCGGAGATGTAAACGGCATACTGGAAACCCGAGAGGGTTCCATTCCTGATTTCGAGTGCTTTATGCCCAAAGGCAGAAATGCCATAGAAGGCATTATCGGGTGTGCGAGGACCGCTCAGTGTGTGTCCGCCAAGATCCAGTACGACGTTGTCCGCAGCAATCTGGATGCCATTGCCCTGGGTTTCGAGGGATGCAGATAGTGTGTAGTGCCCAGGTACGCTGATGGTATAGGGCAGCGAGCTAATCTGCTGCACAGTTGCAGGGTTGGCAAGGGTGGTGTGCCCCCACAAACTGAATACAAGCAGGATCGTTGTTCGCAAGGAGGTAAGGTTGGCGAAGATACGGTTCATTGGTTTTGATCTTGTCGAAGAGCAGGCTTGTTAAGTCGGGTCGAGTTTCGCATTATCCGGTCGTTGGCGCTGTTCATGTATTGGCGTTGAGCTGGAACAAACAGGCTTCCTATGTGCTGCCGTGTCAGGGCATGGATCACCGAGCTGTCGGACGACAGGGCTAGCAATGCTGAGGCCGATGAAACCGAAATCACCTTGCATTGTTGGTTGAGTACCGTAAATAGCTCGATGGGCAGATGTTCCAGATGCTCTGGAAATGGTTGTACCCTGTATTCGCCAAGCGCGTCGAGTAACTGTGTGACAAAGGCAGAGTCTGTACCGGCGTGTTTTTTTATATAAAGCAATTCGCGGGTCGTCACGTGCTCTTTGCAAATGTCGATGTACAAAGCGAGCTCATTTTTCTGGCTGGTAAATTTACTTCGGGTGAAGTTGCTGAGTATCAATAAGGCCGTCGTGCTATACCCCGCTTGGATTACATGCTGTTCGAATTCATCGATTTCTGGAAACGTTTTCTTTAGGGAATGCAGGGTGTGCATTACCGCATCGGCGGGAATCACCACCGGTTCAGGGTAGGGAATCCCTTCGACCTGATCATCGAAGTTGATCGCGATCAGTGCCTTTTCCGCCGTTAGCCATGTTTTCACATTGCGCAATCGGCTTCGCCAGAACAACTCCTTAAAGCCACGTAGGCTTAGGGGCGCGCGCGGCCGCTCAGGTGGGTAGGAGGGGTAGAGAAATCCCGGCGCATCACCGTAGCAGATTATTCGCCCGGGCCTGAGGGCTTGCATGAAGGCCTGGGACGTATGGTCTGAGCTCGCATCGTGAGCGTAATAGAATGTGGAACAGCCACCGATTTCACTCAACCGCTGCTCAAGCCATCGAGCACGCTTCATCAGATTCCGATAGGGCGATAGGGGGCCGTCGCGCTCTTGCCGGGAAAATATCAATGTTGAAATGAAAGGATATTGGTGGAGTGCGCTAGCAAAGAACTGGCGTGTTCGCGAATCCGGCTCGTGGTCGCTTGCCTCGTAAGACCATAGCACCAAGACCGCCGGAGTATCGGTCGGTATGGCATTGATTACACGGTCATGTTCCAGTGCACACAGTGCGTGCAATAGTTGGTGAGGAAACGACACCATCATGACCGCACACGCTGTCTGCGCGACAGCGGTGTCAGGGTTCGAATGGCTCATGGTTTCTCGCGCAGGGGCGACATCTGGATGTCCCAAGGCAGATGAGGGCGAATCAGGCAGCCGGGCCAAGTGTTCGGCCAGTTACCTCGCACACCCGCAGCTTGACTATCGTCTGCCACGCTGAACTTCAGCACTGAAGACTGGATGATTCGATGTTCGGCTTCCGAGCCGGGCCAAAGCTCCACGTCGATACGGAAGTCCCCCACGTTCAGAAGTGGAGATTGGATCGTGCAGCGTTCAGTATATTGGCCTATCGCGCGGACACCCGGTGGGGCCTGATGATTGTCCATGCTGAACAGCAGGTAGTGGCCCGCGAGATCCTTGAGGTGGATGTGGGCGTTGATAGGCCATTTTTCCTTGAGGATGGTGAAGGTTATCTCAACGGTGCAACTGGCTTTGATATCGAATTGAGCGCTCGGCTTTCCATCCAAGTCGACGATCCTGACGGAATCCAGGCGCACGCAATCGTCGAACAGCGGCGCTTCGGACTCTGCCCACACTACCTCGGAGGTCATCGCTATTCCCGACCTGATATAGGAACGGGTGATGTCTGAAACGGTTGGTGCCGAGTCCCTTGACGCTTGGAGGTGTGTCTGTTCGATCCTGCTATCGTTGATGATTCTGCCGTGGGCCATGTGTACAGCACGATTGCAGATCCGGTTGACAGCATCCATATCGTGGCTGACGAACAGGAGCGTGCGACCTTGGTCCGCGACCTGCAGCATCTTGTCTGTGCAACGTCGCTGAAAGGCCGCGTCACCAACCGCCAGCACTTCGTCGACGATCAGGATTTCGGATTCTAGGTGCGCCGCCACCGAGAACGCCAAGCGAACATACATGCCGGATGAATAGCGTTTGACGGGCGTATCGATAAGTTCTCCGAGCTCGGAGAACTCGATGATCTCCTCGAGTCGCCGGCTGATTTCCTTGGGCTTCATGCCCATGATCGAGCCGTTCAGGAAGATGTTTTCACGGCCGGTAAGATCACCATGGAACCCTGTGCCGATCTCTAGCAAACTGATCAGGCGACCGCGAAAGCGGAACTTGCCAGACGAAGGTGAGGTAATGCGTGACAAAATCTTGAGCAGCGTACTTTTTCCGCAGCCATTTGGGCCGATGATACCGACACGGTCACCCTCTCCGATTTCCAGATTGATATCTCTGAGCGACCAGAAATGGTTAAGCGGTGCATCCTCTGTCTGCAGCCCGTCAAGGATGGTATGGGTACCAGGTGCTTCATAGGCAATCTTCACTGCAGGTTTGCGCAGGGGATTGACCACCCGGCCAAAGGCACGGCGCAATTGCTGATTGACCATTTCGGCGGCGGTCACATTCGATTTGCCAATTCGATACAGCTTGGAAATTTCTTCGCAACGAATGGCCCAGGTCATAACGTATCCACGACATTTTTTTCGAAATGCTGGAATATCAATACCCCAACAGTGAAGCACACCACTGCGATCGCAATCAGTGTCAACAACGTGCTTTGCGCCGGCCACTCTCCGTGCATGGCGTCACGGTAGCTGGTGATGACTAGGGAAAGCGGGTTAACCGAGTACCAAGGCTTGGCCCAGGACGGTACTGCCGAGACCGGATAAATGGCCGGTGTGGAGTAATAGAACAGCTGTAGTGCCAGGGGGACCAGATGCTTGATGTCGCGATACTTGGCGTTGAGCGGTGCCAGCATGAGGCCTACGCCCAGTCCGATCATCAGCGTGCAGCCGAGCAGTAGCGGCATCAGCAGCAGTAGTTGCAGCGTCCACACGCCGTAGGCGATGGCGAAAGGGGTGATCAGAAAAGCATACGCAATCAGGAAGTCGACTGCTGCACCTACGGCATATGAACCGCCAATCAGCAGCCTGGGAAAGTAGACCTTGCTGATCAGTCCCGCGTTGCCCTCGATCATTTGTACTGAAGGATTCAACACGTTCATGAACGCGTACCAGGGGATCACCGCGACCAGGTAGAACATAATGGTAGGCAATCCATCGGTCGGTACTTTCACCATTAGCCCGAAGACGATGACGAATACACCAACGGTAATCAGCGGAGTTAGAATGACCCAGCCCAGGCCGAAGATAGTCTGTGTATAACGGCCCTTCAGGTCGCGTTTGCAGAAAACCCACAGCAGTAGTCGAAAGTCCCAGAGGTTTCTAAGCAGCCCCAGAAGGTCGAATTGGCTGGTGTTGCTGACGACCGTTTCCCTGAGTGGGGGACGGCTGTTTCCTTTGCTACTCATGGGCGTCACGTTCTGCTTGAGGTGGTGAACTGGGCTTGAACGCTGGTCAGTTCGGCGATCAGGTCAATTATGCGCGCCATGGAGCGCCCGTCCTGCATACCCCATTCGCTGGCACTCTCAATTTGACCGGCGCGGGCCCGTTCATATGCCTCCTTGTCATCGGTCAGGCGCTCGAGCGTGGACTGGAAGACGCTGTATCGATTGGTCGTCACCAGGCCCTTGGCCCCGTCGAAATCGGTATAGCCATAGTCATAGCAGTCGTAGTTGATTGCCGGGATGCCACATGCAGTCGCCCAGCGCAAGGTAGAGGAGACGCAGGCGACAAAGAGGTCGCAGGCCGGTACCAGATCGAGGGTATCGATATCGGTAACGCGATGATGCAGGCGATAAGGTCGCAGTACCTCGGTCAGCAGTTCGGGGTCGGTTACCGGGTGAGGGCGGATGACCACGTTGAAGTCAGTGAATCGGCTGACAGTGGCTAGTGCTTTGGCCCAACCCTTGCATAGCGCCTTGTAGTCGGGAAACTCCATGGGGATATTGCGCGAACCGTACTGGTCGGTGGGCCAGGCGCACACCAGCAGTGGCTTCTCGGGGTCTAGCCTCAGGCGCCGGAATACACGGTTTCTCGCCTGCTCGTCATGCCGTGCGGCATGCAGGATGTCGTCATAGGCAGCCCCCGTCACGCGCAATTGACTCTCGGGAAACTGCATCCGCTGATAGTAACGTTCCATTTCGGGGCTTTCGACACCGATGCAGGTAACGCGACTGCTATTGGGGATCCATGGGTGCTCGGGGGCACACCCGAATGCTTCGAGCAAAATGATCCTGTCCCCAGGCATCCGTAACAGTTTTTTCGAAGCGTAATAGTTGACCCAGTGTGGGAATAGTGACGCGGTGATCTTGTTGATCAGATTGTGTTCGGCATCATACATCGGCTTGTCGAACAGGCTTTCCACCATCTCCTTGGCTGTGCCCACAGCGAAAGGAATGATGAGGGTCGGCACCTGGTCGTTGTTGCAAAGCTTGGTAAGCAAGGCGTTGACCGAGCCAGGGAACTCCTGGCCAAAGACCACTAGAGAAGGGTTCACCTTCTTGTACACCTGGCGTGCGTAATAGAATGGTCGGAAGAATTTTGCGTTTCTTTTCTTCTGCTGTTTTTCCACGGCACTGGCCGTCGCATCGGTGAGCCTAAGCAGAGGACTCAGCAAAGCCGACAGCATAAGGACGCCCCATACGGACCATTTGCTTTTGTTGCTGCGCTGCTCTCGCAAAGAGTTTGGAACGTAGCCGTTCTCCAGGCCGTCGGCTATCTCCTCGTACTTTTTCGACAGTGGCGAGTGCTTCAATGATTTACCTGGAAAGTAGTCACTGAAGTCGTTGAGGCGACAGGTCGCCCGATCCTGCTTGAGGTTTATGTAGCCTGGCTGCGCAAAGAGAAAGCTGATGCCGTAACCAGCCTGTTTCGCTGCCACGGCAACCCGACGGAGCTCTACGAACTCACCTGCCTCATTGATGACAAAAAGAATGTTCTTGTCAGGAAGAGAACTGCACTTCATTCGTTACTCACTCGCATCGTAGCTGAGTCTCCATGCTTGAATACTATCTGTGGAGGACGGCCCTGGGGGCGTACCTTGGGTATGCGTGGTCTGGTCGAGTGCTTGTCAGGATCACCGTGTGTCGTTGAGTGCATTTAAAGCGCGCAATCGGGCGCTCTCGGTTGCCTTCGCAGCTTCTGCGACAGGCCCCGACCCAGGCGTAAACTTTGCAATTTCCTTTGTCAGTTGCGCGTAGGCATTCAGCTTGACCATCGATGATTCGGGGGATGCGGAAAGTTCGCCCAGCGATTTTTCCGAGGCCAAGCGAGCGGCAGCTGCAACGGACTCGGGTGCTTTCGTGGCGAGTTTGGCTGCAGCTTCCGGTGAGGACACTGCCAAGTTCAGTGCATCATCCTCTAGTGTCCCCGCCTCGTCACTGATCTCTGCGGTCAGGGTGGGGGCAGGAGGCACGGGAGCTACAGCTGGAGTAGCAGGGGTGGAGGCGCTTAGCGAGGCAGGGCGGCCAATTATCTCGTTCTTGACTTTCGGGGAATTATCACAGCCGGTGAGGAGTAGGCACATTGAGCTCAGCACAATGAGAGACATAGGAAGCTTTTTCACGGATATCAACCTTTCAATGCGAGGCCTGCAAAGTATCCCCGATATGGGGGCGCCAAGTTATTTGCAGTCATCTTTGCGAGGGCCATTCGTGTTGGGCGCGCTCAAACTCTTCGATCTGGCCGATATCCAGCCAATACTCCCGTAGCGGGAATGCAGCCGTGCTCTTGCGGGCCTTGATCAGGTCCTCGAACAGGGTCGGCATGTCGTAGAAAGTCTCGGGCGGAATCAGGTCAAGCGCAGCGGGCGAGATCGCATAAATGCCGGCGTTGACAAAGAATCGGTGGACCGGCTTCTCATCGATGGACTCGATGGCTGCACCGTCCATTCGTACCACGCCATAGGGGACCTGGAAGTCGTATTCGCGGACGGTCATGGTCGCCAAGGAATCATGCTCGTCATGGAATTGCACCAAGTTGTCGAACCGAGCGTGTGTCAGCAGGTCACCGTTCATGACTAGGATCGGATCTTGTGGGCGTTCTGGTAGCAGCGAAAGCGCACCCGCGGTGCCCAGGCGCTTGTGCTCCTGCAGGTAGCAAATGTTCACGCCCCATTTGCTGCCATCGCCGAAATGGTCTCGCACCACGGACGCGAGGTAGTTCACCGAAAGGAAGAAGTTGCGAAAACCCTGCTCGATGAAGCTTTCCAGTATGCATTCCAAGATTGGCTTGCCTGCGATCATCAGCATGGGTTTGGGGCAGTTTTCGGTCAGCGGACGCAGACGCTCGCCCAGCCCGCCGGCCATGAGTACGACCCAGTTCGGGCGCTCCAGAATGCCGGCAATGCCGTCCAGCGTCACCAGGCCGACAACCTTGCGTTGGTCATCGATCAGGGGTAAATGGTGCAGCACGTTGCGCCGCATCAGCTTGAGCTGTTCGGCGGGCAGGGAAGTAGTGTGCGCGGTGATCGGCGAGGCATTCATGACTTCGGATGCGGGGCCGTCCAGCGAAAAACCACGGAGTATGGCCCGGCGGACATCGCCGTCGCTCAGCGTGCCGACGAGCTGTTGATCCTTGTCTAGCATCAGCGCCAATTGCAGGCCGCTGGCGTCGATACAGCGAATGGCGTCGCGCAGCGTTGCGTCCGTGCCAACTACGGTGTCTCTCCAGTCCTTCACTTATTGATTTCCTAATCTGTGCCTATTACCAGGAACTAAGATATCCCCGGTTGTCCTTGTCTTGCGAATGATCCCAGCGCGACTAGCATGTCGTCATGCCAGGGCTAAGTCGGGAGGGGCGGTATTGTTACCGATTTTGCGTTCGTGACCTAGCTTTGGGCACTCGCAAACTTGCCAGAGATCGTGTCGCGTCAATTGGGGTAATTCTCCGGGGCAGCGATGGTCAGGTCTAACGCCGTTGCAAAAATGATTAGGCGAGTCCGGCGTCAGTGTGCAGAGCGTTTGCTCTGCTGGCATGCTCTGACATATTTTGATGCAGCTTTTCGTAAGCTCTTTTATTCCTGTGCGGGTAGCAAGGTGCGGAACGCTGCTTGCTGTATAGTGTCGCTCCCCAGAAGCTTTTCCCTGCGGATTAGGGTGAAGATTGTGCTGTTGGCGGTGTGTCATGCCGACTACGGGGTGGATGCCGAAGCAGCATGCCAGGCGTGTCGCAGCTGTTTTGCAGAAAGTGCTCAAGCGACACCGATTGCTGTCGAGTATTGAAGGACCTATTCATTTGTTTCGCGCCTCACGGAATGTATTTTCGAGGCGGTCTAGTTTAAGGGTTGAACGATGACTACAGTTTTAGTGACCGGCGCCGATGGCTTCATTGGTTCGCATCTGACAGAATTGCTTGTGCGTGAAGGCTACAAGGTCAAGGCGCTTTCTCAATACAATTCGTTTAACTACTGGGGGTGGCTGGAGGACGTCGACTGCCTTTCTCGTATCGAAGTGCTCAACGGTGATGTCCGTGATCCGCACTACTGCAAGCACATTACCAAAGACGTGGATATCGTTTTCCACTTGGCCGCGCTGATTGCCATTCCTTACTCTTACGTTGCACCTGACAGCTATGTCGACACCAACGTCAAAGGTACCTTGAATATTTGCCAGGCGGCCATGGAGAATGGTGTCAAGCGGGTCATCCATACTTCTACCAGTGAAGTTTACGGTACCGCGAAGTATGTTCCGATCGACGAAAAACATCCGTTGCAGGCTCAGTCGCCCTACAGTGCTTCGAAAATTGGTGCCGATGCGATGGCGATGAGTTTCTACAACGCTTTCGACCTGCCGCTGACGATTGCCCGGCCGTTCAATACCTACGGGCCTCGCCAGTCTGCGCGTGCAGTGATCCCTACTATCATCAGCCAGATCGCTTCGGGTCAGAAGCAGATCAAGCTGGGCGATGTGACGCCTACCCGTGACTTCAACTACGTCGCCGACACCTGCCGTGGCTTCCTCGAACTGGCCCGCTGTGAGCAGGCGGTTGGCGAAGTCGTGAATATCGGCTCCAACTTCGAGATCTCGGTAGGGGACACCCTCAACCTGATCCGCGAACTGATGGGTAGCGACGTCGAGTTCCTCACCGACGAGCAGCGGATGCGTCCGGAGAAGTCCGAGGTCTTCCGCTTGTGGTGTGACAACAGCAAGATCAATGGCCTGACCGGCTTCAAGCCCGAGTACTCGATCCGCCAGGGCTTGGAGAAGACGGTTGAGTGGTTCACCCAGCCACAGAATCTCGCCAAGTACAAAGCCAATATCTATAACGTCTGAGGTCTGGTATGTACGACTCGCTTGTCAGGTTTGTGCGCGATCAGTACCGCACTCAGGAGTTTATTCCACTGCATGCTCCGGTATTTGCGGGTCATGAACAGCGGTATGTTGGCGAAACCATCGCCTCCACTTTCGTCTCCAGTGTGGGGGCCTTCGTCGACCGCTTCGAGCACGACATGCAGGTCTTCACTGGCAGCCCGCGCGCCGTGGCGACCGTCAATGGCACGGCGGCCTTGCACATTGCCCTGTTGCTGGCCGGAGTGAGGGCTGGCGACTTGGTGATCACCCAGTCGCTGACCTTCGTGGCGACGTGTAATGCCATCGCTTACTGTGGCGCCGAGCCGGTCTTCGTGGACGTCGATCGCGAGACGCTGGGGCTTTCACCCTCGGCGCTGGAGCGCTGGCTCGATAGCGAAGCGATGATGGGCGAGGATGGCGTATGTCGGTTGCGTAAAGATGGCCGGGTGCTGCGCGCCTGCCTACCCATGCATACCTTCGGCCATCCGGTGGCGCTCAAGGAACTGCTGGTAGTCTGTGAGCGCTGGCAGTTGGCGTTGGTTGAGGACGCCGCCGAATCCCTGGGCAGTACCTATCAGGGGCAGCACACCGGCACTTTCGGGCTGATCGGGACGTTGAGCTTCAATGGCAACAAGATCATCACCACGGGAGGCGGTGGTATGGTGCTGACTAACGACGCGCTGGGTACAAGGGCCAAGCATCTGACGACAACCGCCAAGCAGCCTCACGCCTATGAATATGTGCATGACGAAGTGGGCTACAACTATCGGCTGCCTAACCTGAATGCCGCGCTTGGCTGTGCCCAGCTCGAGCAGTTGGACGGTTTCCTGGCGGCAAAGCGTCAATTGGCCATGAACTACAAAGAGGCACTGCAGAGCAGTGACCTGACATTTGTCACCGAGCCGGCAGATTGCCGTTCGAACTACTGGCTGAATGCTGTCATCTGCCAGGATCTCGCTCAGCGGGATGCGTTGCTCAAAGCTACCAACGAGCGAGGCGTGATGACGCGCCCCATCTGGGCGCTGATGAACCGTCTGCCAGCCTACCAACACTGTCTGAGGGGGGACCTGAGCAACGCCGAGTGGCTGGAAGCGCGGGTTGTCAACCTGCCGAGCAGCGTGCCGCCGCAGGAGGTCAAATGAGCCGTCGCATTGCCGTCTTTACCGGTACCCGGGCTGAGTACGGCCTGCTTTACTGGCTGATGAAGGAAATCCAGAAGAGCGAGCAGTTGGACTTGCAGCTCATCGTCAGTTGCATGCACTTGTCACCAGAGTTCGGTTACACCTGGCAGCAAATTGTCGAGGACGGCTTCGAGATCGACGCCAAGGTAGAGATGTTGCTTTCGTCCAATACCGATGTTGGTACTGTTAAGTCCATGGGGTTGGGGGTGTTGGGCTTCGCTGATGCGCTGGATCGTCTGCGCCCGGATCTTCTGGTGGTGCTGGGTGATCGTTTTGAGGCGTTGAGTATCTGCCAGGCGGCCCTGATCATGCGCATCCCTATCGTGCATGTGCATGGTGGGGAGTTGACTGAAGGCGCGTACGACGATGCCATCCGGCATGCAATCACCAAGATGGCGTACCTGCATTTCGTCGCCGCGCAACCCTATCGCAAGCGTGTTATCCAGATGGGGGAGTCGCCTGAACGGGTGTTCAACGTGGGTGCCGTTGGGCTCGATCATCTCAAGCGCACGCCCGATATGCCGCTTGAGGCGTTGCGCGACAGCCTCGGCTTCGATTTGTCGGCGCCGTTCCTGCTGGTGACCTACCACCCTGTGACGATGCTCGAAGAGGATCCGGAAAAAAGCTTCGAGGCGCTTCTGCAGGCCTTGGAGGCGTTTCCTGCTTATCGCGTGGTCGTCACCTATCCGAACGCGGATAACGGCGGCCGGGCGATCATTCCGATGATCGAGCAGTTCGCGGTACAGAATCCCGAGCGTGTGCTGGCGATACCTTCTCTTGGGTTCAAGCGCTACCTGAGCGTTGTGAAGCGTGCTGCCGCCGTCGTTGGCAATTCGTCCAGCGGTATCATCGAAGTCCCTTCGTTCGGTGTCCCCACTGTCAATATCGGCAGCCGCCAAGCAGGGCGCCTGAGCGCAGACTCCGTGTTGCACTGCGCGCCGGACAGGGTAGCGATCGAGTCCGCTATCGGCTTGGCGCTGAGCGAGCCTTTTGCCCAGGCAAGCAGGCAGACGATCAACCCCTATGGGCAGGGCGATGCCGCCAGCGCAATCGTGCGTATCCTTGAAACCTGTGACACTTCGGGTCACAAGTCATTTCATGATCTGAGTTGACGAATGAAATCTGTAAGCAGAGATTCCGTGTACATCATCGCTGAGGCCGGTGTTAACCATAACGGTCAGCGTGAACTGGCTTTCGAACTGATCAATCAGGCGGCACGAGCGGGCGCAGATGCGGTGAAGTTTCAGACGTTCAACGCCAGCAAGCTTGCGTCCGTCACGGCACCCAAGGCGCTCTACCAGAAAACGACCACTGATGCCGAGGAAAGCCAGCAGGCCATGCTTCGGAAGCTGGAATTGCCTCGCGACTGGCATGCTGACCTTCAGGCTCATGCAAAAGACAAGGGGATCGAGTTCATCAGCACGGCCTTTGATAATGACAGCCTCGATTTCTTGGGCACACTAGACATCCCGTTTTTCAAGGTGCCGTCCGGTGAGTTGGTCAATGGCCCGTTGTTGTGGCAATTCGCCCGAACTGGCAAGCCGCTGATTGTCTCTACTGGTATGGCGACCTTGAGCGAGGTTGAGCAGGGCCTGGCCATAATCACGCATGCATTGGTCAATGATCAGGAGCCTGCGGATATGGATGATGTGTGGCGTTGCTGGAGCGACGGGCAGGCGCGAGCCCGGCTTCAGGGACATGTCACGCTGCTCCATTGCACTTCCCAATACCCGACGCCGCTTGCAGAGGTGAACTTGCGGGCGATGGATACCCTTCAACAGGCTTTCGGCCTGGAGGTTGGCTATTCGGACCATACCCAGGGGGTGCTTATTCCGGTAGCTGCCGTGGCGCGAGGCGCGCGTGTCATCGAAAAGCATTTCACCCTCGATCGGTCAATGCCTGGCCCTGACCATAAAGCCTCGCTGGAACCTGCCGAGCTTGCCGACATGATTGCGCAAATCCGCGGGTTGGAGCAGGCACTGGGCCAGCCGGCAAAATTGCCGCAGCCGAGTGAGTGGGATACGCGCAAGGCAGCGCGGCAGCAGGTAATGGTCGTTCGTGACATTTCGGCGGGTGAATGCTTCTCGCGTGACGACCTGTCGACCGCGCGCTGTGGCGGCGGCCTCCCTGCTACGGCGCTGTGGGGGCTGGTCGGTGCAGTCGCGACAAGGTCCTATCGCGCGGGAGAGGCGGTAGAGTAAAGCCCATGCTACCTGGCGATATGGGTACCTGATGTTTCGCCGCAACCGATGCCAAATTACCAGGGCCCGATTTGATCACGTCTGTATACTTCGCCACCGTGGTCATGTCGGTCCAACGGTGGCGCGATCAAGGCGTGTGGCGGGGCGAGTGCGACATGTATCGGCGATTTTCCCGCTCCCCGGGCCCGTTGAAGTTTTTTTATTTCCTATTTCGACATGGAGTGTCGACAGCAATGACAGTAAGGCTGCATGAGTGGCAGAACCCGCTTGGGGTGATTCACAAGGAAGGAATCAACTGTGTCGGCTTTAGTGATGTTCGAGTCGTAGCAAGTAGGCGTCATTACAACGACCTGCATTTGGCTCGCAATAACTACCCCGTTTGATTGTTGTATTTGCATTTGGAGACTGGTTTTGAAAATTTCCCCTAGTTCGACGATAGATCTTTCCAAGTTCACCGCCCCAAAGGCTGAGCGGGAAGTTTTCTATGGGCTGCCGCGAGACGTAAAATTCTGCAAGATCTGCAACATGTCTAACCAGCAGCCCATGTCGAGCAACGAGTACGCGCACAGCAACAGCTCCACCAAGTCGACCATGAGCTTTGACGAACATGGCGTGTGCCACGCTTGTAATTTCAACAAGCTCAAGGAGGACGGCGAAATCGACTGGGATGAGCGCGAGCGTGAACTGCTCGAGCTTTGCAATCAGTACCGCAAAAACGACGGCAGCTATGACTGCATTGTCGGCGGCAGCGGTGGTAAAGACAGCGCGATGCAGTCGCACCTGCTGAAGTATAAATACGGCATGAACCCGTTGACCGTGACCTGGTCGCCGCACCTGTACACCGACATTGGCTGGAAGAACTTCCAGAACTGGCTGCATGTTGGCGGCTTCGACAACTTCCTGTATACCCCGAACGGCAAGATCCACCGCTTGCTGACCCGCAATGCGACGATCAACCTGCTGCATCCCTTCCAGCCGTTCATTCTGGGGCAGAAGACTTTCGTCGCCAAAATGGCCGCTAAGCTGAATATTCCGCTGATCTTCTACGGGGAAATGCCGGGCGAGTACGGCGAGAAGATTTCGCACAAGACCTCCAGCTACGCTGCTACCAATGAAGTTGCAGAGAGCGAAGGTTTCTCGCTGGATTATCTGGGTGGCAAGGACATTCGCGATGTCTTCCTGGGCGGCAAGCCGATCGGCGAGTACCTAGACGAAGGTGTGCCGATGGTCGATTTGGCCAGCTACCTACCGATGGCGCCGGACATCCTGGAGCGCAAGGGTATTGAGTTCAAGTATCTGGGCTACTACAAGAAGTGGGTGCCACAGGAAGCCTACTACTACGCCGTCGAACACACCGGCTTCGAAGCCAATCCGGTGCGTACCGAAGGCACGTATTCCAAGTACAACAGCCTTGATGACAAGGTCGACGGGTTCTTCTACTTCACCCGCTGGATCAAGTTCGGCGTGGGCCGCTCGATGATGGATTCCGCCCAGGAAATCCGTAATCACCATATCGACAAGGAAGAAGCTATCGCGCTGATGCAGCGTTATGAGGGTGAGTACCCTTCACGCTACGAGAAAGAGTTTCTTGACTACATCAGCATGACCCGTGAAGAGTTCCTGGCCACCTGCGACCGTTTCCGTTCGCCGCACCTGTGGCACGTGGTCGATGGGGAGTGGAAGCTGCGCTACACCCCATGGAATCCACAGGGCAACGCTGAATGAGCAACACGCGACTGATAGCCCGCCTTGATGTGAAGGGGCCTAACCTGATCAAAGGGATTCATCTCGAGGGGCTGCGCATCATCGGTTCACCAAACGAACATGCCCTGAGCTATTACGAGCAGGGCATTGACGAGCTCATTTACATGGATTGTGTTGCGAGCCTGTATGGGCGCAACAGCCTGGGTGAACTGATCCGCAAAACTGCTGAAAACGTCTTCATCCCGATGACCGTTGGTGGTGGTGTGCGCTCGGTCGAGGATGTGGCCAATTTGCTGCGTTGCGGCGCGGACAAGGTCGCCGTCAACACGGCGGCCGTGGGCAACCCCGGTCTAGTGAGCGAAATTGCGCGCCGTTTCGGTAGTCAGTGCATGGTGCTGTCGATCGAGGCGAAGCGCGTCGCGCCAGACCGGTGGGAGGTCTTCACCGACAACGGTCGGGAAAGCACCGGGCTGGATGTGGTCGAGTGGGCTCGCAAGGGTGCTTCGCTCGGCGCAGGGGAAATCCTCTTGACCTCGGTCGACCAGGAAGGCACTCGCAAAGGGTTCGATCTGGAACTGGTTCAGACAGTCACCGAAACGGTAGGCATACCTGTCATCGCCAGCGGCGGCATGGGCAGCGCCCAGCACGCCGTCGACGTGGTTGGTACAGGGGCGGATGCTGTCGCGATGGCTGACATCTTGCACTACAAGCGGGCTGCTTTGGCTGATATTCGCAATGACGTTTCGGCGGCGGGAATCCGGGTACGCATGTATGAATGATATAGTCAGCGTTATCGATTATGGCGTGGGTAACCTGTTCAGCGTGCAAAAAGCGCTCGAACACTGTGGTGCGACGGTCCGCTTGGTGTCTAGCCCCGAGGACCTCAAACATGCCACTAAAGTGCTGTTGCCGGGTGTAGGCGCGTTTGCCGATGCTATGCGCCAGCTCAATGCCAGTGGCATGGACGAGGCCATCAAGGCTTATGTGGCCTCCGGCGCTCCACTGTTCGGGATTTGCCTAGGCATGCAACTGCTGCTCGACAGCAGCCATGAGTTCGGTCATTCCGAAGGCTTGGGGCTGATCCCCGGCACGGTCGAGCTGATAACGGCCAGGGGCCTTTCGGGGCAACCCATCAAAGTGCCGCATATCGGTTGGTCCAGCCTTGTAATGCCGCCGACGCGCAGCTCATGGGAGGGCACCGTGCTTGAAACTGTCGAGACTCGGAACAGTGCGGTCTACTTTGTTCATTCCTACATGGCAGTGCCCAGTGTTGCCGAGCACCGTGTCGCGGATTGCCAGTACGGCGATACTGCGGTGGCGGCGGTGGTTGCCAGGGATAACGTCTGCGGTGCGCAGTTCCATCCGGAAAAGAGCGGCAGGGTTGGGCTCTCCATGCTGCGCAGCTTTGTGACGGCCCGATGAAAATCCTCGCGATCATCCCCGCTAGGGGAGGCTCAAAGCGTTTGCCCGGCAAGAACATCAAGCATCTTGACGGGCGGCCGCTGATTGCCTGGACGATCGAGGTGGCGTTGCAGAGCCAGATGTTCGTCGAGACCATCGTCTCTACGGACGACCCGGCGATTGCCGAAGTCGCGCAGCGTTTTGGTGCAGCGGTTCCGGGATTGCGCCCAGCGCACCTGGCAACCGACACGGCAGGCAGCGTGGATGTGGTTCTACAGGTGCTGGACGACTATGAGGCCGTTCACGGCGACGTGAATGGCGTCATGCTGCTCCAGCCCACGTCTCCGTTTCGCACCAGTGAGTCGATTCGCCAGGCAGTGGCGCTATTCGAGGCCAATGGCAGGCGAGCGGTGGTGAGTGTCTGCACTGCGGCCTCGCACCCTGCGTGGAGCTTCAGTCTCGAAGGCGATACACTAGCGCCGTTCCTGGGGTGGGAGCCGTTGACCAGGCGCTCCCAGGACCTGCAGCCGGCATATACCCTCAATGGTTCGATCTACTTGGTTGCGCCACAGGTGTTGCGCCAGGAAAAGCGCTTCGTCGGGCCTGGTGTCCAGCCCCTGGTGATTGCCGAGGCGTTTGAATCGCTGGATATCGACACGCCTGAAGATTGGGAGATGGCGCTCTTTGCTCTAGGACAACGTGCCCGGCAATAACGGGCATTGCCTCAGGCCGGTCGGGCTGTGCCCGGGAAAACCCTGAACAGGCGTTCGCTGCCCAGTTCGATCGCGCTAAGGTGGCCATCGGCAAATGAGCAGCCGGTGTCGATGTAGGCCACATTGCCGTGCCGGGTAACCTGCGGCACGGTGGAATGTCCGACATACACCGTGCTGATGCCCTGGATGGGCGTGGCGTCCTGGCGGGTGATCTTGCCCCGGGCGTACAGGGCTTGCATCAGCGCGTTGGGCTGCCCAGGGTGCTGCCTGGCCACCAGCAAGCGGATCGATTCCTGCCAGCTCAGGCCCTTTTCCCAACTGGGGCATTCGGCATGGATGACCCCGATGGCATGGCCTTCATTCAGCCTGACCTGTAGGGCCACCGGCATGCTGCATAGCGCCGCTGAGATCTGCGCCTGTCGGGCGTGCGGTAATTCATAGAACCACGCACCTCCGTTGCGGGCGTGGCGGGGGGCGTCGCCTGTGCCTGCGATGTAATCTAGCACCATCTGTTCGTGGTTGCCCCGCACGGCGTGAAACCACGGGCGTGACAACCAGTCCAGCACGTCCTCTGAGCATGGGCCGCGGTCAATCAGGTCGCCGGTACAGAACAGGCGGTCGACCGCCGGCGCGAATCCGATGTCTGCCAGCAAGGCATCGAGCATTTCAAAATGCCCATGCACATCACCCACGACAAAATCCCGTCCTGCAGTATTGACGTCAAAAAAACCCAGGTGCGGTGTGTAAGAAAATTCCTGCAACCTGCCTACTCGTTTAAACAAATGTGAAGTGATCGCTGTGCATGGGGCACGCGGCTATATTAACCCGATACCCCAGCAGCCAGAAGTTGGTATGCGTGCATCGGGGTAATCAATTGGTCGGCAGTGTTGTCTGAAGGTGCAATCGTGGCACATTGCCTTTAACTGTTGTAGGATATTTCTCTGTTGGGCTTCAGGCTAGACCCTACCAAAGACCTGGCTGAGCATCAGGTTGGTTTAAACAATAATTTAAAAACATTTCGATAATTCATTCTTTGTGGGGGAGTTATGGATCGTTTCGAGTCCATATTGACTGCTATCGGGTATCTCAGGATTCCATTGCGCCTGTTGTTGTTGGTAGTACAGACAGTTGCCATCTACGGTGCGCTGGCCTATTACGCTGACCTGCACTGGGCGCTCAGTGCCTTCGTTCCAGCGGTGTTCCTGTATTTCTGCCGGATTCAGTCGGTCAACTGTGCCCTGGCCGTGTTGGGGGCGTTCTACGGTTGGGGTATGTCCTGGGTTGGGGCGATCAGCGTGATCTTCGGTTTGTTGGCGTTGCTTTTAATCGTCAAGGCGTTCGGTGACGTAACACAAGAAATGGCAACCTGAAATCGAGTCAGGCAGTGCAAGGTAGGGAGTAACGAAGGCCACTGTTGACTTTTCGAAAAGACCAGATCGCTTGGCGCGTTTGGAAAGAAATCCAGGCCTGCCAGCGCTTGCCGCTGCATCCATTGGCGTCTAGTTTTCAGTTGCAGCCAAGGAAACTCCGTCTTTGAACTCAACACCCATGGAGTATCACCTATGCTCCTCACCACGCTCGCTTTGCTGTTCGCCGCACTGCTCGGCTTCTCTTCCGCTGCCGTGGCGACCCCTCCGCAGCTTCCGTCACCATAGCGACGGTTACGGTGTAGCAGGGCGTTGCCACGATCAACCTGAACACTGCCGAAGCTACCACGCTGTAAGCCGCGCTCAATGGCATCGGCAAGGCCAAGGCCAAAGCCACCGTTACCTATCGCGAACAGCATGGCGCCTTCACATCGGTAGACGAGTTGCTGGAAATAAAGGGCATCGGCAAGGCGCTGCTGGAGCGCAACCGTGACAAGATGAGCATCAACTGAAGAATGGCGGGAGTGCGACACTGCATTTCCGCCAAGTGACCGAGGCGCCGCGGGGTTCAGCGGTCGTGTGCGTCTTTGGCATTGGCCTCGGCATTGCGTTCCCTGACATTGCGCAGCTTCTCTTTGGTCCATGGCAATTTCTTCGCGGTGTCCTTGAGCAACATCAGACTGCCGATGATCGAGCCGATCGCCACCAGTAGTATCAACTAGGCATACCAAGGCATGACATTCTCCTTCTTGCGTGAATGGTGCCCTTGTACCCGTTCGAGTCAGGCGAGTCAGGGTGTCCTGCCTTGGTTTCATTATAGGAAAGCCGCCTTGTGCAAGACATTTGGCAATCCCGGTCCCCGCTGCACCGCAGCATCGGCTACAAAGCGCGCCGATTTCGACTTGCCCAGAGAGCCTGCCCATATCCGCTTGCCAGGCACCTATTATCGTCGCTCTGGATTTCCCTTCCCGCGACGCCACCCTGAAGCTGGCCGATCAGTTGGGCCCAAAGATGTGCTGGGTTAAGGTCGGCAAAGAACTGTTCACCAGCAGTGTATGCGGTATCGTTGAAGCGCTCTGCGACATGTTCCTAGACTTGAAATTCCACGACATTTAGAACACTACCGCGATGGCAGTGAAGGCCGCAGCCGCTCTTGATTGGTGTGACTGTGGCGACCAGCATGGAGCGCGAGGACCTGGCCGGTATCGGCCTGGACATCGAGCCGCAGGAGCAGGTGCTTCGTCTGACGGCGCTGGTCGAGAAGTCTGGTATAGACGGGTTGATGTGTTCGGCGCTGGAGGCGTCTGTGCTCAAGGTGGCGCACCCCTCGCTGCAACTGGTGACCCCCCCCGGTATCCGCCCGGCTGGCAGTGCATAGGACGATCGGCGACGTACCCTCACACCGCGTGAGGCGCTCGATGCAGGCTCCGATTACGTGGTTATCGGTCGTCCGATCAGCCAGGCAAAGGACCCAGCGCAGGCATTGGCAGCTGTGGAGGCGGAATTCGTACCTGACCAGCAGGCTTTCAACGGGGCGCTTTCCGGGCGCCCCTAACCCTTGACACTCAGTTGGAACGCTTTGACGCAAAATAGCCTTCCAAGCTCGCCATTGCCTCCTTTGGAAAGTTTACAGCCGTTTCAAAGACGAATTCGTCAGTCAGACATGGATTGTTCCTGTCTCGCAGGTCGTTCCACTGGCAAGTCCAGACATCCAGATGCAAGACAAGCTTCATCAGGTTTTTTTGCTGAATTTGCGGTAATAAGTGGCAGTGATCAAGGATTAGCGCCAGAGTCTTTTCGTTATTTGTTTTTATTATTTTTGCGTATAAATAAATACGACCATTTTTCAAATAGGCTTGATAGGCTTCGTGGCCGCGTAAGAAAAGCGTATCAAGCAGCCCGATGAAATGTTCTTCTGAAATAACTGGGGTCATTGCATGTCTGTTCCGGTAATGTTCAGTTTCGTACTCTCTTGTTGGATTTCAGTACAAACTCATATCCGTGAAGCGTTATCTTGGGAGGGAAACGCTCGGTATAGGTTGCGCGGATAACTCGCTCGAGTTCAGCTGAGCAAATACCTGGGTCCAGGCTGGACAGTTGATCGAGCTCTTTCATGCGCCGCGCTTCACCTCTCCAGCGCTCATGTGCGGAGCTGGCCAGCATTTTCTCTACATAGCGTTTACCGGAGGCGTCGATGCCGCCGGCAATATCAAAAAACAGATCCAGCAGTTTTAGGTGCGATCGCTCCAGTAGCGAATCAACCGTGTCACCCGGGGCGATCGGGAAACGACGGCAATCCAAGATGTTACCGTGATCGACCTTTTCGTTCATCAGGTGAGCTGTCACACCGTATTCGGGCGCATCTTCGTACAAAGCAAAATTGAGGCAGCCACTGCCAGGGTACTCGGTGGGTCCTGGGTGGAAATTGATGGCGGCAATACTGGCTTGATCCAGCAACGACTTGGGAAGAATAAACAGGCTACGGAAGCACAGTATGTAGTCGCCGCACCATGATTTTAGTTCCTCCGGAAGAACTTCGCCTCGGCCGCCGGAAATGACAGTGGTGACTTCAAATTTTAAGCGATTCAGATAGCCAAGCGCCTTCAGAGTTGCATCGCATTGGGAGCGGCCAAAGAATAGAACTTTGATCTTGTCTGGGGAGGTGACAGGTGCGTTGTACTGTTCAGGGTTTACGGAGGTCATTCCTATTCCTTGCCAATTTGGTCCGTTCGTTGAAAAGTATCACATACTGATCCCCTCATATAGTTCGCCAGGTCTTATAGTCCTGGTTCGACAGGTTGTCGGCCGGCCATGCTCCTCGACTCAGACCTCAGACCTCAGACCTCAGACCTCAGACCTCAGACCTCAGACCTTTAGCACCAACTTTCCGAAGTTCCTCCCGCTGAACAGCTTCAACAATGTCTCCAGCCCGTCGACCACATCTTCCTTGCTTCCTAGGGGGGCGGTCCCGGAATGAGATCATCATTTACCTATTTCAGATTCATCTGAGCGAGCAACTGTTCGGCATGCAGCGCCGTACGCAGGTCAACGCGCTGTCGAATTTAGTAAAAAATCATCCGTCCATCTCGTTTGACGCACCGCACCCGCCGTCTACGTTTCAAAGGCAGCCAAGGAAAAGCTGCCTCTGCAAGCAAACGTCCTAAGGAGTGTCACCTTATGCGCCACATGTACCTGTCCTCTCTGCTGTTAGCCCTGTTTGCCACGTTCTCGTTACCTGCCTCGGCGGCGCCAACGGCCCCGGCCCAGCCTGCGGTTCAGGCTGTCGTTGAGCAAAACGTGGGCAAGGTTGATCTGAATAAAGCCAGCGCCGCCGCCCTGCAAAGTGAATTGACCGGTATCGGTAAAGCCAAGGCCGAGGCTATCGTTGCGTACCGTGAGGCTCACGGTGATTTTGCGTCGGTTGATGAGTTGTTGGAGGTCAAGGGTATTGGCAAAGCGTTGCTGGAACGCAATCGCGATAAGTTGACGGTCAACTGACCGGGAGTGGGGCGGGTGTGTCGGCGCGGCGTTGTGAGTGTTTGGCGTCGGGGAGGTGTTGCCTTCCATCGCGGGCAAGTCCGCTCCCACACGTTTTTGGGGGCGAGCTCGCACCCACAGGTTTAGCGGTCCTTGGCGTCTTTGGCGTCCATTTCGGCGTTGCGTTCGTGGATGCGTTTGAGCTGTTCTTCGGTCAGCGGCAGTTTTTGCGCGGTGTCGCGCAGCAGCATCAGGCCGCCAATGATGGAGCCAAGGGCAACCACCAGGATCAACCAGGCATACCAGGGCATAGGGTTCTCCTTGTCCAGCGTTGGATGTATAGCTTCAGTATAAGAGGGCCAGCGGATTGACGGCGAATTCGTGATCAGTGGCCCCCCTTGCGCTGCTGCATCGGCTACAATGCGCGCCGATTTCGACTTGCCAAGAGACTTGCCCATGTCCGTCTGCCAGACGCCTATTATCGTCGCCCTGGATTTCCCTTCCCGTGACGCCGCCCTGAAGCTGGCCGATCAGCTGGACCCGAGCCTGTGCCGGGTCAAAGTCGGTAAGGAGCTGTTCACCAGCAGCGGTTCGGGCATCGTCGAGACCCTGTGTGAGAAGGGCTTCGAGGTGTTTCTCGACCTGAAATTCCACGACATTCCGAACACCACCGCCATGGCTGTCAAAGCGGCTGCCGAGATGGGCGTGTGGATGGTTAACGTGCACTGTTCTGGCGGCCTGCGCATGATGACGGCCTGCCGTGAGGTGCTGGCTCAGCGCAGCGGCCCACAGCCACTGCTGATTGGTGTCACCGTGCTCACCAGCATGGAGCGTGAAGACCTGGCCGGCATCGGTCTGGACATCGAGCCGCAAGAGCAGGTGCTGCGCCTCGCTGCGCTGGCCGAGAAGGCCGGAATGGACGGCCTGGTCTGCTCGGCACTGGAGGCCCCGGCGCTGAAGGCGGCTCACCCGGCGCTGCAACTGGTCACCCCGGGTATCCGCCCGGCGGGCAGCGCCCAGGACGATCAGCGCCGTATCCTCACGCCACGTCAGGCGCTGGATGCGGGCTCCGACTACCTGGTGATCGGTCGCCCGATCAGCCAGGCCGCCGATCCAGCCAAGGCGCTGGCCGACGTGGTTGCCGAGATCAGGGCTTAAGCACCAGCTTGCCGAAATTTTCCCCGCTAAACAGCTTCAACAGTGTTTCGGGGAAAGTTTCCAGCCCTTCGACCACGTCCTCCCGGCTTTTCAGCCTGCCGGTAGCCAGCCAGCCGGCGATTTCCTGCCCCGCGGCGGCAAACTGTGGGGCGTGGTCCATCACCACAAAGCCTTCCATCCGTGCCCGATTCACCAGTAGCGACAGGTAGTTGGCCGGTCCCTTGACCGCCTGTTTGTTGTTGTACTGGCTGATGGCGCCGCAAATCACCACCCGCGCCTTGAAGTTCAGGCGGCTGAGCACGGCATCCAGGATGTCGCCGCCAACGTTGTCGAAATAGATATCCACACCCTTGGGGCACTCGCGCTTGAGGCCTTCCAGTACATTTTCGGCCTTGTAGTCGATGACCCCATCGAAGCCCAGTTCATCGACCAGGTAGCGGCACTTGTCCTGACCACCGGCAATCCCGACCACGCGGCATCCTTTGATCTTGGCGATCTGCCCGGCAATGCTACCCACCGCACCGGCTGCGCCGGATATCACCACGGTTTCGCCAGCCTTGGGCGCGCCGACGTCCAGCAGGGCGAAGTAGGCCGTCATACCGGTCATGCCCAGAGCCGACAGGTAACGCGGCAGTGGTGCCAGTCGTGGGTCGATTGTGTAGAAGCCTTTGGGCGCGCCGACGAAGTAGTCTTGCACGCCAAGTGCGCCGTTGACGTAGTCGCCCACGGCGAAGTCCGGGTGTTTGGAGGCGATCACTTCGCCAACGCCCAGGGCACGCATGACCTCACCGAGTGCCACCGGCGGAATGTACGACTTGCCCTCATTCATCCAGCCGCGCATGGCCGGGTCCAGTGACAGGTAGAGGTTCTTGACCAGCACCTGGCCGTCTGCCGGTTCCTCGACGGGCACTTGTTCAAAGGTGAAATCATCTCGCGTCACGGCGCCCACCGGGCGTTTGGCGAGCAGGAAGCGGCGATTGTTCAAGGCGGTCATGGCGTAGCTCTCTGGTGGAAGGTAAAGCCTGTTCATAGACCCTGTGGGCGGTATCGGCAAGGGTTAGCGTTCGGCGAAATACCCGACGATTGATACCGGTGATTGAGTCTTGGCGGTATTTGACGGAAGCCGGTTGCACTGTGCGGAAGGCGTTTTCAGGCGTTGCCCCAGGCATCGCCAGCACGACCTCCGGGTTTCTGAAAACGACGTGTGTCTAGCTTTTTGCCATTATTCCGACGCCAAAGGCTTGTGCGGCGGCTTGCGTGATTGCCACTCTGCGTCCTGGGGATTGTCCGGGGTTTCCGGGATAGCAGCAGGGGAGCGGGGCGCAATGAATTCGGCCAGCAAGGGTGGTTTTGCCAATTGGGGAATGGCCCGCAAGATGGGCCTTGGGTTTAGCCTGGTGTTGCTGTTGACGACACTGGTGGCAGGGTTGGGTGTCGCGGCCTTGTTGGGTGTTGGCAAACGCTTCGATGGCCTCAAGCAAATGACTGCGGTCAACGATGCCTTGCTGCAGGTACGCCTGCGAGAGCAGACCTACGCACTGACCTCCGATCCCAAGGCGGTTGAAGCCTTGCACCAAGGCGTGGAGGTTCTACAGACGCAGGCCCGTGAACTGCCGCAGCTTGCCAGTGCCGATGTTGAACAGGCGTTGGCGGCCTATCGTCAGGCATTCGACCAGTTCGTCGAGTTGACGCAGGCCAAGGAGCTGGCGCTGGACATGGCCAATTGGTCGGTCTCCAGCGTGGCCAATAACCTGGACGTGTTGCAAGCCGGGCTTGCGGATGACGGCACCTGGACCCTGAAAGACTCTCAGGGTGCGCGAGGGGCGGAGTTCGTTGAGCAGGCCGGCCAGGTCGCACAGGTGGCACGGCTGATGCTGCTGGCCATGGACGAGGCCCGGGTACGGCTGGAGCAGAATCGCAAGGGTGCAGAGGACGTCCGTCAGGGACATATCGAGCAAGCGGAGCAGGCGGCGGCACTGGTCGAGCAGTTGAAGAGTAGTGTGCAGGACGCCGGTTACCAGAGCGTGCTCGCTGAAGTGGCGACTCATATCGCCAGCTTTGGCGAGAAGCTTGGTGAATACACCGACCTGCTGGGTCGCGAACAACAACTCAAACAGCAGCTGCAGCAGCGCGCCGAGCAGGTCATGGCGCAGGTCGACCACGCGTCGACCGCCGAAGAGGCGGCAATGCAGGCTGAGCTTGGGCGAAACACCTGGCTGATTATCGCTGCCTCGCTGTTGGCGTTGGTGGTCGGTATCGTTGCTGCGTTGTTGATTACCCGGGCAATCGTTGGCCCGCTGCGCCGGGTGATTGGTCGTGCTCAGCAGATCGCGGCCGGTGACTTGAGCGGCGACATTGCGGTCGACCGGCATGATGAGGTGGGGCAGTTGCTATTGGCCATGCAGCAGATGGGCAGTGGCCTGGCGGGTATCGTCAGCGGTTTGCAGGTGGGGATCGAGCAGTTGGCCGGCAATGCTCAATCGTTGTCGGCCGTCACCGAACAGACTAACCGAGAGGTCAGCAGCCAGAAGGAAGAAACCGAACAGGTCGCCACGGCCATGCACCAGATGACTGCGACCGTCCACGATGTGGCGCGCAATGCCGAAGAGGCCGCGCAAGCGGCGCAGTCAGCGGACGACAAGGTTGAGAGTGGCCAACAGGTGGTGCGTCAGAGCATGCAGCGTATCGAGGCATTGGCCAGTGCCTCGGCGTCGGCCAGTGAAGGTATCGAGCGCTTGAGCGCCGAGGTGCAGAACATCGGCAAGGTGCTGGAGGTGATCAAGAGCGTGGCCGAGCAAACCAACCTGCTGGCGCTCAATGCGGCCATCGAAGCGGCGCGGGCAGGCGAGCAGGGGCGTGGGTTTGCGGTGGTCGCCGATGAGGTGCGCGCATTGGCCAAGCGTACCCAGCAGTCCACAGAGGAAATTGAGCGGCTGGTCAGCAGCCTGCGCAGCAATGCCCAGGCGTCGGTCGAACAGATCCAGGGCAGTGGTGAGCTGGTCAAGCTGGCCGTTGCCGATGCGCTGCAGACAGAGAGTGCCCTGGGCAGCATCGCGGCGGCGGTGTCGTTGATTCAGCAGATGAACCAACAGATTGCTGCCGCTGCCGAGCAGCAGAGCTCGGTGGCAGAGGAGATCAACCGTAGTGTCAGCAATATTCGCAGCAGTGCCGATCAGTCCGCGCTGGCCATGCAGGGCAATGCCAGTTCAAGTATCGAACTGGCACAACTGGGCACCGAGTTGAAAGGGATGGTTGGGCATTTTCGCTTGTGAGGGGCTTGTGAGGGGTGGCGCTGCCAACCCTAGGCCGCTGCGGTCAGGCGGCCTTGCGCCAGTTCAGAATCATCAGTGTCAGCACCCCGGCCACGATGCCCCAGAACGCCGAACCCACGGAAAATAGTGTAAAGCCCGACGCCGTGACCATAAAGGTGATCAGTGCCGCTTCACGCTCCTTGGCTTCGTTCATGGCCACGGTCAACCCGTTCATGATCGAGCCAAACAGCGCCAGGGCGGCAATCGACAGCACCAGCTCCTTGGGCAGCGCCGCGAACAACGCCGCCAGCGTCGCCCCGAACACCCCGGCGATACCGTAGAAAATCCCGCACCAGACGGCGGCGGTGTAGCGTTTGTTCGGGTCTTCGTGGGCGTGCGGGCCTGTGCAGATGGCCGCACTGATAGCAGCCAGGTTGATGCCGTGTGAACCGAACGGTGCCAGTACCAGTGAGGCCAGGCCGGTGACCGTAATCAGTGGTGAGGCCGGTACTTGATAGCCATCGGCACGCAGTACGGCTACCCCTGGCATGTTCTGTGAGGTCATGGCGACGACAAACAGCGGGATACCGATGCTGATGGTGGCGGCGAGAGAGAAAGACGGGGTTGTCCACACCGGCGTTGCCACTTCCAGGCTGAAGCCGCTGAAGTCCAGCAGGCCAAGGGCGCCGGACAGCGCCGTACCCACCAACAACGCCGCGAGTACCGCATAGCGTGGCGAGATGCGTTTGATCACCAGGTAGCTGAAGAACATTCCCAGCACCAGCAGCGTGCGGTGTTGGGCTGCAATGAAAATCTCGCTGCCGATCTTGAACAGAATGCCCGCCAGCAAGGCCGACGCCAGCGAGGCCGGGATGCGCTTGACCAAGCGCTCGAAGCTCCCGGTCAGGCCGCAGATCACCACCAGCAGGGCACAGGTGATGTAGGCACCGATGGCTTCGCCATAGCTGACGCCCCCCAGGCTGGTGATCAATAGCGCTGCGCCCGGGGTTGACCAGGCGATGGTCACTGGCGTGCGATAGCGCAGCGACAGGCCGATGCTGCATGCGGCCATGCCAATCGACAGGGCCCAGATCCAGGAAGAAATTTGCCCGCTGCTAAGCCCTGCCGCCTGACCTGCCTGGAACATCAACACCAGCGAACTGGTGTAGCCGGTGAGCATGGCGATAAAGCCGGCGACCACCGCTGAAGGGGAGGAGTCGGCCAGCGGGCGCAGGTGCGCAGAAGTGGCGTCGGTCATGCGGGCATTCCTTGTACGTCTGTAAGCAGATTTTTCAGACTAACCTGCACTACCGTGATGTTTGCAGTACAGCAATCGTTGCATTTAGCCGTACAGTCACCAACTATTACAGACAGTTTCGTTTCAGCACTCAAAAGGGGAGGGGAAATGTACAAGGTCTATGGTGATTACCAGTCGGGCAACTGCTACAAGATCAAGCTGATGCTCCACCTGTTGAACCTGCCCTATGAGTGGCATCCCATCAACATTCTCAATGGCGACACCGAAACGCCCGAATTTCTGGCCAAGAACCCTAATGGCAAGGTGCCTGTGTTGGAACTTGAGGACGGCACCTGCCTGTGGGAGTCCAATGCCATTCTGAACTTCCTCGCTGACGGCACGGAGTATCTGCCGACGGAACCGCGCCTGCGCACCCAAGTGTTGCAGTGGCAGTTTTTCGAGCAGTACAGCCATGAGCCATACGTGGCCGTGGCGCGTTTCATTCAGTTCTACCTGGGGCTACCAGAGGAGCGCCTGGATGAATACAAGAAGCTGCAAAAGGGTGGTCACAAGGCACTGCGGGTGATGGAGAAGCAGCTGCAGCTGACACCTTATCTGGTGGGCGACGACTATTCGATTGCCGATGTGGCCTTGTATGCCTACACCCATGTCGCCCATGAAGGCGGCTTCGACCTTTCCGGTTACCCGGCGATCCAGGCGTGGCTCAAGCGCGTGGCCAGCCACCCACGCCATGTGGCCATGCTGGGCTAACTACCCTGAAGTCGCGGCGCCTGCGATGGCGTCGCTTCAGGCCGCCGAGAAGCGTTGATCCAGGTACGCAATGATCGCCTTGGATTCATACATCCAGGTGGTTTCGCCATTTTCTTCGATACGCAGGCACGGCACTTTAATCCGTCCGCCACCTTCAAGCAGGGCCTGGCGATGCTGTTCGTCGTTCTTTGCATCACGCAGGGCCACCGGTACGTTCAGGCGGTGCAGGGTACGGCGGGTCTTGACGCAGAAGGGGCAGGCGTGAAACTGATACAGCGTCAGGCCTTTTGCATGCTGTTCGATCTTGGCTTGTGCGGCAGGGTCACGCTTGAGCTTGCGCGGGCGGGTGATCAGGTCGAGAACGACGATCAGTTGGCCTAGGCCAATGCGAAGGGCTTTGACGATCATGGCTGCTTCTCACAATAAAAAGCCGACCCCGTGAGGTCGGCTTGAAGGTGTACAACCGATCACTTGATCAGGTTGAGGAACTCGCTGCGGGTGGCGGCATTTTCACGGAACTCGCCCAGCATCACCGAGGTGACCATGGAGGAGTTCTGCTTTTCTACGCCGCGCATCATCATGCACATGTGTTTGGCTTCAATGACTACGGCCACGCCGAGGGCGCCAGTCACTTGCTGGACTGCATCGGCGATCTGGCGGCTGAGGTTTTCCTGGATCTGCAGGCGCCGGGCGTACATGTCGACGATACGCGCGACTTTCGACAGGCCCAGGACCTTGCCGGCCGGGATGTAGGCGACATGCGCCTTGCCGATGAACGGCAGCAGGTGGTGCTCGCACAGCGAGTACAGCTCGATGTCCTTGACCAGGACCATTTCGCTGTTGTCGGAGCTGAACAGCGCTCCGTTGGTCACTTCTTCCAGGGTTTGGGAATAACCGCGGCAAAGGTACTGCATAGCCTTCGCGGCACGCTTGGGCGTGTCGAGCAGGCCCTCGCGGGAGACATCCTCGCCCAGTTGGCCGAGGATCGCGGTGTAGTTCTGTTCCAGGGACATGGATCTACCTGTGGGGAATAATCGCAAACGCGAAGGGTACGGCGGCGGCGGCGGCGCTGCAAGCACAGCTTACTCGTCGCGCCCTTCGAGCATGGTGCGTTTGAGCATTACATACACCGCCCCGGTGCCACCGTGGCGGGCCTGGCACGAGGTGAAACCCAGTACCTGTGGATGTTGACGCAGCCAGGTATTGACGTGGCTCTTGATCATGGGTCGTTTGCCGTCCAGGCGTACCGCCTTGCCGTGGGTGACCCGTACGCAGCGCACCTCGAAGCGGGTGGCTTCGGCAAGGAAGTCCCAGAGGGTTTCCCGGGCTTTTTCCACGCTCATGCCGTGCAGATCGAGGCTGCCTTCAAAGGCGATCTGCCCAAGCTTGAGCTTGCGCATCTGGCTTTCCTGGACGCCATCACGGCTCCAGTGCAGGTCGTCTTCTGGGCCGACATCGATCACGAACTGGTCGGAAAGCCCGTCGACGATCGTCTGGTCGCTACGCACGGTGGCCGCCTGGCGCAGGCCGGCCAGTTGCTTGCGGTCGGCCTTGGGTTTACCAATCTCGGCGCGATCGTGCTTGATCGGCTTGACGCCGCGCACTTCGCTCTTGAACAGGGAAAAATCGTCGTCTTGCATGTAAGCCTCCGCCTGGGCGGCGCAGTTTACGCGACTCCCCGCGTCTCGTTAATTCAATCGTGCTTTTTCATCAAGTGTGGCGCCAGGTTCAGTTCCCGGCCGCGGCGCAGTCGTGCCCTGCAACGGCGCCAGAACCACACGCCCAGCCACAGCATCAACACGCCGCAGCCAGTGATGATGCCTGCTGCGGCACGGTTTGTAGTCAGCTCGCCCAAGGCGGGTGCATGGCCCAACAGGCTGGCGGTGCCGGCCATCGCCAACAGTACGCCAAGGGTTGCCAGCAGGGCCGAAAAAGCAGCCGCAAAACGCATTGACCAATTACGCGGTTCGCGTGAGCGAAGGCGCTTGGCGTCGAAACCATCGGATAACTTCATTCCGATTTCCTCTATGGATATCGGGCCTTCGACCTGAAAGTACCGATGTGGTTCCGCCAGCTGTCAGGTCAAATCAGGCTGGCGACTTGGGTCACACAGGCAAAGTTGTCGGCCATGATCGCCATTTCACTTTGCTGGATCTGCGCCGCCGGTATTACGCCGCCCTTGAAGGGTAGGTCACGGGTGGTGCAGGCGTCTTCGACCAGGGTGCAGCGGTAGCCGTAGTCCTTTGCCCGACGCACGGTGGTGCTGACACTGGAGTGGCTCATGAAGCCGCAGACAATCAGGTCCAGATGACCGAGTTTTTGCAGTTCTTCATGAAGCTTGGTGTTCTTGAACGCGTTAGGCATGCGTTTTTCGATGATGACTTCATCGCCCTGTGGCTCGAGGCCAGGGATGAACTCGCCACGTTCGCCCTGCGGGTCGAACAGGCCACCAACGGTACCGAGGTGGCGTACGTGAATCACTGGTCGACCGGCCTTGCGTGCCGCGTCGAGCAGTTTGCCGATGTTGGCCACGGCTTCGTCCATGCCCGACAGCGCCAGAGGACCGCTCAGGTACTCTTTCTGCGCATCGATAATCACCAGGCTGGCGTTACTCAGCTTCGCCGGCGGGTAACCGCGACCGCTGAGGTGGAACATCGTCATTGGAACGGACATCAGGGGCTCCTTTGGATAGGGCTTTTCGCCTATTCTCCCCTGCTTGGACGCAGATGTGAATCGCTTAGCGTACAAGCAGCGTGGTTAGTGGCCTGCAGCTATGCCGGTCAATCGCTCAAGACGTCATGGGCCGCCATATTCCTGGCCAGGCTGTTAGAATCGTCGGTCGTTTTTTTAGGAGTCTACCGTGACCACTTCCCGCCTGCGCACCCTGCGCGACCATATTCGTTGGGCTGTCAGCCGTTTTCACGAGAAGGAGCTGTTTTTCGGACATGGCGCCGACAACGCCTGGGATGAGGCGCGCCTGCTGGTGCTGGGCGCGGTACACCTGCCATGGGAAGTGGCTGACAGCTATCTTGACTGCCGCCTTGAGGATGAAGAAGTGGCGCACCTGCAGGCGCTGCTCAAGCGTCGCATCGAGGACCGCGTTCCGACCGCCTACCTCTTGGGTGAGGCCTGGTTCTGCGGCATGTCGTTCATTGTCGACGAGCGTGTACTGATTCCACGCTCGCCCATCGGCGAGTTGATCGAAAAGCGTTTCGAGCCGTGGCTGGCGGCAGAGCCGCAGCGCATTCTTGACCTGTGCACCGGCTCGGGCTGCATCGGTATCGTCAGTGCCGAAGTGTTCCCGGAGGCCGAAGTGGTGTTGGCCGACCTGTCCTTCGAGGCATTGGAGGTTGCCAATCAGAACATCGAGCGCCATGGCCTGGAAGAGCGGGTCTTTACGGTTCAGGGTGATGGTTTCGAGGGGCTGCCTGGGCAGCGTTTCGACCTGATCCTGTCCAACCCGCCGTATGTCGATGCCGAAGACTTCGCGGATATGCCGCAGGAGTACCACCATGAGCCGGAGCTGGGCCTGGCCTGTGGCGACGACGGTCTGGACCTGGTTCGGCGAATGCTGGCCGAGGCCGCGGATCACCTGACCGAGAAGGGCTTGTTGATTGTCGAGGTGGGCAATAGCCAGGTGCATCTGGCAGCCCTTTACCCTGAAGTGGATTTCGCCTGGCTGGACTTTGAGCGCGGTGGCCATGGCGTGTTCATGCTCACGGCGCAGCAGTGCCGGGAGCATCAGGCATTGTTTGCTTCGCGGGTGTAAGCGCTAGCGCAGTGTCTGCATCGCAGGAAAGACCAGCTCCTACAGCATTGCGCCTTGCGCGTCTGTTGGGGCAGGCTTGCCTGCGAAGGCCTCTGCTGGTTGTCAGCGGTGGGTTGCAATCCAGATCAGCAGCCCGGCCTGGAACACGGCGAAGGCAACCAGGCAGGTGATGGTAAAGCGCAGGCCACTGTCCTCGCGCTTGTATTTGTTCACACGTTCGTCACGCTCACGCAGTTGTGCTTCTTTTTCCTGCAGGGTCTGTTCGGCCTGCTGGAGCATGCCCGCAGCCTCGATGATATCGACCTGCTGGACCTTCTCGGTGTTCCAGCCACCCTTGAGCTCACCGACCTGCACTTCGAGGTAGCGGCCCTTCATGTGCTGGACATCGGCGTACTCGACGTCCAGCCCGACGTTTTTCAGCACATGGTCACGGCGCTGACGGGTGTCTTCGTTCAGCGCGTCCTTGCTCGGAAGTGCCGCACCTTCGATCCGGTAGTGTGACCACTTGTGTTGTGCCCACTGCACCCCCTGTGCCAGCAGAAAGCGTCCGAGGCCGCGGTTCAGGGGTTCCATCTGCAGGCCGCTGTCAGGGCCGAAGCTCACATGGTGCGTCTCATGGTCGACGCGGATGTCCAGGTGATTCTGCTCCTTGCGCACTTTTTGCCCAGGCAGACGAATCTCCATGCGCAGCAGGCTGTGCTCCTTGCTGTGCCGTTCGGCATAGCCGTACTGGACGAAGCGCAAGGGCCGCGCACCGGTTGCCCGGTCAGTCGGCAGCGGGGCCAGGCGCAGCATGCGAAAATGCTCCGGCTTCAGGTCGGCCCAGGGCAGCGGGGCCGGTTCTGGAGCGGCCGTTTCGGCGCTCGCTTCGGGTGCATCCTGGGGTGGGGCATCGGTCATCACGGCAATCCTCTTGTGCGCAGCAGGCTGGCCGTAATTTTGACGCCAGCACCGGCTTATCGGCAGGGTTGGCCGGGACTGGAGCGCATTTTTCCGGAACTTCCGCTCAGGCCGCCGGCAATCGACGAATAAACTCGACGATTCTCTCGCCAAGCTCACTGGCCAGCGGTAACGCCGGGTTGATGTAGCTTTGCTGCTGTTGGTGCATGTCGGCCGGTGCTATCCGCAGCATATGGTTCATGCCCTCGATCAGTGCCAGTTCGGCATCGGGTTTTGCGGCCTTCAGGCGCAGGGCATTGTCGACGCTGACCTGGGCGTCATGGTTGCCCTGCACGATCAGGGCCGGGACGCTCAGGCGGGCAAAGGCCGCTGCCGGGTCTTGCCGGAACAGTGAAATCAAATAGGGTTGAACGCTGGGGCGCAGTACATCCTGCAAGGGCAGGGGAACGTCGTTCGAGGTGCTGCCAGCCTTGAGCTGGTCGATGATTGTCAGCGCCCGCGCTTGATAACGACCCGGTACGCGTTCAGCAATCTGTTCACGCAGCACCTCATCCACTGGGCGACCGCTGCCGGCTACGGCAATCACGGCGCTGGCGCCTGCCGGCTCCGCCGCCAGGCTGGCGATCAATGCACCTTCGCTGTGGCCCAGCAGCACCAGCGGGCCGAAGCGCGGGTCGGCGTTGAGTGCGCGCCCCCAGGCCACGGCATCGGCGACATAGCGCTCGACGCTCAGGTTGCGCTCGTCGGGTGTTGCTTCCAGGCTGGCCGCAACGCCGCGCTTGTCATAACGCACGCTGGCAATATTGTTGCGGGCGAGCAGCAGCGCCAGGCGTTTGAGGTTGTCGGTGTGGGCCCCATTGGGGTTGTTGCCGTCGCGGTCAGTCGGGCCTGAGCCTGCAATGATCAGCACCACGGGCGGCGGTCGCTCGCTGCGTGGCAGCAGCAGGCTGCCGCGCAGGATGCCAGCGCCGGTGTCGAGGTCCAGGGGGTGTTGCAGAACAGTCGGGGCCGCCGCTTGGGCGAAGCTGCTGAGGAACAGAAGAAGCAGGGTGAGGGCGCGTAGCATTACAAGACCGCTGCTGGAAAGATGAAGGTTGGACACACGCTGGCCTAGAAGGTTCGCCAACAGGGATGAACTCACCGGTTAGCCTGCGTATACTGGCGGCCTTGTTCAAATCAGGCTGATTCGCGGAGCGTCCTGCATGTCCGGCAATACCTATGGCAAGCTGTTCACTGTCACCACCGCTGGCGAAAGCCATGGTCCGGCGTTGGTCGCTATTGTCGACGGCTGCCCGCCGGGCCTGGAGCTTTCGCTGGCCGACCTGCAACACGACCTGGATCGGCGCAAGCCTGGCACCAGCCGCCACACCACGCAACGCCAGGAAGACGATGAAGTCGAAATCCTCTCTGGCGTTTTCGAGGGCCGTACCACTGGCTGCGCGATTGGCCTGCTGATCCGCAATACCGACCAGAAGTCCAAGGACTATTCGGCGATCAAGGATCTGTTCCGCCCGGCGCATGCCGATTACACCTACCATCACAAGTACGGTGTACGTGACTACCGTGGCGGGGGCCGCAGCTCGGCGCGCGAAACTGCGATGCGTGTGGCCGCCGGTGCCATTGCCAAGAAATACCTGGCCAGCCAGGGCATCACCATTCGCGGCTACATGAGCCAGTTGGGGCCGATTGAAATCCCCTTCAAGACCTGGGAGTCGGTGGAGCAGAACGCGTTCTTCAGCCCAGACCCGGACAAAGTGCCAGAGCTGGAAGCCTACATGGACCAGTTGCGCCGCGACCAGGATTCGGTCGGGGCGAAAATCACCGTTGTCGCCGAAGGCGTCATGCCAGGCTTGGGTGAGCCGATCTTTGACCGTCTGGATGCCGAACTGGCCCATGCCCTGATGAGCATCAACGCGGTCAAGGGTGTGGAGATTGGTGCCGGTTTTGCCAGTGTGGCCCAACGGGGTACCGAGCACCGCGACGAACTCACGCCGGAAGGTTTCCTCAGCAACAACGCCGGCGGCATTCTGGGCGGGATTTCCTCGGGGCAGCCGATCATTGCGCACCTGGCGCTCAAGCCAACATCGAGCATCACCACCCCTGGCCGTTCGATTGATATTGACGGCAACCCGGTCGAGCTGATCACCAAAGGCCGTCACGATCCATGCGTGGGCATCCGTGCCACACCGATTGCCGAGGCGATGATGGCCATCGTGCTGATGGACCACCTGCTGCGTCACCGTGGGCAGAATGCCGAAGTACGGGTCAGCACGCCGGTACTGGGCCAGCTGTAATGCCCCGAGCGTTCGATCGCGCCATGGCCGCCTGAGCCGTGGCGCCGATTCCCTACTGGCGACTGTCCAGCTTCTACCTGTTCTATTTCGCCTTGCTCGGTTCGACAGCGCCATTCCTGGCGCTGTACTTCGATCACCTGGGTTTTTCCAGTGCGCGTATCGGTGAACTGGTGGCTATTCCCATGCTGATGCGTTGCGTCGCCCCGAATTTATGGGGGTGGCTGGGGGATCGTACCGGCCAGCGCCTGCTGATTGTGCGGCTCGGTGCATTGTCGACACTGGCGAGTTTCTCGCTGATCTTCATCGATAAGAGTTATGCCTGGCTGGCGCTGGTGATGGCCTTGCATGCGTTCTTCTGGCATGCAGTGCTGCCGCAGTTCGAGGTCATCACCCTGGCGCATCTGCAGGGGCAGACGGCGCGTTACAGCCAAGTCCGCCTATGGGGGTCGATTGGCTTTATCCTGACCGTTGCGGGCCTTGGCCGGTTATTTGAGTCGTTGAGCCTGGACATTTACCCGGTTGCACTGGCTGTGATCATGGCCGGCATCGTCCTGGCCAGCCTGTGGGTGCCCAATGCCCATCCTCCCGGGCAGCATCTCCATGACGCTGGCGATGGGTTTATCAAACAATTGGTTCGCCCTGGCGTGCTGGCCTTTTATGCCTGTGTGGCCCTGATGCAATTGAGCCATGGCCCGTACTACACCTTCCTGACCTTGCACCTTGAGCGCTTGGGGTACAGCCGTGGCACCATTGGTCTGCTCTGGTCGTTGGGCGTGGTGGCCGAGGTACTGATGTTTCTGGCCATGAGCTGGATCATGGCGCGGGTGTCGTTGCGCCGGGTGTTGTTGGCCAGTTTCCTGTTGGCCGCGTTACGCTGGATGCTGCTGGGCGAGTACGCCGAGCACCTGGCCGTGTTGCTGGTTGCGCAGTTGATGCATGCGGCCACCTTCGGCAGTTTTCATGCCGCGGCCATTGCCTTTGTCCAGCGCAGCTTTGGGGCACGCCAGCAAGGGCAGGGGCAGGCGTTGTATGCCGCATTGGCTGGCACCGGTGGTGCACTGGGCGCCTTGTATTCAGGCTACAGCTGGAATGCGTTGGGCCCCACTACAACCTTTAGTATTGCCAGCGTCGCTGCCCTGGCTGCAGCCGTTATCATTGCGACTCGAATGAAAGAGGACAGGGCATGAGCCTTACCCGTGAACAATTGGCCTTGGAAATCATCGAAGCAGGGCGCTTCCTCTACGGCCGTGGCTGGTCGCCGGCCACCAGCAGCAACTATTCCACCCGCCTGGCGGCGGATCAGGCACTGTTGACTGTTTCTGGCAAGCACAAGGGGCAGCTGGGCGTGGACGATGTCCTGGCCACCGACCTTGCAGGCAATAGCCTGGAGCCGGGCAAGAAGCCTTCGGCGGAGACCTTGCTGCATACCCAGTTGTACGCCTGGCGGGCAGATATCGGGGCAGTCCTGCATACCCACTCGGTCAATGCCACGGTGTTGTCACGCGTGACTGCTGGGGACTACCTGGTGTTCGAGGACTATGAACTGCAGAAGGCCTTCAGTGGTATCTCGACCCATGAGTCGACAGTGCAGGTGCCAATCTTCGAGAACGATCAGGACATTGCCCGCCTGGCGGCCAAGGTTCAGCCTTGGCTCGAGGCGCACCCCGACTGTGTCGGTTACCTGATCCGTGGCCATGGCCTGTATACCTGGGGCCCGCGCATGAGTGATGCGTTGCGCCAGGTCGAAGCTTTCGAGTTTCTCTTCGAGTGTGAATTGAAAGTGCGATCGGTTACCGGTCGTTGAGTCGCTACAACTAGGAGTTGCCCCTGATGAGCAGCCTGACCGTGTACCACCAGTCCACCCCGGACATCCCGAACAAGGTGCTGACCCACGTTGAGGACATCGCCTCGACCCTGGCCGAGCAGGGCGTGCGTTTCGAGCGTTGGGCCGCCAATGCGCCAATCCAGCCGGGCGCTAGCCAGGAAGAAGTGATTGCAGCCTATCAGGTCCAGATCGACAAACTGATGACCGAGTGTGGCTACATCACCGTCGATGTGGTGAGCCTGAACAGTGACCACCCGCAGAAGGCCGAACTGCGCGCCAAGTTTCTGGATGAGCACCGCCATGCTGAAGACGAAGTGCGTTTCTTTGTCGCCGGACGTGGTCTGTTCACCCTGCACATTGGCGAATATGTCTATGCCGTGCTCTGTGAGAAGAACGACCTGATCTCCGTGCCGGCCGGCACCCCTCACTGGTTTGACATGGGCGAGAACCCGCACTTCGTTGCCATTCGCCTGTTCAACAACCCTGAAGGTTGGGTGGCGCAGTTCACCGGCGACAAAATTGCCGATCAATTCCCGCGCATCGACGACTGACCGGAGCCTGCATGACTATCAAAGCCATCCTCACCGACATTGAAGGCACTACCAGCGCGGTGAGCTTTGTCTTCGACGTGCTGTTTCCGTTCGCGGCCAAGCACCTGCCGGATTTTGTCCGTACCCATGCCGCCGAAACGGCTGTGGCAGCCCAGCTTCAGGCCGTGCGCACAGACAGTAATGAGCCTGCCGCTGACGTTGAACGGGTGATTGAAATCTTGCTGCAGTGGATTGCCGAGGACCGCAAGGCCACGCCACTCAAGGCGTTGCAAGGGATGGTCTGGGCCGAGGGCTATCAGGCGGGGCTGCTCAAGGGCCATGTCTACCCGGATGCGGTTGAAGCGCTCAAGCGCTGGCATCAGGACGGCTATGCCCTGTATGTGTACTCCTCGGGGTCCATTCAGGCGCAGAAGCTGATTTTCGGCTGCTCCGAAGCTGGCGACCTGACACCGTTGTTCAGTGGGTATTTCGACACGACGTCCGGTGGTAAACGCGAGGCGCAGTCTTACCACACCATCGCCCAGGCGATTGGTTTGCCTGCAGAGCAGATCCTGTTTCTCTCGGACATCGTTGAGGAACTGGATGCCGCGCAGCAGGCGGGCATGGCGACCTGCGGACTGGTGCGCCAGGGTGGGGTGCTGGCGGGCCACAGCAATGTGGTGAGCTTTGCCTTGATCGATGTAAGCCAGTTCTGACGCCGCGAGCACCCCACCGACGCTATCGCAGGCAAGCCTCCCACAAAAAGACCTGTAGGAGTCGGGCTTGCCCGCGATACAAACGCCGCGAACTCACGGGCAGCACTGCGTACCAATAGATTTCTTCTGTTGCATCAATGCGTTATTCCGCGTTGACCACCAGCCCGTGCTGGCCAAGACTTGGGCTTTTCCGGCAGCCAGGAGCGCCCCATGTCCGATCAACCCACCTCCGAACCGCTCAACGACGACGCCATTGCCTTTGCCGAGCAGGTGTTCGATTGCGCCCGTCAAGGTGATGCCGTCGTACTTGAGCGCTTGTTGAAGCAGGGGCTGCCGGCCAATCTGTGTAATCACAAGGGCGATAGCCTGTTGATGCTCGCCAGTTACCATGGTCATGTCGAGGCTGTACGCGTGTTGTTGCAACAGGGTGCCGATCCGCAAATGGCCAACAACAATGGTCAACTGCCGATTGCCGGTGCGGCGTTCAAGGGTGACCTGGCCATGGTGCAGTTGCTGGCAGAGCAGGGGGCTGGCATCGAGGCAGCGTCGGCTGATGATCGTACGGCCTTGATGATGGCGGCGATGTTCAACCGAACGGCCATCGTGGATTACCTGTTGGCACAGGGGGCTGACCCCAACCGTGCCGATGCCAAGGGCATGACCGCTTTAGGGGCTGCCCAGGCCATGGGCGCACAGGACACCATGAAGCAGTTGCAAGCGCTGGCCGGCTAACCCTTGGCGAGCGTTTGCGGCTATCCTTGGCGCCTTTTATCGTCGTAGGGCCCCCTCATGAAAAACCAACTGGTCGAACTCATTGGCAAAATCAGCTCTGGCTGCCTGCGTGAGGATGACATTGAGCGGATCGCTGACGAAGCCGCCCAGGCCTACGCCGACCCCGCAGGGTTTCTGGCCGCCAACCCGGACATCAACTACGACGACACTTTCCCTATTTCCCTGGGTGAATGGGTCGTTGTAGGCAGCCTGCCGGACACCGTGCTGTTCCAGGCCGACAGCTACCAGGACCTGTTCGCCCAGATCGTTGCCTCCTTCGGCCCAGATGTGACGTTCAACATCAAGCCCAAGCAATTGGCCAAGACTGAAGCCTTGACCGCACTCAACCGCATCCAGATTCAGATGAGCAGCATGAACAAGGAGGCGGGCGGCTATGTGTTGCTCGACTTCAGCCAACCGCTTGATGATGAATTGCAGGTGGTGCTGGTCTACGGTAATGACTTGGAGCGTGTGCTTGAGTTGGCGGACGAAATCGGGATCGCCGCCGCACCGTCGCTTGAAGCACTGCGGTTGGCCTTGCACGTTTAAACGAGCATGGTCGTGCCCAGATGTTGAGCGCTGGCTATGCTCAGTGGCACACCAGCCCTCAGGAGCAGCACCATGGGTTCGACGTTTAATGGCTTTGTTGGCCTGATCATTCTGGCCCTGGACATCTGGGCAATCATCAATGTGATCAAAAGCAGCGTAGGAACCGGGCCCAAGGTGCTCTGGGTGCTATTGATTCTGCTGTTGCCGGTGCTGGGCCTGATCATTTGGGCGATTGCCGGCCCCCGAGGCAGCGTCCGTCTATAGGCTCCCGTGTTGCCAGTTGCGCCTCGACGAATATTCGACCTGTCATGTTCGACAACGTACACTGCGCCCTTTTCTATGGCGGGCGCGTTTGCGCCCGTTGCCAGCCGCTTTTATTGGAGGTCCCGCAATGAGCGACTACCTGGAAACGTTGTACGAAGGCTACGGCCAGCGCTTTCGCATGGACAAGCTGCTGCACGAGGTTCGTACCGAGCACCAGCATCTGGTGATTTTCGAGAACCCGCGCATGGGCCGTGTAATGGCGTTGGACGGTGTAATTCAAACCACCGAGGCCGATGAGTTCATCTACCACGAGATGCTCACCCACGTCCCGATCCTGGCCCATGGCACTGCCCGGCGCGTACTGATCATCGGCGGTGGTGACGGTGGCATGTTGCGTGAAGTGACCAAGCACCGTGGCGTCGAGCACATCACCATGGTCGAGATCGACGGTACCGTTGTCGACATGTGCAAGGAATTCCTGCCGGAGCACTCCAAGGGTGCCTACGACGACCCGCGCCTGAACCTGGTCATCGATGATGGCATGCGTTTCGTCGCAACCACCGAAGAGAAGTTCGACGTCATTATCTCCGACTCCACTGACCCGATCGGTCCGGGAGAGGTGCTGTTCTCCGAGAACTTCTACCAGGCGTGCCATCGTTGCTTGAACGATGGCGGTATTCTGGTCACTCAGAACGGCACGCCGTTCATGCAGTTGTCCGAAGTTCAAACCACTGCAAGCCGCATGCGCAGCCTGTTCGCCGACTGGCACTTCTACCAGGCCGCGGTACCGACCTATATTGGCGGTGCAATGACCTTCGCCTGGGGTGCGACCAATACCAGCTACCGCAAGCTGCCTCTGGAGACCCTGCGTCAGCGTTTCGCCGGTAGTGGAATCGTTACGCGTTATTACAACCCGGAGATTCACATCGGTGCGTTTGCCTTGCCACAGTACGTGCTGCAGGCCGTGAACAAGCCCAGCAACGATTGATGCCGCACTACGGCGCCTTAGGGCGCCGTAGTCGATTTCATGAAGTGTGGCAAGTTTCTGAACAGAATTTTCACATTCGATTGCTGACAATTCGTGCGCTCAAATGCCTGTTCGACGAATGGCTCTCCAGTGCCCGGCTGTTTAGGGCAGGCTTGTTATTTCGCTCTTCGTTTCTTTCAAATCTGAATCTTTGGGATCTTCCTATTCATGGCTAACACGGACGCCTTGAGTCATCAGCGGGCTGCTTCGCGCGCGCTGCAACCGACCGTCAAATCGCACCTGGCCTACACGCTGCTGAGTGGTCTGGTGATCATGCTGATGCTCAGCCTGGTAAGGCTGGCGCTGCTGGTTTACAACAGCGATCAGATCGGCAACACCCCGGTTTCGACGTTGGCCGAGGCGTTCGCCAACGGCCTGCGCTTCGACCTGCGCCTGGTGGTATACCTCTGCGTTCCGCTGATGCTGGCGCTGTTGAGTGTCCGGGCGATGGCCGCGCGCGGCCTGTTCCGTTTCTGGTTGACCATCACCTCCAGTGTGGCCATGTTCCTCGGCCTGATGGAGATGGACTTCTACCGTGAGTTCCACCAGCGCCTGAACGGGCTGGTCTTCCAGTACGTCAAGGAAGATCCAAAGACCGTACTGAGCATGCTGTGGTACGGCTTTCCGGTCGTTCGTTACCTTCTGGCCTGGGCCTTCGGGACCTGGTTGCTGAGCCTGCTGTTCAAGTGCGTCGATCGCATGACGCGGCCTCGTGGCGAGTACGGCAGCAGTGTGGCCGGTGCGCGCAGCGTGGCACCTTGGTATGTGCGGGGTGGCGTGTTCTTCATGGTGCTGATGGTGGCCGTGGTTGCTGCACGCGGCACCTTGCGTCAAGGCCCGCCGATACGTTGGGGCGACGCCTACACCACCGACTCGAACTTTGCCAACCAGTTGGGCCTGAACGGCACGCTGACCCTGCTCACTGCCGCCAAGAGCCGGATGTCCGAAGAGCGCGACAATATCTGGAAGGCCACCCTGCCGCAGGACGAGGCGCAGGAAACCGTGCGCAGCATGCTGCTGACGCCTCACGACAAGCTGGTCGATGCCGATGAAGCGGCCGTGCGCCGTGAATTCACCCCGCCGGTGGAAAACACCCTGCCGATCAAGAACGTCGTTGTGATCCTGCTGGAAAGCTTCGCCGGGCATTCGGTGGGTGCGCTGGGCGCCACCACCAACGTTACGCCATACTTCGACAAGCTGGCCAAGGAAGGGTTGCTGTTCGACCGTTTCTTCTCCAATGGTACCCATACTCACCAAGGTATGTTCGCCACCATGGGTTGCTTCCCCAACCTGCCAGGCTTCGAGTACCTGATGCAAACCCCTGAAGGCAGCCACAAGCTGTCGGGTCTGCCGGCGCTGCTCAGTGCGCGCAAGTACGACGACGTCTATGTCTACAACGGCGATTTCGCCTGGGACAACCAGTCCGGGTTCTTCAGCAACCAGGGCATGACCACCTTCATTGGCCGTAACGATTTCGTCAATCCAGTGTTCTCCGACCCGACGTGGGGCGTGTCTGACCAGGACATGTTCGACCGCGGTGCGGAAGAGCTGGCGAAGAACTATGGCAAGAAGCCGTTCTATGCCTTGCTGCAAAGCCTGTCCAACCACACGCCATACGCGCTGCCGACAAACCTGCCGGTAGAGCCTGTGACTGGCCAGGGTCGTCTCGACGAGCACCTGACTGCCATGCGTTACTCTGACTGGGCACTGGGCCAATTCTTCGAGAAGGCGCGTAAAGAGCCGTACTTCAAGGAAACCCTGTTTGTCATCGTCGGTGACCATGGTTTCGGCAACAACCAGCAGGTCACCGAACTCGACCTGAGCCGCTTCAACATTCCGCTGCTGCTCATCGCTCCGGGTATCCAGGAGAAGTTCGGCGCGGTCAACCACACCGTTGGTACCCAGATCGACATCGTACCGACCATCATGGGTCGTCTCGGTGGCGAAACCCGCCATCAGTGCTGGGGGCGTGATCTGCTGAACCTGCCTGAAGGCGACCAGGGTTTCGGCATGATCAAACCGTCGGGTAGCGAGCAGACCGTTGGCCTGGTAACGGGTGATCGGGTGCTGATCGAGTCCAAGGACATGTCGCCGCGCATGTACCGCTACCAGTTGGGCCGTGAGTTCAAGGCCGATCTGATCGAAAGCCCAGACCAGGTTGAATTGACGCGCAAACTGGAGTCGTTCATCCAGACCGCGACCAAGAGCCTGCTGGACAACACCGCCGGCGTGGTTCACGGCGTGCCGAACTGATCACCGGCACTACGTGATGCCTGTTTGACTGAAGCCCCGATTTATCGGGGCTTTTGTTTTTTGATGTGTCGATACGACATACATCGATTGGCATCGGCCCTGCGCAAGCGCTAGGATGCACTCAGGGTCTACCTGATTCACGCTTCCCGGCCCTGTCTTGATCACTAGCTCGAAGGCCCGCGCCTCTACTGCGGGCGATAGCGTCACGCACTGAAGGTTAATCCATCGGTATTTGCGGAGGACGATTCATGAGCAGCCAATATGATGACATCAGCATTAATGTCTTGCGCAGCATGAAGGAAGGCGGGTTCGACTTTGCCCGTATCCACCCCATCGAGTTCTATGCCGTTTTCCCCGATGAGGAGCGTGCCCGCAGAGCAGCCGGGAAATTCCGTGGCGAGTCACTCAATGCACAGGTCTGTGAATGTGCCGATGGCGGCTGGCATCTGGAATTGAGCAAGGTGATGTATGCCACCTATGGCGGCATTGATGAGTTCGAGCAGGGCTTTGAGGCGGTGATTGCACCGCTGGGTGGTGAGGTTCAAGGCTGGGGGGTCAAGCAAGAGCGTTTGCTGGCCTGAGCCAATCGACCGTCAGCCGGGCACTGCCTCGCAATGAGGCGCCGTTGCCCGGTTGACGGTGTATCTCGCACTGCACTGGTGCGGCGTTTTTCCCTCGCATCTATAACCACTTGAAATAAAAGCATTTATGCCGATGGCACGGGGCTTGCGATGACGTCTTGGTCCGGATGACAAGGAGTTCGGCATGATCCGCAGCTTTTATGACGAAATGTATGCCGGCAACGGCGAAGTCCGAGCGCACTACAGCGGATTCGCCAGTTGGCTGGCCGAGACCCCGGCGGAATTGTTGGCTCAGCGTCGTCGGGAAGCCGACCTGCTGTTTCATCGCGCGGGTATTACATTCACCCTCTACGGCGATGAGCAAGGCACTGAACGGCTGATCCCCTTTGACACGATCCCCCGCAGTATTCCCGCCACAGAGTGGCGGGTGATCGAGCGGGGCTGCATCCAGAGGGTCAAGGCCCTCAATCTGTTTCTCGCTGACCTCTACCATGATCAACGCATCCTGCGGGCCGGCATCATTCCAGCCGAACAGGTGCTGGCCAACGAGCAGTATCAGTTGGCAATGCAGGGGCTGAACCTGCACCGTGACGTGTATGCGCATATCTCCGGGGTTGACCTGGTACGCGACAGTGACGGCAGTTACTACGTGCTGGAAGACAATCTGCGTACCCCCAGCGGTGTCAGCTACATGCTTGAAGACCGCAAGATGATGATGCGCCTGTTCCCAGAGCTGTTCGCTGCTCAGCGCATCGCGCCGATCGACCACTACCCGAACCTGTTGCTCGACACCCTGAAAAGCTCCAGCCCGCTGGATAACCCCAGTGTCGTGGTGTTGACCCCAGGGCGCTTTAACAGTGCTTTCTTTGAACATGCTTTCCTCGCGCGTGAAATGGGCGTGGAACTGGTTGAAGGGGCGGACCTGTTTGTGCGCGACGAGCGGGTATACATGCGTACCACGGACGGCCCCAAGGCGGTTGATGTGATTTACCGGCGTCTGGACGATGCCTTCCTCGATCCGCTGGCCTTCAACCCCGACTCGATGCTGGGCGTGCCCGGCCTGCTGTCTGCCTACCGTTGCGGCAATGTGGTGCTGGCCAACGCCATTGGTACCGGGGTGGCCGACGACAAGTCGATCTACCCCTATGTCACCGACATGATCCGTTTCTATCTGGACGAGGAGCCAATTCTGAAGAACGTGCCGACCTGGCAATGCCGCAAACCGGCTGAGTTATCCCATGTGCTGGCGCATCTGCCGGAACTGGTGGTCAAGGAGACCCAGGGCTCGGGCGGCTACGGCATGCTGGTCGGACCAGCGGCCAGCCGTGCCGAAATCGAAGCCTTCGCGGCGCGGATCAAGGCTCGGCCTGCGGCCTACATCGCTCAGCCGACGCTGTCGCTGTCGACCTGCCCGACCTTTGTCGAGAATGGCATTGCCCCACGGCATATCGATCTGCGCCCCTTTGTCTTGTCTGGCCGGGAAACCCGCGTGGTGCCCGGAGGGTTGACCCGTGTGGCGCTGCGTGAGGGCTCGCTGGTGGTCAACTCGTCCCAGGGGGGCGGTACCAAGGACACCTGGGTCGTTGAGGATTGAATCATGTTGAGTAGAACGGCCTCGGATCTGTATTGGATGTCGCGTTATCTGGAGCGGGCGGAGAACCTCGCGCGGATGCTGGATGTGAGTTACTCACTGTCACTGATGCCGCAGGATGGCCGGGGAGGCGGCCTTGATGAGCTGGCGATGCCTTTGCTGATCACGGGCACCCTTGATGACTACCTGGCACGTCATGGCGAGTTGCACGCCGAGCGGCTGTTGCAGCACTTCGCGCTGGACCCAGGCAACCCGGCCAGTATCTACAGTTGCCTGGGCGCGGCGCGGGCCTGTGCCCATGCGGTGCGTGGGCGAATTACCGCCGACATGTGGGAGAATATCAACGCGGCCTGGCTGGAAATCCGTGGCATTGCTGAACAGGGCGTGGGGCGTTACGGCCTGAGTCGCTTTTGCGAGTGGGTAAAAGAGCGCTCGCACCTGTTTCGCGGCGCCACCTACGGCACCATCATGCGCAACGATGCCTTTCGTTTTATCCGGCTGGGCACCTTTATCGAGCGTGCCGACAACACGTTGCGCCTGCTTGACGCCCGTTATGAAGTGCTCGGTGATGAGGCCGATGCGGTCAGTGACAGCTCGGCCCGAGGTTACTACCAATGGAGTGCCTTGCTCAGGGCGCTGTCGTCGTTCGAGGCCTACACCGAGATCTACCGCGATGCTCCCGCAGCGCGGCATGTGGCCGAGTTGCTGTTGCTGCGGGCTGACGTGCCGCGCTCGTTAAGGGCCTGCACCGAAGAGATCGATCAGATCCTCGCCAGCCTGCCCGGCGCCAATGGCCGCCCGGCACAGCGCCTGGCCGCTGAGGTGGATGCACGCCTGCGCTACACCGGTATCGACGAAATTCTCGATGCAGGCCTGCACCCTTGGTTGAGCGACTACATCCCGCTGGTGCGCCAGTTGGGCAACGCTATTCACAGCGCTTACCTGGAGGTCGTATGAGACTGACCATTAGCCATGAAACTGCCTATCGCTATGAAGATCCTGTTCGCAGCAGTATCCAGTACCTGCGCCTGACGCCGCACGATACTGAACGGCAGCAGGTGTTCAGTTGGCACCTCGACCTGCCTCGTCCGGTGCGTGCTCAAGTGGACCCATTCGGTAACATCCTGCATGTGTTGAGCCTGGATGAGCCACATTCCGAACTGATCATTCGTGCCCAGGGGCAAGTGGAAATCGATGAACAGTTCGAGGCAGAGCATGACGCGGGTTCGGCGTTACCGTTTTTGCGTTTCACGCGCTTGACCGAAGCCGACGAAGCATTGCGTGCGTTTGCCGAGCGTCAATGTCGCAAGCGCCGCGACCGCTCCGCGCTGATTGAGCTGATGCACGGGTTGCATGAGCGCATTGCCTATACCCCCGGGGCGACGCTGGTGGAGACCTGTGCCGCGCAGGCATTCGCGGGTGGTGCTGGCGTCTGTCAGGACCACGCCCATGCGTTTCTGGCCTGCGCTCGCAGCCTCGGCATTCCGGCGCGGTATGTCTCCGGTTACTTGTTTGACAGCGATAGCCAGCATCTGGCGAGTCATGCTTGGGCAGAGGCCTGGTTGGACAACGGTTGGTACAGCTTTGACGTCACCAATCAATTGCAGCGCCCCGAGCGCCACTTGAAATTGGCAGTCGGCCTGGACTACCTGGACGCGTGCCCGGTACGGGGTATGCGTCGTGGCGGTGGCTTTGAGCAGATGCACGCCAAGGTGCTGGTCACCCCGACCCTCAGCGCGCAGCAGCAATAGCCCTAGGGCTGCTTGTGGTCGGCCATGTGTTGGAGGTAGGCGAGCAGGGCGTCCAGTTCCCCGTCGCTGAGCACACTGCTGCTGAAACCTGGCATTTTCGCCTGTGGCCACTGGCGCAGGCTTTGCGGGTCACGGATGTAGCGACGCAGGTACTCGAGGTGGAAGTACTCGGTCGGGTTGTAGGGCAGGTTCAGGTCCGGGCCGAACTGCGCGTCGCCTGCACCGTTGAGCGTGTGGCAGGCCAGGCAGTTTTTCTGGAACACAGCAAAGCCCAGGTTGACCGGGCTATTGTCTGCCAGTCCTGGTGCCGGACGCATGGCCGGGAAACGCTCGGCAACGGCTGCCAGCAGGCGAATGCTGGCAACCTGGAAAGGCCACTGTTCAGGGCTGATATGGCCCGCTCCTGGGTTCGTCCACACTAAATAAAACGGGCCCGCACTTGGCTTGCCTTTGCCCAGGCCCGGCCAGGGGCTGGCGGGGTCTTCGATGGCCAGCCAGGCTTGGGCTGGCCCCTTGGTGAGCAGTGGCCCCGCAGGCATCTCGGCGGCAAAACCGTCCAGCGCAACCGCCTGCAGGTGATCCTGTGCTGAAACGCCCGTGAGCAGGGCGCTCAGAGGGATTGCGCGGTAGTGCATGGCTTTTTTATAGGACACATCATCAGTGATGCTGATCGACTGCGTTTGCGGGTGCTTGAGCAAGTCTTCGGTTTGCCAGCGGATGGGCGCATCGCCCAGTTCCAGAACCAGTTGAGCGGCCTGTACGGGCAGGCTCAGGGCGGCAAATAGCAGGACAAGGCAGCGTCGCATGAAACAGTCTCCAACCAATGAGGCCGGCAGCATACACCACGGCAGATGCGGTCCTGAGGTGCGTGCCCGGTTTAGCCGAACAGTCGCGATAGATTCGGCAGAATCAAGAGGAGTGTAGTGGCAAAGAGGATGAGCCCTGCCTGACGTACCTTGGTGTGTTTGAACATGGCTGACTGCCTTTTTGTTGTTATTTCCTGAATGCCGAGTGGCGTCCCTGTCGAAGGTCTTGCGTGTAATTTCGGGCCTGCCAGGCACCGACACAAACCTGCTGAAAGTGGGTATACAACTAACCTTAGGGTCAGCGGCACCCACCTTTTAGAACTGTTTGGTATTTACAGCTTAAAATAAATTTCTTTTGGCTATCAGGCGTTATGCCATCCCATGACGATCGCCCTTTCTAGACGCATGCGTGCAGTTCGTCGGTGGATCCAGTTAGCGCGACCGTTCGTCGGTGCATTCTACTTGCTTACAAGCCTTATTCGCGGCAGGCTCTAGCACGCTTTTCACCTTTGTCGTTCGGGACTATCTCTATGTCGCTACGCATCTGCATCCTGGAAACCGACGTCCTGCGGCCGGAACTGGTCGATCAGTTTCAGGGCTACGGACGGATGTTCGAGCAACTGTTTGCCCGGCAGCCCATCGCTGCGGAGTTCAGCCTGTACAACGTGATGAACGGCGAGTACCCCAGCGATGAGCAATCGTTCGATGCTTATCTGGTCACGGGCAGCAAAGCCGATTCGTTCGGCAGCGATCCCTGGATTCAAACCCTCAAGACTTTTCTGCTCGAGCGCTATCAACGTGGCGACAAGTTGCTTGGTGTGTGTTTTGGCCATCAACTGCTGGCGCTGTTGTTAGGCGGCAAGACCGAGCGTGCGACTCAGGGCTGGGGTGTCGGTATTCACCGCTACCGGGTGAGTGCACAGCAGCCGTGGATGACGCCGGCAATCGAAGACCTGACCCTGTTGATCAGCCATCAGGATCAGGTCACCCGCTTGCCGGAGAACGCCACGCTGATTGCCTCGAGCGAGTTCTGCCGCTATGCCGCCTATCACATCGACGATCAGGTGTTGTGCTTCCAGGGCCACCCCGAGTTCGTCCATGACTACTCCCGGGCGCTGCTTGACCTGCGCCAGCAGCACTTGGGCGATGAGGTCTACCGCAAGGGGTTGGCCAGTCTTTCCGCTGAGCATCAGGGCGAAACCGTGGCCGAATGGATGATGCGCTTCGTGGCCTATAAGCCTGAGGGCACGTCGGCCTGACGGCGCCTCTCAGAGCCAGCCGGAGCGCTTGAAACTGGCAAAGAGTGCGGAGCAACCTACGGTGATCACGCCCAGTACCGCGAAGTAGCCGTATTGCCACCCAAGCTCGGGCATGTTCTGGAAGTTCATGCCATAGATGCCGGCTACGGCGGTGGGGAAGGCCAGTATCGCCGCCCAGGCGGCGAACTTGCGCTGGACGATGCTTTGCCGCGATGACTCCAGCAGCATACCGATCTCGATGGTCTGGCTGGCGATGTCACGAATGCCCGCCAGGTCTTCCATCTGCCGGGTTACGTGAATCTGCACATCGCGAAAGTACGGCCGCATGTTCTTGTCGATGAACGGGAATGTCAGGCGTTGCAATTCCTCGCTGATCTCGACCATCGGGGCCACGTAGCGACGCAGGCGCAGAATGTCCCGGCGCAGGCCGTGCAGGCGCTTGATGTCATCTTCATTGAGTGCGCCACTCAGTACACTCTGTTCCAGCTCTTCGATTTCGCCGTGAATGGCTTCGCTGACCGGCTGATAGTTCTCGGTGACAAAGTCGAGCAGGGCGTAGAGCACGAAGTCCTCGCCGTGCTCCAGCAACAGTGGGCGTGCCTCGCAGCGCTGGCGTACCAGCGCGTAGGACTTTGAGTGGCCATTGCGGCAGGTGATGATGTACCCCTTGCCGGCGAAAATGTGCGTCTCGATGAACTCCAGCTTGCCCTCGTGGCGCACGGGCGAATACGTCACGATGAACAGTGCATCGCCGAACGTTTCCAGCTTCGGCCGGCTGTGCTTTTCCAGCGCATCTTCAATGGCCAGTTCATGCAGGTTGAACTGTCGCTGCAGGTTGGCCAGCTCCTGTGCATCCGGTTCTTCCAGGCCGATCCAGACAAAGTGCCCTGGCTTGCTGGCCCAGTGACTGCCTTCGTCCAGTTTGATTGACGTAACTTTTCTGCCGGCGCTATACACCGCGGCTGCAACGACTCGTCCCATGACTGCTCGCTTCTTCAGGTTATCCTGTCAGCTTGGTATGACTGCATCGATCCGGCAACTGCTCAGGCCGACTGCAGTTCGTTTTCCATCGTATCGATGCAGCGCTGCATCTGCTCCCGGCACTGTTGGATCAATGCCGGGATGTCATCTTTGCCGAGGCCGCTGGTAGCGATGGGCGCCAGCGAGCGGATGATGACATTGCCGCTGTTCCAGCGATTCAGGCGCATGCGTTGTGCATAACGGCTGACACACACCGGAACGATGGGAACCCCGGCCTCGATTGCCAGGCGGAACGCGCCGCTCTTGAAGTCGAGCAACTGGCTCTCGGGGTTTCGGGTGCCTTCCGGGAAAATCCAGATTGAGGTGTTGTTGTGTCGCACGATCTGGGTGGTGCTATGGAGTGCCTGTCGCGCATGGTAGGCGTTACTGCGGTCGACCAATATATTGCCGCCGAGCCAGAAGATCTGACCGAAAAAGGGTATCCAGCCCAGGCTTTTCTTGCCAATGCAAACGGTGCGTGGCGGGACTACATTACCGAGGACGAACAGGTCGAAGTTGGACTGGTGATTGGCGATGATCACGCAGCCGGGCGGCTGGTCGAACAAGGGGCCGACTTCGGCCTTGACGCGCAGGCGCAACAGCCCGCCAATGGGCCACGCATACAGGCGAGCGAAAATCCGGCTGTTATCTGGATTGAAGGGACGACACAGGCCGATCAACAAGCCAAGCACACCTGCCAGCAGAAAGTGCATGCCCAACAGAAGCATACGGATCAGATAAAGCATTGAGTGACTCACACTGGGCAAACGCGGCGCAGTGTACGGCTGTGCACTCTTGGGGGCAAACGCTGATGGCACGCGTCGAGTGTCAACGCATCGCAGGCAAGACCGGCCAGGTGTGAAAGCCCTTGTCCTGTGTGGGCCCCGTGGTAAGCCGGTTTGCCTGCGATCGGTGGGGGCCGTTAGCCCAAGTGTTCCTGATCGAGAATGATCGCGTCGTCCAGGGTGTCGAGCAAGGCCTTGCGCACCTTGAGCTTGGTGTTCTTGTGCGCCGTCATGTTGATTTTTTTCAGTTGCCGGGCGGCGGCCAGTGCGGTTTCCTGCAGCGTGTCGACTGCCACGACTTTGTCCAGGAAGCCGGCATCGACGGCGCTGGTCGGGTCGAACATCTCGCCATTGATCACCGAACGGTGAAAGGCCGAGCGGCGCAGGCGGTCGCGGGCCAGTTCGATGCCCGCGTGGTGCATGGTCATGCCGATCTGCACTTCGTTCAGGCCGATGCTGAAGGGGCCTTCGACACCGATACGGTAATCGGCCGAGAGCAGCAGAAAGGCTCCCTTGGCCACGGCGTGCCCTGGGCAGGCGACAATGACCGGGAACGGGTGGGCAAGCAGGCGACGGGACAGGGTAGAACCTGCGGTGACCAGGCTGACGGCAGCCTGTGGCCCGGAGGTCATCACCTTCAGGTCATACCCGCCGGAGAGGATGCCCGGCTGGCCGGTGATGATTACCACTGCACGGTCCTGCTGTGCACGATCCAGCGCGGCGTTGAACGCGGTGATCAGGTCGGGGGAGATCGCGTTGACCTTGCCGTTGTTCAGGGTCAGGGTCGCGATGCCATCGTCCAGGTGGTAGGTAATCAGCTCACTCATGAGAGGGATCCTTTGTTGAGAGTGAGGCAGACGTTACTCAGCCTCTGCGGCCAGGTAAAGCGCCAAGGCTGACCGGTCAGTCAGCCTTGGCGCGTGCGGCCCCGTGGGCTGGGGGGCGAGGATGAAAGGCGGGTAAAGCACTTTATAGATTGGCGGCTTTGCCCTGTTTAGCCGGTAAAACGGCTCGCTGCCCTTAAGCGCATGAAAATTCTGAAAAAAACCTTTGCCAAAGGAAAAACTTTCGACTACATTAGCGCCCCTCGACAGGCTGAACAGCTTGAAGAGATCCGGTGAAGTGTCCGAGCGGTTGAAGGAGCACGCCTGGAAAGTGTGTATACAGGAAACTGTATCAAGGGTTCGAATCCCTTCTTCACCGCCAGACAAATGAAAGCCCCGAACTCCTGTAGTTCGGGGCTTTTTTGTTGTGCGCCAGGCATGGCGCGTTGCGCGTTAGCGCAACCCGTTTGGCTGTGGTGGCTGAATG
>NZ_BMQU01000013.1 GCF_014648275.1 Pseudomonas laurentiana
AATTTCGGAATTAGCGCGCTCCGATTTTTTAACTAGCTGTTGCACTTGCTCCTTGAGGCCGCCCAGCAGTTCAAAACTTTCATTGTAGCGTTCAAGGGTGAACAGCAGGATGCCTTTTAGGACATTGACTCCTGTGCGATGAGTTTCCGGTTCAATCCCAAACCCATCGCTTTCTGCAATCTGCTTTTCAATGAATAGGGGTTGGTTCGTTGCCGAGAATGCAAGCGCGGCGTGAATCTTGTGAAAATAAGAGGTGGAAGCGCAGATACTTCCGGTCCAAAGCAAGGCAAGGCGCTCCCATACTGCATTGAATCCACTATCTGTAGATTTGAGTCGTAGCCGCCAAAGGAAACCTACGGCATCAAGATCCTGTTTTGCGAAGGGGCTGTCCTTGAGAGCGTATAGTTCTTCAAATGCCTGAAATGCTAGGGTAATCTCGTTGCATCGTTCGTAGGCAATTGCGAGGTGCCAATATACGTGCATCCGCATGCCGGAATTTTCTATCCAGTGAACCTTACAACTTGTCAGAAAAGACGACAATTCTTTCCAACGTCCCATTTCATGCAAGGCATGGGCAACGGCATGTATTCCATAGATATTGTCTGGTAACAGTTTTATAGATTCAAATCCCACCTCAAGTGCGTCGTCGAAGCACTGATTTTCACATAGGACAAAGGATTTCATGGAGAGGTAGTAGGAGTAGAGATAGTGTGTTTTTGATATGTGGTTGTCGCAGAAGGCAAGAACTGAATTTAGGTTGGTAGTCTTGCCTGTGCAGAAATCAAGCATGTGCAGGAAAAAGAGGGCGATGATATCGGAAGGGTACGCTCTGATATGTTGTGTAAATAGCATTCTGGCCAGATCGTATTCGAAGTTCACCCACGCAGTAAATGCCTTATGGATGAGAAATATCTCAGGGATTGATGTCGTTTGCTCGCTCATCTGATCCAAAGCAATTCTGAATCGATAGAGCTCCTTCATCTCGCAACCCGTAATTGCATCAAACCCAGCTAGAAGTTGCTTGTACGTCTTTTGGATTTCGTCTTCGGGGTGGTATGCGTCAGCCATTCCTCGCAGAGATAGAAACGGTCCATTGATCTCTGGCCATAGCGCCGATACGCCTTCAGTTTTCCATTGAGCGCCCATAAAAATCTCCTTGATTACTGCGATGTCAAAAGGCGCCTAGGCCTATCTCGTTATGCTTCAGTGTTCTATCCTTATGCTGAATTGGGCTCATATGGAAATGAGTGATTACTCATGGTTGTGCGATGACGCTGACTCAGCTCGAAATTTTTATCGTCGTCGCCGGGCGACGTGGTTTCACGCTGGCGGCCGCCCAACTGGGGATTTCCCAGTCAGCGGTTTCCCATGCCATCAGGGCGCTTGAACAGGAACTGGGCGTTGAGCTGCTTTTTCGGCACCAGGGCCAGGTCGAACTGACGGATATTGGGGCAAGGCTGCTCCAGCGCGCTCAATCGATGCTTGGGCTGGCTGATGCAATTCGACAAGAAGCGTCGGATGCACAGAGCATGAAGCTGGGCACCCTGCGCATCGGTTCATTTGGCCCCACGTCATCCCAACGATTGCTGCCGCGAATCCTTGCTGACTACCGCAGGATCCATCCTGGTATCGAGGTACATGTGGACGAGGGGCCCGACCGTCAGGTCGTTCAGTGGCTATTGGATAGACGAGTGGACGTTGGCTTCGTTGCCCTGCCGGAGGCCCAGTTCGATACCTACCCGTTGATCGAGGACCAAATGGTTGCCTTGCTACCTTGTGGGCACCGTTTGGCGGCCAAGGAGGCGGTGACGTTGAATGACTTGTGTTCAGATCCGTTCGTACTGACAGAAGCCGGTTCGTCTGAGTTGGTTTCGCGACTCTTTGTGGCCGCGAGATTGAACCCCAAAATCCGCTATAGAACCTCTCAGCTAATGAGCACCTTGGCTGCAGTGGCGCGGGGCGATGCTGTGACGGTAGTAGCCGAATCCGCCTTGCCTGAACGTGATGCCTCGCAGTACCTCACGAAAGTGCTCGACCCGGCAGTCAGGCGACATGTTGGGATTGCCGTGTTGGACAAGAGCCAATCGTCGCCGGCAGCACGGGCTTTCATTGCCTTGTCTGTGAAGATCTTTCGCAATCAAGTGGTTTGACCTCATGGGCACGCAAGAACCATGGAATCTCCCACAGAACATGCAGTGTTTTGCATGGATCCCTGTGGGAGTTGGCTTGCCAACGATGCAGGCGCCGCCGACGGGTTGACACCCCGCTGACGCTATCGCAGGCAAGCCTGCTCCCACAGGGAAAACTCACATACTCTGTGTGGCCCCCTCTGGTTGGCTTGTCCACGATGCGGGCGCGTTGACACCCGCAGGCCAGCTTGCATCCCACGCGTTGCGCTTACACCTTCGCGGTCACGCCTTGCAGGGCTGTGCGCTTGTTCATCAGCCAGTAGTAACTGAGTGCCGGGAACACCAGGCCGACGGCCCATGCGAGGTCAACGCCCTGCAACCCGGTCGCAATCGGCCCGGCGTAAAGCGAGGTGTTCATGAAGGGTACTTCAAGCAGGATGGTGCTCAGAAACACGCCGATGGCGATCCAGTTCACCCGACCATAGATGCCCTTTGGCTCGAAGATGTCCGCAATCTGGTAAACGCCTTTGCGCAGCGCGTAGTAGTCCACCAGGTTGATGGCCGTCCAGGGGATGAGGAAGTAGCTCATGAAGAAGATGAAGTTCAGGAAGAACTGGATGAAGTCATCCTGAGCCAGTGTGCAAAGGCCGGTCGCGGCGGCGCAGATGATGAACATGAACCCGGCCCGTGCGCGGGGTGTGACTTTCAGCGCGGCGAACGGTTCGATCACTGTGACGGTCGACATGAATGCGCCGTAAAGGTTGAACACGTTGATGGCGACCTGGCCGTACAGAATGAACGCGAACATCAGCAGCGTTCCTCCGCCAAGCAGCCCCACCAGGTTCAAGCCCACGTTGTCCGCAAAGCCTGTCATGGCCTTGGCCAGTACGGCACCGAGCAGCATCATCCAGCTGCCGCCAATGACGGTGCCCAGGTAGCTGTACCAGAACACATGCCGGGTTGGGGTGCGGGTGGGCAGGTAGCGGGAGTAGTCCGCCACATACGGCGCATAGGACAGCTGCCAGGTGACCGCAATACTGACCGAGGCCAGGAAGCTCGCCAGGTGGAAGCCTTGCGGCGACCACTGTTCAGGCGCCACGGGAAGTGCAAGCGCCAGCAATGTAGCGGTACCAAACACGCCGATGGAGATGAACGAGAGGGCTTTCTGCAGGCGATGGATCAGTTGGTAGCCGAACAGGGCGACCAAAAAGCACAGTACGCCGAGCAGGACGATGTTGCCCTCGTTACTGAGTGGGCTCGCGCTGGCGACGGCCTGGGCGGCGAGCAAGGTGTTGCTGACGAAGAACCCCAGGTAGATGAGCATGACGAACAGCAGCGGCACTATTGCGCCGAATACGCCGAACTGGGCTCGGCTCTGGATCATCTGTGGAATGCCCAGCCTCGGGCCCTGGGCGGAATGCGAGGCCATGAAGATCGCGCCGATCATGGAGCCCAGCAGGATCGACAGTGCGCTCCAGAACAGGTTGAGCCCCAGGCTGATTGGCAGCACGCCCGCTGCAACGGTGGTGATGTTGGTGTTGGCGCCGAACCAGACAAAGAACAGCGAGCGGGGCTGGCCATAGCGCTCATGTTCTGGAATGAAATCAATGCTTCTGTTTTCTATTTGCATGGCAATCTCCGCGTTCAGCAGTCACGGGCAAGGCGGTTTTCGAAGCGGTGGATCGCTTCGATGAACGCTTCAGGTTGGAAGGCGAGGTGATCCGGTTCGAGTGTTCGCACTGAAGACGCCGGTTGGTTCCGCCAATGGCGAAGGAGCTGCGCGGTGGAATAGATTTCCAGCCCATAAATCCAGTTGGAGAGGATCAGCAGCGACGAGTAATGCGCTGCCAGCGTCGTCGCCGTGCAGGCATCTGAAACGAGGCTGAGCTGGAAGTCATGTTGGTAGGCATCGAACAGGCTGGTCATCACGCACACGTCGGTCAGCACGCCAAACACCACCAGGTGGCGGATCCCCCTGCTGTGTAGCATCTGGGCCAGCCGGGTACCGTGGAACGCGCTGTAGCGTTGCTTGTCGATCACCACATCGCCGGCCTGAGGTGCCAGCGCGTCGATGATCTCAATAGCAGGCGTACCTGCCAGGTAACTGGTCGGCTTGCCGTGTTCGTCCACGGGTTCTCCGGGGGCCAGGTTCCGGCCTTGCGCATCGTTGATGTGGCGGGTATAGAACAGCGGGATACCCAAGCCACGGGCGGTTTTGATCAGCGAGGCCGCGTTGGCAACCACGTGGTCAAATCGTTCTAGTGCAAAGCCATCTTCTTTCTGCAAGTCGATAACAAGCACTGCGGTTGTGTTGGTCATCTAGGTCTTCCGGGTACAGGTCTCCAGAAAAGGGCAATGAAGCCGTTTCCAGGGCGCTATCGGATAAGGGGCCGCAGCACACCGACGGGGCGGGCGCTACGGTAATGATCGAGAAGAACTCTCGTCGGGAAGACCTATCGGACTATTTGCCAGAAGCCGTTCTGTTTGGCCGCGACGCAGGCAGGGAGGCGTTTGAGCATGACCTGCAATGGCGCTGGCGCGCGCCGGAGGAAACCTTTCATGGCGCCGCTTGGCAACTCACGCCCACAGGCCTTCTGCCAGTGACAGGCATGGGGGTTGCCAGTGGGTAATGAGCGGTTGGCCATTTGAGGTGAGTCTCGGATGGATTGCCTGAAGGTTGAGCAATATCCGGGCCAGGGATGATTCGGTACTGTAATGCGCGTTCTTGAGCGGGTACGTTTTCAGGTGTTACGTTTGGTATGTGGGATACCATAATACTGTGCTACCAAGCGTAGCATCGGGACGGTATCCCGCTTCTTTCTGAAGCAGTTGCTTAGCCCTCTTTAAACTGCCCCATAGGCACCTCGCACGGCCTGATAGCCGCGCGAGTTCAACGAGCCGCGTGAACCTAAGCCTCCCAGCCCGCGCCACTGAGCGCCGCCTGCACCAGAGGGTGCAGGTCAGCGCCTTTGTGCGACGTCTGCCAGGCCAGCAACTCCTTGCGCATGCTGGGTGTCCAGAACATCTGCAGGTGATTACGCACGCCGAGCACAGCCTGCTGCTGGTCCGGCTCGCTGGCGAAGTACTGGGCGATCTGGTTGGCCATCTTGATCAGGTTGGCAGTGCTCATCGACGTACCTCGGCGTGTTTTCCGGCGGTGCGTGCCTGGCGACGTTCTTCGAGCAGGCGCTGTTGTTCGTCGCTGAACGCCTGATAACGTTTTTGCCACTCGGAAGGGTGGTAGACGCGGCTGACTTCCACCGCGGTGACCTTGTACTCCGGACAGTTGGTGGCCCAGTCGGAGTTGTCGGTAGTGATGACGTTGGCCCCCGACTCTGGGAAGTGGAAGGTGGTGTACACCACGCCTGGGGCTACTCGTTCGCTGACCCGTGCGCGCAGTACGGTCTGGCCTGCGCGGCTGCCGATGCCGACCCAGTCGCCTTCGTTGATGCCACGGCTTTCGGCATCAGTCGGGTGGATTTCCAGACGGTCTTCTTCGTGCCAGGCGACGTTCTCGGTACGCCGGGTCTGGGCGCCGACGTTGTATTGGCTGAGGATACGCCCGGTGGTCAGCAGAAGTGGGTAGCGGCTGTTGACCTTTTCCTCGGTGGGCACGTAGCCGGTGAGCATGAAGCGGCCCTTGCCGCGCACGAATTCCGTGATGTGCATGGTGGGCGTGCCGTCCGGCGCCTCGGCGTTGCACGGCCATTGCAGGCTGCCGTGGCGCTCCAGCGCGGTGTAGCTGACGTTGGCGAAGGTTGGCGTCAGGCTGGCGATTTCATCCATGATTTCTGACGGGTGCTGGTAGTGCATGGGGTAGCCCAGGGCGTTGGCCAGGGCCATTGTGCCTTCCCAGTCAGCCTTGCCACCCAAAGGCTCCATGACTTTACGTACCCGGGAGATGCGCCGCTCGGCGTTGGTGAAGGTGCCGTCCTTTTCCAGGAATGAGCTGCCCGGCAGGAACACGTGGGCGAACTTGGCGGTTTCGTTGAGGAAAATGTCCTGTACCACCACGCATTCCATGGCCGACAGCGCTGCGGTGACATGCTGGGTATTGGGGTCGCTCTGGGCGATGTCTTCGCCTTGGCAGTACAGGCCCTTGAAGCTACCGCCCAAGGCGGCCTCGAACATGTTGGGGATGCGCAGGCCGGGGTCCGGTTGCAGGGTGACGTTCCAGGCCTGCTCGAACTGTGCCCGTATCACCTCGTTGGAGATGTGCCGATAGCCGGGTAGCTCGTGAGGGAAGGAGCCCATGTCGCAGGAGCCCTGAACGTTGTTCTGCCCGCGCAGCGGGTTCACGCCTACGCCTTCGCGACCGATGTTGCCGGTGGCCATGGCCAGGTTGGCGATGCCCATGACTGCGGTGCTGCCCTGGCTGTGCTCGGTGACGCCCAGGCCGTAGTAGATCGCCGCATTGCCGCCGGTGGCGTACAGGCGGGCAGCGGCGCGGATGTCCGCAGCCGCTACACCGCAGACGGCGCCAAGGACTTCCGGCGAGTGTTCGGGGCGGCTGACGAACTCGCGCCAGCGGGCGAAGTCGCTGCCTTCGCAACGCGCGTCGATAAAGGCTTGGTTGAGCAACCCTTCGGTGACGATGACATGGGCCAGGGCGTTGAGCATGGCCACGTTGGTGCCGGGGCGCAGGGCCAGGTGCAGTTCGGCACGGGCATGGACCGAGTCCACCAGGTCAATGCGCCGTGGGTCGATGACGATCAGGCGTGCGCCTTCACGCAGGCGGCGCTTGAGCAGGGAGGCGAATACCGGGTGGGCGTCGCTGGGGTTGGCGCCGATCACCAGGATCACGTCGGCGTGCATCACCGAGTCGAAACTCTGGGTGCCGGCAGACTCGCCAAGGGTTTGTTTCAGGCCGTAGCCGGTCGGCGAGTGGCAGACCCGCGCACAGGTGTCGACGTTGTTGTTGCCGAAGGCGGCGCGCACCAGTTTCTGCACCAGATAGGTTTCTTCATTGGTGCAGCGGCTGGAGGTGATGCCACCAATGGCGTCGCGGCCGTAGGTTTGCTGCAGTCGGCGGAACTCGCTGGCGGCGTAGGTCACGGCTTCATCCCAGCTGACTTCCTGCCACGGGTCGTTGATGTGCTTGCGGATCATTGGCGTGGTGATGCGATCCGGGTGGGTGGCGTAGCCCCAGGCAAAGCGCCCTTTGACGCAGGAGTGGCCGTGGTTGGCCTGGCCGTTCTTGTCTGGAACCATGCGCACCAGCTCGTCGCCTTTCATCTCGGCGCGGAACGAGCAGCCCACGCCGCAATAGGCGCAGGTGGTGATCACGCTGTGTTCGGGTTGCCCCTGTTCGATCACGCTTTTTTCCATCAGGGTTGCGGTGGGGCAGGCCTGCACGCAGGCACCGCAGGACACGCATTCCGAGTCGAGGAAGTTTTCGCCACCGGCCGCCGCAACCCGGGACTCGAAACCGCGCCCGGTAATGGTCAGGGCAAAGGTGCCCTGGGTTTCTTCGCAGGCGCGTACGCAACGGTTGCAGACGATGCACTTGCTCGGGTCGTAGTCGAAGTAGGGGTTGGAGGTGTCCTTCTGGTCGGTCAGATGGTTAGCGCCCTCATAGCCGTAGCGCACTTCCCGCAGGCCGACCTGGCCGGCTACGGTTTGCAGCTCGCAGTTGCCGTTGGCCGAGCAGGTCAGGCAGTCCAGCGGGTGATCGGAGATGTACAACTCCATGACGTTGCGGCGCAGGGTGGCGAGTTTCGGCGTCTGGGTGTGCACGCTCATGCCTTCACTGACCGGCGTGGTGCAGGAGGCCGGGTAGCCGCGCATGCCGTCGATCTCCACCAGGCACATGCGGCAGGAGCCGAAGGCTTCCAGGCTGTCGGTGGCACACAGTTTGGGAATGGTGGTGCCCATCAGCGCAGCGGCGCGCATCACCGAGGTGCCTTCGGGCACGCTGATGCTGCGGCCGTCGATTTTCAGGGTGACCTGCACGTGGCTGTCGCGAGCCGGGGTGCCAAGGTCGATATCGGTATTTGGGTCGAAGAGCGTGATCATTGGTCGGCCTCCGAAGGCTGCAGACCGAAGTCGGCGGGGAAGTACTTGAGGGCGCTGGCCACGGGATAGGACGTCATACCACCCAGTGCGCACAGGGATCCGTACTGCAGGGTGTCGCACAGGTCCTTGAGGATGATCACCTGCGCTTCACGACCGCGCTGCTCTGGTGCGGCCAGCAGACGATCGATCACCTCCACGCCCCGGGTCGAACCGATACGGCATGGGGTGCATTTGCCACAGGATTCCTCGGCGCAGAATTGCAGGGCGAAGCGCGCCATGCGGGCCATGTCCAGGCTGTCGTCAGCCACTACCACACCCCCGTGACCGAGCATGGCGCCGATGGCGGCGAAGGCCTCGTAATCCAGCGGCGTGTCGAACTGCTCGGGTGGCACCCAGGCGCCGAGTGGGCCGCCGACCTGAGCGGCCTTCAGCGGCCGGCCACTGGCGGTACCACCACCGTAGTCTTCCACCAGCTCCTTGAGGGTCAGGCCAAAGGCCCGTTCCACCAGGCCACCGTGACGAACATTGCCTGCCAGTTGGAAAGGCATGGTGCCCAGGGAACGGCCCATGCCGTAATCGCGATAGAACTGCGCCCCCTTGGCCAGAATCAGTGGCACCGAGGCCAGGGTCAGCACGTTGTGTACCAGGGTCGGCAGGCCGAACAGGCCCTGCAAGGCGGGAATGGGGGGCTTGGCGCGGACGATCCCGCGCTTGCCTTCGAGGGAGTCCAGCAGCGCGGTTTCCTCACCGCAAATGTAAGCGCCGGCACCGACTCGCACTTCCATATCGAAAGCCAGGCCGCTGCCGCCGACATTGGCGCCCAGGTAACCGGCGGCTCGGGCGATATCCAGCGCCTCGCGCAGTGTGGCCACGGCCTGCGGATACTCCGAGCGCACATAAATGTAGCCGTAGCTGGCCCCGACGGTGAGACCGGCAATGGCCATGCCTTCGATCAGCAGGAACGGGTCGCCTTCCATCAACATGCGATCGGCGAAGGTGCCGGAGTCGCCTTCGTCGGCGTTGCACACAATGTACTTCTGGCTCGCCTGTGTGCCGCGTACCGTGCGCCATTTGATTCCGGCCGGGAAGGCCGCGCCGCCACGGCCGCGCAGCCCCGAATCGAACACCACGGTCGCGGTCTGCTCGCCACCCAGGGCGATGGCCTGGGTCAGGCCATCGAAGCCACCGTGAGCCCGGTAGTCCTCCAGGGACAGCGGTCGGGTAATGCCGGCGCGGGCGAACAGTAGGCGTTGTTGGGTTTTTAGATAGGGCAACTGCTCCACCGGACCCAAGGCCAGCGGGTGGGTGGACGGATCGCCTTGCAGGGCATCGAGCAGGGAGGGCACGTCGGCAGCCGTCAGCGGGCCGAAGCCTATACGGCCTTGCGGGCTGTCCATCTCCAGCAGTGGTTCCAGCCAGTACAGGCCGCGAGCGCTGGTGCGTTGCAGGTCCAGCGGCAGATTGCGTTCCTGGGCCTGAGAAAGCAGGGCCGTGGCGACTTCATCGGCACCCACGGCACGGGCAAGCGAATCACAGGGCAGATAGAAGCGCGGCATCATGCGTCCTCCTGGCAAGCATCGAGCAGGGCATCCAGGCGCTCGGCACTGAGCCGTGCATGCACTTGGCCATCCAGCTCCAGGGCTGGCGAGCAGGCGCAGGCACCAAGGCAATACACCGGGCGCAGGCTGATGTTGCCGTCGGCGCTGCTGCCGTGGTCGTCCAGTTGCAGGCGTTCGCGCAATTGCGCGGCGAGTTGCTCGGCGCCACGACTCTGGCAGGACTCGGCCCGGCACAGGCGCAGGATATGCCGCGCTGGCGGTGCGGTGCGAAAGTCATGATAGAAGCTGATAACCCCGCGCACCTCGGCCTGGCTCTGGTTGAGGGCATGGGCAATCTCGGGGACAGCGGCATCGGGGATGTAACCGATGCGTTCCTGAATCTCATGAAGAATGGGCAGCAGTGCACCGGGGGAGCCCTTGTGGCGTTCCAGCAGACTGATGACCATAGGCAGGTGCAACATCTCATCAGGCATACAGCATTCCTCACGGTCACGAGCAAACCAGGCGGTCGTCGATTGTCCGAGAGTGTCGGCTGCGGCACTCACACCACGTCACGGTAGCGTGGCATGTTCGGGCCGTTGGCCAAGCACCCTGAGCGGGCATCTTGTTGGGCCCCGTGCGGTCTTTGCCGCACCTCTTCAGGGCATAACAGGCAGCTTGCCACGCCGCTCTTGATTCATCTGCACCAAAGCGACGTGCTCTGTTCTTTCTGCGACTGCCTATTGAGTCTAGAAGAGCATGGCCTAGTGTGTCGTTGCTGGAGGGCGGTGGGTGGAAGGTGAGCCAGCGGCCATCTCACGGTCTTTCTGAAGCATTACGGGTATGACAGGTTAGATTCGATAGCGATAGCGCGGCAGGATCTGGCTTCGATAAAGAGCTCTGTAACCAGTTTTCAGGCTGTGTCAGGGCGATTTTTTCACCTTGCCATCGGGCGCTCTCGTCTTTGATGCCCACAGACTCTGCTGGATTGAGGTATTCATTCGGCTTGAATGAGTTTCTAAGGATTTCGTACAGAGTTTGGTTCTCCGCAGTTGCGGTCGAGCGCTCGATCTTGAGGCTCTTCAGGCCAGTTTTTTCTGCGCTTGATGAAGTTCTTCTTCCACGTACTGTGATGGAGTCGATTACCCAAGTGTTCAGGTCAATCAGGCCATGTTCGTTGAGTCTAATGTGAAGGCGTTTGAGGAACTGGTCAAAGATCCCTCGTTTTCGCCAGTCACGAAAGCGTTGATAGATAGTTGACCAAGGCCCGAAGCGTTTCGGCATGTCACGCCAGGCTGCACCTGAGCAAAGCACCCAGAGCACGCCGTTCAGCATCAGGCGATCATCCGCCCTAGGGCGGCCACCGCGTCGTGCTTCGATAAAGAGGTCTGCAACCAGTTCCCAGGCTGCATCGGGTAGTTCATATCGTTTTGCCATCTTTGGCTCCTGCCTTTGATGGCGGCAGACTTTACTAGAATGGGGCTCTTGTTCGGATTGAATAAGTTTCGAGGGATTTCGTACAGAACTTGGCAGTGTCACTCTGTTTTTCGACGTTATTACACGGGATTTGTCGTCTAAGAGTCTGAAGTCACTGGTCTTTGTTCTTGTTGTTTTATGTGGTTTTGAGTAAGTATGGGTTATTTATTCAAAGGAGAAAGGCGGGTGCCTAAGCTTTGTATTTATATCCCGTTCCTGCGTATTCCGAGTAGTGTTGGAGATTTGCGCAGAAATGCAGCCGAACTGGTTGAAGGTATTCGTGTTCCTTGTGTGGTTGATGGGGTTGTTGTTACAGAAGTAGTTGCCATATATCTTAATGAAGAGGCGGCTAATGCAATGGCGGGTGGGGATATATTGATTGTGCATGCACATGGGGCGGCTTGTGATGGGGGGCTCGCAGATAATTTAGGGAGAAGTATCACGATACCTAAGTTGTTGGTTCGGCTGAAGGCATTGAAGGCCGACAGGGCCTCGCTCGTTTGCTTTGCCGTGTGTTTTTCTGCGCTAGCGGGTTGTATCGGTCCAGCTTTCGTCGCTGCCAATCCTGGTCCACGGCCATCTGTTAAGGCTGCCATGGGAATGATTGAAGGATCAATTGCCTCCATTACCCGACAGGGTACAATCCGAAATGGCATGTTCTTCGCTCACGATCCCCGGATGGTCATTCTGCGATGATTGGGGTTCCTTGTTGTTGTTGTTGTTGTTGTTGTTGTTGTTGTTGTTGTCGGCTGACTGTTTGGCACTTCTGAGTTGTATTGCGCAATCTCACCTAGTCCGCCCCCATTACTCCGTCGATAAAAGGCGCCTTCTTTGCCAGGTACTCACCGATGCCACCGGTGTTGCTGGCTTCGAGCTCACGTTTCAAGTCTTGATACTGCTGGCGAAGGACTGGGTCGTGCCTGAGGCGATCCCGGAAGCGAAGCATTCGTTCGATTTGGCGATGGCCGGTGAGGCAAACGTGGGCTTTATGGGTGCGCACGCCATCGACATCGCGGCGATAAAAATGGTGGCCTGCGGACAGATCACTTCCTCGTGCGTAGCCGAGTTCGCGCATGACGGTGTCTCGGTGGGCCTCGTTCAGGTGCGCCGAAACCTCAATGAGAAGGTCAATTTCAGGCTTGGCTGCGAGCCCCGGAACAGCAGTGCTCCCGACATGGTGGATGGCCACAAGCTCAGCCCCGAACGCCGCCGCGATCTGCTCGCGGGCGCAGAGAAAGAGGGCAGGCCATCGGCTGTCATAGAGGGATATCGTGCTGGTGAGCCCCATGGCGCTTCTTCCTTGAATTCGCAAGCAGGCTTTGGTGTAGCGCAGGCACAAAAAAACCGGCTCAATTGGCCGGTTTCTCTGGATCTGAAGGTTGGTAGAACCGTTCAGTTACTGCTGTTTGGTGCCCCGAGGGAGACTCGAACTCCCTCAAAAACATCATAAGACCCAGCAATGCCGCGAGTTTAAAGGCTTTCAGTGGCTTTGGGTAGAAATTTTGGGTAGAATTTTGGGTAGAAATGACTAGCGAAGGCTTTTGCTATGACCGATTTTTTAGTCCTGAAATCCGGCACCTACTACGTCCGTCTGGACGTTCCAGAAGACGCACGGGAAGCCTTTTCCGGGCGTAAGGTTTTGACTAAAAGCCTCAAAACTGGCAATCGTTCGGAAGCCCATATTTTCAAACTACGATGGTTGCAGCAGTGGAAAACCGAAATCGAAAAAGCCCGTAGGGGTGAAATCGGCAATTTCCGTGATGATGTTCTTCAAATAGTTGAAAAGCATCAAAGGGCCATAAACCAAGATAAAATTAAGGGGAAACCCGCAAACAATGAAACAAAAATGGGTTTTGAAGTAATCCAATATACACAAGATAAGAAGTTAAGCATCGACCTTGTTAATGAAGCAATTGATATTGCAGCAGGTCGTTCGGACTACTCACCAAAAACCCCATTTTTCAAAAGTCGCCTTGATGGTTTCTATAACTATGAATTAAATCAACGAAAAGTAGACTTGAATACAGTTGATAGACATATAAAGAGAATTAAAGCACTTGATGCCTTTTTGAAAGCTGAGGACTTATTGCTGGATTATGAGGCAGTTGCTTCATTCTTGATTTCAAAAAATCTGGAATCGAAGACAAAGAAACAATATTTGTTTTCGTTTAATGCCTTCTATAATTTCTTGATTAAAAAAGAACCACCATTCAAAGAACGTTATCCAATCAATCCTTTCAAAAGTCATGAATTGAGCCAAGTTAGACGTGGAACACTCAAAAAAGATGAAAGACGTGCTTTTACGGCGGAAGAGGTTGAAACCTTGCATAGTAAAGCAGTTGAAAAAGGAAAGCGTCAATTAGCCGATTTGATTAAGATAGCGGCCTATACGGGAGCACGCATTGAAGAAATATGCCGTTTAAAAACATCGTCAGTTGTTAAAGAGGATGGTGTGGATTGTTTTCATATTACAGAAGGTAAAACACAAGCATCCGTTCGTTTTGTGCCAATTCATCCGGTTCTCATGGAAACGGTCAAACGGCTTGTTAGTTCATCGGACGATGGGTATTTGTTGAAGACAAGCAAAGGTGGGAAGTATGAAACCAAATCGAAAGGTTTAGGTAATCAATTTTCAATCTTCAAGACAGATTTAGGTTTTGATAAAAAATGTGTTTTCCATAGCATTCGCAAAACTGTAATCACTACATTAGAGCGTGCTGATGTTAAGAACCTTGTCATCATTTCGTTGGTTGGCCACAAAGCTGATGGACTGCTAAGAATGACTTTCGATAGATATTCGGAAGGCCCAACCCCAGCATCTAAAATGGATGCTGTTAAACACCTACAATATAAATTCTCAGTATAATTTTTTATTGTTGTCATCATTCATGAGGCTACCTAATTAGGTGGCCTTTTTAATGCCTGCTATACATTGCTATACGTTGCTATACATTGCTATACACTTTCATTCTTTGTTATCTGGCTTATTGAAAGCTATACAACTTGAAAACATTTTAATATATGTTAACTTGATATTAGTAGTTCGAAAACATTACAGGCGAGCAATGTAAATGTATAGCACCTCACTTCGTTCGTTGCTTACATTTACGCTCGATTTTTCGCACTACGTTTGAAAAATTAAAATCAACAACCATGAGGAATGTATGAGTGATAATAAAAAACCAAGACAGATGAATGTAAGAATATCCGAAAGTGATTACGAAAAGATTGAGCACGAAAGGGGAATTATACACAAAAGCCAGTCCGGCTATATTTCCCACATCATTAATAATGGCATCAGTGAAATTATTGAAATCACCAATCCTGAGCTTAGACAAGACATTGATAAAATTGAAAGGTTTCTGGGCGGATATGGAAACAACCTAAATCAAATAGCTAAAAGTCTAAATGCGAATGAGACACCACCTTTTGATATTCTAAAAACGCTAACTGCACTCGACCAAAACATAACTATACTTACTAAAAAGTTGGGCAAATTAAAAAATGAGACATTAAGAAACGTAGGTAAGTCATGATACGTGAAAAGCTAAGCACTCAAAAATCTAAATCAAAGATTTACAAAACAGCCAAATACTTCAATAAAGAAGAAGGCTGCGTTTTATTCGAGTCAAATATTTACACGCCTTTGAATGCTTCAAAGAAAGATATTGCGAAAGCAATATCACAATCAATTGAAAGCGATATTACTGACAACAAGAAAGGTAGAAAGCAATCCGTTAGAACCCAGCACGATGTTGTTAGCTTTCATACGAATGACAATATTACACCAGAGCAAGCCCGTGATATTGCAAAAGAACTTTATGAGGCCACGCATAAACTTTCAAATAGAAAGTATTCGTTAGGCGTTCACATTGATACAGATGAGGTTCATGTTCATATTGTGTGGGCTTTAAAAGATTTTAATGGCAAGTGTTACAACGTCAGCAATGACTACCGTGTTATTGAAAGAGAATGTGAAAAGCTTGAACAAAAATACAATCTAATAGTTCCCGAAAATCGAATTTCAAGAGACATGGATGAACTCGACAAAATAAAAGAGCTAACACTGCAAGATAAGAAAGACATTATCAACAAGAAATACAAAGACAAGCATCCATCAACAAAAGAAAGAATGCTTGACGTTCGTGGCGTTATTTCTAACAAGAAACAAATGAAAGACGCTTTGAGTGATTTCCTTAACAATGCTTCCAGCCCATCCGACTTCATCAACCAGATAACCGAGAATGGTTTCAATGTCATTCACAATGGCAAATCATCTTTCTCCATTCAACATGAAGACCAGATATTCAAAGCATCCGAGCTTGGCCTATCTTACAAAACACTTAAAGCGAAACTAGGTGATGACACTGGCTTTGAGCAGACTTTAAAAAATAAGCACAACGTAAAGGAATACGAAAATTGTTCAATCGCTTCAACCGAAGCAGAACCCGACTACATGAAAAAGATTAAACCAAACTCAGTGCTTGCTACTAAGTTCAAGTTTATTCAGCATAGTGACAAGGTTGAATATTTCTATAATTCAGCCAGTAGCAAGAAATCATTCGAGTATTACAAAGACCCATCAAAAGTTTCATTCCATGATTTATCAAGACAGTCAGCAAAGGCTGGCATTCAAAGACTTGTTGCCGACGCCAAACCACCACAATCATTTACAGTGAATGGCCCTGATTACTTCAAGAAGAATGTATGGCTCGAATTTCAGCTAATGGGATTGGAAGCCAAAGGCTTCAAGCTTGAAGGCTACAAACCTACCCCAGCAGATTTAGACGAATTGAAGAAAATTCAGGAGCAATATGCTTCGATGAATAAGAAGGCCGATCCTAAACCGCAACCAGCACCAGAAGCCCCTACGGTGGCCGTAGAAGCACCTAAACCAGTTGAGCCTGTCATGCCTATACCTCTTCAAAAAGCTCCTGAGAAGCCACCAGAGCCTACAAAGAAGGTTGAACAAGAAAAGGTTACGCCAACCAATGATGGCTTAATTGATGACTTGCACGATATGTTCCGGCCAGCCATAGCTACCCCTGTCGCACAAGCTCCCACAGAAGCCGTAGAACCACCTAAACCAGTAGAGCCTGCCATAGATGAGTTTTACATACCGATGGCACCAGAACCGCTTGCAGAGCCTGAAAATCACAAGATTGATGGAGACTATTCAACATATTCGAATGATGAACTTGTTGAAGAATTTGAATGGTTACAACCGAGACTAAAGAAAAGTTCATTTCCGGGTAATAGCAAGAGAGATATTGCCGGACATAGAGAGATGGACAACATCCCAGAAAATCGTAATGGAATAAAAACTGGAGATGTTAAACGTCAATATGAATTCAGAGAGAAGCTCTATAATCTATTTGATGAAATTAAAGAAAGAGACCCAGCGGCAGCAAAACAGCTTGAACAAGCTTTTAAAGCACAGATGGCAAACAAAAGAGCGGTTACGTTTGACTTAAAACCACAGTTAACAAAATAGCCCTATCAGGGCTTTTTATTTGTCTTGGATTTGAAAGTTTCTAATTCCAACTTGTAGCGTTACATCTTTGTTGAACCCGTTAACTTTGCTTACATTTAAGTATTCTTTCATACAATCATTTATAAAGCGTGACAACGGAAATTTGTGAGTATTGGCAATTTCTCTAAATTGATTATGTGTTTCAGCATCGAGTGTGATGGTGCAAACTTTAAGATTTGCTTTTGCTTTTGGTTTTTTCATTAGTGTCCCTTTCTTATTTATATATATTTATTAGAGCACAAATAAAAGCAAAGTCAAATAAATACATATTTTTCTTGACAAAATTCAGGCACAAAAAAACCAGCATTAGCTGGCTTTGTTATAAGTCCCTTATACATTCGTCTTGATATTCGTAAGGAACTCTACTTTGGTCTACCAGCACCTTGAATGTGTAATCTAATGGGTCAAAAATCAAATGACAAACACTTTTGTCATGTGCATTCTTAACATCTTTATATAAACCATAAAGACCTAGTTTTTTTGTATATTTTAAGATTTCTTTTCTTTTGCTAGTTACCCTTATTAGTTGCATGCTCATAATCTCCTGTTCTTGATAACAATATAACATGCGATTATAAATAATCAATAGATAAGTATTTATTTATTGCAACTCGGCAGCATCAAGCAATGCAGTATCAACAATTTTGTAATTTGCTTTTATATCAATCATTTCTTTTGTGCTCAAATCAATTATGTATTTACCTATTAGTCTTTTTCCGAAAACATCACCGAGCAGGTCATTCTTAAATACTTGTATTTTGCTGTATAGCCTCATTATTTTTAGGTTTCCATTTACAAATATAGAGAACCCAATGAAATCGTTCTTGTCCACAAATGCGAACGCCTTATCAATAACGTCATTCTTGCCTTTCAAGAATGATTTTCTTTTCAGCTCTCTCCACAATGAAAGCGTATTCTTAACGCCGAACATTGCATATCTACGCACAGACCACAGTGCTTGAACTGCTCTAACTTTTTTGTGATTTGAGATTTCCAACTTATCTACATTTAGGACGCCGCCTTTTAACTCGAATTCCAAATTGAATGACTTAGTTAGATACTTCATCACGTATGATGTTGCCTTGCTTTTCTTTGCGTCAATTTCTTCAATTCTTACGGCGTTTTCCGAGTGTCTAAAATGCTTGTTAATCAAGATTACTAATTCGTCATAATGTTTCTTATTAACATACATTAAAGCGTGCTTATGAAAGCACTGGTCTTTGTGAGGTTCGACTGCCCAGAAACCATTCATCTCAATCTTATGTCTATGGATGTCTTTTCTAAAAGCATTCCATAAGCCTTTCAAGTAATCATTGCTATCCTTTGGGGTTGAACCGTCCCAAGAACTAACGCCTTTCGACGGCTTTGGATGAAATCTTGCCGGAGCGGTAAAAGTTATGAAAAGAGGCTTATAGTCAAGTTGTTTGGCATAGGCGTCCAACGATGAGACTTGGATAAATATCTCAGCAAATCTTTGCTTTTCAGTGCTTGCTACTTTCCATAGTGGGATTTTCTTGTTGTTTTCATTAACAAGAGATTTCTTCATTATGTAATCAAGCTGGCTGGCTTCGTCAGCTTCTCTATTGCGAACAACTTCATCACTACAAATCTCAAATGCTCGACCGGAACCAATCAAACCTGAGTGCAGCTTTAAAAGTTCGCTTCTTTGTTTTTGTATTCTTTTTATTTGTGATTTAAGTCTTTTCTCATCAGCAATGTTGATGAGCTTGTCTTTTATAGTTGACCCTTTAATGTCCTTTATTTTGATACCATAACCGATATCCCAATCATTCTTTATGCGTGAAAAAATACTCTCGCCGGAGTCATCGTTGTCGAGGTTTCTCTGCTTTATTATTAGTTGCTCTTGAGTTCTCTCGAAAACAAACGTGATATTTTTGACGATTTCGTCCAAATCGCCAGCTAGAATGTATTTATGTCGTATCTTCCAGCATCTATATTCACTGCAAGTGGCAACCCAAGTGAATTTATTTTTGAGGTTTCTTATTTCTTTGGCTATGTTTTCACGCTTTCTTTTTGATGAGTTATTTAACTTATTTTCAAGACATTCCTTTGCAATCATCTTTTTTTCGATGGCTCGCTCAAAAAAATACTGCCTTTCACATTCTGCAAAGAAAAATTCAGGAGTAAGATTTTTAAGGATTATGCGTTGTGGAATAAATATCATGAAAGTTATTATTGTTCGTTACTAATACAAATACCATGCCGTGCATGGTTGTCAAATAAATAAATATTTTTACTTTCTAACCTGTAAAAAAGCTGATTTTTTTAAAAATCAAAAACGGTCAAAAAAACCTATAAAATCAACTTGCGACACTTATTTAAGAGTTATCCAAGAAGAGCGTAAAAAGCATAAAGCCGCCCTAGCAGGCGAAAAGCTTCTGGGTATTGCGAACAAAGTTCGCATATGAAAATCAAAAGCGTAAAGCTCAAAATTTAATTCCAAATACATTTGGAGCAGCAAAACTTTTAAATATCAAAACTTATGAAACGGCTGTTTTTAGACGATTTACCATCTTATTCGTATGGTAATACCTAGAATTAAAACACGCCGTTTTTAACGTGTTTTTGTTAGTGCCCTAAAAAAGAGCGTTGATTTTTTTGCACGTTTTCATGTCAGTTTTTTGAGTTTTCATTTTCTTGGGTAGCCGTTTTTTGGCTTAAAAACAATGAAATTCGTTGTCAATAGAAAATTGAAAATATATTTATGGTGCAACCTTAATCATCAAATAGAGTTCAACCTTATTCTTTAAATTTCTCAAAATTGAAAATGACCCTCTGAAAATCTGTATGAAGAAACGTCGCGTTCATCTGGTCATTTATCACGCTTGAACAAGTTCAGCCGCTAAAAACGACCTTGACGGGTGTGTGAACCATTCACAGAGCATAGCCATATCTGATACTATTTAACAAAATTATGACGCGATGACCTTAACTCTGGATGATTAATCAATGGCTTTATTTGATTTTTTCAAAAAAAAGAAAACCCAAGAAAAAGAACCCAAAAGATACCCCATAACACCTGAAATGACTGATGGAGTTTCTTTTGTATACTCTTTAATTAAGGACCAATTTTTTTTAATTGAGAAGTCTGGTGTGAAAACGCCGCCGCTTCTTTACAAAGGAGATAATGGGGATTACGAAATTAACCAATGGCTTGCTGGATATATTTCTGGATTTTATGACGCTTTTCTTCAGTCTAAAAATCAGAAATATGACCCCAACGCTCTTGAATTGATTTTCAGCGTATTATACGGCGAGGAAGTCGCGGAAGAAGGTATAAAACAATGCATCGTAGCCATGATGACACTAGGGGACAAAAGCGATAATCTTTTCAAAGTCGCGTTTGAAGAATTTGACGATGGTCTATATGCAGGAGGGAATAACTTTTTTGATTGGAAAGATAAAAAGATATTTGCTCCATTAGGTATCTATAACAAATATGCTATGTGATTTTCCCTGACGAGTCTATGAAGGATTTTTCACCTGTTATATAGCATGGCCATATGTGTTAGCGGCCCTAGTCCTGCTTACAAAAAAAGGTGTTCAGTCCTTCACCGATAGTATCGGGTATGGTCCTTGTCCACTCTGCACGTTTGTTGGACGTGTGATTTAACGTTTTTCCTGAAAAATCATAATCAATGCTTTCAGTAACCCTAGATGTTCCATTATTACAATTGATCTCGTAAAGGTTCATCGAAATTTCAATTTCACCATCTTTTTCGTTGTCGCAGATGACCCTGTCCATAGGGCTTTTCATAAATAGGTTTCCGCCACAGCTTTTGGGTTGTGGGTATTCGACTTTAAACCAAAGCTCATAGCGACCTTTATCGTGTCTTAGAACACCTTTCGTGAATACCTTCTGGCCGTTAACGCCATCACTAAATTGGTGCCAAGGGTCGTTTGCTACGAACTCTTGGACGTTAGAAGGAGCAGCAGCCGCTACCCCTAGTGGGAGAACGGCAGCCAAGACGAGTGCTAACCTCATTTGGCTAACAGCCCTCCGACTTCTTTCCGCAATTGTTCAACGACCACGTCAAGCATTTGAGGGAAAGTCTCTCCGAAAAATTTCGCCTCAGTCTTAAAGGGGTGGCCCATTGACGCCTTGTTGACGCCGAAGGCTTCACCTTGATCGGTCAATTTCCTGAATGACTTCATCACACCGTTGCCGGTGGTGCTCGCATACTCAAAGCTTTCCGCGTAACCAGCTTTCAGCAGAGCATTCATGATGGTGCTCGCGTCGAATGAGACGCCGTGGTCAGCAATCAAGGCTTTGAGGGATTTTGCTTGCATGTGGCTTTCCTTGCGTGGTGGCGTTTTGCCTAGGCTAATCCTCGCCTGAGCCACACATCTATGCAACCCATGGTTGACCCTTTTACGCACTGCTGCAGAGCCGCAGCACTTCAAGCGGTCTGGATCAGAAAGGATGGCTTAAACGCACAGTCTCTCGCGTGAATGCAAAGCAAGAAGACTACTGCCGGGAGGCAGTTTTTCCCAAGAAAAGGGTATGAGAAGGGTAGATTTTTTGGATAGAAAAAGGGGTAGAAATTTCTTTCTACCCCTTCTCTAAGTCCTTGATTTACAAGGAGAATGTTGGTGCCCCGAGGGAGACTCGAACTCCCACTCCTTTCGAAAACGGATTTTGAATCCGCCGCGTCTACCAATTCCGCCATCAGGGCTTGTGGACGCGGAGTATAAAGAGGTGCCTACCGTTGGTCAATCAGCTTTCATGGTGAATTTTTGTCGATTCCGCTAAACTTTCCGGCCCTGTCAAACCGAACACCATCATGCGCGTCGCCGATTTTTCCTTTGAGCTCCCAGATTCCCTGATCGCCCGCCATCCTTTGGCCGAGCGCCGCAGTAGCCGGCTGTTGACCCTCGATGGGCCAACGGGGGCATTGGCGCACCGGCAATTTACCGATTTGCTCGAGCACCTGCGCCCGGGCGATCTGATGGTGTTCAACAATACCCGGGTGATCCCGGCGCGGCTGTTTGGCCAGAAGGCCTCTGGCGGCAAGCTGGAGATTCTGGTCGAGCGCGTGCTCGACAGCCACCGCGTGCTGGCCCATGTGCGCTCCAGCAAGTCGCCCAAGCCCGGTTCGCAGATTTTGATCGACGGCGGCGGCGAGGCCGAAATGGTCGCGCGCCACGATGCGTTGTTCGAGCTGCGTTTCGCCGAAGAGGTGTTGCCGCTGCTCGACCGCGTCGGGCATATGCCGCTGCCACCCTACATCGACCGCCCGGATGAAGGCGCCGACCGCGAGCGTTATCAAACCGTGTACGCCGAGCGTGCCGGTGCGGTGGCCGCGCCAACCGCTGGCCTGCATTTCGATGAAGACCTGCTGGCGAAGATCGCCGCCAAGGGCGTCGACACGGCGTTCGTTACCCTGCACGTAGGGGCGGGCACCTTCCAGCCGGTGCGGGTAGAACGCATCGAAGACCACCACATGCATAAAGAGTGGCTGGAGGTCGGCCAGGACGTGGTCGACGCCGTTGCCGCCTGCCGTGCGCGCGGCGGTCGAGTGGTGGCGGTGGGCACTACCAGTGTGCGTTCGCTGGAGAGCGCCGCACGCGATGGCGTGCTCAAGCCGTTCAGCGGTGACACCGACATCTTTATCTTCCCGGGCCGGCCGTTTCATGTGGTCGATGCCCTGGTCACCAACTTCCATTTGCCCGAGTCCACGCTGCTGATGCTGGTTTCGGCCTTCGCCGGTTACCCGGAAACCATGGCCGCCTATAAGGCTGCGGTGGAAAACGGGTACCGCTTCTTCAGTTACGGTGATGCCATGTTCATCACCCGCAATCCGGCGCCACGTGGGCCCGAGGATCAAGCATGAGTCGCACCTGTCGTATGTCCTTTGAGTTGCTGGCCACCGACGGCAAGGCCCGTCGTGGTCGGTTGACCTTCCCCCGTGGCGTGGTGGAAACCCCGGCGTTCATGCCGGTGGGCACCTATGGCACGGTCAAGGGCATGCTGCCGCGGGATATCGAGGCGATCGGTGCGCAGATCATCCTTGGCAATACCTTCCACCTGTGGCTGCGCCCGGGTACCGAGGTCATCAAGGCCCATGGCGACCTGCACGACTTCATGCAGTGGAAAGGTCCGATCCTCACCGACTCCGGTGGTTTCCAGGTGTTCAGCCTGGGCGCCATGCGCAAGATCAAGGAAGAGGGCGTGACGTTCGCCTCGCCGGTAGACGGCTCCAAGGTGTTCATGGGCCCGGAAGAGTCGATGCAGGTTCAGCGCGACCTGGGCTCGGACATCGTGATGATCTTCGACGAATGCACCCCGTACCCGGCCGATGAAGACGTGGCACGGGTATCGATGGAGTTGTCGCTGCGTTGGGCGCAGCGCTCCAAGAACGCCCATGGCGACAGCACGGCGGCGTTGTTCGGCATCGTTCAGGGTGGCATGCACCAGAACCTGCGCATGCGTTCGCTGGAAGGCCTGGACAAGATCGGCTTCGACGGCCTGGCCATTGGCGGCTTGTCGGTAGGCGAGCCGAAGCATGAAATGATCAAGGTGCTGGATTACCTGCCAGGGCAGATGCCTGCTGACAAACCTCGTTACCTTATGGGGGTAGGCAAGCCGGAGGATCTCGTTGAGGGTGTGCGCCGCGGCGTCGACATGTTCGACTGCGTGATGCCTACGCGCAACGCGCGCAACGGTCATCTGTTTGTCGATACAGGCGTGCTTAAAATCCGCAATGCGTTCCATCGCCATGATGATTCGCCGCTGGACCCAACCTGTGATTGCTACACCTGCCAGAACTTCTCCCGCGCTTATTTGCATCATCTGGATAAATGCGGCGAAATGCTGGGTAGCATGTTGAATACCATCCATAACTTGCGGCATTACCAGCGCTTGATGGCTGGTTTGCGCGAGGCTATTCAACAAGGTACATTGGCCGCTTTCGTTGATGCCTTCTACGCCAAGCGCGGGCTGCCTGTGCCGCCTTTGGATTGATGTTTTGCCGACCCTTACAAGTACTATTTCGCAACTGGAGTGCTAAATGAGCTTTCTGATTCCTGCCGCATACGCGGACGCCGCTGCCCCTGCTGCCGGCCCTGCCGGTACCGGTTTTGAGTGGATTTTCCTGGTAGGTTTCCTGGTCATCTTCTACCTGATGATCTGGCGCCCACAGGCCAAGCGTGCCAAAGAGCAGAAGAACCTGCTGAGCAATCTGCAGAAGGGTGACGAAGTTGTTACCAACGGCGGTATTGCCGGCAAGATCGTCAAAGTTGCCGATGACTTCGTAGTGCTCGAAGTGTCCGACTCGGTTGAGCTGAAGTTCCAGAAGGGCGCCGTTGCTGCGACCCTGCCAAAAGGCACGCTCAAGGCGATCTAAGTTTAAGTCTTTTACCAATCGACGGGGCGCGCAAGGCGCCCCGTCTCTTGAACGGGCGGCGTGATGCTGAACAAATACCCTTTATGGAAATACGCGCTGATCGTGCTGGTGCTGGCGGTCGGTTTCATTTATTCCGCTCCCAACCTCTACCCTGACGATCCGGCTGTTCAAATCAGCGGTGCAAGTACTGCACTGCAGGTTGGCCAGGCCGATCTGGATCGTGCCAGCAAAGCGTTGAGCGATGCCGGTATTCAGGTCAAGGGCGCGAGCCTGGGTGAGAAGGGCAAGGGTGGCCTGCTGCGTTTGACCAAGCAGGAAGACCAATTGCCTGCCAAGGACGTAGTGCGCAAGGCGCTGGGTGACGATTACGTCGTGGCGCTGAACCTGGCTCAAACCACTCCGCAATGGCTGCGCAAGTTGGGTGCAAGCCCAATGAAGCTGGGTCTGGACTTGTCCGGTGGTGTGCACTTCCTGCTGGAAGTGGACATGGACAAAGCCATTACCGCACGCCTGAAAGTGTATGAAGGTGAAGTCAAAACCCTGCTGCGTAAAGAGCGTGTGCGCTACCGCAGCCTGCCGCAACAAGACGGCACCATTCAGTTGGGCTTCGCTGACGATGCAACCCGCGAGCAGGCACGTGCCCTGATCCGCAAGAATTTCAACGATTTCGAGCTTACGCCAAGCGAGCGTAACGACATGGCCGTGTTGGGCCTGTCGATTTCGCCGGCCAAGCTGATCGAGATTCGTGAGTACTCCATCAAGCAGAACTTGACCACGGTACGTAACCGCGTCAACGAGCTGGGTGTTGCCGAGCCACTGGTTCAGCGCCAGGGTGCCAACCGCATCGTGGTGGAGCTGCCGGGCGTGCAGGACACTGCCGAAGCCAAGCGTATTCTCGGCAAGACTGCCAACCTCGAGTTCCGCCTGGGTGCAGAGCCGGGTGCTTCGAAAGCCACGACCGAATCCTTCGAGTTCCGTGAAGGTGGCCGTCCGCCGGCTGCGGTTGAGCGTGGCCTGATCATCACGGGTGACCAGGTAACCGATGCTCAGGCGAGCTTCGACGAGCATGGTCGTCCGCAGGTGAACATCCGTCTGGATGGTCATGGCGGTGAGCTGATGAGTCGTGCTACCCGCAGCAACGTCGGTCGCAGCATGGCGGTGATCTTCATCGAGCAGAAGCCGATGACCCGCTATGAGAAGCAGATGGTCGATGGTGTCGAGAAAGACGTTGCCATCCAGAGCTTCAAGGAAGAGAAGCGCATCATCAGCCTGGCGACCATTCAGTCGCCGCTGGGCAGTCAGTTCCGTATCACGGGCCTGAACGGCCAGGGCGAATCGTCGGAACTGGCCCTGTTGCTGCGTGCCGGTGGTCTGGCTGCGCCGATGTACTTTGCTGAAGAACGTACCATTGGCCCAAGCCTGGGTGCGGACAACATCACCAAGGGTATCGATGCGTCGCTGTGGGGCATGCTGTTTGTCTCGCTGTTCATCATTGCCATCTACCGCTTCTTCGGTGTGATCGCTACCGTGGCACTGGCAGGCAACATGGTGCTGCTGCTGGCCCTGATGTCCATGCTGGGTGCTACCCTGACCCTGCCGGGTATCGCCGGTATCGTACTGACCATGGGTATGGCGGTAGACGCCAACGTGCTGATCTTCTCGCGGATTCGTGAAGAACTCGCCAATGGCATGTCGGTGCAGCGCGCCATCCATGAAGGTTTCGACCGTGCCTACACTGCGATTCTCGACGCCAACCTGACCACCCTGTTGGTCGGCGGCATCCTGTTCGCCATGGGTACCGGGCCGGTCAAAGGCTTTGCGGTGACCATGTCCCTCGGGATTTTTACCTCGATGTTCACGGCCATCATGGTGACCCGCGCGATGGTCAACCTGATCTTCGGTGGGCGTGACTTCAAGAAGTTGTGGGTTTAAGGGGCTGCCATGTTACGTACCATTAACTTCATGGGCGTGCGCAACGTTGCGTTCGCCGTCACCATGCTCCTTACCGCACTGGCCTTGTTCAGCTGGTTCCACAAGGGCTTGAACTTCGGTCTGGACTTCACCGGCGGTACGCTCATCGAGCTGACCTACGAGAAGCCGGCCGACCTGGGCAAGGTGCGCGAGGAGCTGGTTCAGGCTGGCTTTGGCGACGCCGTGGTGCAGAGTTTTGGCGCTACCACTGATCTGCTGGTGCGGATGCCGGGCGATGATCCGCAACTGGGTAACCGTGTTGCCGAAGCGCTGCGCAAGGTCAGTGGCGACAACCCGGCCGTGGTCAAGCGCGTCGAGTTCGTCGGCCCGCAGGTGGGTGAAGAGCTGCGTGACCAGGGCGGCCTCGGCATGCTGCTGGCGCTGGGCGGCATCCTGATCTACCTGGCCTTCCGCTTCCAGTGGAAATTCGCGGTCGGGGCCATCGTGTCGTTGATCCACGACGTGGTCGTGACCATGGGTATCCTGTCGTTCTTCCAGATCACCTTCGACCTGACGGTGCTGGCGGCGGTCCTGGCGATCATTGGTTACTCGCTCAACGACACCATCGTGGTTTTTGACCGGGTGCGTGAGAACTTCCGCGTACTGCGCAAGGCCTCGCTGATCGAGAACATCAACATCTCCACCACCCAGACCCTGCTGCGTACCGTGGCCACCTCGGTTTCGACCCTGCTGGCGATTGCTGCGCTGCTGTTCTTCGGTGGCGACAACCTGTTCGGCTTCTCCATTGCACTGTTCATCGGTGTTCTGGCGGGTACCTACTCCTCGATCTACATCGCCAACGTGGTGTTGATCTGGCTGAACCTGAGCAGCGAAGACCTGATTCCACCGGTGAAAACCGAGGAAGTGGACGAGCGTCCGTAAGTACGCCGTTTACCCGGTCAGCAGTACCTCAAAGGCGCGAGTGTTGAACTCGCGCCTTTTTTTATGCTCCAAGGCTTGGAGAAGCACGGGCAATCACCCGTCTGTACGGTCTGGAGGTTTCACGTGAACAAGTCGATGCTAGTGGGTGCGGTACTGGGTGCCGTCGGTGTAACGGCCGGGGGCGCTGTGGCGACCTACAAACTGGTGAATCACGGTCCTGAATATGCACAGGTGCTGGGTGTTCAGCCGATCAAACAAACCATCAAGACGCCACGGGAAGTCTGTAAGGATGTCGCGATAACCCGTCAGGCGCCGGTCAAGGACCAGCATCAGATTGCCGGTACCGTGCTGGGTGCGGTGGCAGGTGGTCTGTTGGGCAATCAGATAGGCGGTGGTACCGGCAAGAAAATTGCCACCGTGGCTGGCGCGGTAGGGGGTGGCTATGCGGGTAACAAGGTGCAGGAAAACATGCAGAACAAGGACACCTACACCACCACCGAGACGCGCTGCAATACGGTCCATGACTTGAGTGAAAAGGTCGTTGGCTACGATGTGAAGTATTCGATTGGCGACAAGGTTGGCAAGGTGCGCATGGACCGAGACCCAGGTTCTCAGATCCCGCTGGACAAGAATGGTCAACTGATCCTGGGGCAGGCGCCGGCAGGGCAGTGAGTCTGTGATGTGGGAACTGGCTTGCCAGTGATGTAGCGCTTAAACAAAAGCCCCTGGCCTTTCGGTCAGGGGCTTTGTCTTTAGCCTTGCAGCCTGGTCGAAACTTAGCGTTTCAGCGAGGCCGGCAGGTGCGGCTGGATCGCCGTCAGTACTGCCTTGAAGCACTTGATGTTGCCAGCAACGATGTGGCCTTTTTCCAGGAAGTCGTGACCACCGGTGAAGTCGCTCACCAGGCCGCCAGCTTCTTGAATCAGCAGGGTGCCTGCAGCCATGTCCCACTCGGACAGGCCCGACTCCCAGAACGCATCGAAACGACCGGCGGCCACGTAGGCCAGGTCGAGGCTGGCGGCGCCAGCACGGCGGATGCCTGCGGTCTGGCCAACCAGGGAGCGGAACATGCCCAGGTAGTTGTCCAGGTTGTCCATCTGGTTGTCACGGAACGGGAAGCCGGTACCCAGCAGTGCGCCTTCCAGGCTGGTGCGGGAGCTGACGCGCAGGCGACGACCGTTCAGTTGGGCGCCACGGCCACGGCTGGCGGTGAATTCTTCCTGGCGGACAGGGTCCAGGACAACGGCGTGCTCCAGGCGACCACGGTACTTGCAGGCGATGCTGACAGCGAAGTGCGGTACGCCGCGCAGGAAGTTGGTGGTGCCGTCCAGTGGGTCGATGATCCACAGGTAGTCTTCACCTTCGCCGCTGCCGGCGTGCAGGCCGGTCTCTTCGCCGTAGATGGCGTGGGTAGGGTAAGCCTTGCGCAGGGCCGCAATGATGGTTTGCTCAGCGGCGCGGTCGACCTCGGACACGTAGTCCTTGGCGTCCTTTTCATCAACCTTGATGGTATCCAGGCGCTCGATGGAGCGGAAAATCAATTCACTGGCGCTGCGGGCGGCGCGCAGCGCGATATTCAGCATGGGCTGCATGGACGTTTCACCTGGGTCGTTAAAGAAAGCCGCACATTCTATCAGAAAACTTTCCGCTAAGAAGGGCGACATTTGCTTTCGTAGCGTAACGTCGGTCGGTTCTGTAAGATTTGCTCCCCCTTTACCATGTCTGTGAGCCCTTGCCGTGCTGCAAAATATTCGTGTTGTCCTGGTCAATACCAGTCACCCCGGCAATATCGGTGGGGCTGCGCGTGCCATGAAAAACATGGGCTTGTCGCGTCTGGTACTGGTTGATCCGCAACATTTCCCCTCTCACGAAGCCAGTGCCCGTGCGTCGGGTGCCGATGATGTGCTGGCGGGTGCCAAGGTGGTGGCCACGCTTGAAGAGGCGTTGGTCGGTTGTACGTTGGTGGTGGGTACCAGTGCCCGTGATCGGCGCATTCCCTGGCCAATGCTCGACCCACGCGAGTGCGGTGCCAAGGTGGTCGAGGATGCCGGGCAGGGCGCTGAGATCGCCCTGGTGTTCGGGCGTGAGCACTCCGGCCTGACCAATGACGAGCTGCAGCGATGTCATTATCACGTGCATATCCCGTCCAACCCCGACTTCAGCTCGCTGAACCTTGGGGCTGCCGTGCAGGTGCTCGCCTATGAGGTGCGCATGGCGTGGCTGGCCATCGAGGGGCAGCCGTCGAAGGTCGAGAAAGTCGAAGTGGCGTCGGTGCGCAGTGGCGAGCTGGCGACCATGGATGAGATGGAGCTGTTCTACGAGCACTTGGAGAAAACCCTGGTCGAGATCGGATTTCTCGATCCGGAGAAACCCAAGCACCTGATGTCGCGCTTGCGTCGACTGTATGGGCGTAGTTCGGTGAATCGTTCGGAAATGAGTATTTTGCGCGGCATTCTCACGGAAACCCAGAAAGTGGCCCGTGGCGAGCCGCATAAGCGGAAGGATCAATAGATGTTCGAGCGTCTGCGTGAAGATATCCAAAGCGTTTTCCATCGCGACCCGGCTGCGCGCAATGCCTTCGAGGTGCTGACCTGCTACCCGGGTATGCACGCGATCTGGCTGCATCGCGCGGCGCATGCCTTGTGGGTGCGGGAGTGGAAGTGGCTGGCGCGGCTGGTGTCGAACTTCGGCCGTTGGCTGACCGGTATCGAAATTCACCCGGGTGCCAAGGTTGGGCGGCGTTTCTTCATCGACCACGGTATGGGTATCGTGATCGGCGAGACGGCCGAGATCGGCAATGACGTCACCCTGTATCAGGGCGTGACCCTTGGTGGTACCAGCTGGAACAAGGGTAAGCGTCACCCCACCCTGGAGGATGGCGTGGTCGTCGGTGCCGGTGCCAAGGTGCTGGGCCCGTTCACGGTGGGCGCCGGTGCCAAGATCGGCTCCAATGCCGTGGTGACCAAGGCCGTGCCGGCCGGTGCGACGGCGGTGGGTATTCCGGGGCGGATCATCGTCAAGACCGATGCCGAGCAGGAAGCCAAGCGCAAGGCCATGTTCGATGCCTATGGCGTCAGTGAAGACATGCCGGACCCGGTTGCGCGCGCCATCGGTCAGTTGCTCGACCATCTGCATGCGGTGGACGGGCGCCTGGAGGACATGTGTGGTGCGCTGAAGAACCTGGGCAGTGACTACTGCGCCAAGGAGCTGCCAGCCCTGCGTGACGAGGACTTTGCCGAGGTCAAGGCCGAGCCGCGTAGCGACGCCGCGACGCATTGACAGAAGGGGCGTGTGCTCACGCCCCGACTTTGCTATTATTCCGCGGCCGTCCAGGCGCAATCCCGACTAAAGCACTAGGTCTTATAGTTGACTTAAATGCTCGGGAATAGCATACTCGCTCACATCCCGTAACTCCGTGGTACCTACTAGCCATGCGACTGACTACAAAAGGCCGATACGCCGTGACCGCCATGCTCGACCTGGCATTGCACGCGCAGCATGGGCCGGTGTCCCTGGCCGACATCTCCGAGCGCCAAGGCATTTCCCTTTCTTATCTGGAGCAGCTGTTTGCCAAGCTGCGTCGTAGCAGTCTGGTTTCCAGTGTGCGCGGTCCAGGTGGCGGCTATCAGCTGTCGCGAGACATGGGGAGCATTCAAGTCGCGCAAGTTATCGATGCGGTCAATGAATCGGTCGATGCTACGCGCTGCCAGGGCCTGGGTGATTGCCACGCCGGCGATACCTGCCTGACTCACCACCTGTGGTGCGATCTCAGCCAGCAGATTCACGAATTCCTCAGCGGTATCAGCCTGGCTGACCTTGTCACTCGCAGTGATGTGCAAGAAGTCGCCCAGCGTCAGGACTTGCGTCGAATCGCAGGCCGGGCACCGCAGCTGGACAAGATTGAGACGTCCGCCGTCGAATGACCGTTTCGACGCGCGACGCGACCGCCTGATAGGAGATATTCAATGAAGTTGCCGATCTACCTCGATTACTCCGCGACCACCCCGGTCGACCCACGTGTCGCGCAGAAAATGAGCGAGTGCCTGCTGGTCGACGGGAACTTCGGTAACCCGGCCTCGCGCTCCCATGTCTTCGGCTGGAAAGCCGAAGAGTCGGTCGAGAACGCTCGTCGCCAGGTTGCTGACCTGGTCAATGCCGACCCGCGGGAAATTGTCTGGACCAGCGGTGCTACCGAGTCCGACAACCTGGCAATCAAGGGCGTCGCGCACTTCTATGCGTCCAAGGGCAAGCACATCATCACCTCCAAGATCGAGCACAAGGCGGTCCTGGACACCACGCGCCAGCTGGAGCGTGAAGGTTTTGAAGTCACCTACATCGAGCCCGGTGAAGACGGCCTGATTACCCCGGCCATGGTCGAGGCGGCACTGCGTGACGACACCATCCTGGTTTCGGTCATGCACGTGAACAACGAAATCGGCACCATCAACGACATCGCTGCCATCGGTGAGCTGACCCGCTCCCGCGGCGTGCTGTTCCATGTCGACGCGGCTCAGTCTACTGGCAAGGTCGAAATCGACCTGCAGAAGCTGAAGGTCGACCTGATGTCCTTCTCGGCGCACAAGACCTACGGCCCTAAAGGCATCGGCGCGCTGTACGTCAGCCGCAAGCCTCGCGTACGCCTGGAAGCGATGATGCACGGTGGTGGTCACGAGCGCGGCATGCGTTCCGGCACCCTGGCTACCCACCAGATCGTCGGCATGGGTGAAGCCTTCGCAATCGCCAAGCAGGAAATGGCCAGCGAAAACCAGCGCATCAAGGCTTTGAGCGAGCGCTTCTTCAAGCAGGTCGAAGGCCTGGAAGAGCTGTACGTCAACGGCAGCATGACTGCCCGCGTCCCGCACAACCTGAACCTGAGCTTCAACTACGTCGAAGGCGAGTCGCTGATCATGGCACTCAAGGACCTGGCCGTTTCGTCTGGTTCTGCCTGCACCTCGGCATCGCTGGAGCCGTCCTACGTGCTGCGCGCCCTGGGCCGCAACGACGAGCTGGCACACAGTTCTATCCGTTTCACCTTCGGGCGTTTCAGCACTGAAGAAGAAATCGACTATGCCGCGCAGAAAGTGTGCGAGGCAGTGACCAAGCTGCGCGAATTGTCGCCGCTGTGGGACATGTACAAAGACGGCGTCGACATCTCCAAGATCGAGTGGGCTGCGCACTAAGTAGTCGCCAGCAAGAGCGGCTCTCTGATGAGGAAGGAATTGCACCATGGCATACAGTGAAAAGGTCATCGACCATTACGAAAACCCGCGTAACGTCGGCAAGATGAATGCCGAGGACCCGGATGTTGGTACCGGCATGGTGGGCGCGCCTGCATGTGGCGACGTCATGCGCCTGCAGATCAAGGTCAACGAGCAGGGCGTTATCGAAGACGCCAAGTTCAAGACCTACGGCTGCGGTTCGGCTATCGCTTCCAGCTCCCTGGCCACCGAGTGGATGAAGGGCAAGACGCTGGACGAAGCTGAAACCATCAAGAACACTCAGCTGGCTGAAGAACTGGCGTTGCCGCCGGTTAAAATCCACTGCTCGGTACTCGCCGAAGACGCTATCAAGGCGGCTGTTCGCGATTACAAGCAGAAGAAAGGCTTGCTCTAAGTCGCTTGTTGCAGGTTAAGGAGTTCCGATGGCTATCAGCATGACAGAAGCCGCCGCCAACCATGTGCGGCGCTCCCTCGAAGGACGTGGCAAGGGTGAGGGTATTCGCCTGGGTGTCCGTACTACTGGCTGCTCCGGTCTGGCCTATGTGCTGGAATTCGTCGACGAGCCAGGCAGCGAGGACGAGGTCTTCGAGAGCCATGGCGTGAAGGTGATCATCGACCCGAAAAGCCTGGTTTACCTTGACGGTACCGAGCTCGATTTCGTCAAGGAAGGGTTGAACGAAGGCTTCAAGTTCAACAACCCCAACGTGCGCGGTGAGTGTGGCTGCGGCGAAAGCTTCAACGTTTGAGGCTTCTTGTGGGTACTCCTTGTCATTTCGCCCTGTTTGACCTGCAACCCGGCTTCCGCCTGGACCTCGACCAGTTGGCCGCGCGCTATCGCGAGCTGGCCCGCGAGGTCCATCCGGACCGATTCGCCGATGCTTCCGAGCGTGAACAACGCTTGGCGCTGGAGCGTTCGGCAGGCCTCAACGAAGCCTACCAGACGCTCAAGAGCGCGCCGCGCCGTGCCCGTTACCTGTTGGCAATCGGCGGCCATGAAGTGCCGCAGGAAGTCACCGTCCACGACCCTCAGTTCCTGCTGCAGCAGATGCAGTGGCGCGAGGAGCTCGAAGACCTGCAGGACAGTGCCGACCTCGATGGCGTGGCGGCCTTCAAACGCCGCTTGAAAGCTGCGCAGGAGGCCCTTAATGAGGACTTCGCTGCTTGCTGGGATGTGGCTGCGCAGCGTGAACAGGCCGAGCGCCTGATGCGCCGCATGCAGTTCCTCGACAAGCTCGCCTATGAAGTGCGCCAGTTGGAAGAGCGCCTCGACGATTAACCCGGTGCCGCCCTGGCGGCCCCTCTGGTACCCGAATAAGCATGGCCCTACTGCAGATCGCTGAACCCGGTCAGAGCCCTCAGCCCCACCAGCGTCGTCTGGCGGTGGGCATCGACCTTGGCACCACCAATTCGCTGGTTGCTGCACTGCGCAGCGGCCTTTCCGAGCCACTGGCCGACGCCGAAGGGCGGGTTATCCTGCCGTCTGCGGTGCGTTACCACGCTGACCATGTCGAGGTCGGGCATTCGGCCAAGGCGGCTGCGTCCAGCGATCCGCTCAATACCGTATTGTCGGTCAAGCGCCTGATGGGGCGTGGCCTGGCGGATGTCAAGCAATTGGGTGATCAGTTGCCTTACCGCTTTGTTGGCGGTGAGTCGCACATGCCATTCATCGACACCGTGCAGGGTGCGAAAAGCCCGGTGGAGGTTTCGGCCGAGATCTTGCGCGTGCTGCGCCAGCGGGCTGAAGACACCCTCGGCGGTGAGCTGGTGGGTGCAGTGATCACCGTACCGGCGTATTTCGACGACGCTCAGCGCCAGGCCACCAAGGATGCCGCCAAGTTGGCGGGCCTCAACGTATTGCGCCTGCTGAACGAGCCGACGGCGGCTGCGGTCGCCTATGGCCTGGACCAGAATGCCGAAGGCCTGGTGGCCATCTATGACCTGGGTGGCGGAACCTTCGATATTTCCATCCTGCGACTGACCGGCGGTGTGTTCGAAGTGCTGGCCACCGGCGGCGACAGTGCGCTGGGTGGTGACGATTTCGATCACGCCATCGCCAGCTGGATCGTCGAGCAGGCGGGCCTGTCGGCTGATCTCGATCCGGGTGCGCAACGCCAGCTGCTGCAGGCGGCGTGTGTGGCGAAGGAAGCCCTGACGACTGCCGATAGCGTGCCGGTGGTGTACGGCCAATGGCAGGCAGTGCTGACCCGCGCAGCGTTCGATGCACTGATTGAACCCATGGTTGCCCGCAGCCTCAAGGCCTGCCGTCGCGCCGTGCGCGACAGTGGTATCGAGCTGGAAGAAGTGGGTGCGGTGGTGATGGTCGGTGGCTCCACCCGCGTACCGCGCGTGCGTGAAGCAGTGGGCGCGTTGTTTGGGCGTACGCCATTGACCGAAATCGACCCGGATCAGGTCGTGGCCATTGGTGCTGCCATTCAGGCGGATACCTTGGCGGGCAACCGTCGCGAAGGTGGCGAATTGCTGCTGCTTGACGTGATCCCGCTGTCCCTTGGTCTTGAGACCATGGGTGGCCTGATGGAGAAGGTGATCCCGCGTAACACCACGATTCCTGTGGCTCGCGCTCAGGAGTTCACCACCTATAAAGATGGCCAGACGGCCATGATGATTCACGTGCTGCAGGGTGAGCGAGAGCTGATCAGTGATTGCCGTTCCCTGGCGCGTTTTGAACTGCGAGGCATTCCGGCCATGGTCGCCGGTGCTGCGAAAATCCGTGTCACCTTCCAGGTTGATGCCGATGGCCTGCTCAGCGTAGCGGCCCGTGAACTGGGTTCGGGTGTCGAAGCCAGCATTCAGGTCAAGCCGTCCTACGGTCTGACCGACGGTGAAATCGCCCGCATGCTCAAGGATTCCTTCGAACACGCCGGTTTCGACAAGACCGCACGCCAGCTGCGCGAGCATCAGGTCGATGCCCAGCGCTTGATCGAAGCGGTGCAGGGCGCCCTGGATGTCGATGGTGACCGTTTGCTCGATGCTGAAGAGCGTCTGGCGATCGAGCAGCAGATGCAAGACTTGCGTGAATTGATGACCGGTACCGATGGCGCGGCCATCGAGCAGCAGACCAAGCGTCTGTCGCAGGTGACCGATGCTTTTGCTGCCCGCCGCCTTGATTCGACGGTCAAAGCCGCGTTGGCCGGGCGCAACCTGAATGAGATCGAGGAATAACTGATGCCGCAGGTGATTTTTCTGCCCCACGAGAAGTTCTGTCCGGACGGTCTGGTGGTTGAGGTGGAACCGGGTACGAATATCCTGGAGCTGGCCCACGAGCACCATATCGAAATGGAAAGCGCATGTGGCGGCGTGTGTGCCTGCACCACCTGCCATTGCATCGTGCGGGAAGGTTTCGATTCGCTCGAGGAAGCTGACGAGCTCGAAGAAGACATGCTCGATAAGGCCTGGGGGCTTGAGAGTCAGTCGCGTCTGGCCTGTCAGGTGTTCGTCGGTGAGGAAGACCTGACTATCGAGATTCCGAAGTACACGATCAACCTGGCCGCCGAAGCGCCGCACTGATTCAAGGAGCCATCATGAGTCTGAAATGGGTTGATGTACTTGAAATTGCAATCCAGCTTGCGGAAAGCAAGCCGGAAGTCGATCCTCGTTATGTGAACTTCGTCGATCTGCACCAGTGGGTGCTGGCATTGCCGGAATTCAGTGACGATCCTCAGCGTGGCGGCGAGAAGGTTCTCGAAGCCATCCAGGCGGCCTGGATCGAAGAAGCCGACTGAGTACGCTCGGCAGGTTAGGCAATCCCTCAGAACCCGCGTATAATTCGCGGGTTTAATTTTTCGCTTCACTTACTGTTTCTGGAGTTTTCCATGGCTGTTCAACGTACTTTCTCGATCATCAAGCCTGACGCAGTTGCCAAGAACGTTATCGGCGAGATCACCACTCGTTTCGAAAAAGCCGGCCTGCGCGTCGTCGCTTCGAAAATGAAACAACTGTCCAAAGCCGAAGCTGAAGGCTTCTACGCTGAGCACAGCGCCCGTGGTTTCTTCGGCGACCTGGTTGCTTTCATGACTTCCGGCCCAGTTGTTGTTCAGGTTCTGGAAGGCGAAAACGCCATCGCTCTGAACCGTGAGCTGATGGGCGCTACCAACCCTAAAGAAGCCGCTGCTGGCACCATCCGTGCTGACTTCGCTGAGTCCATCGACGCCAACGCCGTACACGGTTCGGACTCCGAAGCCGCTGCTGCTCGCGAAATCGCTTACTTCTTCGCAGCTACTGAAGTAACCACTCGCTAAGCGAAGGCTGACGAGTGAGGGTGAATCCATGACGACATCGACTGGCAAAATCAACCTGTTGGGTCTAACCCAGCCGGAAATGGAAAAATTCTTCGACTCAATCGGGGAGAAGCGCTTCCGTGCCGGTCAGGTCATGAAGTGGATTCACCACTTTGGCGTTGATGATTTCGACGCCATGACCAACGTCAGCAAGGCCTTGCGCGAAAAGCTCAAGGCCTGTGCCGAGGTTCGCGGTCCGGAAGTGGTCAGCGAGGACATCTCCAGCGACGGTACCCGTAAATGGGTGGTGCGCGTGGCGTCCGGCAGCTGCGTCGAGACCGTCTATATCCCCCAGGGCAAGCGTGGCACGCTGTGTGTCTCGTCCCAGGCCGGTTGCGCCCTGGACTGCAGCTTCTGCTCCACCGGCAAGCAAGGTTTCAACAGCAACCTCACCGCCGCCGAAGTGATCGGCCAGGTGTGGATTGCCAACAAGTCGTTCGGCACTGTACCGGCCAAGATCGACCGTGCCATCACCAACGTGGTGATGATGGGCATGGGCGAGCCGCTGCTGAACTTCGATAACGTCGTCGCCGCCATGCATTTGATGATGGACGACCTCGGCTACGGTATTTCCAAGCGCCGGGTGACCCTGTCCACCTCCGGCGTGGTACCGATGATCGATGAGCTGGCCAAGCACATCGACGTCTCCCTGGCCCTGTCGCTGCACGCGCCGAATGATGCGCTGCGCAACGAACTGGTGCCGATCAACAAGAAGTACCCGCTCAGCGTGGTGCTCGACTCGTGCATGCGCTACATGTCCGAATTGGGCGAAAAGCGCGTACTGACCATCGAATACACCCTGCTCAAGGACGTTAACGACAAACTCGAACATGCTGTGGAAATGGCCGAGTTGTTGAAAGACGTTCCATGCAAGATCAACCTGATCCCGTTCAACCCGTTCCCGCATTCCGGGTACGAGCGGCCGAGCAACAACGCTATCCGCCGTTTCCAGGATCACCTGCATCATGCCGGCTACAACGTGACGGTGCGCACCACCCGTGGTGAAGACATCGACGCGGCCTGTGGTCAGTTGGTCGGCCAGGTCATGGACCGTACCCGCCGTAGCGAGCGTTACATCGCCGTTCGTCAGTTGAATGCCGACGGTGATGCGCCGAGCACGACCGCGCAGAACTGAAGAGAGGATCTCTATGACCCCACGCGCTGCACTGCCGATCCTGCTGGTCGCTCTGTTGGCAGGCTGCGCGTCGACCGTTGAGCCTGACGCGGCGGTCAGCAGCAAGGCGCGGGTCGAAGCGGTTCAGGCCTATGTGCAGTTGGGCCTGGGGTATTTGAAACAAGGTTTGACCGAGCGCGCCAAGTGGCCACTTAAAAAAGCCCTTGAACTCAATGCCGACGATGCCGACGCTCATGCGGCCCTGGCCCTGGTATTCCAGGCCGAAGGCGAGGCAGCGCTGGCGGAACAGCATTTTCGCAAGGCGCTGGCCCAGGCCCCGGACAACACCCGAATCAGTAACAATTTCGGCAGCTTCCTTTATGCTCAAGGCCGCTACACCGATGCCGAGCAGATGTTTCGTCGCGCGGCGACCGATACCCTGTATCCTGAGCGCTCACGGGTGTTCGAAAGCCTGGGGCTGACCGCCCTGAAACTCGATCAGCGCGAGCAGGCGCGGGAATACCTGGAAAAAGCTTTACGGCTCAACCGTCACCAACCCCATGCGTTGTTGGAAATGGCTGAGTTGTCTTACGAAGACAGGCATTATGTGCCGGCCCGAGACTTCTACGATCGTTTCAGCCAACTGAGCGACCCCACTGCCCGCAGCCTGCTGCTGGGCAGTCGTCTGGCAACGGTGTTTGAAGAATCGAACAAGGCCGCCGAGTTGGGCCTGCAATTACAACGACTTTATCCCGGTACGCCGGAATATCAGCAATACCTGTCGGAGCAATGATGAAAGCGGCGCATCCCGAAGCAGTAGCAGCGACTCGCGAGAATCCCGGTGAGATTTTGCGTCAGGCCCGTGAAAACAGGGGCTGGTCGCAGGCCGAAGTGGCCCACAAGCTCAACCTGACCGTGAGCTCTCTGAACAATCTTGAAGCTGGCGCCTTCGACAAGCTGCCAGGGCATACCTTTGCCCGTGGTTACATCCGTGCTTATGCCAAGTTGCTGGACATGGATCAGGCGGCGCTGGTTCAGGCCTTTGACCAGTGCACCGGCACCCACGCCCAGGGCAGTGATGTCCATGCGCTGGGGCGTATCGAAGAGCCTGTGCGGCTGTCACACAACATTTTGCGCGGCGTGAGCCTCGTATTGCTGCTGGCAGTGGTCGGCGGTGGTTATTTCTGGTGGCAGGATCAAAGCCGTCAGCGTGGCAAGGACCTGACCACGATTGCCATGGAGCATGTCGAGGTCGAGAGTGCCGATGGCACCACGCAAATTCACCCGCTGGACGAGCCGGAAGATCAAGCCGTCGACGCTTCGCAGCAACCGCAAAGCACCGACTTGAGCCTTGATCAGGCCCAGCCTGCCGAGGAAGCCCCGGCACCGGCGAGCGAGCCCGCACCTGCTGTGGCGCCCGCGGCTCCGGTGGCTGTGACGCCTGCCAAACCCGCCGTTGCGGCGGTCGTGCCGGCAACACCTGCGCCAGCAGCGCCGGTGGTACCCGTTGCGCCGAGCAAGCCAGCCGCACCGGTTGCGCCAGTTATCCAGGCCCCGGTCGCAGCACCCGCTGCTGTCGTCGCGGCTGCAGAGCCTGCGGTGGCCGGCAGTGGCAAGGTTCATATTCAGTTCAATGCGGATTGCTGGACGTCGGTCATCGACGGCAACGGCAAAGTGTTGTTCAGTGCCATCAAGCGCAAGGGCGATAGCCTTGACGTCAGCGGCAAGCCACCGTTCGCGGTACGCTTCGGTTACGCCAAGGGCGTACAGCTGAGCTACAACGGTCAGCCCGTCGACCTTGCGCCGTTCACCAGTGGCGAGACCGCTCGCCTGAAGTTGGGGCAATAAGTCATGCACGGCGAATCTCCGATCAAACGGCGCGAATCCCGGAAAATCTGGGTAGGTAATGTTCCTGTCGGCGGCGATGCACCCATTGCCGTCCAGAGCATGACCAACACCGATACCAACGATGTCGCGGCTACCGTGGCGCAGATCAACCGGCTGGTCGATGCCGGTGTCGACATCGTGCGTGTCTCGGTGCCGGACATGGACGCTGCCGAAGCGTTTGGCAAGATCAAGCAACAGGTCAGCGTGCCCTTGGTGGCTGACATCCACTTCGACTACCGCATTGCCTTGCGCGTGGCCGAGCTGGGTGTCGACTGCCTGCGTATCAACCCGGGCAACATTGGTCGTGAAGACCGTGTGCGCGCGGTGGTCGATGCAGCCCGCGACCGTGGTATTCCGATCCGTATTGGCGTCAACGCCGGTTCGCTGGAAAAAGACCTGCAGAAAAAATACGGTGAACCGACCCCGGCTGCGCTGGTTGAGTCGGCCCTGCGCCATGTCGAACACCTTGACCGCCTGGACTTCCAGGACTTCAAGGTCAGCGTGAAGGCATCCGATGTGTTCATGGCCGTCGAAGCCTACCGTTTGCTCGCCAAGCAAATCATCCAGCCGTTGCACCTGGGTATTACCGAAGCGGGTGGCCTGCGCTCGGGTACGGTTAAGTCGGCGGTTGGCCTGGGCATGCTGCTTGCCGAGGGGATTGGCGATACTATCCGCATCTCGCTGGCGGCCGATCCGGTCGAAGAAGTGAAGGTCGGCTACGACATCCTCAAGTCGCTGCACCTGCGTTCGCGTGGCATCAACTTCATCGCCTGCCCGAGTTGTTCACGGCAGAATTTCGACGTGGTCAAGACCATGAACGAGCTGGAAGGGCGCCTGGAAGACTTGCTGGTGCCGCTGGATGTCGCGGTCATCGGTTGTGTGGTCAACGGCCCTGGCGAAGCCAAGGAAGCCCATGTCGGGCTGACCGGTGGTACGCCGAACCTGATCTACATCGATGGCAAGCCGGCGCAGAAACTGACCAATGACAACCTGGTGGATGAGCTGGAAAAGCTGATCCGCCAGAAAGCGGCCGAGAAGGCCGAGGCCGACGCGGCGCTGATCGCCCGCGGCTGACACCGTATCGCTAAGGATTTCCCGTGAGTAAATCGCTGCAAGCCATCCGTGGCATGAACGACATCCTGCCTGAGCAGACCCCGCTTTGGCGCTATTTTGAAAACACCGTGGCCGGTCTGCTGGACACCTACGGCTATCGCCAGATCCGTACGCCGATTGTCGAGTTCACCGAGCTGTTCAAACGCTCGATCGGTGAAGTGACCGACATCGTCGAGAAGGAGATGTATACCTTTGCCGACCGTAACGGCGACTCGCTGACCCTGCGCCCAGAAGGCACGGCGGCCTGTGTTCGCGCGGTGCTGGAGCACGGCATCAGTGGCGGTGGTCAGGTACAGAAACTGTGGTACATCGGTCAGATGTTCCGTCACGAGCGTCCGCAGAAGGGTCGCTACCGTCAGTTCCATCAGATCGGTGTCGAGGTCTTCAACCTCGACGGTCCGGACATTGACGCCGAACTGATCGTCCTGACCTGGCGCCTGTGGGGCCTGCTGGGCATTCGCGACGCCGTGAAGCTTGAGCTGAACAGCCTGGGTACCAGCGAAGCCCGTGCCCGCTACCGCGATGCCCTGGTCGAGTTCCTCTCTGCACGTCTGAGCGAACTGGACGAAGACAGCCAGCGCCGCCTGAAAAGCAACCCGCTGCGTATCCTCGACAGCAAGGACCCGAACACCCAGGCCGTACTGGTCGGTGCGCCGAAGCTCGAGGAATACCTGGACGAAGAGTCCCGCGTGCATTTCGAAGGCCTGAAGGCGCGTCTGGATGCTGCTGGCATCCCTTATGTCATCAACACCAAGCTGGTCCGTGGCCTGGACTACTACAGCAAGACCGTATTCGAGTGGGTCACTGACAAACTCGGTTCCCAGGGGACGGTGTGCGCAGGTGGCCGTTACGACGGCCTGGTCGAGCAGATGGGCGGCAAGCCGACCCCGGGCGTTGGTTTCGCCATGGGTATCGAGCGTCTGATTCTGCTGCTGGAAACCCTGGAGCAGATCCCCGAGTCGATCAACCGTCAGGTGGATGTCTACCTGTGCGCATTCGGCGAGCAGGCCGAGTTGGCGGGCCTGACCCTGAGCGAGAAGTTGCGTGACCGCCTGCCGGGCCTGCGTCTGCAGGTGAACGCCGGTGGTGGCAGCTTCAAGAGCCAGTTCAAGAAAGCCGACAAGAGCGCAGCGCTGTTCGCCTTGATCCTGGGGGACGACGAACTGGCGCAACAAGTGGTAGGTTTCAAACCCCTGCGTGGTCAGGGCGAACAACAAAACATTGCCTGGGATGCTCTGGCCGAGCACCTGGAAGCTTCCCTCGCGCAGGCGTGAAGCGGGTCAACAGCCGATTTGGTGAAAAGGAGTATTGGGGTGTCGAGTACCGATGATGAACAGCTGGCGGCATTCAAGGACTGGTGGCAGCGTAACGGCAAGCCACTGGTAACCGGTGGCCTGCTGGCGCTGGTGGTGGTATTCGGCTGGCAGGCCTGGCAAAAGTACCAGGGCAATCAGTCGCAAGGCGCCTCCAACCTCTACCAGGCGTTGCTGGAAACGACCCTCACGCCGAGTGGTCAGCCTGACACTGCCAAGGTTGCCGAGCTGTCCGGCAAGCTCAAGAGCGAGTTCGCTGGTTCTGCCTATGCGCAGTACGCCAGCCTGTTCGTGGCCAAGGTTGCGGTTGAAAGCGGCAAGCTTGATGACGCGGCGGCCGAGCTCAAGAGCGTGATGGACAAGCCGGCCGACGCGACCCTGGGCGAGATCGCCCGTCAGCGTCTGGCCCGTGTTCTGGCTGCACAGAACAAGGCTGAAGAAGCCTTGAAGCTGCTTGATGGCGATGCCGACAAAGCATTCCTGGCCAGCCGCGAAGAGCTCAAGGGCGATCTGCTGGTGCAACTGGGCCGCAGTGCTGATGCCCACAGTGCCTATGAGAAAGCCAAGGCCGCGCTGTCTGACGATGCCGCCATTGGCGGCCTGCAACTCAAGCTCGACGACCTGGCCAAAGGGGATGCCTGACGTGATCGCATGGAAACCTGCCGCAGTGCTGGCCCTGGCTCTTCTGGCCGTGGGTTGCAGCAGCAACAGTAAAAAGGAACTGCCGCCGGCCGAACTGACTTCGTTTACCGAAGAAGTGGTGCTGAAAAAGCAATGGAGTCGTTCGATCGGTGACGGTCAGGGCGAGACCTTCAATATGCTCGTTCCGGCTATCGAGAACGACCGTATCTACGCCGCTGATGTCAACGGCCTGGTGATGGGCCTCGACCGCCTGAACGGCGACGTGATCTGGAAGAAGAAACTGGAGCTGCCGGTTTCCGGCGCCGTGGGTGTTGGCTATGGCCTGGTCATGCTCGGTACCCTCAAGGGTGATGTCATTGCCCTGGATGCCAGCACCGGCGAAGAAAAGTGGCGCTCGCGCGTTACCAGTGAAGTACTGGCACCGCCAGCGACCAACGGTGACGTGGTTGTCGTTCAGACTCAGGACGACCGTGTGATCGGTCTGGATGCCAGCACGGGTGACCGCCGCTGGATCTACGAAAGCACTCCGGCCGTACTGACCCTGCGTGGTACAGGTGCGCCGATTGTAACCAACCGTCTGGCCGTTGCCGGGCTGTCGACCGGCAAGGTCATCGCGCTTGATACCCAGAACGGCGTGCCGGTCTGGGAACAGCGCGTAGCCATCCCGCAAGGCCGTTCCGAGCTGGACCGTGTTGTGGACATCGACGGCGGCTTGCTGCTGTCGGGTGGTGTGATCTACGTTGCTAGCTACCAGGGACGTGTTGCCGGCCTGGAACTGGAAAGTGGCCGTGTGCTCTGGCAGCGTGATGCTTCCAGTTCCGCGGGTGTCGCCCAAGGTTTTGGTAACGTCTACGTGAGCGAAGCAACAGGCACGGTCGAAGGTATCGACGAGCGTTCGTCCACGGCGTTGTGGAGCAACGATTCGCTGGCACGTCGTCAGCTGTCGGCACCTGAGGTGTTCTCCAGCTATGTGGCAGTCGGTGATCTGGAAGGCTACCTGCACCTGCTGAGCCAGGTCGATGGTCGTTTCGTTGGCCGTGAGCGCATCGACAGTGACGGCCTGCGCGCGCGTCCGCTGGTCGTGGGTGACACGATTTATGTGTATGGCAACAGCGGCAAGCTGGAAGCGCTGACCATTCGCTAAGTCTATGCTTGAGGCCTGCAAGGGCCTCGGGTTGCGGCACGTTGGTGCCGTCCGAACTCCGGCCGCTGCTGTGCAGCGGCCTTTGTATTTTTTGAATTTACGCAGTGGAGAGCCGCATGGTTCCCGTAATCGCCTTGGTGGGCCGGCCGAACGTCGGTAAATCCACCATGTTCAACCGCCTGACCAAGACCCGCGACGCCATCGTCGGCGACCTGTCCGGTCTGACCCGCGACCGCCAGTATGGTGAGGCGCGCTGGCAAGGGCGTTCTTACATTCTGGTCGACACCGGTGGTATTTCCGGTGATGAGCATGGCATGGACGAAAAAATGGCCGAGCAGTCGTTGCTGGCCATTGAAGAAGCCGATGTCGTCCTGTTCCTGGTCGACGCCCGTGCGGGCCTGACCGCCGCCGACCAGATGATTTCCGAGCACCTGCGCAAGCGCAACAAGCGCTCGTATCTGGTCGCCAACAAGATCGACAACATCGATCCGCAGATGGCCATCGCCGAGTTTTCGCCGCTGGGTATGGGCAATGCCTTGCCGGTGGCCGGTTCCCAGGGCCGCGGTATCAATGGCCTGCTGGAAACCGTGCTGAGCGAGTTCCCTCGCGACAAGGACGAGGAAGAAGTCGACCTTAACGTCGCCGAAGGCGAGGAGGCCGTGCGCATTCCTGGTCCAAGCGAGAAGGACGGGATCAAGATCGCCATCATCGGTCGTCCAAACGTCGGCAAGTCGACGCTGGTCAACCGTATGCTCGGCGAAGAGCGGGTCATCGTCTATGACCAGCCCGGTACCACCCGCGACAGTATCTACATTCCCTTCGAGCGCAATGAAGAGAAGTACACCCTGATCGACACGGCCGGGGTGCGCAAGCGCGGCAAGATCCACGAGGAAGTTGAAAAGTTCTCGGTGGTGAAGACCCTGCAGGCGATCAAGGACGCCAACGTGGTGATCTTCGTCATGGACGCCCGCGAAGGCGTGGTTGACCATGACCTGAACCTGCTGGGCTTCGCCCTGGAAGCGGGCCGTGCGCTGGTGATCGCCCTGAACAAATGGGACGGCATGCAGCCGAGCGAGCGCGACTATGTGAAGACCGAGCTGGAACGTCGGTTGTTCTTTGTCGATTTCGCCGATATTCACTTCATTTCGGCGCTGCACGGCACCGGCGTGGGCAACCTGTATCAATCGGTGCAGGCGTCGTTCAAGTCTGCGGTTACCCGTTGGCCGACCAGCCGCCTGACCCAGATCCTCGAAGACGCGGTCAGCGAGCACCAGCCGCCGATGGTCAACGGTCGTCGGATCAAGCTGCGTTACGCCCACCTCGGTGGCGCCAACCCGCCGCTGATCGTTATCCACGGCAACCAGGTTGAAAAGGTACCGAAGTCGTATTCGCGTTACCTTGAAAACACCTATCGCCGGGTACTGAAGCTGGTCGGTACGCCGATCCGTATCGAGTACAAGGGCAGTGATAACCCGTATGAAGGCAACAAGAACACGCTGACCGACCGCCAGGTCAACAAGAAGCGTCGCCTGATGTCGCACCACAAGAAAGCCGAGAAGAAGCGCAAAGACAAGCGCAAGTAAGCTTTCAGGCCTAATCGCCGGCCTTGCCGGCGATTAGGTTCACCTAACCTTTTTCCTGACCGTTCAATCCGCTATGCTCGGGGGCTTACCTCCCGTGCCGCCTCGAGCCGGATGTTCTGTGTAGAAAGAGGGTTACATGATCAGCAGCAAGTTGCCGAACGTCGGCACGACCATCTTTACCACCATGTCCCAGCTCGCCGCGCAAACCGGCGCTCTGAACCTGTCCCAGGGGTTTCCCGACTTCAACGGCCCGCAGGAGCTGCTCGATGCGGTGGGCCGGCACATTGCTGCCGGGCACAATCAGTATTCGCCGATGACCGGCTTGCCTGCCTTGCGTGAGCAGGTTGCAGCCAAGATCGCCCGCAGTTATGGCGTAACGGTCGATGCCGATGCTGAAGTGACCATTACGCCCGGTGCAACCGAAGCCATTTTCTGTGCCATCCATGCGGTGATTCGCGCTGGCGACGAAGTGATCGTTTTCGACCCGTGCTACGACAGCTATGAGCCCTCGGTAGTATTGGCGGGTGGCCGTTGTGTGCATGTGCAATTGAACCCCGGCGATTTCTCCATCGACTGGCAGAAACTCAGTGATGCGCTCAGCCCGCGTACGCGGATGATCATTCTGAACTCGCCGCACAACCCGAGTGGGGCGCTGATCAGCCGTGCCGAGCTGGACCAGTTGGCCGCGTTGATTGCCGAGCGTGATATCTACCTGATCAGCGATGAAGTCTACGAACATCTGGTATTCGACGGCGTAAGCCACGCCAGTGTTCTGGCCCATGAGGCCCTGTATCAGCGCGCTTTTGTGGTCAGCTCGTTTGGCAAGACCTATCACGTCACGGGTTGGAAAACCGGTTATGTGGTTGCGCCAGCGGCCTTGAGCGCGGAGTTGCGCAAGGTTCACCAGTACGTGAACTTCTGCGGTGTGACCCCACTGCAATGGGCGCTGGCCGACTTCATGGCCGCTCACCCGGAGCATGTCGAAGAACTTCCAGCCTTCTACCAGGCCAAGCGCGACCTGTTCTGCGACTTGCTGACGCCTTCGCGCTTCACCTTCAGTCGTGCTGCAGGTACCTATTTCCAGTTGGTGGACTATTCGCAGATCCGCCCCGATCTGAATGATCTCGAGATGTCGGTGTGGTTGACCCGTGAACACGGTGTGGCGACTATTCCGGTGTCCGTGTTCTACCAGCAACCTATCCCCGAACAGCGCCTGGTGCGTCTGTGTTTCGCCAAACGCGAGGAGACGCTGCGTCAGGCAGCGGAGAAACTATGCGCGATCTGAGCTCACTGCCTAACCTGAGCGTTGCCCTGGTCCAGACCACATTGGCGTGGCAGGACCGGTTGGCCAACTATGAACACTTTGAAACCCTGATGGAGCAGGCCCGTGGCAGCGATTTGATTGTGCTGCCGGAGATGTTCACGACCGGGTTCTCCATGGACTCCGAAAGCCTTGCTGAGCCAGAAAATGGCCCGACCTACAAATGGCTCAAGAGCCAGGCGAAGAAGCTCAATGCGGTGATCACCGGCAGTGTGATCATCCAGGCGGCAGACGGCAGCCATCGCAACCGGCTGCTCTGGGCGCGCCCGGATGGTGAGATTCTGCACTACGACAAGCGTCACCTGTTCCGTATGGCCGGTGAGCACAAGCACTACACGCCCGGCGAGCGCCAGGTGCAGTTCGAGATCAATGGCTGGCGGGTTCGCCCATTGATCTGTTACGACCTGCGCTTCCCGGTCTGGAGCCGCGACGCCCAGGATACTGATCTGCTGCTGTACACCGCCAACTGGCCGGCAGCTCGGCGCCAGCACTGGAACCGCTTGTTGCCGGCACGGGGTATCGAGAACCTCTGTTACGTGGCGGCGGTGAACCGGGTGGGTACAGACGGCAAGGGCTTTGCCTATACCGGCGACAGCCAGGTGCTCGATTTCCAGGGGGAGAGCCTGCTTAGCGCAGGGGAGGCCGATGGTGTGTTTACCGCCGTGCTGAGTGCTGCCGACCTCGCCGCTTATCGCACGCGTTTCCCGGCGAACCTGGACGCTGACGTCTTCGAGTTGCAGTAAGCGCATCGCAGGCAAGCCTGCTCCCACAGAAAAAGCAGTGCTCTGCACGGACCCTTGTGGGAGTTGGCTCGCCAACGATGCAGGCACCGCGTAGTTACTGACACCGCGCCGACGGCATCGCAGGCAAGCCTGCTCCCACAGGAAAATGCAGCGTTCTGCCCAGACCCTTGTGGGAGTTGGCTCGCCAACGATGCAGGCACCGCGTAGTTACTGACGCCGCGCCGACGGCATCGCAGGCAAGCCTGCCACAGAAAATCCCTGTGTGGGCTTGCCGAGGATAGCGCCATCAGGCGTCAGTAAACATCCCGCCGATAGCGCCCTTGCTCTACCAGGCGCTCAACCTCTGCAGTGCCCAGTACTTCCTTCAACACCGCATCGACACCTCCGGCCATGCCTTGCAGGCTGCCGCAGACATACAGCGATGCACCCTCGGCCAGCCACTGGCGCAACGCAGCCGCCTGCTCGCGCAAGCGATCCTGTACGTAGACCTTGTCTACCTGATCGCGGGAGAAGGCGAGGTCCAGGCGTGTCAGTTCACCCGTTCGCAACCAGCCTTGCAGCTCGTCCCGGCAGAGGAAGTCGTGTGCTTCATTACGCTCGCCGAAGAGTAGCCAGTTGCGCCGCTCTCCTGCTTCGATGCGTGCTTTGAGCAGGCTGCGCAAGCCCGCCAGGCCTGTGCCGTTACCGATCAGAATCAGCGGTGCCGGGGTTGTCGGCAAGTGGAAACCGCTGTTACGCCGCAAGCGCAGGTCGATGGGGCCGGCCAGAGGTGCTTGTTCGGTCAGCCAGCCTGAGCCCAGGCCCAGCGTGCCATCAGGGTGTTGCTCCTGGCGCACGATCAGCTCCAGCATGCCATCGCTGGCAATCGAGGCTATCGAGTAGTCCCGGGGGCTGATTGCCGGGTTGTTCTGCGGCAGGATTTCGACCAGATCACCTGCTTCCCAACGTTCCGGTTGTGCTGGCATCAGCCCTAGCAGGTACACGGCTGAGCCTTGGCTACCAGGGTTGAGCCGTTCTCGCCGGGTGAGTGTCCAGGTCTCGAAGGTCGGTGCCTGCCAAGCGCTGACGACCGGGCTGCCGGTCAGCTGTGCCAGTTGTTCCTGCCACTGCTGCAGGGCTCGCGGGTCGGCATTATCGACTTCTACCGGGGCGAAGCGGGCCTTGGCCCCGCGCGTACCCAGCCAGTCATGCAGGCGTTTGGCGAAGCCGCAGAACTGCGTGTACTGACGGTCGCCGAGGGCGAGCAGGGCATAGTCCAGTGAGTCCAGCGCCCAGGGCTGACCCAGCACCTTGCGCTCGAATGTGCGGGCGCTGTCCGGTGCTTCGCCGTCGCCAAAGGTGCTCACCACGAACAATGCTTTGTTCGCTTGACGCAGGTCGGCTTCGTTCAGATCGGCCAATGCCCGTACGTGCACCGGATAGCCTGCTGCCTGCAACTGACCGGCGCTTTGCCAGGCCAGTTGCTCGGCAAAACCGCTCTGGCTGGCAAAGCCCACCAACCAGCTGTTCTCACCTGCCGAAGGCGGCGCCATGCCGTTGCGGGCCTCGCGGATCTGGCGTTTCTTGCGCCGACGGTCGAGGTACAGCAACCAGCCGGTGATGAAGAACAGCGGCATGCTCAGGCTGGCCAACATCATCAGGATGCGTCCGGTCAGGCCGAAGTAGCTACCGACATGCAGGGCATAGACGCTGGCCAGTAGTTGGGCCTTGAATGATTTGTCGGTGAAGCGTTCATGTTTGCGCACCTGGCCCGAGGCAGGGTCGAGGGTCAGGATGTTGAAGGCCCGTTCGTGATCGGCATTTTCAAGCAGGTAGAACAGCGTAGCCGGTTGCCCTGCCGCAGGCGGCAGACGCAGGTTGTAGGTGCTCAGGCCGGGCCCGGCAGCCTGCTGCAGGCTGGACCAGATGGCATCGTAGTCAACCACCAGCGGCGGTGCGTTCTTGTCTGGCGCGGGTGGTCGGCCTCGGCCTTCGCCGCGTTTGTGTTGCTCACCCGCCACCGGCCCGTCGGCCAGCAGTTTGTTCAGGCCTTCGCGGTACCACTCGTAAGACCAGAACAGGCCGGTCAGTGCTGCGAGCAGGTAAAACGCCAGGCACCAGGTACCGGCAACAGCGTGCAGGTCCCAGTTGAAGGCGCGGCCTTTTTTGGCCCAGTCGAGGGTCAGCCAGTTGCGCCAGTTCAGTGCTTGGCGCGGCCAGCGCAGGTAGAGGCCTGATAGGCAGAAGAACACCAGCATCAGGGTACAGGCGCCGGTGATCTGTCGACCGGTGTCGCCGATGGCCAGAAACCGGTGCAGTTGCAGCATCAAGCCGAAAAAGCCCTGGCCACTGACATCGCCCTGCAGTGCGCCGGTGTATGGGTCGGCATAGCGCATTTCGCCCCGACGTTCGCCTGGAGGAGGGGTAAAGAATACCCGTGCAGCGTTATCGCTGCGGGTATCGACCCAGAGCATGGCGACCTTGTCGCCGTGTTCGGTTTCTACCCGACGCACCAGCTCAGCCGGTGGCAACACACCGCCTTCACGCACCTGAACCTTGAGGGCTTCGGGGTTGAACAGGCGCAGCAGTTCATCCTGAAAGGAAACAGCAGCGCCCGTCACGCCCATCAGGGCAAGCACCAGGCCGGCGGTGATGCCGAAGAACCAGTGCAGTTGAAACAGGGTTTTTTTCACCACATCGACCACCTTGTCTTGCTGGATACTGACGTGCGATGCGCACGCTGTCGGGATACATAAAAGCCCCGCTCACTGAGAGGTGGGCGGGGCTTTGCCTGTCAGCTGCCTCAGAAGTGGAAGCTGGTGGTCAGCAGTGCGGTACGGCCGGCGGCCTGGTTAGCGTAGTGATTGCCGTAGGCCTTGTCGTAATACAGCTCGTCGGTCAGGTTCTGCACGTTGAGCTGCAGGTCGACGTTCTTGGTCAGCTTGTAGCTGGCCATTGCGTCGTAACGCACGTAGGAGTCAACCATGACGCTGTTGGTGGTGTTGCCGAACACGTCATCGACGTAGAAAGCACCGCCCCCGATGGTCAGCTTCGGCGTGACGTTGTAGGTGGTCCACAGCGTCATGCTGTTGTTTGGCGTGTTAGGCAATTGGTTGCCGTCATCGTAGCCTTCGATGTACACGTTACCCACCTTCGGCGCGCCACCGTCGACGAGCTTGGCATCCATGTAGGTATAGCCTGCGAACACTTGCCAGTTGTTGGTCAGCTTGCCGGTCGCGGTCAGTTCGAGGCCGTCAACTCGGGTTGTACCGACGTTCTGATAGGTATTGGCGTCAACCAGCACTCGGGCGTTTTCTTTCTCGGTGCGGAAGATTGCCGCAGTCAGTGCCAGACGCTCCTGAAGCAGGTTCCATTTGGTACCGATTTCGTAGTTGGTGGTTTCTTCCGCTTTCAGGTCGCTGGTGGTAGTGGCGGTCAGCAGCGCGTTACCGTCGGAACCTTCGCCCAGCGAAGCGCCGGCTGGTGTAGCAGACGTGGCATAGGAGACATAGATACTGCCGTTTTCGGCGGGTTTCCAGGTCAAGCCCAGTTGGCCGGTGACGAATTCGCTGGTGTCCTCAGTCTTGAAGTTGACGACTTTGTTGTTGCTCAGCGCACGAGTCTTGGCCTTGGTGTCGAAGTGGTCGTAGCGCAGGCCCATGGTCAGCAGCCATGCCGGGTCCAGTTCAAGTGTGTCAACCAGATAGATGGCACGGGTGCTACCGGTGGTGTCTGCACCCAGGTCATTACGTGTAACGGTGCCATCCCATGCTTCGTGAGGGTCCGGGTTGGGGAACGAGGTGCAGACCCCAGAGATCTGTCCGGTAGCACTGGAGCACTTGCCAGCACTGAAGCCGGTGATGGTGTAGCCGGTCTTGACCGAGGCTTCGCGGCTCAGTTCGATACCGGTGGAGAAGTTGTTCTTGAAACCGGCGATGTAGACTTCGCCGAACAGGTCGGTCTGGTTCGTGGTGGTACGGGTGTTGGCCACGCGGTTGTTCGGGCGACGCCAGACTTCACCGTTGAGGATGTTGCCCTTGCTGTCGTCCGGCTGGGTGATGATGTAATCCTGCAGGGTGTTGCCGTGGCGCAGGGTGTTCTTCACCGTCAGCGAGTCGCTCAGGTCGTGCTCGATGGCGATGGTGGAGATATCCGCGCGGCTTTTGTAGAAGTCGCGGCCGACCAGGCCATAGTAATTGTCGCTGTCACCACCATTGGTGGGCTTGTCCGGGTTGGCTGAGCTGCGAGAACCCGCGACGCCCGAGTTCAGGCTGTAGGGGATGCCGGAGTCTGGCAGGTCGTCACTTTCGACGTGGTAGTAGTCCAGGCTCACACGGGTATCGGTACCCAGGCCAAACACCAGCGACGGTGCTACACCCCAACGGTCATAGTTGACTTCGTCGCGACCGGCGACGTTGTTTTCGTGGGTCATCAGGTTCAGGCGGAACGCTGCCGTGTCGAGGAACTGGTAGTTGCCGTCGAGGGTGTAGCGTTGCGTCTGGTCTGAACCCCAGGTGTAGGCGCCATCCAGCGAGTTGCCCAGGTGGGCCTTCTTGGTGATCAGGTTGATGCTGCCACCGGCCGCACCACGACCTGCGATGGACGAGTTAGGGCCTTTGCTGACTTCAATCGATTCAACGGCGAAGATTTCCCGGGTTTGTGAGCCCGTGTCGCGCACACCGTCCAGGTACATCGAGCTCTGCGTATCAAAGCCACGAATGAACGGACGGTCGCCAGAAGGGTTACCCCCTTCGCCCGCGCCCATGGTGATGCCGGGGACGGTTCGCAGGGCATCCTGCAGGTTCTGGGCGTTGGTGTCCTTGATGACCTGTTGCGGGACCACGGTGACGGTACGCGGGATGTCCACCAGCGGCGCTGTGTACTTTTGCGAAGCCGATTTTTCAACCTTGTAGTCGGTGCTGCTCTGGCTTGCTTCACCCGTAACACTGGTGGCATCCAGAGCAATCGCCCCATCGTTGGCCGGTGCAGGTTCGGCAGCGTACGCGATGTGCGCAGTGGAGGTGGCGGTAATGGCCACACCGATGGCAGAAGCGAGCAAGCGTGGTGAACTGACTGCGGTTGGCACGTAGTGGCGCGACATTGTTATGACCCCTCCCAAGGTGTTAAGGCCGCGAAATGTAATGTAAATACATACGACTAGCAATTGAGAAAGATTGTTATTTGTATTGAATTTACAATCTTTACATTTTTAGCCTGTGTTTTTTGCCGGCTCAAACGTCTTCGCAAGCGCGGAGGGCTTGTGGCAAGGCAATAAGAATCAATATCATTGCTGTCTTTCCCGGCCTCAGGTATCCGCGCCATGCTTTTACACATTCCCGGTCTGTTTACGCATGAGGAAGTGCTGCGTATTCGTGAGGCGCTGGAGCAGGCCGATTGGGCTGACGGCAAGGTCACGGCGGGTTACCAGTCGGCCAAGGCCAAGCACAACCTCCAGTTGGCCGAGGGCCATCCATTGGCCAAGGAGATTGGTGCGGCCCTGCTTGAGCGCTTGTGGGCCAACCCGCGCTTCATGTCGGCGGCGTTACCGTTCAAGGTCTTCCCGCCACTGGTCAACTGCTACCGCGAAGGCGGCAACTTTGGCTTTCATATCGACAATGCTGTTCGTCAGCCCCGTGGCAGCCATGAGCGGGTGCGTACTGATCTGTCGTCGACGCTGTTCTTCAGCGATCCTGAGGATTACGACGGCGGTGAACTTGAAATTCAAGACACTTACGGGGTGCAGCGGGTCAAGCTGGCGGCTGGCGATATGGTGTTGTACCCAGGCACGAGCCTGCACAAGGTCAACCCGGTCACCCGTGGTGCACGTTATGCGGCGTTTTTCTGGACCCAGAGCATGATCCGCGAAGACAGCCAGCGCACCTTGCTGTTTGAGATGGACAACGCGATTCAGCAACTGACAGCCGACGTTCCTGATCATCCATCACTGATTCAGTTGACGGGGACCTACCACAACCTGCTGCGCCGCTGGGCTGAGGTTTGAGTCATGGCTTTCCACCTACGCCGTGAAGAAGTGCTCGACGGTGATCAACTGGGTCAGATGCTTGAAGAAAGCCCGGCCAAGGCTGCCCAAGCGCTGTTGATGGCGGCGGGGCAAGGTATCGTCGAAGCGCAGTTGTTGCTGGGCCAGATACTCCTGGACGGGCGCGGCATCGAGCGCGATCCTGCCTTGGCCCGACGGTGGTTCGCCATTGCCGCCAATCAGGGCAATGCGATGGCGCATAACATGCTCGGGCGTTGCCTGGAGCATGGTTGGGGAGGCGAGGTGGATGTTGCCGATGCGGCACGCCATTATCGCTTCGCTGCAGACGCAGGGCTTGACTGGGGGCTGTACAACTATGCCAACCTGCTGGCCACAGGGCGTGGTGTAGCAACAGACCCTGTCGCCGCATTGCAGTGTTATCGACTGGCTGCCGAGAAAGGCCATGCGAAATCCATGAACCTGCTGGGACGCTACCTTGAGGACGGTGTGCATTGCCCGGTCGATGTGCCCGCAGCACACGAGTGGTACCGGCGTTCAGCCGAAGGCGGAGACTTTCGTGGGCAGTTCAGCCATGCAGGGATTCTGGCGGCGCGTGGGCGGGTCGAGCAGGCTTTGGCATGGTTGCGCCAGGCGCTGGTTGGGGGGAATGCGAACTTCCTGAAGGTTGCCGCAGCAGCATTGGAAGAGGCGACGCAACCTGAAATCCGAGCCATGGCGGTGGATTACCGCTCGCGGCTGACCGAGCTGGGTGCAAGGCCATAAAGCAATCGCCGGCAAGGTGACCCCTGCAGGTGCAGGAGCCGACCTTGCCGGCGATCAGGTAGCGTTGCTTACAGGTAGTAGGCTTTCAGCGGCGGGAAGCCGTTGAACTCTACCGCGCTGTAGCTGGTGGTGTAGGCACCGGTCGACAGCCAGTACAGGCGGTCACCGATGGCCAGGTTCAGTGGCAGGCCGTATTTGTATTGTTCATACATGATGTCGGCGCTGTCGCAGGTTGGGCCGGCAATCACCACTTCTTCCATCTCGCCTTTTTTCTCGGTCCAGATCGGGAACTTGATGGACTCGTCCATGGTTTCGATCAGGCCGGAGAACTTGCCCACGTCGGTGTAGACCCAGCGCTCGACGGCCGTACGCGACTTACGGGCAACCAGCACCACTTCACTGACCAGAATGCCGGCGTTGGCAATCAGCGAACGGCCTGGCTCAAGGATGATTTCCGGCAGGTCGTCACCGAAGTCTTCCTTCAGGAAGCGGATGATTTCCTCGGCATAGGTTTCCAGGCTGTTGGTACGGGTGATGTAGTTGGCCGGGAAGCCGCCACCCATGTTGATCAGCTTCAGCTCGATGCCGTCTTCGTCTTTCAGGCGTTCGAAGATCACTTTGACCTTGGCGATGGCCGCGTCCCAGACGCTGATGTCGCGCTGTTGCGAACCCACATGGAAGGAGATGCCGTACGGCACCAGGCCCAGGTCGCGGGCGAGGATCAGCAGGTCCATGGCCATGTCGGTCTGGCAACCGAACTTGCGCGACAGCGGCCAGTCAGCGGTGGTCGAGCCTTCGGTCAGGATACGCACGTAGACTTTCGAGCCCGGTGCGGCCTTGGCAATGTTGCGCAGGTCGGCTTCGGAGTCGGAGGCATACAGACGCACGCCCTTCTCGTAGAAGTAGCGGATGTCCTTGGATTTCTTGATGGTGTTGCCATAGCTGATGCGGTCCGGGGTAACGCCGCGGCCCAGCACTTTGTCGAGCTCGTAGATCGAGGCGATGTCGAAGCTCGAACCCTTGTCGCGCAGCAGATCAATGATCTCGACCGCCGGGTTGGCCTTGACCGCGTAGTAGACCTTGGCGAATTCGAAACCCGCGCGCAGGTCGTCATAGGCCTGGCTGATCATCTGGGTGTCGATGAGTACGAAAGGGGTTTCTTGCTTGTCGGCGAACGCCTTCATTTTTTGAAAGGTTTCGCGCGCGAAGTAGTCTTCGACCTGAATCGACATGCTTAGGGACTCCATGGGCAAACTAAAAAAATAAGTGGCTGCAGCTGAGCGCCCTCCGTATCCCCACTTTGGTTCGCCTACTTCCCAAGGCATGTCGCCGAAAGCAAAAAGGTCAACCGTGCCGTAAAAAAGGCATTACGGGTGACCTTGCTGTCTCGTCGTCAGTACTTGAGCCGGATGGATCGTTTCCAGCATGGACGCTCGGCGCGAACTTTAGGACTTGAGGGGTTCAAGATCAACAAAAAATGTCGCGTTTTTGCACACGTCTGTCGCCCGGCGTTGCGCAGCCTCTTTGTAACCGACTCATATGACAGGTAAATGTTCAATGAAAGGGCCGGCCAGGCCATGAGATCGCTGCCGCAACAGCGCCACTCACACAGGAGCATGGGTGAATTTCCAAGGCCTCAATGGCGTACCTCAAGACTTAGGGTAGTCGTCGTTGGCGGGCAGTCAGTCTATTGCTGCACCGCTGTCATATGGCTGGCTGGCAAGGGCTGGCGCAGTCGACTCAAACAGAGAGGTAAGGCCATGTTGACGTTCAAATACGATAAATCATTTGTCGCTTTCGTTGAGTGCACCACACCAGGGTTCGAGGGCTATCTGGACTGTGGAGAGCTGAAGATGAAGCCGCTCGCGGATGATCCGCACGGCCGCGAGGTACCCCATCGGCGCGCAGCCGACTGGCTGACAGTCACCTCATACAAGGGCCGTGAAGCGCATCGTTTCTGGTTTCGGTGTTTCGAGGACAGCAGCACCGGCAAGCGCTATTTCGATATTCAGTCCTGGAGCCGCAGGACTGGACGTGACCTGAAGACCAAGCAGCGTCATTGCGACTTGAGCAGTAACGGTTATGTCGGTTTGCACGAGGCTGAAACGCCGCACGAGTGCCTGTGGCAGGTTTCGGTGTTTGACCAGGACACGTATTGCGACGTTGGCGATGACCTGGCGCTGGGCAAGATCGAATCGGTAGTGATCGCCAGCTATAAGGACACCCTGTTGTGTGCCTACGGTCGCGAGCAAGTCGGCAACGAGTGGTATTGCTATGCCGCTGACAGTAATGGTCCGGCGTTGATCCTGACGCTGGATATCCAGGATCTGGGTGAGGAACTGCTGGAGAATCAGGGCTAACGCCGGTGATGGGCTTCCACGGTCGGGTGGCGTGCGCCGGCCGTTGGGAGTCTCGACTTTGGTCCATCGGCAAGTTCGGGTATAATTTTGGCCCTTTTGAATCCCCAGTCAGGCGATTTCCCATGACCAACCAGGCCGCCGAAGTCGCGAAGCGTCGCACTTTCGCCATTATTTCCCACCCCGATGCGGGTAAAACCACCATCACCGAGAAGCTCCTGCTGATGGGCAAGGCGATTGCCGTCGCCGGTACGGTGAAATCGCGAAAGTCCGATCGCCATGCCACCTCCGACTGGATGGAAATGGAGAAGCAGCGCGGCATCTCCATCACCACCTCGGTGATGCAGTTCCCGTACCGCGATCACATGATCAACCTGCTCGACACCCCGGGCCACGAAGACTTCTCCGAAGATACCTACCGCACACTGACGGCTGTGGACTCGGCACTGATGGTCCTCGACGGCGGTAAAGGTGTCGAGCCACGTACCATTGCCCTGATGGATGTCTGCCGCCTGCGCGACACCCCTATCGTCAGCTTCATCAACAAACTCGACCGCGATATTCGTGACCCGATCGAGTTGCTCGACGAGATCGAGGCGGTCCTGAAGATCAAGGCCGCGCCGATTACCTGGCCAATCGGCTGCTACAAGGACTTCAAGGGTGTTTACCACCTGTCCGGTGACTACATCATCGTTTACACCCCGGGCCACGGCCATGAGCGTACCGAGGTGAAGATCATCGAGAAACTCGACTCGGACGAAGCCCGCGCACATCTGGGCGATGAGTACGAGCGTTTCATCGAGCAACTGGAGCTGGTTCAGGGCGCTTGCCATGAGTTCGACCAGGACGAGTTCATGAACGGTGAGTTGACGCCGGTGTTCTTCGGTACCGCACTGGGTAACTTCGGTGTCGACCATGTGCTTGATGCTGTGGTCGACTGGGCACCACGCCCACTGCCACGTGTTGCCAACGAGCGCACAGTGGAGCCGACCGAAGAGAAGTTCAGCGGCTTCGTCTTCAAGATCCAGGCGAACATGGACCCGAAACACCGCGACCGTATCGCTTTCATGCGTATCTGTTCGGGGCGTTACGAGAAGGGCATGAAGATGCGTCATGTGCGCACCGGCAAAGACCTGCGTATCGGCGATGCTCTGACCTTCTTCTCGTCCGAGCGTGAGCAACTGGAAGAGGCCTGGGCAGGTGACATCATCGGTTTGCATAACCACGGCACCATCCAGATTGGTGACACCTTCACCGAAGGCGAGAACCTGGGCTTCACTGGCATTCCTCACTTCGCCCCTGAATTGTTCCGCCGTGTACGCCTGAAAGACCCGCTCAAGTCCAAGCAACTGCGTCAGGGCCTGCAGCAATTGGCTGAAGAGGGCGCTACCCAGGTGTTCTTCCCGGAGCGTAGCAACGACATCATCCTCGGCGCTGTAGGTGTGCTGCAGTTCGATGTGGTCGCCAGTCGCTTGAAGGAAGAGTACAAGGTTGAATGCGCCTACGAGCCGATCACAGTGTGGTCGGCCCGCTGGATCCAGTGCGACGACAAGAAGAAGCTTGAGGAATTCAAGGTCAAGGCCATGGAAAACCTGGCCATCGACGGTGGTGGTCACCTGACCTACCTGGCCCCGACCCGGGTCAACCTGGCCCTGATGGAAGAGCGCTGGCCGGATGTGAAATTCCGCGCCACGCGTGAGCACCACTAAGCCCCGCCTGCCCTACGCCGTTGTGGGAACGGTTTGCCAGTGATGCAGGCGCCACGTACTAGGTTGTGCAGGCAAGCCTGCCAACCTGAGCGGGTAGTGCCGGCGACGCTCTTTCTCTGCTAGAGGAATTGCTCGGCGTAGTGACAGGCGACTTGCCGCGTTTCTACCTGGCGAAATGCCGGTACCTCCCGTGCGCAACGCTCGGTGGCATGTGGGCAGCGTTTGTGAAATGCGCATCCAGAGGGCGGGTTGAGCGGGTTGGGCAGTTCGCCGGCGATCTTGATCTTTGGTTTGAGTGGGTCTGGATGCAAGGTTGGGGTCGCTGACAACAACGCCTGGGTGTAAGGGTGCAATGGCTTGTTGTAGATGTCCTCTTTCGGGCCCATTTCTGCCGGACGGCCGAGGTACATCACCAGCACCTGATCAGCCACGTGCCGCACGACTGCCAGGTTGTGGGAGATGAACACGTATGCGGTGTTGAACTCTTGCTGCAGGTCCATGAACAGGTTTAACACTTGTGCCTGGATCGACACGTCCAGGGCCGAGGTTGGCTCATCGGCCACCAGCACCTTGGGTTGCAGCATCATGGCCCGGGCGAGGGCGATACGCTGGCGCTGCCCACCGGAAAACATATGCGGGTAGCGCTGATAGTGTTCAGGGCGAAGGCCGACCTGCTGCATCATCGCCTGGACTTTCTCACGCCGTTCGGCCTTCGAGAGGTTGGTGTTGATCAGCAAGGGTTCGGCGAGCTGGTCACCGATTTTCTGTCGGGGGTTCAACGAGGCATAAGGGCTCTGGAAAACCATTTGCACATCTTTGCGCAGTTGCTTGCGCTGCGCCTTGTTGGCCCCTGTGACCTCTTGCCCGGCAATTTTCAGGGAGCCGGAAGAGGGCTCTTCAATGAGGGTCAGGGCGCGGGCCAGGGTTGACTTGCCGCACCCGGACTCACCCACTACTGCCAGGGTCTTGCCGGCTTCCAGTTCGAATGAGACCCCATTCAGTGCACGGACCAGCGCGTGGCCCTTGAACAGGCCCCGGGAGACTTCGTAATGGCGGGTAAGCTCACGGGCGGTAAGAACGACGCTCATTACGCCACCTCCTGGTTCAGCGGGTAGAAACAACGGACCAGGCTGTGGGCCTGTCTGTCCAGGCTTGGGCGTTGCTGGCGGCAGTTGTCCTGAACGTAGGGGCAGCGCGGCGAAAGCAGGCAACCCTGTGGGCGGTCATAGCGCCCCGGAACGATACCCGGCAAGGTTGCCAGGCGTGCGGCGCCTTCGCTGTGCTCGGGAATCGCCGCCAGCAGTGCTTCGCTGTAAGGGTGCGCGGGCACCTCGAACAGTTCCGGTACCTGGCCAATTTCAACGGCCTGGCCTGCGTACATCACGCACACACGCCTGGCTGTTTCAGCCACCACGGCGAGGTCATGGGTAATCAGAATCAGGGCCATGTCCCGCTCTTGTTGCAGGTTGAGCAGCAGTTCCATGATCTGCGCCTGGATGGTCACGTCCAGTGCGGTGGTTGGCTCGTCTGCGATCAGCAATTTGGGCTCGCCCGCAATCGCCATGGCAATGGCTACGCGTTGGCTCATGCCGCCCGAAAGTTGGTGCGGGTAGGCGTCCAGTCGGCTTTCAGCCGCCGGGATTTCGACTTTCTTGAGCAGCTCCAGCGCCCGCAGGCGGGCCGCCTTGCCGCGCAGGCCGAGGTGCTGGCGCAGCACTTCCTCGATCTGAAAACCGACGGTGTAGCTAGGGTTGAGCGCGGTCATCGGGTCCTGGAAGACCATCGCCAGATCCTTGCCGACAACGTTGCGCCGCTGTCGGGCGCTGAGCTTCAGCATGTCGCTGCCATCGAAGGTCATGCTGTCGGCGGTGACGATGCCGGGGGCGTCAATCAGGCCCATCAGCGCCATCATGGTCACGGATTTCCCCGAGCCAGACTCGCCGACGATGGCCAGTACCTCACCTTTTTCCACGCTAAGGTCGAGGCCGTCGACCACCGGTACTGCCTTGGCGTCGCCAAAGCGCACATTGAGATTGTTGATCTGCAACAGTGACATGGGCGTCTCCTCAGGCGGCATTCTTGAGTTTCGGGTCTAGCGCATCACGCAGCCCGTCGCCCATCAGGTTGATTGCCAGCACGCTGAGCAAAATGGTCAGGCCGGGCAGGCTCACGACCCACCAGGCGCGTTCGATATAGTCACGGGCCGAAGCCAGCATCGTGCCCCACTCCGGGGTTGGCGGTTGGACGCCCAGGCCAAGGAAGCCCAGGGCTGCTGCATCGAGGATGGCCGAGGAGAAGCTCAGGGTTGCCTGGACGATCAGTGGTGCCATGCAGTTGGGCAGCACGGTGATGAACATCAAGCGTGGCAGGCTGGCGCCGGCCAGGCGTGCAGCCGTCACGTAGTCACGGTTCAGCTCTCCCATTACCGCTGCGCGGGTCAGGCGTACGTAAGACGGTAACGAAACGATGGCGATGGCGATCACGGTGTTGATCAGGCCAGGGCCGAGGATCGCGACAATGGCCACCGCCAGCAGCAGCGAAGGCAGGGCCAGCATGACGTCCATCAGGCGCATGATCGACGGGCCGAGCAGGCGTGGGAAGAACCCGGCCAGCAGTCCCAGGAGGACCCCGGGGATCAGCGACATGACCACGGAAGACAGGCCAATCAGTAACGACAGGCGCGAGCCATGGATCAGTCGTGAGAGCAGGTCGCGGCCGAGTTCGTCGGTGCCGAGGATGAATTGCCAGGTGCCGCCCTCGAGCCAGACGGGTGGGGTCAACAGGAAGTCCCGGTACTGTTCACTCGGCGTATGGGGCGCGACCCAGGGTGCGAAGAGGGCACAGAAGACGATCAGGCACATGAACAGCAGGCCGGCGAAGGCACCTTTGTTGCGGGCGAATGCCTGCCAGAATTCGCTGTAAGGCGATGGGTAGAGCAGGCTCTGGTCAACAGCGCTGGGCGGCATGGCAGAAGCGGATTTTGTGATGGGGTCAGTCATTGTCGTGGCCTCAGCGCTGGTGGCGAATGCGTGGGTTGACCAGGCCGTAGAGGATGTCCACGACGAAGTTCACCAGGATCACCAGGCAGGCGATCAGCAGGATGCCATTCTGTACAACGGGGTAGTCACGGGCGCCGATGGCTTCGATCAGCCATTTGCCGATGCCCGGCCAGGAAAAGATGGTTTCGGTCAGCACAGCGCCGCCTAGCAGGGTACCGACCTGCAGGCCGAACACGGTCAGAACCGGAATCAATGCGTTACGCAGACCATGCACGAAGACCACGCGGCCAGGTGACAGGCCTTTGGCGCGGGCGGTGCGAATGTAATCCTCGCGCAGTACTTCGAGCATCGAGGAGCGGGTCATGCGTGCAATCACTGCCAGTGGAATGGTGCCCAGGACGATGGCCGGCAGAATCAGGTGCATCAGGGCGTCCTTGAAGGCCCCTTCTTCTTCGCTGAACAGGGTGTCGATGAGCATGAAACCGGTGATGGGCTCAATGTCGTAGAGCGAGCTGATGCGCTCGGAAACCGGCGTCCAGCCAAGGCTCACCGAGAAGAACATGATCAGGATCAGGCCCCACCAGAAGATCGGCATGGAGTAACCGGTCAGCGAGATGCCCATGACGCCGTGGTCAAGCAGCGAGCCGCGCTTGAGGGCGGCAATCACCCCGGCCAACAGGCCGAATACACCGGCAAACAGCAGGGCGGCAAGCGCCAGTTCCAGGGTGGCCGGGAACAGGGTGAGAAACTCTTTCCAGACGCTTTCGCGGGTGCGCAATGATTCGCCCAGATCACCTTGGGCGAGCTTGGTAATGTAGTCCAGGTACTGCACCGGTAACGGTTTGTTCAGCCCCAGCCGTTCCATGGCTTGTGCGTGCATCTCAGGGTCGACCCGACGCTCGCCCATCATCACTTCAACCGGATCACCGGGTATCAATCGTATGAGCGCGAACGTCAGTAAGGTGATGCCGAAGAAGGTCGGGATCAACAGTCCCAGTCGTCGGGCAATAAAACTAAACATCTTCTGGTGTACCTCATCAGCCGGTTAGGCGTACCCGCCAACGCCCGGATAAGGCGCGGGCGGGCGTTGTTGTTCTACTTCACCAGGGTGGTAGCGAAGTTGTTGGTGGTCAGCGGGCTGATGTGGAAGCCCTCGACGTTCTTGCGCATGGCGGTAAACATCTTCGGATGTGCGATGCTGATCCACGGTTGGTCTTCATCGTACACCGCCAGGGCTTTCTCATAGAGTGCTGCGCGCTCGCCAGTGTCGATGGTTTCGCGGGCTTTCGTGATCAGTGCCTGGAAGACCGGGTTGCACCAGCGTGCGTAGTTCTCACCACTTTTTACGGCGTCGCAGCTCAACAGCGGGCTAAGGAAGTTGTCCGGGTCGCCATTGTCACCGGCCCAGCCGGTAGAGACCATGTCAGGTTCCCCTTTCTTCGCGCGCTTGAGCATTTCCGCCCATTCCATCACGCGGATATCGACCTTCAGGCCAATCCTGGCCAGGTCGGCCTGGAGCATTTCTGCGCTCAATCGCGGGTTGGGGTTGGTCGGGCCGCCACCATTGCGGGTGTACAGGGTCAACACTGTGCCTTCCGGTACACCGGCTTCCTTGAGCAGGGCGCGGGCTTTATCCAGGTCGCGGGGCGGGTTGTGGTTGGCGGTGTTGAAGCCAATCAGTGTCGGTGGGTAGGGGTTGATGCCGAGTAGCGCGTTGCCTTTGCCAAACAGTTGGTCTACATGGGCTTGTTTGTCGAACGCCAGGTTGATCGCTTTGCGCACTCGCACGTCATCAAGGTACTTGTGCTCGGTGTTCAGCGCGATGTAGCCGGTGGTCAGGGCCTCCAGTTCGTCGACTTTCAGGTTCGGGTCTTTGCGGATACTGGGAATGTCATCGGGCTTGGGATACAGCGCGATCTGGCATTCGTTGGCTTTGAGTTTCTGCAGGCGCACATTGTTGTCAGTGGCAATGGTCAGCACCAGGGTGTCGCTGGGCGGCTTGCCGCGGAAATACTCGGGGTTGGCCTTGAAACGTATCTGGGCATCTTTTTTGTAGCGCTGGAAAATGAACGGGCCGGTGCCAATCGGTTGGCTGTTGAGGCTGCCAGTCTTGTTGGCTGCCAGCAGCTGGTTGGCATATTCGGCTGAATAGATCGAGGTGAAGGCCATGGCCAGGTCACGCAGAAACGGTGCTTCCGGGCGAGTCAGGGTGAAACTGACGGTGTGCTCGTCGACTTTCTCGACGCGTTTGAGCAAGTCCTTGAACCCCATGCTTTCAAAGTAGGGGAAGCCGACACTGGCCTTGTCATGCCAGGGATGCGAGGGGTCGAGTTGGCGCTGAAAGCTCCAGAGCACATCGTCAGCATTCATCTCGCGGCTGGGGGTGAAGTACTCGGTGGTGTGGAACTTCACGCCTTGCCGCAAGTGGAACGTGTAGGTCAGCCCGTCCGGGCTGATTTCCCAGCGCTCGGCCAGGGCCGGTTCGATATCGGTGGTGCCCGGCTTGAAGTCTACCAGTCGGTTGAACACCGTTTCGGCGGCGGCATCGGCTGTCACTGCGGTGGTGTACTGAACGATGTCGAAGCCTTCCGGGCTGGCTTCGGTGCACACCACCAGCGGCTTGGCCGCCACACTGGTTGCAGTGCTCAACAATAGGGCTGCCAGGGCAGCCTGAAGGGGTCGCAGTTTCATGAAAGCTCCCAGCGATCAATTAAAGCAGGTTAGTTGCCACGGGCGATTCGTCTAATCTCCCGTGGCCATGTCCCCTAAAGGATGTTGAATGGAATGGTGGTGACGACCCGGAGCTCGTCCAGGCTGCCGTCGGCCTGGGCCTTGCTGGCACGGTGGGCGGTGTAGGTGGCGCGTACCGTGGCGTCTTTGAGCGAGCCGCTCTGCACGGTATAAGTGCTGCCAATGCCATACTCGTAGTGGTTTTCACCCTCAAGGCCACGCACGTCGTAGCCGCTGCTCGTGTAGTGGGTGCCGTCGATCCCCCAGCCGCGGGCGTTATAGATATTAAACTTCAGCCCCGGAATACCATACCCGGCCATGTTCAGGGTGTAGGCGACCTGCAGGGATTTTTCATTCGGGCCGTTGAAGTCCGAGAGCAGGGAGTTGGCCAGGAAGATGGCGTTGGTGTCATGGAGGTAGTCGAAGTACTCGTTGCCGTTTACCTGCTGGTAGGAAACGCTGAGTCTATGCGCCTGATGGGTCAGGCCGAGCGACAGGCTGTAGGTGTCATTGTCGATCTCCCCCAGCTTGCGTTTACCTTCATCCCGGGTCTTGTAGTAGTTCAGCCCGGTGCTCAGGCTCAGCAGTGCGCTGTCTCCCAGTTCGTGCGTGGCACCGAAGTAGTACTGGTTCCAAAGGTCTTCGACCTTGGACAGGTAGAGGCTGGTGTTCACGCTCTTGAGCGGCTGATAGTTGACGCCGGCCATGCTGACGCGGTCGGTGTACTGGTTGCTGTCGCCATATTCCGAGCGGAACTTGCTCTGGCCCTGCTCGGTTCGGGTCGAGACGCGGTCGAACGTGCCGGCGTCGAACGAGAGGTTATCGAACTCTGCACTGTGCAGGCTGACCCCCTGGAAGCTGGAGGGCAGTGCACGGTTGCCAATGTAGGCAATCACCGGGGTGTCGATGGACTGGCGGCCTGCCGTGAGGGTGGTGTTGGATACTCGCGCCTTGAGGTTGGCCAGGCCCATCTTGCTCCATTGGCCAACGACCTCTCCGTCACTGTGGGTCAGGGTGCGGTTGTTTGGCCCGGCGACGGCAGCGCGACCTTGCTCAAGTGCAATGGCGTTGTACGCGGCGACTTCAGTGCTGAAGCCGACGGTACCTTCGGTGAAGCCTGAGGTGTAGTTGAGGATGTTTCCCTGTACCCAGTTGTTGCGGCTATGGGTGTCATGGCGACTACCGTCGCGTTTGTAATACTTCCACAGGGGCGCACGGGTGGCGCGTTCGTGGGCGTACCAGTTGCGGGTCGAGCCGGACAGGTGCTGCCCTTCGATGAAGCCTTTGGCTTCGTTCTGATCCTGAGTGGACTTGACCGTTACCGGGACGAATGCCTGGCTGACGGGTTCTGCCAGGGCCAGTGTGGACAGGCTACTGAGGGATAAGGCCAGTACTGCGCTTTTGGTTCGTCTCAAGATAAAACTCCCTTTCTTCTCTTTTTATTGACCGCCCAGCCTCGTGAGCCGGGCGGTTACTGCGGTGGGACAGGGCGGTATGAGCCCGGCGGTCAATCCACGCTGACACCTGAGAAGTTGTTGCGACCGAACGGGCTGACCTTGAAACCCTCGACCTTGGCACTGAGCGGCTGATTGACGGTCGAGTGGGCGATTGGCGTGATGGGGACCTGTTGCTTCAGGCGCTGCTGGGCCTGTTTGTACAGGGCGGTACGCTGTTCGCGGTCGGTGATGGTCTTGGCCTTTTTCACCAGCGCGTCATACTCTGGATCGCACCACATCGAGTAGTTGTTGCTGCCAATCGCGTCGCAGCTGTACAGCGTGCCCAGCCAGTTGTCCGGGTCGCCGTTGTCGCCCGTCCAGCCGATCAACGAGATGTCGTGTTCACCGTCCTTGGTGCGTTTGAGGTATTCCCCCCACTCGTAGCTGACAATCCGGACCTTGAAACCGACCTTGCCCCAGTCGGCCTGCAGCATCTCGGCCATCAACTTGGCGTTGGGGTTGTAGGGGCGTTGCACGGGCATGGCCCACAGGGTGATTTCGGTTCCTTCCTTGACGCCCGCTGCCTTGAGCAGTTCGCGAGCTTTTTGTGGGTTGTACCCGGCGTCCTGAATGGTCTCGTCATACGACCATTGGGTCGGCGGCATGCTGCCGGCCGCAGGCAGCCCGGCCTGTTGGTAGACCGCATTGACGATGGCGGGCTTGTTCACCGCCATGTCCATCGCCTGACGTACCTGGAGTTGATCGAAGGGCGCATGACGGACGTTGTAGGCGATATAGCCAAGGTTGAACCCCGGCTTTTCGATGACCTGCAGTTTCAGGTCCTGCTTGAGTGCGTCGAGGTCGGCCGGGCGCGGGTTCAGGGTGACCTGGCATTCGTTCTTGCGCAGTTTCTGGACACGTACCGAAGGATCGACGTTGATCGAGAAAATCAGGCGTTCGACCTTGACCTGGCTGGGGTCCCAATAGGCCTTGTTGGCCCGGTAGCGGATCTGCGAATCCTTTTGGTAACGCTGGAAGACAAAGGGACCGGTACCAATGGGCTGCTGGTTGATATCGCTCGGTCGCCCGCTGCTGAGTAACTGGTTGGCATACTCGGCGGAGAGGATCGATGCAAAGCTCATGGCCATATTCTGGATGAACGCGGCATCGACGCTGTTGAGGGTGAACGTGACGGTATGTGAGTCGAGCTTTTCCACCTTGGCGATGTTCTGGTCCAGGCTCATGCTCACGAAGTAGGGAAACTCGGTAGGGTAGGCCTGGCGAAACGGATGGGCTTTGTCGAGCATGCGCTGGAAGGTGAACAGCACGTCGTCGGCGTTGAATGTGCGGCTGGGAGTGAAGGCCTTGTTGCTGTGGAACGTGACGCCTTCACGCAGGTAGAAGGTGTAGCGCAAACCGTCTTTGGATACCTCCCAGTGGGTCGCCAGCGCGGGTTTGACAGCGGTACTGCCGCGTTCGAATTCCACCAGACGGTTGTAGATCGGCTCGGCCGCGTCGTTGTCAGTGGCGCTGGTGTACTGGGCGGTGTCGAAACCTGCCGGGCTGCCTTCCGAGCAGAATACCAGGGTGCCCTTGGCTTGAACCTGAGTAGCCAGTGCCAGGGGGGGCTGGGTCAGCAGGCCAAGGCCGAGCAAGGTAGCAAATACGGGGTTGTATCGCATGGCGGTCCCTTTCCTTTCTTCTTGTTGAACAGGTCGATTGCATGCAGTCGGCCATGAGCTCACGCCTGGCCAGATGCACCATCGACGTTAGGGGCGCGGGGGGCATTCAGGAAGGTAAGAAAGCGGAGGGGGTAAGTAGGATGTTTCTGATTGATGAGTAGGCTTCGTCTTGACGAAGAGCCAGAAAAAATAGGGGGTATTTGCCACAGGCTGGCCCCGGCACGCCACCTGGCATTGGCCGGGGCACTCCCTGCCTACTGGCTGATGCCAACTCCGTAGAAGGCATTCAAGGCGAACGGGCTGATCTTGAAGCCTTGCACGGTTTTACGCATGGGTTGGTAAACCGTTGAGTGCGCGATAGGGGTAATCGGTACCTGGTCCTTGAGGATGTGCTGTGCTTGCTTGTACAGCGCGGTACGTTTGGCTTGGTCAGTGGTGGCCTTGGCGTCTTTGATCAGCGCGTCGTACTCGGCGTTGCACCATTTGGAAAAGTTGTTGCCGTTTATCGCATCGCAGCCGTAAAGCGTGCCCAGCCAGTTGTCCGGGTCACCGTTGTCGCCGCTCCAGCCGATCAGCATGGCGCCGTTCTCACCTGACTTGGCGCGCTTCATGTACTCGCCCCACTCGTAGGTGACGATCTTGGCCTTGATGCCGATTTTGGCCCAGTCCGATTGCAGCATCTCGGCCATCAGTTTGGCGTTGGGGTTGTAGGGACGTTGAACCGGCATGGCCCACAGGGTGATTTCGGTGCCTTCCTTGATGCCGGCTTCCTTGAGCAAGGCCTTGGCTTTTTCCGGGTCATAAGGGGTGCTCTTGATCGTGTCGTCGTACGACCACTGGGTTGGAGGCATGGCGTTGGCTGCCTCCTGGCCGGCGCCCTGATAGACCGAGTCGATGATCTGCTGCTTGTTCACAGCCATGTCCAGGGCCTGGCGTACCTTCAGTTGAGCCATCGGGTTGGGCTCATTGCTGCCCTTGATCTTGTCCATCACGTTATAGGCGATGTAACCCAGATTGAAGCCGGGTTGATCGGGCATTTGCAGGTTCGGGTCGCTTTTCAGTGATTCAATGTCCGCCGGGCGCGGGAACAGGGTGACCTGGCATTCGTTTTTCTTCAGTTTCTGCATGCGCACCGAGGCGTCGGTGGTAATGGCAAAGATCAGGTTGTCCAGCTTCACGTCCTCGGGCTTCCAGTAGTCCTTGTTGCCCTTGAAGCGGATCTGGGCGTCTTTCTGGTACTTGCTGAACACGAAGGGGCCGGTGCCGATCGGCTTCTGGTTGATATCGGCGGGTTTACCTTCCTTGAGCAGTTTGTCGGCGTACTCGGCTGACTGAATCGAGGCGAAGCTCATGGCCAGGTTCTGGATGAACGCAGCGTCTACGGTCTTGAGTGTGAACTTCACCGTGTGGTCGTCGAGTTTCTCGAGCTTGCTGATGTTCTTGTCCATCCCCATGTCGGTGAAGTAGGGGAACTCGGTGGGGTAAGCCTTACGGAACGGCATGTTGGGGTCGAGCATGCGCTCAAAGGTAAACAGCACGTCGTCGGCGTTGAACGTCCGGCTGGGTTTGAAGTAATCGGTGGTATGAAACTTCACGCCCTCACGCAGGTGGAAGGTGTAGCTCAGGCCGTCTTCGGAGACATCCCAGCGGGTGGCCAGGCCTGGAACAACCGCAGTACCGCCATGCTCGAATTGTGTCAGGCGATTGAAGACTGTCTCGGCTGAGGCATCGAAGTCGGTTCCGGTGGTGTACTGGCCGGGGTCAAAGCCTGCCGGGCTGCCTTCGGAGCAAAATACCAGGTTGCTCGCAGCGTGGCTGAGCGGGGCGTTGGAGAGCAGGCCTGCGCCTAGAAGAAACGGAATGACTGCATGTTTAAGCATGGTGGCCTCATTGTTGTCATTTTTGATCTGAGGGCGGCCTTGTGAGCCGGCCTGCCGGATACTTAAGCAGGCCACATTGCCAATGCAATATTCAGCGTACGGTGCAGGGGGAAATTGTGGAACGATCGTACATGTGTGTCGCGTTTTTATAACTATTTTTGTGGTTTAACGATTAATCGAGAATGTTTATGTGAATTTACGATGATTTCGTGTAAGTACGGCGGTGAATTGCCAGCCTGTAATGCCCGTAGGGATCCGGAGCAATCAACCGCAAGCGCAGCGTGGCGAGTGCGCATGGCCACGCTGCGTGTTGATATCAGGGCATTTGCACTTCGATTGTGCCGTCAGCATTCATGCTGACCTGGCTGGTGCCGGCTTCGACTTGCGGGCTCGGCGCAACTTCGGCATCCATGCTTGCCTTCATCATCATGACCGGGCCACGGGCATAGGGCTGTGGATAGCCACTGCTATTAAGGTTCAGGTTGAGTACTTTGTAGCCCTTGCCGCCCAGCGCTTCGGTCGCCAGTTGGGCGCGGCTCTTGAAGGCGTTGACGGCATCCTTGAGCAGCGCATCTTCACTGGCTTTGCGGGTGGCTGGAGCGATGGCGAAATCCATGCCGGCCATTTTCAGGTCTTGCAGCAGTTCGCCTGTCAGCTTCGAAAGCGCCGGGAAGTCGGTGCTTTCCAGGCGCAGTTCGGCGCGCTCACGCCAGCCGGTGATTTTCTGGCCTTTGACATCGTAAATGGGGTAGCTGTTGCGGCTGCCCTGGCTGATCTTGATGTCCTTGACCGCGCGTGCCTGCTCCAGGGCCTTGTTCATGGTGCGGGTCATTTCGGCTGCGAGTTTGCCCGGATCGGCATTCTGCGATTCGCTGTACAAGGTTACGCTCATCAGGTCGCGAGCCACTTCCTTGCTGACTTCTGCGCGTAGCGACACTTGGTTGTAGCGAGGTTCTTCAGCCAGCGCCGGGAGGCTGGTCAACAGACCGACGGTCAATAGCGCTGCTGTACTGCGACGAGGTGTATACATGTGGAGCTCCTTGAAAAAGGCGTGGTCGATGGTCATCCATTTTCACGCAGACCCTTAAGACCCTTGGCAGTGTAGTGGGGTTCAAAAATGCCAGGATCGGGCGTTAAAAAACTGTGGTGTGTTGCCGCATCGCTGCAGACCAGGCCCTACCTTCGGTATACTCGCGACGATTCACCTGGAGCACTCATCAGGAGAGCTCATGCTCGCCCCCGTACAAATACTCTCTGCTACCCGTCAGAACCTCTGGCGCCTGACGTTCATCCGCATCCTGGTATTGGCCGCGCAGGCCGGTTCCGTGGCCGTTGCCTATTGGACTGATCTGCTGCCACTACCCTGGTTATCGCTGGTCATCACCCTGGGCCTGTCGATGTTGCTCTGTGCATTCACGGCCTTGCGCTTGCGCCTTTCCTTGCCGGTCACCGAGCTGGAGTATGCCTTTCAACTGGCCTGTGACCTACTCATCCACAGTGCCCTGTTGTATTACTCCGGGGGGTCGACCAACCCCTTTGTCTCTTACTACCTGGTACCGTTGGCCATCGCTGCCGTGACGTTGCCGTGGGTCTATTCACTGATTCTGTCGGGCATTGCGCTTATCGCTTACAGCTTGTTGCTGGTGCAGTTCTATCCGCTGGAAACCTTTCCGGTTGCGCGGGAAAAAATGCAGATATACGGCATGTGGCTGAGCATCGCACTGGCTGCAGCGGTGATTACCTTTTTCGCCGCGAAGATGGCCGAGGAGCTGCGCCGTCAGGAGCAGTTGCGCGCCCAGCGTCGTGAGGAAGGCTTGCGCGACGAGCAGTTGCTGGCTGTCGCCACGCAAGCGGCGGGTGCCGCCCATGAGCTGGGAACGCCACTGGCGACGATGAGTGTATTGATCAAGGAAATGCGTCAGGACCATTCCGACCCGCTACTGCAGGAAGACCTGCAAGTGCTGCAGGATCAGGTCAAACTGTGCAAGGAAACCTTGCAGCAGTTGGTGCGCGCCGCTGAAGCCAATCGGCGCATGGCCGTCGAAGATCAGGATGTCACGTTCTGGCTCGATGAGGCGTTGAACCGGTGGCACTTGATGCGCCCAGAGGCCAGCTACCGCTTCCAGCGGCTTGGCCAAGGCAGCATACCGCGTCTGGCGCCACCTCCGGATCTGACCCAGGCGCTGCTGAATCTGCTCAACAATGCAGCCGATGCGTGCCCGGACGGGCTTGAAATTCATCTGGACTGGGACGCCCAGGACATCGTGATCAACATCCGTGACCATGGCCCCGGTGTGCCGGTCGCCATCGCCGAGTCGATCGGGAAACCCTTTTTTACCACCAAGGGCAAGGGCTTCGGCCTGGGCCTGTTTCTGAGCAAGGCCAGCGTCACGCGTGCTGGCGGCTCGGTAAAACTCTATAGTCATGAGGAAGGCGGTACGCTGACCGAGCTACGCCTGCCGCGTGATGCGCGAGGAGATCAACAATGAGTGATGAAACCCAGGTCGAAGGCGAAGAACTGCCGCACCTGTTGCTGGTGGATGACGATGCCACCTTTACCCGTGTGATGGCGCGGGCCATGAGCCGTCGCGGTTTTCGTGTGAGCATCGCCGGTTCGGCCGAAGAAGGGCTGGTGCTGGCGCAGCAGGACATTCCTCACTACGCGACGCTGGACCTGAAGATGGAAGGCGACTCGGGCCTGGTGCTGTTGCCCAAGCTGCTCGAGCTCGACCCGGAAATGCGCGTGGTCATCCTGACCGGCTACTCGAGCATTGCCACCGCGGTTGAGGCCATCAAGCGCGGGGCGTGCAATTACCTGTGCAAACCCGCCGACGCTGATGATGTGCTGGCTGCACTGTTGTCCGAGCATGCAGACCTGGACAGCCTGGTGCCGGAAAACCCGATGTCGGTCGACCGCTTGCAGTGGGAACACATTCAGCGGGTGCTCACCGAGCATGAGGGCAATATTTCTGCGACCGCCCGGGCACTGGGCATGCACCGTCGTACCTTGCAGCGCAAGCTGCAAAAACGCCCGGTTCGTCGCTGAGGCGTTTGGGTTCTCCGGGGAGGGGCAGGCGTGCAAAATGGCACAAATGTCTGCAGTGCCGGCGGCTACATCCTCCCTGCGCTGGCGTATCATTAGCCCCCTAACGACAGCCTGCCAACGGAACCGCCTGCATGCTCGCCCTCTTTTTCCAGACGCTGAACATCACGGCGCCTGTTTTTGCGATGTTGTTCATGGGGGTGCTGCTCAAGTGCATTAATGCCATCAACGACGGTTTCATCCATACGGCTTCGTCGCTGGTGTTCAACGTCTGTATGCCGGCGTTGTTGTTCCTGGGTATCTATCACGCGGACCTGAGCGCCGCGGTCAAGCCTGGCCTGTTGCTGTACTTTGTGATTGCGACGCTGGGCGGTTTTGCCCTGGCCTGGGCCTATGCCCTGTGGCGTTGCCCGCGTGCAGACCGTGGTATCTATACCCAGGGTGCGTTTCGTGGCAACAACGGGGTCATTGGCCTGGCGTTGGCGGCGAGTATGTACGGTGACTATGGCATCTCGCTCGGTGCAGTGCTGGCGGGCCTGGTGATCTTGCTTTACAACTCGCTGGCGGCGGTAGTTCTGGCGGTCTACAGCCCCAGCACCAAGTCTGACCCGTGGAGCATTTTCAAGAGCATTTTGCGCAACCCGCTGATTATCAGCGTGCTGTTGGCCACCCCAATGGCGTATGGACAGGTGCCATTGCCGAACTGGTTACTGACATCCAGTGACTATGTGGCGCAGATGACGCTGCCGTTAGCGTTGATTTGCATCGGTGGCACCCTGTCACTGGCCTCGCTGCGTAACAGCGGCAAGCTGGCTATCAGTTCCAGCCTGTTGAAAATGGTCTGGTTGCCGATGATCGGGACTGTCGGTGCGTGGTTCTGGGGGTTCCGGGGGGCCGAGCTGGGCATCCTCTTCCTGTACTTCGGTAGCCCGACGGCTGCCGCCAGCTATGTCATGGCCCGTGCGGTCAACGGTAACCACGAGTTGGCAGCATCGATTATCGTGATCACTACCGTGGCGGCGGCGCTGACGACAAATATCGGCATCTTCCTCTTGCAGTGGGGTGGCTGGATCTAGATCCTGTCACAAAATAATTCAAACGTTGCCTGACCTGTCCGAGGACATTCCATGCAAGACGAGATCACGTCCGAACGCTTGCACCGTGGGCTGAAGAATCGCCATATCCAGTTGATCGCCTTGGGAGGTGCCATTGGTACTGGCCTGTTTCTCGGCATTGCCCAGACCATTCAACTGGCGGGACCATCGATCCTGCTGGGGTATGCGATTGCCGGGCTGATCGCCTTTTTCATCATGCGCCAGTTGGGCGAGATGGTGGTCGAGGAACCGGTATCCGGAACGTTCAGCCACTTTGCCCATCGTTACTGGAGCGAGTTCGCCGGATTCATGTCTGGCTGGAACTATTGGGTGCTCTATGTGCTGGTGGGCATGGCCGAGCTGACCGCCGTGGGGATCTACATCCAGTACTGGTGGCCAGGCTTTCCGACCTGGGCCTCGGCAGCCGTGTTCTTCGTGCTGATCAATTTGATCAACCTCAGCCAGGTCAAGGTCTATGGCGAGATGGAGTTCTGGTTCGCCTTGATCAAGGTCGTGGCCATTGTCAGCATGATCGCCTTCGGTGGCTGGCTGTTGTTCAGTGGTAACGGTGGCCCGGATGCCAGTGTGGCCAATCTGTGGCAGTACGGCGGCTTCTTTCCCAATGGCCTGACCGGATTGTTGATGGCCATGGCGGTGATCATGTTTTCGTTTGGTGGCCTGGAGTTGGTCGGTATTACCGCTGCTGAAGCTGACAACCCACGCTACAGCATCCCGCGAGCGACCAATCAGGTGATCTACCGCATCTTGCTGTTCTACATCGGTGCGCTGGCAGTGTTGCTGTCGCTCTACCCATGGCAGAAGGTGGTGCAGGGCGGTAGCCCCTTCGTGATGATTTTCCATGCGCTGGACAGCAACGTTGTGGCCACCATACTCAACCTGGTAGTGCTGACGGCTGCGCTGTCGGTGTACAACAGTTGTGTGTACTGCAACAGTCGCATGCTGTTTGGCCTGGCAACACAGGGTGATGCACCGAGACGCTTGCTCAAGGTCAACGCGCGGGGTGTGCCATTGGCTGCGTTGGGCGTGTCGGCCGTGGCCACGGGCTTGTGTGTGCTGATCAACTATGTGATGCCGGCCAAGGCCTTTGAGCTGCTGATGGCGCTGGTGGTGTCGTCACTGGTGATCAATTGGGGCATTATCAGTATTACCCACTTGAAGTTTCGCCGGGCCAAGCAGGCTGCCGGGGAAACCACTTTCTACAAAAGTTGGGGCTACCCATTGACCAACTACATTTGCCTGGCCTTCCTGGCCCTGATTCTGGTGGTGATGTACTTGACCCCGGGCATCAATATTTCAGTGATGCTGATTCCGGTGTGGTTGGTACTGTTGCGGTTGGCCTTCTGGCTGAAAAAACGCAACCAGAAGGCTACCGCCGTCGCCAACTGAGGTCCTCTAGGGAAGGGGAGTGATTGATCAGCCCTGCTGGTAGCTGTCGATCACTTCCTGGGCCGCACGGAATGCGTCGATCGCTGCCGGAACGCCGGCATAGACCGCACAATGCAGCAACGCCTCGCGAATCTCTTCGACTGTACAGCCGTTGTTCAAGGCGCCGCGCACGTGGCCCTTGAGTTCCTGCGGGCACTTCAATGCGGTCAGCGCGGCCAGGGTGATCAGGCTGCGCGTTTTCAGCGGCAGGCCCTCGCGACTCCAGACGCTGCCCCAGGCGTGCTCGTTGACGAACGCCTGCAACGGTGCGGTGAAATCGGTAGCGTTACCCAGTGCGCGATCGACGAAGGCGTCGCCCATCACTTGGCGGCGGACCTGTTCGCCGCGTTTCTCGCTGTCACCCATCGTGTTCTCCTTAGTGTTGACGGCGCCAGGCTTGCAGGCTGGTGTACAGCAACGTCAGCGCAAGCACCGGCAGGACATAGAACAGCATCAATCGCTCAAGCTTTGTCGCCAGCGGCATGCCGGTGGTGAAGGCCACCACGTGCAGACCATAAGCCAGGTACAGGCAGAGAAATACCAGACCTTCGGCGCGAGTGACCCGGTAGCCGGAGTAGAACACTGGCAGGGTCAGGGCTGCGACGCCGAGCATCACGGGCAAGTCGAAGTCCAGGGCATTCGGGGAAATCGACAAGGGGGTCGGTGCCAGGACGCTGGTCAGGCCCAGCACGGCCAGCAGGTTGAACAGGTTGCTGCCAATGACGTTACCCACGGCAATTTCCCGTTCGCCACGCAGGGCGGCGATCAGTGAGGTGGCCAATTCCGGCAGTGAAGTGCAGACGGCAACTACCGTCAGCCCAATAATGCGTTCGGATAGCCCCAGGTCGACAGCCACCTCGACCGAAGCTTCCAGCAGCCAATGCCCGGCCAGGCTGAGCAGGCCCAGGCCGGTAGCCATCAGCAACAGGCTGTTGAGCCAGAAGCCTGCGCTGCGCTGCGGTCTGGGTCCAGGCGCCGGGTAGGTGCGCGCCTGGTGCCGGGATTGATGCCAGAGCAGGCTCAGGTACGCGACCAGCCCGCAGAGCAGCAGGGCGCCCTCCAGGCGGCCAATCTGTTCATTGAGCGCTAGCAGATAGACCAGCAGGCTGGCACCGATCATCAGGGGGATGTCCAGCCTTACCAACTGGCGGGAAACCCGCAGGGGAACAATCAGTGCAGCCAGGCCAAGGGTTACCAGCACATTGAAGATGTTGCTGCCGATCACACTGCCGACGGCGACGTCTGGTGCGCCGCTGTAGGCCGCTTGCATGCTGACTGTCAGTTGCGGTGCGCTGCTGCCGAAGGCTACCAGGCTAAGGCCGATGATCAGTGGCCTGACCTGCAGGCTTGCGGCCATGCGCAGGGCGGCTCGTACCAGCAGCTCGGCACCTGCGATCAACAGCAGCAGGCCGCTGATCAGTTGCAGCAGGCTCAAGGTCGGTAATGCGGCCAGGTCAAAAATGGTCGTGCTCCCTCAACGGTCAATCGCTAAGACCTTGTACCCGTACGCGCGCAGTTCCGCTACGGATCATGCCAAGTTGTTCGGCGGCAGCACGGGAGAGATCGATCAGTCGGCCCCGTGTGTGCGGGCCCCGGTCGTTGACACGCACCACCACGCTGCGATTGTTACTCAGGTTGGTGACGCGAACCTGTGTACCGAAGGGCAGGCTGCGGTGAGCGGCGGTCAGGGCGCGTTGATTGAAGGGTTCGCCACTGGCTGTGCGCTTGCCATGGTGGCGGGAGCCGTAATAGGAGGCCATGCCACTTTCATCGTAACCGCGTGGGTCGATGTCGTGGCTGGCACAGCCGGCAATCAGGGTGAACAGTGCCAGGGCACTAAGCGGACGCCACATGAATCAGATACTCCGAGGTGTGCGCTTCGCTGGCAAGGCTGGCGCCTGCAAGGGATGAGCCTTGCAGGAACCAGTCTTGCCGACGATGCAATTACCCTTCGAGCTTGCTCTTGAGCAATTGGTTCACTTGCTGCGGGTTGGCCTTGCCTTTGGAGGCTTTCATTGCCTGGCCGACGAAGAAGCCGAACATCTTGCCGCGCTTGGCTTCGTCAGCGGCGCGGTACTGTTCGACCTGCTCGGCATTGGCTGCCAGCACTTCGTCCAGCACTTTCTCGATCGCCCCGCTGTCGGTGACTTGCTTCAAGCCGCGGGCTTCGATAATGGTGTCGGCATCGCCTTCGCCTGCAGCCATCGCCTCGAAGACCATCTTGGCGATCTTGCCGCTGATGGTGTTGTCGATAATGCGCGAGAGCATGCCGCCCAGTTGTGTGGCGCTGACCGGCGACTGTTCGATTTCCAGGCCCAGCTTGTTCAGCAGGCTGCCCAGCTCGACCATGACCCAGTTGGCGGCCAGTTTGGCGTCGCCGCATACACGGACCACCTGCTCGAAGTAATCCGCCTGTTCACGGCTGGAGGCCAGCACGTTGGCATCGTAGCTGGAGAGGCCGAACTGGTTCTGGAAGCGTTCGCGTTTCTGCGGTGGCAGCTCAGGCAGGGTCGCGCGGGTGGCTTCGAGGAAAGCTTCTTCGATGACCACCGGCAGCAGGTCCGGGTCGGGGAAGTAACGGTAGTCGTTGGCTTCCTCCTTGCTGCGCATGGAGCGGGTTTCGTCTTTGTTCGGGTCGTACAGGCGGGTTTCCTGAATGACCTTGCCGCCGTCTTCGATCAGTTCGATCTGGCGCTGTACTTCGCTGTTGATCGCGCGCTCGATGAAGCGGAACGAGTTGACGTTCTTGATCTCGCAGCGGGTGCCGAACTCGGTCTGACCTTTTGGCCGAATCGATACGTTGCAGTCGCAGCGCAGCGAGCCTTCGGCCATGTTGCCGTCACAGATGCCCAGGTAGCGTACCAGTGCATGGATTGCCTTGACGTAGGCTACGGCTTCCTTGGCGCTGCGCATTTCCGGTTCGGAGACGATTTCCAGCAGCGGAGTGCCCGCACGGTTCAGGTCGATGCCGGTGGCGCCACTGAAGTCTTCGTGGAGGCTCTTGCCCGCGTCTTCTTCCAGGTGCGCGCGGGTGATACCGATGCGCTTGACGGTGCCGTCTTCCAGGGCGATGTCCAGGTGGCCCTTGCCGACGATCGGCAGCTCCATCTGGCTGATCTGGTAACCCTTGGGCAGGTCAGGATAGAAGTAGTTCTTGCGGGCGAACACGTTCTGCTTGCCGATTTCAGCATCGATCGCCAGGCCAAACATGCAGGCCATGCGCACGGCTTCCTGGTTCAGCACGGGCAGTACGCCGGGCATGCCCAGGTCGATCAGGCTGGCCTGGGTGTTCGGCTCGGCGCCAAAGGTGGTGGCGCTACCGGAGAAAATTTTCGACTGGGTGGCGAGCTGGGTGTGAATCTCCAGCCCGATAACAACTTCCCATTGCATGTGTATATCCCTCAGAAGCCGTTAGGTGCGCGGGTGTGCCAGTCAGTCACTTGCTGATAGCGGTGCGCGACGTTGAGCAGGCGGCCTTCCTGGAAATACGGGGCGAGCAATTGCACGCCAACCGGCAGACCTTCGACGAAACCGGCCGGCATCGACAGGCCCGGCAGGCCCGCGAGGTTGGCGGTGATGGTGTAGACGTCTTCCAGGTATGCCGCAACCGGATCGTTGTTCTTGGCGCCAATCTTCCAGGCCGGGTTTGGCGTGGTTGGGCCGAGAATCACGTCGACTTCGTTGAAGGCAGCCATGAAATCGTTCTTGATCAGCCGGCGGATTTTTTGCGCCTGCAGATAATAGGCGTCGTAGTAGCCAGCCGACAGGGCGTAGGCACCGACCATGATCCGGCGCTGTACTTCGGCACCGAAGCCTTCGCCGCGCGAGCGTTTGTACAGGTCGGTGAGGTCCTTCGGGTTCTCGCAGCGGTAGCCGAAGCGTACGCCGTCGAAACGCGACAGGTTGGAAGAGGCTTCCGCAGGTGCGATCACGTAGTAGGCCGGAATGGCGTGCTGCATGTTCGGCAGGCTGACTTCCTTGATGACCGCGCCGAGCTTCTCCAGCTCCTTGACGCTGGCCTGGACCAGGTCCGCAATGCGTGGATCGAGGCCGGCGCCGAAGTACTCCTTCGGCAGGCCGATGCGCAGGCCTTCAAGGGAGGCATTCAGAGTGGCGCTGTAGTCGGGCACAGGCTCATCGATGCAGGTGGAGTCCTTGGCATCGAAGCCTGCCATGCCTTGCAGCAGCAGTGCGCAGTCTTCGGCCGTGCGGGCCATCGGGCCGCCCTGGTCGAGGCTCGAGGCATAGGCGATCATGCCCCAGCGCGAAACGCGGCCATAGGTTGGCTTGAGGCCGGTCAGGTTGGTCAGTGCGGCAGGCTGGCGGATCGAACCGCCGGTGTCGGTGCCTGTAGCGGCTGGCAGCAGGCGTGCGGCGACTGCGGCAGCGGAACCCCCGGAGGAGCCACCTGGGACGTGCTCAAGGCTCCACGGGTTCTTGACGGCGCCGTAGTAGCTTGATTCGTTGGCCGAGCCCATGGCGAACTCGTCCATGTTGGTCTTGCCAAGCGTGACGGTGCCGGCTTCGGCCAGCTTGCTGACAACGGTGGCGTCGTACGGTGCCTTGAAGTTGTCGAGCATCTTCGAGCCGCAGCTGGTCCGCACGCCTTGGGTGCAGAACAGGTCCTTGTGGGCGATGGGAGCGCCGAGCAGGGCACCGGTCTCGCCCGCCGCACGCCGTGCGTCGGCGGCACGGGCCTGGCTGATAGCCAGTTCTTCGGTGATGCTGATGAAACTGTTAAGTTGTGGGTCGAGTTGCTGGATGCGCGCCAACAGCACGCGGGTCAGCTCTTCGGAAGAAAAACGTTTGTCGGCGAGTCCGCGGGCGATCTCGGCCAGGGTCAGTTGATGCATGGCAGGCTCTTTTCCCTTACTCGATGACTTTCGGAACCAGATACAGGCCGTTTTCGGTCGCCGGAGCGATGGCCTGGTACTGATCGCGATGGTTGCTTTCGGTGACTACGTCAGCGCGCAGGCGCTGGCTGGCCTCCAGCGGATGGGCGAGCGGTTCGATGCCGGTGGTGTCGACGGCTTGCATCTGGTCAACCAGCCCCAGAATACTGTTCAGGGCATCAGTGGTGCGTGGCAGATCGCTTTCATTCAGGCCCAGGCGGGCCAAATGGGCAATCTTTTCCACGTCGCAGCGTTGAAGCGCCATGGGAATCTCCAGGGAAACAAAAAAACGGATTTCATCCGTGATGAGGAACATGCCGGCAATTTTACGGTCATACAGCCGCGATCATGTGCTGGCTTGCTCGGAAAAACTGCCAATTTAACATATTGGCGCCTTGCCCAAAATCCCCGCCGTTGTTAGAGTTTGCCGCACTTTTTTACCCACGCGTTGCCTAGGGTCACTTTCCCATGTTCAAGAAACTGCGTGGCATGTTTTCCAGCGATCTTTCCATCGACCTGGGCACTGCCAACACCCTTATTTACGTGCGTGAGCGCGGTATCGTCCTGAATGAGCCCTCGGTCGTGGCCATTCGTACTCACGGCAACCAGAAAAGTGTCGTCGCTGTCGGTACCGAAGCCAAACGCATGCTGGGCCGTACGCCCGGCAACATTGCTGCCATTCGTCCGATGAAGGACGGCGTCATCGCCGACTTCAGCGTTTGCGAAAAAATGTTGCAGTACTTCATCAACAAGGTTCACGAAAACAGCTTCCTGCAGCCCAGCCCTCGTGTGCTGATCTGCGTGCCGTGCAAATCGACCCAGGTCGAGCGCCGTGCCATTCGTGAGTCGGCGCTGGGCGCCGGTGCTCGTGAAGTGTTCCTGATCGAAGAACCAATGGCTGCGGCTATCGGTGCGGGCCTGCCGGTTGAAGAGGCACGCGGTTCGATGGTCGTCGATATCGGTGGTGGTACCACTGAAATTGCATTGATCTCCCTGAACGGCGTGGTTTATGCCGAGTCCGTGCGTGTGGGCGGCGATCGCTTCGACGAAGCCATCGTGACCTACGTGCGCCGTAACTACGGCAGCCTGATCGGCGAATCCACGGCCGAGCGCATCAAACAGGAAATCGGTACCGCTTATCCGGGCGGCGAAGTCCGTGAAGTCGATGTACGCGGCCGTAACCTGGCAGAAGGTGTTCCACGTGCCTTCACCTTGAACTCCAACGAGGTGCTTGAAGCCCTGCAGGAGTCCCTGGCGACTATCGTCCAGGCGGTCAAGAGCGCGCTGGAACAATCGCCACCCGAGCTGGCCTCGGACATCGCCGAGCGCGGCCTGGTGCTGACCGGTGGTGGCGCATTGCTGCGCGATCTGGACAAGCTGCTGGCCCAGGAAACCGGCCTGCCGGTCATCGTCGCCGAAGATCCGCTGACCTGTGTTGCCCGTGGTGGCGGTCGTGCGCTGGAGATGATGGACAAGCACACCATGGACCTGCTCTCCAGCGAGTGATCTTGCCGGCAGCCTCCCGATGTGTGGTTTACAGGTAGTGCCGAGGGTGCTACCTGTATGCGGTTGTCGGCGCCGTCAGGCGCCGCAACGCGTTAAACCACCAGTCGGCGGATGTGTTGCCGTATGATTGACCTCCTGAATAGTCGCCCACGAGGAACGGCCCATTAAACCGCTTTTCGCCAAAGGCCCTTCACTGGGTGTTCGCTTGCTCGTGCTGGTGGTGCTTTCGGTCGCCCTGATGGTGGTCGACGCGCGCTTTTCGGTGTTGCAGCCGGTGCGCCAGCAAATGTCGCGGGTACTGATCAAGGCCTATTGGGTTACCAACCTGCCGGAACAGTTCTGGGAGGGGATTTCCAATCAATTCGGCAGCCGTGCCGAGTTGATGGCCGAGAACGAGAAACTCAAGACCGAGGCGCTGCTACTGCAAGGTCGTTTGCAGAAGCTGGCTGCGCTGACGGAACAGAACGTGCGTTTGCGCGAGCTGCTCAATTCTTCGGCACTGGTTAACGAAAAGGTCGAGGTCGCCGAATTGATCGGTATCGACCCTAACCCGTTTACCCACCGTATTCTGATCAACAAGGGCGAGCGTGATGGCGTCGTGCTAGGGCAGCCTGTACTCGATGCGCGCGGCCTGATGGGGCAGGTGGTTGAGCTGATGCCTTATACGGCCCGTGTGCTGCTGCTCACCGATACCACCCATAGCATTCCAGTGCAGGTCAATCGCAATGGCTTGCGTGCCATTGCCAGCGGTACCGGCAACCCGGAACGCCTTGAGCTGCGCCACGTAGCCGACACCGCCGACATCAAGGAAGGTGATCTGCTGGTCAGTTCCGGCCTCGGTCAGCGTTTCCCGGCCGGCTACCCTGTCGCCACGGTCAAGGAGGTCATTCACGACTCTGGCCAGCCTTTCGCTATTGTCCGTGCGGTGCCAACGGCGGCCCTCAATCGTAGCCGCTACATGCTGCTGGTGTTCAGTGACAGTCGTTCTCCTGAACAACGTGCCACCGAGGCGGCCCAGGCCCAGGAAGCCGCTGACCGGCAGAAGTCCGCGGCGCCAGGTGATGCCCCGGCAGCGGCAATGCCCGCGCCGGCCACGCCTGCTGCCACGGCACCTGTTGCAGCTCCTGCCGCCACTGCTCCCGCACCCGCGGCACCGGCCCGTAGCTCTGGCGCTGCGCCGGTCAACTCCCGGGAGAGACACTAATGGTTAGTACCCGCAGCAGGAATGGCTGGGTCATTTGGCTGAGCTTCGTGATTGGCATACTGCTGAGCGTTGCGCCGATGCCAGAGGGTTCCGATCACTTGCGGCCTTTGTGGCTTGCGCTGTTACTGGTGTTCTGGACGCTGACGCTGCCGCACAAGGTTGGAATGACCACGGCCTTTGTACTTGGCCTGGCTTCCGATGTGCTGTGCGGCACCCTGTTGGGGCAGAATGCGCTGGTGCTCACCCTGATCAGTTTCCTGATTCTTTCGCTGCAGCAGCGGTTGCGCATGTTCCCTATGTGGCAACAGAGCCTGGTGGTGCTGGTGATTTTTGGTCTGGCGCAGCTGGTTCAATTGTGGCTCAGCGCACTGACCGGCAACCGTCAGCCGACTCTTGCCTTGCTCTGGCCAGCCGTTGTCAGTGCCTTGCTCTGGCCCTGGATCAGCTACGCCTTGCAAGGCTTGCGTCGCCGACTCAGCATCCACTGATTCCACTGCCCGCCATTGACAGGGAGACGTCAAAATGACCCCGCTGTACCTGGCCTCTGGCTCGCCACGCCGACGTGAACTGTTGACCCAGATTGGCGTGCCATTCACGACCATCAGTGCCTCTATCGATGAAACTCCCTTGGCCGATGAGCCTGCGCGCGCCTATGTCGAGCGTTTGGCGCGTGGCAAGGCATTGGCCGGGTTGGCAATGCTCGCGGCCACGGAGGCCCATGCCCCGTTGGCTGTGCTGGGGGCTGATACCGCGGTAATTCTGGATGGGCAGATCCTGGGCAAACCGCAGGACCGCGCTGAAGCGATGACGATGCTCGCTTCGCTCTCCGGGCGAGAACATGACGTGTTGACCGCTGTCGCCATTACCGATGGGACTCGCTGTGAAAGCGTGTGTGTTGCTAGCCGCGTCACGTTTCGTTCGATCAGCCCGGCCGAAGCGCACGCCTATTGGGACAGCGGCGAGCCCCATGACAAGGCCGGTTCTTATGCGATCCAAGGCCTGGGTGCGGTGTTTGTGCAGAGCCTGAGTGGCAGTTATTCAGCCGTCGTCGGCTTGCCACTGTGTGAAACGGCCGCACTGCTGGAGCGGTTCGGCATTCCTTGCTGGCAACGCCTCCAGACCCGTTGAATGAGGATGCGCTGAAGCTGCCCGTGCTCGCCAGCCTTCCATGAGCGAGCCATCATTACCTGAACACCTTTGACGAGAGCCAGCCATGAGTGAAGAGATTCTGATCAATATCACGCCGATGGAATCACGCGTGGCGGTGGTGGAAAACGGTGTCCTGCAAGAGGTGCATGTCGAACGTACCCAGCGCCGCGGTATCGTTGGCAACATCTACAAAGGCAAAGTGGTGCGTGTACTGCCGGGCATGCAAGCGGCGTTCGTCGATATTGGTCTGGAGCGCGCAGCGTTCATCCATGCGTCGGAAATCTCCCTGCGTGAAGGCCCATCGGTCGAGACCATCAGTGCGTTGGTGCATGAGGGGCAGAGCCTGGTGGTGCAGGTAACCAAGGATCCCATCGGTTCAAAGGGCGCTCGTCTGACCACTCAGCTGTCGATCCCTTCGCGTTACCTGGTGTACATGCCACGCACCAGCCATGTTGGCATTTCCCTGAAAATCGAAGATGAAGCCGAGCGCGAACGCCTCAAGCAGGTGGTCAGCGATTGCATCGCCCAGGAAAATATCAAGGACGCAGGGGGCTTTATCCTGCGCACTGCTGCCGAAGGTGCTGGCGCTGACGAAATTCTCATGGATATCCGCTATCTGCGCAGGCTGTGGGAGCAGATCGGCAATCAGATCAAGACGGTAGGGGCGCCTACCGTGATTTATGAAGACCTGGGCCTGGCCTTGCGTACCTTGCGCGACCTGGTGAACCCGAAAATCGAGAAGATTCGCATCGACTCTCGGGAAACGTTCCAGAAAACCACGCAGTTTGTCGCTGAGCTGATGCCGGAAATCGCTGATCGGCTGGAGCATTACCCAGGAGAGCGTCCGATCTTCGACCTTTATGGCGTCGAGGATGAAATCCAGCGTGCCCTGGACCGCAAGGTGCCTTTGAAGTCCGGTGGTTATCTGGTGGTGGACCCGGCCGAGGCGATGACCACCATTGATGTCAACACGGGTGCTTTCGTCGGTCATCGCAACCTGGAAGAAACCATCTTCAAGACCAACCTTGAGGCTGCGACCGCCATCGCCCGGCAACTGCGCCTGCGCAACATCGGCGGGATCATCATTATCGACTTCATCGATATGGAAGACGAAGAACACCAACGGCAGGTGTTACGCACCCTGGAGAAGCAGCTCGAACGTGATCACGCCAAGACCAATATCATTGGGATCACCGAGCTTGGCCTGGTGCAGATGACCCGTAAACGTACCCGAGAAAGCCTCGAACAGGTGCTCTGCGAGCCCTGCATCAGTTGCCACGGCCGTGGCAAGCTGAAAACCCCTGAGACAGTCTGTTACGAGATTTTCCGGGAAATCCTGCGTGAGGCTCGTGCCTATCAGGCTGAAGGTTATAGAGTGTTGGCTAACCAGAAGGTGGTGGATCGGCTGCTGGATGAAGAGTCCGGCAATGTTGCCGAGCTTGAGGCTTTCATCGGGCGCACGATTCGCTTTCAGGTCGAGTCGATGTATTCCCAGGAACAATACGATGTGGTGCTGCTCTGATTCGCTTTTGTTGTTCATTTGAGCTGTGGTTGCTGGCAAAGCCAGTAGTCCGGGCCATAGTTAAAGCTCGACTCGGGGAGACATCGACATGGAACGTCTGACGCGCGTTCTGATCGCATTGACTCGCTGGGGCTTGGGCGGTTGCGCCTTGCTGACAGTGCTGGTTGCGCTTTATGTAAGCCTCGGGCGGCAGTTGGTGCCGCTTGTGGCCGAGTATCGAAATGAGGCTCAGGACAAGGCCGAGCAGGCGTTGGGCATGCCTGTCCACGTGGGCGGCCTGGAGGGGCGCTGGAGCGGGTTGGCGCCGGTCCTGGTGGTGCGTGATGTGCAATTGGGTGATGGCCCGCATGCCTTGCGCCTGGATGCAGTCAAGGTCGTCCCCGATCTCTGGGCGAGCCTGGTAGGGCGTCAACTGCGCATTGCCCAGATTGAGTTGGGCGGCTTGCAGGTGAGCCTGCATGAAGACGAGAACGGTCGCTGGACGCTGAAGGGATTGCCGATCAGAGAGGAGCAGCCGCTCGACCCTGAGCAGATACTGACCCAGCTCCAGGTGGTCTCGAAAGTTTCCTTGTTCGACAGTCAGGTCACCCTGGAGCCGTTTCAGCGAGACCCGACAACCCTCACCTATGTCAACCTCGGGCTACAGACTGGCAGTGTCCGTCAGCGCCTTGATGCGCGCGTGACCCTGCCCGACGGTCAGCCACTGACCTTGAGCCTGAGTAGCCGTATTCGTCCGGCGCAATGGCGCGACGCGCAAGTGGACGCTTACCTGAGCCTGCCCCAGAGCGATTGGGCCAAATGGTTGCCACCGAAATGGCTGGGGCAATGGAAGGCCGAACGCCTGCATACTGGCGGAGAGGTTTGGCTCAACTGGTCGCATGGCGAGGTGAACAGTGCGGTCGTGCGCATGAATGCGCCGCAGGTGCGCGGTGCTTACACTGGGCGCAAAGCCATCACGTTGGAGAACCTGGCACTCAACGTGTGGTTTCAGCGTAATGAGCATGGCTTCAACGTGGTCGCGGACTCACTGGCCATGAGCCTCGGGGAAACCCGTTGGGAGTCTCGTGTTCAACTGCATCAGTTGGCCGCGACCGAAACATCCGAGGAGACCTGGTCGATTCAGGCCGATCGCCTGGACCTTGACCCGCTCACGCCGTTGATCGATGCCTTGGCGCCTCTGCCAGAGACCATGATGGCTGTGGTCAATGGCCTCAAGGTCAGCGGTGGGCTGCGCAACGTGCAGTTGGACATCAGGCCAAAGGCCAGTGGTGATCAGCGCCTCAGTTTTGCTGCCAACCTTGATCGTGTGGGATTCTCGGCTTACCACGGTGCCCCGGCGGCAGGCAACGTCAGTGGCAGCATCAGTGGTGATCTCGGTCATGGTGAATTACGCCTCGATACCGATGCCTTCATGCTGCATCTCGATCCTATCTTCGCCAAACCATGGCATTATCAGAAAGCCAATGCACGCTTGACCTGGCGCCTGGACCAGGACGGCTTCACCCTCATCGCGCCTTACCTGAAGGTGCTGGGGGAAGAGGGCAAGATTGCCGGTGATTTTCTGATTCGCCTGCTCTTCGACCCCGCGCTTGAGGACTATATGGACTTGCGTGTTGGCCTGGTCGAGGGCGACGGTCGCTACACCGGCAAGTACCTGCCTGCAGTCTTGAGCCCTGCGCTGGATGAATGGCTGCGCACGGCGATTCTCAAAGGTGCGGTCGATGAAGGCTATTTTCAGTACCAGGGTTCGTTGAACCACGGCGCAGCCCCTGAGGCACGGAGCATCAGTCTGTTTTTCAAGGTGCACGACGCGGCCCTTGATTTTCAGCCCGGCTGGCCAACGGTGCGTAATGTCGACGGTGATGTGTTCATCGATCATGCCGGCGTGCGGGTCAAGGCCCGTAGCGGGCAGTTGCTCGATACCCAGGTCAGCAACGTGATGGTGGATATTCCCCACGTTGAGAGTGGCGAACACAGCCACCTGTACCTTGATGGTGCGTTTTCCGGCGGGCTTGGCGACGGCCTGAAAATTCTTCAGGAAGCTCCTATTGGCACCGGACCGACCTTTGCGGGTTGGGAGGGTGAGGGCAGCCTGACGGGCAAGCTCAAGCTGGATATTCCGCTGGTGAAAGGGCAGCAGCCGAAGGTGCTGGTGGACTTCAGCACGGCAGATGCGCGCCTCAAGATCCGGGAGCCCGCGCTGGAGTTGAGCCAGCTCAAGGGCGATTTTCGCTTTGATTATGACAAAGGCCTGAGCGGCCAGGCTATCGCGGCTCGGGCGTTCGATAAGCCCATCACCGCGCAGATCTTCGCCGAAGGCAAGCCTGGTCAGCTGCAGACTCGCGTCGCTGCCAAGGGGCAGATCGGGCTTAAGGCGTTGACCGACTGGTTGCAGTTCAATCAAGCCCTGCCGGTGTCTGGCGAGCTGCCTTACGAACTGCAGCTCGCCTTGGGCAGCCGCAGTAATCAACTGTCAATCAACTCCACCCTCAAGGGGCTGGCAATCGATTTGCCTGCGCCCTTCGGCAAAGCGGCCTCAGAGGTGCGTAACAGCCAGTTCAGGATGAACTTGCAAGGCCCTGAGCGTCGTTACGATGTGGACTACGCCGACCTTGCCAACCTGGCGTATGCCTCGCCGGTTGGCAAGCCCGGTCAAGGGCGTGGTGAATTGTTGTTTGGTGAAGGCAGCGCCCAATTGCCATCGGCCCAGGGGCTGCGGTTGAGTGGCAGGCTGACTGAGCTGGACCTGGCGCTTTGGCAGAAACAGTTGGAACGTTATGCCGGAAGCGACCCTGGCGGTAGTGCTCGGCAAACCCTCCAGAGTGCTGATTTGAGCATCGGGCAGGTCAAGGCGTTCGGTCTTGATCTGAATCAGGCGGTAGTGCGTGTGAGCCGCAGCAATGACAGTTGGGGTGTGCGCCTGGACAGTAAGGAGGCAATCGGCAATGCGCGTCTCCCGGATAACCAGGCGCAACCGATTACCCTTAATGTGCAGACCATTCATTTGCCGCCAGCTAACCCTGATGAGGTCACTGACCCAGACGCACCAGACCCCTTGGCCACGGTTGATCCCCGCAAAATACCGGCAATCGACTTGACCATCGGCAAACTGTTCCAGGGTGATGATCTGTTGGGCAGTTGGTCGCTGAAGCTGCGGCCCACGTCCAAAGGCGTGGCGCTGAAGGATCTGGACCTGAACCTCAAAGGCTTGATGATTGATGGCAACGCCGGTTGGGAAGGTGTGCCAGGGGCGAGCAGCAGTTGGTACAAGGGGCGACTGGAAGGCAAGGACCTGGCAGATGTCCTCAAGGCCTGGAAGTTTGCGCCGACCGTGACCAGCCGCGATTTTCGTCTGGACGCTGACGGTCGTTGGCCGGGTTCGCCGGCCTGGGTAGGCCTCAAGCGGTTCTCCGGTAGCCTTGATGCGTCGCTACGCAAGGGCCAGTTCGTTGAGGTGGAGGGTGGCGCGCAAGCGCTGCGGGTGTTCGGCCTGCTCAACTTCAACTCGATAGGGCGGCGCTTGCGTCTGGACTTCTCCGACTTGCTTGGCAAAGGTTTGAGTTACGACCGGGTCAAAGGCTTGTTGGTCGCCAGTGAGGGGGTCTATGTGACGCGTGAGCCGATTACGGTGACCGGTCCCTCAAGTAATCTGGAGCTCGATGGCACGCTGGATATGGTGAGAGACCGAATCGATGCCAACCTGTTGGTGACGTTGCCGGTAACCAACAACCTGCCATTGGCGGCCCTGATTGTTGGTGCTCCGGCCATCGGCGGCGCGTTGTTCCTGGTTGATCGCCTGCTGGGTGATCGAATGGCACGTTATGCCAGTGTGCACTATCGCGTCGAAGGCCCGTGGAAAGAGCCTAAGATTAGCTTTATCAAACCTTTCGAGAAGAACCGTTGATGAAGGCAGCCGTGATTCAGATGGTCAGCCAGAGCGATATTGCCGATAACCTGGCCCATGCGCATACGTTGCTTGAGCGTGCAGCCCAGGGCGGTGCGCGGCTGGCCGTCCTGCCAGAGAACTTTGCAGCCATGGGGCGCCGCGACAGTGCAGCGATGGGGCGGGCAGAAGCACTTGGCGACGGTCCGATCCTGCCGTGGTTGAAACAGACCGCGCGTGACCTCAAGTTATGGATTGTGGCGGGTACCGTGCCTTTGCCGCCGGTCGGTCAGCCTGACGCCAAAGCCAATGCCTGTTCGTTGCTGATCGACGATCAGGGACAACAGGTGGCGCGCTACGACAAGCTGCACCTGTTCGATGTCGATGTGGCCGACAACCGAGGGCGTTATCGTGAATCGGATGACTATGCCCATGGAAATCAGGTAGTCGTGGCCGACACGCCGGTGGGGCGGCTGGGACTCAGCGTTTGCTATGACCTGCGCTTTCCAGAGCTGTACAGCGCCTTGCGCGAGGCCGGTGCCGAGTTGATCAGTGCGCCAGCGGCGTTCACCGCTGTCACCGGTGCTGCGCACTGGGAGGTGCTGATCCGTGCCCGGGCGATCGAAACGCAGTGCTATGTGTTGGCCGCCGCTCAGGGCGGAACTCATCCTGGCCCGCGAGAAACCTTTGGTCATGCGGCGATCGTTGATCCATGGGGGCGCATCGTCGCCGAACAGGATACCGGCGAAGCCGTGCTGCTGGCCGAACGCGACAGCAGCGAACAGGCGTCCATTCGGGCGCGGATGCCGGTGGCCTTGCACCGGCGCTTTTTCTCGCAGGACGCCTTGCGGCCTGCGTACACCTCGGAGTGACTATGAGCGAGTTGTTATCCACTGTCAGTGAGCACCTGCTGGCGCCAGGTGGTCTTACCCTGGACAGCCTGCAGTCGGTGCTCGGTGAACTGGCCGGGCCTGGTATCGATGCCGCCGATCTGTACTTTCAGGGGCAGATTTCCGAGTCGTGGGCCCTGGAAGACGGCATTGTCAAAGAGGGCAGCTTCAACCTCGATCAGGGCGTTGGTGTGCGTGCCCAGTCCGGTGAGAAAACCGGTTTTGCCTACAGTAACGCAATCAATCTCGAAGCCTTGAGCTCGGCTGCCCGCGCTGCCCGCTCGATTTCCCGCGCCGGACAGAACGGCAGCGTTCAGGCTTTCAAGAGCCTGGACGTGGTACCGCTGTATTTGCCGGACAACCCGCTTGAGGTCATCAGTCGTGCCGAGAAGGTCGAACTGCTCAAGCGTGTCGATGCGGCCACTCGCAAGCTGGATCCGCGGATCCAGCAGGTCAGTGTCAGTATGGCCGGTGTCTGGGAGCGCATCCTGGTCGCGGCGGCCGACGGTACCCTCGCTGCCGATGTGCGTCCGCTGGTACGTTTCAATGTCAGCGTGATCGTCGAGCAGAATGGCCGCCGTGAGCGTGGTGGCCAGGGTGGCGGCGGGCGCACCGACTACCGTTTCTTTACGGATGACCGTGTCATGGATTACGCCCGTGAAGCGCTGCGTCAGGCCTTGGTCAACCTGGAGGCGGTCCCGGCACCGGCTGGAACATTGCCAGTGGTACTCGGCCCAGGCTGGTCGGGGGTGTTGCTCCATGAGGCAGTCGGTCATGGCCTTGAAGGCGATTTCAACCGCAAGGGCAGTTCGGCCTACAGCGGTCGGCTGGGCGATCAGGTTGCTTCCAGCCTCTGCACGATTGTCGACGACGGTACCCTTCAGGGGCGCCGTGGTTCGTTGAGCATCGATGATGAAGGTACCCCGACGGAATGTACCACCTTGATCGAGAACGGCATCCTCAAAGGCTACATGCAGGACAAGCTCAATGCCCGTTTGATGGGGATGGCGCGTACGGGTAATGGTCGGCGTGAGTCCTACGCTCACCTGCCGATGCCACGCATGACCAACACCTACATGCGTGCGGGTGACAGTGATCCGGCTGAAATCATCGCTTCGGTGAAGCGCGGCCTTTACTGCGCAAACCTTGGCGGTGGGCAGGTGGATATCACCAGTGGCAAGTTTGTGTTTTCCACCAGTGAGGCGTACCTCATCGAGGACGGCAAGATCACTACGCCAGTGAAGGGCGCCACCTTGATCGGCAATGGCCCTGAGGCCATGAGCAAGGTCTCGATGGTCGGTAATGACCTGTCGCTGGACAGCGGTGTGGGCACGTGTGGCAAGGATGGGCAATCGGTGCCCGTGGGTGTCGGTCAGCCGACGCTGAAAATCGATGCGATCACCGTGGGTGGCACGGGCGCATGACGGAGAGGTCGAGCCGGCAGGGTGCCGGCTCGGCTACGAAGATCAGCGCAGGCCGCGCTGGGTTTCGTCAAGCTCGCGGATGTACTTGAAGATTTTGCGGCTGGCAGTGGGCGGCTTGTTGCGCGCCAACTCATGCTGGGCCTGGCGGATCAGCGAACGCAGTTGCTGACGATCGGCTTCGGCGTATTCGTTGACGAAGCGCTCGAGGTCTTCGTCGGTGCCGCCGATCAGGCGGTCGCGCCAGCGTTCAAGGTTATGGAATCGTTCGTTGTACTGGCGAGTGGAGGCATCGAGTTGGTCGAGCAGCGCAATGATTGCCTCGATGTCCTGATCGCGCATCAATTTGCCGATGAACGACAGATGGCGTTTGCGGGCAATGTGTGCGGTGTGTTTGCTGGCATCGGCCAAAGCCCGACGCAGGGCGTCGGTCAGCGGCAGGCGTGCCAGGGTGTCCGGCTTGAGCGTTGTGAGGCGCTCGCCGAGGTCGACCAGTGCATGCAGCTCGCGCTTGATCTGGGTTTTGCTTTTTTCGCCTTCGTCGAAGGCATCGTTGTAAGAATCAACCATGGTGACAGTCCGCGTGGAAACGTCGCCATGATAACCAGTCGGGGGCCGCTTGTCCGGCCCGGTCGTGAGTTGACCCGCGCCGAGAGCAGATTTTGAGTGGAGAAGACCATGAGTTCAGTCCAGAGCGTAGGTCCGCAGGCCCTGCCGGCACTGCAGGAGCAGGTCGAGCAGATCATTGCCGAGGCTCGGCGCCAGGGCGCCAGCGCCTGCGAAGTAGCTGTCTCGCTGGAGCAGGGGCTGTCGACCTCGGTGCGCCAGCGCGAAGTCGAGACGGTTGAGTTCAACCGTGACCAGGGCTTTGGCATCACCTTGTATGTGGGGCAGCGCAAAGGTTCGGCCAGTACTTCGGCCAGCGGTAGCGAGGCGATTCGTGAAACCGTTGCTGCCGCACTGGCGATTGCCAAGCATACCTCCGAAGACGATTGCGCCGGGCTGGCCGATGCCGCGCTGATGGCTCGCGAACTGCCGGATTTCGATCTGTATCATGCCTGGCACATAAGCCCTGAACAGGCCATCGAGAAGGCCTTGGCCTGCGAGGCAGCGGCGTTCGAGGCCGACCCTCGGATCAAGAATGCCGATGGCACTACCCTCAATACCCATCAGGGCTGCCGTGTGTACGGCAACAGCCATGGATTTATCGGGGGGTATGCCTCCACACGCCATAGCCTGAGTTGCGTCATGATCGCCGAGGGTGACGGGCAGATGCAGCGTGATTACTGGTACGACGTCAATCGTCAGGGTGAGTTGCTGGCCGATCCACAGAGCATTGGCCGTCGAGCCGCGGAGCGTGCAGCCAGCCGTCTGGGCGCACGGCCGGTTCCCACCTGCGAGGTACCGGTATTGTTCTCGGCGGAACTGGCGGGAGGCTTGTTCAGCAGCTTCCTGTCGGCGATCTCCGGTGGAAACCTGTACCGCAAGTCATCGTTTCTCGAAGGTGCGCTGGGGCAGCAGTTGTTCCCGAATTGGCTGACCCTGGATGAGCGTCCGCATCTGCAGCGTGCGCTGGGCAGTGCTGCATTCGACGGTGATGGGTTGGCAACCTATGCCAAGCCGTTCGTCGAGAACGGCCAGTTAGTGTCCTATGTTCTGGGTACCTATTCCGGGCGCAAGCTGGGCATGCCGAGTACTGCCAACGCAGGCGGGGTACATAACCTGTTTGTCACCCACGGTGATGAAAATCAGGCGGCGTTGTTGCGTCGCATGGGGCGTGGCTTACTGGTCACCGAGCTGATGGGGCACGGGTTGAATATGGTGACCGGTGATTACTCCCGTGGCGCGGCAGGTTTCTGGGTGGAGAATGGAGAAATCCAGTTCGCTGTTCAGGAAGTCACGATCGCCGGCAATATGAAAGACATGTTCAAACAGATTGTCGCGATTGGTAACGATCTGGAAACCCGCAGCAATATCCACACTGGCTCCGTGCTGATCGAAAAAATGACGGTCGCTGGCAGCTGATCTCCTAGGGCCTGGCCATAACTATGTAGGGCCAGGTCGTCTGTTCGCAGGCGTAGAGTCCGTTCTGTCGTTCGCAAAGGATGTGAACACGGAAGTGGACTCTCGTACTGTCATGGCACAAGCCCCCTCTTCGTTGTTCGTCATTCTGAAGCGTATCGCCTGCCCGGCGCGTGCACGTGTCAGCGTTGTGCAGGCCTCACTCTGCTTGGCTGAAGAAAAGGATTTCCAATCATGAATGATGTGAACAAGGCACTGGAAACGGTAGGACCCGAAAATCTGCCCGATTTGAAGGCGCATGTCGAAGCGCTGCTTGCCGAGGCCCGTGAGCAAGGTGCAGATGCCTGTGAGGCGCTTGCGGTGCGTACAGCGCAACGTGTGCAACGGGTGGCAGGCGATCAGGTGGACCCACTGTACGCTGAAACTGCCGGCTGGCTCGGGTTGGCGGTTTATGTCGATCAACGCAAGGCCGAGGTGAGTATCGACCTGAATGACGGGTTCTCGCCCGTTGAAGCGGTGAGCCAGGCACTGGAAAAGGCGCGTGCGGCCTCCAGTAACCCCTTTACCGGCCTTGCCGACGCCGAGAGCATGGCGTGGGGACCGCGCGACCTGAGTCTCTATCATGATGCTGGATTCAGTGCCGAGGACCAGTTGAAATGGGCCCGCGCCTGCGATGCGGCGGCATTGGCTGCCGATGAGCGGATCATTGACTCCCGCGGTACGTCGTTCAACGTTTTGCAGCATTGCCAGGCCTACGGCAATAGCCATGGTTTCCTGGAGGGCTATGCCACCAGCACCTTTGACCTGAGCTGCTATGTGCGCAGTGCTGCAGACGGTATCAGGCGCACCGGCAGCAACTATGAGGTGCAGCGTAAGATCGAGTTGCTGTCGGATCCGGCGCGTATCGGTGACCTTGCTGCCAGGCGTGCACTGAGTTACCTGAGTGGGCGTTCACTGGAACAGGCTCATACGCAGGCGCCGGTGGTCTTTGCGCCGAGCGTCTCGGCGTGGCTGCTGGCGGCATTCGCCCAGGCAATCAACGGCAAGGTGCTGGGTGAGAACGCCTCGTTTCTTGGCGAAACCCTCGGGAGCCAACTGTTCTCTGATGTGGTCACGATCGAGGAAAACCCATGCTTGCCAATGGGCATGGGGAGTTGCCCGTTTGATAACGAGGGCGTGCTGACGCAGGCCAGGACCTTTGTCGAGAATGGCCAGTTGGTTTCCTATGCGCTAGATGCTGAGTCGGCTCGTCGATTCGGGCTGGCCAATACCGGTAACTCGATAGGCAACCTGGTTGATGCAGCACGTAACCTGTCTTTTGCACCGGGCCAGGACGGGCAGTCAGCGTTGCTGGCGAAAATGGGGCGCGGGGTACTGCTCTCCGAGGTTCGAACACCACAGCTGGACCTGAGAACGGGTGAGTTTTCCATGCGGGGCATTGGTTTCTGGGTCGAAAATGGCGAGGTGCAATACGCTCTGAATCCGTTCACCGTTTCGGGCAATCTGAAGGTGCTGTTCAAGCACATTGTTGCCGTCGGCTGCGACCTTGAGCCAACCGGCAGGTCGCTGGGGCGTTCGATCCTGATCGAGCAACTGGATGTATTGAGTCACTGACTGCTCATTACGCCGGATACCGCTTATGATCACGCCCGGCCTTGTGCCGGGCAACCAGCAGTTTGGTGGGGCGTGTGCACTAAAGTGGGGTTAACCTTGCTGTTGCCCCTTGGGTATAGTGGCGCTCTGCTCCCTCAGCGTAGCGTGCAGATTCTGGTGAGTTTTTCGTGGTTGAGTAGGTGGGTGTTGAGATGGGCTTGAAGGATTTCTACTGGAATCGATGGATTCGTAAGCACGGATGCAAGGTCAGTGATGGTGTGTCTACACTGCGCAAGGCAACCACTCTTCAACTTGAGGAAGGGGTGCGCTTGGGGCATGTGTTGATTGATGCGCATCAGCTATCTATAGGCGCCAACACCTACATTCGAAGCGACTGCCACTTGCATTTTGTATCGTCGGTAGGGCGATTCTGCTCCATTGGCAGTGGTGCTGTATTGGGCCAGGAAAAACACACCCATCCCTCCGACTGGCTGAGTACTCACCCTTTTCAATACACCGACACCGAATGGTCCTATGAGCCCAGGATTGACCACGCCGTGATCGGCCATGACGTCTGGATTGGCCACAGTGCAATGATAATGGAAGGGGTCAAGGTTGGTACGGGGGCGATCATTGCGACCAGAGCGTTGGTTACGCACGATGTTCCGCCCTATGCAATCGTTGCCGGAATGCCTGCCAAAGTCATCAGGTATCGTCACTCCCCCGAGATTATCGAGGGATTACTGAGTTCTGAATGGTGGAATCTTGGTCTTGACGACCTTAAGCGCATGCCGCTGAACGATCCCAACGCCTGTATTGAGAAAATTGCTTCGGCAAGCCACCAGAGTGTTTTCGAGTATCCGAAAATCCAGGTGACTCGAAACGGTTGCCGAGTGATTTAAAACATCCGCCGTTTTGATTGCGCGGCGACTTACTCGCCTTCGTCAAAGCGATTGTTGATCAGCTCAACCAGTGCGTTCAGTGCTTCGGTGTCGTCTTCACCTTCGGTATGCAGGTGCACCTGAGTACCTTTGCCTGCGGCGAGCATCATTACGGCCATGATGCTCTTGCCGTCGACCAGTTTGTCCGGTGCGCGGCCAATCCGTACCTGGCAATTAAAACGGCCCGCAACGCCAACGAACTTGGCGGCGGCGCGGGCATGCAGCCCCAGCTTGTTGATGATCGTTATTTCAAGAGCAGGCATCGCACAAGAGTCCTGTGGCTAGAGGTCGCGGTGGCGGACCTGGACGTTCTTCAGCGATTGCTGCAGCAACTGACCCAGGCGTTCGGTCAGATAGACCGAGCGATGATGCCCGCCAGTACAACCGATGGCAATGGTGACATACGCACGGTTGCTGGCGGCAAAACGGGGTAGCCATTTGAGTAGATACCCAGAGATATCCTGGAACATGTCTTCTACATCCGGCTGGGCAGCCAGATAGTCAATCACCGGCTGTTCAAGCCCGGAATGGTCGCGCAGTTCTGGCTTCCAGTAAGGGTTGGGCAGGCAGCGCACATCGAATACCACGTCGGCATCTACGGGCATGCCGCGCTTGAAGCCGAATGATTCAACCAGGAAGGCAGTACCCGGCTCAGGTTGACTGAGCAGGCGAAGCTTGATCGAGTCCTTTAGCTGGTACAGGTTCAGGTTGGTGGTGTCGAGCTTCAGGTCGGCCAGATCGGAGATGGGACCGAGCAGTTCCGTTTCGACCCGGATGGCCTCGGCCAGCGAGCGTTGGCTGTTGGTTAGCGGGTGACGGCGACGGGTCTCCGAAAATCGCTTGAGCAGGGTCTCTTCATCGGCGTCCAGGTACAGCACGTCGCATTGGATGTGCCGATTGCGTGCATCTTCAAGCAATTCCGGGAACCGGGAAAGATGGCTTGGCAGGTTGCGCGCATCGATGGACACGGCAACCTTGGGTTGCATCAGTTCGGTATTGATCAGCGCGCTCTCGGCCAGCTGCGGCAGCAAGCCCGCGGGCAGGTTGTCGATGCAATAGTAGCCGTTGTCCTCGAGCACATCGAGGGCAGTGCTTTTACCAGAGCCGGATCGGCCGCTGACGATGATCAAGCGCATGTTCAGTGCTCGTTCTGTACATCCAGTACGACCTGATACAGGGACTGGTTGTCGCTGGCCGCACGCAGTTTTTCGCGAACGTCCTTGCGGTCAAGCATGCTGGCGATCTGGCGCAGCAGCTCCAGGTGCTTATCGGTGGCAGCTTCCGGAACCAGCAGTACGAACAGCAGGTCTACCGGTGCGCCATCAATGGCGTCGTAATCGATGGGGGCATCCAGGTGAAGCAGTGCGCTGACCGGCGCGCTGCAACCACTCAGGCGGCAGTGCGGAATGGCAATGCCGTTGCCGAAACCAGTGGAGCCCAGCTTTTCGCGGGCAATAAGGCTCTCGAAGACAACTTGCATTTCCAGGTCCGGCACTTCCCGGGCAATCAGGTTCGCAATCTGTTCGAGTACGCGTTTTTTACTGCCTCCCGGCACGTTCACAAGTGAACGGCCGGGGGTCAGGATATCTTCAAGTCGGATCATGAGTGGGGGGGGGTCAGCGAGCGGCTGCACCTTGCAGCAAGGCCTGCTGTTTTTCCTTGTGTTTTTTCAGTTGGCGGTCGAGCTTGTCGGCAAGCAGGTCGATCGCGGCATACATGTCTTCATGCTCGGCATTGGCGACGACTTCGCCGCCTGGGATGCGCAGGGTGGCCTCGATTTTCTGCTGTAGCTTCTCGACCTCCAGAATAACCTGCACATTGGTGATCTTGTCGAAGTGACGCTCCAGGCGCTCGAGTTTTTCCCCGATGTAAGTGCGCAGCGCTTCGGTAACTTCTACTTGGTGTCCACTGATGTTGACTTGCATACAGCTTCTCCTTTTGTTGCCGGTGCATAAGAGGCAGGTATTGCGCCTGCCACTTGAATTGCGGTGGCACACCTCAGGTGCGTTACATCAGTCGCTTGCGTTCACTCGACGGTGCAATGCCGAGCGATTCGCGGTACTTGGCGACGGTGCGTCGTGCTACCTGGATGCCTTGTGCCTCCAGTAAACCAGCGATCTTGCTGTCACTCAATGGCTTTTTCTGATTTTCCGCTGCAACCAGTTTTTTGATGATCGCGCGAATCGCCGTGGACGAGCATTCTCCGCCTTCGGAGGTGCTCACATGGCTGGAGAAAAAGTACTTCAGCTCGTAAATGCCCCGCGGGGTGTGCATGTACTTTTGCGTGGTTACCCGGGATATGGTCGATTCATGCATGCCCACCGCCTCGGCAATGTCATGCAGTACCAGCGGCTTCATGGCCTCGTCGCCGTGGTCGAGAAATCCGCGCTGGTGTTCGACGATCTGGGTGGCAACTTTCATCAGCGTTTCGTTGCGGCTTTGCAGGCTCTTGATGAACCAGCGTGCTTCCTGAAGCTGATTGCGCATGAAGGTGTTGTCGGCGCTGGTATCGGCGCGCCGCACGAAACCTGCGTACTGTGGGTTGACGCGCAGGCGGGGTACCGCCTCCTGGTTCAACTCGACCAGCCAGCGCTCACTGTCCTTGCGCACGATCACGTCAGGAACCACGTATTCAGGCTCGCTGGACTCGATCTGTGAGCCAGGGCGAGGGTTCAGGCTTTGTACCAGTTCGATAACCTGGCGCAGCTCGTCTTCCTTGAGCTTCATGCGGCGCATCAGCTGGCTGTAGTCACGGCTGCCGAGCAGGTCGATGTAGTCGCTGACCAGTCGTTGTGCTTCGCTCATCCAGGGGGTGCGGGCAGGCAGTTGGCGCAATTGCAGCAACAGGCATTCGCTCAGGTTGCGGGCGCCTATGCCGGCAGGCTCAAACTGTTGGATGCGATGCAGGACCGCTTCCACTTCGTCCAGCTCGATATCGAGCTCCGGGTCGAAGGACTCGCAGACCTCTTCCAGTGTTTCGTCGAGATAGCCCTGGTTGTTGATGCAATCGATCAGGGTGACAGCGATCAGTCGGTCAGTATCCGACATCGGCGCCAGGTTCAACTGCCACAACAGATGGCTCTGGAGGCTTTCACCCGCCGAGGTGCGCGTCGTGAAGTCCCATTCGTCGTCATCGTTGCTGGGGAGGCTGCTGGCACTGGTTTGATAAATGTCTTCCCAGGCGGTATCTACCGGCAGCTCATTGGGGATTCGCTCGTTCCATTCGCCTTCTTCAAGGCTTTCCACCGGGGTGGCGGATTCCTGGAAGCTGGTCTCCTGAGGTTCCGAGGCAGGCTTGGATTCGGCGTTATCCGCCATCGGGTCGCTGTTATCGAAGTCGTCGCCATCTTCCTGGCGCTCGAGCATCGGGTTGGACTCCAGGGCTTCCTGGATTTCCTGCTGCAGGTCCAGTGTGGAAAGCTGGAGCAGACGGATGGCCTGTTGCAACTGCGGTGTCATCGTCAGTTGCTGGCCCATTCTTAGGACGAGCGATGGTTTCATGGCAGGGGCTTAACACCTTATTCGCCGGCGCACATGCGCCATCCACTACAAGGGCGCCTGAGCGCCTTCTTTAAGCAAATTATATGCCTGAAACCGAGGTGTTTGCCTAGAGCGCTGTAACAAATAAGCCGGCATTTGGGCGGATCGTCAGCGCTCTGGCGGTGCCTCGCACCTCGGGCTTACAGGCGGAACTCGTGGCCGAGGTAAACCTCTTTCACCAGTTCGTTGGCCAGGATGGTCTCTGCATCACCTTCGGCGATTAGGCGACCATCGTTGACGATGTAAGCAGTTTCGCAGATATCCAGGGTTTCACGGACGTTGTGGTCGGTGATCAGAACGCCAATGCCTTTGGCTTTCAGGTGATGGATGATCTGCTTGATGTCTCCGACCGAGATCGGGTCGACACCGGCAAAGGGTTCGTCGAGCAGGATGAACTTTGGTGCGGTCGCCAGTGCGCGTGCGATTTCCACGCGGCGACGTTCGCCACCAGAAAGGCTCATGCCGAGGTTGTCGCGAATGTGGCTGATGTGGAACTCCTGCAGCAGGCTTTCCAGCTCCTTGCGCCGCCCCGCAGCGTCCAGCTCCTTGCGTGTTTCCAGGATCGCCATGATGTTGTCGGCCACCGACAGCTTTCGGAAGATCGAGGCTTCCTGGGGCAGGTAGCCGATACCGGCGCGTGCACGGCCATGCATCGGCTGGTGGCTGACATCCAGGTTATCGATGAGCACGCGGCCCTGGTCGGCCTGTACCAGGCCGACAATCATGTAGAAGCATGTTGTCTTGCCGGCGCCGTTAGGGCCGAGCAGGCCGACGATCTGACCGCTGTCGATTGACAGGCTGACGTCGCGTACGACTTGTCGGCTTTTGTAGCTCTTGGCCAGGTGCTGGGCTTTGAGGGTTGCCATTACTCGGCCTTCTTCTTCGGCTGGATCACCATGTCGATGCGTGGACGCGGCGCGGTAATGTTGCTGCCGCGGCCGGCGGTAGCGACCTGAGACTTGGTGTTGTAGACGATTTTTTCGCCTTCTGTGGTATTGCCTTCGTTGATCACCTTGGCCCGATCTGTCAGGACCACCAGGTCTTTCAGGGCCTGGTACTGGATCTGTACGGCATAACCTTGCATCTTGTCTGCTTTTGCGGCGCTTTGTTGCTGCTCGAAGTAAGCCAGGTTGCCCACCGAAGTGACCACGTCGATATCGCCAGCGGCGGAGCGGGTGATGGTCACGGTGTTGCCTTTGATCATCATGGAGCCTTGGGTGATGATCACGTCGCCGGTATAGGTGGCAATGCCTTTCTTGTCGTCCAGTTGGGCGTTATCGGCCTGGATGCGGATTGGCTGGTCGCGGTCGTTCGGCAGGGCCAAGGCGCTCGCGCTTCCCAGTGCTGCGCTCAGGCTGAGCAAAAAGGGGAGGGTTTTAACGAGCCTCATACTGTCCTCTTACGTTGGACAGCAGGTCCATCCTGCCGTCTTTCAAATACGCTTTCATTCCCTTGCCCGTAGTGGTCCCACCGGCGCCGTCGATTCTAACGGCTTGCTCGGTTTGAGCATATTGCTTCTGTGGGAATACAGTCATACGGGTTGTGGTAATAATGGTTTCACGGTTCTGTTCGTCGGTGCGGGCAACCCGCACGGAGTCAATCAGTTCGACTTCGGTGCCGTCGGGGTTCACCTCGCCGCGTTCGCTCTGAACGTGCCAAGGGTAGGCGGTGCCTCGGTACATGTGCAGGTCCGGTGTGGTCAGCAGGGTGACTTCACTGGCTTGCAGGTGTTCGACCTTGTCTGCCGTCATGTCATATTGCAGCTTGCCGTCTGGGAGAAACTGAACGCTATGGGCGTTGGTGGCGTAATAGTCGATGGCGCTTTTGTCTACAGTGACTACGGGTTGTTCGAGGAAGCTGGTGGGGCCGACTTTCCAGTACCCAATCGCCGCCAGCAGGGCGGCAATCGCACCGAGTAGTGCAATATTGCGGATTTTATTACTGAACATGTGTCGCCCTACAGATAATTGGCGTTGGCCGCATCGAGGTTGCCCTGGGCCCGCAGGATCAGTTCGCAAAACTCGCGAGCGGCACCTTCGCCGCCGCGTGCAACGGTAACACCGTCTGCATGTTCGCGTACAAAGGCTGCAGCGTTGGCCACGGCCATGCCCAGGCCGACCCGGCGGATGACAGGCAGATCCGGCAAATCGTCACCCAGGTAGGCAACCTGGTCATAGTTTAGGCCGAGCTGGCCAAGAAGCTCGTCCAATACGACCAATTTATCTTCCCGTCCCTGATACAGGTGCGGGATGCCGAGGTTTTTCGCCCGGCGCTCGACCACTGGGGTCTTGCGGCCACTGATGATTGCGGTGGTCACGCCCGAAGCCATAAGCATTTTGATGCCTTGGCCGTCCAGGGTATTGAAGGTCTTGAATTCGCTGCCGTCTTCAAGAAAATACAGGCGGCCGTCGGTGAGGACGCCATCTACATCGAAAACGGCCAGCTTGATGGCCTTGCCGCGCTGCAGCAGATCCGATTGCATTACATTACCCCCGCACGCAACAGGTCGTGCATGTTCAGTGCACCTACCGGGCGGTCGTCCTTGTCAACGACTACCAGGGCGTTGATCTTGTGGTCTTCCATGATCTTCAAGGCCTCGGCGGCGAGCATTTCGGCGCGGGCGGTCTTGCCGTGCGGAGTCATCACGTCTTCGATCAGCGCCTTGTGGAGGTCGATGTTGCGGTCGAGCGTGCGGCGCAGGTCACCATCGGTGAAGATCCCGGCCAGACGGCCGTCAGCTTCCAGCACCACGGTCATGCCCAGGCCCTTGCGGGTCATTTCCATGAGGGCATCCTTGAGCAGGGTGCCGCGTGCAACCTGAGGCAGTTCGGCGCCGGCGTGCATGACGTTTTCGACCTTGAGCAGCAGGCGTCGGCCCAATGCGCCACCGGGGTGGGAGAAGGCGAAGTCTTCTGCGGTGAAGCCGCGGGCTTCAAGCAGGGCGATGGCCAGTGCGTCGCCCAGTACCAGGGCGGCAGTGGTCGAGGAGGTCGGCGCCAGGTTCAGCGGGCAGGCTTCCTGTTCCACGCGGGCGTCAAGGTTGACCTCGGCGGCTTTGGCCAAAGGCGAATCCGGGTTGCCGGTGAGGCTGATGAGTTGAATGCCCAGGCGTTTGATCAGTGGCAGCAGGGTAACGATTTCGGCGGTTGAGCCGGAGTTCGACAGGGCCAGGATGATGTCGTCACGGGTGATCATGCCCATGTCGCCATGGCTGGCTTCGGCAGGGTGGACGAAAAATGCCGGAGTGCCGGTGCTGGCCAGGGTTGCGGCGATCTTGTTGCCGATGTGCCCCGACTTGCCCATGCCGACTACCACGACCCGGCCTTTGCTGGCCTGGATCAGCTCGCAGGCCTTGACGAAATCAGCGTCGATATGGGCGAGCAGGCCTTCTACCGCTTCGAGTTCGAGGCGGATAGTACGTTGTGCGGATTGGATCAGGTCGCTGGATTGGCTCATGTGGAAAATCGGATTGCCTGATGAAAAGTCGGCGATTATAGCGGGATTGCACGAAAGCCTCACCTGCGAATCGCTGTCAATGGTGCGTCAGTCGTATCCTTTTTTACGCCAAGAAGTCTCTGCAAGCGCTGCGATGGCCTTGGGGCGGGCCTGTCTGCGGTGCTATAGTTCGCCGCCAGTTCGGCCCGCTCAGGGCGTGCGTGCCTCCATGAAGGAGGCGGACGTCTGAGTGAGAAGGCTGTATCGCAAGGAGTTTAGATGAGCGTTGATAACGCCTACGCGGTCGAGTTGAAGGGCGTAACCTTCAAGCGCGGTTCGCGCAGTATCTTCAATAACGTCGATATACGTATTCCCCGAGGAAAGGTCACCGGCATCATGGGGCCTTCCGGGTGTGGCAAGACTACGCTGCTGCGGCTGATTGGCGCGCAGTTGCGCCCTGCCAGCGGCGAAGTCTGGGTGGCGGGTCAGAACCTGCCAACCCTGTCGCGAAGCGACCTCTTCGATGCCCGCAAGCAGATGGGCGTGCTGTTCCAGAGTGGCGCATTGTTCACGGATCTCGATGTGTTCGAGAACGTCGCCTTTCCTCTGCGTGTTCATACGCAACTGTCCGATGAGATGATTCGCGACATCGTGCTGATGAAGTTGCAGGCGGTGGGCTTGCGCGGTGCCTTCGAACTGATGCCCGACGAGCTTTCCGGCGGGATGAAGCGCCGTGTGGCGTTGGCCCGTGCGATTGCCCTGGACCCGCAAATCCTCATGTACGACGAACCCTTCGTTGGCCAGGATCCGATCGCGATGGGTGTGTTGGTGCGGTTGATTCGTCTGCTCAACGATGCCCTTGGTATCACCAGTATCGTCGTTTCCCATGACTTGGCTGAAACCGCCAGTATTGCCGACTACCTCTATGTGGTGGGTGACGGGCAGGTATTGGGGCAAGGTACGCCGCAGGAACTGATGAACTCCGATAATCCGCGTATTCGTCAGTTCATGAAGGGCGATCCAGACGGCCCGGTGCCTTTCCATTTTCCTGCGCCTGACTACCGCGCCGATTTGTTGGGGAAGCGTTAGATGCGCAGAAAATCGTTACTTGAGCGTATTCGTCTTTTCGGTCGCGCGGCCATTGATGTGCTCGCGGTGCTTGGCCGCTCCTGGCTGTTCCTGTTGCACGCATTGATTGGCCGTGGCGGTATTGGCGGCAGCTTCCAGTTGTTGGTCAAGCAACTGTACTCGGTCGGTGTGCTCTCGCTGGCAATCATCGTGGTGTCCGGTATTTTCATCGGCATGGTGTTGTCCTTGCAGGGCTTCAATATCCTGAGCAGCTACGGTTCGGAACAGGCAGTAGGGCAGATGATCGCCTTGACCCTGCTGCGCGAGCTGGGGCCGGTGGTGACGGCATTGCTGTTCGCCGGGCGCGCGGGCTCTGCATTGACCGCTGAAATCGGCAACATGAAGTCTACTGAGCAGCTGTCCAGCCTTGAAATGATCGGTGTCGATCCGCTCAAGTACATCGTTGCCCCGCGTCTGTGGGCAGGCTTCATTTCCCTGCCGCTGCTGGCGATGATTTTCAGCGTGGTGGGTATATGGGGGGGATCCTGGGTCGCGGTTGACTGGCTGGGCGTCTATGAAGGCTCTTTCTGGTCCAACATGCAGAACAGTGTGTCATTCACCGACGATGTGCTTAACGGGGTCATCAAGAGCGTTGTGTTTGCTTTTGTCGTCACCTGGATCGCCGTATTCCAAGGCTATGACTGCGAACCCACTTCAGAGGGGATCAGCCGTGCCACTACCAAGACCGTGGTCTATGCCTCGTTGGCAGTCCTGGGTCTGGACTTTATTCTGACCGCCTTGATGTTTGGAGATTTCTGATGCAAAACCGCACCCTGGAAATCGGTGTCGGCCTGTTCCTCCTGGCCGGGATCCTGGCGCTGCTTCTGCTGGCCCTGCGTGTCAGTGGCCTGTCTGCCAGCCCGAGCAGCGATACCTATAAACTTTATGCCAATTTTGACAATATCGCCGGTTTGACGGTCAGATCGAAAGTGACCATGGCCGGCGTTACTATCGGCAGGGTCACAGCCATCGATCTGGATCGCGACAGCTTCACCGGTCGGGTGACCATGGAGCTGGAAAAACGCCTGGACAACCTGCCCTCGGACTCCACGGCATCTATCCTGACTGCAGGGTTGCTGGGTGAGAAGTACGTGGGTATCAGTGTCGGCGGCGATGAGACGGTGTTGAAGGATGGCGGGGTCATCCATGACACCCAGTCGTCGTTGGTGCTTGAAGATCTGATTGGCAAGTTTTTGCTCAATAGCGTTGGCAAAGAAGCCAAATAAGGAGTTTCTATGATCTCTATTCTGCGACGCGGTCTGCTGGTGTTGCTGGCAGCGCTGCCGATGTTTGCGGGCGCAGCGGTTGCACCGTCGGCTCATGACCTTATTCAGGGTACGACCAATGAGCTGCTGTCCGACCTGAAGTCGAACAAAGAGCAGTACAAGTCCAACCCGAGCGCGTTCTACGACGCCCTCAATCGTATCCTCGGACCGGTTGTGGACGCTGATGGCATCTCGCGCAGCATCATGACCGTGAAGTATTCGCGCAAGGCTACGCCTGAGCAGATGACGCGCTTCCAGGAGAACTTCAAGCGCAGCTTGATGCAGTTCTATGGAAACGCACTGCTGGAGTACAACAACCAGGGTATTACTGTCAGCCCGGCCAAGGATGAAAGCGGCACCCGGACCAGCGTTGACATGAAGGTCACTGGCAACAACGGTGCGATCTATCCGGTTTCCTACACGCTGGAGAAGATCGATGGCGTCTGGAAAGTGCGCAATGTGATCGTCAATGGCATCAATATCGGCAAGTTGTTCCGTGACCAGTTTGCCGACGCCATGCAGCGCAACGGTAATAACCTGGACAAGACCATCGATGGCTGGGCTGGCGAAGTTGCCAAGGCCAAGGAAACGGCGGAGCAGTCCACCGAGAAACAGACGCAATGAGCAGTGCCTCTGTAAAGTGGGGTGAGGCCGGTGTCCTGAGCCTTTCGGGGGTTCTGGATTACCGCACGGGCCCGACCCTGCGCAAGGAAGGTAAGACGCTGATTGCCGCTGAGAAGGCGCCCACGCTAGTGCTCGACTGCTCTGCAGTGGAGAAGTCGAGCAGTGTTGGCCTCTCCCTGTTGCTGGCCTTCATGCGTGATGCCAGTGCAACCGGGAAAACGGTCGAAGTACGCGCCATGCCCCAGGACATGCGTGAAATCGCCGAGGTCTATGGCCTCGGCGAGCTGTTGGCGGGCCGATAATCGGCCCCCGCCTACCGGCCCCTCCGTCAGAGTCCTCGTTTACGGGGTTCGCAGGCGGGGGGCTTTTTTGTATGATGGCCGACCCGCGCGCACAGGGCGCCGATTGAGGTTGAGCATGCAGGCCGTAGAAGTTAAGAGCTTCCTTGAAGAAAAGTTGCCGGGAACCCGGGTCGAAGTTGAAGGCGAAGGCTGCAACTTCCAGTTGAATCTGATCAGCGACGAGTTGGCGGCCCTGAGCCCGGTCAAGCGTCAGCAAGCGATCTATGCTCACCTGAACCCGTGGATCACCGATGGCAGCATCCATGCGGTAACCATGAAATTTTTCAGCAGCGCAGCCTGGGCTGAGCGCACCTGAGCCAATTGGCGCGAGACTCAAATGGATAAACTGATTATTACTGGCGGTCCTCGTCTTGATGGCGAGATCCGCATTTCCGGGGCGAAGAACGCCGCCCTGCCGATTCTGGCCGCCACCTTGTTGGCTGACGGCCCTGTGACGGTTGGCAACTTGCCGCACCTGCACGACATCACCACCATGATCGAACTGTTCGGGCGGATGGGCATTGAGCCTGTCATCGACGAAAAGCTCTCGGTGGAAATCGACCCGCGCAGCATCAAGACGCTGATCGCGCCTTACGAGCTGGTGAAGACCATGCGCGCCTCGATCCTGGTGCTCGGCCCGATGGTCGCGCGCTTTGGTGAGGCTGAGGTGGCCCTGCCTGGCGGTTGCGCCATTGGTTCGCGTCCTGTCGACCTGCACATCCGTGGCCTTGAAGCCATGGGTGCGAAGATCGAAGTCGAGGGCGGTTACATCAAGGCCAAGGCCCCTGAAGGTGGCCTGCGTGGTGCGCACTTCTTCTTCGACACTGTCAGTGTGACCGGTACCGAGAACATCATGATGGCGGCGGCGCTGGCCAAAGGCCGTAGCGTGCTGCAGAACGCCGCACGTGAGCCGGAAGTGGTCGACCTGGCCAACTTCATCAATGCCATGGGTGGCAAGGTACAGGGCGCTGGCACCGACACGATCACCATCGATGGTGTAGAACGCCTGGGTTCGGCGACCTATCGCGTCATGCCTGACCGTATCGAAACCGGTACCTACCTGGTGGCTGCGGCCATTACCGGTGGTCGGGTGAAGGTCAAGGACACTGATCCGACCATCCTTGAAGCCGTGCTTGAGAAACTCAAGGAAGCCGGTGCCGAAATCACCACGGGTGAAGACTGGATCGAACTGGACATGCACGGCAAGCGGCCTAAAGCCGTCAACCTGCGTACAGCCCCGTACCCGGCGTTCCCGACTGACATGCAGGCGCAGTTCATCTCCCTCAACGCCATCGCCGAAGGCACGGGCGCTGTGATCGAGACGATCTTTGAAAACCGCTTCATGCACGTGTACGAGATGCACCGCATGGGCGCCTTGATTCAGGTCGAAGGCAACACTGCCATCGTTACCGGGACCAAGACCCTCAAGGGCGCCCCCGTGATGGCGACTGACCTGCGGGCTTCTGCCAGCCTGGTACTGTCGGCGCTGGTTGCCGAAGGCGATACACTGATCGACCGCATCTACCACATCGACCGTGGTTACGAGTGCATCGAGGAAAAACTGCAGATGCTGGGCGCGAAGATCCGTCGCGTACCGGGCTAGTCTGCCTGCGGCGCAGGGACGCGCCACACATTGCTGGACCGAATTGACTGCTGTCGAGCCTGCTGTGCGGCTCGACGGGCACAAGCCGCATAAGGACCGACGTTTCATGTTGACCATCGCGCTGTCCAAGGGCCGTATTCTTGACGATACCCTGCCGTTGCTGGCAGAGGCGGGCATTGTCCCGACCGAGAATCCGGACAAGAGCCGCAAACTGATCATCCCGACGACCCAGGAAGATGTACGCCTGCTGATCGTGCGGGCCACCGACGTGCCGACGTATGTCGAGCATGGCGCCGCCGATCTGGGTGTGGCCGGCAAGGACGTGTTGATGGAGTACGGTGGTCAGGGCCTGTACGAGCCACTGGATCTGCAGATTGCCAAGTGCAAGCTGATGACCGCCGGTGCGGTGGGTGCTGCTGAACCCAAGGGTCGCCTGCGGGTGGCAACCAAGTTTGTCAACGTTGCCAAGCGCTACTACGCCGAGCAGGGCCGTCAGGTCGACATCATCAAGCTCTATGGCTCGATGGAGCTGGCGCCCCTGATTGGCCTGGCCGACAAGATCATCGACGTCGTCGATACCGGCAATACCCTGCGGGCAAACGGCCTGGAGCCCCAGGAACTGATTGCCACCATCAGCTCCCGTCTGGTGGTCAACAAAGCATCCATGAAGATGCAGCATGCGCGTATCCAGAGCCTGATCGACACCTTGCGTCAGGCCGTGGAGTCGCGACACCGCGGTTGATTCCTGCGCGCGACCTTTGCTGTCGCGCCCGTCTATCCGCGTCATAGCCAACTTTTTCAGGTGCCCTCGCGGATCGGCTGCTACGTTAAGGGCGCCTGAGCATCCGCCAATTATTGAGGCCCTCGCTATGACCACGTCCACTGCTATTGCCCGACTCAATGCCGCTGACCCGGATTTCGCCCGACATCTGGATCATCTGCTGAGCTGGGAAAGTGTGTCCGACGATGCGGTCAACCAGCGCGTGCTCGACATCATCAAGGCCGTGCGCGAGCGCGGTGACGCAGCACTGGTGGAGTTCACCCAGCGCTTTGATGGTGTTGAAGTCACTTCGATGAGCGAGCTTATCCTCGGTCGCGAGCGCCTGGAGCTGGCCCTGAGCCGAATCACCCCGGCCCAGCGTGAAGCGCTGGAGAAAGCCGCCGCACGGGTACGCAGCTACCACGAGAAACAGAAGCAGGACTCCTGGACCTACACCGAGGCCGACGGCACCGTACTGGGTCAGAAGGTCACGCCACTGGACCGTGCAGGGCTGTATGTGCCCGGTGGCAAGGCGTCCTACCCGTCATCAGTGCTGATGAACGCGATTCCGGCCAAGGTTGCTGGCGTTACCGAGGTGGTGATGGTTGTGCCAACCCCGCGTGGCGAGGTCAACGAACTGGTACTGGCTGCCGCCTGCATCGCCGGGGTTGATCGCGTGTTCACCATCGGTGGCGCCCAGGCTGTTGCGGCGCTGGCATACGGCACCGAAAGCGTGCCCCAGGTCGACAAAGTGGTCGGACCAGGCAACATCTACGTTGCGACTGCCAAGCGTCATGTGTTCGGTCAAGTCGGCATCGACATGATCGCCGGTCCTTCGGAGATCCTCGTGGTCTGTGATGGCCTGACCGATCCGGACTGGATTGCCATGGACCTGTTCTCCCAGGCCGAGCACGACGAGGATGCCCAGGCGATTCTGGTCAGCCCGGACGCGGCGTTCCTTGACCGCGTTGCGGCGAGCATCGACAAGCTGCTGCCAACCATGGACCGTGCCGAAATCATCAAGACCTCGATCAATGGCCGTGGTGCTCTGATTCAGGTACGTGACATGCAGCAGGCTATCGAGGTGGCCAACCGTATTGCACCTGAGCACCTGGAACTGTCGGTTGCCGACCCGCAGGCCTGGTTGCCGCAGATCCGTCACGCCGGGGCAATCTTCATGGGCCGTCACACCAGCGAAGCGCTGGGTGACTACTGTGCCGGCCCGAACCACGTATTGCCGACCTCCGGCACTGCACGGTTTTCTTCGCCGCTGGGTGTCTACGACTTCCAGAAGCGTTCCTCGATCATCTTCTGCTCCGAACAAGGCGCTTCCGAGCTGGGCAAGACCGCGTCGGTCCTGGCTCGTGGCGAATCGCTCAGCGCTCATGCACGCAGCGCCGAATACCGCATCATTGCCGACAACGAGGGGAACTGAACATGAGTAAATTCTGGAGCCCCTTCGTCAAGGACCTGGTGCCTTACGTGCCGGGTGAGCAGCCAAAGCTGGCCAAGCTGGTCAAGCTCAATACCAACGAGAACCCCTATGGGCCCTCGCCAAAAGCCCTTGAAGCCATGCGCGCCGAGTTGAATGACAACTTGCGTCTGTACCCAGACCCGAACAGCGACCTGCTCAAGCAGGCGGTAGCCGAGTACTACGGCGTGCAGGGCAATCAGGTGTTCCTGGGTAACGGTTCCGATGAAGTGCTGGCGCACATCTTCCACGGCCTGTTCCAACACGATGCGCCGCTGTTGTTCCCGGATATCAGCTACAGCTTCTACCCGGTTTACTGCGGCCTTTATGGTATTCCTTACGAGGCGGTAGCGCTGGACGAGCAGTTCCAGATTCGCGTCGAGGATTATCAGCGAGCGAATGCCGGGATCATCTTCCCGAACCCCAACGCGCCAACCGGCTGCCTGCTGGCTCTGGACGCCATTGAGCAACTGCTCAAGGCCAGCCCGGATTCAGTGGTGGTGGTCGACGAGGCCTACATCGACTTCGGTGGGCAGACGGCGATCAGCCTGGTTGACCGATATCCGAACCTGTTGGTAACCCAGACCCTGTCCAAGTCGCGTTCGCTGGCCGGGCTTCGTGTTGGCCTGGCGGTCGGTCATCCGGACTTGATCGAGGCGCTGGAGCGGATCAAGAACAGCTTCAACTCCTACCCGCTCGACCGAATGGCCATTGTCGGGGCTGCCGCGGCGTTCCAGGACAAAGCCTACTTTGACGAGACCTGCCGCAAGGTAATCGACAGCCGCGAACAGTTGGTGGCGGAGCTGACTGCGCGTGGCTTTGAGGTGCTGCCATCGGCAGCGAACTTCATCTTCGCCCGTCATCCTGAGCAGGATGCGGCAGGGCTGGCTGCCCGTCTGCGCGAGCAGGGCGTGATTGTGCGGCACTTCAAGCAAGAGCGTATCGCGCAGTTCCTGAGGATCACCATCGGTACCCCGGAGCAAAACCAGGCGTTGCTTGATGCGTTGAACTGATATCGGCTGGGCGCTATCGCCGGCCAGGCTTGCTCCTGTGCAATCGTATTGCTCCGGAGCTGGCCTGGCCGGCGATTGCATTTATGCCGTCTTCGAGCGGCCGCCCAGCTTGCCTCATTTTTTGTCGGAGCCTGATTCATGAATTCAGAACACGCGAGTACCGGTGAGCGCGACGGGCGCGGGGCAGAGCTCGACGAGCTGCTGATTGACGCTGAAGCTGATGACGAGCAGGTTCAACAGCAGCCTGTGGTGCTACACCGCCCCTGGCTGTTGCTTTTGGGGCTGGTACTGGTGGCCCTGAACCTGCGTCCGGCCTTGTCGAGCTTGGCGCCGGTGCTGGGGCAGGTTTCTGAGGGCCTTGGCCTGAGCGCGTCCCAAGCGGGTTTATTGACCACTTTGCCGGTCTTGTGCCTGGGCCTGTTCGCGCCGCTGGCGCCTTTGCTGGCGCGGCGATTTGGCAGCGAACGGGTCGTGCTGGGGATTCTTCTGTGTCTGGCGGCGGGCATTTTCCTGCGCAGCAGCCTGGGTAGTTTCGGTGTCTTTGCCGGCAGCGTCGTGGCCGGAGCCAGCATCGGTGTAATTGGTGTATTGCTGCCGGGTATCGTCAAGCGCGATTTCGCCAGGCATGCCGGTACACTCACCGGTGTCTATACCATGGCCTTGTGCCTCGGGGCCGCGTTGGCCGCAGGTGCCACTGTGCCGCTTAGCCGTTACTTCGACGACCGTTGGTCGATGGGGCTTGGATTCTGGTTGCTGCCAGCCGTCGTTGCAGCACTGTTCTGGTTACCTCAGGCGCGTCAGGGCCACGCCGCCCATAGCGTTGCCTACCGGGTGCGCGGCCTGTGGCGTGACCCGCTGGCCTGGCAAGTCACCTTGTACATGGGGCTTCAGTCGTCGCTGGCCTACATCGTATTTGGTTGGCTCCCCTCGGTGCTGATCGGGCGAGGCCTGAGCCCGACCGAGGCCGGCCTGGTGCTTTCCGGCTCGGTGATTGTGCAATTGTTCAGCTCGTTGACTGCGCCCTGGCTGGCCACACGAGGCAAGGATCAGCGCCTGGCCATTGCGTTGGCCATGCTGCTGACGCTGGCCGGTTTGTTCGGTTGCCTTTACGGGCCGCTGAGCGGTCTCTGGGGCTGGGCTGTGGTATTGGGGCTAGGGCAGGGCGGTGCGTTCGCCCTGGCGTTGACCCTGATCGTGCTGCGCTCTCGGGATTCACACGTCGCAGCCAACCTGTCGAGCATGGCGCAAGGCGTAGGCTACACCCTGGCTTCCCTCGGGCCGTTCGCGGTAGGGGTGGTGCATGATCTGACCGGCGGTTGGAATGCGGTGGGGTGGATATTCGCGGTGCTCGGTGTCAGTGCGCTGCTGTTCGGGCTAAGGGCCGGGCGTGCCTTGCATGTGAACGCGGTCAGCGAGCGGGTTTGAGTCGTCCTGGCGGTCAATCATCGCGTGCAGGTGGTACACAGTATTGGTCTTGTAAATGTCCGTAGCTATTTGGTCTTTGCATGGACTATCGTTCCAGGTCCTATATCGGTAATGGATTTGCCCATGAGCGACGCCCACAGTGCCCTGATCACCCGTTTCTATCAGGCCTTCCAGCGACTGGATGCCGAGGCCATGGTGGCGTGCTACAGCGACGACGTGCGTTTCAGTGACCCGGTCTTTGGTGCCTTGCAGGGTAAGGATGCTGGCGATATGTGGCGCATGCTGACCACCCGTGCCAAGGATTTCTCCCTCACCTTCGACAATGTGCGTGCCGATGAGCATAGCGGTGCTGCCCACTGGGTGGCGACTTATCTGTTCAGCCAGACCGGCCGAGTGGTGATCAACGAAATACAGGCACGCTTCGTGTTCCGCGACGGCAAGATCTGTGAGCACCACGACCGTTTCGATCAGTGGCAATGGGCACGTCAGGCATTGGGCGTGAAAGGCTTGCTGCTAGGCTGGACGCCCTGGATGCAGGGGAAGGTAAGGGCACAGGCATTGAAGGGCTTGCGGGCGTTCCAGGCTGCCCGCTGAGGCGGTAAGCTGTACGCCTTGCCGCCCTTTGTATGAACTTTGTATGAACCTGCCGTGACCGATAGCCCCAGCGATTCCCTCAGCAAACCCTGGTACGTCTACCTGGTACGCGCCGCCAATGGCTCGTTGTACTGCGGTATCAGTGATAACCCGCAACGGCGTTTTGTGGCGCATCAGAACGGTCGTGGTGCGCGCTACTTCAGTACCAGCCCAGCCATCGCGCTGGTGTATGTCGAGGCCTGGCCGGACAAGGCCGAAGCCCTGCGTCAGGAGCGGCTGGTGAAAAAGCTGCGCAAGAGTGCCAAGGAGGCGTTGGTCGCCTCCTATCTCGCGGTCAGTCCTTGCGACGCTTGAGCTGATCGGTCAACTGGGTCGGCAAGCCTTTGATGATGAGCGTCCCGGCTTCCTCGTCATATTCGATCTTCGAGCCAAGCAAGTGCGCTTCAAAGCTGATCGACAAGCCTTCGGCCCGACCGGTGAAACGGCGGAACTGGTTCAAGGTGCGCTTGTCGGCAGGGATTTCCGGCGACAGGCCATAGTCCTTGTTGCGGATGTGGTCGTAGAAGGCCTTTGGACGGTCCTCATCGATCAGGCTGGAGAGCTCTTCCAGGGTCACTGGCTCACCGGCTTTGGTCTGGCTGGTGGCGTAATCGACCAAGGTCTGGGTTTTCTCTCGGGCGGCTTCCTCGGGCAGGTCTTCACTTTCGACGAAGTCACTGAAGGCCTTGAGCAGCGTACGGGTTTCGCCCGGACCGTCAACGCCTTCCTGGCAACCGATGAAGTCGCGGAAGTACTCCGAGACTTTCTTGCCGTTCTTGCCCTTGATGAAGGAAATGTACTGTTTCGAGTTCTGGTTGTTTTTCCACTCGGAAAGGTTGATGCGCGCGGCCAGGTGAAGCTGACCAAGGTCGAGATGGCGTGACGGGGTGACGTCCAGTTCGGCGTTAACTGCCACGCCTTCACTGTGATGCAACAGGGCAATGGCCAGGTAATCGGTCATGCCTTGCTGGTAGTGCGCAAACAGCACATGGCCACCCACCGAGAGGTTGGACTCTTCCATCAGCTTTTGCAGGTGTTCGACGGCGACGCGGCTAAAGGCAGTGAAGGTCGTACCGTTGTCCAGGTACTCCTTGAGCCAGCCGCTGAATGGGTGCGCCCCTGACTCGGCATGGAAGAACCCCCACGCCTTGCCTTGTTTGGCGTTGTAGCTGTCGTTGAGGTCGGCCAGCAGGTTTTCAATGGCGGTCGACTCGCTCAGTTCGGAGTCGCGGGCATGCAGCACGGCGGGGCTGCCATCGGGTTTTTTGTCGATCAGGTGGACGATGCAATGACGGATCGGCATGGGATTCTCGGCTGAAAAAGGGCAGGGCGCTGCCATATTGCAAAGTCGCCCAGTGTAACTCAGACCTGAGGCTGCGCTGTGTCTGGATGTATCTTGAGGCGGGATTTGTTCATTTTTTGTTCGATTTTTTGCGTTTTCTGGCGTAATCCCCCGAAAAACCTGAACATTTGCCCTGCATGAGGCGGATATTTATTCGCCTCTGTGGTAGCTTTGCCCCGTCTTGCGCCCCCCTATGTGGCGCATTGCTGGCAGACCGCTTGCGTCACATCGAACCAAACGTCATTTTGCGTATCTACATACGCGATTGGTGTGGCTGTAACACCGAGCCGCCGGGCATTTGCAGGCCTGGCCCGATGGCTGACGCGGCACTCTGCAAACCAACTGAATTTGATAGGGAAGGAACACCACCATGGCATTGACCAAAGACCAACTGATCGCCGATATCGCTGAAGCTATCGACGCGCCTAAAACCACCGCGCGTAACGCTCTGGAGCAACTGGGCCAGATCGTTGCTGATCAACTGGAAAATGGCAGCGAAATCACTCTGCCAGGTATTGGCAAACTGAAAATCACCGAGCGTCCTGCCCGTACTGGCCGCAACCCTTCGACTGGCGCTGCCATCGAAATCGCTGCCAAAAAAGTTGTCAAGTTCGTTCCAGCCAAAGTGCTGACCGACGCCGTCAACAAGTAAGTTGTAAGCTGTTCTGAAGCCGCGCCCGATGTTTGTCTGGCGCGGCTTTTTCATGCCTGCTGTTCGGCCCAGCGTTGCTGGCGCCACTGCTGTCGGGCGGCCGCGTCCTTGAAGGTCCAGGCCACCAGGCGGCTCTGCTTCTGCCCCTGGCCCATCTCGACGACGCGTTGCTCGACGGCGCCAGCCTTGTTCAGGGCTGCCTGAATACCTGGCAGGTTCGACGCTTTGGAGACCAGGCTGGTGAACCACAGCACCTGTTGGCCAATCGTCGCGCTTTCGGCCACCAGTTGGCTGACGAAGCGAATCTCGCCGCCCTCGCACCACAATTCGTTGTTTTGCCCGCCAAAATTGAGCACAGGCAGTTTGCGTTTTGGGTCCGCTTTGCCCAGTGCCCGCCATTTACGCTGGCTGCCTCGGGTGGCTTCTTCGCGGGAGGCATGGAACGGGGGGTTGCACAGCGTCAGGTCGAAGCGCTCCTCCGCTTTGAGCAGGCCGAGCAGGATGTGTTTGCGGTTGCTCTGCTGACGAAGCGCAATGGCTTTAGTCATCCCGTTGGCTTGAACAATGGCCTTGGCCGAGGCCAGCGCGACGGCATCGATGTCTGAGCCCAGGAAGCGCCAGCGGTAATCGCTGTGGCCGAGCAGCGGATAGATGCAGTTGGCGCCTACGCCGATATCCAATGCCTGGATTTTGGCCCCGCGTGGAATTTCGCCTGCATTGTCATCGGCCAGCAGGTCGGCCAGTGCATGCAGGTAATCGGCGCGCCCGGGGATGGGCGGGCACAGGTAGTCGGTCGGGATGTCCCAGTGCTGGATACCGTACTGGGCCTTGAGCAGGGCCCGGTTGAATACCCTTACCGCCTCTGGGTCGGCAAAATCAATGCTGGGTTTGCCATACGGGTTCGTGATCAGGAAACGGCCCAGTTCCGGGCTGCTTTTGATCAGTTGGGGAAAGTCATAGCGGCCCTGATGGCGATTGCGCGGGTGCAGGGTCGGTTTGTTGGGTGTGGTCATGAGGGTGTCCTGTGGAACGCATCGCGGGCAAGCCCGCTTCCACAAGGTCGGTTTTCAACCTGTAGAAGCGGGCTTGCCCGCGATGGCGTTACGGCGACGTACTGCAGTTACAGGCTGGCAATCCGTGCATGCTGCTCGGTGAAGTTGGCCAGGGCCTGCTCGGCTTCAGCCAGCTTGGCGCGTTCCTTGTCGATGACGGCAGGCGGTGCCTTGTCAACGAACGCCGCGTTGGACAGCTTCCCGCCCACGCGCTGGACTTCGCCTTGCAGGCGCTGGATTTCCTTGTTCAGGCGCGCCAGTTCGGCATCCTTGTCGATCAGGCCAGCCATCGGTACCAGAACCTGCAGATCGCCTACCAGTGCGGTAGCGCTGAGCGGTGCCTCGTCCTGCTCGCCCAGTACGGTGAAGGATTCGATCTTCGCCAGCTTCTTGAGCAGCGCTTCGTTTTCCTGCAGGCGGCGCTGGTCTTCGCTGCTGGCGTTCTTCAGGAACAGTTGCAGTGGTTTGCCCGGGCCGATGTTCATTTCGCCACGGATGTTACGCACGCCTAGCATCAGTTCCTTCAGCCACTCGATGTCGCCTTCGGCAGCAGTATCGATACGGCTGTCGTTGGCCACAGGCCAAGGTTGCAGCATGATCGTCTTGCCTTGGGCGCCTGCCAGCGGCGCGAGGCGCTGCCAGATCTCTTCGGTGATGAAGGGCATGAACGGGTGGGCAAGGCGCAGTGCGACTTCCAGTACCCGTACCAGGGTGCGGCGGGTGCCACGCGCACGCTCGACTGGCGCGTTCTCGTCCCACAGCACAGGCTTGGACAGTTCCAGGTACCAGTCGCAGTACTGGTTCCAGATGAACTCATACAGCGCTTGTGCGGCCAGGTCGAAACGGAACTGCTCCAACTGACGCGTCACTTCGGTCTCGGTGCGCTGCAGTTGCGAGATGATCCAGCGATCAGCCAGCGACAGTTCGTAGGCTTCGCCGTTCTGGCCGCAGTCTTCACCCTTGTCCAGCACGTAACGGGCGGCGTTCCAGATCTTGTTGCAGAAGTTGCGATAGCCTTCGACGCGCCCCATGTCGAACTTGATGTCGCGGCCGGTGGACGCCAGCGAGCAGAAGGTAAAGCGCAGGGCGTCGGTGCCGTAGCTGGCAATGCCTTCCGGGAACTCGGCACGGGTCTGCTTGGCAATCTTCTCGGCCAGTTTCGGCTGCATCATGCCGCTGGTGCGTTTTTCCAGCAGGGCGTCGAGGGTGATGCCGTCGACGATGTCCAGTGGGTCGAGGACGTTGCCCTTGGACTTGGACATCTTCTGGCCCTGGCCGTCGCGCACCAGGCCATGGACGTAAACGGTCTTGAACGGTACCTGCGGGGTGCCGTCCTCATTCTTCACCAGGTGCATGGTCAGCATGATCATCCGGGCAACCCAGAAGAAAATGATGTCGAAGCCGGTGACCAGTACGTCGGTGGAGTGGAACTTCTTCAGGAACTCGGTCTGCTCTGGCCAGCCGAGGGTCGAGAAGGTCCACAGGCCTGAACTGAACCAGGTGTCGAGTACGTCGTTGTCCTGGTTCAGGACAACGTCGGCGCCCAGGTTGTGCTTGCTGCGCACTTCCTCTTCGTTGCGCCCTACATAGACCTTGCCCGCTTCGTCGTACCAGGCTGGAATCCGGTGGCCCCACCACAGCTGGCGGCTGATGCACCAATCCTGAATATCGCGCATCCAGGAGAAGTACATGTTCTCGTACTGCTTCGGTACGAACTGGATGCGGCCATCTTCGACGGCAGCGATGGCCGGTTCGGCCAATGGTTTGGTCGACACGTACCACTGGTCGGTCAGCCATGGCTCGATAACGGTGCCGGAGCGGTCGCCCTTCGGTACTTTCAGTGCGTGGTCGTCAACGCTGACCAGCAGCCCTGCGGCTTCAAAATCGGCGACGATCTGCTTGCGCGCGACGAAACGGTCGAGACCGGCATACCGGGCAGGCAGGCTGGCATCGATGGTTTCGTTGACGCTGCCGTCGAGGTTGAACACCTGGGCTGCTGGCAGCACCATGGCGTTCTTGTCGAAAATGTTCAGCAGTGGCAGGTTGTGACGCTTGCCGACTTCATAGTCGTTGAAGTCGTGGGCCGGGGTGATCTTCACACAGCCGGTGCCGAATTCAGGGTCGCAGTAGTCATCAGCGATGATCGGGATGCGACGGCCAACCAGGGGCAGCTCGACGAACTTGCCGATCAGGGCCTGGTAGCGCTCATCGTTCGGGTTCACGGCTACGGCGGCATCGCCCAGCATGGTTTCCGGACGGGTAGTGGCAACGACCAGGTAATCCTTGCCTTCAGCCGTCTTCGCGCCGTCGGCCAGCGGGTAACGCAGGTTCCACAGGTGGCCTTTCTCGTCGTGGTTTTCCACTTCAAGGTCGGAAATTGCGGTGTGCAGCTTGGTGTCCCAGTTGACCAGACGCTTGCCGCGATAGATCAGGCCATCTTCGTGCAGGCGTACGAAGGCTTCCTTGACCGCTTCGGACAGGCCGTCATCCATGGTGAAGCGCTCGCGGCTCCAGTCTACGGAGGAACCCAGGCGGCGGATCTGGCGGCTGATGTTACCGCCGGACTGGTCTTTCCACTCCCAGACCTTATCCAGGAACTTTTCCCGGCCCAGGTCGTGGCGGCTCTGGCCTTTGGCCTCCAGTTGACGCTCCACCAGCATCTGCGTTGCGATACCGGCATGGTCGGTGCCTGGCTGCCACAGGGTGTCGCGGCCCTGCATGCGGCGGAAACGGATCAGGGCGTCCATGATCGCGTTGTTGAAGCCATGACCCATGTGCAGGCTGCCGGTGACATTCGGCGGCGGAATCATGATGGTGTACGGCTCGCCCGCACCTTGCGGGGCGAAGTAATTCTCGGACTCCCAGGTCTGGTACCAGGAAGTTTCAATAGCGTGCGGCTGGTAGGTCTTATCCATGCGCGGCGGGACCCTATGGCATTTATTCGGGAAAGCCGAGAAGTATAACGGGGATTGGGCGCGGGGGCGTAGCCTGAGGTGATGGCAGGAAGCAGAAAACGTTGTTTAACCCATTGCGGGCACGACCGGTGCATCCATCAGAGAGCAATGCGGGCCAACGGCCCGCTGATTTACTCCGGCAACTGGTTCAGCAAACGCTCCAGGCGCGCATCCAGCCGACGTTTGATTTCGGTCTCGATATGCGGTGCGAAGTCGTCGATCACATCCTGCATGATCAACTGGGCGGCAGCACGCAACTCCGCATCCAGGTGCAGCAGGGTGTCCTGGCGCCTGGCCTGGGGATCTGGCGTCGCCTGTGCCGGTGGCTGCGTGCTCGGCGCCTCAGCTTCAAGCGTGGGTACAACCGGTTCGATGGCCTCTTCAAGCAGCAGTGGAATCTGCTCGTGGTGGTCCACGGTTTCGGTCAGCAATGGCGGTTGCAGGGTATCGTCGCCGAGCAGTTGGCGGATCGACTCGAGGTCATCCAGCAAGTGCGCGGACTTGGAGTGGGGCGTGGGTTTGTCCATCGTCGTCAGAGTCGCTGTAAGCGGTGATCTTGCAGAGCATAGCCCTGTTGGCGGTAGAAACGGAAACTCTCCCGTGTCGCCTGACGAATCGCGGGGTCTTCCACCACGATTTCAGCGATGCGGGTAAAACGATCAGCGAAGCCTGGTACCTTCAGGTCGAGGTTGATCAGCAGGTCCTGATGGCTACCGGGATCGTCGCCCAGGCCGAGTACAACGCTGGCGTCGGGGTCGTCTTCGCCACGGCTGTGCGGCACGAAGGCCTCGCCCTTGAAACGCCAGAGCAGTTCATCCAGTTCGTCGCGCTGAGGGCTGTCGCTGCAATTGAGGTAGACCCTGTGGCCGAGGCGCCAGGCCTTCTCGCACAATTTGCAGGCGAACATCAGACGCGCCGAAAGGGCAGGGCTTGGGAGGATGTAGAAATCGACTTGGCTCATGGTGTGCAGTTCCCGCCGGCTGCGCGTGTTCGGCGCAGCCGGGCAGGGTAGCCTCAGCCGTTGGCGCGGTCGAGCAGGTACTGGGTCAGCAACGGAACCGGGCGGCCGGTGGCGCCCTTGTCCTTGCCACCACTGACCCAGGCGGTGCCGGCGATATCCAGGTGTGCCCAGTCATAGGCCTTGGCAAAGCGCGACAGGAAGCAGCCTGCAGTGATCGTGCCGGCTTTTGGCCCGCCGATGTTGGCGATGTCGGCAAATGGGCTGTCGAGCTGTTCTTGGTACTCCTCGAACAGTGGCAGCTGCCAGGCGCGGTCGTCAGCGCGCTTGCCTGCGTCGAGCAGTTGCCCGACCAGGGCGTCGTTGTTGCCCATCAGGCCTGAGGTGTGGCTGCCCAGGGCAACGATGCAGGCACCGGTCAGGGTGGCAATGTCGATGACTGCTTTCGGTTTGAAACGCTCGGCGTAGGTCAAGGTATCGCACAGCACCAGTCGGCCTTCGGCGTCGGTGTTGAGGATCTCGACGGTTTGCCCGCTCATGGTCGTGACGATGTCGCCTGGACGGGTGGCACCGCCGCTCGGCATGTTCTCGGCACAGGCCAGCAAGCAGACCAGGTTGATTGGCAGTTGCAGTTCAAGCACGGCATGCAGGGTGCCGAAGACGCTGGCAGCCCCACACATGTCGTACTTCATTTCATCCATGCCGGCGCCAGGCTTGAGGCTGATGCCACCGGTATCGAAGGTAATGCCCTTGCCTACCAGCACGAAGGGCTTCTCGCTTTTCTTGCCGCCCTGGTAGTTCAGCACGATCAGGCGCGGAGGCTGGTCGCTGCCCTGGCCGACGGCGACGAAGGCGCCCATGCCCAGTTCCTTGAGCTTCTTCTCGTCGTGGATTTCGACCTTGAGGTTCTTGTGAGCCTTGCCCAGTGTCTTGGCCTCATCCGCCAGGAAGCTTGGATGGCAGAGGTTTGGAGGCAGGTTGCCAAGGTCGCGGGTGAAGCTCATGCCACTGGCAATCGCGCTGGCATGTTTGACCGCGCGCTCGATCTCGGCCTGGTTCGCCTTGTCGGTGAGCAGGGTGATTTTCTTCAGTGCGCGGGGTTCGGCTTTCTTGCTCTTGAAGCGGTCGAAGACATATTCGCCGTCGAGCAGGGTTTCGGCCAGCAGGCGAGTTTTTTCGTAATGGGCCTCACGACCGCTGACGGCAATGTCGTCCAGTGCCAGCACTGCATCGCTGCCGCCCAGGCCCTTTAGCACGTTCAGCACGCTGGAAGCGACTTTGCGCCAGCTACGGTCACCCAGCTCGGCGTCTTTGCCGGTGCCAACCAGCAGCAGGCGTTCGGCCTTCAGGCCGGGCAGGCTTTGCAGCAGCAGGGTCTGGCCGACCTTGCCGGCCAGGTCGCCGCGCTTGAGCAGTGCGCTCAGGGCGCCATCGGTCGCGTCATCGATGCCTTTGGCGGTGGCGCCGAGCTTGCGGTCTTCTCCGACAGGCACAACCAGGGTGGCGGTTTTCAAGGATGCTGCTGCTACACTTTTTACAACCAATTCCATGTCAGGGTCCCCAATGATCGATCTGCGCGCGCTGTCTGTGCAGGCGCTCGGAGCTGCCAGGCGACGCATCGGCGCGCCAGTGATAAAGCTGCCAGTTTGAGCCTGCTGCGCCCAGCCTGACAACCCCGACATGAGGCTTTGCGCACGCCAAGTGACAGGCACGGTCAATCACAGGATAATGCGCCAACTTTTTTGCCGGTTTTCACGTCTGCAGCGTGTAGCCGGTGCGACTGCTACGTTTCCCTTGTTCGGCTGTTTGAGCCTGACAACCCAGGAGTGTCTGGTTTGATCGTCTTCCGTTATCTGTCTCGCGAGGTCATGCTGACCTTGAGCGCCGTCAGCGCCGTGCTGCTGGTCATCATCATGAGCGGGCGCTTCATCAAGTACCTTGCCCAGGCTGCACAGGGGCTGCTCGACCCGAGCGTGTTGTTCATGATCATGGGCTTCCGCATGCCGGGGTTCCTGCAACTGATCCTGCCACTGGGCCTGTTTCTGGGGATCTTGCTCGCCTATGGTCGGCTCTACCTGGAAAGCGAGATGACTGTGCTCGCCGCCACCGGGATGAGTCAGCAGCGTCTGCTGGCCATGACCATGGCCCCCGCCTTGCTGGTGGCCTTGCTCGTGGCCTGGATGAGCCTGGCCCTTGCGCCTCAGGGCATGGCGCGGGTAGCGCAGATCATCAACGAGCAGGACGCCTTGACCGAGTTCGATACCCTGGTACCGGGGCGTTTCCAGACCTTGCGTGACGGTTCGCGTGTCACCTACAGCGAGCAGTTGTCCGATAACCGGGAGAACCTCGGCGGCGTGTTCATTTCCGAGCGGCGTTTCTCCCAGGACAAGAGCAAGGACCGCGGTCCTTCAGTGCTGGTGGCCGAGAAGGGACGCCAGGAGGTGCAGGCCGATGGCAACCGTTACCTGATTCTGGAAAACGGCTACCGCTACGACGGTAATCCGGGGCAGGCTGATTACCGGGTCATCAAGTACGACACCTACGGGGTGCTGCTGCCCAAGCCGGAAGTCAGTGAGGAAGTGACGGATCGCGAGGCGATCCCGACGTCGAAGCTGCTGGGTGCCAAGACCTTGCGAGAGCGCTCCGAGTTGCAATGGCGGATTTCGCTGCCGTTGCTGGTGTTTGTCGTGACCTTGCTGGCCGTGCCGCTGTCGCGCGTCAACCCGCGTCAAGGACGCTTCCTCAAGCTACTCCCGGCGATTCTTTTGTATATGGCTTATCTGACAATGTTGATCGCTGCGCGTGGCGCTCTGGAAAAGGGCAAGGTACCGATCGCCCTGGGGCTGTGGTGGGTGCATGGGTTGTTCCTGCTCATTGGTATCGGGTTGATGTACTGGGAACCGCTGAAGCTCAAGCGTGCTGCCCGCCGTACGGAGGTGGCCCGTGGTTAAACTCGATCGTTACATCGGCAAGAGCGTGTTCCTGGCAATTATTGCCGTGCTGGGGATCATTCTTGGCCTGGCCTCGCTGTTTGCCTACATTGATGAAATGAGCGACATCAGCAACACCTACACCCTGATGGATGCCGCCAGCTATATCCTGTTGACCGCGCCTCGTCGCATCTACGACATGTTGCCGATGGCGGCACTGATCGGCTGCCTGATCGGCCTTGGCAGCTTGGCCAGTAGCAGTGAGTTGACCATCATGCGCGCGGCCGGGGTGTCCATCGGTCGTATCGTCTGGGCGGTCATGAAGCCGATGCTGGTGCTGATGCTGATCGGCGTGTTGATTGGCGAGTACCTGGCCCCTGTCACGGAGAACAAGGCCCAGGCCGACCGTTCTCTGGCGCAGGGCGGCGGGGAAGCGCAGTCCTCCAAGCGAGGCATGTGGCATCGCCAGGGCGATGAATTCGTCCATATCAACAGTGTGCAACCCAATGGCCTGCTCTATGGCGTGACCCGTTACCGGTTCGACAGCGAGCGCCATATGCTGACCTCCAGTTTTGCGCGCAAGGCCCAGTATCAGACGGATCATTGGCTGCTCAGTGGCGTGACCACCACGCATTTCCATGGCGACAGCACCGAAGTGCTCAAAAGTGCCGAGGAACGTTGGGATGTGTCGGTTACGCCGGCGCTGTTGAATACCGTGGTCGTTGCACCGGATTCGCTCTCGATCACAGGGCTGTGGGATTACATTCATTACCTGTCTGACCAAGGTTTGAACAATGCCCGTTACTGGTTGGCGTTCTGGACCAAGGTGATGCAGCCTGTTGTGACGGCGGCGCTAGTGCTTATGGCCGTATCGTTCATCTTTGGCCCCTTGCGTTCCGTGACCTTGGGGCAGCGTGTGTTCACCGGTGTGCTGGTGGGCTTCACCTTCCGAATTGCCCAGGACCTGCTGGGACCCTCCAGCCAGGTGTTCGGTTTCCCGCCATTGTTGGCGGTGCTGATCCCGGCGGGTATCTGTGCGTTGACAGGGGTGTGGTTGTTGCGCAGGGCCGGTTGAGTCTTAACCCGTATGAAAAAGCCGACCCTGGGGTCGGCTTTTTCATGTGTGTCTGATTACATTTCAGTATTCAGGTCTTTTCCTTGCCCTTCTTGGGGATGCGCACCAGTTGACTGTCTGAGTACATGTCATGCCAGCTGCGTTTTTGTTTGTCGATCAACACCCAGAAGAAGCCCAGGCCGAGGCACAGCCAGGAGGCGATAGAGACGACAAAGCGCAACAGCGCCTGCCACAGGCCGATGGCACTGCCGTCGGCGTTCTGCACGCGAATCCCCCAGACCTGCATCCCCAAGGTCTGCCCGCCATGGGTCCAGAACTTGGCAAAGAATCCAAAGAGCATGAACACCAGAATGGTCGACAGCAGCGGGTCCGTGTCCAGGGCTCCGGCGTCGGTCAGTTCGCGCATCCTGGCCTCGCCAATGAACGCCATCATGATCATCTTGTAGACCAGGGTGGTGACCATCAGTAGCGCAGTACACAGCAGGAAATCATAGAACATCGCCGCCAGGCGGCGCCCCAGGCCGACGGCGGGGAAGTCGCCTTGAGGCTTCAACAGGTGCTTGGGCATGCAGGAAGCCCTCCTTGCTAAAAACACCCATTCTACGGAATTACAGGCACAAAAAAGCCCCTGCTGTTCCCAGCAGGGGCTTTTTATCGGGAAATCAATTTTCCGCGATAACTTCGTCAGCCTGCATGCCTTTCTGGCCTTGCACGGCGATGAAGGTAACTTTCTGGCCTTCTTTCAGGCTCTTGAAGCCATTGCCCTGAATAGCGCGGAAGTGTACGAACAGATCCGGACCGCTTTCTGGAGTGATGAAACCAAAACCTTTTTCGTCGTTAAACCACTTGACGGTACCGCTCTGACGAGTCGACATAGCTTATTTCCTATGAAACTTAGAATTAGTAACAGTTTCTTTCAAATGAAAGAGTACTGGGCTGGGTTGCAGGAAAGTAAGAGACGTCGAACGGGTTGTAGCAAACCTCAGAGCTACTGCCCAGGTCACGAACTATTGCGACCCATGCAAACACAGTGGACAGACAATACGCTAACTTTGAAGACAAAAACAAGCCCTGAAAAGCGCCGGATTTCGACCTTTTGACCGGTGCTCAGGCATTTTTTTCTGGCGTGTTCCAAGCGGTTTTTCGGCTCTGTTCAAATGCTCCGAAACGCGTTCGGTTACGAAAATGCCGAGCGCGTTTCGTCGCGTGTTTTGTGCCGTTCTCAGCCGCGGTAGTAGCGTTGGGCAACAAAAGGCATCTTGCTGACTTTCATGGCTACGCGCTTGCCTCGGACAATGGCCCACACCGGGGTATCCAGTGCGGCATGTGCAGCATCCAGATAACCCATGGCCACAGGGGCGCTCAGGGTCGGGCCGAATCCACCACTGCAGACACGGCCAATGACGCTGCCGGCCTCATCGACAATCTCGGCATCTTCACGTACGGGGGTGCGTTCCTGAGGCAGCAGGCCGACACGCTTGCGTGCAACACCGTCGTGCTGTTGAGCGAAGATGCGCTCGGCACCCGGGAAGCCGCCGGCTCGTGCGCCATCGGCACGGCGTACTTTGGAGATAGCCCAGAGCAGGCTCGCCTCGATAGGCGTGGTTTGCGCATTCATGTCATGGCCATACAGGCACAGGCCAGCTTCCAGGCGCAGCGAGTCGCGTGCACCCAGGCCGATTGGCGCCACTTCCGGCTCAGCCAGCAGGCGACGGGCCAGCGCATCGGCATTGGCGGCCGGCACAGAAATTTCAAAGCCGTCTTCACCGGTGTAGCCGGATCGGCTGACGTAGCAATCCACACCCAGCAACTGCACGCGGGTGAATTGCATGAAGGTCATGCCCGCGACCTCAGGTGCCAGGCGTGCCAGTACCTTGACCGCCGCTGGGCCCTGCAGGGCCAGCAGCGCGCGCTCTTCAAACAAGGGCTGGATTTCGCACTGGCTGCCGATGTGCTTGCGCAGATGCGCCAGGTCCTGGTCCTTGCAGGCGGCGTTGACCACCAGGAACAGGGTGTCGTTGCCCAGGTTGGCGACCATCAGGTCGTCGAGGATGCCGCCTTGTTCGTTGGTGAACATGGCATAGCGCTGCATACCGACTGGCAAATCGATGATATCCACCGGTACCAGGCTTTCCAGGGCCTTGGCCGCTTCACTGCCGGTCAGGCGGATCTGGCCCATGTGCGAGACATCGAACAGCCCGGCCTGCTCACGGCTGTGCAGGTGTTCTTTCATCACTCCCAGGGGGTACTGCACGGGCATGTCGTAGCCGGCGAAAGGCACCATGCGTGCGCCCAGTTCCAGGTGCAGGGCATGCAGTGGGGTGGTGTGCAGTGTTTCGGTGGACATTGATGACTCCTTGGGGCTTGAGAGGGGGAGGTGTCAGCATTCGATGATGTTGACGGCCAGACCGCCGCGGGCGGTCTCCTTGTATTTGCTTTTCATGTCGGCGCCGGTCTGGCGCATGGTACGGATGACCTTGTCGAGTGAGACGAAATGCTGCCCGTCGCCACGCAGGGCCATGCGTACCGCATTGATTGCCTTGACCGAACCCATGGCGTTGCGTTCGATGCAGGGCACCTGTACCAGCCCGCCAATGGGGTCACAGGTCAGGCCCAGGTTGTGTTCCATGCCGATTTCGGCGGCGTTTTCGACTTGCTGTACGCTGCCACCCATGACCTCGCAGAGTGCACCAGCCGCCATCGAGCAGGCCACGCCAACCTCGCCCTGGCAACCGACCTCAGCGCCGGAGATCGAGGCGTTTTCCTTATAGAGAATGCCAATGGCCGCTGCGGTGAGCAGAAAACGCACAACGCCGTCTTCGTTGGCACCCGGGATAAAGCGCATGTAGTAGTGCAGTACAGCCGGAACGATGCCAGCGGCACCGTTGGTCGGAGCGGTCACGACGCGTCCGCCAAAGGCATTTTCCTCGTTGACCGCCAGCGCATAGAGGTTGACCCAGTCGAGCACCGAGAGCGCATCACGCAGGTTCGCTTCCGGGTGCTGACACAACTGGCGGTACAGTGCTGCGGCCCTGCGCTTGACCTTGAGCCCACCGGGCAGAATGCCTTCATTGCGACAACCGGCAGTCACGCAGTCTTGCATCACTTGCCAGATCCGCAGCAGACCGCTGCGGGTTTCGCTTTCCGGGCGCCAGGCCGCTTCGTTGGCCAGCATGACCTGGCTGATCGACAGGTTCTGTGCCGCGCAATGGCCGAGCAGTTCCTTGGCGGTCTTGAACGGCAGCGGCAGCACCGTGCGGTCCTCGACGATGCGGTCGGCCCCTGCTGCATCATCATCCACCACAAAGCCGCCACCGACGGAGTAGTACTCACGGCTGCGAATTTGCAAGCCGGCGGCGTCGAAGGCGCGGAAAATCATGCCGTTGGGATGGTAGGGCAGCGGTTTGCGAATCATCGCCAGGTGCTGCTTTTCAATGAACGCGATGGCGTGCTCGCCCAGCAGTTTCAGCTGTCCGCTGCTGCGGATGGCTTGCAAGCGAGCAGGAATGGTTTCGGTATCGACGCTGTCGGGATGTTCGCCTTCCAGGCCGAGCAACACAGCCTTGTCACTGCCGTGGCCTTTCCCGGTTGCGCCGAGGGAACCATGCAGCTCGACTTTGACGCTGACCGTGGCGGCCAGCAGGCCGTCGCGGCGTAACCCTTCGGCGAAGCGCGCAGCGGCGCGCATCGGGCCGACGGTGTGGGAGCTGGAGGGGCCGATGCCAATCTTGAACAGGTCGAAGACGCTTAGTGACATGGTCGTACCCTCAGGGGTGGGACGGTTGCAGGAGCCGGTTGCGACGGCTCCTGCTGTTCAGGCATCAGGCGTCCTGATAGCTCTCGATCGACGGGCAGGCGCAGACCAGGTTACGGTCGCCGAACACGTTGTCTACCCGGCCGACCGGTGGCCAGTACTTGGCTTCGATCAGCGTCGGCAGCGGGTACACCGCCTGTTCGCGGCTGTAGCCGTGTGCCCACTCGCCCACCAGTTCGGCCGCGGTATGCGGTGCGTTCTTCAGTGGGTTGTCGTCCTTGTCCAGGCTGCCATTCTCGACCGCGCGAATCTCTTCGCGGATGCAGATCATTGCGTTGCAGAAGCGGTCCAGTTCTTCCTTGGACTCACTCTCGGTTGGCTCGATCATCAGCGTGCCGGCCACTGGGAAGGACATGGTCGGGGCGTGGAAACCGAAGTCGATCAGGCGCTTGGCCACATCGTCAACGCTGATACCGCTGCTGTCTTTGAGTGGGCGCAGGTCAAGGATGCACTCATGTGCAACCAGGCCGTTGCTGCCGGTGTACAACACAGGATAGTGCTCTTCCAGACGGCGGGCGATGTAGTTGGCGTTGAGGATCGCCATCTGCGAGGCGCGCTTGAGGCCCGCGCCACCCATCATGCGAATGTACATCCAGGTGATCGGCAGAATGCTTGCGCTGCCGAACGGTGCAGCGCAGACGGCGCCTTCCTTGCAATCCATGTGCCCGTGGCCCGGCAGGAACGGTGCCAGGTGGGCCTTGACGCCAATCGGACCGACGCCCGGGCCGCCACCGCCGTGTGGAATGCAGAAGGTTTTGTGCAGGTTCAGGTGCGACACGTCGCCGCCGAACTTGCCAGGGGCGCACAGGCCGACCATTGCGTTCATGTTGGCGCCGTCGATGTACACCTGGCCGCCGTTGTCATGGATGATCGCGCAGATTTCGCCGATGGCTTCCTCGAACACGCCGTGGGTCGACGGGTAAGTGATCATCAGTGCCGCGAGGTGCTCGCGGTGCTCGATGGCCTTGGCGCGCAGGTCGTCGATATCGACGTTGCCGCGAGCGTCACAGGCCGTTACCACCACGCGCATACCGGCCATGTGTGCGGTAGCCGGGTTGGTACCATGGGCCGACGATGGGATCAGGCAGATGTCGCGACGATCGTCGCCACGGCTCTGGTGGTATGCACGGATGGCCAACAGGCCGGCGTACTCGCCCTGAGAACCGGCGTTAGGTTGCAGCGATACCGCGTCGTAGCCGGTGGCTGCGCAGAGCATGGCCTCCAGTTCGTCGGTCAGTTGCTGGTAACCCTGGCTCTGTTCTGCCGGAGCGAAGGGGTGCAGGTTGCCGAACTCGGCCCAGGTCACTGGAATCATTTCACTGGCGGCGTTGAGCTTCATGGTGCAGGAGCCCAGCGGGATCATGGTGCGGTCCAGCGCCAAGTCCTTGTCGGCCAGTTTGCGCAGGTAGCGCATCAGCTCGGTTTCGCTGTGGTAGCGGTTGAACACCGGGTGTTCAAGGATCGCGGACTGGCGTAGCAGAGCCGCTGGCAGGCGCGACTCGACGCGGGCTGCCAGGGTAGCGAAGTCCGGCAACGCCTGGCCATTGGCAAACAGTGCCCAGAGGGTTTCGACATCGGCCTGACGGCTGGTCTCGTCCAGCGACAGACCCAGGCGCTGGGCGTCGATCTGGCGGAGGTTCAACTGCTGGGCGCGGGCGCTTTCATGCAACGCAGCCGTGTTGCTGCCAGTGGCCAGGGTCAGGGTATCGAAGAAGCTGTGTGGCTCGACGGTAACACCCAGTGCCTGCAGGCCGGCTGCAAGGATGGCAGTCAACTGGTGGGTGCGCTCGGCGATCTGCTTCAGGCCTTTCGGGCCGTGGTAGACGGCGTACATGCTGGCAATGTTGGCCAGCAGCACTTGGGCGGTGCAGATGTTGCTGGTGGCCTTTTCGCGACGAATGTGTTGCTCGCGGGTTTGCATGGCCAGGCGCAGTGCAGTCTTGCCGAAACGATCGATCGACACGCCGACCAAGCGGCCCGGCATGTCGCGTTTGAACGCGTCTCGGGTGGAGAAGTAGGCAGCGTGCGGGCCACCGAAGCCCAGTGGAACACCAAAGCGCTGGGCGCTGCCGATGGCCACGTCGGCGCCGAATTCGCCCGGTGGCGTCAGTAAGGTCAGGGCCAGCAGGTCGGCGGCGACCGCGACCAGGGCATTGGCGGCGTGGAAGCGCTCGGTCAGCTCGCGGTAGTCGAAGACTTCACCGTTGCTGGCCGGGTACTGCAGCAGAGCACCAAAGAACGCGCTGACGTCGCTCAGTTCGCGCTCGTCGCCCACTACCACTTCGATACCCAGCGGTTCGGCGCGGGTGCGCAGTACGTCGAGGGTTTGTGGATGGCAATGTACGGAAGCGAAGAAGGCATGGCTGCCTTTGTTCTTGCTCAGACGCTTGCAGAAGGTCATGGCTTCGGCAGCAGCGGTGGCTTCATCGAGCAACGAGGCGTTGGCAATCGGCAGGCCGGTCAGGTCGCTGATCAGGGTCTGGAAGTTCAGCAGGGCTTCCAGGCGGCCTTGGGAAATTTCCGGTTGGTACGGGGTGTAGGCGGTATACCAGGCCGGGTTTTCCAGCAGGTTGCGCAGGATCGGCGCAGGAGTATGGCAGTTGTAGTAGCCCTGGCCAATAAAGGTCTTGAACAACTGGTTCTTGCTGGCGATGGCCTTGAGCGCCGCCAGTGCGTCTGCTTCGCTCTGACCGTCGCCAGCATCGAGCACGCTGGTGCCCTTGATACTGTCGGGGATCACGCTGGCGCTCATGGCGTCCAGTGAATCAAAGCCCAGGGTGGCAAGCATGCTCAGCTCGTCATCCTGGCGTGGGCCGATGTGCCGGGCGATGAATTCGTTGGCGGTGCCGAGGTTGATGGTCATGGCTGTTCCTCAGGCGTCAGCGTTGGCTTTGATCAGGCGGTCGTAGGCGTTCTGGTCGAGCAGTTGCCCTACGGCGTTGGCGTCGGCCGGGATGAAACGGAAGAACCAGCCTTCGCCCAGTGGATCTTCGTTGACCAGCTCAGGGCTGCTTTCCAGGTTTTCGTTGACGGCAACGACTTCGCCGTCGAGTGGCATGTAGACGCCACTGGCAGCCTTGACCGATTCGACGGTAGACGCTTCGGCGCCTTTTTCGTACTGCTGCAGTTCCGGCAGTTGCACATAGACCACATCACCCAGCGCGTTCTGGGCGAACGCGGTAATGCCAACCGTGACGCTGCCGTCAGCTTCGGCACGCAGCCATTCGTGATCTTCGGTAAAACGCAACTCGCTCATGGGAATTCCTCGGGGGACACGGTGACGGGCCGGTTACGCAACCAGGCCTAGGACTGGTAACTCCTTAGCAATTTTGTGGCCAATTCGATAATTTCTATATAAATCAAATACTTATGTTTTTTCGTGAATGCGAGATGACACAGCTGTAGCGAAATCGCTACAGCTGTAGTGTGGAAAAAAAGCTCAAGGGGATCAAAACCTTGCGTTGCAGCACAAAACCCGCGCTGTATCGAAATCGTTACGCTGTAGCGTTTTCAGTACGCTAAAGGTCGTTTTCAGAGCTTTCCGGGGATGCCGTACTTACGCAGGCGGTGGGCGATGGCTGTGTGAGACGTCTGCAGGCGGTTGGCCAACTGCCGTGTGGAAGGGTAGGTGGCATAGAGTTTTTCCAGCAGGCTGCGTTCGAAGTCTTCCACGGCCTGTTCCAGGCTGGTTATTTCACCATCCTGTTCGCGGGCCACAGACGTACCGGCGATGTCCAGGTCGCCGATGTCCACCAGGCTGCTTTCACAGATCGCTGCGGCGCGGAAGATCACGTTCTGCAATTGCCGCACGTTGCCGGGCCAGTGGTTGCTGAGCAGTGCAGGGTATGTCCCGGGAGCCAGGCGACAGAGTGGACGCTGGATCTGGGTGCAGGCCTGTTGCATGAAATAGCGGGCCAGCAACAGGATGTCCTGGCCGCGTTCGCGCAATGGCGGCACTTGCAGGTTGAGTACGTTCAGGCGGTAGAACAGGTCTTCGCGAAAGGTGCCCTCGGCGACCATTTTCTCCAGGTTGCGGTGGGTGGCGCTGAGGATCCGCACGTTGACCTTGACCTCACGGTCGCCGCCCACCCGGCGAAAGCTGCCATCGTTGAGAAACCGCAGCAGCTTGGCTTGCAAGTAGGGCGACATTTCGCCGATCTCGTCGAGAAACACCGTGCCCTGGTTGGCCAGTTCCATCAGTCCCGGTTTACCGCCGCGCTGCGCTCCCGTGAAGGCCCCGGGGGCATAGCCAAACAGCTCGCTCTCGGCGAGGTTCTCCGGCAGGGCTGCACAGTTCAGGGCCAGGAATGGAGCGTTGTGTCGGCTGCTGATGGCATGGCAGGCGCGAGCAACCAGTTCTTTGCCGGTACCGGTTTCACCGTGGATCAGCAACGGTGCGTCCAGTGCTGCAACGCGCAGCGCACGGGTCTTGAGTGTACGGATCGGCGGGGAATCACCGAGCAACGCATCGAAACCTTCGGCGTGGTCGTGATGCAGCGCCGACAGGCGTTCGCCGATGCGATTGGGTTGGTACAGGGTCAGCAGGGCACCGGCATCGGTGATCGGGGTGGCGTCGAGTAGCAGGCTTTGGCCGTTGAGGACCATCTCGCGCATAGGCAAGCGGAAACCGTTTTCGAGCAAGGCACCGAGCAGGCTGGGGTCGCCGAACAACTCACCCACCGAGCGCCCTGCCGGCTCCTGGCCGCAGAGTTCAATCAGGGCCGGATTCGCCAGCAGGACATTGCCGGCACTGTCGAGGGCCAGCACCGGGTCGCTCATTGCCGCCAGCAGTGCATCCAGCTGCAAGTGTCGGCGCTGGCCGGGGAGGATGTCGACCACCCTCACCGTTTGCACGCCGCGCACATTGAGCAGGGCGTCGTGCAACTCCTCGAGTACATCGGGGCTCAAGGTCGGTGCATCGATGTAGACGTTGGGCGGCACCATTTCCACGGCATCCAGGTTCAGATGACGGGCACCGAGCAGGGCCAGGACTTCCTGGGTGATACCGACGCGGTCGATGAAGCTGACGTGGATGCGCATGGGGCGTTAACGGGTCTGTACTGCCGGGGGAGGCTAGTATGCCTTGCGCCTGCGATACGGTCGAATCGCTGGCCGGTTCGTGCCCGTTGAGCGCGCGGGTGGTGACGCCCGTGACGGCTAGCCGAGATGTTCCGGTTTGATCGGGTCTCCGGGTTTGACGTCGAGTTGTCGGCGCACGTCTTCGAACACCTGGTCGTAGTAACTGTGCATTGAACCGATGCCGGCGGTCTTGGGCATGCCGTATTGCTGGGCGATACGTGTTGCATGGCGGGCAAAGTCGAAGGCCTGATCCTTGGGCAGGAAGAACGGCTCTTTCAGGGTATTGCCCTCAATCGTGCCATGAAGCGTAAAGAGCATGCCTTTACCTTCTTTGGGGTCGTGCGTGACTTCATAGTCAAGGCACAGGTTGTAGCTGTAGTCATCCTTGTTCAGCGCATGGCGCTCGAAGTGCAAATGACCGGGTTCAAACTTGGCCATGGTGTGCTCCTTTGGGGTTAGAACTGACGGGCGCTAAGGCCCGTCACAGGGGTCAAAGGTAGCTGATGCCAGCCTTGGCCGTGCTGACGCGAGTGCCTGCAGTACCTTTGACGATGTCTTCGATATCGGCCAACGATCCGATGACCGCCACTTTGCCGGTGTTACGGGCGAAATCGCAAGCCGCCTGCACCTTTGGTCCCATAGAGCCGGCTGCGAAGCCGAGTTTTTCCAGCTCGTCCGGGTGCGCCTGGGCGATGGCTTTCTGGGTTGGCTTGCCATAGTCGATGAATGCAGCGCTCACATCCGTGGCGATCACCAACAGATCGGCCTCCAGTTGTTCGGCCAGCAGTGCCGAGCACAGGTCCTTGTCGATCACGGCCTCGATGCCCTGGAGTTTGCCGTTGGCATCGTACATCGTTGGAATACCGCCCCCACCGGCACAGATCACGATACTGCTCTTTTCCAGCAGCCATTTGATCGGGCGAATTTCAAAGATGCGCTTGGGTTTCGGGCTGGCGACCACACGCCGGTACTTGTCGCCATCCGGGGCGATCGCCCAGCCTTTCTCCTTGGCCAGGCGCTCGGCGTCTTCCTTGCTGTAGACCGGGCCGATTGGCTTGCTCGGGTGTTTGAACGCCGGGTCGTTGGCATCCACTTCGACCTGGGTCAGCAAGGTGGCGAAGGGCACCTCGAACGCCAGCAGGTTGCCCAGTTCCTGCTCGATCATGTAACCGATCATGCCTTCGGTTTCGGCGCCGAGCACATCCAGCGGATAGGGGGAAACCGACGTGTAAGCCGCTGCCTGCAGCGACAGCAGGCCCACTTGCGGGCCATTGCCGTGAGCGATGACCAACTGATTACCGGGGTGCACCTTGGCGATCTGTTCGGTGGCAATCCGGATATTGGTGCGCTGGTTTTCCGCAGTCATCGGTTCGCCACGGCGCAGCAGAGCGTTACCGCCCAATGCAATAACGATACGCATGGTGATGTCCTTTTAGCGAAATGGGAGAAAGCATTCTGGTTGCTTGGCCATTGTCACGTGTGGGAGTAGACAACGCTGCTCCCACACGAGCTTGAGGGCGAGGACCTACAGGTCTGCCAGGGTCGATACCAGGATCGCCTTGATGGTGTGCATCCGGTTTTCCGCTTGCTCAAAGGCAATGCAGGCCGGCGATTCGAAGACGTCGTCAGTGACTTCGATGCCATTGGCCAGGTGCGGGTACTGCTCGGCGATCTGCTTGCCGACCTTGGTGTCGGAGTTGTGGAAGGCTGGCAGGCAGTGCATGAACTTGGTCCGAGGGTTGCCGGTGGCTTTCATCAGTTCGGCGTTGACCTGATACGGCAGCAATTGCTGGATACGTTCGCCCCAGGCTTCGACCGGTTCACCCATGGACACCCAGACGTCGGTGTGGACGAAGTCGACGCCCTTGACCGCCGCTTTCGGGTCTTCGGTCAGGGTGATGCGTGCACCACTTTCCTCGGCGAATTTTTTGCAGCGAGCAACCAGATCGCTATGAGGCCAAAGGGCTTTGGGCGCAGCAATGCGCACATCCATGCCCAGTTTCGCGCCGATCAATAGCAGCGAGTTGCCCATGTTGTTGCGGGCATCGCCCAGGTAGGCGTAGCTGATGTCGTGCAGCGGTTTATCGCTGTTCTCACGCATGGTCAGTACGTCGGCGATCATCTGGGTTGGGTGATATTCGTCGGTCAGGCCGTTGAACACCGGTACGCCGGCATACTTGGCCAGTTCCTCTACGATTTCCTGCTTGAAGCCGCGGTACTCAATGGCATCGTACATGCGTCCGAGCACGCGGGCGGTGTCCTTCATGCTTTCCTTGTGACCGATCTGCGAAGAGTTGGGATCGATGTAGGTCACGTTGGCGCCCTGGTCGTAGGCGGCCACTTCAAAGGCGCAGCGTGTGCGGGTCGACGTCTTTTCGAAGATCAGCGCAATGTTGTTGCCTTTGAGGTGCTGCTGTTCGGTACCGGTGTACTTGGCACGTTTCAGGTCGCGTGACAGGTCAAGCAGGTAGCGCAACTCGCGTGTCGTGTGGTGTTCCAGACTCAGCAGGTTACGGTTGTGGATGTTGAACGCCATGATGATTCTCCTTGGATTCGGTGATCGGCCCGGCCAACGCCGGATAGGCATGGCCGGGGTGATGGTCGTTTAGTAATCGATAGGGTCACGTACGATTGGGCAGGTCATGCAGTGACCGCCGCCGCGACCACGGCCCAGCTCACCGGCGCTGATGGTGATGACTTCGACACCGGCCTTGCGTAGCAGGGTGTTGGTGTAGGTGTTGCGGTCGTAGCCAATGACCACGCCAGGTTCCAGGGCCACCACGTTGTTGCCGTCGTCCCACTGTTCGCGTTCGGCGGCGAAGCTGTTGCCGCCGGTCTCCACTACGCGCATTGCCTTGAGGTTCAAGGACTCAGCCACCACGTCCAGGAAGGCTTTGTTCTCCCGACGTACGTCCAGGCCATAGGCGTTCTTGCTGTCTGGGCGAATGATGAACGGGACGATTTCCTTGACCACTTCCGGGAAGACGGTGACCAGATCGCGGTCGCAGAAGCTGAACACGGTGTCCAGGTGCATGGCAGCACGGGATTTTGGCAGGCCGGCGACCACGATCTTCTCTGCGGCGCCCTTGGCGAACAGCGATTGCGCGAGTTGACCGATGGCTTGACGCGATGTGCGTTCACCCATGCCGATCAGGACCACGCCGTTGCCGATCGGCATCACGTCGCCGCCTTCCAGCGTGGCCTGACCATGGTCCTTGTCCGGGTCGCCGTACCAGATTTCAAAGTCGGCGTTGGCGAATGCCGGGTGGAATTTATAGATGGCCGTGGTCAGCAAGGTTTCCTGGCGTCGTGCCGGCCAGTACATCGGATTCAGTGTCACGCCACCATAGATCCAGCAGGTGGTATCACGGGTGAACTGGGTATTGGGCAGCGGTGGCAGCAGGAAGCTGGAGTGGCCAAGGTAGTCGCGGTACATCTTGATGACGCTGGCACCTTCGCTGTCCGGCAGGTCTTCGCCGGCCACACCGCCGATCAGGAATTCGGCCAGTTTGCGGGGTTCCAGGCTTTCCAGCCAGCTGCGCACTTCATTGGTCAGGCCGACGCCGACGGTGTCCGGGGTGATCTTGCGGTCGAGAATCCACTTCAGGGCTTCGGGCTTCTGAATGGTCTCGGTCAACAGGTTGTGCATTTCCAGCACTTCGACACCGCGTTCACGCATCTTGGTGACGAAGTCGAAGTGGTCTCGCTTGGCCTGGTTGACCCAGATGACGTCATCGAACAGCAGCTCGTCGCAGTTGCTCGGCGTCAAGCGCTGATGCGCCAGGCCGGGGGAGCAAACCATCACTTTGCGCAGTTTGCCGGCTTCGGAGTGTACGCCGTACTTAACTTTTTCCGTGGACATGGCTTATTTCCTCCAAGTTGCGAATACGGGGGGTTACAGGGTCAGGAAGCCGTCATACAGACCGTAGGCTGCCACCAGGGCGCCAACGATCACGGCGGCGAAGATCAATTTCTCCACATTGGTAAAAATCGGTTGGCCGATCTCGAGCTTGGCCTTGGCGAACAGAATCACGCCGGGGGCATAGAGCAGGGCCGAGAGCAGCAGGTACTTGACGCCGCCTGCGTACAGCAACCAGATCGCATAGATCAGGGCGATGGCGCCGATCACCAGGTCCTTCTTGCGTTCGGCCAAGGCTTGCTCATAGGTTTCATTGCGCACGGCCAGCAGCACGGCGTAAGCAGCCGACCATAGGTAAGGCACCAGGATCATCGAGGTGGCGAGGTAGATCAGCGACAGGTACGTACTGGCAGAGAACAGGGTAATGACGAGGAATATCTGCACCATGGCGTTGGTCAGCCACAGGGCATTGGCCGGTACCTGCTTGGCATTCTCGCGGCGCAGGAACTCGGGCATGGTGTGATCCTTGGCCGCTGCGAACATGATCTCGGCGCACAACAGTACCCAGGACAGCAGCGCTCCCAGCAGGGAAATGACCAGGCCAACACTGATCAATACGGCGCCCCAGTGACCGACTACGTGCTCAAGCACAGCAGCCATCGACGGGTTCTGCAGCTTGGCCAGTTCAGGCTGGGTCATGATGCCCAGTGACAGCACGTTGACCAGCACCAGGAACAGCAGCACGGTAACGAAGCCGATGACCGTGGCCTTGCCCACGTCCGAGCGCTTTTCTGCCCGCGCCGAGAAGATGCTCGCACCTTCGATACCAATGAACACCCAGACGGTAACCAGCATCATGTTGCGCACCTGGTTCATCACGCTGCCCAGGTTAGGGTTCATGTTGCCCCAGATGTCAGCGGTGAAGATGTCCAGTTTGAAGGCAAAGAGGGTGATCAGGACGAACAGTACTAGCGGTACGACCTTGGCGATGGTGGTGATCAGGTTGACGAAGGCGGCTTCCTTGATTCCGCGCAGGACCAGAAAGTGCACGGCCCATAGCAGGATCGACGAGCCGACGATCGCTGCGGGAGTGTTGCCCTCGCCGAAGATCGGGAAGAAGTAGCCCAAGGTGCTGAACAGCAGTACAAAGTAGCCAACGTTGCCGATCCAGGCGCTGATCCAGTAGCCCCAGGCCGATGAGAACCCCATGTAGTCGCCGAATCCGGCCTTGGCATAGGCATACACCCCGCCGTCAAGGTCCGGCTTGCGGTTGGCCAGAGTCTGGAAGACGAAGGCGAGGGTCAGCATGCCGATCGCGGTAATGGCCCAGCCGATCAGAATTGCCCCGACATCCGCACTGGCGGCCATGTTTTGCGGCAGTGAAAAGATGCCACCACCAATCATCGAGCCCACCACAAGTGCGACTAGTGCACCGAGCTTTAGTTTTCCAGGAGCGTCTGACATTGGATAACTCCATTCCAGGAGAAGAGAGGGGCCAGAATAAAATCGGCGACCTGTGGATGAACTGATGTAGGTCAGTTCATGGGTACATTCCATTGTTGTTCAAGTAGTTAGGTGGTGTATTCCCGTATGTTCTGTAAGTTCTACAGCCCTTGCCTGGCGTGGCTTCCATGGTTTTTTAGAGCAATGTATCCAGGGTGTTTCGAGCTTTTACGCTAGCCCCTTTCTCAGGAATCGCAAATTTTGTCGAGAGAAGTTCCTATTCATTTGATGGAGATCAAGTACTGTTCAGGGCTAGTGCTTTAGTGCCGTGGGTCATAGAGGTATTGGTTATTAGCGCTAGGGTTTGAATTCGTGATTACCTATAAGCGCGTACGCAATAAAACTGTTTAATTCAGGGTGCATCGCTAACGTTACAAATACGGGACAGGGGGAGGTGCTTGAAGGCTTGAAGGCGGGAAAGGCAACCGCTATGGGTTGTATCGGGGGGAGGCATTGCCGGGGCGGGGCTTTGCTGGCCTCTGCAGACGCGACCTGGGATCGACTTCTGCAGCGGCCAGCAATGGGCTAGCGGGTCAAACCTTGAACTGCTCGATCAAGGCCATCTGTTGCGAGGAGAGGGTGTTGAGTCGATTGCTGACCTGCGCCGTTTCCGCTGCCTGGCCGGTCAGGGTTTCAGTGACGCCGCGGATCGCCGAGACGTTGCGGTTGACCTCTTCTGCCACTGAACTTTGTTGTTCGGCGGCGCTGGCGATCTGAAGGTTCATGTCACTGATGACCGTCACCGCTTCGCTGATGCGGGTCAGGGCTGCGACAGCCTGGTGAATCTGCCCGGCGCTTTCTTGAGCCTTGCCTTGGCTTGCGTGCATGGTTGCGACCACATTGCGGGTATTGCTCTGGAGGCGCTCGATCACTTGGCGAATTTCTTCCACGGACTCCTGGGTGCGTTTGGCCAGGTTGCGCACCTCATCGGCGACCACGGCGAAGCCTCGGCCGCTCTCGCCGGCACGTGCGGCCTCGATGGCTGCATTGAGTGCCAGCAGGTTGGTTTGTTCGGCAATGCTGCGAATGACTTCCAGCACTGAGCCAATCTGCTCGCTGTTGGTCGCCAGGGTTTCGACTTCGCCAACTGCTTTGCTGACGTCCTCGGCCAGCAGCGTGATATCACGGGTGCTGCGCTCGATGATCGCGCTACCATCTTTGGCTGACTGATCGGCACCCCGGGCGGCATTGGCAGCACTGGCGGCACTGTTGGCGACATCATGGGCGGTGGCGCTCATTTCATTGGACGCGGTAGCCACTTGATCAATTTCACGGAACTGCACTTGCATGCCGTCACTGGTGCGCTGGGCAATAGCCGAGGACTGGTCGGCGGTGGCGCGCGCTTGAGTAATGCTCTGCTTGATCTGGGCGATGATCGGTTGCAGTTTGTCGAGGAAACGGTTGAAGCTGCCGGTCAGTCGTCCCAGTTCATCCTGGCGGGCATAGTCCAGGCGTTGGGTCAGGTCGCCGTCGCCGCTGGCGATGCCTTCAAGCATCGCGGCCACGCTGTTCAGTGGTCGGGTTACGCCGGTGGCTGTCATCCAGATCACCAGCAGGCCACCAAGACCGGCCAGGGTGGCGAGTAGCACAACCTTCAGGGTGCCGCTGGTACGGGCCTCTTTCAGCACCGTTTGCAGTGCACTGGCATCGGCCAGCAGCACGTCTTTTGGCAGGTCGATCAACACAGCCCAGGGTTTGCTGCCCGGAATCGGTTCGACCGGGTACAGGGCACGAACCATTGCACCCTGCTCAATGACCTGAGGGCGCTTGTCGGTAAGCCCTTGTAGCGCCTGCCGACCTTCCTGCCCGAGGGCTTGCTCTATGCCTCGGCCGACTTTGCTGGCGTCATTGCTGTTGGCGGCGAGCAGGCCGTCCGGGGAAACGACCAGCAGGTGGCCGGCACCGTCGAACAGTTCACGCTGGGCTGCACTGGCCGCTGTTTGCAAGTCGTCCAGCGCCATGTCGACGCCGGCCACACCAATCACCTTACCGTCGCTGAGCAGCGGAACGGTGATACTGGTCATCAGCAGTTTCTTGCCGCCGACGGTGTCCTCATAGGGTTCCAGCAAGCAGGGTTGGCCACTGTTGAAGGTGCAGGTGTACCAGCTGTTGTAGGGGGTGCCGCTGAGATTGAGTTCGGTTTTGGCCAGATCCGCTTCGATAATGGAGGTGTTCAGCCCAGTGCCTTGGGCACGGCTCCAGTAGGTGGCGAAGCGTCCGCTGTCGTTGCCGCCATTGGCCAGCATATCGACGTATTCGCTGTCGTGACCGTCCAGCGCATTGGGCTGGAACACCAGCCAGAGGCCAAGGATGTCGGTGTTGCGGTTGAACGCTGTCTCCAGGCTATGGCTCAGTGCAGCGCGCACATTGGCCGCGCCCATTGTCTGGGCCTGGCCCATCTTGCGAAGGTCCAGCGCCTGGTCGCTGACACCGGTGACCAAGGTCAGCTTGTTGCTGAAGGTGCGCTTGAGCAGCTCGGCCTTCTCACCCGCTCGGGCTTGCAGCAGCGCCTGTACGTTGCGGGTGAGCATGGTGCTGCTGGCTTTATCAACCAGTTGATCGCTCTCGTGGGATTGGTACAGGTTGATGCTGACAACCAGGGCGACGACGCCGAGCAGGCAGAGGCCAGAGAGCAGAACAATTTTCAGACGAATCGAAAGCGTGTCGAACATGAACGTACTCGCAAATAGACGGATCGTTGAAAGGCCGAGCTGCTCGGCGCTGTTCGCCAGATGAACTGAGCGATATCAGGGCATCGGCGCAACGTCGTTAGACTTTAGTCTTATATGGCGAGTGGTCATCTATTTGTAACAGAGACCTGTTCCGGACGTGACCATATCCACACGTTGACCAGGCCCATCCCCGCCAGGGCACAGAACAGTGGCCAGCGATGCTCAAGCAGCATCAGCATCAACGCGCTGCACAGCAGCATGCTGACTGTGGCGCTGAGCTTGGTCTTGCGGGTGATTACCTTGCCGTTGTGCCAGTTGTGCAGCATGGGGCCGAACAGGCGGTGATGTTCCAGCCAGTGGCTCAGGCGCGGCGAGCTGCGGGTGGCGGCCCAGGCCGCGAGCAGAATGAACTCGGTGGTTGGCAGGCCGGGTACGACAATGGCGATCAGGCCTATCGTCAGGCTTGTATAGGCCAGTAGCCCGAACATCAGGCGGGACAGTTTGGAGGCGGGTGGGCGAGGCATGAGCTCTTTGACTGCGCTGGTAAGGCCCGGTTGCCGTCAGTGGCGATAGCGGGCTTGATCGGAACTACGCCGCGCAGTGTGCGGCCTTCGGCGATGAAGATCCAGCACGTCTTGGTTTGGCCACCCGCGTTTGCGGGGTGCAGGTACAGCAGGAACATCGTGGCGTGCCGCGAAGGGGAGGCGCTCCCCTTCGCATGGTTATCGCCTGCACCTGCTCATTGCGCGTTGCACAGCGCCAGGCAGTTATCCAGCATGCGGTTGGAGAAGCCCCACTCGTTGTCATACCAGGCCAGCACCTTCAACAGTTTACCGTTGGCCTTGGTGTGGTTGGCGTCGAAAATCGACGACAGCGGGTTGTGGTTGAAGTCGCAGGAAACCAGCGGCAGGCTGTTGTAGCCCAGAACTTTCGAGTGTCGGCTGGCTTCCTTGAGCAGGGCATTGACCTCTTCGGCACTGGCCTCACGCTTGAGGTTTACCGTCAGATCGACCAGCGACACATTGATCACGGGTACCCGTACCGCCATCCCGGTCAGTTTGCCGGCCAGCTCCGGCAACACCAGGCCTACCGCCTCGGCGGCGCCGGTCTTGCTCGGGATCATCGATTGGGTCGCCGAGCGCGCACGAAACGGGTCGCTGTGGTAAACGTCGGTGAGGTTCTGGTCGTTGGTGTAGGCGTGGATTGTGGTCATCAGGCCTTGCTCGATGCCCAGTTCGCGGTGCAGCACCTGTGCAACGGGAGCAAGGCAGTTGGTGGTACAGGAGGCACTGGAGATGATCTGGTGCGATTGGCGCAGGATGTCGTGGTTGACCCCGTACACAATGGTGGCGTCGGCGCCCTTGGCCGGTGCCGAGATAATGACTTTACGTGCCCCGGCAGTAAGATGGGCGGCCGCCTTGGCGCGGTCAGTGAACAGCCCGGTGCATTCAAAGACCACATCGATGGCTTCGGCCTTCCAGGGCAGCTCGGCAGGATTGCGAATGGCGCTTACCGCGATGCGGTCACCGTTGACGGTCAGGCTTTCCTGATCGAACTCGACACTGGCCTCGAACATCCCATGGACGCTGTCGTATTTGAGCAGGTGAGCGTTGATCGCGCTGTCACCCAGGTCGTTGATGGCGACGACCTGCAGGTCCTGACGGTAGCCTTGGGTATAGAGTGCACGAAGAATGTTGCGGCCGATGCGGCCAAAGCCATTGATTGCAATTCGTAGGGTCATGGAGCTGCCTCTTGCAGACCAGGTGAAGCCCGAGATGCGAGTAAACACTTCACTGAATCTGATTTTGTTGTTGGAATAACAAGATTATTCCTAAAAAAATAGAAAACAAGCCTTTTTGATGGCAGTATTTTGTTCAATATACAACGAGCGACCAAGCGGGTCGTCCTCCTGATACGACCGATCCCCTGCATAAGAGCCTAGGCGGGGATTGGCGATAAGGGAAACTGCCGCACAGATCGCAACCACCGCTAGCCTGGAGTCCAGTACATGCATCCGCGCATCCTTGAGGTCACCGAACGGTTGATCGCTCGCAGTCGTCCTACCCGCGAGCGCTACCTGCAACTGATTCGCGGAGCCGCCAGTGACGGCCCGATGCGAGCCAAGCTGCAATGCGCCAACTTTGCCCATGGTGTGGCTGGCTGTGCCCCTCAGGACAAGCAGAACCTGCGCCTGATGAACTCGGCCAACGTCGCCATCGTCTCGGCCTACAACGACATGCTCTCGGCGCATCAGCCCTACGAGCACTTCCCCGATCAGATCAAGCAGGCATTGCGCGAGGTCGGATCGGTCGGTCAGTTCGCAGGCGGTGTGCCGGCGATGTGCGATGGTGTCACTCAGGGTGAGCCCGGCATGGAACTGGCGTTGGCCAGCCGCGAGGTGATCGCCATGGCGACTGCGGTGGCGCTGTCGCACAACATGTTTGACGCAACGCTGTGCCTGGGGATCTGTGACAAGATCGTTCCCGGACTGATGATGGGCGCGCTGCGTTTCGGTCATCTGCCGACGATGTTCGTCCCGGGTGGGCCGATGCCGTCGGGGATCTCCAACAAGGAAAAAGCCGACGTGCGTCAGCGTTATGCTGAAGGCAAGGCCAGTCGCGAAGAGCTGCTGGAGTCGGAGATGAAGTCCTACCATAGCCCTGGCACCTGCACCTTCTATGGCACCGCCAACACCAACCAGTTGCTGATGGAAGTGATGGGGCTGCACTTGCCGGGTGCATCGTTCGTCAACCCCTACACGCCATTGCGTGATGCCCTGACTGCCCATGCAGCGCAGCAGGTCACGAGGATGACCAAGGCCAGCGGCAACTTCATGCCATTGGGCGAAATCGTCGACGAGAAGGCGCTGGTCAATTCCATCGTTGCCCTGCATGCCACGGGCGGCTCGACCAACCATACCCTGCACATGCCGGCTATTGCCCAGGCGGCAGGTATCCAGCTGACCTGGCAGGACATGGCCGACCTTTCTGAGGTCGTGCCGACGCTGTCGCATGTCTACCCTAACGGCAAAGCCGACATCAACCACTTCCAGGCCGCGGGCGGCATGGCGTTCCTGATTCGCGAGCTGCTTGATGGCGGCCTGCTGCACGAGGACGTCAACACGGTTGCGGGGCACGGGCTGCGCCGCTACACCCAGGAACCGTTCCTGGATGAGGGCAAGCTGGTCTGGCGTGATGGCCCGACGGCCAGCCTGGACGAGAGCATCCTGCGCCCACTGGCCCGTCCATTCTCGCCTGAGGGCGGTTTGCGGGTCATGCAGGGCAACCTGGGGCTGGGCGTGATGAAAGTCTCGGCGGTGGCCCCGGAGCATCAGGTGGTCGAAGCCCCGGCACGGGTCTTCCACGATCAGCAGGCATTGGCCGACGCCTTCAAGGCCGGTGAGCTGGAGCACGATTTTGTCGCGGTGATGCGTTTTCAAGGACCGCGCAGCAATGGCATGCCAGAGCTGCACAAAATGACGCCGTTTCTCGGTGTGCTGCAGGACCGTGGCTTCAAGGTGGCGCTGGTCACCGATGGGCGCATGTCTGGCGCCTCGGGCAAGATTCCCGCAGCCATCCATGTCTGCCCGGAAGCCTTCGATGGTGGCCCGCTGGCGCGGGTACGCGATGGCGACATCATTCGTGTCGATGGTCATACGGGCACACTGCTGGTACGTGTCGATGAGGCCGAGCTGGCGGCAAGGCCGCTGGCGCAAGCGCCAACCGGCAATGACCTTGGCTGTGGGCGCGAGCTGTTCGGTTTCATGCGCCACGCGATGAGTTCGGCACAGCACGGCGCCAGCGCCTTCACCGCCTCGCTGGAGGCGCTCAAATGAAGCGTGCGCTGGTGGGTGACATCGGTGGCACCAATGCCCGTTTTGCCCTGTGGGAAAACGATCGGATGCACTCGGTCAAGGTCTATCAGACCGCCGACTACACCAGCCCGGAACAGGCCATCGACGCCTATCTGAACGACCATGACCTGGCGCGTGGCGCCTTGGGCTCCGTGTGCCTGGCGGTCGCCGGCCCGGTGGACGGCGATGCGTTTCGCTTCACCAACAACCACTGGCGGCTCAGTCGGCAGGCGTTCTGCAAGACCCTGCAGGTGGATGAACTGCTGCTGATCAACGACTTCTCGGCCATGGCCCTGGGCATGACACGATTGCAGCCTGGCGAGTTTCGCGAGGTGTGTGCCGGGCAGGCTGAAGCGGTGCGTCCGGCGGTGGTCATCGGCCCGGGTACAGGCCTGGGTGTCGGTACCTTGCTGTCGTTGGGCGAAGGGCGCTGGATGGCCTTGCCGGGTGAGGGCGGCCATGTCGACCTGCCGGTTGGTAACGCCCGTGAAGCGGCGATTCGCCAGCAGATCGAACGTGAGATCGGCCATGTCAGTGCCGAAACCGTGCTCAGTGGCGGCGGCCTGCTGCGCTTGTACCAGGCGATCTGTCTATTGGATGGTCATCGTGCGGTGTTACAGACCCCGGCTGCGATCACTGAGGCAGCCCTGGCCGGCGAACCGTTGGCGTGTTCGGTGATTGAGCAGTTCTGTCGCTTCCTGGGGCGGGTGGCGGGTAACAATGTCCTGACCCTGGGGGCGCGCGGTGGTGTGTACATTGTCGGCGGCGTGATTCCGCGTTTCGCCGAGCTGTTCCTGAACAGCGGGTTTGCCGAGTGCTTTGCTGACAAGGGCTGCATGAGCGGCTATTTCAAGGGTGTGCCGGTATGGCTGGTGACGGCCGAGTTTTCCGGCTTGCTTGGCGCCGGTGTCGCCTTGCAGCAGAAACAGGCCTGAGGGTCTAAGCGTGCAGCGGGCAACAAGACCCGCCAAGGATCAATGCATTGAGTACTGCCGGTAAGTCGATCCTGCTGGTCGATGATGACCAGGACATTCGTGAGCTGCTGCAAGCCTACCTGAGCCGTTCAGGCTTTGCGGTGTGCGCGGTGGCTAACGGTCAGGGGTTTCGCCAGGCACTGGACGAGGGAGGCCACGATTTGGTGATCCTCGACGTGATGCTTCCGGATGAAGATGGTTTCAGCTTGTGTCGCTGGACTCGCCAGCATCCGCGCCAATCCCAGGTGCCGATCATCATGTTGACGGCCAGCTCCGATGAGGCTGATCGGGTGATTGGCCTGGAGCTGGGGGCCGACGATTATCTGGGCAAGCCGTTCAGCCCGCGCGAGTTGCAGGCGCGAATCAAGGCCCTGCTGCGCCGCGCCGGTTTTGCGTACGAGCGTAACGGCGGCGAGGTGCTCGAGTTTGATGAGTGGCGGTTGGACACGGTCAGTCACCGGCTGTTTCACCGTGACGGTGAAGAGGTGATCCTGTCGGGGGCGGATTTTGCCCTGCTCAAGCTGTTTCTCGATCGTCCGCAACAAATCCTCGACCGCGACACCATCGGCAATGCCACCCGTGGGCGGGAGCCGATGCCACTGGACCGGATCGTCGACATGGCGGTCAGCCGCCTGCGCCAGCGTCTGCGTGACACCGATAAACCACCCCGTTTGATTCGCACCGTTCGCGGCAGCGGTTATCTGCTGGCAGCCCATGTCACGTCTGCGCACTGAGCGGCGCTGGCGCCTGCCGTGGCCGCGCTCGCTGCTCGGGCGAATGCTGCTATTGACGTTGTTGGCGGTGTTGCTGGCCCAGGGGCTGGCCAGCCTGATCTGGCTATCGCAGTTGCGTGCCAGCCAATTGGAGGGCTTGGTAGCCAGTGCGCGCAGCCTGGCTCACTCGATGACCGCCAGTGTCAGTTACTTTCGCTCTCTGCCTGTGGCCTATCGGCCGATGGTGCTGGACCAATTGCGTAGCATGGGCGGTACCCGTTTTGTCGTGTCGCTCAATGATCGGCCGTTGGACATGCAGATGTTGCCCGCCACACCACGCAAAAAGGCGGTGATCGAGGCGGTGGAGCAGGTATTGCGCCAGCGCCTGGGTGAGCAGATGAGTATCTCTGTTGAGTTCGTCAGCCCTCGAGAGCTGCGGGTGTTCAACAGTGGCCTGAAACTGGATGAATTACCGCGTTCCTGGGCGCATTACGCGCTGACCCTGGCGCCACTCGATCCGCCGGTGCTGGTGACACAAATCGGCTTGGCGCCGGGGGAGTGGCTGTACATCGCCTCACTGTTGCCCGAGCCCTACACCAGCCTGGAAGAGGAGGGCGTGCCAGGTCAGCAGATCGGTTTCATGGTGTTGACCAGTACCTTTCTGTTGTTGTTTATCGGTGTACTGGTGCATTGGCAGAGTCGCCCGTTGAAGCGCCTGGCACGGGCTGCGCGGGACCTTTCGCTAGGGGCTGCCGAGGTAGAGCCGGTGGTCGAAGGAGGTGGTAGCGAAGTGGTTGAGGTGGGCCGCGCCTTTAATGCCATGCGCGAGCGCATCAGCCGTTATTTGACCGAGCGCAGTCAGTTGTTCAGCGCCATTTCCCATGACCTGCGCACCCCGATCACTCGGCTGCGACTGCGGGTCGAATTGTTGGATGACGAGCAGCTGCAGCACAAATTCAGCCGTGATCTGGATGAGCTGGAGATGCTGGTGAAGGGCGCGCTGCAGTGTGTGAAAGATACCGACATCCACGAGAACATCGAACCGATCGATCTGGCCCAGGCGCTGCATGGCTTGATCGAACCCTACCTGGGGACCGGTCAGGTCACCCTTGAGGGACAGGTACTGGCGCCTTACCCCGGCAAACCGCTGGCGCTGCGTCGGTGCATGGGCAACCTGATCGACAATGCACTCAAGTATGGCCAGCGTGCGCACCTGAGGATTGAAGATGGCGATCAGGCGTTCGTGCTGCATGTCGATGACGAAGGTCCTGGCGTGCCCGAGCAGCGCCTGGAACAGGTGTTCGAGCCGCACTTCAGGCTGGCCGGGCAGCAACAGGGATATGGCCTTGGCCTGGGGATCGCCCGCAATATCGCTCACAGTCATGGCGGCGAGCTGACCCTGCAAAACCTGCGTGAAGGGGGGCTGCGGGTAACCCTGAGCCTGCCGCGAACCGGTGATTGAATACGCTGAATCGGCAGACGGTTCGCAGGGCATGCCGTTCCGGCAATGTCACCGTTTGGTGACATTCGCACATCCCTTCGTTACGTCCGTCGGGTGGGCCTCTGGTTAGACTGCCATGCAGCGCAAGCACCATGACTTGCACCTGCATAACAACAAGAAAAGGTTCCCTTCGATGAATGCGATTACTCGCCTCGCCGCTGTCATTTCTTTCGCCTCCTTGCTACCCCTGAGCGCCGTCGCTGCCGATCCCGGTACTGTGGAAGTGCTGCACTGGTGGACGTCCGGTGGTGAAGCCAAGGCTGTGGAGACCCTGAAGGAACAGGTCAAGAAAGACGGTTTCGTCTGGAAGGACAACGCCGTTGCCGGTGGCGGTGGTGCAGCCGCCATGACCGTGCTGAAAACCCGGGCCATTTCCGGTAACCCTCCTGCTGCGGCCCAGATCAAGGGCCCGGACATTCAGGAGTGGGGCGCCCTCGGCCTGCTGACCGAACTGGATGACGTGTCCAAGGCCAACCATTGGGATGCGTTGCTGCCCAAGCAAGTCGCCGACATCATGAAGTACGACGGTCACTACGTTGCGGTGCCGGTGAATATCCATCGGGTCAACTGGCTGTGGATCAACCCGCAGGTGTTCGAGAAGGCCGGTGCCAAGGTGCCGACCACCCTTGATGAGCTCTTTGCTGCTGCCGACACGCTCAAGGCCGCAGGCTTCACTGCGTTTGCCCATGGTGGCCAGCCATGGCAGGACAGCACGGTTTTCGAAGACCTGGCGCTGAGCATTCTGGGGAACAAGGGCTATCACGCGGCGTTCGTCGAACTGGACGAGCAGGCCCTGACCGGCGAGAAAATGGTCGAGGTATTCAAGACCTTGCAGCGCCTGGGCACCTACATGGACCCTAACCGTGCGGGGCGTGACTGGAACATCGCGGCGGCCGAGGTCATCAGTGGCAAGGCGGGCATGCAGATCATGGGCGACTGGGCCAAGAGCGAGTGGACCGCTGCTGGCAAGGTCGCTGGCAAGGATTACCTGTGCGTAGCCTTCCCGGGAACCCAGGGCAGTTTTACTTACAACATCGACTCGCTGGCGATGTTCAAGCTCAAGAACGAGAACGACATCAAGGCCCAGAACGACTTGGCCAAGGTCGCCCTGGAGCCGGAGTTCCAGACCGTGTTCAACCAGAACAAAGGCTCGCTGCCGGTGCGCCAGGACATGGACATGAGCCTATTCGATGCCTGCACGCAGAAGTCGTCGGTGGACTTCAAGGACGCTGAAAAAGGCAACGGCCTGCAGCCGAGCATGGCGCATAACATGGCCACGTCGCTGGCTGTGCAGGGGGCCATCTTCGATGTGGTCACCAACTTCCTCAATGACCCGAAGGCTGATCCGGCCACGGCGGTCAAGCAACTGAGCTCGGCGATCAAGTCAGCCAAGTGAGGGTGTGAGCCTGTTCCATCCCCTGTAGGCGCCGGCTTGGCCGGTGACGCGGCGCTTTGCGCCGCCCTCCATTCGAGATTTCCACGATGAGCACTGTTGCTGCATTCAACAAGGCCTCGCCCCTCGACGCATTGCAACGCTGGCTGCCAAAACTGGTGCTGGCACCCAGCATGCTGATCGTCCTGGTGGGGTTCTATGGCTACATCTTCTGGACCTTCCTGCTGTCGTTCACCAACTCCAGTTTCATGCCCAGCTACAAGTGGGTGGGGCTGGCCCAGTACGCCAAGTTGCTGGAGAACGACCGGTGGTGGGTGGCGAGCAAGAACCTGATGGTGTTCGGTGGGCTGTTCATCAGCATCAGCCTGGTGGTTGGCGTGCTGTTGGCGGTGCTGCTCGATCAGCGTATCCGCCGTGAAGGCTTTATCCGCACCATCTACCTGTACCCGATGGCGCTCTCGATGATTGTCACCGGTACCGCCTGGAAGTGGCTGCTCAATCCCGGCCTGGGCCTGGACAAGCTGCTGCGTGACTGGGGCTGGGAAGGTTTTCGCCTGGACTGGCTGGTCGACCCGGACCGCGTTGTCTACTGCCTGGTCATTGCCGCCGTGTGGCAGGCCTCGGGCTTTGTCATGGCCTTGTTCCTGGCGGGCTTGCGGGGTGTGGACCCGTCGATCATTCGTGCTGCACAGGTCGATGGGGCAAGCCTGCCGAGCATTTACCTGCGCATTGTCCTGCCGAGCCTGCGCCCGGTGTTTTTCAGTGCATTGATGATCCTCGCGCACATTGCAATCAAGAGCTTTGACCTGGTCGCGGCCATGACCGCAGGCGGTCCGGGCTACGCCTCCGACCTGCCGGCGATGTTCATGTACGCCTTCACCTTCAGCCGCGGGCAAATGGGCATGGGCTCGGCCAGTGCGATCCTGATGCTGGGGGCGATCCTGTCGATCCTGGTGCCATACCTGTACTCGGAACTGAGGAACAAGCGCCATGACTAAGCCCCTTGCTTCGCGTGGTTTCAGCCTCGGTCGCCTGGCCATTTATGGCACCTTGCTGTTGGCCTGTGCGGTCTACCTGATCCCGCTGATCGTGATGTTGCTGACCAGTTTCAAATCGCCGGAGGACATCCGCACGGGCAACTTGCTGAGCTGGCCCGAAGTGATCACCGGCATCGGCTGGATCAAGGCCTGGGATACCGTGGGTGGCTATTTCTGGAACTCGGTGAAAATCACTGTGCCGGCGGTGGTGGTTTCAACCCTGCTGGGGGCGCTTAACGGTTATGTGCTGTCGATGTGGCGCTTCCGTGGCTCGCAGTTGTTCTTCGGCTTGCTGTTGTTCGGCTGCTTCCTGCCGTTCCAGACGGTGTTGCTGCCGGCCTCGTTCACCCTCGGCAAGCTGGGCCTGGCCAGCACCACCACAGGCCTTGTGCTGGTGCATATCGTCTATGGCCTGGCCTTTACCACGCTGTTCTTCCGCAACTACTACACCAGTGTTCCGGACGCTCTGGTACGGGCGGCACGGCTCGATGGCGCAGGCTTCTTCACCATCTTCGGGAGGATCCTGCTACCGATGTCGGTGCCGATCATCATGGTCTGCCTGATCTGGCAGTTCACGCAGATCTGGAACGACTTTCTGTTCGGTGTGGTGTTCGCCAGTGGCGATGCCCAGCCGATCACCGTGGCGCTGAACAACCTGGTCAACACCAGTACCGGGGTCAAGGAATACAACGTCGACATGGCGGCGGCGATGATCGCCGGGTTACCGACCCTGTTGGTCTATGTGATGGCTGGCAAGTATTTCCTGCGCGGGCTCACTGCCGGCGCGGTCAAGGGGTGAATTATGGCAACGCTTGAATTGCGCAACGTCAACAAGACCTATGGCAGTGGCCTGCCGGACACCTTGAAGAACATCGAGCTGAAGATCGACTCGGGCGAGTTCCTGATTCTGGTCGGCCCCTCTGGCTGCGGCAAGTCGACCTTGATGAATTGCATCGCCGGGCTGGAGCAGATCAGCGGCGGGGCGATCCTGGTGGATGATGCCGATATCAGCGGCATGAGCCCGAAGGACCGGGACATTGCCATGGTCTTTCAGTCCTACGCGCTGTACCCGACCATGAACGTACGGGAAAACATCGCCTTTGGCCTGAAGATCCGCAAGATGCCTGCTGCGGCCATCGAAGAGGAGGTGGCGCGGGTGTCCAGGCTGCTGCAGATCGAGCATTTGCTCAACCGCAAGCCGGGCCAGCTCTCGGGAGGTCAACAACAGCGTGTGGCAATGGGCCGGGCGTTGGCGCGGCGGCCGAAGATCTACCTGTTCGATGAGCCGCTGTCCAACCTCGATGCCAAGTTGCGGGTGGAGATGCGCACCGAGATCAAGCTGATGCACCAGCGCTTGAAGACCACCACGGTCTACGTGACCCACGACCAGATCGAAGCGATGACCTTGGGTGACAAGGTCGCTGTGATGAAGGACGGGCTGATCCAGCAGTTCGGGACCCCGCAGCAGATCTACAACGACCCGGCCAACCTGTTTGTCGCCAGCTTTATCGGCTCACCACCCATGAACTTCATTCCTTTGCGTCTGCAGCGCAAGGACAGCCGCCTGCTGGCGCTGCTCGACAGTGGCCAGGCGCGCTGCGAGCTGCCGATGGGCATCGACGATGCGGGCCTGGAAGAGCGTGAAGTGATTCTGGGGATTCGTCCTGAACAAGTCTGCCTGGCGCCTGAACAGCCCAATGGCCTGCCGAGCATTCGTGCCGAAGTACAGGTGATCGAGCCCACCGGCCCGGACACCCTGGTATTCGTCAACCTTAACGGTAGCAAAGTGTGCTGTCGCCTGGCGCCGGACTGCCCGGTGCAGGTGGGGGACAACCTGAACCTGCAGTTCGACCCGGCGCGTGTGTTGCTGTTTGACGCGGTCAGTGGTGAGCGGCTTGGGGTCGTCGGCAACCCGCAAGCGCATGCGCCCAAGGACAATGTGGCGCAGTTCAAGGGGCGCTGAGCGGTCGGTAGTACGTGTCAATCCATCGATAACAATAAGACGAGGAAACAAGGGATGGCTCATTGCAAACGGATCAGGTCGTTGGCTCCGCTGACGCTGCTGGCTGCGTTCGGGGCTAGCGGTGGCGCCCACGCTGCCGGCGCTTTCGACCCGGAATCGAAATGGATGACCGGTGATTGGGGCGGCACGCGTACCGAGTTGCTGGAGAAGGGCTATGACTTCTCGCTGGAGTACGTGGGCGAGGTGGCTGGCAACCTCGACGGTGGTTACAACGATGACAGGACGGCACGCTACAGCGACCAGTTTGCCTTGGGCGTGAAGCTGGACCTGGAAAAGATCCTCGGTTGGCAGGATACCGAGTTCAAGCTGGCCGTTACGGAGCGCAGTGGTCGTAACCTGTCCAACGATCGCATCAGCGACCCGCGTGCCGGGCAGTTCAGTTCGGTGCAGGAGGTCTGGGGGCGTGGTCAGACCTGGCGGCTGACTCAGATGTGGATCAAGCAGCAGTATTTCGATCAGGCGCTGGATGTCAAAGTCGGCCGCTTCGGCCCGGGGGAAGACTTCAACAGCTTCCCCTGCGACTTCCAGAACCTGGCGTTCTGTGGCTCTCAGGTCGGCAACTGGGTGGGCAGCATCTGGTACAACTGGCCGGTCAGTCAGTGGGCCTTGCGGGTCAAGTACACCATTACCCCGGAGTTCTTCACTCAAGTCGGTGTGTTCGAACAGAACCCCTCCAACCTGGAAACCGGTAACGGCTTCAAGCTCAGTGGCAGTGGCACCCAAGGCATGATCCTGCCGGTGGAAATGGTCTGGTCGCCCAAGGTCAACGGCCTGCCGGGTGAGTACCGTCTGGGTTACTACTACAGCACCGCCAAGGCCGACGATGTCTATGAGGACATCAATGGCCAGCCGCAAGCGATTACCGGTAATGACTTCAAATCGCACAGTAGCAAGCATGGCGGGTGGGTTGTCGCCCAGCAGCAGGTCACCGCGCACAACGGTGATGCCGCACGTGGCTTGAGCCTTTTCGCCAACTTCACTGTTCACGACAAGGCCACCAACGTGGTCGACAACTACCAGCAGGTGGGTCTGGTCTACAAAGGCGCCTTCGACGGGCGAGCCAAGGATGACATCGGCTTTGGTGTGGCGCGCATCCACGTGAACGACGATGTGAAAAAACGAGCAGAGTTGCTCAATGCTGTCAGTGGTATCAACGACTATGACAACCCGGCGTTCGTCCCTGTCCAGAAGACCGAGTACAACGCTGAGCTGTACTACGGTTTCCACGTCACCAACTGGCTGACGGTACGGCCGAACCTGCAATACATCCGCAGCCCTGGTGGTGTGGATGAGGTGGACAACGCGGTCGTCGCCGGTCTGAAGATTCAGTCGGTGTTCTGACGTAACATGTTGTAAATTTACGCCATTTGTTGCGGCTGATTGCCAGCTTGGTCAGCACCTACCTGTAGGTGTTGATCTGGCGGGTGATAAAGCCCTTCAGTCAATCAGAGTCCTTAACCATGCAAGAGCATCCGCTCCAGCGCTTTTTCACTGCGCACCGGCCGCGTCCGACCTTTGAGTGGGAGCGCCATCAGCAGCGCGACGTGCTGATTATTGACCACCCACGCTGCCAGGCGGTGTTCAGCCGTCAGGGGGCGCAGCTTCTGCATTTTCAACCGCGCGGTCAGCGCCCATGGTTGTGGTGTGCCGCGCAGTGGCCGCAGGTTGGGGCGATTCGTGGCGGTGTGCCTGTGTGTTGGCCGTGGTATGGCCGTCATCCGAGCGAAGACCTGTGGCCTTCTCACGGGTGGGCGCGGCTGCTGGACTGGAAGCTGATCGACAGTTCGGAGGATGCCGAAGGCGTCACCCTGACCTGGCGTTTGCAGCTCTGTGACTGGCAGGTTGACCTGCAGGCGCGGCTCGGTGATGGCATGGAGTTGCAGTTGCGTACTGAGCACCAGGACAGTTTGCCCTGCCAGTTGAGTCATGCACTGCTGGCTTACTGGCGTATCAGTGACGTTTCAAAGATAGCGCTGTCTGGGCTGGAAGGTGCGGAAGGTTACGACCAGTTGAGTCGTCAAACCTGCCGGCAGAAAGGCGAGCTGAAAGTGCAGGGCGGCTGTCAGCGGGTGTTCCAGAAGGCGGCAACGCTACAACTGCACGACCCGGCGTGGAAGCGCCAGCTGTGCATTGATATGGGCGACAGCGAGGACACGGTGGTCTGGCATCCTGGTAGTCGGCCGCTGATGGGTGTCAGTGGCAGCGAAACCCTGGGCTTCGTCTGCGTCGAGGCGACCAGTGGCCACAACGACAGCCTGAGCCTGGCACCGGGCGAGCAAGCTCATCTGCGGCTGCAGGCGCACCTGTTCAATTAAGTTCGTCGTCGATCGGGTAGCGGCTGGCGTTGAGGCTTTCCTTGATTTTGCGCAGGTGTGGCTGGAAGTCCACGCCACGGCGCAGGGTCATGCCGGTGGCCAGTACATCGAGTACCGTCAACTGGATGATTCGCGAGGTCATCGGCATGTAGATGTCGGTGTCTTCCGGCAGCGGGATGTTCAGGCTAAGGCTGCTGGCCTTGGCCAGCGGTGAGCCGGCAGCGGTCAGGCCGAGCACCGAGGCACCGTTTTCACGGGCCAGGCGTGCGACTTCGACCAGTTCGCGGGTGCGCCCTGTGTAGGAAATGATCACGAACAGTTCGCCAGTGTGTGCCACCGACGCCAGCATGCGCTGCATCAGGACATCGGCATGTGCCGACACGGCAAGGTTGAAACGGAAGAACTTGTGTTGTGCGTCCAGCGCCACTGGGGCTGAGGCGCCGAGGCCGAAGAAGTGGATCTGCCGCGCCTGGATCAGCATGTCGACGGCGCGGCTGATCAACTGCGGGTCGAGTTGTTGGCAGGCGCTGTCCAACGAGGCGATGGCACTGCCAAAGATTTTCTGGGTATAGGCGGCCGGATCGTCATCGGCCTCGACAGCGCGACTGACGTAGGCGGCGCCACTGGCCAGGCTCTGCGCCAGTTGCAGTTTGAGTTCCGGGTAGCCGCTGACATCGAATGAGCGGCAGAAGCGGTTCACGGTCGGTTCGCTGACCTTGGCTGCTTGAGCCAATGCGGCAATGCTGAAGCGCGTCGCTTGCTGAGGGTTGAGCAGGATGACTTCGGCGACTTTGCGCTCGGCCTTGTTCAGCTCTTCAAGGCGGCCCTGGATCTGTTCCAGGAGGTTTCGCACGCGGTCCATGGTTTATGTCCTTGGGTCGAGGATGCAGCCAATAGCGGGCAGCAGCGGGCTTTTTGGGGGTGGCCTATCGTACTGATGGCCTGATTGCTTCACCACTTGAATCTGTCCAAGGGGTCAAATGTTGTGTTTATTACTACATAATCCCCTTGATTACTGCCCTTGAACAGGGTATTTGTACGTCAACTTGATAAAAGAACCAACATCATGTCTTCGATCTCCGTTGAGCCTTGTACGTTTGCCCTGTTTGGCGCCCTTGGCGACCTGGCGCTGCGCAAGCTGTTTCCGGCGCTGTATCAGCTGGATCGCGCCGGGCTGTTGCATGCCGACACCCAGGTGCTGGCATTGGCCCGCGAACCGGGCAGCGTCGAGGAGCACCTGAAGCGGATCGAAGCGCACCTGCATGAATTCGTCGAGGCCGGACAGATAGAGGCCATTCCTCTGCAGCGCTTCCTGGCCCGTCTGAGCTACCTGCATGTGGACTTTCTCAAGGCGGATGACTACAAGGTGCTCGCCGAAAAGGTCGCCCCCGAGGCGCCGCTGATTGCCTACTTCGCGACGCCTGCGGCGGTTTATGGCGGTATCTGCGAAAACCTCGACAAGGTTGGCCTTGGCCCGCGTACCCGGGTTGTGCTGGAAAAACCGATTGGCCACGACCTGGAGTCGTCACGTCGGGTCAACGATGCGGTGGCGCAGTATTTCCCGGAAAACCGGGTCTACCGCATCGACCATTACCTGGGCAAGGAAACCGTTCAGAACCTGATTGCGCTGCGCTTCGCCAACAGCCTGTTCGAAACCCAGTGGAACCAGAATTCGATCTCCCATGTGGAGATCACCGTGGCGGAGAAGGTGGGTATCGAAGGGCGCTGGGGTTACTTCGACAAGGCCGGCCAACTGCGGGACATGATTCAGAACCACCTGCTGCAACTGCTTTGCCTGATTGCCATGGACCCGCCCAGCGACCTGTCTGCCGACAGCATCCGTGACGAGAAGGTCAAAGTGCTCAAGGCATTGGCGCCGATCACCGGTGAAGGCCTCGGTACCCGTGTCGTGCGTGGTCAGTACATCGCCGGGTACAGCGAAGGGCGCCCGGTGCCGGGATACCTGGAAGAAGACAACGCCAACCCGCAGAGCAATACCGAAACCTTTGTTGCCTTGCGTGCCGACATTCGCAACTGGCGCTGGGCCGGTGTGCCGTTCTACCTGCGTACCGGCAAGCGGATGCCGCAGAAGTTGTCGCAAATCGTTATCCACTTCAAGGAGCCGCCGCACTACATCTTCGCGCCGGAGCAGCGTTTACAGATCGGTAACAAGCTGATCATTCGTTTGCAGCCGGACGAGGGTATTTCTCTGCGGGTGATGACCAAGGAGCAGGGGTTGGACAAGGGCATGCAGTTACGTAGCGGCCCGTTGCAATTGAATTTTTCTGACACCTACCGCAGCACGCGCATCCCCGATGCCTATGAGCGGTTGTTGTTGGAGGTGATGCGTGGCAATCAGAACCTGTTTGTGCGCAAGGATGAAATCGAATACGCGTGGAAGTGGTGCGACCAGTTGATTGCCGGTTGGAAGAGTTCGGGCGAAGCGCCCAAGCCCTACGCCGCCGGGTCCTGGGGGCCGATGAGCTCGATCGCGCTGATAACCCGTGATGGGAGGTCGTGGTATGGCGATATCTGAACTGCAATGGCCGGCGAACGTGGCGGCGCATGCGTATGCAAGCCCGGCGCTGTTGGCTGAAGACCTGGCCAAAAACGTTGCCGAGCGCCTGAGTGCGGCCATCGCCGCCAAGGGGCAGGCCACGCTGGTGGTCTCCGGTGGTCGCAGCCCGGTGATGTTTTTCCAGTGCCTGGCTCGCCGGCCGCTGGATTGGTCGAAGGTGGTGGTCAGCCTTGCGGATGAGCGTTGGGTGCCGGTGGAGCATGTCGACAGTAATGCCGGGTTGCTCAAGCGCTACCTGTTAGTCGGGGCGGCGGCCAAGGCTCGCTTTATTGGTCTGTATCGTGCCAGCGCCAGTCTTGACGCGGCTGCTCTTGACGCTGATCAGGCCCTGGCCGAGTTGCCGCCGATTGATGTGCTGGTGTTGGGTATGGGCGATGACGGGCATACGGCATCGTTGTTTCCGGCCAGCCCGAACCTCGCCCAAGGTCTGGCAGCAGACAGCCCTCGACGTTGCCTGCCGATGCTGGCCCCAAGTGTTCCACATCAGCGCCTGAGCATGACCCGTGCCTTGCTGGGGACCGCTGCATTCACTGCCTTGTCCGTGCAAGGGCAAGGCAAACTCGCTACCCTGCGCGCCGCGCTGGCCGGGGATGACCCTGCCGAAATGCCAATTCGCGCCTTTTTACACGCCTCCCTGGATATTTTCTGGTGCCCATGAGTCAAGGACCCGCCGTTATGACCACGCATGAACATTCGCAGCCGGGCATCTCCATGGCCGACAAAATCGCGCAGATCGACCGTATCTGCGGTGAAGCACGCATTCTTCCGGTCATCACCATTGCCCGTGAGGAAGACATTCTGCCACTGGCCGATGCCTTGGCTGCCGGCGGTTTGAAAACCCTGGAGATCACCCTGCGCTCCGAGCATGGCCTGAAAGCCATTCGTATGCTGCGTGAGCAGCGTCCCGAGTTGTGCATTGGTGCCGGCACCGTGCTCGACCGCGCGATGCTGAAGGCGGTTGAGGCGGCGGGTGCCCAGTTCATCGTTACGCCAGGCTGTACTCAGGACATCCTCGAGGCGGGCGTCGAAAGCGCCTTGCCATTACTGCCGGGCATCAGCAGCGCTTCGGAAATCATGATGGGCTATGCCTTGGGTTACCGTCGCTTCAAGCTGTTTCCTGCGGAAATCAGCGGTGGCGTCGCAGCGATCAAGGCCTTTGGTGGCCCGTTTGGTGAGGTGCGTTTCTGCCCGACTGGCGGGGTGAATGAAAGCAACCTGAAAAGCTACATGTCCCAGCCCAATGTGATGTGCGTGGGCGGTACCTGGATGTTCAACAGTGAGTGGGTCAAAAACCGAGACTGGGCGCGTATCCAGGCGTGCAGCGCCGAGGCATTGGCCCTGCTGGACTGACCTGTATTCGTTGTGTGCTACACGGCTTTAGGTGCGCTTGGTCGGCGCACCTTTTTTTTGCCTGCCTGAAACACGTGGGCGAGTTCGCGCCCGCATCGTTGGCAAGCCAACCCCCACGAGGGGCAACACCCGTCTTTGGCTTTAAAAACAAACCCCCGCTAAAAAGCGGGGGTTCGTCAGCAGCCTTTCGAGGCAAGCCGTTTCAACGGCTGGGTGCCAGGCCGGTTTATGCGGCTTTGGCAGCCTGTTGGCTCAGCGAGCGGTTCAGTGCACTGAACAAGGCCTTGAAGCTGGCAGTGGTGATGTTTTCATCGATACCGACGCCATGCACTGGGCGACCACCGGCCACGCGCAACTCGATGTAGGCCGCTGCCTTGGCGTTGGTCCCGGCACCGATGGCATGCTCGTTGTAATCCATGATTTCAACTGCAACCGGCAAACCGGCCACCAGTGCTTCCAGGGCGCCGTTGCCCTTGCCGCGCCAGTGCAGGGTGGTTTCGCCTTCGCCAGCGACTTCCACTTCCACAGCGCTGTGGCCGTTCTCTTCCTGCAGGCGGTGGCTAACCAGCGCATACGGCGAGTTGGCCTGCAGGTATTCGCGGTGCAGCAAGTTGTGGATCTGCTGCGCGGTCATTTCCAGGCCCAGGCGGTCAGTTTCGCCCTGTACGACCTGGCTGAACTCGATCTGCATGCGACGTGGCAGGCTGATGCCGTACTCCTGCTCGAGCAGGTAGGTGATACCGCCCTTGCCGGACTGGCTGTTGACGCGGATCACCGCCTCGTAGCTACGGCCGATGTCAGCCGGGTCGATCGGCAGGTACGGTACTTCCCAGAGGGCGTCGTCTTTCTGCTGGGCAAAGCCCTTGCGGATAGCATCCTGATGGGAGCCGGAGAAGGCCGTGTGGACCAGGTCGCCGACATACGGGTGACGTGGGTGCACGGGCAGCTGGTTGCACTCCTCGACCACCTTGCGCACGCCGTCGATGTCGGAGAAGTCCAGTTGAGGGTCGATACCCTGGGTGTAAAGGTTCAGTGCCAAGGTCACCAGGTCGACGTTGCCAGTACGCTCGCCGTTGCCGAACAGGCAGCCTTCGGCGCGGTCGGCACCGGCCATCAAGCCCAGTTCGGTAGCGGCAACACCCGTACCACGGTCGTTGTGGGTGTGCAGGCTGATGATCACGCTGTCACGACGCGAGATGTTGCGGCAGAACCACTCGATCTGGTCGGCGTAGACGTTCGGCGTCGATACTTCGACGGTGGCCGGCAGGTTGAGGATGACCTTGTGTTCCGGGGTCGGGTTCCAGACCTCGATCACGGCATCGCAGACTTCCTTGGCGAACTCCATTTCGGTTGCGCTGAAGGTCTCTGGCGAGTACTCGAATGTCCAGTGGGTGTCGGGCTGTTGGGCGGCATATTTGACGAACAGCTTGGCCGCGTTCACCGCGATGTCTTTCACGCCTTGCTTGTCCTGATTGAAGACAATGCGGCGGAACGATGGGCTGGTGGCGTTGTACAGGTGGACGATGGCTTTCTTCGCGCCGCGCAGCGACTCGAAGGTACGGGCGATCAAGTCCTCACGGGCCTGGGTCAACACTTGAATGGTGGTGTCGTCAGGAATGTGACCCTCTTCGATCAAGGTGCGAACGAAATCGAAGTCGGTTTGCGATGCGGAAGGGAACGATGCCTCGATCTCTTTCACGCCAACGCTGACCAGTGTCTTCCAGAAACGCAGCTTCTTCGCCGAGTCCATTGGTTCGATCAGCGACTGGTTACCGTCACGCAAGTCCGAGCTGCACCAGATCGGCGCTTGGGTGATGGTCTTCGATGGCCAGGTACGGTCCGGCAAGTCGATGGTCGGAAACGCGCGGTATTTTTTCGAAGGGTCTTTGAGCATGGACATGGAAGCAATCCTTTAATGTGCGGCCTTGAAAGGGGCCCGCCGAGCAAACAAAAAGATGAAAAGGCGAGGCGACGCGATTCAGCTTGGTAGTCGGGCACTGACCAGGCAAAGGCTGCGGTGTTGACGAAGCAGGAAGAGGTTCTGGAAGGTTTTCATGAGCTCAACCCTACCCAGTGGGGTGAAAGATGGCAAGCACTCGAAAAAAATTGATAGAAATGCTTAAAAAGTACTTTTTGGCGAGATTTTATAGCGCTCTATAACGTAAAAGGCCGCGCCAATTGCGCGGTCTTTTTAAATGGCGCAAACCCTGCCTCAGGGCTGGAAGGCGCCGATGAAAATGGCTGGATCGACCCGTGCATCGTTCAGGCTGACGTTCCAGTGCATGTGCGGGCCGGTGGCGCGCCCGGTGGAACCGACCCGCCCGACGACTGCGCCGCGACTCAGCGTCTGCCCGGGTTTTACGTCGATTTTCGACATGTGGCAGAACATGCTGATGAAGCCTTGGCCGTGATCGACGAAAACGGTGTTGCCATTGAAGAAGTAGTTACCGACCAGGATGACCTTGCCATTGGCAGGTGTCTTGATGGGCGTGCCTGCAGGTACGGCGAAGTCCAGGCCGGCATGGGGATTGCGCTCCTCGCCGTTGAAGAACCGGCGTACGCCAAAGCGGCTGGACATGGGCCCGTTGACCGGTTTGTCGAGTATCAGGTTGCTCGGCAGGCCAGGGCTGAAGCTGCGATAGGCACTAACCTGCTCGGCCAATTCGGCGTCGATACGCTTCAGGTCGGCGGGGTTGGGGTTGACCTGACGCTTGTTCTTCAGGGTGATGTGCTGCTCAGGGTATTGCTTGCTGCCGACAGTAAAGCCCAGTGTCCGCGTGCCGAGGCTGAGTGTCGCCGGGCCGGGTTTCTGGGTCAGGGGCACGCCGACGATGGCCAGCCATTTATCCTGTTCTTTTACCACCAGCACCGGTTTGCCCTCGAAGCGAGCATTGGGCGCCTGAGCGCCAGGGCCTAGGTCAATGACGGCGACGCCGCCGGGCACCGGCTTGTTCAGTTTCTGGGTGATGTAACTGGCGTGGGCGGTGCCAGCCAGGGTCAGGCAAAGCAGAAAAGCGAGCAGACGGGGCATGGATCAATCCAATAGAGAAAGCGTGACCGGGGTCTGGTGGTTGTCTTCGACGCGTACCTGTAACTGACCTTCGCCGAGGCGCGCAGTCAGGCGTTGGCCGTTGTGGGTCTGGCTGGCGCTGCGAATGGCCTGGCCACGTTCATCCAGCAGGATGCTGTAACCGCGCCCCAGGGTGGCCAGCGGGCTGACCACCTGCAGGGTCTGGACGGTGGCCTGCAACTGCTGGCGACGGTCCTTCAGGGTTTCACGCATGGCGCGTGGCAGGCGCTCGGAGAGGCTGTCCAGGCGTTGCTTGAGCAGTGCCAGTGTGCGCCCGGGGTGCTGCGCGGCCAGCCGTGTGTCGAGCCGGGCCAAGCGCTCGCGGCGCTGGTTCAGGCGTTGCTCGAATGCCCGGCGCAGGCGCATATCCAGGTCATCCAGGCGTTGTGCTTGCTGGCGCAGCCGTTCGCCGGGGTGGCGCAGGCGTCGGCTCAGGCCTTCGACACGCAGGCGCGCATGGGCCAAGCGGTTTTGCATGTGCAGCAGCAGACGCCGTTGCAGGCTGTCGATGCGCCGTTGCAGGTCACTGCTGTCCGGCGCCAGCAACTCGGCAGCGGCTGACGGGGTAGGGGCGCGGACGTCGGCGACGAAGTCGCTGATCGAAACGTCGGTTTCATGGCCGACCGCGCTGACGATCGGCGTTACGCAGGCGGCGATGGCTCTGGCCACGTCCTCTTCGTTGAAACACCACAGGTCTTCAAGCGAGCCGCCGCCACGGGCCAGGATCAGCGCGTCGAAACCCAGATTGTCAGCCCGCTGCAGCGCGCGAACAATTTGCCCGATGGCTTCACGGCCCTGCACGGCGGTCGGGATCAGGGTCAGCTCAACCTGCGGGGCACGGCGCCGAAAGACGCTGATGATGTCGCGGATCACCGCGCCGGTGGGTGAGCTGATGATGCCAATACGCTGTGGGTGGGCGGGCAGGGCCACCTTGCGCTCGCTGCTGAACAGGCCTTCGGCGCCGAGCTTTTCCTTAAGCGCGTCGAACGCCAGGCGCAAGGCGCCATCACCGGCCGGTTCCACGGTGTCGAGAATCAGCTGGTAATCACCACGTCCCTCGAACAGGGAAACCTTGCCGCGCACCTTCACCGCCAGGCCATCGCGCAACGCTTGACGCACCCGTGCGGCGTTGTTGCGAAACAGCGCGCAGCGCACCTGGGCGCCACTGTCCTTGAGGGTGAAATAAACATGGCCGGAGGCCGGGCGGGCGAGGTTGGAAATCTCGCCCTCGACCCAGATACTGCTGAAGACATCTTCAAGCAGCACCCGGGCGCGGCCGTTGAGTTGGCTGACGGTCAGGACTTCGCGGTCCAGACCGAGTCGTTCAAAAGGGTCTCTGATCATGGGCAGCATCATAAAGGATTGTGAGCGCATTGCGCGCTATCGGCGGTTCGAACGCAGCCGGTTGCGTCAGGCCGTTGCATCGCTGTGGGCTTGAGATTACCCTTGCGCATCGCTGCACATCCAGCGATCGGTTTTGACAGACCGACAGAATCAAAGCGTTCCAGTGCTCCATTCGTTTGGTGGCCCCTGAAAGTGGCTGCAGGCGAAGCTATGGCGGCTGTACGTGGGGCACACTCGTGTGCGCCGGTTTCTTTGATTCCCGGTCTGTCAACCTGCGTACAGCTGCCACCCATCCTGTTTGACAGCAGCGGATGGCAGTTCCATGAATCAAGGAACCTGACATGCCGAATACCTCTCTCGATTCACATTTAGAGCACTCCGCGCTTAGCCGCACCCATGCCAGAAATTTCGGTCTCCTCGATGTATCGAGCCGGCCCATTTTCTCGGTTAACGCTGGTGTGGAGTTAGAAGACGTTTTGCTCAACGCAGTGATGCTATTGAAGTGTTCCGAAGCCATTTGCCGCGAAGCGGCAGAGCACCTTGAGCGAAATGACAAGGCGCTCGCCATCGGCATGATCCACTGTACGAACTCCGCTCGCGCGTTGATTGAAGCACTGTTTGAAAGTGCTGATTCTGTTCCATTTGCCGCTGAATAGCGGCAGCTAATCAGGGGCCTATAGCCTTTCAATCACAGCATTCCAATGGGTAGTAGCTCATGGCTATTATGCGCAAAAAGTTGCGCACTAAAATGTGGATAACCCTGTGCATGGATCGCTAC
>NZ_BMQU01000014.1:0-110508 GCF_014648275.1 Pseudomonas laurentiana
CATTCAGCCACCACAGCCAAACGGGTTGCGCTAACGCGCAACGCGCCATGCCTGGCGCACAACAAAAAACCCCTGGCCTTTCGGCCAGGGGTTTTGTTTTGAAGCGGGTAAGGCTGGCTTACATCATGCCGCCCATACCGCCCATGCCACCCATGCCGCCCATATCAGGCATGCCACCGGCTGGCTTGTCTTCTGGAGCGTCGGCAACCATCGCTTCGGTGGTGATCATCAGACCACCGATGGACGCTGCAGCTTGCAGAGCCGAACGGGTAACCTTGGCTGGGTCCAGGATGCCCATTTCGATCATGTCGCCGTACTCACCGGTAGCAGCGTTGTAACCGAAGTTGCCCGAACCTTGCTTGACCTTGTCAACCACAACGCTTGGCTCGTCGCCGGCATTAGCGGTGATCTGGCGCAGCGGTGCTTCGACAGCGCGACGCAGCAGAGCGATACCCACGTCCTGATCGGCGTTGTCGCCTTTCAGCTCAGAAATGGCTTGCAGGGCGCGAACCAGCGCTACGCCACCGCCAGGTACCACGCCTTCTTCGACGGCTGCGCGGGTAGCGTGCAGGGCGTCTTCAACGCGGGCTTTCTTCTCTTTCATCTCGACTTCGGTGCCAGCACCGACCTTGATCACGGCAACACCGCCAGCCAGCTTGGCCAGACGCTCTTGCAGTTTTTCACGATCGTAGTCCGAGGAAGTCTCTTCGATCTGGGCACGGATCTGCTTGACGCGTGCTTCGATGTCGGCTTCGGAACCAGCACCATCAATGATGGTGGTGTTTTCTTTCGACAGGGTGACGCGCTTGGCATTACCCAGGTGCTCCAGAGTAGCGGACTCCAGGCTCAGGCCGATTTCTTCGGAGATCACGGTACCGCCGGTCAGGACAGCGATGTCCTGCAGCATGGCCTTGCGACGGTCGCCGAAACCAGGTGCCTTGACTGCAGCAACCTTGACGATACCGCGCATGTTGTTGACGACCAGAGTCGCCAGCGCTTCGCCTTCAACGTCTTCAGCCACGATCAGCAGCGGACGGCCGGACTTGGCAACCGCTTCCAGAACTGGCAGCAGTTCGCGGATGTTGGAGATCTTCTTGTCAACCAGCAGCAGCAGCGGGCCTTCCAGCTCGGCAACCATGGTGTCTGGCTTGTTGACGAAGTAAGGAGACAGGTAGCCACGGTCAAACTGCATGCCTTCGACAACAGACAGTTCGTTTTCCAGGCCCGAGCCTTCTTCGACGGTAATCACGCCTTCTTTACCGACTTTTTCCATGGCTTCGGCGATGATGTCACCGATGGAGTTGTCGGAGTTGGCCGAGATGGTACCCACCTGAGCGATGGCCTTGGAGTCGGCGCATGGCTTGGACAGACCTTTCAGCTCTTTGACGATGGCGATGGTCGCCTTGTCGATACCGCGCTTCAGGTCCATTGGGTTCATGCCGGCAGCGACGGCTTTCAGGCCTTCGTTGACGATGGCTTGAGCCAGGACGGTCGCGGTGGTGGTGCCGTCACCGGCATCGTCGTTGGCTTTGGAAGCGACGTCTTTGAGCAGTTGAGCGCCCATGTTTTCGAAGGCGTCTTTCAGCTCGATTTCTTTGGCGACAGAAACGCCGTCCTTGGTGATGGTCGGTGCACCGAAGCTCTTGGCCAGAACCACGTTACGGCCTTTCGGGCCCAGGGTCGCTTTTACCGCGTCAGCCAGAACGTTGACACCAACCAGCATTTTCTTACGGGCGGAATCGCCGAATTTTACGTCTTTAGCAGCCATGATCGTTTAATCCTTGAATACTTTGAAGTAACGGGAAACCAGCGGTTGATTAACCTTCGATGACCGCGAGAATTTCGTTCTCGCTCATCACCAGCAGGTCTTCGCCGTCGACTTTCACAGTGTTGCTACCGGAGTAAGGGCCGAAAACAACCTTGTCACCCACTTTCACGGCCAGCGCACGTACTTCACCGTTGTCCAGAATGCGGCCGGTACCTACAGCGACAATTTCGCCACGGTTAGGTTTTTCAGCAGCCGAACCTGGCAGAACGATACCGCCAGCGGTTTTCGATTCTTCTTCGCTGCGACGGATGACGACGCGGTCATGCAGAGGACGAAGCTTCATTGTCGATCTCTCCTAATTGTGGTTTTCATCGGCCGGTTTAAACCGGCTGGTTGAGGCTATCGGCGTGGCCCAAGTTGGCCCGACCGTTCGTGGCTCGCCAGGCGAACCACGCATGTCTTGTCTGGCGTATATAACCAGAAACCTTTCGGTGACCCATACATGAGGTCGCCCAAGGCGATTACAAGGCTTCACCTGAAATTTTTTTTGTCGAGCGGTCGCATAAAAAACGGCCCCGTAGGGGGCCGTCAAGTAAATAGCCTGGACTCAAGAGTCGCGGTGCTCGTACTCACCCTCGATGACATTCGGCTGTCGCGGAGCATTGCCCTGAGCACCAGGACGGCCCGCAAACGGGTCATCGGAAAACGCCCGTTGACGCATCGCCTGCGCCTCGGCACGCTCACGCAAACGACGCCCGATCAGACGCCGGGTAACCGGCAGCAGGCAAATCAGGCCCACAACATCGGTAATGAAACCTGGCACCAGCAGCAGTACACCACCGACAGCCAGCAGCAGCCCCTGGAACATCTGCTCGGCAGGCAACTCGCCACGCTGCAGGCTTTCACGCGCGCGTAGCGCGGTAGCCAGGCCGGCCACCCGCATAACCAGCACGCCCAATGCCGAAGAGGCAATGATCAGCAGCAGCGCCGGGAAGAATCCAATGGCGGTGCTGACCTTGAAAAACACATAGAGCTCGAGCACCGGAAAAAGCAAGAACAGCAGTAGAAAAGCACGCATCAAGGGTTCCTCGATGGAAGACGACCTTCCAAAAAATCCTTAATGGTTGCATTCCATTGCAATTTCAAGCCTCCGCCTGCTCGCTGGTCGGCCAGTCGTCGGCGTGGGCCAGAAAAACCAGGGCTTCGCGCACTTGTGTCGGCGTATTGCAAGGCTGACCAAAGGGCAGCCAGTAGAGGCCTTGGCCAATCCGCAAGTGCATGCCTTCACTGTCAATGCCGGCCATTTGCGCAGGCACGACCTGCGGCAAACCGCCCAAAGCCACATAGTGGGCGATTGCCTTGGCATGATCGCTGTTCATGTGCTCGATCATGCTGGCCTCTGCCTTCCCGGCAAACGGGTTGGCAAGGGCCACGTGGTCTAGCCAGTGAATTGCACCGAAACCGCCGATGTAGCGGTAACGTACGGGCTTGAGTACCCAGAAGTCGAAATCATGGGCGCGATGGTAGTTACGCGACTCCGGGAAGTATCGGTAGTAGCGTTCAGCCGCGGCCTCAATGGCTTCGGCGCTCTCGAGCGGCTGGGCCTCGGCCAGCAACGTCAGGCGCCCTACGGCCTGGACGTCTTCGGCCCCCCGCTCACCGACCAGCAACGAACATTTCGGATCACGCTGCAGGTTATGGGTGTGCTGAGCGATACGGCTGATGAGAATCAGCGGGTGGCCTTCGGCATCCAGGCAATAGGGCACCACCGAACCAAATGGAAAACCCGGCATCGACTTGGAGTGGGTCGACAGGACACCCCGGTATTCCTTGAGCAGCAGTTCTCGTGCATGCTTCGTCGCTTTAGCGCTCACTTTGTGACCCTCAGACTAGAATCCGTCATAAACAAAAAATGTGTTCGCCCGCCCCCAAACCTGCCCGTGGAGCATCGCTATGCAATTAACCGACAAAGTAATCATTATCACCGGCGGTTGCCAGGGCTTGGGTCGTTCAATGGCTGAGTACCTGGCCGGCAAAGGTGCTCGCCTGGCACTCGTCGACCTCAACGAAGAAAAACTCCAGCACACCGTCGCTGCGTGCAAGGCACTGGGTGTCGAAGCACGCTACTACCTGTGCAATGTCGCCGACGAAGAGCAGGTCGTCCAGATGGTTGAACAGGTCGCCGCAGATTTCGGCGCTATTCATGGCCTGATCAATAATGCGGGTATCCTGCGTGATGGCTTGCTGGTGAAGGTCAAGGACGGCCAAATGAGCAAAATGAGCCTGGCTCAATGGCAGTCGGTGATTGATGTGAACCTTACGGGGGTTTTCCTCTGTACCCGCGAAGTCGCCGCGAAAATGATCGAGCTGAACAATCAGGGCGCGATCATCAACATTTCCTCGATTTCCCGCGCAGGAAACCTGGGCCAGACCAACTATTCGGCTGCCAAGGCCGGTGTCGCGGCTGCCACCGTTACCTGGGCGAAAGAGTTGGCCCGTTACGGTATCCGGGTCGCAGGCATTGCTCCCGGGTTTATCGAGACTGAAATGACCGCCAGCATGAAGCCCGAGGCGCTGGAGAAAATGACCTCCGGCATCCCACTCAAACGCATGGGTACACCAGCGGAAATTGCTCACTCGGCCGCCTACATTCTTGAAAACGATTACTTCAGTGGGCGTATTCTGGAGCTGGACGGCGGTTTGCGTCTGTAAAAGCGTTATCCAGTCGCCCCCTGAGCGAGGACTGAGCCAAACCATGCACACGCGTTCACGGCCTGTTTCCCGGCTCACAGCGATCCAGCACGCTATCGCGGTGAGTGCTCAGTCATGAACGTGGTAGCCGGTGATCCACGACAAACACCAGAAGCCAGACGAACGGCACTCTATGTGGTACTGGACCAGATACCGCCCGGCAAGGTCGTCAGCTATGGTCAACTGGCCGAAATGGCCGGCCTGGGGCGTGCAGCGCGCTGGGTCGGGCGTACGCTGGGGCAACTGCCTGATTCGACACAGCTTCCCTGGCATCGCGTGATTGCTGCCGGTGGCCGTTTGAGCCTGGTTCAAGGTACGCCCTCGGGCGATGAACAACGTGCCAGACTGCGTGCAGAAGGGGTCACCATCCGGAATAATCATGTGGATATGTCGTGCCATGGCTGGCGTCCAATGGAGCACAGCGGTTAGAGTGCGCGCTTTGTTTTCGTAAACTTGAGGCAGATGTTGGCCCATGCCCCGTAAAACCTGGCGCGCTGCGCTCGCTGCCTATGCCAGCCCGTCGACGCTGGTGCTGTTGCTACTCGGCTTTGCCGCCGGCCTGCCGTACATGTTGGTGTTCTCGACCCTGTCCGTATGGCTGCGTGAGGCGGGTGTGGCCCGCGAGACGATTGGTTATGCCAGCCTGATCGGCCTGGCTTACGCCTTTAAATGGGTGTGGTCGCCACTGCTCGACCAGTGGCGCCTCCCTGTACTGGGCAAGCTCGGTCGACGCCGCTCCTGGCTGGTGCTATCGCAGATACTGGTGATCATCGGCCTGATCGGGATGGGCTTCTGCGACCCGCAAAAGCACCTGTCCTGGCTGATTGCCCTGGCTGTGCTTGTCGCATTTGCCTCGGCAACCCAGGATATCGCCGTCGATGCCTATCGTCTGGAGATCGCCGACGATCAGCGTCAGGCTGCCTTGGCTGCCAGCTACATGGCGGGCTACCGCGTCGCAGCCCTGCTCGCCACCGCGGGTGCCCTGTTTTTCGCTGAGGGCTTCGGCTCAACCGGTTTCAACTACCTGCACAAGGCCTGGACCGGCACCTATGTACTGTTCGGTGTGATGATGGTGCCAGCACTGGTCACCAGCCTGCTGATGCGTGAGCCTCCCGTACCGCTGCGCACACAGCTGTCGGCGGCGCGCTACGGTTTCACCCATCAATTGGTGTCCGTGTTCGTGCTGATCGTGCTGCTGGTGTCGGTACCCGCGACCTTTACCCAGCTGTACTACACCGACTTCGCCAGCGTGCTATTCGGGGGCACGAGCCTGCTCGACCTGCTGCTGGAAGACCGCGCGTTCCTGCGTGCAATCCTCTACATCACCCTGACAGCATTGTGCCTGTCTTCAATGGGTCGGCGAGGCTTGGCACCGGTATTAACCCCGGTCAACGACTTCATCATGCGTTACCGCTGGCAGGCCCTGCTATTGCTCGGGTTGATCGCTACGTACCGGATGTCGGATACGGTGATGGGCGTTATGGCCAACGTGTTCTACATCGACCAAGGTTTCACCAAGGATCAGATCGCCAGCGTCAGCAAGATCTTCGGGCTGATCATGACCTTGGTTGGCGCCGGCTTTGGTGGGCTGCTGATCGTTCGTTTCGGCATTTTGCCGATCCTGTTCATCGGTGGCGCGGCGTCGGCCAGCACCAACATCCTGTTCCTGATGCTGGCAGACATGGGCCCTAACCTGAACATGCTGATCGTCACCATCTCGCTGGATAACTTCAGCTCCGGGCTGGCGACCTCGGCGTTCGTTGCCTACCTGTCGAGCCTGACCAACCTGAAGTTCTCGGCAACCCAGTATGCCCTGCTCAGTTCCATCATGTTGTTGCTGCCGCGACTGATCGGCGGATACTCAGGCGTCATGGTGGAAAAGTTCGGCTACCACGACTTCTTCCTGATTACCGCACTGCTGGGGGTACCGACCCTTATCCTGATTGCCCTGCACTGGCATCAAGAAATCCGCCGTGGAAAGCCTGAACCTCAGGATCAACCACAGAACCCGGTAGGCGAACGCCCCTAGTCCGAAATAGCCGGTTCGCCAGCGCTCAGCACCGTACGTAACGGCCAGAGCGCCAGCAAGCCGGCGCCCCCCGAAACCAAGGCAAACGTCAGCAACCCCTCGCCCGCGCCCAGTATCGCCAGCAACGAGCCACCCAGGCCAAGCAAGGCAATCGTGATCATGCCCAGCATCGCCGACACCAGGCCTTTGCTTTGCTCGCTGGCGAACAGGGTGATGCGGTACAACACCGCGTTACAGATCCCGAGCCCAAGCGCGTACAGCGATAGCCCGGCAACCACACTGACCACCGACGGGTACAACCAGGCAACAGCCATCATCGCCAGCAAGCCCCCCACCAGCGGCCACAACCCAGCGCGCACGAGGGTCAGCAACGCGTAGCGCTCGGCAATCCGGTTGATGATCAGGTTCCCGACAATCAAACCGCCAAACACCGGCAACTGCCACAGCGCATAGTGCAACGTGCTCAAGCCCTGGCCGTGAATGAGCAATACCGGCGAGAGCCCGATCCAGGCAATCAACGGCAAGCCGATCAAGCCCAGCGCAGCACTGCCTGCTACGAAGCCGCGGTGGAGCAACAACTGCCGATAGCCCGCCAACAACGACATCAGATGAATCGGCTGAAACGCTAGTCGACTGCCATCGCGCCGCTCAACGCCGAGGGTTTCAGGCATAAAGCGATACAGCGCCAACCAGGCCAGCACGCCACTGGCGCCAATCAACACAAAAATCCAGCGCCAGGACATCCACTCCAGCAACAGTGTGCCAAGCAAGGGCCCCAACAAGGGTGAAAGCAAGGCGATATTCGCGAGCAGGGCCATCATCCTTACCGCATCTGCCTCGCTGAAGGCTTCGTTCAGGGCGGGATAGCTCACCGTCACCACAAAGCCCAGACCAATGCCCTGCAACAATCGCAGCAGGTTGAACAGTTCAATGCCCTCCACCCAATGAGTGAGCAGGCACATCAGGCTGAAAAACACGCAGCCACCGAGCAACAGCGGGCGCCGCCCATAACGGTCCGCCAGTGGACCGATCAGCCATTGCAGCAGTACACCGCCAAGCAGATAGAGGTTCAGGGCATGGGGGATGAAATCTGCACTTGCCTGAAGGTCGCTCACGACCGTAGGCATGGCAGGCATGACCACATCACTGGCGACATAGGTCAGCAGCTCGAAGAGCGCCAAGGTCAGTGCGAAGCAGAATGCGCGCACTGGGGTGATTTGCAGCAGTGGGGTCAACATGAAAACGCTGGGCCAAAGGAGATCCGGCCAGCCTGTATGCCAGAAAAGTCACGCCCGCGATAGAACATTGTAGGCGCCGACCTTGCTGGCGATGCTATCGGCACCGGCCCCATGTGGGGTGTAGTGCCCGAATCACCGGCAAGGCCGACGTCCTGTACGAAGGCCCCGCTTAGGCCGTCGCTTCCTGAACCACGCGAATCACACGCTGCGGAAAGGGGATGTCGATACCCTCGGTGCGCAAGCGATCACGGGCATGCTCGTTGAGCATGAACAACACATCCCAGTAGTCACCGGTATTCACCCAGACACGCAGGGAAACAGTGATCGAACTGTCGCCCAGGGTCGATACCACGGCCTGTGGCGCCGGATCCTTGTGAACCCGAGGATCATTGGCCAGTTCAAGCAACACCCGACGTGCAGCTTGCAGGTCGGCGTCGTAGTCCACACCCACATCGAACACGACTTTACGGGTCGGCTGGCGGTTGTGGTTGGTGATGATACCGTTGGACAGGCTGCCATTGGGCATGATCACTGTCTTGTTGTCACCGGTGCGCAGCACCGTGTGGAAGATCTGAATGTTATCCACCGTTCCGCTGACACCCTGCGCTTCAATCACATCACCAATGCGAAACGGACGGAACAGCAGAATCAGCACGCCACCGGCGAAATTGGCCAGGCTGCCTTGCAACGCCAGGCCGATGGCCAGACCGGCGGCACCAATGGCGGCAACGAACGAGGTGGTTTCTACGCCAATCATCGAGGCGACACTGACCATCAACAGCACCTTGAGGGCAATGTTGGCCAGGCTGCTGATGAACCCCTGCAGTGCCAGGTCGGCATTACGCAAGGCCAGCAACTTGCCGAGACGGAATGTCACCTTGTTGATCAGCCACCAACCAATGGACAGGGTCAGCAACGCCAACAGAAAACGGCTGCCGTACTCCATGATCAATGGAATCCAGCTTTGTGAGGTCTTGACCAGTTGATCGACTTCAGCGTTCAAATCCATAGTGCTCTCCTGATGCCAAATGGCAAAAAGCGTAAATATCCCACCGCAATCGTATCAACGGCCCGAGGAACCTCGGACGCCAAAATGGCGCCGAGGTTCCTGACGCAAAGTGCTCAGTCGCGGAAATTGTTGAACTGCAATGGCATGCCGAATTCCTTGGCACGCAGGGCGGCGATGGCCTCTTGCAAGTCATCGCGCTTCTTGCCGGTTACCCGCACTTGCTCACCCTGAATGGCGGCCTGAACCTTGAGCTTGGCCTCCTTGATGTGGGCAACGATCTTTTTCGCCAGCTCTTTGTCGATGCCTTCCTTGAGGACGGCTTCCTGCTTCATGACCTTACCGGACGGGTAAGCATCCTTGATCTCCAGGCATTGCGAGTCGATCTTGCGCTTGATCAGCGACAACCGGAGGATTTCAATCATCTGCTCAAGCTGGAATTCGGCTTCGGCTGTCAGGTTGACAGTGAGCTCCTTTTCCTTGAACTCGAAGCTGCCTTTGCCTTTCAGGTCGTAGCGCCGGTCCAGTTCTTTGATCGCGTTGTCTACCGCGTTGGTGACTTCGTGTTTGTCCAGTTCCGATACCACGTCGAACGACGGCATATCCTTTCTCCAAAAATAAAAGGCACGCCCGCTGCCCTGATTTAAAGAGCACGATGGAGCGCGCCGGGTTTGACGGTTAAAATGCTCGCTCATTATAACGGTTGCGAAACGCTGATGAGCAGCACCTGGCATATTCTCGGCGCCGGTAGCCTGGGCAGCCTCTGGGCCTGTCGGCTGGCTCGCGCCGGCAAGGCAGTACGCCTGATTCTACGTGACGATGAGCGCGTGGCCGCCTATGAAGCGGCAGGCGGCCTGACGCTGATCGAACAGGGCCACGCCCACACCCATGCGATTCCCGCGCAGACAGCGGCAGGCACAGGACCTGTCCACCGCCTCCTGGTTGCCTGCAAGGCCTACGACGCGCACAAGGCAGTCGCTACCCTGCTGCCACGGTTGGCGCCTGATGCCGAGCTGATCCTGCTGCAGAACGGCCTTGGCAGCCAGGACGAAGTCGCCGCCCTGGTACCCCATGCCCGCTGCATCTTCGCTTCCAGTACGGAAGGGGCTTTTCGCCAGGCCGACTGGCAGGTGGTTTTTGCCGGGCACGGCTTCAACTGGCTGGGAGATCCTGCCAGACCCAATGCCCCTGACTGGCTCGATGAGCTGGAGGATGCAGGGATTCCCCATCAGTGGACGCCAGATATCCTGACCCGGCTCTGGCGCAAACTGGCATTGAACTGCGCCATCAACCCACTGACGGTATTGCATGAATGCCGCAATGGCGGCCTGAACGAGCACCACTGTGAAGTGGCAACCCTGTGCATGGAGCTCGCAGAACTATTGCGCCACTGTGGTCAGCCACAGGCGGCAGAGGGCCTTGCCGAAGAGGTCGAGCGAGTGATTCAGGCCACAGCCGCCAACTACTCGTCAATGTACCAGGACGTCCGTCAGGGACGCCGTACCGAGATCCACTACCTGCTCGGCCACGCCTGCCGCATTGCCGCCCGTCACGGTTGCGAACTGCCTCATCTGGAGCGGCTCCATCGACGTCTGGTCGAATACCTGAACGCGCACGGATTGCCCAGCGACTGAGCCGAGCGGTACCCTGCCCCTCTAACCCCCAACCAGGATCACGCCCACACCATGCCACTGCGCGAACGCCTGGAAAACCTGCCCGTTGGGCAAAAACTACTGGCCGCACTGCTGGTGCTGCTGGTGACCGTGATGCTGGTCGCCAACCTGACCTTCATCAGTGCGGCCTACTGGATTTCCCAGGAAAGCATGGCGCCCCAGGCACTGCAGACCATCGGTCGACTGGTGTCCAACCCTCAACTGGCGCAACAGGCCACCGACTCGCCAGAAGCCGCCGACAGGCTGCTCAAGGAGCTGGACAGTTATTCGCCACTGCGCGCTGCCGCCTTGTATGGCAGTGATGGCAAGCGCCTTGCGCAACTGCAGCACGGCGAGTTGCTCGACCTGCCCAAACGCTATCGCAATATTGAAACGTGGCGGCTTACCGAGTTTCGCAACACCCAACTGATACCACTGCCACGCCCGGGCTCACCGCCCAGCCACTTGCTGCTGGTAGCCAGTAGCGAACTGCCAATGGCCTTCTACACCGGCACACTGACGGCGAGCCTGGGCATTCTGGTGTTCAGCGTGCTGCTATGGATGATCATCGCCCGGCAGATCAAACGCCTGATTACCGAGCCGATCAACCGGCTTGAACAGCTCACGCGCCAGGTCACCCGTGAAGAAAACTATGCCCTGCGTGCACAACCCGGTAACCGCGACGAGATCGGCAGCCTGGCGGAAGCTTTCAACACCATGCTCTCGCGCATTGAAGCGCGGGAACAACAACTCAAGCGTGCCCGCGACGAGTTCCAGGATGCCTTTGATCAGGCTCAGGGCCTGGCCGAGGAAACCCGCCATACCAACCGCAAGCTGGAACTGGAAGTCCAGGTGCGTAGCAAGATCGAGAAAAAGCTCACCGGCTTTCAGAACTACCTCAACAGCATTATCGATTCGATGCCCTCGGCCCTCATCGCCCTCGACGAACAGCTCTACGTCACCCAATGGAACCAGGAAGCCACAGCGCTCTCTGGCACGCCGTTGGACGAAGCGCTGAACCAGCCGATTTTCCTCGCGTTTGAGCCGCTACGCCCCTTCCTGCCGCAGCTCAAGGAAAGTGTCGAGAAACACCGGGTAGCGAAAATAGAACGCGTCACCTGGACCAAAGACGACGAGCCTCGCCACTATGCCCTGACCTTTTATCCGCTGATGGGTGGCGGCGGACGTGGCGTGGTGATCCGTATCGACGACATTACCCAGCGCCTTTCGCTGGAAGAAATGATGGTGCAATCGGAAAAAATGCTCTCGGTCGGTGGCCTCGCTGCGGGCATGGCGCATGAAATCAATAACCCTCTTGGTGCGATTCTGCACAACGTCCAGAACATCCGCCGACGGCTGTCGCCTGAACTGCCGAAGAACATCGAGCAAGCCAACGAAGCGGGCATCGACCTGAATGTCGTCAACCATTACCTGCAACTGCGCGAAGTACCGCAACTGCTCGACGGCATTCAGCAAGCCGGCACCCGAGCAGCAAAGATCGTTACTCATATGCTCAGCTTCAGCCGCCGCAGCAATCGCCAACTGGTGCCTTGCGACCTGCCTGCCTTGATCGACCAAGCAGTCGAAATCGCCAGCAACGACTTCGACCTGACCATTGGTTTCGACTTCAAAGGCCAAGCCATTGTCCGCCAGTTCGATCCCGCCCTGGGACCTGTCCCCTGCACGGCCAACGAACTGGAACAGGTGCTGCTGAACCTGCTGAAAAACGCAGCTCAGGCCATCCACCAACGCCAGGACGGCAGCGAACCCGGGCGGATCATCCTGCGCACCCGACTTAATCCACCCTGGGCCGAGATCCAGGTCGAAGACAACGGTGTCGGCATGACCGAGGCCGTGCGTAAACGAACCTTCGAGCCATTCTTCACCACCAAGGAGATTGGCCAGGGCACCGGGCTCGGGCTATCGGTGTCCTACTTCATCATCACCAATAACCACAAAGGCCAGATGGAGGTGCAGTCAGCCCCCGGCCAAGGCACCTGTTTCACACTGCGCCTGCCCTTGGCAACCACCCCACCGAACCAGAAAACGGAGTCTTGAGCATGGGTTTTCGTTTGTCGAAGATCTACACCCGAACCGGCGACAAGGGTGAAACGGGCCTGGGCGACGGTCGCCGAGTACCGAAGGATCACCCACGAATCGAAGCCATCGGCGAGGTCGATACGCTCAACAGCCAGCTTGGTGTTTTACTGGCTGGCCTTGCGGCGGAGCCTGCCTTGGCGGAACTGGTCGAGGTGCTTTCACCCTGCCAGCATCGGCTGTTCGATCTGGGGGGCGAGCTGGCGATGCCCAGCTATCAAGCCTTGAATGCTGCGCAAGTCGAGTCACTGGAGGCCGTGATCGATCGCTGGAACGAAGAGCTGGGGCCACTGGAGAATTTCATTCTGCCCGGTGGCTCGACCCTGGTGGCCCAGGCCCATGTCTGCCGCAGCCTGGCGCGTGGTGCTGAGCGACGCTGCCAATCGCTGAACGCCATTGAACCGCTGGCCGGGGTTGGCCTGGCCTACATCAACCGGTTGTCCGACCTGCTGTTCGTAGCGGCCCGACTGATTGCCCGACGCCAGGGCGTGGCCGAGGTGCTGTGGCAGCCTGCGGCCAAACCCTGAGGCACGTTTCAGCGGCGGTCGGGCACTCGTCCCGTGCGGTTACACTTCGGGCCAGAACGCCCGAATCCCTGCAACGCCCTGCGCACCACTCTGCCAGGCCCGCTCACGCTCTGCAGCGCCAACGCCACCGAGCAGGAACACAGGACGGTTGAAGCCCTCGATCAACTGTGTGACCTGCTCCCAACCCAAGGGGGCGGTATCCGGGTGACTCTGCGTCGCCTGCACTGGCGAGAGCGTCACGAAATCTACCCCCATCTGTTCAGCCAACGCCAACTCCTCGGCGTTATGGCAGGAGGCTGCCAGCCAACGATTCTCTGGGAATGGACGACCTTTGCTCGCGTACTTACGCAATTGCGTGGAGGTCAAATGCCAACCGGCAGCCGGGAAATCCCCCAACCACTCCAGCGGTCCCTTGAGCATCAGCTGCGCCTTGCCAGCACAGAGGCCAACGGCATCCACGGCCAGGTCGCGATACTGCGGGTCGTACATATTCGGTGCGCGTAATTGCACCAGCTTGACGCCACCAGCAATAGCCTTCTGCATGCCACGCAGCAATTGCGGCATTTCCAGACCATCCGGGGTGATCAGGTACTCACCCGGTAAACGCGCTGCGGCCACAATCGGCTGATTGGCTGCCGGGAAGTCATACTGCGCCAACTCACGTGGCGCCACCCAGGCCAACGGCTGGCCCTCGGCACCATGGGGTTCGCCAGTGAACGCAGACACCTCCCAGACATCCAGCAGTACCTGTTTGTCGGGGTAGTCGTGCTTGACCTTGATCAGCGGTCGCGCTGCACTGAGGACAATGCCCAGCTCTTCCTGAAGCTCACGGGCCAGCGCAGCCTGCACGGCCTCGCCCTCCTCGACCTTGCCGCCTGGAAACTCCCAAAGACCGCCCTGGTGCTGGCTATCGGCACGCCGAGCAATCAATACCCGGCCGTCGGTACCGCGAATCACGGCGGCTGCTACATGAATACGTTTCACCGTCCACACTCCGCCAATCCGGCTTTCTGCCAGGCCTGGAAGGCTGGCCACTGGTAAATCGTCTCGATGTAGTTGAGCGCTTCGACCGGCAGTTCAACCCGGTAGGTACGCAAGCGAACCGCCACCGGCGCGAAAAACGCGTCGGCCAGGCCAGGCGTACCGAACAGGAAAGGACCACTGGCTTTGGCTGCCGCACGACACTCGGCCCACAAGGCGACGATGCGGTCGATATCGGCCTGGACATCAGCCGGGGTCGAGTCCAACGCCTGGTCACGGCTCAGGTCGAATGGCATGGTCCCGCGCAGGGCGAAGAAACCGCTGTGCATCTGCGCGCAGGCCGAGCGGGCCTGTGCACGCGCCGAGACGTCAGTCGGCCACAGATGGGCATCGGGGTGACGCTCAGCCAGGTACTCGGCGATTGCCAAGGAGTCGGCGATGGTGCCGTGCTCGCACTTGAGCAGCGGTACCTTGCCGGTCGGCGAATGCTCGAGCAGGCGGGCGCGGGTATCAGGCTGGTTGAGTTTGACGAGTTGCTCGGAGTAAGACGCGCCGGTCAGTTCCAGCGCCAGGGCGGCGCGCAATGACCAGGAGGAATAAAGCTTGTCGCCGATGATCAGGTGATAGCTCATGGTTCGGCTCCAGAAGGTTTGGCGATTGTACGGATCCGGTCGCCAACAAGGCAGGCTCGCGCTGGAGCCGGCCTTGTCGGCGGTTCGATCAGCTCCGGTATTCGGCGTTGATCTTCACGTACTCATGGGACAGGTCCGTCGTCCAGATGATCTCGCTGCACTGGCCACGGCCCAGCTCGATGCGAATAGTGATTTCTTCCTGCGCCATGACAGCAGCACCCTGCTCTTCTGTGTAGCTGGCACTGCGACCGCCTTTGCTAGCGATGCAGACACTGCCCAGGTACACATCGATCAGGCTCACATCCAGGTTCGGCACACCGGCACGGCCTACTGCGGCCAGGATGCGGCCCCAGTTCGGGTCGGAGGCGAACAACGCAGTCTTGATCAGCGGCGAATGGGCCACTGCATAAGCGACGTCCAGGCATTCCTGATGATTGCCACCGCCGTTGACCTCAACGGTCACGAACTTGGTCGCACCTTCACCATCGCGAACGATGGCTTTCGCCACTTCCATGCACACCTCGAACACCGCTTGCTTCAGCGCGGCAAACAGCGGGCCGCTGGCTTCGGTGATTTCAGGTACCGCTGCCTTGCCGGTCGCAATCAGCATGCAGCAATCGTTGGTCGAGGTATCGCCATCGATCGTAATACGGTTGAACGACTTGTTGGCGCCGTCCAGCAGCAGGTCCTTGAGCACATTCGGTGCGACCTTGGCATCGGTGGCGATGTAACCCAGCATGGTTGCCATGTTCGGACGGATCATGCCTGCGCCCTTGCTGATGCCCGTCACGGTGACAGTGACGCCATCGTGCTGGAACTGACGGCTCGCGCCCTTGGGCAGGGTGTCGGTGGTCATGATGCCGGTCGCGGCAGAGGCCCAGTTGTTTTCCGACAGGTCGTCCAGGGCGGCCTGCAGGGCCCCTTCAATCTTCTCGACCGGCAGCGGCTCGCCGATGACACCGGTGGAGAATGGCAACACTGCACTGGCTTCGACGCCCGCCAGCTCGGCCAGCTTGGCGCAGGTGCGCTCGGCAGCCGCCAGGCCCTGCGCGCCGGTACCGGCGTTGGCATTGCCTGTATTCGTCAACAGGTAACGCACGGTGCCCTGCACACGTTGCTTGGAGAGGATCACCGGGGCCGCACAGAAGGCGTTCAGGGTGAACACACCTGCCACGCTGGAGCCTTCAGCGCAGCGCATGACCACGACATCCTTGCGCCCTGGGCGCTTGATGCCCGCCGAGGCGATGCCGAGTTCAAAACCTGGGACCGGGTGCAACGTTGGCAAAGGACCAAGACCAACAGCCATGAAAGCGCTCCTAGAAAAAATACACCGTGCTCATTGCAGCGGCGCTTGAGATGGAACAACGCCGCGAAGGCAGGAAGCCTGTCGCGGCGCGGTGTTCAGATATCAGCGTGTTACCCGAGCTGGATCGTCAGTTGATCTGGCCGTGGCAATGCTTGAACTTCTTGCCCGAACCACACCAGCACAGTTCGTTACGCCCCAGTTTCTGTTCGTTGCGCACTGGCGCAGCAGCAACAGCGACTTCGGCGCCGTCTTCCTGTACGTCACTCTGCTCCAGACCGGGTGCAGCATCGTGCTGGAACTGCATGCGCTGAGCCAGCTCCTCCGCCTCGCGGCGCAGGCGTGCTTCTTCTTCGATCGGGTCTTCGCGGCGAACCTGAACGTGCGAGAGCACGCGGATGGTGTCGCGCTTGATCGAGTCCAGCAGTTCCTGGAACAGGTTGAACGACTCGCGCTTGTACTCCTGTTTCGGGTTCTTCTGTGCATAGCCACGCAGATGGATACCATGACGCAGGTGATCCATGGTCGACAGGTGGTCTTTCCACAGGTCGTCCAGTACGCGCAGCAAGATCTGCTTCTCGAAGGTGCGCAGGGCATCGGCACTGGCCTGCTCTTCCTTCTCGTTGTACGCCGCCAGCAGTTCGCTCAGCAGGCGCTCACGCAGGGTTTCTTCATACAGGTGGTCATCTTCGTCGAGCCACTTCTGAATCGGCAGCTTGACGCCGAAATCGCTGGCCAACGCGGCTTCCAGACCGGCCACGTCCCACTGCTCGGGCAGCGACTGTGGCGGAATGTGCTGACTGACGGTGGCATCGAGCACTTCCTGACGGAAATCGGCAATGGTGTCGCCAATATTGTCAGCCGCCAGCAGGCTGTTACGCATGTGGTAGATCACTTTACGCTGCTCGTTGGCAACGTCGTCGAACTCCAGCAATTGCTTACGAATATCGAAGTTTCGCCCTTCGACCTTGCGCTGAGCTTTTTCAATGGCATTGGTCACCATGCGGTGCTCAATCGCCTCACCGGACTGCATGCCCAGCGCTTTCATGAAATTCTTCACCCGATCAGAGGCAAAGATGCGCATCAGGCTGTCTTCCAGCGACAGATAGAAACGGCTGGAGCCCGGGTCACCCTGACGACCGGAACGGCCGCGCAACTGGTTGTCGATACGACGCGACTCGTGACGCTCGGAGGCAATCACGTGCAGGCCACCGGACTCGATAACCTGCTGGTGACGTTTCTGCCAGTCGGCCTTGATCTGGGCAACCTGCTCTGGGGTCGGGTTTTCCATGGCCGCCACTTCGACTTCCCAGTTACCGCCCAGGAGAATGTCAGTACCACGACCAGCCATGTTGGTCGCGATGGTCAATGCACCCGGACGACCGGCCTGGGCAATGATCTCAGCTTCCTTTTCATGGTACTTGGCGTTGAGAACCTTGTGATCGATGCCTTCCTTCTTGAGCAGGTTGGACATGTGCTCGGAGGTTTCAATCGTCGCGGTACCCACCAGAACAGGACGGCCCAGGGCCATGCTTTCCTTGATGTCAGCGATGATCGCGGCGTACTTCTCTTCGGCCGTCAGGTAGACCAGGTCGTTGAAGTCCTTACGCGCCAGCGGTTTGTTCGGCGGGATGACCATAACGTTCAGGTTATAGATCTGCGCGAATTCAAACGCCTCGGTGTCAGCAGTACCGGTCATGCCGGACAGCTTGGTGTAAAGACGGAAGTAGTTCTGGAAGGTGGTCGAAGCCAGGGTCTGGCTCTCGGCCTGGATATTCAGGTTTTCCTTCGCTTCGATCGCCTGGTGCAGGCCTTCGGACAAGCGGCGGCCTGGCATGGTGCGGCCGGTGTGCTCGTCAATCAGCAGGACCTGACCATCCTGAACAATGTACTCGACGTTGCGATGGAACAGCTTGTGCGCACGCAAGCCGGCATAAACGTGGGTCAGCAGGCCCAGGTTGTGCGCCGAATAGAGGCTTTCGCCCTCGGCCAGCAGACCGACCTGGGAGAGCATCTCCTCGATGTACTGGTGGCCAGCTTCGTTGAGCTCGACCTGACGGCTCTTCTCGTCGATGCTGAAGTGACCGGCCTGGGTGACCTGGCCCTCGACTTCCTCGATGTGTTGCTTGAGGCGCGGGATCAACTTGTTGATCTCGATGTACAGCTTGGAGCTGTCTTCTGCCTGGCCGGAGATGATCAGTGGCGTACGCGCTTCGTCGATCAGGATGGAGTCGACTTCGTCGATCACGGCGAAATTCAGCTCACGCTGGAATTTCTCTTCCATGCTGAACGCCATGTTGTCGCGCAGGTAGTCGAAACCGAATTCGTTGTTGGTACCGTAGGTGATATCGGCAGCGTAGGCAGCACGCTTCTCTTCCGGCGGCTGGAACGGTGTAACCACACCGACGGTCAGGCCGAGGAATTCATACAGTGGACGCATCCAGTTGGCATCGCGGCGGGCCAGGTAGTCGTTGACCGTGACCACGTGCACGCCCTTGCCGGACAATGCGTTGAGGTACACGCCCAGGGTTGCGACCAAGGTCTTGCCTTCACCGGTGCGCATTTCTGCGATCATGCCTTCGTGCAAGGTCATGCCACCGATCAACTGCACGTCGAAGTGACGCATCCCCATGACCCGCTTACCCGCCTCGCGAGCGACCGCGAAGGCTTCAGGCAGCAGATTGTCCAGGGTCTCGCCTTTGGCCAGGCGCTCTTTGAACTCGGCGGTCTTGCCGCGTAGTTGCTCATCCGAAAGGGCCACCATCTGCTCTTCGAAGGCATTGACGATCTGTACCGTCTTGAGCATGCGTTTGACTTCACGCTCATTCTTGCTTCCAAAAAGTTTCTTTAACAAAGGCGCAAACATATCGGCAGGATCTTCCACACGTAGGGATGGAGGGCGGCCCCGTGAGTCGCCCGTGCAGCCCTTATGGCCGCATGCGAACGAGCATTCTACCCGGAAACGATGGAGAGGAAAGTGGCGTTGTTTTCCACAGTGCTGGCACAGCGCTTTGACGGGGCCTACTTAAAATAAGGGCTTTTTCGTGAAGTTCAACCCATCGCCACGACAAGATTGCATTTACAGCGCCTCTACAGGGGTCCGGGCAGGGTGATCTGATAAGATACAGGCTCTGTAACCTCAGGTAACCAACCATGGCTTTTCGCCCCCTGACTGCACGCGCGCCAGCCATATTGCTGCGCGAGGCGCGGCCTCTCAAGGCGCTGCTCAACCAGGCTCAACGCCTGGCGCACTTACAGCGCCTGCTGGAAAGCCAGTTGCAGCCTGCAGCTCGAGAACATTGCCATGTCGCCTCCTGGCGAGAAGGAACACTGCTGCTGATTGTCACTGACGGCCACTGGGCGACCCGCCTGCGGTATCAGCAAAAACGCCTGCAACGCCAGCTACAGGGCCTGGAGGCGTTCTACAACCTGAATCGAATCCTGTTCAAGGTGCAGCCCCCCACTGCAGCGCCACGAGCCACCGGGCATCCCATCGACATCTCCAGCCGGGCTGCCGAGAACATTCAGGCGACAGCCGAGGGCATCAGTGATCCGAAGCTACGGGCAGCGCTGGAACGCCTGGCCAGCCATGCCAAGGACAAGGACAAGGACAAGGACAAAGACAAAGACAAAGGCTCCACGCAAGACTGACGGGCGGCACATAAAAAAGGCCACCCGAAGGTGGCCTCAAAAACTAAAGAAGAGAGTGTTCGTACTTACACTGCCGCAACCGGACGCATGTAAGAGATCGGTGCCGTACTGGCATCTTCGAAAGTCACCACTTCCCAAGCATCTTTTTCCTCAATCAGCTTGCGCAGCAGCTGGTTGTTCAGCGCGTGCCCGGACTTAAAGCCACGGAACTCGCCAATCAGGCTGTTGCCCAGCAGGTAGAGATCACCAATGGCGTCGAGGATCTTGTGTTTGACGAACTCGTCTTCGTAGCGAAGACCGTCTTCGTTCAACACGCCTTCCTTGTCGACGACGATGGCGTTTTCCACGCTGCCGCCGAGTGCGAGGTTATGCTTGCGCAGGTACTCGATGTCGCTCATGAACCCGAAGGTACGGGCGCGGCTGACTTCCTTCACAAACGAAGTGCTGGAAAAGTCCACGCTGGCGCTTTGGGTACGGTTGCGGAACACCGGGTGATCGAAATCGATCTCGAAACTCACCTTGAACCCGTCGAACGGCAGGAAAGTAGCGCGCTTGTCGCCGTCTTCCACTGTCACTTCGCGCAGGATGCGGATGAACTTCTTGGCTGCGTCCTGTTCTTCCAGGCCGGCAGATTGAATCAGGAATACAAAGGGCCCAGCGCTACCGTCCATGATCGGCACTTCGGACGCGGAGAGCTCGACGTAGGCGTTATCGATGCCCAGGCCAGCCATGGCCGAGAGCAGATGCTCTACCGTATCTACCTTGGTATCGCCGTTGACCAGCGTCGTCGACATAGTGGTCTCGCCAACGTTTTCCGCGCGGGCAGGGATCTGCACCACGGGGTCGAGGTCGGCGCGGCAAAATACAATGCCGGTATCCACAGGGGCGGGTTTGAGGGTCAGGTAAACCTTTTCCCCGGAGTGCAGGCCGACACCTGTGGCACGGATAATATTCTTCAGGGTGCGTTGTCTAATCATGGCATTGGCCGCTTCAGCGCAAATTGCGAACTGGTATCAACAAAGGCTGGGGATAATAGCAGACCCGGCCTTTGCTGAACACCAATCACCCTTATACCCCTGATAAATTTCATTAATCAGCCTGACGACGCAGGAATGCCGGGATGTCCAGGTAATCCAGATCGTCTTGTGGGTTGAGTTTAGCAGCCGCTGCGGCACCGGCATGTGCCTGATTGCGCATGACAGTCGGGCGCTCCAGATCACGGTAGTTCACCGACGGTTGCTCGGCACGCACTGGCGCAGGTGCAGGGGTCTGCACGGAAGCGGTTTGCATGGTGTTGTCGATAACCTTGACTGGCTTCTCGATTTTCGCACCCAGGCCGGTCGCAACAACGGTGACGTGCAACTCGTCACGCATGTCCGGATCGATAACGGTACCGACCTTGACCATGGCGTGATCAGAAGCGAACGCCTCGATGATGCTACCCACATCGGAGTATTCACCCAGCGACAGGTCAGGACCTGCGGTGATGTTCACCAGGATGCCACGGGCGCCCTGCAGGTTGACGTCTTCGAGCAGTGGGTTGCGAATGGCCGCTTCAGTGGCTTCGCGAGCACGGTTCGGGCCGCTGGCGCAGCCAGTACCCATCATTGCCATGCCCATTTCGCTCATCACGGTACGCACGTCGGCGAAGTCGACGTTGATCATGCCTGGGCGCTTGATGATGTCGGAGATACCGCGAACGGCACCCGCCAGCACGTCATCGGCCTTGGCGAACGCCGACAGCAGGCTGGCGTCCTTACCCAGGATGGTCAGCAGTTTTTCGTTGGGAATGGTGATCAACGAGTCGACGCTGTCCGCCAGTGCGCGAATGCCTTCATCGGCAATCTGCATGCGCTTGCGGCCTTCGAACGGGAATGGCCGGGTAACGACGGCAACGGTGAGGATGCCCAGTTCCTTGGCCACTTCGGCGATGATCGGCGCCGCACCGGTACCGGTACCACCACCCATGCCGGTGGTAATGAACACCATGTTGGTGCCCTGCAGTACTTCAGCGATGCGCTCACGGTCTTCCAGTGCCGCTTGACGACCGACTTCAGGATTGGCACCAGCACCCAGGCCCTTGGTCACGCCGGTACCCAGTTGCAGGATGGTGCGCGCGCCGATGTTTTTCAGCGCCTGAGCATCGGTGTTGGCGCAGATGAACTCGACGCCTTCGATGTTGCTCTTGACCATATGATTGACGGCGTTGCCACCGCCGCCACCGACGCCGATCACTTTAATGACCGGACTTTGCGGGACGTTGTCTACGAGCTCGAACATTTTCCCTCTCCTTACAGTTCTCTAGTTTTTGCGCCTACTACTACTGCTTTGAAACTTTAAAAGTTGCCCTGCACCCAACGCTTCAAGCGTTCCAGCACGGGTGCCTTCGGTTCATCGCCATAGCTGTTGCTGTTGATACCGGTCAGGGTCACGCCGTCGGACTGCTTTTGCAGCCCGTAGGTCAGCAGGCCCACACCAGTGGAATAAATCGGGTTACGGACCACATCGCTCAGGCCGCGAACGCTGTGCGGCACACCCAGGCGTACCGGCATGTGGAAAATCTCTTCCGCCAGCTCTACCGCGCCTTCCATCTTCGAGGTACCGCCGGTCAGGACGATGCCTGCGGGAACCAGATCTTCGTAACCGCTACGACGCAGTTCGGCCTGAATCAGGGTGAACAGTTCGTCGTAACGTGGTTCGACCACTTCAGCCAGCGCCTGACGCGACAGTTCACGCGGAGGGCGATCACCTACGCTCGGCACTTTGATGGTTTCACCAGCGCCCGCCAGTTTGGCCAGGGCGCAGGCATAGCGAATCTTGATTTCTTCGGCGTATTGGGTCGGAGTACGCAGGGCCATCGCGATGTCGTTGGTCACCTGGTCGCCCGCAATCGGGATCACTGCGGTATGACGGATAGCGCCTTCGGTGAAGATGGCGATATCAGTAGTGCCGCCGCCGATATCAACCAGGCACACGCCCAGTTCTTTTTCATCGTCGGTCAGTACCGAATACGCCGACGCCAGCTGTTCGAGAATGATGTCGTCGATTTCCAGGCCGCAGCGACGCACGCACTTCTCGATGTTCTGGGCGGCATTGACCGCACAGGTCACCACGTGGACCTTGGCTTCCAGACGCACGCCAGACATGCCCAGCGGCTCGCGCACGCCTTCCTGGTTATCGATCACATAGTCTTGCGGCAGGGTGTGCAGAACGCGCTGATCGGCAGGGATCGCCACGGCCTGGGCAGCGTCCAGGACGCGCTCAAGGTCGGCGGCGCTGACTTCACGGTCGCGAATGGCAACAATACCGTGGGAGTTCAGGCTGCGAATGTGATTGCCGGCAACGCCAACGAATGCCGAGTGGATGCGGCAGCCGGCCATCAGTTGGGCCTCTTCGACCGCGCGCTGAATCGACTGTACGGTCGACTCGATATTCACGACGACGCCCTTCTTCAGGCCGCGCGATGGATGCGTACCGATCCCGACGATCTCCAGGGTGCCGTCAGCCGCGACTTCGCCCACCAGCGCCACCACCTTGGAGGTGCCGATGTCCAGCCCGACGATCATTTTGCCGCTATGCGCATTTGCCATGGTCCTGCCTCTCTCTAATTCTTCGCAACGGCGGGTTGGGCCGTCGTCGGTGCATTCGGTTCCCGCCAGCCAACGGCCAGGCCGTTGGCATATCGCAGATCAATGCGGGCGATGTTGGTGATCTGCTCTTTGAGTGTCTTGTCGTAAATGGCAATGAAACGGCGCATTTTTTCCACCAAGTGGTCGCGTCCCAGCAGCAGTTCGATACCCGGACCGGCACTGCCGGCACCCGTGGTCAGGAACCAACTGCCACGCTCGCGCAATTCCAGTCGAGCGATCGAGAACCCCATGGGCCGCAACATCTGGTTCAAAATCTGGTACTGCTGCATCACTTGCAACTGCGCCCGCTGCGGCCCGATCAGCTGCGGCAGGTGCTCGTAATTGGCCAGCTCACGCGGGGCAAAGGCCTGCCCCTTGTTGTTGAGCAGTGCATCATCCCCCCAGCGCGCGATCGGTAGCTGTTCCTCCAGGTGGATCACAACTTCATCCGGCCACACCCGGCGGACCTCGGCACGAGCGATCCAGGGCATTTGCTCCAGCTCGGCACGCATGCTCGCCAGGTCTACGGTAAAGAAGCTTGCGGCAACATAAGGCGCAATCCGTTGCTGCACGGCCTGCTGGCTGATGTAACTGAGGTCACCCTGTACGGCAATCTTGGTAATCGGCCGATCGGCATACGGCATCAGGCGCTGTGCACCTTCGTAGGCACCGAAACCGGCGACCACCAGCAGCACAGGCCATAGCAGACGCTTGAAAACGCTGAACCTTGCCTTGGGCAGGCGCGCCGACAGTGGCTCCTTGGCCACCATTCGGCTGGCACCACGCGGCACCGGCTTGCGACCGGTGGCGGGTTGCTGATGACGTAACATCGCGCCTTGCATGGGCTTAACCTCGCGCCTCAACGCTAGCGGCCAGGATTGCCAGCACCAACTGCTGGAAGTCCAGACCGGCTGCGCGAGCCGCCATCGGGACCAGGCTGTGATCAGTCATGCCTGGTGCGGTATTGACTTCAAGCAGCCAGAACCGGCCCTGCTCGTCCTGCATTACATCGACCCGGCCCCAACCTGCGATGCCGATGGCTTCGCAAGCACGGGCAGTGAGGTCGATCAGCTCCTGTTCCTTTGCAGCCTCCAGCCCGCAGGGAATGCGGTACTGGGTATCGTTTGCCAGGTACTTGGCGTCGTAGTCGTAGAACGAGTGCGGTGTGCCCAGGGCGATGGGTGGCAACACCTGGTCGCGCAGCACAGCCACGGTAAACTCCGGGCCCTGAATCCACTGCTCGACCAATACTTGTGCGTCATAACGGGCAGCGTCTTTCCAGGCTGCGATCAGCTCTTCACCGCTGTGTACCTTGGCCATTCCAATGCTCGAGCCCTCATGGGCCGGCTTGACGATCAGCGGAAAGCCTAGTGTCGATGCAGCAGCCACACAGTCAGCTTCGCTGGCCAGCACGGCATGGCGCGGGGTTGGAATACCCAGGCTCTGCCAGACCTGCTTGGTCCGCAGCTTGTCCATGGCCAACGCCGAAGCAAGAATGCCGCTGCCGGTGTAAGGAATGCCCAGGCACTCCAACAGCCCCTGCATGCTGCCGTCTTCACCACCCCGGCCATGGAGAATGATGAACGCGCGGTCGATCTTCTCGCTCTGCAGACGGCTGAGCAGGTCATCACCCACATCAATGGCAACCACGTCGACGCCTGCAGTCTGCAGCGCGTCAATGACTGCCGCTCCCGACTTGAGCGAGACCTCACGCTCAGCGCTTTTGCCGCCATAGAGCACCGCTACCCGGCCGAAATCCTTCGGTGCGATGTGTGAATGCAGTTTCGAATAGTCGTTAACAGTCATTTCGATTTCCCTTCGCTGGCAGCAGCACTCGCGAACAACGGGCTCTTCAACAGTTGCGGGGCCAGGCCACCGATATCACCCGCCCCTTGGCACAGCAGGATGTCGCCGGCACGCAGCAGTGGCTTGACCAGTGGGGCCAGTTCGATGCCACGCTCGATGTAGATCGGGTCGAGCTGCCCACGCTGGCGAATGCTGCGGCAAAGCTGACGGCTGTCGGCGCCGGGGATTGGCTCCTCTCCAGCGGGATAGACTTCCATCAACAGCAGCACGTTGGCATCAGCCAGTACCTGCACGAAATCGTCGTAGAGGTCGCGGGTGCGGCTATAACGGTGCGGCTGGTACACCATCACCAGACGACGCTCCGGCCAACCACCGCGCACGGCCTTGATCACTGCAGCCACTTCGGTCGGGTGGTGACCGTAGTCATCCACCAGCATCACGCTGCCACCGTCCACTGGCAGCTCGCCATAGACCTGGAAGCGTCGACCGACACCCTGGAAGCCCGAAAGCCCCTGGACGATGGCCTCGTCGCTAATGCCCTCATCGGTCGCGATGGCAATGGTTGCCAGGGCGTTGAGCACGTTATGGTTACCCGGCATGTTCACCGACACATCCAGCGGCTCGCGATCACGACGCAGCACGGTGAAGTGGGTCTGCATGCCCGACTGACGAATATTGATTGCCCGCACGTCAGCTTCTTCGCTGACACCGTACGTGACGGTCGGACGCTTGACCTGCGGCAGAATCTCGCGAACCACCGGATCGTCCAGGCACACAACCGCCAGACCATAGAACGGCAGGTTGTGCAGGAACTCGACGAAGGTTTTCTTCAGTTTGTTGAAGTCGCCTTCGTAGGTCGCCATATGGTCGGCGTCGATGTTGGTCACCACAGCCACCAGCGGCTGCAGGTGCAGGAAGCTGGCGTCGCTCTCATCGGCTTCAGCGATCAGGTAGCGGCTGGTACCCAGCTGGGCATTGGTACCGGCTGCATTCAGACGACCACCGATGACAAACGTCGGGTCAAGCCCACCTGCAGCAAACACCGAGGCCAGCAGGCTGGTGGTGGTGGTCTTGCCATGGGTGCCGGCAACGGCAATGCCGTGACGGTAACGCATCAACTCAGCGAGCATCTCGGCACGCGGCACCACCGGAATACGGCGCTCCAGGGCAGTAGCAACTTCCGGGTTGGCCGTATTGATCGCGCTGGAGACCACCAACACATCGGCGCTGGCAGCGTTCTCGGCACGGTGACCGATGAAAATCTCGGCGCCGAACGACAACAGACGCTCGGTGACCGGCGACGCCTTGAGATCAGAACCTGATACCTGATAACCCAGGTTCAACAGTACTTCGGCGATACCGCACATCCCCACACCGCCAATACCGACGAAATGAATACGGCGGATACGGCGCATTTCGGGTTGAGGCATGGCTTTCTGATTCTCAACCATGGGCCACCTCCAGGCAGATATCGACCACGGTGCGGGTGGCAGCAGGCTTGGCCAGGCGCCGTGCGGTGCTGGCCATCGTGTTGAGTTTTTCCGGTTGCATCAGCACCTCGTTCAGGCGTTCAGCGAGCTGCGCTGCGCCAGTTGTCGCTTGCGGCATCAGGAAGGCGGCGCCTTCACGAGCCAGATAATGGGCGTTATGGGTCTGGTGGTCGTCGATCGCGTGGGGCAAGGGCACCAGCAACGAAGGCAGTCCCGCTGCCGCCAGCTCACTGACCGTCAAGGCTCCTGCACGGCAGACCACCAGATCAGCCCAGCCATAGGCTTGGGCCATATCCTTGATAAAGGGCTCTACCTGAGCCTCGACCCCTGCTTCGCGATAACGCTCTGCAGTGATCTGATCATGCTGTTTCCCGGCCTGATGGAACACTTTCGGGCGGATTGGTTCCGCAACCAGTGCCAATGCCTGAGGCAACAATTTGTTCAACGGTTCGGCACCCAGGCTGCCACCCAGCACCAACAGGTGCGGGCGGCGCCCAGCCAACGGTTCACGCACGGTCTCAAGGAACAGTTCGCTGCGCACCGGATTGCCGGTGGTACGACGTTTTTCAGACGCGGCGAAGGTGTCAGGGAACGCTTCGCAGACCCGCGCAGACAGCGGCACCAGCAAACGATTGGCGGTACCTGCTCGCGCGTTCTGCTCGTGAATCACAAGCGGCACGCCACACAGCTTCGCGGCGACACCGCCCGGACCTGTTACATAACCGCCGAAACCCAGTACGCATACGGGCTTGAGCCGACGAATCACCTGGCGCGCCTGCAACACGGCCTTGAGCACCGTGAACGGCGCCTTGAGCAGCGACAGCTTGCTCTTGCCACGCAGGCCACTGACATTGATCAGGTGCAACTGCAGCCCGGCTTGAGGAACCAGTTCATTTTCAATGCCACGCGGCGTTCCCAGCCAATGCACGGTGTAACCGCGCGCCTGGAACTCACGGGCACAGGACAGCGCCGGAAACACATGGCCTCCGGTGCCACCCGCCATGATCAATACGTTCTTGCCGTTAGCGGCCATGATTCGGCTCCTCGGCAAAATCGCTTTCATCGAATTCGTGCTCTTCACTGCCCAGGTGGGTTCGACTCTCCCACTCGATTCGCAGCAGCAACCCCACACAGGCACAGCAAATCACCAGGGAACTACCGCCGTAACTGAGGAACGGCAGTGTCAGGCCCTTGGTCGGCAGCAGGCCGACGTTCACACCGATATTGATCAAGAACTGACCGATCCACAGGAACGCCAGGCCAAACGCCATGTAGGCGGCAAAGAACTGCTTGGCCTTCTCGGCCCACAAACCGATGTACAGCGAACGCACCGTGACAAACAGGAACAACGCCACGGTCGCCAGCGAGCCAACGACGCCCAGTTCTTCAGCCAGCACCGAGAACACGAAGTCGGTATGCGCTTCAGGCAGGTAGAACTGCTTCTGGACGCTGTTGCCCAAGCCGACACCCAGCCATTCGCCACGACCGAACGCAATCAGCGCCTGGGTCAGCTGGTATCCCGAACCGAACTGATCGGACCAGGGGTCGGTGAAGGTGATCAAACGCGCCATCCGGTAAGGCTGAGCCTGTACCAGGACAAACACGGCCCCGACCGCCAACACCACCATCAGGCTGAAGCGAAACAGACCAACACCACCGAGGAACAACATCGCCGCAGCAGCGCCCATCATCACGACGGTGGCACCGAAGTCAGGCTCCATCAGCAACAGGCCGGCCATCGGTAGCAAAACGATGAACGGTTTGAAGAAGCCCATCCAGCTTTCGCGTACCTCTGTCTGGCGTCGCACCAGATACCCGGCGAGGTAGATCACCACGAAAACCTTGGCAATTTCCGACGGCTGCACGTTGAAGAAGCTGAAGCCGATCCAGCGCATCGAACCGTTCACTTCCCGTCCAATACCCGGCACCAGCACCAACACCAGCAGGCCGAACGCCCCCACCAGCATCAGGAAACCCATGCGTTGCCATGTGGCAATCGGCACCATCATGGTCACCACGCCAGCACCCAAGCCCAACAGGACGTACACCAGGTGCCGGAACATGTGGTACAGCGGTGTGCCTGATTGCGCGGCCGCCACTTCCGAAGACGCCGAGGTGATCATCACCAGGCCCAGGCCCAACAGGGCCAGGCAACCGGCAAGCAGCGGGAAGTCCAGGTCGATGCCACGCCCGGTAATCAACGGCGACGGGTAGGGCTTGATGACGCCAAAGATCATGAGAGCCCCTCCACCGCTTGGGCGAACAGGCGCCCACGCTCTTCAAAGTTCTTGAACATGTCGAGGCTGGCGCAGGCTGGAGACAGCAACACGGCATCGCCCGGACGGGCCAACACGGCGCATTGCTGAACAGCTTCGTCGAGCGTCTTGACACGAATCAGCGGCACGCTGTCACCCAGGGCCTGCGCCAACAATTCGGCATCACGCCCCAGCAGCACCACAGCGCGGCAATGGGTGGCCACTGGCGCACGCAGGGCGCTGAAATCGGCGCCTTTACCATCACCGCCAGCCACCAACACCAGCTTGCCGTCGATATCGGCTCCCAGGCCTTTGATAGCGGCCAGTGCCGCACCGACGTTGGTCGCCTTGGAGTCGTCATACCAGTTCACCCCGTCACGCTCACGCAGCCACTGGCAACGGTGAGCAAGGCCGGTAAAGCTGCGCAGGCTGCTCAGCATGGCGTCGAACGGCAGGCCAACAGCATGACCCAGCGCCAGCGCGGCCAGGGCATTGGACTGGTTGTGAGCACCGCGAACCTTCAGTTCACGCGCCGGCATCAGGTTCTGGAATTCGAAGGCCAGGAACTTCTCGCCATTCTCTTCACGCAGACCGAATGCCCTGAAATCAGGCGTATTCAAACCGAAGGTCCAGCAGGTCTGGCCCTCGGTCAGCAGGGGGCGGCTCAGCGCATCCTGGCGGTTGACCACGACCTGACGCGCACCGCGGAAGATCCGGTGCTTGGCCAGGTGGTAGGCCGGCAGGCCGCTGTAGCGGTCCATGTGGTCTTCACTGATGTTCAGTACGGTCGCCACTTCGGCGTTGAGCTGGTCCGTGGTTTCCAGTTGGAAGCTGGACAGCTCCAGGACATACAGTTCGACATCGTCGCTCAGCAGGTCCAGGGCCGGCGTCCCCAGGTTGCCGCCCACTGCCACACGCTTGCCGGCAGCCGCCGCCATCTCCCCGACCAAGGTGGTCACGGTGCTTTTGGCATTGGAGCCGCTGATCGCGACAATTGGCGCCTTGGCATTGCGGGCAAACAGCTCGATATCACCCGACAGTTTCACGCCACGGGCAGCCGCCTGTTGCAAGGCTGGGGTCGCCAGCGCCAACCCCGGGCTGACATACAGCTCATCGGCGCGGCACAGAAAGTCCACATCCAGCTCACCGCAACGTACTTCCACCAGTGGATAGTCGCGTCGCAGCGTTGCCAGCTCCGGCGGGTTCTCGCGCGTATCGGCGACCGCAAACGCAATGCCCCGGCTCGCCAGGAAGCGAACCAGGGACATGCCGCTCTTGCCGAGGCCGACAACAATGCGGAAGTGGTCAGAAGCGATCAGTGACACGCGTGTCTACCTCAGTTTCAGGGTGGCAAGGCCAATCAGCACCAGAATCACGGTAATGATCCAGAAACGGACGATCACACGCGGCTCGGGCCAACCCTTGAGTTCAAAGTGGTGGTGGATAGGCGCCATGCGGAACACACGACGACCGGTCAATTTAAAGGACGCCACCTGGATGACCACCGACAGGGTCTCCATGACGAAGATGCCGCCCATGATGAACAGAACGATTTCCTGGCGGACGATCACGGCAATGGTGCCCAGCGCAGCACCCAGTGCCAGTGCGCCGACATCACCCATGAAGACCTGGGCCGGATAGGTGTTGAACCAGAGGAAGCCCAGGCCCGCACCGATCAATGCGCCACAGAACACGATCAGCTCGCCCGAGCCCGGTACGTAAGGGATAAGCAGGTATTCGGCGAATTTCACGTTACCCGACAGGTAGCAGAAAATGCCCAAGGCACCACCCACCATCACAGTGGGCATGATCGCCAGGCCGTCGAGGCCATCGGTCAGGTTGACCGCGTTGCTCGAACCGACGATCACGAAATAGGTCAGCACCACGAAGCCAATGCCCAGTGGAATGGTGACGTCCTTGAGCATCGGTACGATCAGCGTGGTTTCAACGCTGGTCGGTGCGGTCATGTACAGGAAAATCGCAGCGCCCAGGCCGAACACCGATTGCCAGAAATACTTCCAGCGGCTCGGCAGGCCACGCGAGTTCTTCTCGATCACCTTACGGTAGTCATCCACCCAGCCAATGGCGCCGAACAGCAGCGTGACAATCAGCACGACCCACACATAACGGTTGCTCAGGTCCGCCCAGAGCAGCGTACTGATGGCAATGGCCGACAGGATCAAGGCGCCACCCATGGTCGGGGTGCCGGACTTGGACAGGTGCGATTGCGGGCCGTCATTACGTACTGCCTGACCGATCTGGCGAATCTGCAGTGTACGGATCATCCAGGGCCCCAGGCACAGGGCCAGCGACAACGCGGTCAGCACGCCCAGAATCCCACGCAGGGTCAGGTACTGAAAGACCGCGAAGCCTTTATAGAACTGTTGCAGATACTCGGCCAACAGCAGCAGCATTAATGTTTCTCCCCGCTGGAACCGCACAAGGCCGCCACGACGTTTTCCATCGCAGCGCTGCGCGAACCTTTGATCAAAATGGTGGTATTGCCAGCCTGCTCACCGCGAACGGATTCTATCAGGTCAGCTTGAGTAGCGAAGTGGCGGGCATTTGCACCAAACGCCGCAACAGCGTGAGCCATCATCGGCCCTACGGCGTAGAGTGCCGAAACCTTGTCCTTGGCGTAATCGCCAACCTGCCGATGCCCTTCCTCGGCCCACTGGCCCAATTCGCCGATATCCCCGAGCACCAGAACAGTGCGACCGGAAAAGCCGGCGAGTATATCAACGGCAGCACACATGGAGGTGGGGTTTGCGTTGTAAGTGTCATCGATTACCCGCACGCCATTTGCCGCCATCTGCACCACAGTGCGGCCCTTGACCGGTTGCACGGCGTTCAGGCCGGCGACAATACCGTCAAGTGTCAGACCAAAGGCATAGGCAGCAGCAGCGGCAGCCAAGGCATTGCTGACGTTGTGCGTGCCAAGCAGGTTCAACTGCACCCGCGCAGAACCCAGCGGGCTATGCAGGTCGAACGCCGGGCAGCCGCGCACATCGCGATCAAGCGCACTGGCGTGAAAATCAGCAGCCGCATTGTTCAGTGCAAAGCTGATGACACGATGATCACCTGCGCGCTGCTTCCAGATCGCGAAGGCCTTGTCGTCAAGGTTCAGGATCGCCACACCGTCGTGTCCCAGGCCTTCGAGAATTTCGCCCTTGGCCTCAACGATCTTTTCCGGACCGCCAAATTCGCCGACATGGGCCGTACCGGCATTGTTGATCACGGCGACGTGCGGCTTGGTCAGACCAACGGTGTAGGCGATCTCGCCAATACGCGAAGCCCCCAACTCAATAACCGCGGCCGTGTGCTCCGGCGCCAGCTCCAGCAGCGTCAACGGTGCCCCGAGGTCGTTATTCAGGTTGCCACGGGTAGCCAACACAGGCCCACGGGTACGCAGGATGCTGGCAAGCATCTCTTTCACCGTGGTTTTACCACTGGAACCGGTAATCGCCGCGACAGGCTTGTCGAAGGCGGCACGGTTCAGGGCGCCCAACTGGCCCAATGCAACACGACTGTCGGCCACGATCAGTTGCGGCAGATCAGTGCCCGGCACTTCACGCTCGACCAATGCCGCCACAGCCCCTTTGGCTGCAACGTCATTCAGGTAGTCGTGGCCATCGAAACGCGGACCGGTCAGGGCCACGAACAACTGCCCGGGAGCAATTGCGCGGCTGTCGATGCTGACGCCATTGAAGGTCGCATCGCGACCCTGCACGCGTGCTTGCAACGCTACGGTCAACTCGCTGAGCGACAGTGGCTTAAGCATGAGCAGCCTCCCAGGCAGACAGCGCGCGCTCGGCTTCAACCAGATCGGAGAAGGCATGCCGCTGACCATTGATCTCTTGATAATCCTCGTGACCTTTACCGGCCAGGACGACAACATCATCCGCCGCAACACTGGCGATCAGCTGCGCAATGGCTTCACCGCGCCCGGCAACGAACTCAGCGGCGGTCACATCACTGAAGCCCGCGCGAATATCCGCAAAGATCTGCTGCGGATCTTCGCTACGCGGGTTGTCATCAGTGACCAGCACGCGGTCAGCCAGACGCTCAGCCACCTGCGCCATCAATGGGCGCTTGCCGCGATCACGATCACCACCACAGCCGAACAGGCACACCAACTGCCCCTTGGCGTGTGGACGCAAGGCATCGAGCACCTTTTCCAGGGCGTCCGGTGTGTGCGCGTAATCGACCACGACCAACGGCTGACCGCCGCCGCCCAGGCGCTGCATGCGCCCAACCGGTCCGTCCAGCTCAGGGGTCACCTTGAGAATTTCGTCCAGCGGGTAATCCAGGGCCAGCAACGTGCCAACCGCAGCCAGCATGTTGCTCAGGTTGAAGCGCCCGAGCAGGCGGCTACGCAGGGTGCGCTCCCCCTGAGCAGTCACGATGACGGCGCGCACGCCATCATCGTCGAAGTGTGCTTCACGACAGTAAAGCGAGGCATCGGCATCGTTCAGGCTGTAGCTGATCAGACGCGAGCTACCCTGTTCGGCAGCCAAACGACGACCGAACTCGTCATCAAGGTTGACCACCCGGCACCGCAGATTCGGCCAATCGAACAAGCGCGCCTTGGCTTCTTCATACGCCTGCATGCTGCCGTGGTAATCCAGATGATCACGGGACAGGTTGGTCATTACTGCAATATCGAACGCAAGCGCCGCTACCCGGCCCTGATCCAGAGCGTGGGAGGACACTTCCATGGCCACGGCGCGAGCGCCCTGGCTCTTCAGATCATTAAGTGTGGCCTGTACCGCAATCGGGTCAGGCGTGGTCAAGCGACCACTTTGCAAAGCGCCATAAAAACCGGTACCCAAGGTGCCGATCAGGCCGCAGTGCTGACCCAGTCGGTCCAGCGCCTGGGCCACAAGCTGAGTCACGCTGGTCTTGCCATTGGTCCCGGTAACACCGACCAGATCCAGCAGGCGGCTGGGTTCGCCATAGAAACGCCCGGCAATATCCGACAACTGCGCGGCAAGGCCTTTGACCGGAATCAACGGCACATCCGTCAACGGCAAGACACTGGCACCGTCCACCTCATAGGCAACGGCAGCAGCCCCACGCGCCAGGGCGTCGGCAATGTGCTCGCGCCCGTCGACACGCGTACCCGGCACAGCCAGGAACAAGTCGCCGGGACGCACGTTACGGCTGTCGAGCGTCAGCTCGCGAATCAATGGATCACGGGACGCTTGGGCAAACAGCTTACTCAATGGCATTGTCATTATCCGCGCCCTCCCTTGGCGGGCGCAGCATTGACCTGCTGCGGTGGAATAGGTGCCGGCAGGTTGTCCGGCGGAACGTTCATCAAACGCAGGGTGCCCGACATGACCTTGCTGAACACCGGCGCAGAAACCAGGCCACCGAAGTAGCCGCCTTTGCTCGGCTCGTCGATAACCACCACGATGGCGTAACGCGGATCACTCATTGGCCCGAAGCCTGCAAACAGCGAGCGGTAGGCATTCTCGGTGTAACCTTTGGAACCGATGGTGGCCTTACGGGCCGTACCGCTCTTGCCGCCGACGTGATAGAACGGCACCTGCGCCCGGAATACACCACGCGGCGCTTCGATCACTTGCTGCAGCATGCCCTGGATGGTTTCTGCGGTTTCCTTAGGCACAACCTGGGTTTCTTCAGGTGCCTTGTCGGTCTTGAGGATGCTCAGCGGCACCATCTTGCCGTCGTTGGCCAATGCCGCATACGCGTGCACCAGCTGCAGCGCAGTCACCGACAGGCCATAGCCATAAGACAGCGTGGCAGTCTCGGCCTTGCGCCACTCGCGGTGGTTCGGCAGGTTGCCGACACGCTCACCCGGGAACCCCAGGCCGGTGTACTGGCCCAGGCCCAATTGAGCCATGACGCGATAGATCGACTCACCACCGATATCGAAGGCGATCTTGCTCATGCCGACGTTACTGGAGTTGATCAGGATGCCGGTCAGGTCAAGAATCGGGCCTTCAGTCTTGGACACGTCACGAATGGTGTAACGGCCCAACTGCAGGGTACCGGGGTACACCTCGACCTTGTCAGTCGGCTTCCAGCGCCCACTTTGCAATGCCGCGCTCATCGACAGCGGCTTGACGGTGGAGCCTGGCTCGAACACGTCGATGATGGCCCGGTTGCGCATTGCAGCCGGGAACATGCTGCGACGGTTGTTCGGGTTGTACGTTGGCTGGTTGACCATGGCCAGCACTTCGCCGGTCTTCACGTCCATGATCACCAGGCTGCCGGCCTTGGCTTCTTGCTCGGCAATCGCGTTACGCAACTCACGGGTCGCCAGGTACTGCAAACGTAGGTCAATCGACAACGCCAAGGTCTTCCCTGCCTTGGCGTTCTTGGTTACCTGAATGTCCTTGATCAGCCTGCCACGCCGATCCTTGATCACCTGGCGCCTTCCAGGAACCCCAGCCAGCCAGTCATCGTAGGCCAGCTCAACGCCTTCGCGGCCGTGATCATCAAGGTCGGTAAAACCGACCATGTGCGCGGTTACGTCACCGGCCGGATAGAACCGTCGGAACTCTTCAATGCCGTAGACGCCTGGCATTTTCAGGTCGAGCACAACCTGCCCCTGCTCAGGGGTCAAGCCACGCACCAGATAAATGAACTCTTTGTTGGCCTGCGCTTCAAGACGCTGGCTCAGCTGATTGGGGTCCTGCTTGAGGGCAGCCGCCAGTACTGGCCAACGGTCCTTGCCCGCCTGCATTTCCTTCGGGTTGGCCCACAGCGTGGTAACAGGCGTACTGACCGCCAACGGCTCGCCGTTACGGTCGGTGATAAGGCCGCGGTGTGCGGGAATAGGGATATGTCGCAAGCTGCGCGCGTCGCCCTGCCCTTTGAGGAAGTCACGGTCGACCACCTGCAAATCGACAATCCGCCAGGCAATGGCGCCGACCATCACGGCCAGCAATGCGAGCACCACGCGAAACCGCCAAGGATAAAGTGCGCCTTCAAGCTTCATCATGGCACCACCATCCTTACCTCATCGGCGCCAGGAATACGCATTTTCAGTTGCTCGCTAGCCAGGCTCTCGATCCGGCTATGGGCGGTCCAGGTACTTTGTTCAAGGATCAAGCGACCCCACTCGGCCTGCGCCTTGTCGCGTTCGTTCAGTTCGCCATAGAGCGTGTTAAGCAGCTGACGATTCCAGTGCGCGCTGTAGGACACGGCGATCGCCGAAACGAGCACGCCGATGAACAGCAGAAGCATCAGGAAGCTTCCGCCTGGTAGAGGCTTGGCAAAAAGCTTGCTCACCGCAGCTTCTCCGCAACCCGCATGACCGCACTACGCGAACGCGGGTTAGCCTTGAGCTCGGCATCGGAGGCAAACTGCGCCTTGCCGTGTACCTTGATCTTCGGCTCGAAATGTTTGTGCTGTACAGGCAGGTTGCGCGGCAGGTTGTCGGCCTCACCCTTGACCAGTTTGCGCATGAACAGTTTGACGATCCGGTCTTCCAGGGAGTGGAAACTGATCACCACCAGACGACCGCCGATCTCCAGCATGTCGAGGGCTGCTTCAAGGCCTGCCTCAAGATCGCCCAACTCGTTGTTGACGTGAATACGCAGCCCCTGGAATGCACGGGTTGCCGGGTTCTTGCCCTTCTCCCATGCCGGGTTGGCCACTTTCAAAACCTCAGCAAGGTCTGCTGTGCGAGTGAACGGTTGCACCTGGCGACGCTCAACCACGGCACGGGCCATGCGCTTGGCGAAGCGCTCCTCTCCGTACTCCTTGAACACCCGGGCAATTTCCTCCTCGGGCGCCGTAGCAATGAATTCCGCTGCACTGATACCCCGCGATGGGTCCATGCGCATATCCAGTGGGCCATCGTTCAGAAAGCTGAAACCGCGCTCGGGGTCATCCAGCTGAGGCGAGGAAACCCCCAGGTCGAGCAGCACGCCACTGACCTTGCCGGCCAGGCCACGTTCGGAAACCTCTGCACCCAGCTCGGCAAAACTGCGCTGCACAATAACAAAGCGGCCGTCTTCGGCCGCCAGCGCTTGCCCGGTTGCAATCGCTTGAGGATCTTTATCGAAGCCGAGCAGTCGTCCCTCCGGCCCCAGGTGCCGAAGGATCAAACGGCTGTGACCGCCGCGACCGAACGTGCCGTCCAGGTAGCAGCCATCGGCGCGTATGGCGAGAGCCTCGACGGCTTCGTCAAGCAGCACGGTGATGTGGTTAAAGCCGCTATCTATAGTCACAGGATCAAATCACGTAGTTCATCAGGCATGGCGCCCGGTTGTTGAATGGCGACCAGGTCTGCTGCCGCAACAGCATTCCAGGCATCCTCGTCCCACAATTGGAATTTGTTCAGTTGCCCCACAAGCATTGCCCGCTTGTCGAGCTTGGCGTACTCACGCAAACGCGGAGGCACCAGGAAACGCCCACTGCCATCAAGCTCCAGATCCACCGCATTACCGATCAGCAAACGCTGCAGGCGGCGGTTCTCTTCACGCAATGACGGCAACGCTCGCAACTTGGCTTCAATAACTTCCCACTCGTCGAGCGGGTAGACACACAAACACGGGTCAACAGCATCAATCGTCACGATCAACTGCCCGGAACTGCGCGAATCAAGCTCGTCACGGTACCGGCTCGGCATTGCGAGACGGCCCTTGGCGTCGAGGTTGATAGCGTTTGCTCCGCGAAACACGGCTGCGCTTCCCTAAATGTTTGTTTTTTTGTGCCTGAAAACCCACTTCATGCCACTTTCTGCCACTTGCGCACACTATAGGAATCCGCCCACCACACCGTCAAGGCACCCTTATAGGGAAAACCCTTACAGATCGGAGATTTAGCGCAACATTGGAAAATGAAGAGACTTATCGGAGGGATTTTTGACGATAAATTACAAATTCACTCAAACGGATGGAGTGCGAACTTAAAGTAGTTTCTTAAGAGTAAGATTTTTTCGGTATTACCAAAGCGAATCTGCTATCGATTCAAGCAGGGGAGGAAAAAGGTGGAGAGTCGATCTGTAAGCCGGGTTCTGTCGAGGACAGTCATTCCTCTACGACGGCCATCACTGGACGCCTTTAGCAACCTACCCGGTTCCAACGCGGGCCGCGCCATATGGAACCCTATTTGGTCTTGCTCCGAGTGGGGTTTACCTAGCCACGAACTGTTACCAGACGTGCGGTGCGCTCTTACCGCACCTTTTCACCCTTACCGGTACCGAAGTACTTAGGCGGTTATTTTCTGTGGCACTTTCCGTAGGCTCGCGCCCCCCAGGCATTACCTGGCACTCTGCCCTATGGAGCCCGGACTTTCCTCCCCCCTCTTTTGCAGAACAAAAGAAGGCAGCGACTGTCCAATCGACTCTCCGCCGCGAAGGTTAACGGTAGAAAGGCTCAAGGACAAGCTTAAATAGAAAGAATGGCCAGGTGATATCACTCGCCTTTCTGTTTTTCCAAGGCAACTTGATACAGAACATTCTTGCGCACACCGGTAATTTCCGCAGCCAATGCAGCTGCTCGCTTGAGTGGCATTTCCGCAAGTAGCAGATCGAGCACACGCATAACCTCGGCACTGACGGCCTGCTCGTCCTCCGGCGCCACCCAACCGGCCACCAGCACCACGCATTCTCCGCGCTGCTGATTGCTGTCAGCCTCGACAAAGGCTCGCAACTCGGCCAGCGGCAAACCCTTGAGCGTCTCAAATGTCTTGGTCAACTCACGCGCCAACAGTGCCGGACGGTCAGCACCGAACACCGACTCCATATCCTGCAGGCACTCCAGGATCCGATGCGGTGCCTCGTAGAAGATCAGCGTGCGGGGCTCCTCCTTCAGCTGGCTCAGGCGCGACTTGCGCCCGACCGCCTTGGCCGGCAGAAACCCTTCAAAGATAAAACGATCGGACGGCAAGCCCGCTGCGGACAACGCCGCGATCAAGGCACACGCACCCGGGACCGGCACCACCGCGATACCCGCAGCACGTGCCTGCCGCACAAGGTGATAGCCCGGATCGGAAATCAACGGTGTGCCCGCATCGGAAATCAGCGCAACACTGTCACCCGCCTGCAGACGGGTGATGAAGCGATTACCCTCATCACGCTCATTGTGCTCATGGCAGGCAGCCAAGGGCGTGTTGATTCCGAAGTGCTGCAGCAACCGCACCGAGTGCCGGGTGTCTTCTGCAGCAATCAGCGCCACATCACTCAGAATCTTCAGGGCGCGAGCACTGATGTCATCCAGATTGCCAATTGGCGTGGCCACTACATACAGCGTACCGGCAGTGGAATTGGAAGCACCTGAAGCATCGGTCACAGCACACACCCGTCATCTAGATCAAAGGCGCCATTGTAGCCCGATCGCCAGCAACAATGCGTAACCAAGACCCGTCTGACGCGAAGCCGAACGACCTATAGTGAAGGTTTAGCGCCAGCGAGATCGCACCCGGGCAAGCGCTTGGGTACAATTGCAGGTTAATTTGATCGAGTAACAGGACATTTACATGATCGCAAGCCTGCGGCTGCTCTCAGCCCTCTGTCTCGCTGCCCTGCTGGCAGCCTGCGCCAGTTCGCCCTCATCAAGCCTGGGCGAGCTGCCACGCACTCCAGATGCCAGCATCGAGCAACTGCTCGACCAGGCCGCCACCAGCAAGACACCGGAAAAAGCCGCACTGCTGCGCCTGAGTGCAGCAGACCTGGCCCACACGCAAAAAGACAACGCGCGCGCCTCTCAGATTCTTGAGCAAGTGCCGCTGGAGTCACTCAAGCCAGCACAACAGGTATTTGCCAGCACCCTGGCCGCCGAACTGGCCATGAGCCGCAATCAGCCCAAAGCCGCACTCAGCGCCCTGAGCCATCCGAGCCTGGCACGCCTGAACGAGCTGCCAAAGGAGCAACAGGCACGCACCTACAGCGTGCGCGCCGCGGCCCTTGAGGCCGACGGCCAAACCCTGGCCGCTGCCCAGGAACGCGTTCAGCTGGCACCACTGCTTGAAGGTAATGCAGCCAGTGCCAACCATGAAGCCATCTGGAACCTGGTCGCCGCCTTGCCGAGCGAACAGCTGCAGAGCATCAGCATGGGCAACGACACCCTGGCCGGCTGGGCCAGCCTGGCCCTTGCCGTAAAAAACGCCGGTACCCTGGAGCAGCAACAAGCAGCCATCCAAGCCTGGCGCGGCCAACACAGTGAGCACCCTGCCGCCCTGCAGCTGCCATTGCCACTGGTCAAACTCAAGCAACTGGCTAGCCAGCCATTGACCAAAATTGCCCTGCTGCTGCCGCAGGAAGGCCCACTGGCGTCGGTCGCACGCGCCCTGCGTGACGGCTTCATGGCCGCCCACTTGCAAGCCCAGCAGGCCGGCCAGCAGCCACCCGCCATTCAGGTATTCGACAGCTCGCGCCTGACCTCCCTCGATGAGTTCTATCGCCAGGCGCAGGCTGCCGGCGTACAGCTGGTCATCGGCCCACTGGAAAAGCCACTGGTCAAGCAATTGAGTGCACGCACCCAACTGCCTATCACCACCCTCGCCCTGAACTACAGCGATGTCGGTCAGGGTAACCCGCCGCAACTGTTCCAATTCGGCCTGGCCGCCGAAGACGAGGCACGTGAAGTGTCGCGCCGTGCACGCGCCGACGGCATGCGCCGCGCTGCAGCCCTGGTGCCACGTGGCGAATGGGGCGACCGCGTACTCAAGGCCTTCCGTCAGGACTGGGAAGCCAAGGGCGGCACGCTGATCGCAGCCGAACATATCGACCAACCCGTTGCCCTCGCCCAGCAGATCGCCGAGCTGTTCCAACTGCGTCAGAGCGAAGGTCGCGCGAAGAGCCTGCAGAGCACGGTTGGTGGCAATGTTTCGGCACAACCGTCGCGCCGCCAGGACATCGACTTCATCTTCCTGGCCGCCACCCCGCAACAAGCCCAGCAGATCAAGCCGACCCTGAACTTCCAGTACGCCGGTGACGTTCCCGTGTATGCAACGTCGCACCTGTACAGCGCCTCGGGCGACGTCAACCAGTACAACGACATGAATGGCATTCGCTTCTGCGAAACCCCATGGCTGCTCGACACCGGCAACTCGCTGCGTCAGCAGGTCGTTCGCCAGTGGCCACAAGCGGGCGGGAGCCTGGGTCGTCTTTATGCAATGGGTATCGATGCCTACAGCCTTGCACCACGCCTGAGCCAACTCAAGGCCCTGCCAGATACCCGCATCGAAGGCTTCTCCGGCAGCCTGAGCATGAGCCCGAACCAGCGCATCGAACGCCAACTGCCTTGGGCCGAGTTCTCCGCTGGCCAGGTCAAACGCCTGCCCGATACACCGCGCTGATGCCCGACAGTTCGCGCCAAAAGGCCGGCCAAGCCGCCGAACAGCAGGCCCTGCAGTACCTTCAAGGGCAGGGTTTGCACCTGCTGGCGCAGAACTGGCGATGCAAACGCGGCGAGCTTGATCTGGTCATGCTCGACAGCGATACAGTAGTATTCGTCGAAGTTCGTTACCGGCTGCACACGAGCTTCGGCGGCGCACTCGGCAGTATCGATGCGCGCAAGCAGGAAAGACTGGCGCTTGCCGCCGAACATTTTCTGCAGCAGGAAGCTCGATGGGCCCAGCACCCCTGCCGATTCGATGTCATTGCCCTGCAAGGCAGCGGCCATGCAGGCCAGTCACTCGAATGGCTGAAAAATGCCTTTGAGTGCTGAACCCGCGCTTGGCAATGCATCTTTTGCCCACCGAACTCAATTTGCTCTTTGCTTCACGGGCTGCACAGTCATGTGCCGGGGTATCCGGCTTCCCGACGCGCCCGGCCAGCCGCCCCACTTAAGGTCACACTGATGGACATGCAATCCCGAATTCGCCAGCTTTTCCAGGCCAGCATCAACACCAAGCAACAGGCGATGGACGTCCTTGCACCTCACATTGAGCAAGCCAGCCAGGTCATGGTCAATGCCCTGCTCAACGAGGGCAAGATGCTCGCATGCGGCAACGGTGGATCGGCCGGAGATGCCCAGCACTTTTCCTCGGAACTGCTGAACCGTTTCGAACGTGAACGCCCAAGCCTGCCTGCAATCGCCCTGACGACCGACAGCTCGACCATCACCTCGATCGCCAATGACTACAGCTACAACGAGGTGTTCTCCAAACAGATCCGCGCCCTTGGCCAACCCGGCGATGTACTGCTGGCAATTTCGACCAGCGGTAACTCGGCAAACATTATTCAAGCGATCCAGGCCGCACATGATCGCGAAATGATTGTCGTAGCTCTGACTGGACGCGACGGTGGCGGCATGGCTTCGCTGCTGCTGCCAGAGGACGTCGAGATTCGCGTCCCGGCCGACGTCACCGCACGTATCCAGGAAGTCCACCTGCTGGCGATCCACTGTCTCTGCGATCTGATCGACAGCCAATTGTTTGGGAGTGAAGAATGACCGCAAAACGCCTGAGCCTGATGGCCCTGACCTTGTGCCTCGGCCTGAATGCCGGTTGCAGCTCGGTAATCAGCGCCAGCCGCGAAGCCCCGATCGAAGATGATCGCGGCACTCGCACACTGGGCAGCAAGATTGACGACTCGCTGATCGAAACCAAGGTGGCGGTGAACGTCGCCAAGGCCAGTCCAGACCTGGACAAGAATTCGCACATTGTCGTCAGCAGCTACAACGGCATCGTCCTGCTGGCCGGCCAGACCCCACGCGCCGACCTCAAGAGCCTCGCTGAACAGGCTGCAAGCCAGGTTCAGCGGGTCAAGAAAGTGCATAACGAACTGCAGGTCATCCAGCCCTCTTCGCTGCTCGCCCGCAACAATGACACCTGGCTGACCACGAAGATCAAAACCCAGATGCTGGCCGACGCCAACATACCTGGCTCACGCATCAAGGTGATCACTGAGAACGGCATCGTGTACCTGCTCGGCCTCATGACCCAACAAGAAGCCGCACGGGCGACCAGCCTGGTGCAGGGCGTGTCCGGGGTACAGAAGATCGTCAAGCTGTTCGAATACATCGACTGACCCCTGACCAGGTGCCCTGTCGGTTGCCTGATCGGCGGTACAGCGAGCACAAAAAAGGCGATCCCTCAGGATCGCCTTTTTTGTTACTTGACCACTTTCAAGCTAGGCCGGCCACTTGGACGCGGCGGCGGGTTATCGGTGTCATCGTCCGATTCATCCTCCCCCTCAAGCTCGTCATCGTCCATCAGAGGTGGCTCAAGCTCAAACACCATACCCTGACCATTCTCCCGAGCGTAAATGCCCAGAATCGCGCCTGTGGGCACGTAGAGGGTATGCGCGACACCACCAAAGCGCCCCTCGAAGCTCACGGCCTCGTTATCCATGTGCAAATGGCGCACTGCACTGGGCGAAATGTTCAGGACGATCTGACCATCACTGGCAAAACCTTGCGGCACCTGTACCGCCGGGTACTCGGCATTGACCAGCATATGCGGCGTGCAATCGTTATCCACGATCCACTCATACAACGCACGCACCAAATAAGGGCGACTGGAGTTCATAAACGGCTCCTTAAAACCTAACGCATTTCACGTTCAGCAGCGGACAGGCTCGCCTGGAAAGCTTCACGAGCGAACTGTCGCTCCATGTAGTCCAGCAGCGGTTTGGCCGGCCGCGGCAATTCGATACCCAACACCGGCAATCGCCAGAGTATGGGCAGTAGACAACAGTCGACCAGACTTTGCTCCTCGCTCAAGAAACAAGGTTTTTCAGCAAACAGCGGAGAAACGCCGGTCAGGCTCTCTCGCAGCTCTTTGCGCGCCTGGGCGCGCGCGCTGTCCTTGCTACGCGGATCGAGAATCAGGTCAACCAGCCCGCACCAGTCGCGCTGGATACGGTGTATCAGCAACCGACTGTTGGCCCTGGCCACCGGATACACCGGCAGCAACGGCGGGTGCGGATAACGCTCGTCGAGGTATTCCATCACCACGGTCGACTCGAACAACGCCAGATCGCGATCAACCAGCGTTGGCAGGCTGCCGTATGGGTTCACTTCAATCAGCTTCGCCGGTTGCTGGCCCGCTGGCACATCAATGATCTGGACACTGACCCCCTTCTCGGCGAGAACAAGGCGTACCCGATGAGAATAGTGGTCAGCGGGGTCGGAGTAGCAGGCTAACCGGTTGGTCACGCCCATGGTGATCCTCCTCGCGAATGTAATTATGAATGGTACAAATGCAAACGCGCCCTGCGGACACCCCTGCGTTGCAGAGGCGCCCCAGGGCGCGTTCAACTACCAGAAACTACTGCGTGATCAGTGCACGTCCTTCCAGTATTCGCGCTTGAGCAGGTAAGCGAATACGAAGAAGAAGGCCAGGTACAGCAGCACGTAAGTACCGATGCGCTGGCTTTCCAGTTTGACCGGGTTGGCCGAGTACGCCAGGAAGGTCACCAGATTCTTGACCTTCTCGTCGAACTGCTCTTCGTTCAGGGTACCGGATTTCGGCACGATGGTCAGCTGGTCGCATGCCTCATGCGTCAAAGGCGTGCCGGTCAGCGGGTCGAATTGCTTCTTGCCGTCGGTGACGATCTGAACCTGCTTGCAACCGATTACCTGCTTGCCCTGCAGCCCTACCAACACGTTAGGCATGCCCACGTTAGGGAAGATGGTGTTGTTCACACCCCAAGGACGCGCCTTGTCTTCATAGAAACCATGCAGGTAGCTGTAGAGCCAGTCCGTGCCACGCACCCGGGCAACCAGGGTCAGGTCGGGCGGCGCAGCACCAAACCAGGCCTTGGCATCATTAGGCTGCATGCCGACTTTCATGTGATCGCCGATCTTCGCACCGGTGAACACAAGCTTCTCGAGCATTAGCTCATGCGGGATACCGAGGTCGTCGGCAACGCGCTCATAGCGCTGGAACTTGGCGCTGTGGCAGCCCATGCAATAGTTTGCAAAGGTGCGCGCACCGTCCTGCAGAGCGGCCTTGTCAGTCAGATCGATATCAACCTTCTGCAGCTCGACGGTCTCGCCACCGGATGCAAAGGTCAACGAAGGCATCACTGCCAGAATCAATACTGCAAATAGCTTTTTCATCAGCCAGTCACCCTTTCCGGAACCGGTTTGGTCTTCTCAAGCCTGGTGTAGAACGGCATCAGAATGAAGTAGGCGAAGTACAGGAAGGTACATACCTGCGACAGTAAGGTACGACCCGGAGTCGGCGCCAGAACACCCAGCACACCCAGGATCACGAACGAAATGCAGAACACCACCAGCCAGATCTTGCTCAGCCAGCCTTTGTAACGCATCGATTTGACCGGGCTACGGTCAAGCCAAGGCAGTACGAACAGCACGGCAATGGCAGCACCCATGGCTACGACGCCAAGCAGCTTGTCAGGTACGGCACGCAGAATCGCGTAGAACGGTGTGAAGTACCAGACAGGCGCGATGTGCGCGGGTGTCTTGAAGGCGTTCGCCTGCTCAAAGTTCGGTTTCTCGAGGAAGTAACCGCCCATTTCCGGGAAGAAGAACACGATCAGACAGAAGACGAACAGGAAGACCACGACACCGACGATATCCTTGACGGTGTAGTACGGATGGAAAGGAATGCCGTCGAGCGGAACACCGTTCTCATCTTTGAGCTTCTTGATGTCAACGCCGTCCGGGTTGTTCGAACCCACTTCGTGCAGCGCCAGAATGTGCAGCACAACCAGGCCCAGGATAACGATGGGCAGGGCAATCACATGCAGGGCGAAGAAGCGGTTCAGGGTGATGCCGGAGATCAGGTAGTCACCACGAATCCACTGGGTGAGGTCGCCACCGATGACAGGGATCGCACCGAACAGCGAGATGATCACCTGGGCGCCCCAGTAGGACATCTGGCCCCATGGCAGCAGGTAACCCATGAAGGCTTCAGCCATCAGGGCCAGGTAGATCAGCATGCCGAAGATCCACACCAGCTCACGCGGCTTCTGGTAGGAACCGTAGAGCAGGCCGCGGAACATGTGCAGGTAGACGACGATAAAGAACGCCGATGCACCCGTAGAGTGCAGGTAACGCAGCACCCAGCCGTATTCGACGTCACGCATGATGTATTCGACGGAGGCGAAGGCCTCTTCCGCCGACGGCGTGAAGCTCATGGTCAGCCAGACACCCGTGACGATCTGGTTAACCAGCACCAACAGCGCCAGGGAGCCAAAGAAATAGAAGAAGTTGAAGTTCTTCGGCGCGTAGTACTTGCTGAGATGGTCTTCCCACATTTTGGTCGCGGGGAAGCGCGCATCAACCCAATCCATGAACTTACTCATCACGCTTTCTCCTGATCGACACCGACGACAATGATGTCGTCCGACTCATAAGAGTACGGCGGCACCGGCAGATTGAGCGGCGCTGGCTGAGACTTGTAGACCCGGCCCGCCAAATCGTAGTGGGAGCCGTGGCAAGGGCAGAAATAACCACCGACCCACTTCGGCCCTAGGTCGACGGGTGCCACTTCAGGGCGGAACGTCGGGGAGCAGCCCAAATGAGTGCAAAGACCAACCAGCACGAGAATTTCAGGCTTGATCGAGCGATTCGACGGATCAACGTACGTTGGCTGAACCGATGCCTTGGATTCCGGGTCAGAGAGATCGCCGGCAATCTTTTTCAGGTTGCCAAGAATTTCTTCTGTACGGCGAACGACGAAGACGGGCTGACCGCGCCACTCAGCAATTAGCTGCTGTCCTGGCTCGACCTTGGCGATATTGACCTTCACCGGTGCACCTGCGGCTTTCGCCTTGGCACTGGGGAACCATGACCCCACGAACGGGACCGCAGCCCCCACCGCTCCAGCAGCACCCACCACAGACGTGGCTGCTACTAGGAAGCGACGCCGGCCTGCATTGACGCCGTCATTGCTCATTCAGTCCTCTCCCATCAGCTTTGTGGCCTGTTGCAACAGGCATCTACTAAATAATTTCTGAACTGCGTAAAAATTTGCCGAATGGTAATTAAAAGACCCTGCTCTGACAAGGTGATTAGCCCGGCCAAAACCTTGGACCCCTTGCAGTGCTTGACTTGCATCTATGCGGCAAGTTGTCACACTGAAGTCCGACTCATGTATTCAAGACATAAAAAAAGCCCAGTTCCACCTGGAACTGGGCTTTTTTTGAATACTGCAGCGAATTAACGCTTGGAGTATTGCGGACGCTTACGTGCTTTACGCAGACCCACTTTCTTACGCTCGACTTCACGGGCGTCGCGGGTGACGTAGCCAGCACGACGCAGAGCGCCACGCAGGGTTTCGTCGTAGTCCATCAGAGCGCGAGTGATACCGTGACGGATAGCACCGGCTTGACCGCTGACACCACCACCGATAACGGTGACGTAGATGTCGAACTTCTCGGTGGTTTCAGTCAGTTCCAGCGGCTGGCGAACTACCATGCGCGCGGTTTCACGACCGAAAAACGTCTCGAGAGAACGGTTGTTGATGGAGATGTTACCAGTGCCCGGACGCAGGAAAACGCGAGCGGTTGCGGTCTTGCGACGGCCAGTGCCGTAATTTTGAGTCGCCGACATAATGAACTATTCCGTTAAATCTTCAGTTCTTGGGGCTGCTGAGCAGTATGAGGGTGAGTAGCGCCCGCATAGACTTTCAGCTTACGGTACATGTCGCGACCCAGTGGGTTCTTAGGCAGCATGCCTTTAACCGCGGTCTCGATCACGCGCTCTGGGGCCTTGGCGATCAACTTCTCGAAGTTGATTTCCTTGATACCGCCCGGGAAGCCGGAGTGGGAGTAGTACATTTTGTCCGAAGTTTTGGCGCCAGTAACACGCACCTGCTCGGCATTGATAACGACGATGTAGTCGCCGGTGTCAACGTGAGGGGTGTATTCTGGTTTGTGCTTGCCACGCAGACGGCTAGCGATTTCGGTAGCCAGACGACCCAGGGTCTGACCAGCGGCGTCAACTACGAACCAGTCGCGCTTTACTGTTTCCGGTTTAGCAGTAAAAGTTTTCATTCTTTATAGCCTCAGAGGCCGCCCAGCGAAAATAAGACGGCAGATCTTACTGGATAGTGCGCACCTTGACAAGTCAAGGACACAGCCGCACACGGACGCTATCGGGGGCTCGGGTCAGCGCGTCCAATATTCGGCAGGGTTCTTCGGTACGCGGGGCATCACTTCCGCAGTACAGAGAGGGGCTGAATTATCCAGATTGCGAAAAAAAATTCAACCTGCTTTTATGCTTCTTTTGCCTTGGGAGATGCAAATGGACTACCGCAAACTGGGCCGCAGCGACCTCAATGTAAGCGCCCTGTGCCTGGGCACCATGACCTGGGGCGAGCAAAACAGCCAGGCCGAAGCCTTCGCCCAGATCGAACGAGCCAAGGCAGCCGGCATCAATTTCATCGACACCGCGGAAATGTACCCCGTGCCCCCACGCCCGGAAACCTATGCCGCCACCGAGCAAATCATCGGTAACTGGTTCAAGCAGCAAGGTGACCGCGCGGACTGGATTCTCGCCAGCAAGGTGGCCGGCCCAGGCAATGGCATCAGCCACATTCGTGACGGCCAACTGAAGCACAATCGCCAACACATCGTTGCCGCGCTAGACGATAGCCTCAAGCGCCTGCAGACCGACTGGATCGACCTTTACCAACTGCATTGGCCAGAGCGCAGTACCAACTTTTTCGGCAAGCTGGGCTACCAGCACCTGCCAAACGACCACTTCACCCCGCTGGAAGAAACCCTCGAAGTCCTTGACGAGCAGGTCAAGGCCGGCAAGATCCGTCATATTGGTCTATCCAACGAAACGCCATGGGGCACCATGAAGTTCCTGCAGCTGGCAGAAAGCCGTGGCTGGCCCAGGGCGGTCTCCATACAGAACCCCTACAACCTGCTCAACCGCAGCTTTGAAGTCGGCCTGGCGGAAGTCGCCATCCGCGAGCAGTGCGGCTTGCTGGCCTACTCGCCCCTGGCCTTTGGCATGCTCTCGGGCAAGTACGAGAACGGTGCACGCCCTGCCAAGGGTCGCCTGACACTGTTCAGCCGCTTCTCTCGCTACTCCAACCCACAGACCGTGGCGGCCTGTAGCCGCTATGTGGCACTGGCCCGCGAACACGGCCTGGACCCGGCACAGATAGCACTGGCTTTCGTCACCCAGCAACCCTTTGTCACCAGCAACATCATCGGTGCCACGTCCCTGAAGCAACTGGACAGCAACCTGGCCAGCCATGAACTCAGGTTGAGTGATGAGCTGCTGGCCAGCATTGAAGCCATCCACCAGGACCAGCCGAACCCCGCACCGTAGAGGGTAACAGCGTGCCCGCGCCAAACGCGGGTACGCAGGGTAGACATCACCGGCAAAAAATAAGACGATCCAGCCGGTGATTGACCACTTTCCCCTATAAGAATAACGAAATGATCTTTACCCAACCCTCCGCGTCCCTGCGGCGCGTCAGCATTCTGGCCATCGACAAGGTGTTCGCTTCAACCCTGATGCAGGCCAAGGATTTCTTCCATCTGGCCAGCCTGCGTTATGGCAAGCAACTGGGCCTGGGCCTCAAGCCCATGTTCGAAACACGCCTGGTCAGCCCTGACGGCAAACCTGTAAGCAGCTTCAGCGATGTGCTGGTGCCCGTAGACGGCGGCCTGGAACAGGCCGATATCATCATCCTGCCGGCGTTCTGGGATGACTTCGATGCCCTGTGCCAGCGCTACCCACAGGTCCTGCCCTGGCTACGTGAGCAACACGCCGCCGGCGCTGTCCTCTGCGGTGAAGCCAGCGGTGTGTTCTGGCTGGCCGAAGCCGGGCTGCTCGACGGCAAGGAAGCCACCACCTACTGGCGCTTTTTCAACCAGTTCGCGGAGCGCTTCCCCAAGGTCAGCCTCAATCAGGACAAACACCTGACCGATGCCGACAACCTGTACTGCGCGGGTGGCCCCACTTCAGCATGCGATCTCTACATTTACCTGATCGAGCGCTTCTGCGGCTCCAATGTGGCCCAGGCGGTCTCCCGTGACATTCTCTACGAGGTGCAGCGCAGCTATACGCCGGGACGCATGGGGTTTGGTGGGCAGAAACTGCATCAGGACCTGATCATTCTACAAATCCAGCAATGGCTCGAAGAGCACTTTGCCGACAAGTTCCGTTTTGAGGACGTGGCACGCAACCACGGCATGAGCATTCGCAATTTCATGCGTCGCTTCCAGAGCGCCACGGGCGATAAGCCGCTGCACTACCTGCAGCGCCTGCGGATCGAAACAGCCAAGGGTTTGCTGTCCGGTACGCGCAAGAGCATCAAGACCATCAGCTATGAGGTGGGGTATGACGATGCGAGCTTCTTCGCACGGCTGTTCCGCCAGCACACGGCACTGTCACCCAACCAGTACCGCCAGCAGTTCATGCAGGAAGCGTAAGCAGCACACAGGCTAGCCTGTCCCGCAGCACAGCGTGCTCAGTGCGGGATCAGGCTTCGCCAGCGATGGGTTGTTTCCTGATTAAGGACGATGTGCCCGGGCCAGGAACTCGTGGGACTGCATCTCGAGCAACCGGCTCAAGGTACGCTGGAACTCGAAGCTCAAGCGCCCACCGGTATACAGGTCCTTCAGCTCGACCTCGGCAGAGATGATCAGCTTCACGTTACGGTCATAGAATTCATCGACCATGTTGATGAAGCGCCGAGCGATATCGTCAGTCGCCACGCCCATCTGCTCGACGCCGCTGAGCAGCACCGCATGAAAGATCTTGCCCAGTTCGATGTAGTCGTTCTGGCTGCGCGGGCCGTCACACAGCTCGCGGAAGTCGAACCAGGCGACGTCATCACAGGTACGCAGTGCACGAATTTCACGGTTCTCGATGATCAGCACGTCACCCTCGACAGCCTGGGTGCATTCCGGCGTCAGGGCACGGAAACTCTTGCGCAGGCTCTCATGAGCCGCCTCATCGAGTGGGTAATGGAACAGCTCGGCTTGCTCCAGATGACGCAGACGATAGTCGACGCCACTGTCGACGTTGACGATCTCGGTGTTCTGCTTGATCAGGGCAATGGCCGGAAGGAAGCGCGCACGCTGCAGACCGTCCTTGTACAGACCATCGGGGACAATGTTGGACGTTGCCACCAGCGTAACGCCGTTCTTGAACAGTTCTTCCATCAGGGTGCCGAGGATCATCGCGTCGGTGATGTCGGAAACGAAGAACTCGTCGAAGCAAATCACCCGCGCTTCTTCAGAGAAACGCTTGGCAATGATGGTCAGCGGGTTTTTCTCGCCCTTGAGGGTTTTCATTTCCTCGTGGACCCGCTTCATGAAGCGGTGGAAGTGCGTGCGCACCTTCTGCTTGAACGGCAGCGCCTCGAAGAAGGTATCGACCAGGTAGGTCTTGCCCCGCCCTACCCCACCCCAAAAATACAGGCCCTTTACAGGCGTCTGGTCTTTCTTGCCAAACAGCTTGCCAAACACGCCTGGCTTGCTGTTCTGCGCCGCGATCAAATCGTCATACAGGCGCTGGAGGTGACGCACCGCTGTTTCCTGCGCCGCATCATGGAAGAATTCGGGACGTTTCAGATCTGCTTGATATCGTTCTAGGGGCGTCATAATTCGTTAGCAAGGCAACAAAAGCGGGCCGTCACTGTAGCGACGGCCCCGGTTATTGGCAATCAGACTTCCGATAGCCTGTTTAGTCCTGTTGTGGCTGCAAGGCCACACGCAAGCTCTCAATGGCAACATCGCGAGCCGCTGCGTCGCTGAACTGCGGGCCGTCGGCGACACATTCGCCTTCCAGCCAGAGGCTGAAGCCCAGGCCTTCACTGCGTACATCCAGTGCTTGCCCCCGCTGCAGTTGCTTGGTCACCGCACCGGCCGTCTTGCCATCGGCAAAGTTGCGCGACAGCAGCAGCTGCTCACCATCGGCGGCCAGCAGACGGAAGCGGAAGCTGCCATCATCCTCACGGAAGCTGACGAAGCGCGCAGCCTTGGCAGCCTTTTTCTTGACCTCGGCAGGCCCCTGCACGATGTTACGGAACGAGCGCAGGCCTACCGCCTCACGCAGCTGTTCAAGGAAAGGCGTTGCCACCTTGCGCGCTTTCTGTGCACCGGCCAGCAGGATGTCTTCCAGATCGGCTGGACGTGCGATCAGTTGATGGTAGCGCTCACGCGCTTCGCTCAACTGGCCATCGAGCAACTGGAACAGGCGCTGCTTGGCTTCACCCCAGCCCAGGCCCTGCAGCAGCTCAGTACGGAATTCTGCCGCCTGATCCGGTGTAGAGAACGCCTGGTACAAGGTGAACAGGTGGGCATTGTCCGGGTCCTTCGCTTCACCCGGCGCACGCGAGTCGGTGACGATGCGCGAGATCGCGTCTTTCATCTCCTTGGCACTGCTGAAAAGCGGGATGGTGTTGTCGTAGCTCTTGGACATCTTGCGCCCGTCGAGGCCTGGCAGGGTCGCCACGCTTTCCTCGATCAGCGCTTCAGGCATGACAAAGAATTCCTTGCCCTGGCCGAACAGGTGGTTAAACCGCTGACCAATGTCACGCGCCATTTCCACGTGCTGAATCTGGTCACGGCCCACCGGCACCTTGTGCGCATTGAACATCAGGATGTCAGCGGCCATCAGCACCGGGTAGCTGTAAAGGCCCATGCTGATACCGGCATCCGGGTCTTCGCCGTTCTCCAGGTTCTTGTCCACGGACGCCTTGTAGGCGTGGGCGCGATTGAGCAAACCCTTGGCGGCGACACAGGTCAACAGCCAGGTCAGCTCTGGAATTTCAGGGATATCGGACTGACGGTAGAACGTGACCCGCTCAGGATCCAGACCACCGGCCAGCCAGGTCGCTGCGATTTCCAGGCGCGAGCGCTGGATGCGCTGCGGGTCATCGCACTTGATCAGGGCGTGGTAGTCGGCCAGAAAGTAGAACGAGTCGACATTGTCCTGGCGGCTGGCCAGGATCGCCGGGCGGATGGCACCAGCGTAGTTGCCCAGGTGGGGCGTGCCCGTGGTGGTGATACCGGTAAGGATACGAGTGGTCATGGGTAATCGCTTATCAGGCTTGTATCAGTTCGAAAGGCGCGGCAGCACCAGATCCTTGAGGTCGGTCAGCTTGCCATGAAAAAAGTGTCCGCATTCTGCCACTTTCAGCAGCTCATGGGGGCGTGACAGTGCGGCAGACCAGTCATAGACCCATTGCGGCGCAACCACTTCGTCGGTATCAGGCTGAATCACGATCAGCGGGCAGTCTTGCGGCAGCACATCATTCGCGCTCAGGCGCATGACCGCCGGGGCTACCATGAACAGCCGGGCCAGCGGCACGCCCGCCGCTTCCAGGCGACCGCCAAGGCTGGCGGCGACAAAACCACCGAAGGAAAAGCCGAACAGCGTCAAAGGCAATTCGGGATGTTTCTCGCGCACCCAGGCGGCCACCGCCTGAGCGTCATCGACTTCACCAGTGCCCATATCATGGCTGCCGGCGCTGGCACCGACGCCGCGATAATTGAAGCGCACCGTGATGTAACCCGCATCACGCGCCGTACGCTGCAAGGTGGAAACCACCTTGTTGAGCATGGTACCGCCCTGAACGGGGTTAGGGTGGCAGAGCAAGGCCACGCCACGGGCGTCAGCGGCATCGAGGTAAAGGGCTTCGAGCTGGCCAACCGGGCCATCGATGAATACGGGGGTTTCGCGGATAAGCAAGGAAGAACTCCGTGACCTCGGAAAGGGTCGACTCGTCTAGCTGAATGATTCTGTCTGAGATATTTGCGATAGTTCGCGGTATACAGCGCAGGTCCGAGCCGTTAACGTAAAGCAAAGCCGTTTATAGAGGAAGGACTCGTGGAACTCTCGCTCTTAGTTTGGTTGTTGCCGACCCTAGCCCTGGCAGTAGGTGTCGTCGTTGGTTTTCTGGTCGCTCGCCTGCTGCCCAATGCCGCGCCGAGCAGCACCCAGCGGCAGCTGGACGAAATCCAGGAACGTTTCGACAATTATCAGAACGAAGTGGTCACCCACTTCAACAGCACTGCAGCGCTGGTGAAAAAACTCACTCAAAGCTATCAGGATGTTCAGGACCATCTGACTGAAGGCGCCAACCGCCTGGCCCTGGACGAACTCACCCGTCAACGCCTGCTGGCCTCGCTGCACGCCGAAACACCACAGGCACCTCGCGAGCGCCTGACGCCTCCGCGCGATCAGGAAGCGCCGAAGGACTACGCACCGAAGACGCCAAACGCCCCGGGCATGCTCGACGAGCATTACGGGCTCAAGCGCAACTGAGCCCCCAAAGGGCCTTTGCAAGGCCCCTCAGGTTGCTGACGACCCCCGCTCTTTAGCGGGGGTTCTTTTATTAGGCCAAAGACATTCTGGCGCTAATCCCTCGCCGCGCACTTGCTGACACCCGCCAGAACCATCGCAGGCAAGCCTGTTCCCACAGAAAAAGCGGTGCCCTGCTCGGATCCCTGTGGGAGTTGGCTTGCCAACGATGCAAGCGCCGCGCATTCGCTGGCACACGCGGGCAAGCCGTTGCAGGCAGGAAACGCATTTTCAGGTCCGACAAGCGGGTCAGCTGTACCACGGTGCGGTCTCGCTACAGGCGGGATACCGCGCTACAGCCTGCTCCAGCACACGCGGCGCCAACGACCCGGCCTGCACCAAGCTATGCAGACTGGCCAGGACAATACTGAAGCGGTCGACCTCAAAGAACCGACGCAACTGCTGCCGCGTATCACTACGGCCAAACCCGTCAGTGCCCAACGTGACATAAGGTGCCGACAGGTACTCGGCAATCAACTGCGGCCAGGCTCGCACATAGTCAGTGGCGGCAATGATCGGTGCGCTGCCGCCCAGGCACTGCTGCAGGTGACTAGCCTCTACCCCCGACTCCGCGAACCGTCCAGCACGTTGCGTATCACGTGCATCGCGAGCCAGCTCACTGAAACTGGTGACACTGAACACCTCGCTCTCAACCTGCCACTCGCTTGCCAGCAGCTCACTGGCGGCGATCACCTCACGCAGAATCGCCCCGGAGCCCAGCAGACGTACACGCCCTGCAGCGTGCTCCAGCGAGTGCTCAGTGAACCGGTACATGCCCCGCAATACACCCGCATGAACGGCGTCGGACAGCGAAGGCTGTGGATAACTCTCGTTCATCACGGCAATGTAGTGAAACTCGTCGCACTGCTCACCGAGCATCCGCCGTGCAGCATGCTCCAGGATGACCGCCAACTCGCCCGCAAAGCATGGTTCCCAGGCCCGGCAATTGGGCACCATCGACGCCATCACCAGGCTGGAGCCATCCTGATGCTGCAGGCCTTCACCACCCAGCGTGGTACGCCCGGCAGTAGCTCCCAGCAGGATGCCCCGGGCACGTTGGTCGGCGGCGGCCCAGATCAGGTCGCCCACCCGCTGGAAACCGAACATCGAGTAGTAGATATACACAGGCAACATCGGTTCGCCATGCACCGCATATGAAGTGGCAGCAGCAACCCAGGACGACAATGCTCCGGCTTCGGTAATGCCCTCCTCCAACAACTGACCGTCCTGTGCCTCTTTGTAGAACAGCAGTGAACCGGCATCCTCCGGCTCGTAGCGCTGCCCTTGCGGGGAGTAGATACCAATCTGCCGGAACAGGCTGGCCATACCAAAGGTTCGCGCTTCATCAGCCACGATCGGCACGATGCGCGGCCCCAGCTCCGGCGCTTTCAACCAAGCGCTGAGCACACGAACCGCCGCCATGGTGGTGGACATTTCCTTGCCTTCAGCCTGCAGCGCAAACCCTGCCCAAGCCTCCAGCGAAGGTACCGGTATCGACCGAACCTCACTGCGGCGCGCCGGCAAAAAGCCTCCTAGTGCTGCACGACGCGCGTGCAGATAGCGCATTTCCGGGCTGTCCTCAGGCGGACGGTAGAAACGCAACTGTTCGACATCAGCATCCGAGAGCGGCAGATTGAAGCGGTCGCGATAGGCCAGCAGGGCCTGCACATCGAGTTTCTTCGCCTGGTGCGCAGTCATCCGCGACTCACCGGCAGCACTCATGCCATAGCCCTTCTTGGTCTTGGCCAGGATCACTGTTGGCCGCCCCTTACAGGCCTTGGCCGCAGCAAAGGCGGCATACAGCTTGCGAAAATCGTGGCCGCCCCGCTTCAGAGCATTGATCTCGGCGGAGCTCATGTGCGCGACCAACTGCTGCAACGCCGGGCTTTGATTGAAGAAATGCTCAAGGTTATAGGCGCCGTCATTGGCTCCCAAGGTCTGAAACTGCCCGTCCGGGGTCGCCGCAAGTTGGCGTAACAATACATGCTCACTGTCGCGGGCGAACAAGGCATCCCACTCTGAACCCCAGAGCACCTTGATGACCTGCCAGCCGGCACCGCTGAACAGGGCTTCCAACTCCTGAACAATCTGTCCATTGCCCCGTACCGGCCCGTCCAGGCGTTGCAGGTTGCAGTTGACCACGAATGTCAGGTTATCCAGTTGCTCACGGGCCGCCAGGGTCAGCCCGGCAATGGACTCCGGCTCGTCCATTTCACCATCGCCGAACACCCCCCAGACATGCCGAGCACGCGTATCCGCCAAGCCTCGGTGCTGCAGGTAACGCATGAAACGCGCTTGGTAAATCGCACTGATTGGGCCGATTCCCATCGAACCGGTAGGGAACTGCCAGAAGTCAGGCATCAACCAAGGATGCGGATAAGAGCACAGGCCGCCACCCTCGACCTCCTGCCGATAGCGCGACAGTTGCGCCTCGCTCAGACGCCCTTCAAGGAACGCCCGGGCGTAAACGCCAGGGGCTGAATGCGGCTGAAAAAACACCAAATCGGCGTGCTGACGCTCACCCCCCTTGAAGAAATGCTGGAAACCAACCTCGAAAATTTCCGCTGCCGACGCGTAGCTGGCGATATGCCCACCCAGGTCACCGTAGGCATGGTTGGCCCGAACCACCATTGCCAAGGCGTTCCAGCGCAACAAACGGGTAATCCGCTCTTCAATTTCCAGATCGCCAGGATAGGTACCTTGCTGCTCTAGCGACAAGGTGTTGCGGTACGCCGAATACGCGTGAACACCGCGCTCAAGGCCCAACTCACGGGCGTGGGCCTCCAGTTGCTCCAGCAGAAATCGCGCACGCGTCGGGCCACAATGCCGCAAGGTCGAGTCCAGCGCATCGAGCCACTCGGCTGTTTCACCGGGGTCGGAATCAACCTCCGGGTCATGTCCAGGCTGCCCTGCCATACCGTCGCCAGACACAAGGTTCATCATCGCCACCATTGCATTGACCTCATCCGTGTCGGTTCAGGCGCAGGCCTTCAATGCCTGCGCGATATCGGCCAGCAGGTCGTCGATGTCTTCCAGGCCCACCGACAGCCGCACCAACCCCTCAGAAATGCCGTACTGGGCTCTCTCCTGCGGGGTATAGCTGGAATGGGTCATGCTCGCCGGATGTTGGGCCAGCGATTCGGCATCGCCCAGACTGACGGCACGGCTGAACAATTGCAGGGCATTCATGAAGCGACGACCGGCAGCAATGCCGCCCTTGAGCTCAAAGGCAATCATCCCGCCCGGCAAGCGCATTTGCCGCTGCGCCAGTTCGTATTGGGAAAAACCTGGCAAGCCGGGGTAGTTGATCAACTCCACCTGCGCCTGTTCGACGAGGAACTCGGCGATAGCCTGCGCATTGCTGCAATGACGCTCCATGCGCAAGGTGAGCGTCTTCAGGCCGCGCATCAGCAGTGAGGCATCATGGGGTGAGAGGACAGCGCCGGTCATGTCCTTCAGGCCTTCCAGGCGAATACGGTCAATCAACGCCTTGCGACCAATGACCAGGCCAGCAGTGATGTCACCGTGACCGCTGAGGTATTTGGTTGCTGAATGCACCACCAGATCCGCACCCAGTTCCAGCGGACGCTGCAGGTACGGTGTGCAGTAGGTGTTGTCGACCACGACGAGGATGCCGTGCCGATGGGCAATTTTCGCCACGGCGGCAATGTCTGTGAGCTGCATGTTAGGGTTCGCGGGCGACTCGAAGTAGATCACCCGCGTGGCTGGAGTGATCGCGCTTTCGAGCGCTTGCAGGTCGCTCATATCGACATGCCGCGAGGTGACACCAAACTCGCCGATACCATGATGCAAGAACGCGAAGGTGCAGCCATACAGGGTACGGCCCAACAGAATTTCGTCACCGGGGCGCAGTAAGGTCCATAACGTGGAGGTAATCGCGCCCATGCCCGACGCCAGCGCCAGCCCGGCCTCGCCGCCTTCCAGCGAGGCCATGCGCGCCTCCAGCAAAGCCAGGGTCGGGTTGGAAATTCGGCTGTAGAAGTACCCCGCTTCCTCCCCTGCGAAGCACGCAGCGCCGTACTCGACCGATGGAAAGGCGAACGTTGCAGTCTGGTAGATCGGTGGCACCAATGCACCGTTGTGCGCCAGCGGATCGTAACCATGGTGAATGGCACGCGTAGAAAAACCGGTTTTATTGTTGGAGTCGCGCATGGCAACAGCCTCGTGTGGTTTGCTATAAGCTTATGCCACTCAAGTGCTGATATTTTTCCAAATAAACCCAGTCAACCTGGCATTTATTGGCATAAAAACAATAATAAAGGACCGTGGAGGGCAAATTATGCCTAGCGCCATCGACCGTACCGACCGAGCCCTGCTGGGTGCCTTGCAAGACAATGCCAGGCTCACCGTCGCCGAGCTGGCTGACAGTGTCTCACTGACCACCTCACCTTGTTGGCGGCGGGTCAAACTGCTGGAAGAAACCGGCTACATCACTGGCTACCAGGCCATCCTCTCGCCCAAGGCTCTGGGGTTCGGCGTAACCGCGTTCGTGAGCATCATGATGGACTCGCACACCAAGGAAATGGCGCGCGCCTTCGAACAGCGACTGATGGAAATTCCCGAGATCGTCGCCTGCCACAACATCTCCGGGCGCTACGACTTCCTGCTGGAAATCCTTGCCCGCGATCTGGAGTCGTTTGGCGAATTCACCCGCGAGGTGCTGCAGTCATTACCGGGAGTGAAAGAAATCTATTCGAGTTTTTCCTTCAAGGCGGTGAAGGAACGGCGGGTGATTCCGGTGTCGGAAAAACACATCTGACCTCGGCTCATACACAGAGTACAGGGCCGTTGACAATAAAAAACCCCGCGACAAGCGCGGGGTTTTCGGTCAAGCCAGGTGCTTAGATCGCGCCGCGCTTACGCAGCACGTCGAGCACTTGCTTCACGCCGTCTTCCAGGCTGACGGTCTGGGTGTCGATCACCAGGTCGGCATCCAGCGGCACATCGTACGGGAAGGACTCACCCGGAATGTTGTCGCCACCGGCAGCATAGAGCCCTTGCGGGTCACGCTCGCGGCAAACCATTGGCGAGGCCTGGACGTATACCGTGACCAGGCGCTCCTTGCCGATCAGCGCCTTGGCCTGTTCACGGCCTTCGGCATCCGGCGCGACGAAGGCCGCCAGGGTCAGCAGACCCGCTTCGTTGAACTGACGCGCTACGTGTGCAGCACGACGCCAGTTCTCGGTACGCCCGGCGCGGTCCTGTGGCAGCCCTTTGTTCAGGTCGTGACGCAGGTTCTGACCATCGAGCACGTAGACCGCACGGCCCATGTCGAACAGTTTGCGCTCAACGGCATACGCCAAGGTGCTCTTGCCCGCGCCCGACAGGCCGCTGAACAGCACGGTAGCCGGTTGCTGACCGAAACGCAGTGCACGCTCTTCAGTGGCCACGTGCGCCATCTTGCCGTGATGACCCACCGAACCGTGCGGTACAACCGGTGGCGCGATGATCATGCCGGCACCCACGGTGCCGTTGGTCAAACGGTCGATGACAATGAAAGCACCGGTCGTGCGGTTGCTGTCATAGCCGTCGAGGGCAATCGGCGCGTCCAGGCTGACCTTGACCCGACCGATTTCATTGAGCTGCAACGCACTGGCGGCGCCCTGCTCCAAGGTGTTCACATCAACCTTGTGGGTGATGCTGGCAATCGAGCCCGGCACGTAGCTGGTGGCACGTTTGATGTCGTACTTCTTGCCCGGCAGCATGGGCTCTTCAGCCATCCACACCAGCATGGCATCGAACTGATCGGTGACCGGTGGAACGTTGTCGGCATGTACCAGCAAGTCACCACGGGAGATATCGATCTCATCTTCCATGGTCAGGGTTACGGCCTGGCCTGGACCCGCCTGCTCCAGTTCACCTTCAAAGGTGACGATGGATTTGACCCGGCTGCTCTTGCCCGACGGCAGCACGACAATCTCGTCGCCCTTGTACACGACACCGCTGGCCAAGGTACCGGCAAAGCCACGGAAGTTCAGGTTCGGCCGGTTCACGTACTGCACCGGGAAGCGCAGGTCGGTGAAGTTGCGGTCGGCGGCGACTTCCACGGTTTCAAGAATTTCCATCAGCGCAGGGCCGGTGTACCACGGCGAACGCTCGCTGCGGTTGACCACGTTGTCGCCCTTGAGTGCCGACATCGGTACAAAGTGCAGGCTGCTCGGGTTCAAATTGATCGCATCGGCAAACTTCAGGTAGTCGGCCTTGATCGACTCGAAGACCTGCTCATCGAAGCCCTTGAGGTCCATCTTGTTGATGGCAACAACGATGTGCTTGATGCCCAGCAGCGACGCAATGTAGCTGTGACGGCGGGTCTGGGTCTGCACGCCATAGCGGGCATCGACCAGAATGATCGCCAGGTCGCAGGTAGAAGCACCGGTCGCCATGTTGCGGGTGTACTGCTCATGGCCTGGGGTGTCGGCAATGATGAACTTGCGCTTGGCGGTGGAGAAATAGCGGTAGGCCACATCGATGGTGATGCCCTGCTCACGCTCGGCCTGCAGGCCGTCGACCAGCAGCGCCAGATCGATGTCTTCGCCAGTGGTGCCGACTTTCTTCGAGTCGCGGGTGATCGCTTCCAGATGGTCTTCGTAGATCATCTTGGAGTCGTGCAGCAGGCGCCCGATCAGGGTGCTCTTGCCGTCATCGACGTTACCGCAGGTCAAAAAGCGCAGCAGTTCTTTACGTTCGTGCTGGGCCAGGTAAGCGAGGATGTCCTCGCTGATCAATTCGGATTGGTGCGACATGCTCTGACCCTAACTTAGAAGTAGCCTTGACGTTTCTTGTCTTCCATCGAACCGGCGCCATCGTGGTCGATGACACGGCCCTGGCGTTCGGACGTTCGCGTCAGGAGCATTTCCTGAATGATGTCCGTAAGGGTTTCAGCTTCGGACTCCACCGCGCCCGTCAACGGGTAGCAGCCAAGGGTACGGAAACGCACTTTCTTCTTGACGATACGAGCCTTCTCCTCGTCGGAGAGGTGCTCGAGAATGCGTTCGTCATCGATCATGATCAGCGTGCCGTTCTTCTCGATCACTTCGCGCTCGGCAGCGAAGTACAGCGGTACGATCGGAATACCTTCCAGGTAGATGTACTGCCAGATATCCAGCTCGGTCCAGTTCGACAGCGGGAACACACGAATCGACTCGCCCTTGTTCACCTTGCCGTTGTAGACGTTCCACAGCTCAGGACGCTGGTTCTTCGGGTCCCAGCGGTGCTTGCTGTCGCGGAACGAGTACACGCGCTCCTTGGCGCGGGATTTCTCTTCATCGCGACGAGCACCACCGAACGCAGCATCGAAACCATACTTGTCCAGTGCCTGCTTCAGGCCCTCGGTCTTCATGATGTCGGTGTGCTTGGCGCTGCCGTGGGTGAACGGGTTGATCCCCTGGGCGATACCTTCAGGGTTAACGTGGGTGATCAACTCCAGGCCCATTTCCTCGACCATCTTGTCGCGGAAGCTGTACATCTCCTGGAATTTCCACTGCGTGTCGACATGCATCACTGGAAACGGCAGCTTGCCCGGGAAGAAAGCCTTGCGCGCCAGATGCAGCATCACTGCCGAATCCTTGCCAATCGAGTACAGCATCACCGGGTTATCGAACTCGGCGGCCACCTCACGAATGATGTGGATGCTCTCCGCCTCCAACTGTTTCAAATGCGTCAGTTTGTCGACCATGGCTACTCACGGAAAATCGATCTTATGGACGGCCAGCGGGCCGTGTTCGCGTTCGGCACTCTAGCACAGCGTCCAATTCTATTGAGGAAGCAAACTAGAACGAAACGGTATAAGAATATGCCTAGGGGTTTTGAGTTTCAGATGGGGTTCGGGCAATCAATGAACAGATGCTCCAGCGCAAATCGCCGCGCCAAGTAATCGCCCAGTGCTTGCACACCATAACGCTCGGTTGCGTGATGACCCGCGGCGATGAAGCTGATGCCGTTTTCCCGTGCACTGTGGAAGGTCTGCTCGGACGCTTCACCACTGAGGAACAAATCGACACCCGCGGCAATCGCTTGATCAATGTAACCCTGGCCACCGCCCGTACACCAGCCGACCCGGCGAATAACCCCTTCACCTTCGATCAGCAGGGGTTCACGCCCCATCACATCCTGCACCTTGCGGGCAAAATCGCGGGCAGAGAGCGGTTCGGCCAACGAGCCGACCAACCCCACTACCCGTGGGTTTTCAGGATCCAGCGGACCTTCAACGGTGATATCCAGTTGCCGCGCCAGTTGCACGTTGTTACCGACTTCCGGGTGCAGGTCCAGCGGCAGGTGATAGGCCAACAGGCTCAGGTCATGCTTGAGCAGGGTCTTCAGGCGGCGCTGTTTCATGCCCGTGATGCAAGGGTTTTCACCCTTCCAGAAGTAGCCATGGTGAACCAGCACCAGATCGGCACCCGCCTCGACAGCGGCATCAAGCAACGCCTGGCTGGCAGTGACGCCACTCACGATGCGCGTCACCTGTGGATTGCCCTCGACCTGCAGGCCATTGGGGCAGTAATCCTGGATTTTTGCACTGCCAAGGTAACGGTCGGCTTCCTCGACCAGGGTACTCAGGGCGACAGCCATGAAAAGACTCCTCAATTCAGCAGTTCAGCGCGGCACAAGGCCTCGTATAATGAACGTCATTATGGGCCGTCGACCGGTTTGGGGAAACCGACGGCATACGCCAGGGGGCGCCGGGTCAACTACCGCTATCCGTCAACATGCTGCGCAGTTTCAGCGCAGCGCCTGACGCAGTATGATCGCGCGCCTCCCTACTTCGCGGCCCTCTGCCATCTCCCGAGACTCGCTCAATGTTCAAGGCTTTGCGTTACTTTGGCTGGCCACTGCTGACCGGTGTACTGATCGCCCTGCTGGTCATCCTGCGCTTCCCGCAATGGGTCGGTTTGCCCAGCCAGGACGTCAATTTGCAACAGGCACCGCAAACCACACGCATCATGCAGGGACCGGTGTCCTATGCCGATGCGGTGAACATTGCCGCTCCCGCCGTGGTCAACCTGTACACCACCAAAGTGGTGAACAAGAGCGCTCACCCGCTGTTCGAAGACCCGCAGTTCCGCCGATTCTTCGGCGACAACCTGCCCAAGCAAAAACGCTGGGAGTCCAGCCTGGGTTCGGCAGTGATCATGAGCCCGGAAGGCTACCTGCTGACCAATAACCACGTGACCGCAGGGGCCGACCAGATTGTGGTGGCGCTCAAGGACGGCCGCGAAACCCTCGCCCGCGTCATTGGTAGCGACCCTGAGACAGACCTCGCGGTACTGAAGATCGACCTGAAAAACCTGCCCTCGATCACCATTGGTCGCTCCGACGGTATTCATATCGGCGATGTCGCCCTTGCCATTGGCAACCCGTTTGGCGTCGGCCAAACCGTCACCATGGGGATCATCAGCGCCACCGGGCGTAACCAGCTGGGCTTGAACACCTATGAAGACTTCATCCAGACCGACGCGGCGATCAACCCGGGTAACTCAGGCGGCGCGCTGGTCGATGCCAACGGCAACCTGACCGGTATCAATACGGCGATTTTCTCCAAGTCCGGCGGCTCGCAGGGCATTGGCTTCGCCATCCCGACCAACCTGGCACTGGAAGTCATGAAGTCGATCATCGAGCATGGCCAGGTTATCCGTGGCTGGCTGGGTATCGAAGTGCAGCCATTGACCCAGGAACTGGCAGATTCGTTCGGCCTGCAGGGTCGGCCAGGTATCGTCGTCGCCGGGATCTTCCGCGATGGACCAGCGCAAAAAGCCGGCCTGCAATTGGGCGATGTGATCCTGAGCATCAATGGTGAGGCCGCCGGTGACGGCCGTCGCTCGATGAACCAGGTGGCGCGGACCAAACCCAATGACAAAGTGGCGATCGAGGTGATTCGCAACGGCAAGGAGCTCAAGCTGATCGCGGAAGTCGGCCTGCGTCCGCCACCTGCGCCCGTACAGACAGAAAACAACTGATCCCGTAACGCAATCGCCGGCAAAGCCGGCGATTGCGTTTCAGCCCTTAGTGCAGGATCTGACTCAAGAACAGCTTGGTTCGCTCGTTCTGTGGCCGGTCAAAGAAGTCGTTCGGCGGCGCCTGCTCAACGATCTCTCCTTTGTCCATGAAGATCACCCGGTTCGCCACGGTCCGGGCAAAGCCCATTTCGTGGGTCACGCAAAGCATGGTCATGCCGTCTTCGGCCAGGCCGATCATGGTGTCGAGCACTTCCTTGACCATCTCCGGATCGAGCGCCGACGTAGGCTCATCGAACAGCATGATCTTCGGCTTCATGCACAATGCCCGGGCAATCGCTACCCGCTGCTGCTGACCACCGGACAACTGCCCCGGATACTTGTTGGCCTGCTCCGGAATCCTGACCCGCTCCAGGTAGTGCATGGCGATTTCTTCGGCCTTGCGCTTGGGCATCTTGCGTACCCACATGGGGGCCAAGGTGCAGTTCTGCAAAATGGTCAGGTGCGGAAACAGATTGAAGTGCTGGAACACCATGCCCACTTCACGGCGAATCGCCTCGATCTGCTTGAGGTCGTTGGTCAGCTCGACACCATCAACCACGATGCGACCTTGCTGGTGCTCTTCAAGGCGATTGAGGCAACGGATGGTCGTCGACTTGCCCGAGCCCGAAGGCCCGCACAGGACGATACGCTCACCTTGGCGCACGTTCAGGTTGATATCCTTGAGCACGTGGAACTGGCCGTACCACTTGTTCACGCCCTGCATCTGAATAATGCCTTCAGGGCTCACAGGCTGTTTGATCGCTTCACTCATGGGAACACTCCTAACGCTTGTGGCCTGTGTCCAGCTTACGCTCCAGATGCATGGAGTAGCGGGACATACCGAAACAGAAAATCCAGAACACCAGGGCGGCGAAGACATAGCCTTCGGTCGCCATACCCAGCCATTTAGGGTCGGCGGCGGCCTGCTTGACACTATTGAGCAGGTCGAAAAGGCCGATGATGATGACCAGGCTGGTGTCCTTGAACAGGGCAATGAAGGTGTTGACGATGCCGGGGATAACCAGTTTCAGGGCTTGCGGCAAAATCACCAGGCCCATGGCCCGCCAATAGCCCAGGCCCATGGCGGCAGCCGCCTCGTATTGCCCCTTGGGAATGGCCTGCAGGCCACCGCGCACCACCTCGGCAATGTAGGCCGACTGGAACAGGATTACCCCGATCATCGCCCGCAGCAGCTTGTCGAAGCTCATGCCTTCAGGCAGGAACAGCGGCAGCATTACCGACGACATGAACAGCACCGTGATCAACGGCACGCCACGCCAGAACTCAATGAACGTGACACACACCACGCGCACTGCCGGCATCCTCGAACGCCGCCCCAGTGCCAACAGAATGCCCAGCGGCAATGCGCCAACGATACCCACGGTGGCGATCACCAGGGTCAGCATCAAGCCCCCCCATTGGCTGGTCGCCACCGCAACCAAGCCCAGGTAACCACCGTGCAGCAGGGTGTAGGCCAGTACGGGGTACATCACCAGGAACGCCAGGCCGTAGACAACCTTGTGTGGGACCCGGGCAATAAACAGGGGCGCCGCGCCAATCACTGCCAGCCACACCGTAAGGTCGACCCGCCAGCGCAGTTCGCTGGGGTAATAGCCGTACATGAACTGACCGAAACGCTGCTGAATGAACACCCAGCAGGCGCCGTGCTTGGTGCAGTCGGCCTGAGTGGTGCCCACCCAGTTGGCATTGATGAATGCCCACTGCAACAGGGGGGGCACGATCAGCCAGACCAGATACACGGCAAACAGGGTCAACAAGGTGTTGAGCCAGCTGGAGAACAGGTTGTTGCGCATCCATGCGAGGACACCGACGGCTTTAACCGGCGGCGGCATATCGGGTTTGAAAACATGGGTACTCATGCGCTTGTCCTCACCGCTCGATCAGCGCAATGCGCTTGTTGTACCAGTTCATCAGCAGGGAAATGCTGATGCTGATGGCCAGATAGACGCTCATGGTGATGGCGATCACTTCGATAGCCTGGCCGGTCTGGTTGAGCACGGTACCGGCGAACAGCGAAACCATTTCCGGATAGCCAATACCCGCTGCCAACGAGGAGTTCTTCGCCAGGTTCAGGTATTGGCTGGTCAGCGGTGGAATGATTACGCGCAGTGCCTGGGGAATGATGACCTTGCGCAGGGTTGGCCCTTCACGCAGGCCCAATGAACGCGCGGCTTCGGTCTGGCCGTGGCTGACCGAGCGAATCCCGGAGCGAACGATCTCGGCAATGAACGCCGCCGTATAGATCGTCAAGGCCAAGGTCAGGGCCAGCAGCTCGGGGATCAGCACCCAGCCGCCCACAAAGTTGAAGCCCTTGAGCTGCGGTACCTCCCAATGCAATGGGCTGCCGATCAACAACGCGCACAACCCGGGAATGGCCAAAAACAGCGCCAGGCCGACCCAGAATTTATGGAACGGCTCACCGGTTTCCTCAAAGCGCTTGTTGGCCACGCGCACCATCAGCACGATGGCGATCACGGCGACCACCAGGCTGCCGACGAATGGCCAGAAACCCTCCGCCACTGAAGCACCCGGCATGTTCAAGCCACGGTTGCTGATAAAGAACGTATCGCCAAAATTGATGCTGCCGCGCGGCCCCGGCAGGGTCAGGAACACCGCGAAGTACCAGAACAGGATCTGCAGCAGCGGCGGAATGTTACGAAAAGTTTCGACGTATACCGTGGCCAGCTTGCTGATCATCCAGTTCGGTGACAACCGGGCCACACCGACGATAAAACCGAGCACGGTCGCCAGGATAATACCGATGAAGGTCACCAGCAGCGTGTTGAGCAGGCCGATGACAAACACCCGGGAATAGCTATCGGACTCGGTGTAGGGAATCAGGTGCTGAGCGATACCGAAACCGGCGCTGCGCTCAAGAAAGTCAAAACCCGAGGTGATGCCTCGGTGTTGCAGGTTCGTTTGGGTATTGTGAAACAAGTACCAACCCAGCCCCAGCACCGCGACCACGGTGATGATCTGGAACAGCCACGCACGCACACGTGGATCGCTCAGGGAAAACCCTTTGGGTGCGCCGATTTTATTTTGCATGAAATGCCCCGAAGAGAAGGAACGAAACGGCCTGCAGCAGCACGCTGCCACAGGCCGTACCCATCAGCGCACTGGTGGCGCGTACTGGATGCCGCCGTTGTTCCAGAGGGCATTCAGGCCACGGTCGATCTTCAGATCGGTGCTCTTGCCAAGGTTCCTCTCGAAGACTTCGCCGTAGTTACCGACTTGCTTGACGATCTGTACGACCCAATCTTTGGGCAGCTTGAGGTCTTTGCCATACTCACCGTCAGCACCGAGCAGACGGGCGACGTCAGGGTTCTTGGTCGATTTCGCTTCAGCTTCGACATTCTTCGAGGTGATACCCGCCTCTTCAGCATTGATCATGGCGAACAGGGTCCACTTGACGATGCTGAACCACTCTTCATCGCCCTTGCGCACAACAGGGCCCAGTGGCTCCTTGGAGATGGTTTCAGGCAACACGACATAATCGTTTGGTGACCCGAGCTTGGAGCGCTGAGCATAGAGCTGCGATTTGTCGGAGGTCAGCACGTCGCAACGGCCGGACTCCAGCGACTTGGCGCTTTCATCGGAGGTATCGAAGGTGATGGGGGTGTACTTCAGGCCATTGGCGCGGAAGTAGTCGGAGACGTTGAGTTCAGTGGTGGTACCGGCCTGGATGCAGATGGTTGCGCCATCCAGCTCCTTGGCGCTGGAAACGCCAAGTTTCTTGTTCACCAGGAAGCCTACACCGTCGTAATAAGTGACGCCTGCGAACACCAGGCCCATGCCGGCATCGCGCGAACTGGTCCAGGTAGTGTTACGCGATAGCACATCCACTTCACCGGACTGCAACGCAGTGAAACGCTCCTTGGCGTTCAACTGACTGAACTTGACCTTGTTCGCATCGCCGAAGACCGCAGCGGCGACAGCGCGGCAGACGTCGGCATCGATACCCACGATCTTGCCCTTGGCATCCGGCACCGAGAAGCCCGGCAAGCCGTCACTCACGCCACACTGGACGAAACCCTTCTTCTGCACGGCATCGAAGGTTGCACCGGCCTGCGCAAACGCACTGATACCCAGTGCGGCGGCAGCGGTAACGACTGCCAGAGTGGATTTCAACATCTTCATTAAAACCTCCAGATTGCTCTTGTTGTGTTCGAGCCGATTGCACCGCACCCTTATGAGGCGCATCCGACCCGCGCTGGCTTGCTTTTGGGTCAATGGCGCAATAACGCTGTTCTGTGACAGCCTTTGATCGCTAAATGGTGTTACCGTCGGAACGCCTCGCGTCACGTCGGAAGGTTCATAGCAAGGCGCGTACCACTCTGGGCCGCTTAAGCGATTCAGTGTGCGCCAATAGGTAAACTTGTCGCCTTTCGACAAGTTTTTCCCGGATCGAACCGACACGCCTCCTTTTCATGCACTCAATAAGAGCGTGCGCACATTTTCGGAGCAGTAATGAGCAACCCGTTGATACTTGAGCCGCAAAATACCCCCGATGCCTGTGTGATCTGGTTGCACGGTTTGGGGGCAGACCGTTACGACTTCCTGCCGGTCGCCGAAGCCTTGCAGGAACATCTGTTAAGCACCCGCTTTGTGATGCCCCAGGCACCCACCCGCCCGGTGACCATCAACGGTGGCTATGAAATGCCGAGCTGGTACGACATCACTGCCATGAGTCCGGCCCGCTCGATCGATCGCGGGCAACTGGAAGCATCAGCGGACCAGGTCATTGCCTTGATCGAGGCCGAGCGCGCCAAAGGGATCGATCCAACGCGGATTTTTCTCGCCGGCTTTTCACAAGGTGGTGCGGTCGTGCTGCACACCGCGTATATAAAGTGGCAAGGCACGCTGGGCGGTGTCCTGGCCCTGTCAACCTACGCGCCAACCTTCAGCCCGGAACGGGAGCTGAGCGCCAGCCAGCAACGCACCCCTGCCTTGTGCCTGCATGGCCAGTACGACAACGTGGTACAGAACGCCATGGGCCGTACCGCCTACGAGCACCTCAAGCAGTGGGGGGTTAACGTCAGTTGGCAGGAATACCCGATGGAACACGAAGTGTTGCCCGAAGAAATCCACGATATCGGTGCCTGGCTGACACAACACTTGATCTGAAGCACGACTTCCGTGTAGCCGTCAGCGCAATCCACTACGCCGCGCCCGAATCTTGCATTACACTGGCCGGCGTACATTCCTTAACCAATTGACGAGATGACCGTGCTCAAAGCACTCAAGAAGATGTTCGGCAAAGGCGAGGCTGAGCAACTCGCTGCCGAAACCGCTGCCCCCGTGGTGCAGCCACCTGCACAACCCAAGCCCCCTGCCCCATCGGCCCAGCCAGCGGCTCAAGCGCCAGCAGCAGCGCAGGCTGATAAACCGGTAGAACCCAAGCCACGCCGTGAGCGCAAGCCAAAACCAGCGGCATCCAGTTGGAAACTGGAAGACTTCGTGGTTGAACCCCAGGAAGGCAAGACCCGTTTCCACGACTTCAAGCTCTCGCCCGAGCTGATGCATGCCATTCATGACCTGGGCTTCCCCTACTGCACGCCCATCCAGGCGCAAGTATTGGGTTATACCCTGCGCGGTCAGGACGCTATCGGCCGTGCCCAGACCGGCACTGGCAAGACCGCCGCATTCCTGATTTCGATCATTACCCAACTGCAGCAGACCCCGGCCCCCAAAGAGCGCTACATGGGTGAGCCGCGAGCACTGATCATCGCACCGACTCGGGAACTGGTTGTCCAGATCGCCAAGGACGCCGCCACACTGACCAAATACACCGGCCTGAACGTGATGACGTTCGTCGGCGGCATGGACTTCGACAAGCAGCTCAAGCAGCTTGAAGCGCGCCATTGCGACATCCTGGTCGCCACACCGGGCCGCCTGCTGGATTTCAACCAGCGCGGCGAAGTGCACCTGGACATGGTCGAAGTGATGGTGCTGGACGAAGCCGACCGCATGCTCGACATGGGTTTCATCCCGCAGGTACGGCAGATCATTCGCCAGACACCACCGAAAAGCGAACGCCAGACCCTGCTGTTCTCGGCCACCTTCACCGAAGACGTGATGAACCTGGCCAAGCAGTGGACCACCACCCCGGCCATCGTCGAGATCGAGCCGGAGAACGTCGCCAGCGAAACCGTCGAGCAGCACGTCTATGCCGTGGCCGGCAGCGACAAATACAAGTTGCTGTATAACCTGGTAACCCGCAATAAATGGGAACGGGTCATCGTCTTTGCCAACCGCAAGGATGAAGTCCGCCGTATTGAAGAGCGCCTGGTACGCGACGGCGTCAACGCTGCCCAGTTGTCCGGCGACGTGCCGCAACACAAGCGTATCCGCACCCTGGAAAACTTCCGTGAAGGCCGGATCACCGTACTGGTGGCCACCGACGTGGCAGGTCGGGGGATTCACATCGACGGCATCAGCCATGTGATCAACTTCACCCTGCCAGAAGACCCGGACGATTACGTTCACCGTATCGGTCGTACCGGTCGTGCCGGCACCAGCGGCGTATCGATCAGCTTTGCCGGTGAAGATGATTCTTACCAGCTGCCGGCCATCGAAACACTGCTGGGACGCAAGATCAGCTGCGAGATGCCACCGACCGAGTTGCTCGACGCAGTGCCACGCAAACCTCACTGATCGGCTGTACTGCAACACCGAAAACGCTGCCTGCTTCCAGGTGGCGTTTTTTTATGCCGCGATATTGCCCGCAAGAACAAAAAGTCCATAATAGACAAAATAGTTTATTTGGAGCTCTGCATGTCCGCGCCCCTCGTCATTGATCAACAGCACGCCCGCCAACTGCTCAGCCAGCTGGATGTTCCGCAGATCCTGCGCAAACTGTTTCGCGACCTGGCCGCAGGGCAAGCCGTGCAACCGCCGCAGCAGCTCGTCGAGTTCCCAGGGGGTGCTGGCGATTTCATCAACTACGGCGGCGTACTGGCTGAAGACGGTGTCTATGGGGTCAAGACATCGCCCTATATCGTTCGTGACAGCGGCCCGCTGGTTACCGCCTGGACACTGCTGATGTCCATGCAAAGCGGCCAGCCACTGTTGCTTTGCGACGCTGGCGAACTGACCACCGCGCGTACGGCCGCGACCACCGCCGTGGCCGTCGATGCACTGGCCGCAACCGGTGCCCGCCGCCTGGCCCTGATCGGCAGCGGTCCCATCGCCCGTGCGCACCTGCGCTATACCCGCGACCTGCGTGATTGGCAGGACATCCGCCTCTACTCGCCGCGCCTGCATCAGCAGAGCGCCGAACAACGTCGCGCCCTGAGTGACCTTGATCCACGCCTGACCTTCGCCGAAAGCCTTGAACAGGCGGTACAGGATGCCGATGTCATCATGCTCTGTACGTCCTCGGCCAGCCCGGTCATCGACCCGCGCCAGTTGAGCAAACCGGCCCTGATCACCTCGATCAGCACCAACGCCGTGCGCGCCCATGAAGTGCCGCCAGAAACCCTCGCGAGCATGGACGTCTACTGCGACTACCGCCTGACCACGCCAGGATCGGCCGGGGAAATGCGCATCGCCAGCGAACAGCATGGCTGGCAAGCCGACGCGATCATCGGTGACCTGGCACAACTGCTGAGCGATCAGGCGCCGCGTCCTGACTACCAGCGCCATGCGTTCTTCCGCTCCATCGGCCTGGGCCTTGAAGACATCGCCCTGGCCAATGCGCTCTATCGACTGCAGCGCGCCGACTGACGGCAACCGGAGACGTTCATGCAACCAGCAGAGTTCATCATTATTGGCGCCGGCATTGCCGGCGCCTCCACCGGCTACTGGCTCGCCGGCCATGGCAAGGTCGTGCTGCTCGAACGCGAGTCGCAGCCGGGTTATCACTCCACCGGTCGCTCGGCGGCGCTCTACACCGCCGCCTATGGCACACCGCAAGTACGCGCCCTGACGCTCGCCAGCCGGGCATTCTTCGACGCCCCACCCGCGGGTTTTGCCGAACATCCGCTGTTGACCCCGCGCGGGGAAATGACGGTCGACTTCACCGGCGACCCCGAGGAACTGCAACGCCAGTTCGACAGCGCCAGGGCCTGCGTGCCTGAGGTGCAGTTGCTCAGTGCCGAACAAGCCTGCGAGCGCCTCCCCGTACTGCGCCGTGACAAGGTGCATGGCGCGCTCTATGACCCGAGCGCCAGCGATATCGACACCGACGCCCTGCATCAGGGCTACCTGCGTGGTATTCGCCGCCAACAAGGTGAAGTGCACAGCGACTGCGAAGTGCAGCGTATAGAACGCAGCACCGATGGCCTGTGGCAGGTCCACACGGGGCGCGGCAGTTTCAGCGCCCCGGTGTTGATCAACGCAGCAGGTGCCTGGGCTGACCAGATCGGCGAACTGGCTGGCGCACGGCCGCTGGGCCTGCAACCCAAACGACGCGCGGCCTTTATCTTCGCCGCGCCAGAAGGCGTGGACAGCCATGACTGGCCGATGCTGGTCAGCCTCGACGAGTCCTTCTACATGAAGCCCGACGCCGGCATGCTGCTGGGGTCGCCCGCCAACGCCGACCCGGTGGCGCCCCACGATGTGCAGCCGGAAGAACTGGACATCGCCATGGGCATATACCAGATCGAAGAAGCCACCACCCTGAGCATTCGCCGCCCCACCCGCACCTGGGCCGGGCTGCGCAGCTTCGTGGCCGACGGCGACCTGATCGCCGGTTTCGACCCTCAAGTACCCGGCCTGTTCTGGGTCGCGGCACAAGGCGGCTATGGCATCCAGACCTCGCCGGCCATGGGCCAGGCCAGTGCCGCACTGGTGCGCGGCGAGGCATTGCCCGAATCACTCAAGGACTTTGGCCTGACCGCCGCCATGCTCTCGCCTGAGCGCTTGATTGCAGCCCAAGGGTGACGCGCCACTGCGTTTGCGGCACACTCCCAGCGCCCTTTCACCCAGGGCGCTGACAACCGCTGGAGCCCGTCTCAATGTCGACACCTCGCCCCGACCCGGCCCTGGACAATTTCCGGGCGATCGCCGATGCCATCGCCACCCTGTTCTTCCCGCATGCCGAAGTGGTGCTGCACGACCTGCGCAGCCAGAAGATCGACTACATTGCCAACAACCTCTCCAAGCGAGAGATCGGTGATGATGCGGCCCTGGAAGACATGTTCGAAGAAGGCACCGACGAAACCAATATCGGTCCTTATGAGAAGCTCAACTGGGATGGTCAGAAGATTCGCTCACTGAGTACAGTGCTGCGCGATGCCAACGGCAACCCCATGGCCGTGTTGTGCATCAACCTGAACATTTCCCTGTTTGAAAGCGTCAAGGCCGCCCTGGACCTGTTCCTCTCGCCCAGCAAAGTGATCCCGCAACCCGACGCCTTGTTCCGCGATGACTGGCAGGAACGCATCAACACGTTCCTGAACGGCTGGTTGCGCCAACGCCAGCTCAGCCTGAACCTGCTGACCCGCGAGCATAAACGCGAACTGGTGTTTGCCCTGCACGCCGAAGGCGCGTTTCGTGGCAAGAGTGCAGCCAACTATGTGGCCAATGTGCTGAACATGGGGCGGGCGACGGTGTACAAACACCTGAAGGAACTCAAGGCCTGAACAGCATCAGGCCCTGAGTCTGGCGCAGATCAGTCGCCGTAGATATCCGACTTGAAGTACTTGGCCTGGATTTTCTGGTACTCGCCATTGCTACGGATTTCGTCGATGGCTTTGTTGATCTCGCTTACCAGTTGCGTATTACCCTTGCGCACGGCAATACCGGCACCTTCGCCGACGTACTTCGGATCTTTCAGCTCAGGCCCGACAAAGGCATAGCCCTCACCCTTGGGCGTCAACAAGAACCCTTGCTCCAGCGGGATGGTGTCCGCGAACACACCGTCCAGGCGCCCGGAAACCAGGTCCATGAAGATCTCTTCATTACTGGTGTAACGAACGATCTCTACGCCTTTTGGCGCCAGCACTTCAGAGACATAGCGGTCGGTGGTGGTCGCGCGCTGCACGCCGATGCGCTTGCCCTTGAGGCTCTGATACTGGTCATCGACCTGGGTACCGGCCTTCATCGCCAGGCGGGCCGAGGTGAAATAGTACTTGTGGGTAAAGTCCACCGAGCGCTTGCGCTCTTCGGTGATGGTGATGGAGGACAGCGCCGCGTCAATCTTGTTGACCTTCAGCGAGGGAATCAGCCCATCGTACTCTTGCTCGGTCCATTGGCATTTCACCTGCATCTGCGCGCACAGGGCATTGCCGATGTCGTAGTCGAAGCCGCTGATCTTGCCGTCCGGGGTCTTGAAGGCGAACGGCGGGTAGGCGGCTTCGATACCGATACGCAGGGTTTTCTCGGCGGCGAACAGATGACTGCTGGCCAACAGGCTCAGGGCCAGACCGGCAATCAGGGTAGTGGTCTTCATGAGGGCTCTCTCGCTCATTATTGGAGGTGTGTTGCAAGACAGAGGAAAGTGACAAGCCTGAAATTGTTTTGTACTTATAAATCCATACTGGACTTTTACGTACACAATTTCAACACCTGGATGAGCGAGAGATACCGAGGCATGGCACCGCCAGCAACACGGGCGATTAACCTGTTTACGTCGATTAGCGACCGTCCTCCCAGCGCTGCGCCGCTGACTGGTCACTGACCCGCCCTTCGACCCAACGCGGCCCTTCGGCCGTATTTTCCTTTTTCCAGAATGGTGCGCGGGTCTTGAGGTAGTCCATCACGAAGTTGCAGGCATCGAAGGCCGCCTGACGATGCGCACTGGCCACCCCGACGAAGACAATCGGCTCACCAGGCTCCAGCGCGCCAATACGATGCAATACCTCCAGACGCAGCAACGGCCAGCGCAACTCAGCCTCGGCAATGATCTTGCCGAGGGCTTTCTCGGTCATGCCCGGATAGTGCTCCAGGAACATGCCCGCAACCTCGCGCCCCTCATTGAAGTCGCGCACGTAACCCACAAACCCGACCACGGCACCAATCCCCACATTGGCCGCATGCAGGGCATTGAGCTCGGCGCCTGGATCAAAAGCGGCTGCCTGCACCCGAATCGCCATGCTCAACCTCCGGTCACGGTTGGAAAAAACGCCACCTCATCGCCATCAGCCAACGGCTCACTGAGTGAACAGAGATCCTGATTACGTGCACACATGATGTTCTGCTCGGCCAGCACCTCCCAGGCTCCGCCGCGCTGCAACAGGTGTTGGCGCAAGGCATCCACCGAGGCAAACACGCCCTCGAGCGTTTCGCTCTCCAGCCCCAGTGTTTCCCGGTAACGGGCGAAATACTGCACGTTCAAACTCATGCATCACCTGCCTGATAATCACCACTCTTGCCGCCGCGCTTCTCCAGCAGGCGCACGCTGTCGATGGTCATGCCACGGTCAACGGCCTTGCACATGTCATAGATCGTCAACGCGGCCACACTGGCCGCCGTCAGGGCTTCCATCTCGACACCGGTTTGCCCGGCCAGCTTGCAGCGGGCCAGGATGTGCACCGTGTCGAGGCCTTCGGCACTGAGCTCGACCTTGACGCTGGTGAGCATCAGCGGGTGGCACAGCGGGATCAGGTCACTGGTTTTTTTCGCGGCCTGGATCCCGGCAATGCGGGCCACGGCAAACACATCGCCTTTGGGATGGTCACCGTCGACGATCATCTGCAGGGTTTGCGGGAGCATGCGCACGCGCGCCTCAGCGACAGCTTCACGCGAGGTCACGGCCTTTTCGGTAACGTCGACCATGTTGGCCCGACCTTGAGAATCGAGATGTGTCAGCACAGCCATACTCCTGATCAGCGGACCTTGATTGTAAACCTGCAGGTCAACTTTTCGCACGGGCCATGCGACAAAGTTCGGGCGGCACATGGCCGCCCGAACGAGACGTCACAGATGCGATTCGGCGTATTCGGCCAGAATCGAACGAGGCACCCCTTGCAGGGTGATGTGTACACCGTTGGGGAAGTCCTTGAAGCGCTCGGTCAGGTAGGTCAGGCCCGAGCTGGTCGCGGACAGGTAAGGGGTATCGATCTGCGCCAGGTTGCCCAGGCAGATCACCTTGGAACCGGAACCGGCACGGGTGATGATGGTTTTCATCTGGTGCGGGGTCAGGTTCTGGCACTCGTCGATCAGGATCAGGCTTTGCTGGAAGCTGCGACCGCGAATGTAGTTAAGCGATTTGAACTGCAGCGGAACCCTCTCCAGGATGTACTCGACACTGCCATGGGTGCTCTCATCGTCCATGTGCAGCGCTTCGAGGTTGTCGGTAATGGCGCCCAGCCAAGGTTCCATTTTTTCCGCTTCGGTGCCTGGCAGGAAGCCGATCTCCTGGTCGAGCCCCTGCACACTGCGGGTGGCGATGATGCGCCGGTAACGCTTGCTGACCATGGTCTGCTCAATGGCTGCCGCCAAGGCCAGAATGGTCTTGCCGGAACCGGCAGCGCCCGTCAGGTTGACCAGGTGGATGTCCGGATCAAGCAAGGCGAACAGCGCCAGGCCCTGATGAATGTCTCGCGGTTTCAAGCCCCAGGCTTCCTGATGCAGCAGCGGCTCCTGGTGCAGGTCGAGCAACAGCAGTTCGCTGTCCTTGATACCTTTGATCCAGCCGACAAAACCCTGCTCATCAATGATGAACTCGTTGATGTGAACCGCCGGCAGGTTGTCGATCAATTGCACACGGTGCCAGGTGCGCCCACGCTCCTGACGGGTCTCGACCTTGCTGACCCGATCCCAGAACGAACCACTCACCGAGTGGTAGCCCTTGGACAGCAGGGAAACGTCATCGACCAACTGATCGGTACTGTAGTCCTCGGCCGCGATTCCACAGGCTCGGGCCTTGAGGCGCATGTTGATGTCTTTGGTCACCAGCACCACATCCAGTTCCTTGCGCCGGCTCCGCAACTCAAGCAATTGGTTGATGATGATGTTGTCGTTCAAATGCTCGGGCAACAAGCGGTGCGGCTCGGTGCGCGGCGTCATCAGGATGGACAGGAAACCTTTCGGGCCGCTCTTGCCCCGCTGGATAGGTACGCCCTGCTCAACATCGGCAGGCGAGGCATCACCCAGGGTCTGGTCGATCAAGCGAATGGCCTGACGACATTCTGCAGCGACGGAATGTTTACCGTCCTTGAGCTTGTCGAGCTCCTCGAGCACGGTCATCGGGATGGTGACGTGGTGCTCCTCGAAGTTCAGTAACGCGTTCGGATCGTGAATCAGAACATTGGTATCGAGCACGTAAAGGATTGGCAGGTTGGAAGAAGTGGTACGTCCTTGATCATCCATACTCGGTCACCTTTGTGGGAGCCTGACGACGCAATACCCAAGCGGTGCTGCGCCGCGATGTGACCGCTGATGCTCCCCGGGGCCCGCGTCGTTACGGGTGGGCAGCTACAAACAAAGGATGGCGAGTAAGACGCCACCTGTGTTGCAGGGTTCGGCGGTCTGTCTTTGTAATACCGCAAAACCCATGACGGTAAAAAGCGTTTTTACGCATTCTTGAAGTTTATTTTTCAAGAGGGCAAAAACCGCTTGGCGTAAACCCCATGCACCGCTAAAGTCAAAAATCCAGTCGGCTCAATGGCTGCCTGCAATACGCTCCCACGCCCGCACCTCAACGGTCTGCCGCGAAGTCCTTGCACCCCTCCCACGCGATCCCGCTCTGCGCCGTTTTCTGCAGCAGCCAGGTCAGTGCAGCCTGAGCCTTGGGCTGGCCGTCATGGAACTGGATCAGCCCTTTGCGCCACAGCAACATCAAGCTCAGCACCCGCTGTGCCGACTGCTCGGCATCCAGTGCGCTCTGGTCCTGGGCATCGATATCCCACAACACCACCTGCACATGCTGGCGACTGAAGAAGGCCTGCCCGTCGGCACGACGCTGACCATAGGGCGGACGGAACTGCGCGACATACTGCCCGGGCAGATCACTGCTGACCCGCGCCTGACTGCGCAGAATAGAGTCCTGCCAGTCCACCCAATGGCTGTGGGAGCGATATTGCCAGCCCTGAGTACCCACGCACTGCCCGTGGTAAAGCGCCTGCAGCGCAGCGACAGACGTCTTGTCACGGCGTTTCTGCAGACTGTCACCGAGCACAAAGAACGTCGCTGACAGTTTCTGCCGGCGCAAGTAATCAGCCAGGGCATCGCTGGCACCGCCCGCCAACGTAGGGCCGCCCTCGAACGTCAGCAGGAACACCCGGTCGTTGAGTTCGTCACCATTGCGCTCCAGGTTGGAGAAACGCTCGATCTCGCTGCTGGTTTGTGGAAACAAAGCGGCCTTGCGCAACAGTTCATCCAGGTAACGCTCGTGGAAGCTCCGGCTTGGCTCGGCCCACGCGCCATAGAAAGAGTCGGCAGCGACCTTGAACTGACCCGCCTGAGCACGCAGATCCGCCAGGCTCTCCAGCGCATAACAGAATGAGGCGTCCTGCTCGCAGCTCTGTTGGGCCAGGTCATAATTACGCCACAACCGTTGCCAGAGCCGCTGACGAAGCGCATTGACCGACAGCAAATTGATCTGCCGCAGGCCCAGCCGTGTCGTCAACTCGGCCTGATCCAGCGTTTCACTGTCATGCAGGGCTTTGGCAAAACCAAGAATTTCGGCCCGCGAGGCTACATCGAACAGTGCCGGGGAATCGAGCTGTTCAGGCCAACTGCTGCGATCGTAGGTGGCAACCTCGGCAGCACCGGCCAAGGCAGTCGACATACTCAACCATCCCGCCAGCAATATAAGGGCAATGCGCAAGACAACACTCTCCGTTCTGATCGCCGGCACTATAACGCAGGGACTATCGTGCCCATAGCTGGAGATCGACCGCCCTGCCCCGTAGAATCCGCAGCACGACTGAAGGAGCCCTTTGCATGCTGACGGTGATATCCCCCGCCAAAACCCTCGACTACGACACCCCGCCGGTGACCCAGCGTTTCACCCTGCCACAGTACCTGGACGACTCGCAGGCGCTGATCGGTCAGTTGCGAGACCTTACGCCAGCGCAGATCGCGGAGCTGATGCACCTGTCCGATAAACTGGCCGGGCTCAACGCCGCCCGTTTCGGCAGTTGGACTCCAGATTTCACGCCAGCCAACGCCAAGCAGGCGCTGTTGGCCTTCAAGGGCGATGTCTACACCGGGCTCGACGCCGAAAGCCTTGGCGAAGACGACTTCAGCTACGCCCAGGAACACCTGCGCATGCTCTCCGGCCTGTATGGCCTGCTACGCCCGCTTGACCTGATGCAACCGTACCGGCTGGAGATGGGCACCAAGTTGGCCAACCCACGCGGCAAGGATTTGTATGCGTTCTGGGGCACGCGCATCAGCGAATGGCTGAACCAGGCACTGGTCGATCAAGGCGATGACCTGCTGCTCAACCTGGCCAGCAACGAGTATTTCAGCGCAGTCAAACGCAGCGCGCTCAATGCCCGCGTGATCAACACCGAGTTTCGCGACCAGAAAAACGGCCAGTACAAGATCATCAGTTTCTATGCCAAGAAAGCCCGTGGCCTGATGAGCCGCTTCGTCATCCAGGAGCGCATCGACAACCCAGACCGGCTGAAACAGTTCGATGTGCAGGGCTACTACTACAGCGCCGAGCTGTCCAAGCCGGACAACCTGGTGTTCCTGCGCGATCATCCGGTCGACTGAGGCCCAGTCACTGGCAGCCTCCGCCAGCGCTTGGTCGAGTGCCATTTTATCGCTACGATGGTGATATCACGCACTCAAGGCAGCCCTCATGCTTATCGGCGTCGTCCTGATCCTGTCCTGGCTGATCCTGCTGTTACGCTACCCAGCCAAGGCCCTGCCCATCTCCATGTCCGCGGTGTTCGGCCTTGGCATGGTTGGGCTGTGGGTACTCTGGCAGGACAACCGCGAGGCCGCTCAACTGGCACGCCTGGACATGCGTTTGAACTATGCCCCCGAGCGCTGCCCGGCCGACCGGCCACTTCAGGTAAAACTGACCAACACCAACCCGCAACCACTGGTAGAGCTCCGCTGGCGAATCGCCGCGTATGCCCCGGGCGATCAGGTCAATCTGGCGGAAAACACCTATTCGGCACCCCGCTATCGCGGCCCGGGCGACTTGCAGGCCGGGGCCAGTTGGGAGGCCTGCTTGCCGCTACCGCCTCTGCGCTCTGGCTATCGCCCGCAAACGCTGGAGTTTCGCGCCGAACACCTGCAGGGCCGCTTCGCGGATTGAACCCTGGAGGTACGCCCGCCCCCTGCTTGATGACGTATGATCCCAGGCTCCTCTATCGCCAAGGATCGCACCATGCCAACCGTCCTGATCACCGGATGCTCCAGCGGAATCGGCCTCGCCCTGGCCGAAGCCTTCCAGTCAGCGGGCTTCGAGGTCTGGGCCAGCGCCCGCAAACCCGAGGATGTCGCCCGCTTGCAGGCCATCGGGCTTACGGCACGACAACTGGACGTCACTGATGAGGCAAGCCTTGCGACACTGGCGACAGCGCTGGAGCAGCGCGGCAGTGGCCTCGACCTATTGATCAACAATGCCGGGTACGGCGCCATGGGACCGCTGCTGGACGGTGGTGTCGAGGCGATGCGCCGCCAATTTGAAACCAACGTATTCGCCTTGGTCGGCGTAACCCGCGCCCTGTTTCCTGCGCTGCGACGAGCCCGTGGCCTGGTGGTGAACATTGGCAGCGTCTCCGGCGTACTGGTCACACCCTTCGCTGGTGTCTACTGTGCATCCAAGGCAGCGGTGCATGCCTTGAGCGACGCCTTGCGCCTGGAGCTGGCGCCCTTCGGCATACGGGTAATGGAAGTGCAGCCCGGTGCGATCGCCTCCAGCTTTGCCAGCAATGCCGGGCGTGAAGCCGAACAGCTACTGGATGAACAATCGCCGTGGTGGCCGTTGCGCGAAGGTATTCGTGCCCGTGCCCGTGCCTCGCAAGACAAACCGACTCCCGCCCATGAGTTTGCCCAAGGCCTGCTAAAAGCAGTACAGCAAGCAAAACCTGCCCCCTTGGTGCGCCTGGGCAATGGCAGCCGGGCCCTCCCCCTGCTACAGGCATTGTTACCCCATCGGCTGCAGCAGTGGGTGTTGAAGAAGCGCTTTGGCCTTGACCGCACTCTCTGAACACTACACAGCCGTGTCGATTCAGGTCATTTCGCCTCGGCCTTCCCCTCCTTGACCACTACGGTGCAGGTGGTACCCGCTGCCAGCAGGAAGCCTTCCGGCACTTCGTCGATGTGGATACGCACCGGCACCCGTTGAGCCAGACGAACCCAGTTGAAGGTCGGGTTGACGTCGGCGATCAACTCACGGCTTTCCGGGTTGTCGCGGTCATAGATACCCCGCGAAATACTCTCCACATGCCCCTTGAGCACTTCGCCACTCATCATCTGCAACTCGGCGTGGTCACCGACCCGCACATGCGGCAGCTTGGTTTCTTCAAAGAAGCCGTAGACCCAGAAGGAGTTCTTGTCGACCACGGCCATCTTCGCCTCACCGGTACGCGCATAGTCGCCCCGGTGAACGTTGAGGTTGGTCACATACCCATCGACAGTGGCGAGGATCCGTGTGCGCTGCAGGTTCAGTTCGGCTGCCGCCAATTGGGCCTGGGCATGCTGATAGTCGGCCATCGCCGAGTTGGCAATGTTGCTGGCGTCGTCACGGTTTTCCTTGGAGATCACCAGGTTGTCCATGTCGGCCCGGCGGCTGGCATTGACCTTGCGCATTTCCCAGGTGGCCTTGCGCGAGGCGACCAGCGCCTGGGCCTGCTTGACTGCCAGCTCATAGTGCTCGGGGTCGATCTGCATCAACAGATCGCCCTTTTTCACCAGTTGGTTGTCACGCACCGGCACATCGACCACGTAACCGGGCACGTCGGCGGCGACGTTGATGATGTCGGCACGTACCCGGCCATCGCGGGTCCAGGGCGTGTTCATGTACTGGACCCAGAGCTGCCGGCCGATCACCACGGCGGCGGCCAGTACAAGCAGGGTGGCGATCAGGCTGAAAAACTTTTTCATCAACAAGGTCTCAACGGTAGACAGTCAGCGCCATGGCGCCAAAGAGGCAGATGAACAGGCACAGACGCAGCAGCGCCGGGTGCCAGAAAAATCGGTAGCCGTCGAAGCCGGCGATAAAGCGGTCCAGGCCCCAGGCCAGTACGGCGGCAATCAGGAACATCAACGTCATGGTGGGCATGTAAATGCCATGGAAGGCAATTTCACGGGGCATCGGGCAGTCCTTTCACCGGAGCCAGTTCGGCCAACGGCGATTGCGGGTCAAGCAGGGAGGTACGGATGAAGTGCAGGTAACTCTGTACCCGGCGCAGAGCCGAAGTGTCAAAGTGTCGGGCAAACGGCTCGTCGGTCGCCTGGACTCGGCTGATGGCATGGTCCACCGCCACCAGCGCACGCTCGTGGTTGCTCGCCGAGGGTTGCAGGAACAGCCGCGCCAGCGCCCGTCCCATCACCCGGATCGCCTGGCGCCAGGGTTGCGATTCGGCATAGCACGGATGCACGGGCAGAACAGCCTGCTCCTTGCGCAACTCGATGATCGAATGCCCAACCTCCAACACCACAAACATCCAGCGCAACAGCGAGCTCTGTACCAACGGCTTGCCCGCCGCCAGACCATAGGCCTGGTGCAGCAGGTCACGGGTACGGCTCTCGAACGCCGAACCCAGGCCACGCAGGCGCCCGGTAATCGCAAACAGCACCTGCCCACGCAGATCCTGCTCCAGTCGACTCCACAACCAACGGCTGTTCGGCGGCAGGATAATGGCCCCGGCAGCGGCGCAGACCAACATGCCGATGACCATGGCGATGTAGTCGTTGATGAAGTTGTAGGGGTTGTAGACGGTCAGGTTGTCCGGCACTGAGCCTGTGGAGAAGAAGATCAACAGGCCCACCCCGACCCCGAAATACGCAGGGCGTGACGACAGGAATGCACCCAGCACGTAGACCGGCGCCAGCACCATGCAGAGCAATGGGAAGCCATCAATCCAGGGGTACACGAAGAACATCTCGAAGAACCCGATGAGGGCTCCAAGCAAGGTGCCACATGCCATCTGGAACGACATTCGCTTGGGGTTCGGCGTCGCCGCCGACAGGCCCACGGTAGCGGCAGCGATCAGGGTCATCATCGCCCCGCTGGGCCAGGCCGTGATGATCCAGTAGCTGCCCAGCACCAGCAGGATGAACGAAGCCCGCACGCCTGCAGCCAGCGAGACCAGCCAGTTGGTCTGGGCCACATACGGCTCATCCCATTGCTCGCGTGCATGGCTGTGGTCAGCCAGGGAAGCGTGCGTCTGGGCATAGCTGTGCATATCGTCGACAAAACGATAGAGCAGTTCATAGGCGGTATGGAAATCGAGCAGGTCGGCGTCGCTTGGCGAGCTTTCGACAAACGCTGCGCGCAAGCTGCGCACCCGCTCCGGCAAACCTTCCTTGTAGACGGCCAACTGCTGGGCCAGGCGCGCCGCATCGGCATCGGTCAGGCCGCGCCCGGCGTAACCGTCGAGCAATTCAGCCAGCGCATACAAGCCGGGTTCGATGGCCGTGACGATCTGCAATGGCCCACGCAGACGCAAGCGCTCAAGCAGTTGGTGCAAGGCGTTGAAGCGCGTGGTGATGGCCATGAACTCGCTGTTCAAGCGACCCAGGCGACCACTGCGCCGACGCATGTGCGGGTCTTCGAAAGCCGTGACACTGCGCAGGCTTTCCAGGCCTACCGCTTCGGCGATGAAGCGCACGTTGCTGCTCTCGAAGCGATCGCGCTGGCTCTCGCCACGCAGGCCCTCTGCAACAAACCCGGCAAACACTCCAAAACGCTGGTACAGGGCATTGCGCATCGAGGCACTGGCCGATTGCGGGAGAATCGCCGCACTGACCAGGGTCGACACCAGGATACCCAAGGAAATTTCCAGTACCCGCCACACCGCTGCCATGAAGGCACCATCGGGGTTGGCCAACGCTGGCAGGCCAACCATCGCCGCGGTGTAACCGGCCAGCACGAAACCGTAGGCACGGAAGGTCCGATACCGCATGGCACCCGCCGAGCAGATCCCCACCCACACGGCCAGGCTCGGTAGAAACAACTCCGTGTTCTGCGGAAAGATGGCAATCAACGCCACCATCATTGAAGAACCGGCCAGCGTGCCCAGGAAGCGATAGAAACTCTTGGCGAACACATGGCCGCTCTGCGGCTGCATGACAATGAACACCGTGATCATCGCCGTGCGCGGCTGCGGCAGCTCCAGCCGCATGGCCAGCCACAGGGTAATAAACGCGGCGCACAGGACCTTGAAGATGTAGACCCAGGTCACCCCGTCGCTACGGACCCAATCAAAGAACCCTCGGCGCCACTCCAGCGACGCCAGCCAGCGAAACGGAAAGGTCATTGCGCTCATTCGGCGTGGCTCGGTTTGTCGAAGATCGCCAAGGTTTTAGGGGTTTTCGGCGCGGCCTGACGGTCTTCGTCCGGTACGTCGTTACCCGCACCCAGACCACCACCCAGTGCCGTCACCAGCTCGGCATGAGCCGTCAGGCGCGCTGCCTGGACCTGCTGCTGGACCTGTTGTTGGCGGAACAACAGGGTTTGCGCGTTCAGGACATTGAGGTAATCGGTCAGGCCACGCTGGAACGCGACCATGGCGATGTCATAGGTTTTCTGTGCCGATGCCACCGATTCCGCAGCAAAGTGCTGCTGCTCGTTCATCGACTCACGGCGAATCAACTGGTCAGAGATACCCTTGAGAGCATCGACCACCGTCTGGTTATAACGGGCTACCGCGATGTCATAGCCAGCCGAAGCAACGCCCAGTTGCGAACGCAGACGGCCACCATCGAACACTGGCAGGCTGATCGCCGGCCCGATGCTGTAGTTGAATTTTTTCCCGGTAAGGAACTCCAGCGCCCCGCCACCAGTAGCCATGTAACCCAGGCTGCCGACCAGATCGACGTTGGGGAAGAAGCCGGCATGGGCAACATCAATGCCACGGGCCTGAGCAGCCACCTGCCAGCGGCTGGCGACCACGTCCGGACGCTGGCCAACCAGTTCAGCCGGCAAGGCCGATGGCAGCTTGAGCGCAGCATTGAGCGACAGGGTAGGACGCTGCAGTTGTGCACCCTCGCCCGGCCCTTTGCCCGCCAACGCCGCCAGTTGGTTGCGTGACAAGGCAATTTCTTCATTCAACGCGTCCAACTGGCGGTGGGTTTCCGGCAGTGGCGTCTGCGCCTGGCTGACTTCGAATTGAGTGCCGATGCCACCGGCCAGCCGCCGTTCGGCCAGGGCCAGGATCTGCTCTTGCTGTTCCAGGGTAGCCTTGACGATGTCGTACTGGGCGAAGTGCAGCGACAACTGGATATACACGCGCACAATGTTGTTCTGCAGCTCAAGCTGGGCCTGACGGGCCTGCGCCACGCTCATGTGGGCCATGTCTACGGCTTGCTCGCTGGCATTGCGCTCACGGCCCCAGAGGTCCAGCGCGTAGCTGAAGCCCAGTGCCGCATTGTTGTCCCAGGTGTTGCTGCCCGACAGGGCGCCGGGGCCATAGAACTGGTCTTCCGGCCAGTTGTGACGCTTGATCGTCGAGACCCCGTTGACCTGCAGTTTCTCGGCCGATTCAATGACACCGGCCATGGACTTGGCCTCACGAACCCGCGCAGCCGCCATCGCCATGGTGGGGCTGTCCTTGACGGCCAGGGCGATCCAGCGGTCGAGCTGCGGGTCGCCATAGGCATGCCACCATTGCTGCTCAGGCCAATGGGCATCGCGAGCAGCCTCGCGAATCGCCTCGTCGGTGGTCAGGGTATTGGCTTGCAGCGTCTTGCTTTCCGGGGCAATGCCCCAGGTTCCGATACAGCCGCTCAAGGTCAAGCTAAAGGCACAGACACTGAGCGCATTCAACGCTCTGATGATGCGACGCGGCACAGCTGCGAATTCCCGACATAGAAGGTGGATGACGCTTGGAGAACACAATTCTAGGGGGCGACAGCACTGGCGATAAGCGTGTATTACTGCGAATCTTTGTTACGAAAACGGTGATAATCCGGCTTTAGTCTGAAGACCAACACTGTAACTTCGTGTCACAATTTGTCGTCTACCTTGAGAGCGACCCATGGACACCCTGCAAAACATGCGTGCATTCAGTTGTGTGGCCCAGGTTGGCAGTTTTACTGCCGCTGCCGTTCAACTGGATACGACCACCGCGAACGTCTCGCGGGCGGTTTCCAACCTCGAAGCGCACCTGCAAACCCGTCTTCTCAACCGCACCACCCGACGGATAGCCCTGACCGAAGCCGGCAAACGCTACCTGATGCGCTGCGAGCAAATCCTCACCTATGTCGAGGAAGCTGAAGCCGAGGCCAGCGATGCCCACTCACGACCGGCGGGTCAGTTGAAAGTGCACTCGATGACCGGCGTAGGGCAGCACTTCGTCATTGATGCCATCTCCCGCTACCGCGAGACCCACCCGGACGTCACCTTTGACCTGACGATGGCCAACCGCGTGCCAGACCTGCTGGATGAAGGCTATGACGTGTCCATCGTACTGGCCAGCGAGCTGCCGGACTCAGGCTTTGTCTCGCAACGCCTGGGGATTACCTACAGCATTTGCTGTGCCTCGCCGGACTACGTGAAACGCAACGGTGGCGCGCAAAAACCCTCCGACCTGCTCGGTCACTCTTGCCTGCGCATGGTCAGCCCGGTGATCCCACTGGAGAAGTGGCTGTTCGATGGCCCTGAAGGCCAGGAAGTGGTCAACATCACCCAGGCACCGTTCCAGGTAAACTCGGCCGACGCCATGAAGACCGCCATCCGCAGTGGCATGGGTGTTGGCGTACTGCCGATCTACTCGGCAATCGACGGCTTGCGTGATGGCTCGCTGGTGCGGGTAATGCCCGACTATCGCCTGCAGGAACTGAACCTCTATGCCATCTACCCGTCGCGGCAATACCTGGATGCCAAGATCAAGACCTGGGTCGAGTACCTGCGCAGCTCGCTACCGGAAATTCTCGCGGCCCACGAAGCCGACCTGAAGACCCACCAGCTACGCATCGCGACGTAAAACCTGCTGCACGATCGGGGTCGAGAATGATAGCGTGCTACCCAATAGCCGCTTCATTCTTGACCGCCAGCAGAGATTCCACCGATGAAAAAGACTGTCCTTGCCTTCAGCCGCATCACCCCGCCGATGGTCGAGCGCCTGCAGCAGACGTTCAACGTGATAGTGCCGAACCCCAAGCTCGGCGATATCAGCGCACAATTCAACGAAGCACTGCCCGAGGCCCACGGCCTGATTGGCGCCGGGCGCAAGTTGGGCCAGGCACAACTGGCAACCGCGGCCAAGCTTGAGGTGGTCTCCAGTGTTTCAGTGGGTTACGACAACTATGACCTGGCCTACTTCAACGAGCGCGGCATTGCCCTGACCAACACCCCCGATGTCCTGACCGAAAGCACCGCCGACCTGGGCTTTGCCCTGATCATGAGCGCTGCCCGCCGGGTTGCCGAACTCGACGCCTGGACCAAGGCCGGGCAATGGCAAGCCACCGTAGGGCCTGCCCATTTCGGTAGCGATGTCTTCGGCAAGACCCTGGGTATCGTTGGCATGGGCAACATTGGTGCTGCCATCGCCCGCCGTGGCCGCCTGGGCTTCAACATGCCCGTGCTGTACAGCGGCAACAGCCGCAAACCGGCACTGGAACAGGAACTCGGCGCGCAGTACTGCAGCCTGGAGCACCTGCTGGCGGAAGCCGACTTCGTCTGCCTGGTGGTACCGCTCACGGCCCAGACGCAGCACCTGATCGGCCAGCGCGAGTTGCAACTGATGAAACCCGGCGCCTTCCTGATCAACGTCTCCCGTGGCCCGGTGGTGGACGAAGCGGCACTGGTACAAGCACTGCAGAACGGCACCATTCGCGGTGCCGGCCTGGATGTTTATGAGAAGGAACCGCTGAGCGAATCACCGCTGTTCCAACTCAAGAATGCCGTTACCCTGCCCCATGTCGGCTCGGCCACCGCCGAAACCCGCGAAGCCATGGCCAACCGTGCCATCGACAACCTGTGCAGCGCCTTGAACGGCGAACGCCCGCGTGACCTGGTCAATCCGCAGGTCTGGAAGTAAACGGCTACAGACGCTGAGCCAGGGCGCCCAGGGGCGCCCGTGGCTTGGGCTTGCGAAATACCAGCACGTTGCCGAGCATCACCAGCAACAGCCCGAACAACGCCGGCGGTGTCCATTGATAACCTTCGGCAAACGCCGAGACGTTCAGCGCCACCAGCGGGAACAATACCGTGCAATACGCAGCGCGCTCTGGCCCCATGCGCCCAACCAGGGTCAGGTAAGCGGTAAAGCCGATCACTGAGCCCGGAATCACCAGGTACAGCAGCGAGCCGATATAACGCGTGTTCCATTCCATGGCGAAGGGAATGCCGCTGATCAGGCAATACACCGCCAGCATCGAGGCCCCGTAGAACATGCCCCAGGCGTTGGTGGTCATGGGCTTCAGGCCGGCTTTTTGCTGCAGGCTGGAGAGCATGTTGCCCGCCGAGAAGCACAAGGTGCCGACCAGGGCGAGTGCCAGACCGATCAGGGTTTCACGGCTGGCGGCATGACCATACAGCTCTGGCCAGAACAACAGTGCCAAGCCTAACAACCCCAGTGCGCCACCGCCCAATACGTTGGTCGCGATACGCTGCCCGAAAAACACCCTGGCGTTGAGCGCATTCCACAGGGTCGCAGTGGAGAACACCACCGCGATCAGGCCGCTGGGAATCCACTGGCTGGCCGTCAGGAAGCACATGAAGTTGACGCAAAACAGGCACAGCCCCTGCGCCAGGCAAAGGCCATGAGCCCGACGATTCATCGGTTGCAAACGGCGGCTGACCAGCAGAATGACGAACAGCAACAACGCCGCCAAGGCAAAGCGGTAGACAATCGATACCGGGATCGCCACCACGCCCAGTTGCAGTTTCAGGGCGATCCAGGTGGTGCCCCAGATGACAACGGTCAACACATATAAAAACAGGTTCATGACAAAGCTCCTCCGGGCTGAGGTGCAGTGTCCGCTCTGGCATCAGGTCAGGCTTGCACAAACTTGCGCTTTTCCATCGCCGACGGCTTTACGCGGCGGTGGACAGCGGTAGGATGGCGACAGAGGTAACCACCATGACCCCGCTGGACACCCTGCAAGTCTTCAACGCACTGCACGATTCGCCCAACACTCGCCTGGAACACAGTGCGCAGCTGGGTGACGGCATGGTTGCAGCCTTGTGGAACAATCAGGACGATGCACGCGACTACCAGGCACCCAGCCATCACACCCTGTCGTGCTACATCGATGGCGGCACAGGCACGTTTCGCCGCGAACGCCCCTCAGCCAAGGGCGGGCCGGACAAACTGTGCATTCTTCCAGCCGGGCATGACTCGAACTGGGTGATCAACGGCAAGATCCGCCTGGTGCATCTGTACATCACCCAGGCGCAGTTCGCCCTGGAGTGCGTGCGCCTGCTGGACCGTGAGCCGCGGGAGCTGCAACTGCAAGAGAACACCTTTCTGGATGATCCCCAGCAGGCTCGACGCTTTCGCCAATTGATCGCCCTGGACTGGGACGAACCTGCCGAACGTCTGCTGACCAGCAGTCTCGCACACGAGCTGGTCAGCCACGCCCTGCTCAGCCAGGTTGGCCTGCGTCAGGGGGTAAGGCTCAAAGGTGGCCTGGCGCCGCACCAACGTCGGCAGTTGGCCGACTTTATCGAGCAGCACCTCGACCAGCCGATCAGTCTGGGTGAACTGGCGACCCTGTGCAACTTGTCCGAGTACCACTTCGCACGCATGTTCCGCACCAGCTTTGGGCTACCACCCCACCAGTACCTGCTGGCCCGGCGCCTGGCCAAGGCACGCCAACTGCTTCGCTTCAGTGACCTGCCCATGCTCCAGGTGGCCCTGCTCTGCGGCTTTGCCAGCGCCAGCCACTTCAGTAACCGCTTCCGTCAGGCCCTCGGCGCAACACCGGGCGAGTACCGCCAGGCACTGCGCAGCTAACCCCAGCAGGCGTCCCCCTCGATCAGAACGACAGGTCCATACCGACGGTGTAGCGACGCCCATCCAGAACCGTTTGATAGTCGGCGTAATCGACTTCCTTGTTGAACACGTTGTAAACGCCCGCCAGCAGCTTGAGGTTCTTGGTCACCTTGTAGGTACCGCCAACATCAACAAAGGTGTAGGACGGCGTGCCATCAGACATCGTGGTACGCCCCAGATAGTCGGAGGTCTTGCCACGGTAGTTCAGCCGCGTCCATGTGCCCAACTGATCAGTGTTCTGCCAGTCCAGGGTGGCGTTGAACATGTGCCGGGGCATCTGGTTCAACGCCTTGCCCTTGAGCGCCCCACTCTTCTGCTCGGAATCGGTGAAGGTGTAGTTGGTCGCCAGTGTCAGGTGCTGGGTAATGGCCCAGTCCAGGGTAGCCTCGACGCCACGCATCTGCGCCTCATCGACGTTCACCCGATCACTGATGAACTTGTACGAGGTGCCGTCGATCTGGCACTGCCCGGACGCATTACCGGTGCTGTCGGTGCAGCGACGCTGCTCGGTGATCTTGTCCTTGAAGTCGGTGTTGAACACCGTCAGGCCGGTCGAGAAGCCCTCAAGATTATCCCAAATGAAACCAATTTCCTGGCTGACACTTTTCTCCGGTTTTAGCCCCGAATTGCCGACGATAATCGCCGGATCACCGCCACCGCCAGTGATCTGCCCCCAATCGTCAACGGCAGCACGGATGTCCGGTGAACGGTAGCCGGTGGACACACCGCCCTTGATCGTCCACTGCTCGGTCGGGTGATAGACCCCATACAGGCGTGGCGACCAATGAGTGCCGTAGTTTTCGTCCCGGTCCATGCGCAAGCCGCCGGTCAGGGCGAACTGGTCGGTCAGGCGCCACTCGTCTTCGGCGAACAACGCCCAGGACCAGCGGGTAAGCTGGTTGAGGGTTGCCGCCGAGGCAAGCTGGTTGCCTTGATCGCTCAGGTCTTCGTACTTGTACTGACCGCCGAAGGTCGTGATGTGCGAGTCGCTGTAAAACGACACCTGCGAGTTGAGCACGGTGTTCTCCAGCTCCATCTTGCGACCGGGGTTCTCGATCTGCTCCTGCTGCAGGTAGCTGTCGGTCGTGACGCTTTCCCAGCGCCCCGCGTGGCTCACCGAGAAATGGGTACGGTCGTAATCGTTCTGCGAGGAAGAAGAACGTGCCGAGCGGCCCAAGGTGGCGTTGCGTTCCTGTTCGGACTTGCCGGCTTCAAAGGTGATGTCGTTGTTTGTATCCGGGGTAAACGACAGCTTGGCCGTGGCGCTGTCGGTACTTTGCTCATTGAAGCCATTGACGATGTGGTCCTCGTCACGGCGTGAGCGCTGCCCGTACAACTGAAGGCCCACCAGGTTCTCGACCAAAGGCCCGGAAATGAATGCACTGGTGCTGGAATAGTCACCGGAGTCAGAACGGTCCTGGAACGTCGACTCGGTGCGGATCCCACCGTACCACTGCGGCGTGACCTTGCGGGTGATGATGTTGATCACACCGCCCATGGCATCGGAGCCATACAGCGACGACATCGGCCCGCGCACCACCTCGATTCGCTCAATGGCCTCCAGCGGGGGCATCCAGCCCTGCTCGATCCCGGCCCCATCGCTGTTGGGGCGGGTAGCACGCGAATCCTGGCGCTTGCCGTCGACCAGCATCAGGGTGTACTTCGAGGCCATGCCTCGAATGCTGATGTCACTGGAACTGCCGCCACCGGTGACCACCACGCCCGGCACATCGCGCAGCGCATCGGTGACATCGCGGTAGGACTTGTTCTCGATCTGCTCACGGGAGATGACCGAAATCGACGCTGGGGCATCCTTGATCTGCTGGGAAAAACCGGAGGCGGTCACCACCATGTTGTCCAACTCAAGAGGCTGACTCTGGGCCGAAGCCTGGACGGTGTACAGCGAACACAACGCGAGTGCGAGGCAGGACTTGGTAAAGCTGGGGGACATGGTGGACCTCTCCCTGGAAGTGTAAATTCTACGTAAATAGAAACAGGGGGCGAATGATAGTTATTCTCACCACCGAGTAAAGCGCATTTACGCTTTTTTACACTTGCGGTAACAATCAACCCAGCACGTCTGCAACGAGGCCTCTTGATCCAGCGCAGGTAAACACGCCCTCCGAAGCCCGCTTTTTGCGACAAGATATTTTTCTTTCAAAAGGGCTTGAATTGTTTCGCCAACTGCCTGACCTTGTAGTCAAGAGGCGATGATTACCACAGGCCACATCGGCATCATCGATTCTCTTGCGAGCTAGCTGAATAAGGATTGATCTATGCAAGTCCATGTCAATAGCGACAACCATATTCAAAGCAGCATCCGGCTGGAACAGTGGGTCCGCAGCACCGTCGAACAACAACTCGACCGCTTCGAAGAAGACCTCACCCGCATCGAAGTTCACCTGGGGGACGAAAACGGCACCAAGCCCGGCCCACACGACAAACGTTGCCAGATGGAGGCTCGCCCCAAAGGCCACCAACCGATTTCCGTAACCCACAAGGCCGCTTCGCTGGAGCAGGCGGTGGACGGTGCGGCCGAGAAGCTCAACCACGCGCTGGAACACTTCTACGGCAAACTGCGCAGTAAACGTGCAGTGCCTCAACAAAGCGCCGAAAGCGAACACACCGATCAGCTGCTGCAGGAAGACTTCGAGGAAAACCAGCAAGCCCTCAATAGCTGAAGTAGACGGGTCAACGAAAAAAGGCGAGCTGCGGCTCGCCTTTTTTGTGCCTGACGGGCACAGACCTTGCTGTGTTCACAGTGACGAACTCACCAGGCGCTAGGCCTGTCAATCACTGCATGACATCGCCAGGTAACGCACCATGAACAACCCCTTTGAGCAAATCAGTGCCGCGTTCATGCCAGAGTACCGGGTCAACCTGAGCATCGAACGCCTCGACGGCAGCATCATGCTGACCCTCTCCGACGCCCAGGGTATCGTTGCCAAACGCCTGGTACACGCCGCACAACGCAATGATCCCAAGCGCCTGCAACGCTTGATCGAAAGCATCCAGTTCGGCCTTGCCATTGAGCGAGGGCACAGCGCCGTGGCTATCCTGACGGCAATGACCGAGCGTGACCGCACCACCCTGCACGGCGCCCCTCATTAACAGGGGCACTGCACTACCGAGGGCTCTATTTGCCCTCTTCGATGTCCTTGCCGCTCGCGTTAATCGCCCTGCTCGAGGGGTAGCGCGACGAGGCGAAGCGCACCACCAGGATCGAGAACGACAGCAGCAGGATACCGCCGCACACATACAGCAGGCCCACATCGGGAGCCTTGTGATGCGATACATCGCCGATCAACAGGCGGGTCAAGGCAGTGATCGCCACATACAACAGGAAGCGGATTGGCATGTGGTTGGTCTTGAAATAAATACCGACCATTGCCCCCAGTTCCAGATAGATGAACAACAGCAGGATGTCATCGACACTGACACCGCCCTTGCCCAGCATCTCCATGAATGTCACTACGGCAGCGTAGGCCGTAATTGCACCGATACCGAACAAGGCCAGGTAATGAAACGCCTCAACGCACAGGTTACCCAGTGAGTCGGCAGAGCCATGGAGGCTTTTACGTAGTTTGTCAGCCCAATTGTTATTCACGGTACAGATTCCTTGATACGGCTTGAAGGAGGATGCAGCAGATACATGACGCTTTATCTGCATGCAGTAAAAAGGCCAGGCATTGGGTTTGAGAAGGCGGCAGATTGCCGCAAGGCACGTGCCCAACAAGATGAATGGCCGAAGGCCGAGGGTTTGGCTATAAAAATGCCACTATCCAAAATCCATGGATTGCCTTATTCTCTTTACTGTACAAAAACACAGTATTCGTATTGTTCAATTATCGAAAGGCATGTGAGGTGATGAATGGCCGTCGAAGTGGTGTACCGCAGCAGCCGAGACCTGGAGCGCTTGTTCATGGATAAAGCCGAAGCAGACCGTCACGACAAGATGCTTGAGCTGGCTGAACTGCTGGCCGAAGTGCTGAAGAAAGCCGTGCCGTCATTGAGTGAACAGCAGGTTGAGGACGCCGGTATCTACATGGCGAAAAACCGCGATGTCTTCGCCAAGGCCTTCAAGAGCCAGCCCGATGCGCTCAGCGAACTGCTGGGTGATGAAAGCCCTGCCGAGTAACGCGCTCAAGAGTACAGCAGGCGCTCGGCAAGGGTTTGCGCAACCCGTGCCGGCGAGCGCTTCTCCGCCTGGGCATGAGCAAAGACTTCCGTCAGTCGCGAAGGAATACGCGCCAGATGCGCGGTAATGCTCGGCAGCTCTTCGCCTTGGTGCTTGAGCGCCACATAAATCAGGCCACCAGAATTGATGATGTAGTCCGGTGCGTACAGGATGCCGCGATTTTCCAGTTGATCGGCCACCTGCAGGTTGGTCAGCTGATTGTTTGCCGAGCCTGCAACGGCCGCGCAACGAAGCTGCATTACACTCTGTCCTGTAAGAATCGAGCCTAGGCCACAGGGCGCGAAGATATCGCAGGGTGTGCTGATGAGTGCGTCAGTGGCAATCGGATGAGCATTGAACTGCTCCATTGCCAATTGCACCCGTCCGGGATCATGGTCACTGACCAGCAACTCGGCACCCGCTGCGTGCAGTTGCTCAGCCAGGGCGTAGCCCACATTACCCAACCCTTGCACCGCCACCCGCAGGCCTTCCAGGTTGTCACTGCCCAAACGCGCCATTGAGGTCGCCCGGATACCGGCAAACACACCCATGGCGGAATACGGCGAGGGGTCACCCGACGCGGTGGTACTCGTGACATGCTGTGTGGTTTGCGCAATGCAGTCCATGTCCAGCGTCGACGTACCGCTGTCGATCGCGGTGATGTAGCGACCTTCGAGTGAGTCGACAAAGCGACCGAACGCCTCAAACAACGCGGCACGGTTTTCCACATGCGGGTTGCGAATGATCACCGCCTTGCCTCCGCCCAGCGGCAAGCCGGCCAGCGCGGCCTTGTAACTCATACCCTGCGCCAGACGAATGGCATCGACCATCGCACTTTCATCGTCGGGGTAGGCCAGGTAGCGACAACCACCCATAGCGGGGCCACGCTGCTCACTATGGATAGCAATCACGGCCTTGAGCCCGGTCGGAGGATCGATACACAGGTGCAGCGATTGGGTGCGTGTGCTTTGCATCAGAGCAAACATCGACAAGCTCCCGAATTGCAGGGTGCTGATGCAAGTATAGGCACGCTCTGGCCAACTGATAGGGGCACTGGACGAAAGCCACGCTCGGAGCTAAAAAATAAGCGTGAGCGGAGACTTTCATGAACCCACGCAAAGCCTGTCTGGCCTGCCTCGAACGTCAGCCTGTCGCGCTGTTTGAAGCGGGGTTATGGATCGCCGCCGAACATGACCCCACTCTGCAACCTGCCGACTACCTGGCACTGGTGCAAACACTGCAGCGCGAAGTCAGTGTGGGCTTGCCCATGTTGCCCGTGAGCGAACTGGCGCAACCCCTGCTGCGTCAGCTATGCGCCTTGGGGTTTCAGCAGGATGAGTATTACCCATTGCGCCCGCAGGCGGCGCTGCTGGACAAGGTGCTGATGCGCCGTCGCGGCCAGCCGCTGGCCTTGGCACTATTGAGCCTGGAGCTGGCCCGTGGCCTGTCCATCCCACTGGAGGGTGTGAACTTCCCGGGATACTTCCTGCTGCGGGTGCCGGGTGCCGACCACCTGCTCGATCCCTGTGGTGGACGTCGTCTATACCCTGCGGACTGTCGCGAACTGCTCGGTCGGCAGTTCGGCCCACAAATGACATTGAGTGCCGACCACCTGCTGACCGCCAGCCCACTCCAGATGCTTCAGCGCCTGTCGCGTAACCTGCGGCAACTGCACACCACCCATGACGACGACCTGGCAGCGCTGAAAGATGCTGAACGGGTCATTGAACTAGGGCCGGCCAACGCCAGCGACTACCTGGCCCGTGCCACCCTCTATCAGCGGCTGGATTGCCCACAGGCCGAACGTTTCGACCTGGAGCATGCCTTGTTGCTCAGCGATGACCCGATCCAACGCTTGCGCCTGACCGAACGCTTGAACCACCTGCCCCCTAAAACGACATCGATTCATTGAACCCCATCGCCAGCCGCGTCATGGGGTATCAGGTTGGTTAGACGGGTGCGCCTGGACGAACGCCGGGTGTTGCGCGGCCAATGCGGCTACCCGATTGATACGAGGGTAGCTGCTGAGATCGATGCTGAACCGTTGTGCGGCATACAGCTGCGGAATCAGGTAGACATCCGCCAGGCCCGGTTGAGCGCCGAAGCAGTAGCCGCTGTCACCGATCAACTGTTCAACCGCCGCCAGCCCTTGGCTAATCCAGTGGGCGATCCACTGATTGACCTGCGTTTCATCATGCACCAACTGACGCAATTGGTTGAGCACGCTGACATTGTGTAGCGGGTGGATGTCGCAACCAATGAGCGCCGCCACACCTCGCGCTTGAGCTCGCTGCTCAAGTGCGACAGGCAGCAGTGCCGGCTGTGGATAACATTCTTCCAGATACTCGATGATCGCCGGCGACTGCAACAGCAACGCCCCGGAGTCGACCCTCAGGGCCGGTACACGGCCTTGAGGGTTGAGCGCCAGAAATGCAGGCTCACGCTGCTCGCCTTTGAGCAGGTTGACCGGCAGGGACTGAAAATCCAGCCCCTTGAGCGCCAGGGCAATCCGTACCCGGTACGACGAGGTCGAACGGAAATAGGTATAGAGTTCCATGCCCCGCCCTCATTTTTAGTGTGCTGGCAGGATCTTGCCGCGACACTCGCCAAAACCGATGCTGGCAACACCGTCGCGGATGCAACGGGCGCGCAGGATGATCTCGTCACCGTCCTCAAGGAAGCGACGCACTTCACCAGATGCCAGCTCGATCGGTTCCTTGCCGCCCTGAGTAATCTCCAGCAGGCTGCCGAACTGCCCTGGTTTAGCGCCCGACAGGGTGCCAGAACCGAACAGGTCGCCCGATTGCAGTTGGCAACCGTTGACGCTGTGGTGCGCGACCATCTGTGCCACGGTCCAGTACATGCTCAAGGTGTTGCTCAGGGTCAGACGATGGGCCGGGAGGTTCTGCTCACGCATGCGCTCGGTCACCAGCAGCACTTCCAGTTCGATGTCGAAGGCGCCCAGCGCCTGATCGCGTTTGTCGAGCAGGTAAGACAGTGGCTGCGGGTCACCTTCCGGACGGGCCGGTTGTGCACAACGGAACGGCTCCAGCGCTTCGGCCGTCACCACCCACGGCGACACCGTAGAGATGAAGCTCTTGGACAGGAACGGGCCCAGTGGCTGGTACTCCCACGCCTGGATATCACGCGCCGACCAGTCGTTGAGCAAGCAGAAACCCGCAATATGCTCAGCCGCTTCGGCCACCGGAATGGCATCGCCCAACTCATTGCCCTGGCCGATCCAGATGCCCAGTTCCAGCTCGTAGTCGAGCCGTGCGCACGGGCCGAAAACCGGTTCGTTCTGCCCGGCAGGCAGGGTTTGCCCCTTCGGCCGACGGACATCAGTGCCCGACGGACGAATGGTCGAGGCACGGCCGTGATAACCAATCGGCACATACTTGTAGTTCGGCAGCAGAGGGTTGTCCGGACGGAACAGTTTGCCAACGTTCTTGGCGTGTTCGATGCCCACGTAGAAGTCGGTGTAGTCGCCGATCCGGGCAGGCAGGTGCAACTGGCACTCAGCAGCCGGATACAGCAGTGGTCGCAGCGCGGCCTGATGCTCACTGGCTTCACCCAACAGCGCCAGCAGACGCTCACGCAGGGCAACCCGGGCACCACGGCCCAGCGCGAAGAACGCATTCAGCGCACCGCCACGGGTAGCCTCGACAGCCACACGGGCTTCGCCCTCGAACAGGCCGGCGGCCAAGGCGCCTTCCAGATCGAGGATGGCATCACCGATGGCAACACCGCAGCGTGGCGCCTGGTCTTTACGGCTGAAGATACCCAGGGGCAGGTTCTGCAGCGGAAAATCGCTATGCCCGTTGGCGTGATCGACCCAACTACGGGCAATGGCGGACTGATTCATGGGTTATCTCCGATTCGGGGTGAAGGTGCTCGGCAACGATGCCCAGCAACTATCGTAGTCGGCCTGCAATTGCGGGCATTCCAGTGCATGGCGCGTCGGTCTCAGCATCTGGCTGGTCTCGAACATAAAGGCCATGGTGTTATCGATCTTGCTGGGCGCAAGGTCAGCGGCAATCGCCTTGGCACAGGTTTCAGCATCCGGGCCGTGGGCGCTCATGCAGCTGTGCAACGACGCGCCGCCAGGCAGGAAACCTTCGGCCTTGGCGTCATAAGCTCCCTGGATCAGGCCCATGAACTCGTTCATCAGGTTGCGATGGAACCATGGTGGACGGAACGTGTTCTCGGCCACCATCCAGCGTGGCGGGAAAATCACGAAATCGATGTTGGCCATGCCCGGCACGCTGGTCGGCGAGGTCAGTACGGTGAAGATCGACGGGTCCGGGTGGTCGAAGCTGACCGTGCCAATGGTGTTGAAACGACGCAGGTCGTATTTGTACGGCACGTTGTTGCCGTGCCACGCCACCACATCCAGCGGTGAATGCTGCAACACACAACCCCACAGCTCACCCAGGAACTTCTGCACCAGCGGCACAGGGCCCTGGTGCTCTTCGTAGTGGGCCACCGGTGCCAGGAAATCACGCGGGTTGGCCAGACCGTTGCTGCCAATCGGCCCAAGGTCCGGGATACGCAGCGGCGCACCGTGGTTTTCGGCAATGTAGCCGCGCGCGGTACTGTCGAGCAGTTCAACCCGGAACTTCAAGCCCCGCGGCAGTACGGCGATCTCCAGTGGTTCGACCTCCAGCACCCCCAGCTCGGTGGCGATACGCAGACGGCCCTGTTCCGGCACCAGCAACAGTTCGCCATCGGCGTTGAAGAACACGCGCTCCATCGAGCGGTTCGCACGGTAACTGTAGACGCTGACACCCGACGGCTTGTCAGCGGCCGAGTTGGCCGCCATGGCGACCCAGCCGTCAATGAAATCGGTAGGCTCGGCGGGAATATCCAACGGGTTCCAGCGCAGCCGGTTTGGCGTCACTGCGCCCAACGGACCACCGGCCAGCTGACGCTCCAGGCGCTCGAACGCCGGGTGCAGGGCCGACGGCCGGATACGGTACATCCAGGTACGACGCAGCTCACTACGGGTCATGGTGAACGCGGTGCCGGAGAACAGTTCGGCGTACAGCCCGTACGGGGCTTTTTGCGGAGAGTTCTGCCCGACTGGCAGGGCGCCCGGCAATGCTTCGCTGGCGAATTCGTTGCCGAAACCGCTCTGGTAGCTGAGTGAGGACGTGGAATCGAGGTTCATCGAGACTCCTGGCCATGAGGCCGGTTACGGGCAGTTGGCTGCGTACCGACCAGGCGGCAACAGCACGTCTGCATTATTTTTATCGTAATCACATTACGCATAACGTAATTTGATTGCCAAAGTCCGTCAAGCTATAAAGACGCCCTCCTGTCTCTCCCGGATCGAATGCCCCATGGCCAAAGCCAGCTCCACCGCCGACAGCACCGGCAAACAGAAGGTTCGCTCGGCAGAGGTCGGCACCGACATCCTCAAGGCCTTGGCCGAACTGTCGCCCGCCACGTCGCTGTCGCGCCTGGCCGAACACGTTCAGATGCCTGCGAGCAAGGTTCACCGCTACCTGCAGGCCTTGATCGCCAGCGGTTTTGCCGAACAGAACCCGGCAACCAACCACTACGGGCTGGGCCGCGAAGCGCTGCGGGTTGGCCTGGCTGCCCTGGGTGGCATGGATGTCTTGAAGGTCGGCGCACTGCCGCTGTCGCAATTGCGCGATGAACTTAATGAAAGCTGCTTTTTGGCCGTGTGGGGCAACAAGGGCCCGACCGTGGTCAGCATTGAGCCTGCCGTGCGTGCCGTAACCGTGGTCACCCAAATCGGCTCGGTACTGCCGTTGCTCAGCTCATCTACCGGGCTGGTGTTCGGTGCTTACCTGCCGGAGCGCGAAACCACCGAGCTGCGCGATCAGGAGCTGGCGAACCTGCAGCAGACCGCCAGTGAGTACGACACGTTGTTTGCGCAAATCCGTGAACGTGGCCTGCACCATATCCACGGCCTGCTGATGCCCGGCGTCGATGCACTGTCGGCGCCGGTGTTCAACGCCGTCGGCAAGATCGCGGCAGTTATCACCGTAGTCGGCCCGACCTCGATCTTCCATGCCGATGAACAGGGGCCAGCCGCTCAATTGCTACTGGCCACCGCAAAGACGATCAGTTGGCGAATGGGGCACGACCTTTAGACAACCCCTGCGCGGGCGAGTCCATGTCATTGAGGAACAAGGTCAGCTCTTCCTGGAAAACCTTGAACGCAGGGGTCAATGTCCGGGGCGCTACCGGGGCAACGATGTCCGAGCACAGGCGCTTGAGCAACTCCACCTGAGCAGAACTCGGCCCATCCGATAACTTGGAAAGGGCACCGAGCAACCGCCCCCAGCCCCCGGCCAGCGAGAACACGCCCGCCCCGGCAAGTGCAAAGGCAGCCAACGCCGAGGCCCGGTCACCATCGCGATAGGCCAACGCCCCCACAGTGAACGTCCTCAACGTGGTAAAGGCCGATACCGCCATCGCGGCAGGCGGAAACGGCATCGAAAGAATGGCGGCTGTGCCGAGTGCGACTTCAAACAACAACCACGATATCCGCTCGGCAACACTGGTGGTATCAAGGTCGACATCTTCAATGATGCGGTGCGTCATGACGTCAAACTCATCGCCAAAATCACTGATGCGGGCGTACTCACCGTAGGCCTGCGTGATCGTAGCGGTCGGATCGCCAGCGCGGACGACATCATCCGCCAGTGTCCCGATGATTCGCTGATCCTTGATCGCCGTTCGCTGATAGAAGTAATCGCCCAGCCCGCCCTCCTTCCACTGCCTGGCGAGGTCATCCCGACTGCGCAACCAGATGCCATCAGGTGCATCCGGGGTGTAGAGCAGGTCATCTGCGGAGCTGCCCTGCTGGTGCCTGAAAATGTAGACACCTTCGATACGTCGGCCACGCAAAGCCAGTTGGTAAACACCGTCCTTGTTGAAGGTATCGCCACCCACTACGGGTGGTTCGAGCTCCAGAAGCGACTCAACCGCTTCCTTCATCCACCGGCTCTGTGCTGTGGAGAGGTTCCCCGACAGCGTTTCACAGAGCCAGGTCCGTTTGATCTGAAAGCACAGCAGGTAGCGATGCAACGCTCGGTACAGGCTGTAATTGGAGTCCGTCGACTCGACCAGTGTCTGCTTGGCCAGCGCGATGTAGCGCTCTCCCAGGTTCGCCGAACGGATATAACTCGCCAAAAATCGACGATCGAGCCTCGACAGATCCTGACCACAGGTCGAGGCGAGCTTGGCGAAATCCTCAAAATTGAAACTGCTGTCGTATCCGCTTATGACCACTTGAGTCAGTGTCATCACGGCATCCGTTTCCAACGTCACCAACACCGTGTCGGGATCCACCCAACCACCCTCTGCGCTTGATCCGAGAAAGGCGTTGATCCGCTGCCCGACTTCGTGATGGGCAAAGCTTCGGAAATGGGGAAGGCGGTAATGCTCTTCATATTCACCACGCAGTGCCAACAGCACGAAGTCCAGGTCAGTCAGCGCCTGGCGATCTTGCGGTGCAGCATCGCGATACCACTGCGGAGTAACGGCCTGCAACTCATCCAGCAGGCCGTTCACCTTCTTGAAGGCAACCTCGGAGAGCGCGTCATGCCATGTGCCGACCACCCAGCGCTCAAGCACCACGCTTTCACGCGTCCAATGGGTCGGTAACCGATGCTGTTGTTCCAGATAGCGACTAAAGCCAGCGCGGTCAGCAAAGGCCACCTGCCCGACCAGGTACTCACGGCCTGCCGGCGTAAGCGTCCACTCGCCCATGGCCATACTCAACTGGTGAACCGCGTCGAACACCCTGACATCGCCCCCTGGGGCACCTGGCGAATAGACGATGTAGCGCCAGTCGTCACCATGGGGATAACGCAAATAGAACAGATCCTTCAATGCCAACCCATGGTCGTTGAGCAACACGCCGCCCACTTCCACACCCAGCGCCTCCAGCGGCCCGCTGTGTTGGCCAAGGCGCTCGAACACCTCGAATGCCGCTTGGTCCATGCCCTGATAACGCGCGCTCAAAAAGGACAACGACAAGCACGCACGGAGGGCGTCGGTCATTGCTGTCCCCCCTTCCTCACTGAAGTAAAGTGCCTGCGTGGAATCAATGTACCCTTCGCGCAGGTTCAACTCGGCGGTCATTGTTGCAATGAACGGGGTCGACAGGTTCGGCCCCTGCACAACCCGCACGAGCACCTGAGCATCTTTCCCCCGATATCCCCCCGAAAGCACCCATTGGCCAAGGGTCAACTGCCTGCCGCCTGTCAGTGCATGGCCATCAATGTCTATCGAGTACGTCATATCGAGCACAACATGCTCGGCATCAATCGTCATGCCCAGGTGCTTTTGCACATACGCCTGAATTTGCGCGTGAGCAAACGCTTCATAGCTGACATGCCCCTGAAGCAATGTATCTACGCGCTGCTGGGCCTGAACCAGCGTCTTTTCACGCTGCTCGTAAGCGGCCTTCTCGTCACCCACCAGAAACCGCAACCACTCTGGCTGACGGGCGACACGGTGCTCCCTGAGGCGGTCGGCATGGCGGGCCTGCAGCACCGAAACCAGCACCGCCTGCTCTTCCATCGCCGTCAGTGCTTCCCATACCTCACAGGCATCCTGCGCCTTAACCCGGGCAGTCTGCACGATGTCGTGAAACCATTGTCGCTGGGTACGTTTCAGATCCGACACTTGGTGTTTGAATACACTTTCGGCAAACGGCTGCTCGACGACCTTGAGTACTCGCCCCTGAAGTAAGGCCTGTTGCGATGGGGCCAGATGTTGCAGCATCAATTGCCGTGTTTCAGGTGCTTGCAGGCGCCACTCCATACCCGCAAGCAGTGTCTGAAGATCGCGGTACGGCGTCAGCCCGTCCCAGGCGCTATACAACCAAACCGTCGTATCGGCAGAGGACTCGGAAAACTCGCCTAATACGAACGCCTGAAACAGTGGGGTGGCCTGTCCACGCTCATCAAGCAGTGAAAGTGCCCTGACGTTGGTATCAATATCAGAAATGAACGTTTCCACTTGACTGGCCTGCGCCAATCGTTCGGGCCGCCGCCCTGCCCATACGTTAACATCGAGAAAAAACAGATGGGCAAACAGTATGTAGAGGTTGTTTGGACCAAACGGCTTATCAGGGCTTGAAGCGCCCGCCCAAAAGTCTTGAAGCTGCTTCAACCATGTATCGACCCACTCGGGCAGCAATTCGCCAAGCACCTGATGAACGACGTTTACGTCAACCTCAACAGGCTGGCTCACGCCGGCGTTAAAAAGCCGAGGGCCGATCTTTTCCAGTGATAACCCCTGCTGATCGAGCATTGCCTGCAGCACAAGGTTGATCAACGGCGTTCCTTGGTGAGTCTGCAGGGCCTCAAGATCAACATCACAACCAAGCGCGGTCATTCGCGCCTGAAACTGACCTCTCATCACCTGCGCCAAAGAAGGCGCCTTGCTTAGAACCGACTGTATTCTCAGCACAGTATTGGTCATTTCAAGCAAAAGTTCTTGAGTACTGAAGCTGCTTAACTCTTCAGTAGAAAATATTAACGAGGTAGGCGTATTCATTCGCAGTCCTTGTGAATGTGGTGGTTTACTGCGCAAGCAAACTACCCACACACACTCACAAGTCCAATGGAAAACACTGCCTGAAAAGTATCAAAATCAATCAAGTAACAATGGATCCAATAATCAACTTACGCACCGCAAAAGTTAACGCCCACGCCTGGCCTCACTGCACAATTGCTTACATCAAACACACGCCAAACAAAAATACCTGTACACCGCTACCAACAGACGATCGCGCTACATAACCTAAAACTATTACACCCTGCGTAAAAGAGAATGTCAGAAACCGCTATTTTTCCAGAAAGATCAGCGCCTTATTCTTATCCCACCTGCCCAGTAGAGCACGCTCACCGAGCAACTCCTGGCCGGTTTGTAGGCGCACTCAAGACCCGAGTGCCTACCCCGTTCACCGACGTTGATTTTGAAGCTCCTTGATCTACGTCTTACTTGGCCGCTGCTCTGCAGCGGCCTTTTTTATTCTGTATTACGGCGCCAGAATCAAGCCCACAGTGGCAGGATCAGCCGAGAGTCCAGGTTCAAGGCTCCCCACGGATCCTCACATTCGGGATCAGGCTTGTTTCAGCGGGCGCCCCAGTTGGAAGTGTGCGCGAAACACCAAATAGTGATGCAACACTTGGGTAGGTGATTCGGTATGCGGGTAATGGCCGATACCCTGCAGCAACACGGCATCGGGCTCAGGCACCAACTGTCGATAGCGCTCAACCACATGGCCTCCGCACACCGGATCTACCGCGCCATTGATGAACCGCAACGGTACACCCCCCGCCAGCAACGCCCCAACCCAACGCTCACGGTAGGTGATGCGCTCCAAGGGGTAGGTACTTAGCTTGTGTAAAACCCGCATGCCGCGGTTGGCAACCATCAGGCTCCAGCAGTCATCCAGCGCACTTTCACTGGGATGGGTGCAAGGCCCATAGATCTTGCTGACGCAATCGACCAGATCATCACGTCGAAACGTACGTGCCACCAGCCAGCCAAGCCGGCTGAGCAGCAGCTTCTGAATCAACAGGGGCCGATGGCACTCGGGAAACAGCGCAGCGTTGAGAAACACACAACTGGCAATCTGCGCCCGCCCTTCATGGTGACGTGCCAACAGCTCCTGAGCGACCGTGGCACCGTAGTCATGCCCCAGCAGGTGCACAGGCTCAGTGACGTTCAGGTGTTCAAGCAACGCCTGCTGCAGGTCGGCCTGCTCCAGCAGGCTATAGGTATGACGCAACGGCTTGGACGAATCGCCAAAACCGAGCATGTCACAGGCAATCACCCGATAACGTTGCGCCAGCGGTTGCCAGAGGTAGTGCCAATCCCAACTGGCTGTTGGGAACCCATGCAGTAAAAGCAGTGGTTCTCCTTGCCCTGCGGTCCAGTAACGGATGGTCTGGCCCCGGAACGAAAAATCATGCCCCCGGGTGCGCCAGACACTTAACGGTATCTCGGCAAGCGGCATCTGCGCAGTCCCAGTGGCGTAAGCGAAGTCCTGTTGAGCACGGTATTGGCTGAATTCATTGCAATCACCCCGGCACGTTCATGTGCGCTGCTAGCAGACAGTCTAGCCAGCTCTGATCAAACCGGGGGTTGCATTGCCAGCCAGCTTATTGACCGTGTGAGTCATGACACAGAAATCCCAGGACCCACCGACCAATAGCGCAGGTCATCCGCGCAGGGCAGCGCCAAACTCGGCCAACCACGGTTCGGCATCGGTCTCTGGGGTGACGGTCTCACTGGCATCCAGACGCAGCATTGGCTGCACTTCCCTCAGGCCCATCTCGGCAAACAGCTCGCGCAATTGCTCACCACCACCACAGAAGGTATCACCGTAGCTTGAGTCGCCCAGACCAATGACGGCGCCAGGCAAACCACGCCATGCCGCAGGCAAGGCATCACGAATTTCGCAGAACAACGGCATCAGGTTGTCCGGCAGTTCGCCCATGCCAGTGGTCGACGTAACGGCCAGAAAGGCCTCTGGAGCAAAGTCCTGAAGGCTCTGCAAAGTAGCCCGGCCAGCATGCCAGGCCTCGAAACCAGAGGCGTTGAGCAGCGATTCTGCGTGGCGAGCGACCTCTTCGGCAGTACCATAGACCGAACCGGAAAGGATGGCGACTTTCATAGTAGATTCCGAAACTGAGTAAAAACGTAGGATACTAACACTGCAGACTGGCAAATGGCCTCACACCAACGGTGTAAGCCTGCGAGCGATACACAGAAACCCGCTACCCTGTCCGGTCGAACTTTCCATTTTCAGGCCCTTGCCCATGATCAACGCCAAACTGCTGCAACGCATGATTGACGCCTCCACAGACGGCATTGTGGTCGCGGAACAGGAAGGCGACGACACCATCCTGATCTATGTAAACGCCGCCTTCGAGCGCATCACCGGCTATACCGCCAACGAGGTGCTCTACCGCGACTGTCGTTTCCTGCAACAGAACGCCCGTGACCAACCCGCTCGCGAACGCATCCGCCAGGCCATCAAGGAAGGCCGCCCCTGCCGAGAAATCCTGCTCAACTACCGCAAGGATGGCAGCACCTTCTGGAACGAACTGTCGATCACGCCCGTATACAACGAGGCCGATCAACTGAAGTACTTCATCGGTATTCAGAACGACGTCAGCCGCCAGGTGGAAGCCGAACAGCGAGCAGCGCAGCTGGAACAGCAGCTGGCCGAGGCCTTGGCACGCATCAACGTACTGGAAAGCGACCAACGGTCGTAAACCAACTGGACGCCGTGCTGTCCATCAACTTACCACTTCGTAGACTGATCAGAACTTCCAGGTTTGACCATGCAAGCAGACGCCCTCCTCACTCAGGATGAGCTGGACTTCATTCAGAACATGCAACATTCGCCACAGTTCGATGTGGCGGATGCGACGGCCAGCTTGCTGCTTAACAGCGACAGCAAACTCAAGAACCTGCTGACCCGCCTGATCGCCCACGAACAGGTCACCCTGCAGGCGCAATTCGAAAATCACCAGATGAGCTTTCCCCTGCAACTGGTTGAAGACGAATTCCACGCCACGCACCTGCAAGTAGGCGCACCGAGCATCTACGAAGACGGGCCGATGGTACGCCCCTGGCGCCTGACCCTGGACACACCGATCGCCCTTGAAGACGACATGGGCCTGAGCACCGACCTGTGGGTGCGAGAAATGTCCTTTAAAGGGGTACTGCTTGAAGTGCGCCAGCCAGGTGAGCCGCCCGCGCGTTTTTCGCTGTGGTTCAACCCTGGGAACGCTGAAGCGCCTATTGCGCTTGAGGGCACCCTGCAGCGGCGGGCTGCTGATGGCCTTGCCGCCTATCGCCTGAGCCAGCGCCACCCTGCCGAGATCGAGCGCTTGCGCGAGTACATCCTGCAACAACATCGCCGTGCCCACCCGGAAGTGCACGCGGCCTGAAGCCCCCTCAAGTGTCGAGATGGCCCGCCAGGTACTGCTGCAAACGTCGACGCATCAAGCGCCCCTCACTGCCCAGGCACGCGACCTGCGAACCCACCAACAGGTCTTGAGCGAGGTCTGCGGCCTCACCGGCGAACAACAGCGGGCACTCCAGCCCCAATGCCAGGCGTGCCAGACGCTTGGGTAGATCATTGGCCGGCGGATGATTGGAAAACAACACCAGGGCATGAGGCTTGATGCGCTCGCACACCAGGCTCAATTCCTCCATCGGTTGCCCCAGCGGCAACACGCTCACAGCGATCTCGCTGCTGCCCAGCAACAACGCAGCCACCAACAGCTCCAGCTCACGGCACTGCCCGGGGATGGCCGCCAGCACAACATGGATCTCTTGCTGCTCACGCGCCAGTTGCAAACGTTGCAAGGCACGGGCACGCAGGAAACCGTCGAGGAACAGCCACTCGCTGAGCTGGCCAAACACGTCCTGAGCGGTACGCATTTCCTGCCACACCGGCATCAGAATGTCCTGGAACACCACCACCAGCGGATAACTGGCAAACACCTGCCCATACACCTGCTCAAGCTGGCGCTCATCAAACGCCCTGACCGCTTGACGTAACTGGGCCTGCCATTGCCCCCAGTCGTCCTGGAGACCTTGTGGCAGTGTCTGCAGCGCCTGAGCCTTGATCACCTGGCTCTTGGCAAGCAGGCCACCGACCTTGCTCACCGCAACGCCACGCTCGATCCAGCCGAGAATATTACGCACTTCGTCGATATCGGCCTGGGAATACAGCCGATGCCCACTTTCGGTGCGTGTTGGCTGAATAAGCCCATAACGGCGCTCCCAGGCGCGCAACGTCACCGGGTTGATACCGGTTAAGCGGGACACCTCACGGATAGGAAACAGCTCCTCGTGATCGAGGGCGTTGGAGCTCAGGGAGGGATGGGCGGATTCAGTCATCGCCGGGACAGCCGCATGTTCAGAAGGTGGAGGCCATTCTACTCCGCTAACAGCAACAAGGCGCAAGACCGATCTGAGCGAACCTGCCACGAATCAGCACTGACGAGTCAGCCCATTTACGGAATAATCCTTGCTTGTATTCAAGCGCTGCCCACCACCCCGGGCAGCGTTCCATGGACGCGACTATCCGCCGCCTCCATTTGCCCGGAGATACACGATGTCTACCCCACCCGTTACCTTGATGGTGGCGCGCCGCGTTGCCAATGGCCGCTACCAGGACCTGATCGCCTGGCTACGCGAAGGCGAACAACTGGCCACCGACTTCCCCGGCTATCTGGGTTCAGGCGTACTGGCCCCGCCACCGCAAGACGATGAATTCCAGATCATCTTTCGCTTTGCCGATGAAAAAACCCTGCACGCCTGGGAGCACTCGGCCTCACGCACCGCATGGCTCGCACGCGGCAACGGCCTGTTTCAACAACCGTCGGAACACCGTGTCAGTGGTATCGATGGCTGGTTCGGCAGCCATGCCGCCCAGCGCCCGCCCCGCTGGAAACAAGCGGTAGCCATCTGGTTGGCCTTCTTCCCGGTGTCACTGGCCTTCAACCTGCTGTTCGGCCACTGGCTCGCAGAATTGAGCCTGCTGCCACGCGTGCTGCTCAGCACCCTGGGGCTGACACCGCTGATGGTCTACGTCTTCATCCCGCTGTCGACCCGTTGCCTGGCCGGTTGGCTCAACGCCAGCAGCGCCGACCCTGCCACGCCCCCGGCGACCACACTGGAAAGCCGCTAGCCGGCTCAGGGCGCGTGCAACACAGCACAGTTCGGGTATGCTGGGCGCTAACCCTGCGAACGCGTAAGAAAAGTTGACTGCCCTTACATGAACAGCCCAATCCTAGTCACCGGAGCCAGCCAACGTGTGGGGCTGGCACTGGCCTTGAAGCTGGCAAATGCCGGCCACACGGTCGTCAGCGCCAGCCGTAGCAAAAGCCACGAGGCCGAGCACCCGAACATCATCCAGTTCCAGGCGGACCTGTGCGACGAGAACGATCGCCTGGCACTGATCCAGTACCTGCAAGACAACTTTGAAGGCTTGCGCGCCATCGTCCACAACGCCTCACTGTGGCTGGACGACAACCTGGCCAACCTCAATACCATGTTCAAATTGCATGTCGAGGCGCCCTACCACCTCAACCTGGCCCTGGGCGAGCAACTGCTGAAGCTGGAAAAGTCGGACATCATCCACATCTGCGATGAAACCTCCTCACGCGGCAGCAAAAGCCACATTGGCTATGCTGCGACCAAGGCGGCGCTGCAGAACATGGTGTTGTCCTTCGCCGAAAAGTACGCCCCGCGCGTGAGGGTCAACGCGATCCTGCCGGGGTTACTGATCCTCAAGGAAAACAGTGACGAGGAATACCGTCAGCAAACCTTGAAAAAAGCCCTGCTGGAATTCGAGCCTGGGGCTCAACCGTTGATCGACGCCGTGCTCTTCCTGCTGGAGAGCCAGTACAGCACCGGCAGCAGCGTGGTCATCAACGGCGGTCGCCACTTGAAAAAAGCCGTATCGCGGTAGACTGCCCCCACTGCGCCACACCTTCACGAGACTAGCCATGACGCCTCAAGAGCAACTCGAACTCGAAGCGGCGGCCTTCCGCCGCCTGGTTGAGCACCTGCGCAAGCGTACCGACGTGCAGAACATCGACCTGATGAACCTCTCCGGCTTCTGCCGCAACTGCCTGTCCAAGTGGTACAAGGCCGCGGCCGACGAGCGCCAGATCGACCTCAGCCTGGATGACGCCCGCGAAGTGGTGTACGGCATGCCTTATGCCGAGTGGAAAAGCCAATACCAGAAAGAAGCCAGCCCCGAACAACAGGCGGCGTTTGCCAAAGGAAAACCCCATGACTGACCTGACCACCCTGCGCGCCAGCCTCAACAGCGGCGAACACCTCTTTGCCGACACCCTGGCCTTCATCGCGTCGGGCTACGACTACCAGCCACAGGCGTTCAACAACGGCGGCGTCGAAAACGCAGCCGGGCAAAACGAAGGCTCGTGCAAAACCCTCGGCCTGGCCCTGCTGGAAGGCCTGAGCAACCAGGAAGCACTGCTGGCGTTCGGCGAACACTACCGCAGCGTAGTCGCTACACCGCAAGGCACCGACCACGCCAACATCCGCGCACTGATCGAGCACGGCCTGGCGGGCGTAAAATTCAGCGCACAGCCGTTGAAACGCAAAGCCTGATCAAGACAGTTCCTCCCACAGAAATCCGCACAAAACACCGCTTTTCTGTGGGAGGCTTGCCCGCGATGGTGCCCGTCACTGCGCGGCGCCTGCATCGTTGGCAAGCCAACTCCCACAGGGATCCGAGCAGA
>NZ_BMQU01000014.1:110549-156153 GCF_014648275.1 Pseudomonas laurentiana
GTCACTGCGCGGCGCCTGCATCGTTGGCAAGCCAACTCCCACAGGGATCCGAGCAGAACACTGCTTTTTCTGTGGGAGCAGGCTTGCCTGCGATAGCGTCGGCGCGGTGCCAGCGAGTTCGCGGTGCCTGCAATCGTTGGCAAAGAGCACTGCGCCCATCAGATGTAGGGCGGCACCACCCGCCCCGGCGCGCACGCCGTCAGCTCGCCACGCTTCAACCAGCCCAGCGCAATCGGCCATAGGCGCCCTTCGTAGCGGCTACGAAAAAACGCAAAATGCCCGACCTCCGCCTCGTCGATATCTTCGGGAGCAATACGCAGGTGCACCCGTGGGCTGGCCTTGAAATACGCCAGCAATCGCTCTATCGCCGCGACGGTGCCAAACGGATCATCGCTCAGGCTGATGGCCAGGGTTTTCGCCGTCACCCGGGCAAAGGGCAACTCGGCCAATGCTTGCCCACTGGGCCGTGTTTCATACCGCGCACTGGACTGGCTCCAGTCCCGCACCACGCCGGCCGGTGTGTCTTCCAGCCAGCCCAGCCGCTTACCCGGAAAATAGCCACAGAACCGCGTCAGCAATGGCATCAACACATGCCATTTGCACACCAGTTGCCAACGACTAGCCGCCGCGTAATCACGCCAGTAAGCAAATTGCGCCCCCACGGTGACCAAATGCCGAATCACCGTCGACGACGCCGCCAGCCCCGCCGCACAGCCGCCAAAACTGTGGCCGATGACATCAATGGGCTGACCGGGAAACACACGCATCGCCCGCTGCAGCATGGCCTCGAAATCCAGTGTGCCCCAATCGGACCACGATGCCTGGAACCCCCGCATCGACGCCGGGCGCGACTCACCAATGCCCCGGTAGTCGTAGACGATCACATCGAAGCCATTGGCGAACAGGTACTCGGCAAAACGAAAGTAGAACCGGCAGCGTACCGAGGTCGCAGCGTTGATGATGACCACCGCACGCGTGGTATCGGCCCCCGCCTGACGCCAGGTAAAACCGCCGAGGCTGAAACCATCGGCGGCCTGTTCACGAAACGCCTCGCCTGAGACACCGGCAGCTATGGCCGGGTGCTGCTGAAGGATGATCGACATGCGCCCCCCTTTTTTGTAGTGGGGTCAACGCTAGCACCTTTATGGCGGGTTGAGTGCCCCGATCAGGGCATCCACCACCGCCTTGGCGCTGTCGAGGCTATGGTGCACCAGCCAGGCGCTGTCGCCCGCCAAGGCTTGCTCGCCCATGGCAGCGGCATACACCGCAGCGCGCGCCGGCGCCAGCAAGTCGGAAATGCTGGTCAGTGCATCGGCAAGCGGTACGCCATCAGCCACGCAAAACAACCCGCGCTGCTGGTGCGCATCGCCCGTGCAATGAAACACCACACCGTGTGCGGTCGTAATCGGAGGGGAATCGGACGTGCTCATAATCACTCCTAACGTTTAGGAGCTGCCACTGTTCGCGGCCAAACGAGAGAGGGTGGCAGCTGTACGAGGGTTGGCCGACCGGGACGTTAGGAGCCCGGCACACCCGAAGGTGTCCCGCGCACAGCCGCCATAGCACGACATGCAAGCGCAAAAGAAAATGCACTTACATTCGGATGGTGGCGCTTGTACGCCTAACGTTGTCGACCGGCCAAGGTCGGTCACGGGATTGACCGTGACCGCGCAACCATACCGGCGGCCCCCGGTGCACGCAACAGCAACGCGTTGCTCAGGGCATGAAAACGCGCAGCCTTCACCTGGGCACTAGCTGTGGTAGGTCATCCACCAGGCTTCCCGGCAGGTTGAGTTGAAGGTCATGTGCGCTGGCGATACGGTGAACTGATCGACCGGGCACTCCAGCACCTCATAGATGATCCAACACTCGGGGCAGGTGTTTTCACAGACGGGCAAGCGGTCTTGTTCGAGGGTGCGTCGAATGACCACACCATCGGTAAACGTCGCGGTCAGGATGTGCTCCGTAACCTCAAGCCCTTCGTCCACAGTGCTGTTTGAGCTGACGCTATAGTCGCGAACACACACCGTACTCTCTGCACCGTGAAGTGCCCGGATATACAGTGCCAAGTGCTGCGTTGCCTCTTTCATGCGGTGTGCCACCTAGGTATTGCGGGGGAGTTTTAACCACTACCGCGCTTGTCGCAACGGGTCGGCCGACACTCAGAATGACCGCGGACAATGCGCAAGTACAAGCACAGGTTGCAAAAATGCTCAGCCAACTTAGACAAAAAGCCACGGCCAAGCGATAAGAAAATGACGTATGATAATGCAGCCCAAATGCAAATATCGGTTCGTTTTAAATGAGTGGTAAGTCGCTTCTCAAGATTGACCTTCGTGGTTTGATACTGCTTCTCGCGGCTGCGACTGCACTTATTACGCTGGGCAATGCACTCTATTCAAGTTATCGCGTTCAGCGCCAGCAACTGATCGACAATACACTTGAAGCCAACCGTATTTATGCGGCAAAACTGGCCGCCAGTACCGATCAATTTCTGCATTCGGCTCAACAACAACTCGCCTACAGTGCGGGCATGATGAGCAAGCCAGATGGGCTGGGCCGAGCAGTAGAAGAAGTTGAACGCTTAAAATCCCAGACCGACAGTTTTAATTCGGTAACCGTTGCCGACGCGACGGGAAAAGTTATCGCCATCTCACCTGAAACGATTCAGATCGTGGGAAATACGCTAACTTCGGTGAATGCTCAACGCGCATTGACCGAGCAAAAGCCCTTCATCAGCCAACCCTTCGTCTCGTTCGCCGGTAACCTGGTGGTGTTCATTTCCCATCCGATTGTTTCCGACACAGGCACCTACCTCGGCTTTATCGGCGGCACTATTTACCTCAAGCAAAAGAGCATGCTGCACAGCCTGTTGGGTAGCCATTTCTACACCGACAGCTCCTACATTTACGTCGTCGATGAAAACCGCAGGCTGCTCTACCACCCAGACGCCAATCGGATCGGCGAGGCCGTCGGCCCGAACACCGTGATCGATGCCGTCATTCGTGGTGAAAGCGGAAAGAGCCAGGTCGTCAACACCGCCAGTGTCGAGATGCTTGCCGGCTACGCGCCTATTACCTCGGCGCACTGGGGCATCATTTCTCAACAACCGATAGAAACCTCTTTGCTGGCGTTGAACACCTTGATGCTCAACATGCTCAAGGGGATTCTGCCGGTTGGGCTGCTGGGGATGTTTGCCATCTGGTGGCTGGCACGGTTGATCTCGAGGCCACTGGGGCAACTGGCCGACTGCGCCAAAAACATGGACAGCCCGGAAGCACAGGGCAAGATCCGCGAGGTCAAGTCCTGGTACTTCGAGTCGACGCAGATCAAGCGTGCCTTGTTGCTGGGCATCTCCTTGCTACAAAGCAAGATCGGCAAGTTGAACAAAGACGCACAAACCGACCCGCTGACCGGGCTGCTCAACCGGCGGGCCATGGCGCAGGTGCTGGAAACCTATCGCAGCGAACAGACGGCGTTCTCGGTCGTGGTACTCGATATCGATCACTTCAAGCGGGTCAACGACACCTACGGCCATGACACCGGCGACAAGGTCCTGGTGCAGCTCTCGAAAATCATGCAGAAGCATTCGCGCGAAGCGGACAGCGTATGCCGCGTGGGTGGCGAAGAGTTCTTGATCCTGCTGCCGGGCACCTCACTAGAAGCCGCCGGCAACTTTGCCGAGCGCCTGCGCCTGGCCGTTGAGCAAGCCTCCATGGCGCTTATTGGGCACATCACGATCTCCTTGGGGGTCGCCCACTGGCCGGACGACGCCAAAGAACTCTCCGAAACCCTGAAGCTGGCTGACGACCGGATGTACCAGGCCAAGCAGTTGGGGCGCAACCGGGTGGTCGCGCATGCCGTTGAGGGAACCGTTCACTCATGCGAGCCGCAGTAACTGCACGAGCACCCCGGCCAGCCCGCACACCATCAGTACCGGGATCACGCCGCGCTTGAAGCGGAACAGCGCAATCGCTGCCGACACTGCGATCAGCGCCGAGACCCAATCAAAAGCACCGCTGAAGCCTTTGGGCCAGAGCACGTGATAACCGAAAAACAGCGCCAGGTTGAGGATCACCCCAACCACTGCGGCGGTGATGGCGGTCAACGGCGCGGTGAACTTCAGCACGTTGTGCGTCGATTCCACCAGCGGGCCGCCCGCCAGAATGAACAGGAACGACGGCAGGAAGGTGAACCAGGTGACCAGGCAAGCGGCAACCGCGCCGGCCAGGAACAGGTGCTCGCCCCCCAGCGCCTGTTGCAGGTAGGCACCCACAAAGGCGACAAAGGCCACCACCATGATCAACGGCCCGGGTGTGGTCTCCCCCAGCGCCAGGCCATCAATCATCTGTGTTGGGCTTAACCAGCCATAGTGGCCGACCGCGCCCTGATACACATAAGGCAGCACCGCGTAAGCGCCACCGAATGTCAGCAGCGCAGCCTTGGTGAAGAACCAGCCCATCTGGGTCAAGGTGCCGCCCCAACCAAACAGGGCTGTCAGCACGCCCATGGGCAATACCCATAGCGCAGCCCCCACCACCAGCAACAGGGCCAGACGCGACCAGCGGAAACGTGCATGCGCGGGTGTAGGGGTTTCATCATCGATCAACGCAGGGCCAAAGGCAGCACGGCTTGCACCATGCCCACCTGCGTTGCTGAACCTGGTGGGCGCAAAGCGACCGCCCAGGTAACCCAACACCGCAGCACCCAGCACAATCAACGGGAACGGCACATTGAGGGCGAAGATCGCGACAAAGGACGCCGCAGCAATCGCCCACAGCCAGCTGTTTTTCAGTGCCCGTGAGCCAATACGGTGAGCCGCCTGGATCACGATGGCGGTCACGGCCGGCTTGATGCCATAGAACAACCCGGCCACCACCGGCACATCGCCAAAGGCAATGTAGACCCAGGACAGGCCAATCAGGATGAACAGCGACGGCAACACGAACAACACGCCAGCGATCACCCCGCCCCGGGTTCGGTGCATCAGCCAACCGATGTAAGTGGCCAACTGCTGAGCCTCGGGGCCTGGCAGCAACATGCAATAGTTCAGGGCATGCAGGAACCGACGCTCAGAAATCCAGCGCCGCTGCTCGACCAACTCCTGGTGCATGATCGCGATCTGCCCGGCCGGGCCGCCAAAGCTGATAAAGCCCAACTTCAGCCAGAACACGAAGGCTTGCCAGAAACTCACCGGCGGCGGTGGTACGGCCACGGTGTCGGCAGCCTGCGGTGCGATGTGTGTCATGTCGAGGATCCCTGATTGCCCGTCTTAAGGCCCGGTAAAGGTATTCATTCGGGTGAGACCGTATGATGAACGTTTGAACCGCTCAAGTGGAAGGCAGCCCCTGAATGAACGTGAGTGTTTTGTACGCGCTGGCCGCAGCCGCCCTGTTTGGCGCCAGCACACCGCTGGCCAAATCCCTCGGCATGGGCCTTTCCCCTGTGCTGTTGGCTGGGCTGTTGTACCTGGGCAGCGGCCTGGGCCTGACCATCGTGCGTATTGTTCGAGACCGAGGCTGGCGCAGCAGCGGCCTGACGGCCCCTGAATGGCCGTGGCTGCTGGCGGCCATCGCATTCGGCGGCGTGCTTGGGCCGATTGCGCTGATGTTCGGCCTGACACGGACCTCAGGGGCGACCGCCTCCCTGATGCTCAATCTTGAGTCTGTGCTCACCGCCCTGCTGGCCTGGCTCGTGTTCAAGGAGAATGCTGATCGTCGAATCGTGCTCGGCATGATCGTCATCGTTCTGGGGGGCTGCGTGCTCTCCTGGCCTCAGGAAAACACATCGGCCCATGACTGGAGCGGCCCGCTGGCCGTAGCGCTCGCCTGCCTGTGCTGGGCCATCGATAACAACCTGACGCGCAAAGTCTCAGCCTCCGATGCGGTGTTCATTGCAGGCCTCAAAGGCTTGAGCGCTGGCGCGGTGAACTGCGTGCTGGCATTGGCTATCGGCGCCCAACTACCGGCAATCAGCACACTGGCGCCGACCTTGCTGGTGGGTTTCCTTGGCTATGGTGTCAGCCTGGTACTGTTTGTACTGGCCCTGCGCGGGCTCGGTAGTGCACGTACCGGCGCCTATTTTTCAACAGCCCCTTTTCTGGGCGCAGCCCTCTCGATCCTGATGCTCGGGGAATCGGTGTCATGGCTGTTCTGGATCGCGGCTGCGTTGATGGCGCTGGGTGTCTGGATACACCTGACCGAGAACCACGCACACGAGCATCAACATGACCCGCTGGTGCACAGCCATCGCCATACCCATGACGAGCACCACCAACATGAGCACGACTTCGAATGGGATGGCAGCGAACCCCACAGCCACCTGCACCACCACGCGCCGATCCGGCACAGCCACCCGCACTTTCCCGATATCCATCATCGGCACAAGCATTGAGGGTGTGTCTGGGCGTTGATGTGCTCGCCCGGAGTGTGAAGGTCGGCGTACCGCCGACGCTTGATACCTGAGAAACTAACGCTTCGGGCATCTTGCCCACGAACACGCCATGGATTGGATGCTACATGCGCAAGTCAGACCGACTGTTTCAGGTGGTCAACCTGATCCGAGTTCATCAACCCATCACCGCGGACGCATTGGCTGAGCGTATTGGTGTCTCCGCCCGCACGATCTATCGGTACATTGATGACCTCTCTGTCAGTGGCATTCCCCTTTATGGGGTCGCTGGCGTGGGGTACTCGCTGCGTGAAGGGTTTGAACTGCCACCCCTGACACTCACCCGCACCGAACTCGATGCCCTGATGCTTGGCGTTGAGATGCTCTCCACTGCTGCCGGCACTGAACTCGCCACCGCTGCAAGAACGCTGCTCAGTAAAATCACTGCGGCGTTACCCTCCACCGATGTAGCGCCGTCGCTCTCCAGCATTCGAGCACTACGCGCCAGGCCTGCGACAGCGCATCAGCGCTACCTGGATGAACTGAACCGGGCCATTCAACAGGCGAGCACGGTACGCTTTTCCTATGTCAGCCTGAACGGGGCAGCGTCGGACAGAACGGTGTTTCCCTTGGGGCTGTTCTACTGGGGAGGCAAATGGACGGTGGGCACCTGGTGCGTGGCCAGACAAGCCTACCGAGACTTCCGGATCGACCGGATGCACAACCTGCAGATCCTGCCGGATGGCCAAAAGCTCGGCGCTGAATGGAACCTGCGCGCCTACATGCAGTTCCAGTCTGCACAATGGGCGGCAAATTCACCGATCGAGCACTGACAGTACGCTGTCAGTAGCCCCCTGTGACACTGAGCACTCCTCTTCCTCAACCTGGAGTGACCTATGACCCACAACAGCCATGTACTTGAACTCGCGATCTTTACCGTCAAGGAAGGTTATGAGCAGCAGATGCCCGAACTTCGGGTCGTGCTTCGCGAAGCCCTGATGCACTTTGAGGGATTGATTGAATACACCGGCTACTGCCCCGCCCCTCAAGGCCGGGTTTTCGTCGACCTTGCCAAGTGGGACAGCCTTGAGAACGCCCATGCCGTTGCACAGGCCTTCGAGCGCGGAGACGCCAGATTCGCACCGTATGCCCACGCCATTGAAGCGATTACCTTCATGGGGCACTTTCATCCGGAGTGATCGCCTCTTCTCACATTGGCATCTAAGGCGCACCATTACGCAGCAATAGGCGGATTTCCGCCATCGCAGTCCTGAAAAGTGGCGTGTTTTCTCCATTCAAATGCGAGGAACACCCACCCAACAACCGTAACACTTACATTACAACCTTCGGGTACAGGTCTTGCAAAAGCTGAACCGTAAAAGACCAGACCAAGACTCAAGGGATCAGACCATGCAAAAAACCTGTCACCATGAGCTGCGCAATGCCTTCCGTGCCCTGCTTGCCAGCCATGCCTGTTACCACACTGCCTCAGTGTTCGACCCGTTGTCGGCGCGTATCGCCGCCGACCTCGGCTTTGAAGTCGGCATCCTTGGCGGCTCAGTCGCGTCCCTGCAAGTGCTCGCCGCCCCGGACATCGCCCTGATCACCCTCAGCGAGTTTGCCGAACAAGCCACACGCATCGGCCGTGTGGCCCGCCTGCCCGTGATCGCCGACGCCGACCACGGCTATGGCAACGCCCTCAATGCCATGCGTACCGTCATCGAACTGGAGCGCTCCGGCGTCGCCGCGCTGACCCTTGAAGACACCCTGCTGCCAGCACAATTCGGTCGCAAGTCCTACGACCTGATCAGCGTCGAAGAAGGCGTCGGCAAACTGCGCGCTGCCCTGGAAGTACGCGACGACAGCGCCCTGGCAATCATCGCCCGCACCCATGCCGGTGTGCAGCCGCTGACCGAGGTCCTCCACCGCACCCGCGCCTATCAGGACGCAGGCGCCGATGGCATCTGCCTGGTCGGGGTGAAGGACTTTGAACACCTGGAGGCCATCGCAGAAGGCCTGAGCGTGCCACTGATGCTGGTCACCTACGGCAACCCGGAACTGCGCGACGACAGCCGCCTGGCCAAACTGGGCGTGCGCATCGTGGTCGACGGCCATGCCGCCTACTTCGCGGCAATCAAAGCCACCTACGACAGCCTTCGCGAACAGCGCGGCATCCCTGTCGAAAACGCGCTCAATGCCTCGGAACTGGTGACCAAGTACACCGCCCCGAACGACTACATCGCGTGGGCGCGGGAATACATGAATGTGAAGGAGTAACGCGCCAGCTTGGGGGCTTTGCAGGTCAAGAATACGCTCTGACCGGCGCCAGCCCCCTGCCGCGCAGGTCGTTGCGTTCAACTGGCGCAGCGCAGCACATTGATGCCTGTCATGCAAAATCCTCCGTTCTAAGCAATCATGAGGCCAAACGCCACTAGCCATAAGGACATCCCCGTGGACGCCTCTACGACCATTCGCAGCATGATGACCAACAACCGTATCGTCGTGCCGGCGTACCAACGTGCTTACGCCTGGGAAACGCCCGCCGAAGGTATGAGCCGCGCTACCCAGACAGACGTGTTCCTCTCTGACCTGGAGGCTTACCGCAACAGTAATACTCGCAGCCCGTATTACTTCGGCCACTTCCTTTTTGAAGAAACGCAGGGGGAGTTTCGTGTGATTGACGGTCAGCAACGCCTGACCACCATCAGCCTGTTCCTGGCCGCCTTGTTCACCTGCCTGCAAAACAAGCGCGCCCTTACTGAAGATGAACAGGATTGCTACAAGGACCTGATCAAACGGGATAGTTGCATCCGTTTCAAGACGGTCGACTACGACAACCAAGTGTTTGTGGATTATGTGATAAACCAGTCCCGCAAAGACGTCCCTGTTTTACAAACGACGTCTGCTCAGCGGCTCATCAAGGCGTTCGACTACTTCAAGAAGAAGCTCGGCAGTCAGCCTGAAGCGTACTTGACCGACATGCTGCGGATCGTCGCCCAGGCATCGTGCAGTACGCACCCGGTGCGGGACGAGGCTGAAGCGATCCAGATGTTCATTTTCCAGAACAACCGGGGCAAGCGCCCGTCCAACCTGGAGGTGGTGAAGGCACAGTTCATGTATGCCATCCATCTACATGGCGAGAACCAACAGCAGAAAGACAGCCTTATCGGCGAAATCCAAAATCGCTTCGAGACCATCTACAAATCGATCTCAGCGATTGAATACCGCATCAATGAAGATGATGTGTTGCAGTACGCCCTGCGCGTTCACTTCAACTCCTTATGGGAGAGCGGCGCGCTGGACCGGGTGGAGAAAATGTTGGCTGGGCAGCAACCGCTTGAGTTCGTGAGGGCGTTCACTGATTCCCTCGCCATCAGTTTCGAGCACTTGTCGGTGTTTTTCGGTGATGACGAGCGCAAGAGTTTTCCGATCCACTCAGTGGTGACCTTGGGCGGGATCGCGATGGTATTGCCGTTCATTCTCAAGGCCTACCGCTTCGGCCTTCCCCTCTCGGACAAGAACAGACTCTGCGTTGCATTTGAGAGCCTGATCATTCGTCATCGCCTGATTGGCACACGTGCGGAGATCACGTCCCGCATCAATGAGGTCTACGAAGTGTTTACCAGTGAGGCCCCATCGATCGCCCCTATTCTTGAGCAAATCGAGTATCTCAAGACCACAGACGATTGGTGGTGGGCGTATTGGAACAACGAAAGATTGGCGGAGGCTCTGGAGGGTGAAATAAGCCACCCAACCGCCAGGCACCTGCTGTGGAAATATGAAGTCCACCTGGAAGGACACGGCCAGCGCGGCTACGAGCCACGGCGTTACAGCGACATCAAACGCCCGGAGCTGGAGCACATCGCGCCCAAGACCGAGCCTGCGGTTCGCCCACACGGCTATGACACCTACGACGAAACCTTCAGAGGCGAATACCTTAACTGCCTCGGCAATTACCTGCTGCTGTCCAAATCCCATAACTGTGCAGTGGGCAATGTCCCGTTCGCCAACAAGTTGGCAACCTACCACCGCAACGCTCAACAGCGGGAAATCGCGAGCTTCGTCAGCGAGGGTGGTGTCTGGGGGCGAGATTCTATACAGGCCCGCCACGAAAAAATCGTCGCTGCACTGATGGCAGCGCTCTAAACAAGCACAGCGTGGATCAGGCACTGAAATTTACTGCTCCAAAGCAGTGATGATCACCCCTTGGCGACGCTGATGTTCCATAGCTGCACTCAAAGCCTTCGCAGCTTGCCATCGAATAGCTTGTAGTCCTTGTCCTGAGGCTTGGCCGCGTCGCATTTGGGGTCGGTCATGGGCCCCACTGTGCGCGCCATAGGGATACGTTTCCTTGTCGAACCGAGATATCCCTAAATACATCCCTAAATCGAGTAGATGCACAAAGACATAACGAGACAGCCAGAAACAACAAAGCCCGCACTAGGCGGGCTTTGTTGGATGTTTCGTGCCCCGTGGGGCGTATCGAAACGGCTGTATGGTGCCGGAGACAGGAATCGAACCTGCGACCTTCGCGTTACGAGTGCGCTGCTCTACCGACTGAGCTACACCGGCGTGATAGCAACGCTACCACTGCCGCGTCGGTTACGCAAATCACTGTTTAATAACAGCTATTGTTCCCTGTTCTGGCAGCCGCTCAAGGTGCACTGCAACCGGCGGGGGCGTAGTCTTTGGCGACGGTGGTGGTGCAGTTCCAGCCCGTGGCCGAGCGGGTCAGGCTGATGGTTTTGTCCAGCACTGGTGCTGGCGCATCGAGCAGGCTGCAAACGATGCTGCCGGTGCCGGCCACTGCGCTGCCCACAGCGGTAATGGCGCAGTTGGCGGTACGTTCCTGACCACCAATGGCGGCGACGTTGGCAACGTCTGCACCTTGGTTCAAGCGCACTTCAAGGGCGGTCTTGAGGGCGGAGATTTCCGCCAGCCCGACGGTGGCCTTGGTTCGCGCCTGGTGGTTGGTGTACATGGGTAAGGCGATGGTCGCCAGGAGGCCGATGATCGCCACGACGATCATCAGCTCAATCAATGTGATGCCACGTTGCCCGTTCATGGACATTCTCCCTGTTTGAACCGGATCGGTTGCCGGGGTGTTCGCCGGCAGCCGCGCAGTAGGCCCGAATGGACACCTTTTGTCACCCTGCCAGACGCTATCCCTCATCCGGCCTGGACTACTCTAGAGGCTGGGATGTCAACGCACATCCCCTTGCAGCCCCTGAAGCTGTAACCAATTTTGAGCCTGTTCAGCGCAACAAGGATGTCGCGATGACCAACAGAATCACACGCCCTACGGCACAGCGCCTGCGACGAGATGCGCGCAGGCGTTCGGTCGATACGCAGGCCCGCTTTACATTGGGGCGGGTTTGCGAGCTGCTCGCAACGCACCTCGGCAACCCGGTCAGTTCAGCGGAGCTGGCCCGTTTTACCCGGCAACTGGCGACCCTGCTCAAGGCCGGCGTTGCATTGCTGCACGCCTTCGACATGCTGGCGCAAAGCACGAGCAACCCCAACCTGCGTCGCCTGCTGCTGGCCCTGAAGCAGGCAATTGCTGCGGGTAGCGGCCTGGCCGACGCGTTGCGCAAACACCCTCGCTACTTCGACGCGTTGTACTGCAACCTGATTGCGGTCGGTGAGCACGCCGGCAGCCTGGATACGACGCTGGAACAGGTGGCAAACCTTCAGGAAAAGCGCCAGGCGCTGCAAGCGCGCGTGAAGAAAGCCATGACCTATCCGGTGCTGGTGCTACTGGTCGGGTTGGGGGTGTCGGCCGTGTTGTTGCTCAAAGTGGTGCCGCAGTTCCAATCGCTGTTCGCCGGTTTTGGCGCGCAGCTGCCACTGTTTACGCGTCAGGTCATTGCTGTGTCCGAGTGGTTGATCGATTACACCGGCGTGATGCTGCTGTTGGCGGGAGGTGGCCTGCTGGCCGGGCACTGGGCGTGGCGACGCAAGCCGGCCTTCAAGTTGTGGGCATTGCGCCATGCGCTGAGGCTGCCGCTTACCGGCCCACTGTTGCAGCAGGTGGCACTGGCACGCTTCGCGCGCACGCTGGCAACCTCCTTTGCCGCAGGTGTGCCGCTGGTCGAGGCCTTGGGCTCGGTGGCGGCGGCCTGTGGCAATCCGCTGTACGAGCATGCGGTGCATCGGCTGCGCCAAGAGGTCGCGAATGGCCTGCCACTGAGCACGGCCATGAATGCCTGCGAGCTTTTCCCCAACCTTGCAGTGCAGTTGTGTGCAGTCGGCGAGACATCCGGCAGGTTGGACGATATGCTCGATAAAGCTGCCAGTCACTATGAAAACACCATCGACCAGATGCTCGATAATCTGGCCAGCCTGTTGGAGCCCCTGATCGTGTCGATCCTGGGGGTGCTGGTGGGCGGCCTGGTCATCGCAATGTATCTGCCAATCTTTCAGTTGGGCGACGTGATCTGAACATGAACCTGATGGATGTCCTGGCCAGCCAGTCTCTGGTCTACCTGAGCGCAGCCCTATTGCTGGGGCTGATCATCGGCAGTTTCCTCAACGTCTTGGTGTATCGCCTGCCGATCATGCTGGAGCGGCAATGGCATGATGAGGCACGCGAAATCCTTGAGTTGCCGACGCAACCCGCAGAGCGCTACGACCTGTTCCTGCCCGCCTCGCAGTGCCCCCATTGCCAGCACCGTATCCGCGCCTGGGAAAATATACCGCTGCTGAGTTACCTGTTTTTGCGTGGCCGCTGCTCATGCTGTAAAGCTGCCATCAGTTGGCGTTACCCCTTGGTTGAACTGGGCTGCGCAGCGCTGACAGGCTTTGCCGCCTGGCACTTTGGCTTCACCCTGCAAGCGCTGGTCTTCATGCTGCTGAGCTGGGGGCTGCTGGCCCTGAGTCTGATTGATATTGAGCATCAGTTGTTGCCCGACGTCCTGGTACTGCCGCTGCTCTGGCTGGGATTGGTGTGCAACGCCTTCGGGTTGCTCGTACCACTGGAAAGCGCGTTCTGGGGCGCCATCGTTGGCTACCTGAGCCTGTGGACGGTGTATTGGCTGTTCCGCATTGTTACCGGCAAGGAGGGCATGGGTTATGGCGACTTCAAGTTACTGGCTCTGCTTGGCGCCTGGGGCGGCTGGCAGATCCTGCCACTGACGCTGTTGCTGTCGTCACTGCTCGGTGCCGTACTGGGCCTGATCCTGTTGCGCCTGAGCGGCAAACGTAACTGCACGCCAATCCCCTTCGGCCCTTATCTGGCGATATCGGGCTGGATCGCTCTGCTCTGGGGTGGTCAAATAACCACTTCTTACTTGCAGCTTGCTGGATTCCGATGACAACACCCGCCTTCACCCCCTGGATCCTCGGCCTGACCGGCGGCATTGGCAGCGGCAAAAGCGCCGCTGCGCAACGCTTCGTCGAGCTGGGCGTGCACCTGGTGGACGCCGACCAAGCGGCACGTTGGGTGGTCGAGCCCGGACGGCCAGCCCTGGCCAGCATCATCGAGCGTTTTGGCCCCGGTGTCTTGCAGCCCGATGGGCAGCTGGACCGTGCAGCCTTGCGCAAGTTGATCTTCGCCGACCCAGAGCAACGCCGCTGGCTGGAGGCGCTGCTGCACCCGCTGATCGGCCAGGAAATTTTCAGTTACCTGGCCAAGGCCGAATCGCCTTATGCCGTGTTTGTTTCACCGCTGATGATCGAGTCCGGACAGTTCAAGCGCACCCAGCGCTTGCTGGTGATCGACGCGCCGCAGGCTCTGCAGGTCGAACGCACGTTGTTGCGCGACCAGACCAACCCCGAGCAGGTCCAGGCCATTCTCAAGGCCCAGACCAGCCGTGAAGAACGCCTGCGCCACGCCCACGATGTGGTGGTCAACGACCGCGATATGAGCTGGCTGCATTCGGAGGTCGATCGCCTGCATCACTTTTACCTGACTTTGCGTGGAGGCCAACCATGAGCCAACCCCTGACCGTAGAATGCCCAACCTGTGGCGCCCCCGTAGAATGGAGCGCTGCCAGCCCTTTCCGCCCCTTCTGCAGTGACCGCTGCAAATTGATCGACCTGGGCGCCTGGGCCGCTGAAGAGCACAAGATTCCGACAGCACCAGACGCCGAAGATGAGCTGTTTTCAGGTGACCTCAACCACCGCGAGCACTAAGGCTTCGGCTCGTCATCCTTCCACGGGGCCTGCAGGTAGCGGGTCCTGTTGAAGGTTTCCAGCCACTCGGGGCAGAACACCACCAGCGCGCTGACCACCATGCCATTGATGAAAGCCTCGGGAAAAATGATCAGCCACAGGTAGCCGATAAAGTCCTCAAGCCATTCCGGCATCACAAAACGCCCATCCAGCCATAGCAGGCCCAAGCCTGCCAACAGGCAGAGCAATGCCGCCAGCGCCGCTGCGAAAAAGCCGGAACAGAAGATATACACAAACAGGTTTTTGGGCTGGGCACGCTCTACTGCTATCGCGCATGCCTCAGTGACCAGCACTGGCAGGCCAATGAACAACAGGCCGTTGACGCCCATGGCCGCCAGGTCCTGACGCCCGAGCAACACCAGACCCAACTGGGCGATACAGCCGCCCACAATCGCCAGCGGCCAGTCCAGCAGCAGGGTTACCGCCGTCATGCCGATAAAGTGGTAGGACACCCCGGTATCGAAATCCCGTCGCACCAGCCAAAGCACAAACAGCGCAAAGACGCTGCCAAACAACAGGTGCTGGCGACGCGTGTCGGCAAACAGTTCAACCCAGCGCGTACGCGCCACCGCCCACATCAGCAGTGGGACGTAGATTAGCCAGCCGATGCTCAGGCTGGTATCGGAGAGTACTTCAGCGCCTATCACTCGTTTGCTGCCCTTTTGGTGTTGGGAGAGCCTGTGGGGCGGTGTCACTTGGTTGCTGAGTCTACACCGATGTTCAGAGACGGCGGTTGATGGTTGCGTGATACTCCGCCAACAGCGCCAACACCCCGAACCCTATGTTTCGACAGATTTTTTCTTTAACCATCACAATTGAGCGCTAAGCTTGTCCCATGGACGACTCAGACTATCTACGCCTGCTCACGATACAGGCCGAGCAGGCCAATGCGTTCCTCTCCAATGCTCGTAAATGGGAACGTGAGCGTTGGGTCTGCCAGCGCCTGCTGCAAGGCTTGAACATTCCTTACCGCAATGATGACTTTACTCCAGCCGGCCAGGAACCGCCGGATGTACTGTTTCGTGACGCGGCCTTCGAGGTGTTCTTTGTGCTCGACGAAGGTCGTCGGCTGAATGACGAGTGGCGCGAAGAACTGCAACGTCGCCGCAGTGCTTTCTCGCTTAGCCAACTGGTCCGCCGCGAGGCCCGCCCAAGGCGAATCAGCGCCCACGAACTGTTGGCGCGCCTGGCTCCGACGCTGAGGAAAAAAGCGCACAACTATAAGGAACGCGGCCTGGACCTGGGCGAGCTGGACATCATTGCCTTTGCCAGCCTGAAACGGGAAGTGCTTGATCTCAACAGCCATTTCCCTCCGCCCACCGAGTACCTGCGCCAAGGCTGGCGGTCACTGTCGCTGGTCGGTCCGACCTTTGCCCGTGTGCTGTTCGCTCACCCCGATGCCCCAGACTTTTTGCGCAGCAATCTGGGCCGCAGCATTCTCTTCGATGTCGGCATCAGCCTCTGACCCGGTCTTGGGCAAAAGCGTTATGGCAAAAAATCAACGCCGGTGATAAAAAGCGTAACCATTCGCTGTGAACACCCTTTCATTACCGCCGGACGGACCTTTGGCAAGCGACTAGAGTGAACGCTATAGCGTTCCCATAGTCACAAGCGTCTATCTGGCGAGGCCCCCATGACAAGCCGTCTGACCCCCGAAGATCAACAACGTGTCGATCACTACCTGCGAGCCCCGCAGCATCAAGTCGAGCGCAAGCCTTTCCGGCCCTGGCTGCTCCTTGTGCTGGTGTTGGCCGTGACGATCGGTTTGGGCCTGGTCAGCCGCCTCCTGAGTCAATTGGTGCTATGAGCTGCCTTGCGCTCGCCCACGCCGCACGCCGCCTGCGGCTGATCACTCAGGCCCCGAATTCCGTAAACCTTATGAGATATCTCCATGACTCACCGTATCGTGATTGTCGGCGGCGGCGCTGGCGGCTTGGAACTGGCGACCCGCCTGGGTAAAACCCTGGGCAAGCGCGGCAGCGCCAACATCACCCTGGTCGACACCAACCTGACGCACATCTGGAAGCCGCTGTTGCACGAGGTGGCTGCCGGGTCGCTCAACACGTCCGAGGACGAACTGAACTACGTGGCGCAGGCCAAGTGGAATCATTTTCAGTTTCAGCTCGGGCGCATGAGTGGGCTGGACCGTGCCACCAAGCAAATTCAGCTGGCCGCTACCCTGGACGAAGACGGCCGCGAGCTGCTGCCCGCGCGTACCCTGGGTTACGACACGCTGGTGATTGCGGTTGGCAGCAATACCAACGACTTCGGTACCTTGGGCGCGGCGCAAAACTGCCTGTTCCTCGACACCCGCAAACAAGCCGAACGCTTCCACCAGCAGTTGCTCAACCACTATCTGCGTGCCCACGCAGGCGACAACGCCAACCAGAAGATTAGCGTGGCCATCGTTGGCGCAGGCGCTACCGGGGTGGAGCTGGCAGCAGAGCTGCATCATGCTGCGCACGAGCTGGCGGCCTATGGCCTGGACCGGATCAAGCCACAGGACATGCATATCACCCTGATCGAGGCAGGCCCACGCGTACTGCCGGCCCTGCCAGAGCGCATCAGCGTGCCGGTGCACAAGACGCTGGAGAAACTCGGCGTGACGGTCATGACCAACGCGGCAGTCAGCGAAGTCACCGCCGAATCGCTGAAGACCAGCAATGGCGAGGTCATCGAGGCCAGCCTCAAGGTCTGGGCGGCCGGCATTCGGGCACCGGCGTTCCTCAAGGATATCGACGGCCTGGAAACCAACCGCATCAACCAGTTGCTGGTACGCCCTACCCTGCAAACCACGCTGGATGACGACATCTTTGCCTTTGGCGATTGCGCCGCCTGCCCGCAACCCGGCAGCGACCGCAATGTACCGCCACGGGCACAGGCCGCTCACCAGCAGGCTTCACTGCTGGCCAAGGGGCTCAAGGCTCGTCTGGAAGGCAAGCCGTTGCCAACCTACGCCTACCGTGACTACGGCTCGCTGGTGTCGCTGTCCAGCTTCTCGGCAGTCGGCAACCTGATGGGCAACCTGACGGGCAGCGTCATGCTTGAAGGCTGGCTGGCGCGGATGTTCTACGTCTCGTTGTACCGCATGCACCAGATGGCGCTCTACGGCACCTTCCGCACCTTGATGCTGATGCTCGGAAGCCGCATTGGTCGCGGCACTGAACCACGCTTGAAACTGCACTGATACCCCACCTGTCGGGTGGCCGCTCAGGTGACCACCCGATAGGTGCTTTGCACAAAGCCACTCTCGTAGGCGGTGGTTTTAAGGTGTTGCAACCGAATGTCTCGCTCCAGCTCGCCAAACAATGGGATACCCGAGCCAATCAGCACCGGAATACGGGTGATGGTGATCTCGTTGAGCAACCCGAGCCTCAAGAACCCCTGAATCACCTTGCCGCCATCCAGATAAAGGCTTCTGGCGCCCGATCCCTGAAGAAAATCCATCAACGCCGGGATAGGCCCGGAATGCACCTCTACCGCCTCCTGCAGGGCCTGAGGGATTGTCTCGCGGGTCAGTGTTGAGCTCAGCACCACAATACGCTTTGCGGTATAGGGCCACTCGCCAAAGGTCAGCACCTTCTCGAAAGTCGAACGCCCCATGATCAGCGTGTCGATGGTCGCCATAAAGGCGGTGTACCCATGATCATCCGCCGAATGGGTCGCGCCAATCAGCCAGTCCAGGCTGCCGTCTTCACGTGCAATGTAGCCGTCCAGGCTGGTGGCAATAAATGCACTGGCTCTCAACGTCATCGTTAGCTCCTCGTCGAACAGGTGGGTTGCTCAGGACATCGTCTACAGACCTGACATCGTAGACGGCAAGGATGCGTCAAAGAGCGCTTGATGCACAGGGCAGCCCACCGACACCACGCCAACGGCTATTAATTAAACCTGACAGATTCGACAACTTAATAAACACTCCACAGTCTTTATTTACCCTGGCACTATTTACCCTTGAATAAAAGCCGTCCTGCCTGACATAACGACAACTTCCTACAATTCCTTCAGCAGAGTCACATATAACATCCTAGGCCACACACTTACTATCTGCATCGGGCAACGCAGCACATCATAAAACGCCAATGCGAACCCATTGCCCTGTGTGGAAACTCTCTCAAATGGAAGTGTTACCTATGAAAATTGTTCGAAATGTTTTGATCGGCTCTGCCTGCCTGATCGGTGCAACTAACGCATTCGCCAGCGAAAGTGCTGACCTTCGCGTCAAGGGTATTATCTCGCCAGCGGCCTGTACGCCAGCGTTTAGCGGTATTATAGACTATGGCTCTATTGATCCCACTACTTTAAATCCAGACAGGCCCACAGTACTTCCAAGAAAGCAAATCAGTTACACCATTTCCTGCGATGCAGCTGTTAGCTTTGGTACCACATGGACTGATTCCCGTAACGATAGCGTAATCGGCGGGCACGATTCTTCATTTGATGACTATGTTTACGGCCTTGGCTTTCAGGGCACCAACAAAATCGGCAAATACATTCTAATGATTGACCCTTCCACAAGCGGTGACGGAAATAAGGTCAATGTAATCTATCGTCCAAAAGCTGGTGGCGAATGGATGAATGGCAATGAATTCATGGGCACTAAGACTATTCACGCGTACGCAACTCCAGGCTCACTAACCCCAGGGAGCTACACCTCTATAGCAGGTAAATTAATAGTAGAGACCTATATCGCAGCAACTGAAACCCTCGACATGAGCAAGACTGTTGAGCTGGACGGTTTGGCAACGATGTCAATGTACTACCTGTAATGTCTTAACCGTGATATTGCACCACTGCAACGGGACTGCAATATCACGGTTTTTGTGCATTCGACACTCGTCCACGCATTAGTTTAATCGTTCTCGAAGGCGACTTATGAGCGCAATGTGTAACCGTGCATTTTATTTAGCGGCGGCCACTGCACTGGCCATTTTAATGGGTAACACCCATGCTGCGGGCATGCTGCCAGAATCCTCAGTAATACTGATTAATGTCGCTGAGGGCGAGGGTGTTATCAATGTGACCAACACCGACGATCAGGCCGCATTGCTGTACACCTCACTAGAACACCTGCCTGATGACCCTGAGCAGTTTTTAATTGTCACGCCTCCGGTTGCACGCGTTGAAGCCGGCGACAAGCAACTGGTCCGTTTCATTGTGCAATCGGAACAGCCCATCACGACACAAAGGCTCAAGCGCGTTAGTTTCGAAGGCATCCCGCAAAAAGCACCTGACGGATCGACGAAAATCACTGTGACGGTACGCCAGAACTTGCCGGTATTGATCACACCGGCCGATCTACCCGCCAAATCAGACCCCTGGGCCGAACTGAAGTGGTCCGTTGACGGCCAAACGCTGACGGTGAAGAACGATAGCCGTTACGTCGTTCGCCTCAACCAGCAAATCATTGCTCTTCCAGCGGACATCGCGCTGACCTTGCCACAGACACATGTACTGCCTGGGCAGACACACCACATTGAACTGCCTGCAAATGCCCGACTCGGTGCAGGTACGAGCATTCGCATTTTCCCGGTCAACACATTTGGTTTTGCGGTTGATCCTTTCGACGCGCCACTGAACACCTGACACCCAACTCAAGACGTCAGGAGTGGCGCCCTTCATGAATATGTTGGTGACGGCGGCGGGCGTGATGCGCGTCGCAGCATGCCGCACGTTAGGCGTTCAGCGCCTTGCACCTTTGGCGGCGGTCGTCTCCACGCTGATTGCTTGCGGAGCAGGCAGCAGCGCTGCGTGGTCCGCTACAGCGCCTCAGGCGGCTCATGCTGACGCGAGTGATGATAGCGCATTCGCCTCATTCGACCTGGGCATGCTGAAGAGCCGGGGAATTGATCCCAAGGTTGCAGATTTTTTTGGCCGAGCACCTCGCTTCTCCGAGGGCACTCGACGGGTAACGCTGACCGTGAATGGCCGCTCACAAGGCAATGTCGAGGTGCACTTCGATGCAGAGGGGCACGTGTGCTTTAACCAAATGCTGTTAAATCAAGCCCAGCTGAAAACACCCGATAGCCGCTACAAATCGAACGACAGCTCAGCGACTCCCGACGAGGACTGCTACGACTTTGTAGCGGCCTACCCGCAAACCGAAATCGTGCTATTGCCCAATCGCGAAGAGGTTTCCCTGCTTGTCAGCTCCGATGCCCTTCGCCCCTTTAGTGAAGACGTGAATGTTTACCAGACCGGCGGCATCGCGGGGATGTTCAACTATGAAATTCTGGGACTGAACACTCAGTTCTCCGGTTCCAGCAGCCGCTACTACTCGACCGACACAGAATTGGGCGTCAATGCCGGGGACTGGATTCTACGCAGCCGACAAAGCTACTCGGCTCAGAACGAAAGTGAGCGTTTCCAATCGCTGTACACCTATGCACAAAAAACGTTCGCCCCCATCGCATCAACCCTGCAAGTCGGGCAGATCAACATTCGCAACTCGGTGTTCCCTGGGGAGGCGATAACAGGCTTACAGCTGGTGCCAGAGGCAGGGTTGCAGCCTAAGAGCCTAGGGGGCGCGACAGTCCAGGGGATTGCCCAGAGCCAGGCGCGGGTAGAGGTGCGTCAGTCTGGAGCACTTGTCCATACATCGCTGGTGCCGTCCGGCCCTTTCACCTTACCGAATGTACAACTGCTGAACAGCTTTACTGACCTGGATGTGCTGGTGGTCGAATCCAGTGGCGAAGAACACCGTTTTACAGTGCCTGCGGCCTCCCTGGTTCAGACATCGTTAAGCGCACCTGGCTTTTCCATGGCTGTCGGCGAGGTCAGAACCTTTGGGGAAAGCACAATGCCATCTCCCACGCTGGTGACAGCAAGCAGTGGCTGGCTTCTGGGCCAGAGCAGCACCGTTTCTGCCGGCTTGATGGTGAGTGACAACGCTTATCGGGCAGGGGCCTGGACACTGGGCACTAAACTCGGCACTGCAGCGTCGGTCAGTGCGCGCAACACCTTGACCTATGCCGGCGAAGAGGACGTCATGGGTGCTCAGGGCAGCCTCAGCATCAGCTCGAACCTCTCGCAGAACATCAACGTCAGTGCCAACTACACACGACAGAGCGACGGCTTCCGTAGCCTGCACGATACCGTACAGGCGCCCAATCAAGACAGAACGAACCCTATGACCCGCGACCAGTATGGGATCGGCTTGGGATGGAACGATGCACGGCTTGGCAGCCTTACAGCAGGCTACTCTCGATCCAATCGCTTTGACGGGCAGACGTCGAATCATGTGAATGCAAACTGGAGCAAGTCGTTCAAGCACGCCACCGTCAGCCTGAACCTCAGTCGCGATCTTGGAGGACGGACCGGCAGCGGCAATGGTGCTGAACAACCTGACCAAGCCAGAGAACGCAACACGGCCATGTACCTCACCGTAAGCGTGCCACTGGGTGGCAACCGCAGTGTCAGCAGCTTTGCGAGCAAACGAGATGGCAACACCCGCTTCGGTACGACCTTCCAAGACTACAGCAGTGATTTTGCATCTTATCGCCTGAGCACTGAACGCGATGCCCAGCAGCAGAGCTTTTCGGGCGATGTGAACATGCTGCCTCGCTTTGCTCAGGCCAGCCTTGGGTACTCGCGCACTGGCGCCGATAGCAGGACCTACAGTGGGCAGTTACGAGGTGGTGTAGCCCTTCATGGTGGAGGCGTGACACTGTCACCTTACCCACTGACCGATACCTTTGGCGTGGCCAAGGTGGGGGATGTGTCAGGTGTGAAACTCAATACACCTGGTGGGCCGGTCTGGACCGACCCATGGGGTAATGCCGTGCTGCCACAGGTCAACGCCTATGGCAGCACCCCTATCGAAATCGATACCAAGAGCCTGCCGCGAAACGTTGATATCCAGAATGGCTTCAAAGCGCTCTCAGCGGGTCGAGGTTCTGTCAGCACACTCGACTTCCCGGTGATCAAGTCACGCCGGGCACTGTTACACGTAACCGACGAGGCCGGTAACACGATCGGCAAAGGCGCCAGCGTGTTCAATGCACAAGGCGACTTTGTGACCACCGTGGTAGAGGACGGCAAAGTCTTCATTAGTAACGTTGAGTTGAATGATGCCCTGACCATCAGCCTTGGGGAGGAGCAATCGTGCAACGTCAGTTTCATGCTGCCAGACGAGCAAGACCTGAATGTCTATTTTGAAACAGCCAATGCCACCTGCAGCACAAGTTGATTGATAACCCCATTGGATGGGTAGGAACCGTTATGAATAACGTATGCCGCTACGTGAGAAGCATTGCACGGATTGCGCTCTGTGGCCTTGGTGTCATGGCTGCGGGGCACGCAATGGCTCAGAAATGCACGATCCGCTTGAGCGAATCGAACATGAATTTCGGCCGGATCATTGCGCCAGGTTCAAACGCTCGTCAACCGACTGGACATCTGTACACACTGGGTAGTCGAAGCATCGGCCTGAGCGCCAACTGCCCGACCGCTGCCACCCCCATGCTGGTTTTGCGTGGGGAGACGTACGCTGACCACTTCAAGTTTGCGCAGTCAGGACACGTCCGAGTGCGCTTGAGCAATGCAATGCTCGACGGTCGGCGGGTCGATCTGGCACGCGCTGACTCAGGCGCGGCGGCACCAGACTCGTATGCGTCATCGATTGAAGCAGTACCTGGTGACAGCGTCATCCCAATAAGCGAAGGAGCACCGGCACTGGGCTCTGTGCTTTCGCTTCAGGTCGAGATACGACCATTGGTGCCGATTACTGAATTGCGCACGCGCGACACGAAAACACTGGAGGCCCACCTGGCCTTTCAGGTTCAGCATTTCTGAGAGCCGCACAAACGAGGACTACGACAGAAAAGTCGTACGGAGAACCTCTGGACCCCAAAACGAAAAAAGGCGCCTTTTTAGGGGCGCCTTCTTTACATGTATGGTCGGGGTGAGGGGATTCGAACTCCTGACATCCTGCTCCCAAAGCAGGCGCGCTACCGGACTGCGCTACACCCCGGTAAAAAGATGGAGCCTTACGGCGCCTTCTTTTCGTTACATGACACATACGGTGTCATGCCTTTTAAGATTCGAGCCTGACGGGTCAGACTCGAAAATGGTGGGTCGTGTAGGATTCGAACCTACGACCAATTGGTTAAAAGCCAACTGCTCTACCAACTGAGCTAACGACCCTGAAAATGGTCGGGGTGAGGGGATTCGAACTCCTGACATCCTGCTCCCAAAGCAGGCGCGCTACCGGACTGCGCTACACCCCGAAATTGGCTCCGCGACCTGGACTCGAACCAGGGACCCAATGATTAACAGTCATTTGCTCTACCGACTGAGCTATCGCGGAACTACATTTCAGCTACTGCAATTTCGAAAACTGTATCTCTACCGCTTCGAACTCTTTGACGTTTCCGTATCGCTACGTTCATGTCTCTGAGGCGCGCTATTTTACAATTTCCAAAACCTCTGTCAACCCCCAAATTACTGATTTGCAACTTTTTTTCAGTTTTTTCAGATTCTTCAAACCAACCAAGAATCTGCGGGGTGACTTACAGCGGGGCGCACTTTACAAGCACTGGAGAAAAATTGCAAAGAAAAAAAAGGCCTCGAAAATCGAGGCCTTAGCGTAACCCTCAGAAAACTCAGGCGAAGGTAATTTCCTCGCCCTCCACTTTCGCGGTAATCGCGCTGCCAGGCAGGAAGTGCCCCGACAGAATCAGCTGCGCCAGCGGGTTTTCGATCCAGCGCTGAATGGCTCGTTTCAGTGGCCGTGCGCCGTAAACCGGGTCGTAACCAACGGCAATCAGCTTGTCCAACGCTTCCGGGCTGAGCTCCAGGCTCAGTTCGCGTTCTGCCAGACGACTGCGCAGGCGTCCAAGCTGGATCTGCGTGATGCCGGCGATCTGCTCGCGCCCCAGCGGCTCAAACACCACCACTTCGTCGATACGGTTGACGAACTCTGGCCGGAAGTGCGAACCGACCGCATCCATCACTGCTGCACGCTGGGCCTCGCGGTCCCCCACCAGCTCCTGGATCTGTGCCGAGCCCAGGTTGGAGGTCATCACGATCACGGTATTGCGAAAATCCACCGTACGCCCATGACTGTCAGTCAGACGACCATCTTCCAGCACCTGCAGCAGCACGTTGAAGACATCCGGGTGCGCTTTCTCGACCTCGTCGAGCAACACCACCGAGTAGGGCTTGCGACGTACCGCTTCGGTCAGGTAACCACCCTCTTCATAACCGACATAGCCCGGTGGCGCACCAATGAGCCGTGCCACGGAGTGTTTCTCCATGAACTCGGACATATCAATACGCACCATCGCCTCTTCAGTATCGAAGAGGAACTCGGCCAATGCCTTGCACAGTTCAGTCTTACCGACGCCGGTTGGGCCAAGGAACAGGAACGAACCACTTGGCCGGTTCGGGTCGGACAAGCCGGCACGGGAGCGACGTACGGCGTTGGCCACTGCAACCACGGCCTCTTCCTGGCCGATCACGCGTTCGTGCAGCAGGCTTTCCATCTTCAGCAGTTTCTCACGCTCGCCTTCGAGCATTTTCGAAACCGGGATGCCGGTCCATTTCGACACGACTTCGGCAATTTCTTCCTCGGTGACCTTGTTGCGCAGCAACTGATTCTCGGCCTTGCCGTGCTGGTCGACCATCTGCAGGCTGCGCTCCAGATCCGGAATCACACCGTACTGCAGCTCCGCCATGCGGCTCAGGTCACCCTTGCGCCGCGCAGCTTCAAGCTCCTGACGGGACTGCTCGATCTTCTGCTGGATCTGGGCCGAACCTTGCACCTCTGCCTTTTCCGAGGTCCAGACTTCTTCCAGATCGGAATACTCACGCTCAAGGCGCTCAATCTCTTCCGTCAGTTTCTCCAGGCGCTTGAGGGCGGCTTCATCCTTTTCCTTGCTCAATGCCTGGGACTCAACCTTCAGCTGAATCAGGCGACGCTCAAGGCGATCGAGCACTTCCGGCTTGGAGTCGATCTCCATACGGATACGGCTGGCAGCTTCATCGATCAGGTCGATGGCCTTGTCCGGCAACTGCCGGTCAGTGATATAGCGATGGCTGAGCTTGGCCGCTGCGATAATCGCGCCGTCAGTGATCGCCACTTTATGGTGAACCTCATAACGCTCTTTGAGGCCACGCAGAATGGCAATGGTGTCTTCTTCGCTCGGCTCATCCACCAGTACTTTCTGGAAACGCCGCTCCAGGGCCGCATCCTTCTCAATGTACTGACGGTACTCGTTGAGGGTCGTTGCGCCGACACAATGCAGCTCACCACGCGCCAGCGCGGGCTTGAGCATGTTGCCGGCGTCCATGGAGCCCTCGCCCTTGCCGGCGCCGACCATGGTGTGCAGTTCGTCGATGAACAGGATGATCTGGCCTTCCTGCTTGGACAGTTCGTTGAGCAGCGACTTGAGGCGCTCCTCGAACTCGCCACGGAACTTGGCGCCCGCAATCAAGGCCCCCATGTCCAGTGACAGCAGGCGCTTGCCCTTGAGGCCGTCCGGCACTTCGCCATTGATAATGCGCTGAGCCAGCCCTTCAGCAATGGCCGTTTTACCCACGCCAGGCTCACCAATGAGCACCGGGTTGTTCTTGGTGCGGCGTTGGAGTACCTGGATGGTGCGACGGATCTCGTCGTCACGACCGATCACCGGGTCGAGCTTGCCCTCTTCAGCACGCTTGGTCAGGTCAATGGTGTACTTGTCCAGGGCCTGACGCGACTCTTCGGCATTCGGGTCATTCACTGCCTCGCCACCACGCAGGTTGCTGATGGCGTTTTCCAGTGCCTTCTTGGTCACACCCTGGCCAAGCAGGAGCTTGCCCAGCTTGCTGTTCTCGTCCATGGCGGCGAGCAGTACCAACTCGCTGGAGATGAACTGGTCACCCTTCTGTTGAGCCAGGCGGTCTGCCTGATTGAGCAGGCGCGCCAGGTCCTGGGACATGTTCACGTCGCCCGTGGGGTTCTGGATTTTTGGCAGTTGGTCGAGTTCTTTGGCAATGGCCTTGCGCAGGCTGTTGACGTCAAAGCCAACTTGCATCAGCAACGGCTTGATTGAGCCGCCCTGCTGATCGATGAGCGCCTGCAACAGGTGCGCAGGCTCAATGGCCGGGTGGTCCATGCCCACCGCCAGAGATTGGGAATCGGATAACGCCAGCTGTAGCTTGCTGGTCAAACGGTCAATACGCATAAGTTACCTTCCTAGTTAGGGCAGGTCGGAGCGATGGACACACCTGATGAAGATAAACCTGCCAGAGATACCACAGTAGTTTGGGATCATTCTGGAAGATTCAAGCGTAGCGCGCTTGACGCAGATCAGCGCGGAGCGAGCCAGACCAGCGAAGCGAAGCGGCCAGTGCCCGGATTACGCCGGTAGGAGTAGAAGCGAGGATCGTTGAACGTACAGAAACCACCACCATACACCGCCGTCACACCCCGTGCGGCCAGGCGCAGACGCGCCAGTGCATAGATATCAGCCATGTACTTGCCGGGTTTGTCGCCGGGGACAAAGGCCTGGGCTGTTTCTGGATGCGTGGCCATGAATGCGTCACGCACTTCGGCCCCGACTTCGAAGGCAGCGGGGCCAATGGCCGGCCCCAGCCAGACCAGCACGTCGCGCGGATCAACCTGCAGGCTGTCCAGCGTGGCTTCGAGCACACCGTTGGCCAAACCGCGCCAGCCCGCATGGGCGGCCGCGACCCGAGTACCAGCACGGTCGCAGAACAACGCGGGCAAGCAATCGGCAGTCATCACGGTGCAGGCCACAACCGGCGTGTCGGTCCAGCTAGCATCGGCTTCAGCGATCACGCCCGGGTCGGCGTGCGCCACCACGACGCCATGAACCTGCTTGAGCCAGGCCGGTTGGATGGCGTATTCAGCGGTAAGGCGCTGACGGTTTTCGGCGACTGCTGCCGGCTCATCACCGACATGATCGCCCAGATTGAGGCTGTCGTAGGGCGCCTGACTGACGCCCCCGGCACGCGTGGTGACGCACGCCTTGACCACGGCTGGCGCAGGCCAGTCCGGGATCAGCAGGTCGCACGCCAACCGGCTCATCCGACGAACGCCTCGCGGTCCTGCTTGAGCAGCGACAGCAGCCAGACGAAATCATCCGGCAACGGCGACTCCCAGCTCATGCGCTCACCGGTCACCGGGTGGTCCAGCTCAAGGAAGCGTGCATGCAGGGCTTGACGAGGGAAGTTCTTGATCGCTTCGACCATCGTCGGGCTCGCCGCCGGTGGAATACGGAAGCGCCCGCCATAGACCGGATCACCGACCAACGGGAAATTCACGTGCGCCATGTGCACGCGGATCTGGTGGGTACGGCCGGTTTCCAGCTTGACCCGTACATGGGTATGCGAGCGGAAACGCTCAAGCACGCGGTAGTGGCTGATAGCAGGCTTGCCACCTTCCATCACGCCCATACGCTGACGCTGGGTGCCATGACGGCCAATCGGTGCGTTGATCTTGCCACCCGCAGTCACCACGCCCACCACGATGCATTCGTAGATACGGCTGACGGTACGGCTTTGCAACTGGCTAACCAGTTGGGTCTGCGCCTGAATGGTCTTGGCCACGACCATCAAACCGGTGGTGTCCTTGTCCAGACGGTGGACGATACCGGCACGCGGTACATTGACGATGTCAGGTACGTGGTGCAGCAGGGCATTGAGCAACGTGCCATCGGCATGCCCTGCGGCCGGGTGAACGACTAGCCCGGCCGGCTTGTTGATGACCATGATCTGGTCGTCTTCATAGACGATGTCCAGCTCAATATCCTGGGCCACCCACTCGCCTTGGGCCTCTTGCTCGGCGTCCAGCGCCAGCAACGAACCACCATGAACGATATCGCGCGGGCGCAGGACATTGCCGTCGACAGTCAGGCGGCCCTCTTTGATCCAGGCGGACAGGCGCGAGCGCGAATGCTCGGCAAACAATTGGGCGGCGACTTGGTCGAGGCGTTGACCGCCCAATTCGGACGGCACCTCTGCGCGAAGTGAAATAATCTCAGACATGCTCGGATCGGCGGCGGTACAGCCTTTGGTTTCGGCTGCAGGCTTGTGGTTAAATACGGCTTCTTTTTACCCCGGGTATTGCAACGGGGTGTTCATCATAACAGGACGGCCTCGCCCAAGACAGCAGCCGTCAAAGGGACGCAAGCCGCCATGCAAGTGAAACACCTGCTGCTGATCGCCATCCTAGGACTCACTGCTGCTTGTTCTTCGAAGGAAGTCGTCGACGAAAACCTCAGCGAAGCCGAGCTTTATCAGCAGGCGCAGAGCGACCTGGACAACCATAGCTACACCAGCGCCACCGCCAAGCTCAAGGCCCTGGAGTCGCGCTACCCGTTCGGTCGCTACGCCGACCAGGCGCAACTCGAGCTGATCTACGCGAACTACAAGAACGCCGAACCTGAGGCAGCCAAGTCCGCTGCCGAGCGTTTCATCCGCCTGCATCCGCAGCACCCGAACGTCGATTACGCCTACTACCTCAAGGGCCTGACTTCGTTCGACCAGGACCGTGGCCTGCTGGCGCGGTTCCTGCCGCTGGACATGACCAAGCGTGACCCGGGCGCTGCTCGCGACTCGTACAACGAGTTCGCCCAGCTGACCAACCGCTTCCCGAACAGCCGTTATTCGCCCGATGCCAAGCAGCGCATGATCTACCTGCGTAACCTGCTGGCAGCGTATGAAATCCATGTGGCCGACTACTACCTGACCCGTCAGGCCTATGTTGCTGCTGCCAACCGCGGGCGTTACGTCGTGGAAAACTTCCAGGAAACCCCATCGGTCGGTGACGGCCTGGCGGTCATGGTCGAGGCCTACCAGCGCCTGCACCTGGACGAGCTGGCAGCCAGCAGCCTGGACACCCTCAAGCTGAACTACCCCGACCACCCAAGCCTGGTTGATGGGCAGTTCGTGCCGCAGCAAGAAGAAGCCGATAACCGCTCCTGGCTGTCCAAGGCAACCTTGGGCCTGATCGAGACCGATACGCCACTGCCGCCGGGTGAAACCCGCGCCAACCAGGACGTGATCCGTCAGTATGAAGATGCCAAGGAAGCCATCCCGGAAGAATTGCTGCCGAAACAAGGCGCAGCGGCCGAGGAAGAGAAGCACGAAGCAGAAGGCACGAGCAATGATCGTTCCTGGTTCAGCCGCATGACCTTCGGTGTTTTCGACTGATCGTCACGTAGAAGATAAAGGGAGGCCAAGGCCTCCCTTTTTTTATGCCCGCCGTTAAACTGGAGACTTAATCACTGACTCGCTGGACATCATGGTTCGCTTACTTTTCTGGATTGCCCTGATTGCTGCGGCCTTTTGGCTTTGGCGCAAGTTCAAGGCCGGCAACGCCGCCCCTCGCGATACCTCGCCTGAGAACACCCTGAAAATGGTTCGCTGTGCGCATTGTGGCGTCCACGTACCGAATGATCGCGCCTTACGCCGGGGCGGCGAGTGGTATTGCAGCTCCGCACACCTGGAGAAAGGGCCGGTAGCGGATCGTTGAGCCCCGCAGGCGCTGGCGTTTCCAGCGTCGCGGGCTACTCGGACATCCGCTGTTTACAGGCGACCCGCCGGGGCATAAGGGCTCGGGTCGATGATTGGGGCTCGCCCCAGTAACAGGTCGGCAAACAGTTGGCAGGACGCTGGCGCCAGCACGAGACCATTGCGGTAGTGCCCGCAGTTCAGCCAAAGCCCTTGCCAGCCAGGCACTTCACCAATGTAGGGAATCCCCTCAGGGGAACCCGGGCGCAGGCCTGCCCAATGAGCCACTGGCGTCGCATCAGCCAACGCCGGCAGCAGCTCCACCGCCGAAGCCTTGAGGCTCTCCAGTGCATCCTCGGTCGGAGCTTTGTCGAAGCCGCAGTGTTCAAGCGTACTGCCCACCAGAATGTGCCCGTCACGCCGCGGAATCGCATAACGCCCGTTAGCCAGTACCATGCTCGGCAGAAAGTCGGCAGCGCACTTGTAGAGAATCATCTGACCCTTGACCGGCTCTACCGGCAAGTTCAATCCCAGGGTACCCAACAACTCGCCACTCCAGGCACCGGCGGTGAGCACGACGCGATCGGCGGCAATGGCCCCGGATGCGGTTTCCACCCCTGTAATGGTCTCGCCCTCTCGCGAGAACCCGGTGATCTCGCAATGCTCTTTCAAAACCACATTCGGCAGAGCCTGCAATGCTGCCTTGAGTGATTTGACCAATCGTGGGTTACGCACATTGGCAACGCCCGACATGTAGATAGCACGGCCAAAACCGCTGCCCAGCACCGGGACTGCCGCGTACGCCTGGGCAATATCCACAGCACTCAAAGGACGTCCTTCACGCGCCGCCCAGGCCAGGGCTTCGTCTTCATCGTCCAGGTCCAGCCAGTACAGACCCGTGGTGTGCACTTCAGGGTCGACACCGGTGCTGGCAAACAGACGCTCACCCAACTGTGGATAAAAATCCTGCGACCAATGCGCAAGGGCCGTCACAGCGGGACTGTAACGCCAGGGATAGAGCGGCGAAACGATCCCGCCCCCCGCCCAGGACGACTCCTTGCCCACCTCGCCCTTGTCACAGAGCACCACCTGTTCGACCTCTGCAGCCAGGTTGAACGCAGTCAGCAGGCCGATTACCCCGCCACCGACAATCACTACTTGCTTAGTCATGTGTTGATCCAATACCCGAAATGAACCGTGACGCCGCCTCGGCGCCATGAACCTGCACAATCCTCAGTTACCCCAACAGTACGCCTGGCTGTGGTCGCCCGTTGCGCCAGGGTTACGGCGAATGCCGTCATGGCCTAGGACGAAGTCTGCGCAGCGATCACTGGCCATCAGCGTGCCTGGCCGACGTCGGGCAGACAGCACGAAGTCTTCGGCAGTGCGGCTGGCATGCAGGCTGTAATAGTCGGTGCCCGTGGGCAGAGGCGTTACCACCCCCTCGGTATCGGCATACTGACCTGCACGAGCGCGGTGCCGCTCAAGGCTCAGTGCGCTCTCGAACAACAACCCGGCGATTTCCGTGCGCGCGGCCTTTTTGATCTTTTCGCTGTAGCTGGGGTAGGCAATGCTCGCCAGAATGCCGACGACGGCGATGACAATCAACAGTTCGATCAGGGTAAGCCCCTTGCATGAACCTCTCATCGGGTACCCTCCCTATAGGACTTGTCGCCAGAGAATGCGTTGCATGGGCGGCCCGTCAGCCGCCAGCGTTAAGGCAAAGGTGCTTTCCAGCACTGTACGAGCGGCGCCCTGGCGGGCAACGGCGGTGATGCGATACAGCATGACCGGCTCGTCCACAGGCATCCGGGCTGCATGGACGCTGCGCCCGAGTCGTTGAATCAGAAACAGGCCCGAGGCCGAGGCCGACCAAACCAGCCCCGAATGCCTTCCCGCGCCTCGATAAATACCAGGCGCCTGTACGTTGCCTGCTTCCGGCGGTGGCTGACAATAACGACACGGCGCCAGCTCAAGCCCTGCCTGCAACTGCGCCTCAGCATGACGCAAGGTTGTCTCTGCCTGCTCAAGCAGTTGAAGGGATACCAGCAGATTCCCCGACATTCGCTCCTGCAACAGCGCACTGTGCAGCGACGAAAGCCCCAGCAACCCCAGCAACATCGTCAGCAGCAGGCTTAGTAGCAGCACCATTCCGCGTTGCGTGCTCATCGCTAAAACCACCTGTTGCGCGGGGCGGCAGTCAGTTCGTAGGTTTGTGCTGCGACCCGCCCGTGCGGATCACTCAAGGTCAGACTCAAGTGCAGTTCATGAGGTGCAGCAGGATCAAACATCAGCCTTAGCGCACTCACGTTGTCGATCAGCACCGAACGACTGCCGCCACTGCTCAACAATAGTTGCCGTCCCTCCAGGCGGTAGGTCTGCCGCCGTATAGGCATTGCTGTCTGCCCTGCCCCGGCGCTGCGCACGCCTGGGTAGACATGTGCCGTCGTCAGGCAATCGGTGACCAGCGTCCAGTCTGGTGGGCCTCCCGTCTCACCAGACTCGCCAGCAATCAGGCTCAGGGCGCGCAAGCTGCCGTCAGGGGCGCGGTCAACTCTCAGTGGCTGCCGAAAGCGTTCGGCCGTCGAGGCGTCGGCAAAGGTGATCGCTTCATGCCGTAAGCACCCAGCCATACCTGCCATACGGATATCCCGAGCCATGCGCAGCAGTAAAAAGCGGGCATCCTCTTGCAGATGCGCCGCCAGCGCCTGAGCCTGCCAGACCTGGATCGCCCCCATGAACACCCGACTGCTGGCCAGCATCAGCAACACACCAATGCTCAATGCAACCAGTGACTCAAGCAGGCTGAAACCCGCCTGGCCTTTCACGGCAAAACCCGCCCGGCGATCTGCAGCACCCGGGAGGCACCGCCGGCTCGACGATCATCCCAGGTCAGGGTCACGACCGTATCCGCGTTGGCCTGTACCACGTGTCCTTGGGCCGACGCCCCGGCAAAGGCCGCCGCACGCCGGCGCAGTGCCAAGCGTGCAGCGCCACTCACCTCACCGCTCGCACGAACCTGCTCAAGCAAACCTTGCGCTACAAGCGCCCCCTGACTGCTCATTCGTGCGCTATCGGTAGCCTGCAATGCCCGCAGTTGCAGCGTCGCGGCACTGAACAAGCCCAACCCGACCATCACCAGCGCCACCAGTACTTCAATCAGGGTCATGCCACCTTGCGACCTCCTGGCCATGTATCGCCTCCTGCGATTTTTCCACCTGCCTTAGACAACCCGGCCGACTGGACAAACTTCCCGCCGCCCCCGAACCTGAAGCGAAGCACTTCCAGGGAGGAATGCAGCATGCAGCAACAGGGAGTAACACTGATTCAACTGCTGTACGCACTGATGCTAATGACCCTGCTGCTGCATTTAGGGATACCGGCCTACAGTGACATGAGCACCCGCCTACAGCGTCAGGCCAGCGCGCAGCAACTGGTACTCGCGCTGAACAATGCCCGCGGCGAAGCGCTACAGCGCAACCAGATCGTGGTGCTGCAGGCCATTGAGGGGGATTGGCGCAACGGTTGGCGCACCGTGCTGGAACAAGAAACCCGGACGCTGTTGCACGAGTATCGCGCCAGTGGCCGGGTCTTGATTGTTGGCAACCAGCCACTCGCACGTCAGGTGCGTTTCAGTGGCCTGGGCACACCGCTGCAGGGCAGCGGTGCCTTTCTGGCGGGCACCTTGCACATCTGTGAAGATGCCACTGCCAGAAGCCATTATCAGGTCGTACTGTCCCGCTCGGGGCGGGTCAGCCTGAGGCAGGCTTTGCACGAACAGCCGCTGTGCGCGGCGGTCGGTTCAGGTCAGCGAACGGACCCGTAGCTCTTTGGGCATGGAGAACGTGATGTTCTCTTCGCGCCCATCCAGCTCTTCGGCCCCTGTCGCTCCCCATGCCTGCAACTGCTGAATCACACCGCGCACCAGTACTTCCGGGGCAGAGGCCCCAGCGGTAATACCTACGCGTTCAACACCGTCGAACCAGCTGCGCTGCAGGTCCTCAGCGCCGTCGATCAGGTAAGCCGGGGTAGACATGCGCTCAGCCAACTCACGCAGACGATTGGAGTTGGAGCTGTTAGGGCTACCAACGACCAGTACAACGTCACACTCGTCTGCCAGTTGCTTGACGGCATCCTGACGGTTCTGGGTGGCGTAGCAGATGTCATCCTTGCGCGGGCCACCGATACTCGGGAAGCGCGCACGCAGGGCGTCGATAACGCGACTGGTGTCATCCATCGACAAGGTGGTCTGAGTGACGAACGCCAGACGCTCCGGGTTGTTCACCTGAAGGTTGGCGACATCCTCTTCATCCTCGACCAGATAGATGGCCCCGCCATTGGCCGCGTCATACTGGCCCATGGTGCCCTCGACTTCGGGGTGCCCGGCGTGACCAATCAAGATGCACTCCCTGCCGTCGCGGCTGTAACGCGCCACTTCGATATGCACCTTGGTCACCAACGGACAAGTAGCATCGAAGACCTTCAGGCCACGCCCCGCCGCTTCCTGGCGCACAGCCTGGGAAACACCGTGGGCACTGAAGATAACGATGACGTCATCGGGTACCTGCTCCAGCTCCTCGACGAAAATCGCGCCGCGTGCACGCAGGTCTTCAACAACAAACTTGTTGTGCACCACTTCATGACGCACATAAATCGGCGGACCGAAGACTTCCAGGGCGCGGTTGACGATTTCAATCGCCCGATCCACACCGGCACAAAAACCACGAGGGTTGGCGAGTTTGATTTGCATGGAGTGCTCCTGGCTCAAAGCGCCTTGACGCCGAGGATTTCCACCTCGAAGCTCAAGGTCTTGCCGGCCAGCGGATGGTTGAAGTCGATGGTGACCTGAGCATCGTCAAAGGCTTTTACAACGCCAGGCAGCTCGGCATTGGCGGCATCGTTGAAGATCACCAGGAGGCCTTCGGAGAGCTCCATGTCGTTGAACGAAGAACGTGGCATGACCTGAACGTTCTGCGGGTTTGGTTGACCAAACGCACTTTCCGGCGCAACGGTCACGGTGCGCTTGTCACCGGCCTTGAAACCAAACAACGCAGCCTCAAAGCCTGGCAGCAGGTTGCCATCGCCGACCTTGAAGACCGCTGGCGCTTTGTCGAACGTACTGTCGACAGTGTCGCCGTTTTCCAGATGTAGCGCGAAGTGCAAGGTAACTTCGGTGTTCTGGCCGATACGGATGTCAGTCATGGACGGGTTCTCCGGACTTCTTACTTTTGAACATATCCAGCGCCAGCATCACCGCACCAACGGTAATTGCGCTGTCGGCCAGGTTGAAGGCCGGGAAATACCAACGGTTCTGCCAGTGCACCAGGATGAAATCGATCACGTGGCCCAGGACAATGCGGTCATACAGGTTGCCCAACGCACCGCCCAGCACCAGCGCCAGGGCGACGGCCAGCCAGGTGTCATTGCGCCCAAGCCGCTTGAGCCAAATCACCAATACCGCACTGACGACCAAGGCAATCAGGGCAAACAGCCAGCGCTGCCAGCCCGAACTGTCCGCCAGGAAGCTGAATGCGGCGCCGGTGTTATAGGCCAGGGTCCAACTGAAATAGTCTGGAATGACCACAATTTGCTGGTACAGGCTCAATGAGCCCTCGAAGTAGAACTTGCTGGCCTGGTCAAGGACCAGGACCAGCACGCTCAACCAGAGCCAGCTGAGGCGCCCGAAGCGCCCCGCGGCAGGGTTAGGCATAGTGACGCACCTCTCCACTGCCACTGATGTTGTCGACGCAACGGCCGCAGATTTCCGGATGCTCAGGGTTCACACCCACGTCTTCGCGGAAGTGCCAGCAACGGCCACACTTGGTGTAGCCCGACTTGACCACCTTGAGTTTCAGACCGGCCACTTCGGTTACCACGGCGTCAGCCGGTGCCTGCACGAACGGTGCAACGCTCGCCGCCGAGGTGATCAGTACAAAACGCAGCTCGTTGCTGAGTTTGCCCAGATCAGCGGACAAGGCCTCATCGGCAAACAGGGTCACTTCAGCCTGCAGGTTGCCACCAATGGCCTTGGTTGCGCGCTGGTTCTCCAGTTCCTTGTTGACTGCCGCTTTCACCGCCATGATCCGGTCCCAATAGGCACGGCCCAGCTCGAAGCCTTCCGGCAGTTCGCTCAGCCCCTGGTACCAGGTGTTGAGCATCACCGACTCGTTACGCTCGCCCGGCAGGTACTGCCACAGCTCGTCAGCGGTGAAGGCCAGGATCGGCGCGATCCAGCGCACCAGCGCCTCACTGATGTGGTACAGCGCGGTCTGGCAGGAGCGTCGTGCAACGCTGTTGGCGCCAGTGGTGTACTGACGGTCCTTGATGATGTCCAGATAGAAACCACCCAGCTCCTGCACGCAGAAGTTGTGAACCTTGGAGTAGACGTTCCAGAAACGGTACTCGCCGTAGTGCTCTTCAAGCTCGCGCTGCAGTATCAGGGCGCGATCCACGGCCCAACGGTCCAGAGCCAGCATGTCTTCGGCGGGCAGCAGGTCGGTGGCCGGGTCGAAACCAGACAGGTTCGACAGCAGGAAGCGTGCGGTGTTACGGATACGACGGTAGGCGTCAGCACTGCGTTGCAGGATCTGATCGGAAACCGCCATTTCACCGGAATAGTCGGTGGCCGATACCCACAGACGCATGATGTCGGCACCCAGGGTGTCATTGACCTTCTGCGGCTCGATGGTGTTACCCAGCGACTTGGACATCTTGCGGCCGTTTTCGTCAACGGTGAAACCGTGAGTCAGCAGTTCGCGGTACGGCGCATGGTTGTCGATAGCACAACCGGTCAGCAGCGAGGAGTGGAACCAGCCACGGTGCTGGTCGGAACCCTCCAGGTACAGGTCTGCACGCGGGCCACTTTCGTGACCCACATTGTGCGAGCCACGCAGTACGTGCCAGTGAGTGGTGCCGGAGTCGAACCAGACGTCGAGGGTATCGGCGATCTTGTCGTACTGGGCGGCCTCTTCACCGATCAGCTCGGCGGCATCCATCTTGAACCAGGCTTCAATGCCTTCCTGCTCGACGCGCTTGGCCACCTCTTCCATCAGTTCAACGGTGCGCGGGTGCAGTTCACCGGTCTGCTTATGCAGGAAGAATGGAATCGGGACGCCCCAGTTACGCTGACGCGAGATGCACCAGTCTGGACGGTTGGCGATCATCGAGTGCAGGCGCGCCTGGCCCCAGGCTGGCACGAACTTGGTGTCTTCAATGGCCTTGATCGCGCGCTGACGCAGGGTTTCGCCCTGGTCTGGCTGCTTGTCCATGCCCACGAACCACTGCGCGGTGGCGCGGTAGATCAGCGGGGTCTTGTGACGCCAGCAGTGCATGTAGCTGTGGCTGATGGTTTCGGTATGCATCAGCGCACCGACTTCAGACAGCTTTTCAACGATTGCCGGGTTGGCCTTCCAGATGAACTGACCGCCAAAGAACGGCAGCGACTCGACATACACACCGTTGCTCTGCACAGGCGTCAGGATGTCGTCGTTGGACATGCCATAGCGCTTGCAGGTGACGAAGTCGTCCTCACCGTAGGCTGGCGCGGAGTGCACCACACCGGTACCGGCGCCCAGTTCAACGTACTCGGCCAGGTAAACTGGCGACAGACGGTCGTAGAACGGGTGGCGGAAGTTGATCAGGTCCAGCGCCGCGCCGGGCGCGGTGGCGACAACGCTGCCTTCCAGCTTGTAGCGGCTCAGGCAGGACTCAACCAGTTCCTCTGCCAGTACCAGCAGCTTGTCACCGACATCGACCAGCGCATAGTTGAACTCAGGATGAACGTTCAGCGCCTGGTTGGCCGGGATGGTCCACGGGGTGGTGGTCCAGATCACGATAGAAGCAGGCTTGGCCAGTGCGTCCAGGCCGAAGGCTGCTGCCAGCTTGGCCTCGTCGACGATCGGGAACGCCACATCGATGGTTTGCGATTTCTTGTCGGCGTATTCGACCTCGGCTTCGGCCAATGCCGAACCACAGTCAAAGCACCAGTTCACGGGTTTGAGGCCCTTGAACACGAAGCCGTGCTTGACCATTTCCGCCAGCGCGCGGATCTCACCGGCTTCGTTGGCGAAGTTCATGGTCTTGTAGGGATTGTCCCAGTCACCCAGGACACCCAAGCGGATGAACTCGGCCTTCTGGCCTTCGATCTGCTCGGCAGCATAGGCGCGGCACAGCTCACGGGTTTTGTCCGCGGTCAGGTGCTTGCCATGGGTCACTTCGACCTTGTGCTCAATCGGCAGGCCGTGGCAGTCCCAACCCGGTACATACGGCGCGTCATAGCCGGCCAGGGTCTTGGAGCGGACGATCATGTCCTTGAGAATCTTGTTCAGCGCATGACCGATATGAATCTTGCCGTTGGCATAGGGTGGACCGTCGTGCAGTACGAACTTCGGACGATCCTTGCCAATCTCACGCAGCTTCTGGTACAGGCCAATGCTGTCCCAACGCTGCAGAATCTGCGGTTCGCGCTGTGGCAGGCCGGCCTTCATTGGGAAGGCGGTGTCCGGAAGGTTAAGCGTGGCTTTATAGTCGGTCATTTCAGGCTCTTCGTTAGCGGTTGAGCGTGCCAATGGGCACGTGCGGCGGCGATATCCGCATCGATCGCCGACTTAAGCGCCTCCAGGGAGGCGAAACGCTGCTCGTCGCGCAGCTTGTGGTGGAATACCACCGTCAAACGCCGGCCATACAGGTCGCCGGCAAAATCCAGGAGGTGTATTTCCAGGTGGGCACTGCCATCACCTGAAACAGTGGGTCGTACGCCAATATTGGCGACACCCGGCCAACGCTGGCCATCAATTTCGGCACTGGCCAGATAAACGCCCGTCAGCGGCACACGACGCCGCTTGAGCTGGACATTCGCGGTAGGGGTGCCCAACTGACGCGCCAGTTTCTGGCCGTGCAGCACCCGTCCGGTAATACGGTAAGGCCGTCCCAGCAACCGCTCGGCCAAGGCAAAATCGGCGTCTGCCAAGGCATTGCGTACCTCAGTGCTACTGACCCGGAAACCATCGAGCTCAACCGTCTGGGCCGCCTCAACGGTAAACCCGTAAGTGGCCCCGGCTTGCTCCAGGAACGAGAAGTCGCCCGCTCGGTCACAGCCAAAACGAAAATCGTCACCGACCTCCAGATGCTGCACCCCCAGGCCATCGACCAGGATGGTCTCGACGAACTCGGCGGCGCTGAGCTTGCTCAGGCGCTGATTGAAGGCCAGGCATAGCACCCGGTCGACGCCTTCAGCAGCCAGCAGGGCAACCTTGTCACGCAGCCGCGCAAGACGGGCTGGTGCCGTTTCAGGCGCAAAGTATTCGCGTGGCTGCGGCTCGAAGATCACCACGCAGCTAGGAACACCCAGCGCCGCCGCCCGCTCGCGCAGGCGTGCCAGGATTGCCTGGTGGCCACGATGGACACCGTCAAAGTTGCCAATAGTGGCGACACAGCCCCGGTGCTGGGGGCGCAGGTTGTGGAGGCCTCGAACCAGCTGCATAACGCGCTTCTTGATCATAAAGTGGCCGATTATAACCACACCCGCGCGCTGACGACAGGCAGCAGCGTGCTGCGTTTATCGTCAACGCAAAAAACCGACGCCTGACCGACGCCGCCCATTAATGCAATGCCTTGCGCGCGAAGTCTCGCGGGCGGAAACCAAACAGGAACAAACAACCAAAATAGGTTGCGATGCCCGCACCGACCAACAGCCCAAGACGCAAGAAACGCGCAAGCATCTGCCCTTGCTCCCAGGCGGGCATCAGCTTCATGCCCACGACCAGTACACCGGCCATCAAAAGGACCGCCACCAGCAGCTTGAGCAGGAACATGGCCCAGCCTGGTTGCGGCTGGAAGAGGTCTTGCTGACGCAATTTCCAATACAACAACCCTGCATTGAGGCAAGCGCCGACGCTGATCGCCAGCGCCAGGCCGGCGTGCTGCAGATGGGAAATGAACGCGAGGTTAAGCAATTGAGTGGCCACCAGGGTGAAAATCGCAATTTTCACGGGTGTACGGATGTTCTGCTGGGCATAGAAGCCTGGCGCGAGCACCTTGACCAGAATGATTCCAAGCAGGCCCACCGAATAGGCGATCAGCGCGCGCTGGGTCATTGCGGCATCGAAGGCACTGAACTTGCCATACTGGAACAACGAAACGGTCAAGGGCTCAGCCAGAATTGCCAGGGCGAAGGTACACGGCAGCACCAGCAGGAAGCAAAGACGCAGCCCCCAGTCGAGAATCCGTGAATACTCGTGACGATCCCGGTTGGCGTAGGTCTTGGCCAGGGTCGGCAACAGGATCGTGCCCAAGGCGACACCCAGCACACCAGAGGGCAGCTCCATCAGGCGGTCGGCGTAATACATCCAGGAGACGGAGCCCGCCACCAGAAAGGAGGCAAAAATCGTGTTGATGATCAGCGAGATCTGGCTGACCGACACCCCCAGAATTGCCGGCAGCATCTGTTTCAGCACGCGCCATACGCCACTGTCCCGCAGATTCAGGCGCGGCAGTACGAGCATGCCAATCTTTTTCAGATGCGGCAGTTGATAAAGCAGCTGCAACAACCCGCCCGCCAGCACCGCCCAACCCAAGGCCATTACGGGCGGATGAAAATAAGGCGTAAGGAACAGCGCGAAAAAAATCATCGCGACGTTAAGCAGGGTCGGCACGAAGGCCGGTACCGAGAAACGGTTCCAGGTATTGAGGATGGCGCCTGCCAGAGACGACAGCGAGATCAGCAGTATATAAGGGAAGGTGACACGCAAAAGGTCGGTGGTGAGCTCGAACTTCTCGGGGCTGTCGACAAAACCAGGCGCCGTTACCCAGATCACCCAAGGTGCTGCAACGATGCCCAGTGCCGTGACCAATGCCAGCACCAACGTCAACAGCCCCGCGATATAGGCGACAAAGGTCCGAGTCGCCTCTTCGCCTTGCTGGCTTTTGTATTCAGCCAGAATCGGTACAAAAGCCTGAGAAAACGCACCTTCAGCAAAGATCCGCCGCAACAGGTTAGGCAGCTTGAAGGCAATGAAGAAGGCATCGGTGGCCACGCCGGCACCAAAAATACGCGCCAATATGGTGTCGCGGACAAAGCCCAGCACCCTGGAAACCATGGTGATGGAGCTGACAGCGGCCAGGGACTTGAGCAAATTCATCGAGAGATTTTCACGCCTGTAGACGAAGGGTTGGGCATCTGAGCGCCCGGATATGCGATAATACGCGCCGCATCCGCGATGCTGAGTGAAAACGACCGAGTTTACAGGTCATGTGCCAGAAGGGAATCATCTCTGTGGTTACATCGACCGCTTAGCAGAAGGGCATATGTACCCTTGACAACTGCTTAACTCATCGGCATGATTCGCGGCCTATTTTGTTTGCTATTTAAAGTCTTTCGAGGAGCTCGACGGTGGCCAACTCACCTTCCGCCAAAAAACGTGCAAAACAGGCTGAGAAGCGTCGCAGCCACAACGCCAGCCTGCGTTCCATGGTCCGTACCTACATCAAAAACGTAGTTAAGGCCATCGACACAAAAGACGCTGACAAAGCACAAGCCGCTTACGTTCTGGCTGTCCCTGTAATCGACCGTATGGCCGACAAGGGTATCATCCACAAGAACAAGGCTGCTCGTCATAAGAGCCGTCTGAATGGCCACATCAAGGCGCTGAAAACTGCTGCCTAAGTGACCTGCTTGTAAAAAAACCGACCCTAGGGTCGGTTTTTTGTTGCCTGCGTTTTATCACTGCATTGCTCAGCAGTGGAATTGCCCAGCCCTGCAGTTGAAACACAGGGGCTGGCAACCAGCCCCACCGCACACTCTTTACCAGCCTACTTACCGATCTGAATCTTCGGCGCCCACTGCAGCCATTCATCTTCGGCCTTATCGAACAACGCGAAGGTTTGCTTGGGCAGCGCAGGATTACCCATCCCCTCCCCATCTGGGGTCGCAAAAGCAATACCGCCCTCGATCAGCGTTTCTAGCGACTCAGTACGCACCGTCGCCCCTTTAAACAGCCCGAAGTCCATACCGAAGCCACTGCTGTTCCAGAAGCGGCTGCCACCGCGCACCAGCGAGGCATACCGCGGCTCAATCAGGATATGAATGAGCACGCGATCCGCAGTCTGTCCAAGTTCGTACCCTGTGACCTTGCCTACCGTGATTTCACGGTAGGTCACAGGAACACCCGGCTTAATCGAACCGCGGCGTGCTGCACTCAATACCAACTCAAGCCCGGCTTCGCGCTCAGTGAGGTTCGGAGCCTCGGGCAGCGCGACAAAGTTGCGTTGCGGCCCCTGGTTCTTCACCGCCGGTAGAACCTCAAGATACTGGCCTGTTACCAGCGTCTCCAGATTGGCAGTCTTGACGATACCCAGCGCAGGCTTCACTACCCAGAACTGCGTTCCAACCCGAGCAATGCGATCAGGCACCTCGGTTATACGCGCCTTGAGCATGACCGATTCAAGATCATCACTCAGCCTGACGTCTTCAACCTTGCCAATATCCAAGCCCTTGAAGCGAATGGGTGTCCCCGCCTTGAGCCCGTCAGCGCGCTCCACCTTGATCATCACAGTAGTTCCACTGCGATTGGCCGCCTCTTGATCGAGGTGCAATTTGAAACGCGGAACACGACGTTTTAGCGGTACATCCGGTGTAGGGGTATCAAAAGCAATACCGCCCGCCATGAGACTCTGCAGGGACTCACTCTTGATCTGAATACCCGAGAGACCACCACTCAGGGTGATGCCACTGGCATTCCAGAAGCGTGTCGAACCGTTGACCAGATTGGCGTACTCCTTTTCGATATGGACGCCAATCAATAGACGTTTATGGGTCTTGGAGAACTGGTAGCTCTGCACAGTACCAACCTTTACCTGACGATAGAGGATCGGACTCCCGACTTCCAGCGACCCCAGATTGTCACTGAACAGCACCAGGTGCAGACCAGGTGCCTTCAGATCCAGCGGCGGCGCTTTAGCGCGAGCTTCAAACTCACGCTGTGGCAAAGCGCCTTTATCGCCCGGACGAATTGCAATGTAGTTACCCTTGACCAATGCCTCTAGCCCGGTGATACCGGCCAGGGAGATCGACGGCTTGACTACCCAGAACTGGGTGCCTGCAACCAGATAGTCCTCTGCCAACGGATCCAGCGTCAGCTCGGCCGTTGCACTGGAAAGATCAGGGTCGACCTTGAGCGTTTTGAGCGAGCCAACCTGGATACCCTTGTACATCACAGGTGTCCTGCCAGCCTGCAAGCCCTCGAAATCGCTCAGCGTAACCTTGACCTTGATTCCCGCCTGCGCGGCATCAAAGTCTTCGTACAAGCGGAATGGGAGGTTGGTATCGGTGGGCGGGCTGTCCTTGCGGTGCTCGGGCGTAGCAAAGGCGATGCCACCGGCAACGATACTGGCCAGTGACTCACTGCGCACTTTCACACCCGAGAGATTGGCATCGATACTGATGCCGCTGGCATTCCAGAAACGCGTGTGCTTACGAACAAGGTTTGCATAGGCTGGGGCGATAAATACCTTGAGCTCAACAATCCCCTGATCTTCGGCAAGACGATAGCTCTTCACGCGCCCAACCTGGATCTGTTTGTAGAATACCGGGCTGTCACGATTGAGCGAGCCCAGTCGATCAGCCTTGAGGGTCAGGTGCAGCCCTGGCTCGGCATCAGAAAGCGGTGGGGCCTCGGCCAACGCCTTGAAGCGCCGGGCGGGGTCTCCATCACCAGGACTCACAGCGATGTAATTACCCGAAACGAGCGTTTCCAACCCAGTGATACCTGCCAGGCTTACGCTCGGCTTAACCAACCAGAAACGCGTATTTGTGCGCAACTGGGGCTCAGCCGCCTTGTTCATCTCAATCGTGGCAATCACCCCTGTGTTACTGCCCTTGGCATCCAGAACCAGGTTTTTCACCTTACCCACTGGCATGCCTTTATAGACCACCTCAGTTTTGTTGACGACGATGCCTTCGCCACTCTGGAAGCGAACCTCGATATCAACCCCCGAGTCACGGTAAGCCTGCCATCCAAGCCAACCACCAATGACCAAGGCGATCAAAGGCAGTATCCAGATAGCGGACCAGTTCGAGGCAGGGCGGGTTTTAGCCGTAGGCAAATCACTCATTGTCGTCATCCGACTCCGTGTTATCCCAGATCAGTCGGGGATCGAAAGTTACTGCGGCGAGCATTGTCAGTATCACCACACTAGCGAAGGCGATAGCGCCTAGATTGGCTTCAACACTGGCAATGCGGCCAAAATTCACCACCGCCACCAGAATGGCAATCACAAAGATGTCCAGCATCGACCAGCGACCGATAAATTCGATGAAGCGGTACATCACAATTCGCTGACGAGCAGAAAGCGGCTGGTGGCGCTGCACCGAGTACAACAACAGCGCAATACCTACCAGCTTGAAGGTCGGCACAAGAATACTGGCGACAAATACCACCGCAGCGATCGGAAACATTCCGTGCTTCATCAGCGTAATGACGCCAGACATGATGGTGTCGGGACTGCCCTGCCCCAACGTACTCACCGTCATGATCGGCAGGATATTGGCGGGAATGTAAAGAATGGCCGCAGTGATGAGCAACGCCCAGGTGCGAATCAGGCTATTAGGGCGCCGGGCATGCACCAATGCACCGCAGCGTGTGCAAACCTGCTCATCGGTATCAGGCACCTGCCGGTTCAACTCATGACACTCAATGCAAATCAGGATGCCAGCATCAATCGCCCGCATGAAGGTTCTCCCCGGACAAGGCAACCCAGATCTGGTGAGGCGACATCACAACCTCCAACCATACCTGAACCAGCAATAAGCTAACAAAACAGACAAGCCCCAGCCCCAGGCTCAATTCAGCAAGATCGACCAGCTTGACGATGGCAACCAGCACGCCCATGAAGTAAACCTCGAGCATGCCCCAGTCGCGCATATGGTGATAAATACGGTACAGCAAAAGCCCGTAGCTGCGCCCAACATCCAGCCTGATACTGAGCAGCACAACGAGTTGGCACAGTAGCTTGAGCAAGGGAATGGCCATGCTGCACAGAAACACCACGGCAGCGATCTCACGCATGCCACTGCCATACAATCCAAGAACACCGCTCCAGACGGTATCGTCAGAGGTCTGCCCGAGCAGATGGAGCTGCATGATCGGAAGGAAGTTCGCAGGCACATAAAGGAGCAGTGCAGCCAGCACCAAGGCCATACTGCGCTCGACTACATTGTGTCGATGGGCGTAGAGCTCGTAGCCGCAGCGAGGACACTGCGCCTTCTCATTGTGCTTTAGCACGGGCTTGTGCATCAGCAGGTCACACTCATGACAACCCACCAGTTGGTCCAGCGGCAGGTCTGCGAGTGGATCGGAAGTGGCAGGATCGGACATGAGTGAATTCTGAGTAAAAACGTCGACCTCTATTCTAGTGTTCCAACTCAAATTGTGGGAGCACAACCAAAGATCGATCAGGAAAGGGCAATTGCAGGACAGCACTGCCGGCGATTTCTAAAGCCATAAAGACAAAACCCCTACCTGCATGTGCAGATAGGGGTTTCGGAATTTAATCTTGACGATGACCTACTCTCACATGGGGAAACCCC
>NZ_BMQU01000015.1 GCF_014648275.1 Pseudomonas laurentiana
GTTTGCAGCGAGCAGCCACACAAGAGCTTGTTTTTAAAGGGTTTCCATGACCAATGCACGCATGGGGTGCAAGGGGTCGAGTGTTCGAATCACTCCGTCCCGACCAATATTCCTGAGTAAAATCAGACACTTAAGCCGATCAGCTAGATCGGCTTTTTTGTGCCTGCGCAAAACCCGCGCAAGTGACGTTTCGAGTGACTTGGCCTTTTCCTTAATCCAGGCCTCCTGCTCCCGGACGCCAGTGTTCATCTTGAACAAGGCCATCGTTTGCAGGTGCGCCGGCAACTCGCCGAAAAGGATCGACTGCTCATCCCGTGACATGGGGTAGGGCTCCCTGCTCAGTTATGAGTGCATGGCAGGGCAGAAAAAGCTCAATCAATGGCCTTTGCTGGAACACGGGACTATGAATCGTCCAAGCTGCTGTACCGCCGCACTGGTATCAGACGGTTCACTTAAGTATGGACTGATCTCTTTCCACGAAAAGGCTTTTACAGGACGGACAGATCACTCCAGAGCGGATTTTCCGCACGAAGCGATGCTTGCACTTTTTACAGATAAAAAAGTAGGGCGGACCAGGATGGAAATGGGTCACCGCTATTTGCTCTTTCTAAGGGTCAAACTGAAGCTACCCTTACCCTGCTGAGTCGTTGACGCGCCTGCAGCCTCAGAGCCGCCGAGAGTGTTTTTTTGTTTACCGCTGAAGTCGCAGTTAGTTTCAAGCTCGTAATCTTTTACCATGACCAGGTAGAGCGTACCGAGAAAGGTCAGAGCAGTGATTGCGGCAATCAGTACTCCGGCGGTAGCTCCAGACATAGCAGCAGTGAGCCCGGCAGCTCCGGCAATTCCCCACCCTAGAGGATTCCAGGCGCTTGCCACTCCTATGCCCAAGACGGTCGCACAAGCAATGGCGGTTCCTTTCTTCGCGGTCTTTACTGTTTTGACGTGACGAGCTAGATCAGGGGCAGCGATGTGGATGACCTCAACACGATCCTTTAACGCTTTTTTCAGATCTTCCTTGGTTGTTACCACGCGACTGCTCATGTTGGGTCTTTCCTTCGGAGATTCACTTTGCCATCACGGTAGCTTAGGTCTAGCAAGTAAGGCAATTCTAGGGTTCGACCTGTAGATACTTTCGTATGACCAGGCAGCAAAAAGCCCGCTGAGACGGGCTTGAACTACGCAGTTTCAGCATTGAAGAATCGTTCGGCTGCTCGCTCAACCGACTCAATAGTTTGAACTCGGAATGAGTGTTTTTCGCCAGCCTCTTATAGCGACTCGATAGGCCGTCTAAGGGCATCGATCTGTCGTTCACTGCCGGTTGGATCTTCAATGGCAGTGACGTGTGCCGGCTTTCCTGTCGTTATGACAGCCTTGCTTGTCGGTACGGCCGCCATGGGCGACTGCAGATAGGGAGGTGGCTGCGAGAACTGCGGCCAAGATGAGACTGGTGAATTTCATAGTGCACTCCATGTGTTGGGAATAATCCTGCTGATTCGTGTTGTGGCAGCTCACGCAGTTTTCGTGCTGGTGGCCTGCTTAGCGTTTACTTCATCTGCCTCACTCCCGGCATGGCTCAGCCGCTTCCAGCGCCTCGCAAGGCCTAGAAGGTCGCTGCGTAGATCTTGGTTTGGCTTGGTGAGTGCCATAAAGCCCCTGAAAACTTACAGGGTCAGACGCATCAATGGAGCGTCACAACCCTGCGACTTTCGCCAATCCTGATCCTATCCAGCGCCCGGTTTAACGCATCCAAGGCATCGAGGAGGGCTTTTGCCTCGGCTTCGCGGCCATCCCCCCAAAGGCGTTCAGCCATTTTATTCAGGGCCTGAATGGATCTTTCAATGTCAGCAGCGGTTGCTGTCGAGGTGTCTTTCGGTTGCTTCTTTGGCATTTTTAGAGCTTCTGCGTTGCCCGGACGACGATGCCGACGATCCGGCAATACTCGTCAAGCGGCTCGATCGGGTATCCAGGGTACAGCAGTTTCAAGAAAAATCGCCCCCTCACGTCCTTCACATAACCGTCCAGTCTGGTCTTTACCTTCTGAACAGCCTGCGCGTACTACACCAGATGTCGCGGGATCTGCAGTCGAGTCGAAGCCGCTCAGCCTCTTGATGTTGATCGCTTCTTCCAGGTCAAGCGAATCAAACCACCCCCTGGGAAGTCCTTCAACAGTTTCGATTCGGCGAGCAAAATCGTCGTCTAGGCGAGCTCACCATGCAAGAAAAGCGGGCGCGGCTGCACCCTATCGAGTGACAACAAAGAGCTCGGCCTTTAAGCCGGGTTTTTATTGCTCGCAGAACAGTGCACTGCAGCCAAATCGGATTTTGGGGCTTCTTTGAACGTTACATCTCGTCTTGGCCGTGCATTGCTCTGCAGTAACTGGCGTTGTAGATTTTTACGTACACGTTGCGTGCTTGAGCTGTTGTCATAGTGTCGAGGCCGTATTCCTTACGGACATCCATAGCGATCTTGATTGCTTCTTTTTCGGAGAGCCCATCAAAGTCTTTCTCATTAGACTGAAGGTAATGCGAAATACCTGCCAGTGCTTGTAGGTTCTGCAAAACGCCAACGGCGGCCAGGCACGTCATTGCCTCTTTGGTGTCCGGGCTGTCAGAGCAGCCAGCCATTGTCAAAAGAAGTGTCGCGATTGCAATGTTCCTGTAACGCATTGTGAAAGCCTTTGAATAGTGTGAAGGCAAATGCTAGCACATTGACATTGCTTGGGCTTCTCACCCGCTTACTGGCAGGCGGTATGTGGGTTAGTGAGTTACGTAGGAAAGCAGGCAGCGTGAAAATGCAAACGGTCTTTCATTACGGATGGATCAAAATGAAACTGATTTTGGTAGCGCTCGTGGTTGGTCTGTTGGCTTGGACGCTTTCCCCTGAACTACAGTCCTGGGCTGACACCCGGGTATTGCATCCCAAAGGAACCTCTTCCATTGCGACTGAACCGAGGCCTGTTCCCGTTCCATTTAAATGTGATGGGCGCAAATATTGTTCCCAGATGACCTCATGCAAACAGGCCAAGATTTTTTTTGCAAAATTGTCCAGGAATGAAAATGGACGGCGACAACGACGGAGTGCCCTGTGAGACGCAGTGGTGCCGCTGATAACTCGCCGATAACAGATATCGCTGCCGACACTTTGCACCTCCAGTGGTTACTGTTTTGCCTTCATGGCTTAACCTCGCGTTGCGCCCAGCGCTCACATGGGCTGTTCCTCAGGCCCGTAGTGGTGGCTCTCGGACATATCGTCAGCTTCTTTTTCTCAGGCATGACTTCGTCCTTGCCGACATATGGCGGCTGAAAGTTGTACAGGTGATTAAGTGCAGTACAGGGTTTTCAGCCGGTTGTCTGAATCAGTTCTCAAACCAGTCGAGATTGGTTGCTTGTCGCTTGGTTTTGACTATGGTGGCCTTTACACATCTAAGACCAAAGTCGTAGGAGAGCGGCATGAGAATTCGCGGTGAAGCTTTTTGGGAGTGGGCTGACCCAGCGCTCCAGCATAGGTCCCATGACGAAACGCTCGATAACGGAAAGATCATCGACGTTCAGGTGCGCCTGTCACGCACAGGCAGTACACAATTGTTCATCGGTGTTTACGCACCATCCGGTATGGCCTTGCATGAAGAGGCTTACAATTCCCGTCCGGGCGAATCAACGACCAGGGCGCTGGCCTGGGGGGTAGGGCTGGCTCGAAGGCTCGCCACCTCAGGTGCTCCGCAAATCAAGCATCGCATTGCCAGTGAAGCCTGACTGAGTGCCTGTTCAATAGAGGGGCGCGGGGGATTCTTTGGTTGAGTACAAATGTACTCTCTGCGCTATGCGGCCTTTGATTGGCGCTTTGTAGCTCGCCACGGGTCATTCGTGTGAGCCGGTGCCGCCATCGGTGCCGGGCTGACGCTGTTCTCGCACTCCGCTCCTGCTCGGTTTTCGTGAGCCTCTTGCCGTCGGCACCCTTGTCGATGATGTAGTCGGTCGGGAGGCCCCGGCCCTTGAGTCGGCTTTGTAGGTGTTTTTCATCCCCCCTGACTATTCTCAGTTGACCTGAAATGGCAGAGGAGAATGTTCACATGAAGCGGAATTGGAATTACATCAAGGGAATTCTTGAGCAAGTTGAACGGGCCAACAGAAAAGGGGTACTCCAAGAAGAGGCGCTGAAGGCAGCGCTTGGTCCGGACATTCACGATCATGCCAAAAAGGAACAAGGTACCCATGCGCTCCAGCTCATCATCAAGGAGGCGTTCGTGGAGTACACACTGGATGCTGCAGGCGTTGAGACGCTGATCTCACTCACATGGAAAGGCCATGACCTGCTTGATGACATGAGAGCGAACGTTGCCAAGTACGAATTCAAGTCATTTAGTTAATATTGATCTCTTAAGCCCCGTCATCAAGCGGGGCTTTTTTGTGCCAAAGAAACACTACTTGCTGTAGCCAGGGCAGTCTACGGGGTGGACATCGTCTGTCATGGCAGGCTTCATTGCACTGCGTAACCATGCCGACCTGTCCAATTGCCTGTTGTGCTGATTGCTGCACGCACAACGTGTACCCTGCGTTCTTTGTCAGCGAGCTTGAACTGTCTACCGAGGCCTTGCATGCCAGTGTCTATCAGCACCGAAACCCTCTGGATCGATACGCCACACGGACGCTTGTTTTGTTGTCGCTGGCGCCCTGAGGGGGGAGCAAGCCATCAGGACAAGCCACCCATCATTCTTTTCCATGATTCCCTTGGTTGCGTGGCACTGTGGCGTGATTTTCCCCAGCGGCTGTGCCAGGTAACCGGGCATGAGGTAGTGGCCTATGACCGGCTCGGCTTCGGGCAGTCTGGTGCGTATCCGGGGCAATTGCCGCTGCACTTTATCCGCGATGAAGCCGAGTGCTTTTTTGCCTACGTCAGGGCAGCGTTGAAGATCGATCGCTTTCTCGCGCTGGGTCATAGTGTGGGTGGGGCCATGGCTGCGGCCTGTGCCTCGGTGTATGCGCAGAGCTGCACGGCGTTGATCACGCTTTCGGCGCAGGCGTTCGTCGAGGATCGGACGTTGCAGGGCATCCGGGCAGCCGAGGTGCAATTTGAGCAGCCGGAACACATGGCGCGTCTTGGGAAGTACCACGGTGACAAAGCGCCATGGGTGTTGTCTGCCTGGACGCATACCTGGCTTTCGCAGGCCTTCAGGGCATGGACTATTGAGCGCACGATTGATGCCATTCATTGTCCAGTGCTTGCCATCCATGGTCAGCATGATGAATACGGTTCTGCCATGCATCCCATGCGCATCGCCAAGCTATCGACCGCGACTGGCGAATACGTGATTGTGGAGGACTGTCACCATGTGCCTCATCGAGAGGCACCTGAAGCGGTGCTTGAAGCTGTCGGTCATTTTCTCAGTGTCGAGTTCTGATTGTGCTACCCACTTAACCCCGCTTGGTGGAGAAAATCGCCGGCATTTGCAGCTCCTTGTAAATCGCCAGGAACCTCAAGCCAGAGGTGAATATCAAGGCAATCCAGCCTACGGCACGGATTGATGGGAATGCATCGTGCAACAAGACATAGAGCGTGCATCCCAGCAGAATAGGCGTGGCGTAGATCTCACGTGACATCAGTAACGAAGGTCTCCCGGCTAGAACATCGCGGGCGATGCCGCCGCCAATGCTGGTCAGTACGCCCATCATCACGGCCAACGGTGCAGCAAGATTTAATCCCAGCACCTTCTCGGTAGCGACCAATCCGAACAGCGCCGCTGCGAATCCGTCGAGGTACAGCAGCAGGCGATACCGCTGTTGGAATCGCGTGGTGAGAAAAAAAGCCAGCAGTGCTGCGAACAGGGCGACCCAGATGTAGTTGAAGTCTGCAATCCAGAAAATGGGTTGATCAAGTAACAGGTCTCGAAGGGTGCCGCCACCAATAGCGGTGATGATGCCAAGTACCACGGCCCCGAATAAATCGACGCCTACTTTATGAATAGCCAGTACGCCGGTAATGGCAAACACCGCGGTGCCCAGCATTTCCTGAAAATAAAGCATCCTGTACTCCGTTCTCAGGTCACCCATCAGACGAGCGATGACTCGGTGTGTGTCGGTGTTCGCTGAATTATAGAGCTGTTGTCTCTGGTGTTCAGGTTCTGGTGGGGGCTGTTTATCTTTGATCGATCACTGATGTGTGTCGATTCACTTTAAATAGACAGGAATGGCTAATTAATCTCTAGTAAGAACACTATTGAGGGATGACAAGTAAGGGCGAGATTCAGGGCGAGCAGTGAACGAATACTCAAGGTATCACCTGGCTGGAAGCAGGGTTAGCACTGTTTCATCTGCTGCGGCGCCACGTGAAGTGAACCTAAGCTAATGAAAAAAAGATATTTGTTCCCGGTTTTTAAGATCGTTTAGCTTCAAGTGACGGGGCAGAAGAACAGGTTAGCGCCATGTCGCGAATGACCGTGTTGTTGATGCCGACCCAATCAAGGTTCAACGGGTTTATTGACGTCACATGGAGTGAAGCATGCCGCACACACGGGACATTACCGCTTTACCGATCCTGGATCTGTCGTTACTCGATGGCACGCCAGCACAGCGTCAGGGATTTCTTGACGACCTGCGCCATGCCGCCCGCGATGTTGGTTTTTTCTACTTGACCGGTCACGGCATCGACAGCCGTCTGTTGAAGCAGGTACAGGACTGCGCTCGACAGTTCTTTTCCCTGCCTGACAGCGAAAAGGCAGCTGTCGGCATGATCAACTCACCGCATTTTCGTGGCTACAACCGCGCAGCATCCGAGATCACTCGCGGCAAACCCGACCTGCGTGAGCAGTTTGATCTGGGGGCCGAAAGGGAGGCGTTGCCGCAGGATAAGGACAGTCCGTACTGGACGCGCCTGCAAGGTCCTAACCAATGGCCACGGGCGTTGCCGCAGCTCAAGCCGTTGCTGCTGGATTGGCAGCACGCCATGACGGGTATGTCGTTGCGCCTGCTGCGCGCCTTCGCTCAAGCCTTGTCGTTGCCGCAAGACGCGTTCGATCAGTTGTATGGGGATAAGCCCAATGAGCACATCAAGCTGATTCGTTATCCCGGTCGTGGGGCAGACGAAAGCAATCAGGGTGTGGGAGCTCACAAGGATTCGGGCTTTCTGAGCTTCCTGCTGCAGGATCATCAAGCCGGCCTGCAAGTCGAGATCGAGGAGGGGCGCTGGATCGATGCGTTGCCACGGGACAACACATTGGTGGTGAACATCGGCGAACTGCTGGAACTGGCCACCAACGGCTATCTGCGTGCCACCGTGCATCGGGTGTTGTCGCCGCCCAAGGGGGGCGAACGTTTGTCGATTGCGTTTTTCCTCGGTGCGCAACTGGATGCAGTGGTGCCGCTCTATCCCTTGCCCCCGGCTTTGCTGCATGAAGCACGAGGTCCGGCCAGTGATCCGGACAATCCGTTGTTTCGTGACGTGGGCTGGAACTACCTCAAGGGTCGCCTGCGTTCGCATCCCGATGTTGCCCAGCGTTACTACGCCGACGCACTGATTCCCAACACCCTGAGTGCCTGACTCCCCCTTACGTGATCAAGGACTATGAACATGTTCAAAAAAACAGGATTGACCCTGGCCGTGCTGGGTGGGCTGGCTGCTTCGTTCAGTGCGTTGGCCCTGGAGCCATTGCGTGTGGCGGCGGACCCTGTGCCTCATGCGCAGATTCTTGCGTACGTTCAGAAAATCGATCCGCAGTTGAACCTCAAGGTCATCGAAATTCCCAACGGTGTGAACTCCAATGAGTTGCTGGTGCATGGCGACGTGGACGCCAACTACTTCCAGCATTTGCCCTATTTGAAGTCTCAGGAGCAGGCCCTTGGCGAAAAACTCGCGGTGGCGGCGACGGTGCATATCGAGCCGTTGGGGATCTACTCCCATCGCCACGAGCGCTTTGCCCAGGTGCCAGAACACGGCACGGTGGCCGTACCCAACAACGTTACCAACCTAAGTCGCGCGTTGTACCTGCTTCAGGACAATGGCCTGATCACGCTCAAAGCGGGCTTCAACGACCCGGCCAGCGATCAGGCGACACCCAAGGACATTGCCGAGAACCCAAAGCAGCTCAGGATTCTCGAAATCGAGTCGCCGCAGATTCCCCGTGCGCTGGATGATGTAGACCTGGCGGTGATTAACGGTAATTACGCACTGGAAGCTGGCTTGGTGCCGGCCAAGGACGCGCTGGGCCTGGAAAAAGCCGAGCACAACCCCTACGCCAATATCCTGGTGACGACGCCAGGGCTGGAGAACGACCCGCGCATCAAGCAATTGGCCAAAGACTTGAGTTCACCTCAGGTCGCCAGGTTCATTACGGATAATTTCTCGGGCTCGGTGATCCCGGTTACGGTGGCGGACAGCAAGCCATGATCGTCATCGAGCACGTGAGCAAAACCTACGCATCAGCGCAGGCACCTGCGCTGGACCAGGTTTCCCTGAGCATCCCCGATGGCGCGATCTATGGGATCCTTGGGCGCAGCGGTGCGGGTAAATCGACGCTGCTGCGTTGTCTCAATTTGCTCGAACGTCCCAGCTCCGGTCGCATCATGTTGGACGGTGAAGACCTGACAGCCCTGTCTGACAGTGAGCTTCGCCAGCAACGCCAGCGCATCGGCATGATCTTTCAGGGTTTTAACCTGCTGCACTCGCGCAACGTTTTCGACAACATCGCTGTACCTCTGGAAATTGCCCGCGTCAGTAGCGCGCAGCGGCATGCGCGAGTCCGGGAGTTGCTGGATCTGGTGGGGCTGAGTGATAAAGCACAGGCGTTCCCTTCCCAGTTGTCCGGTGGGCAAAAGCAGCGGGTGGGCATTGCTCGGGCGTTGGCGGCGCGACCGGCGTATCTGCTGTCGGACGAAGCCACCAGCGCGCTCGACCCGGAGACCACCGCTTCAATTCTTGAGCTGCTGCGCACCATCAATCGTCAGTTGGGGTTGACCATTGTGCTGATTACCCATGAGCTGGACGTGGTCAAGTCCATTTGTGATCACGCCGCTTCACTGGCACATGGCCGGTTGGTCGAGGCGGGACCGATCGCACACTTGTTGGCCAACCCGGAATCAGCACTCGGACGTTCACTGCTGCCGGGTTACAGCATGCCTTTCGGCGAGGAGTCCCAGGCCTTGGACCTGAGCTTTTTCGACTCGCTTCTGGCCACGCCTGTGCTCAATGCGTTGGCGGTACAACAGGGGGTGGAGGTGAACGTGCTGGCCAGCGGTGTCGCGTCGATCGGTGGGCGACAGGTCGGGCGTTTACGTGTGGCCTTGCGGCCGCCACGTGATGAGCTGAAGTTGGCTCAGGTGGTAGCTTTTCTCAAACAGCGCGGCGTCAGGGTAGAGCGCTCATGAATCGTCTTACTGGCTGGAACGAGATTCTTCAACTGGTACTCAATGCGACGGGCGAAACCGTGTACATGGTCATGCTGGCAGGGTTCTTTACCCTGCTGATTGGCCTGCCCCTCGGTGTGTTGCTGTTCATCAGCCGCAGCGCAGGCCTTTACCCGATGCCCAGGCTTAACAGTGGTCTGGGTGGCCTGGTCAATCTTGGCCGTTCGTTACCCTTTGTGGTGATGCTGATTGCCTTGATCCCTCTGACCAGGCTGGTGGTTGGCACAACCCTGGGCAGTACTGCTGCCGTTGTGCCGATCACTATCGGCGCTTTTCCATTCTTTGCCCGAATCGTCGAGAACGCTCTGGATGAAGTCGACAAGGGCCGTATTGAAGCCATCCTTGCCATGGGCGGTAACATTCGCCACGTGATTCTCAAGGTCTTGCTGCCCGAAGCGCTGCCCGCGTTGGTGGCGGGCGTCACCCTGACCCTGGTCATGCTGATCGGATTTTCATCCATGGCCGGAGTCATCGGTGGCGGTGGGCTAGGGGACCTGGCGATTCGTTACGGTTACCAGCGCTTCAACAATCAGGTGATGGTGGCGACGGTGGTGGTGCTGGTGATGCTCGTCCAGAGCGTACAAAGCCTGGGTGATCGGCTGGTACGTTCCCTGGCCCACCGACGCTGATGCACCGCCTGGGCGTTAGCCCAGACGCTTCACAAAGTGATGGCAGGCAATTTGATAATGGCGCTGCATGTAGAGTCGATGGGCAGCCCCCCTGTCTGCACCGACCCCGGAGTCAAGGTGAACGGCCGAACAACCCAAGCGTTCGGCTTCCGCCTCTACCCAGGCAAGCAGCGCTGACCCGAAACCTTTCCCGCGCCACTGAGGAAGTGTCGCAATATCGACGACGTAAAGCGATTTTCCCATCCAGAGAGAATGCTGGATGCGATAACCCAGTACACAGACGGCATCAGGCGATTCCTCTGTCCAAACGCCGATCAGGTTGTAACCGTTTGGGCGAAGAAACTCATCGACCTGGGTGACAATGTCAGTTGGCGTGTATCGTGGCCATAACTCACATAAGGCCGCAGCGGCCAAACCTGTTTCACGTGCATCTACGGTTTTGATTGTGAAGGACATGAGTGTCTCCGTGGCTGTCCATGCAATTTTACGCTTGTTTCTCAGACTGCCTGATTGCTAGCACTTGTAGTTTGCTTCAATCAGTCTCCCCTTGGCGGCGTGCACATGCTTGATCAGCAACTTCTCCAGTTGCTCCCACAGTGCCGGTTCCGTACTGAAGGCGACGTTGAAGCGCATCCAGCCGGTGGCTTGTGAATCAACCATGAACAACTGCCCAGGGCCGAGCATGATGCCGTGTTTGAGCGCCTCGTCAACCAGTGCTGCGCTGTCGGCAATGGCCGGGTGGCGGGTCCAGATGTACATGCCTTCATCCGAGTCGACGAACAATTCGAAACCCAGTCGGGTGAGCTGGCGGCTGACTTCCTGTTGGGCTTCGGACAGGCGCTGACGCAGGCGTTTGAGGTGTTTGCGCCAACGTCCATCGGTAATTGCGGCATACACCACGCGTTCCATGACCTGCGAGGTCGTCAGGCCCGAGCGCATCTTCAGGTGCAGCAATTGCTGCATCAGTGTTGGGTTGGCCAGCATGTAGCCAACGCGTACGTTGGGCGAGATGCTTTTGGAGTAGCTGCCGACGTACACCACCTGTTGCAGGTGATCGAGGCTGGTCAGGCAGGGCAGGGGCTCGGCGATCATGTCGGCGTAGAGGTTGTTTTCCACAATGCGGAAGCCGTGCTGCGACGCCAGTTGCAGCAAGCGGTGCAATTGCACGAGAGGCGTGCGTGAGCAGGTCGGGCTGTGCAGGTGCGGCTGGGTGAAAAACAGCGTTGGGCGGTGGTGTGCCAGCAGCCGTTCGAGGTGATCCAGGTCGTAGCCGGCCGGGGTGCGTGGCACACCGATCAGGGTGGCACCCTGAAAGCGCAGGATGCTCATCAGGTTGGGGTAGCCGGGGTCGTCCACCAGCACAACATCGCCGGGTTGCACCAACGTGCGTACCGCCAGGTCCAGCGCCTGGCTGGCGCCATGGGTGAGCATCAGCTGGGTCGGCGGCACCACGATGCGCAGGTCTTGCTGTAGATTTTGCGCGGTGAGGGCGCGCAGCTCCAGCAGCCCCATCGGGTCGCCATAGCCACTGAGCTCCATCACGCTGCTGGCGACCTGGCGTAGACCGCGTCGCAGCCCGTCTTCAAACATCCAGTCGTTGGGTAGCCAGCCGCAGCCGGGTTTGAAGGCCAGTTGTCGGCTTTCAAAAATCTGCTGCAAGTACCACTCTGAGTTGAATACGGGTTTGGTTGGGCGCGGTTTGCTGGCTTGTGCGTTGACTCGCTCGCTGGCCGAGCGGTTGACGAAGAAGCCCGCATTGCCGCGGCTGATCAGCAAACCTTGGGCGACCAAGCGGTCGTAGGCTTCAACCACGGTAAACGTGCTGACGGAGTAGGTGGCGGCGAACGCGCGAATCGACGGTACTTTTGCGCCGGGTTTGAGGGTGTTGTTCTCGATCAACTCACGCAGCCCGTTGATGATCTGGTTGACCAGTGGGGGCGATGCGTCGGGTCGTAATTCAAGCATGGGGAAGCTGTGCCTTCAAATGAGCGTACCACCAAGCGCCTGCAGGAAAACGGAGTGTGCTGCATCGGCGACCTGTACAGTGCAGTGACGATTTGTGCGCGCTGTGCATGGCTCTTGGCGTCAGACATTTTTACATTAGGTGTCAGTTATCGCCAGACCAAAGCCGTTGAAGCTTCATGAACAATCACAATCTACCCGATGCTTTTCCGACGGAGTGTGCTCCGTTCACGTCTTTTCCGCTGATGTCGTCGCCTGTTGGCGTCGTTCATCCGTCCCTTGCACCACACCTCAGGCCCAACGGACGAGCCTGAGCACGATAGCAACCCTGCCCAACGTGGCCGTTTGCCGGCTCGGGCACACCATCGTGCACACAATCAGACAGCTGATGCAGAGGTGAACGCGACGTTCGTCGTGCTTTCACGAGTTTCCTTAGATAAAAAGAACACGAGGTAGACTACTGATGGACGCAACATCCACATCCACTTCCACAGCGAAGGTGGAGCATGAGAGCAAGCTCAGTGCTTCGCTCAAATCGCGCCACCTGACCATGATGTCGATCGCCGGGGTCATCGGCGGCGCATTGTTCGTCGGCTCTGGCAGTGTGATCCACAGCGCTGGCCCGGCCGCCGTACTTGCCTATCTGGCCGGTGGCATCCTGGTGGTGCTGATCATGCGCATGCTTGGCGAAATGGCCACCTCTTCGCCTGACACTGGCTCGTTTTCCACCTATGCCGAACGCGCCATTGGCCGTTGGGCCGGCTTTACCATCGGTTGGTTGTATTGGTGGTTCTGGGTCATCCTGATGGCGTGGGAAGCCTATGTCGCGGGCAAGATCCTGCATGGCTGGTTCCCCTCGGTCAGCGTCAACGTATTCACCTTGATCGCTACCCTGACGCTGATTTGCATCAACTTCTTCAACGTCAAGCACTACGGTGAGTTTGAGTTCTGGTTCGCCCTGATAAAGGTGGTGGCCATTGTCTGCTTCCTTGTGGTCTGTGGCATGGCCGTGCTCAATTTGTGGCCGACCGGTGAAGTGCATGGCATCAGTAACCTGACAGCGGTAGAAGGCTTCATGCCCAACGGCATTGAGTCGGTTGTGGTGGCCATGCTTGGGGTGATGTTCGCCTTCCTTGGCGCCGAAATCGTGACCATCGCTGCGGCCGAGTCAAAAAACCCTTCCGAGCAGATCGTCAAGGCGACCAACTCGGTGGTTTGGCGCGTATGCCTGTTCTACATCGGCTCGATCTTCCTGATCGTAGCTCTGGTACCGTGGAACGACCCACTGTTGGGGCAGTCGGGCTATGGTTCCTACCGTCGTACGCTCGAACTGTTGGGTATCCCAGGCGCTGAGATGGTGATGAACTTCGTGGTTCTGACCTCGGTGAGCAGTTGCATGATTTCGGCGCACTACACGGCCTCGCGCATGCTGTTCTCCCTGTCCGCCCGTGGTGATGCGCCAGCGATCTTCAAGATGACCCGTGCCGGCAGCGGTGTACCGGTCTTCTCGATTCTCGGTTCGTGCTCGGTGGCTGTGTTTGTTGCCTTGATCAACTTCAGCGACACCCTGCGACCCAAGGATGTGCTGGACGTGTTGATGAACACCACAGGCATGATCGCCATGCTGGTTTACCTGGTGATTGCATTCTCGCAACTGAAAATGCGTCGCAAACTGGAAGCTGAAGGCAAGCCGATTCGTCTGAAAATGTGGCTGTTCCCTTGGCTGACCTACCTGGTGATTGCGTTCATCATCGCTTGCCTTGTGACCATGGCTTTCGTCGATGAGTATCAGGTACTGGTGATTTCCACTGGCATCGCGTCCATTATCGTGGCGCTGATGGGTGTGTTCGTGCACCAGCGCGCACTGAAGAACAAGGCCGCCTGAGGCCACCTCCCTTCCTGGGCGACTCCCGTTCGCCCAGACCCGCACCTGGCGTCCTGCCAGGTGCAGTGTGCAACCGGTGCCGGTTAGTTGTTCCAGGCACCGGTTGACGCCAACCCGGTAGGGTCAGGCGAATCAAAGCCCTGCGCACCTCGGATTTGCAATGACGTTATTTTGACGAAATTGCCTGTGACCTATAGAGACTTATTATGGTACCGAGCCATTGACGTAGTGGCGATGTGCTCATAAGCTCAGTTCATGCGCCAATGATTCCAACGTACGATAAAAATAATGATTCTCCTTGCGGCGGGGGGCGGATATGCGCGCGACACTTTTCATTATATTTATTTTTTTATTGGTTATCTTGGGGGGTGCAGTCGGTACGGCTGGCGCTTACATTAATCATGCAAGTGCCGTCCCGATTCATACTGTCGCATGGCTGTTTTTTTCTGCGCTGATTGGTTTTATTGTTGTTGCCAGTCGGCGAAAGCTATAGCAGGTTTTTGGGGGATGTCCGGTCGTGTAATGGCAATTGATTTTTAAGGATCAATGGTTTTTACAACATCCGGTAAACAGAGCGAGCCAGGGTGAGGGTGTTTGGCAATTGTTCAACTGGTTTTTGTTGTTGGTTGAATTGCCTCAGTTGATTGTGGCATAGCCAGATCCGGCGCCAATGAAAACGGGACGGTCCGTCTTGTTTTCAGCAAGGCTCTTTGAATGGCCACTTGGCCAGAGGGGTCCCTATGTTGCGTTTGTTGTTTTCTGTGCTTTGGGTACTGGTCGTCTGGTCGGGTGCCAGCAGTGCCGATGAAAGAAACGTGGATTACCGTCTAAGCCCTGGTGATGTGATTTTGGTTTCTGTCTGGCAGGAAGAAAATCTACGTCAGGAGGTTCATGTGCTTCCCGACGGCAGCATTACCTTTCCCTTGGCTGGACGAATCGAAGTTGCGGGGCTTGATACCACCACTGTCGAGCAGAGAATCTCTGCAAAACTAGAAAAATTCCTTCCTGATCCGAACGTAAGCGTCGTCGTCACGAGCATTGCAGGCAACCTTGTGTACGTGCAGGGTAAGGTGCTCAAGCCCGGCCCAGTGCTGATGGCCGGCCCGACGGCAGTGCTGCAGGCGTTGAGCATGTCGGGCGGGCTCGACAAGTTCGCGGATGAGGATGCCATCAAAGTCATTCGACGCAAGGGGAGTACGCAAGAGATACTGCCCGTCCGCTACAGAGATTTGACTTCTGGGCGTGACCTGTCTACCAATTTCCAACTTCAGGCTGGCGATACGCTGGTTGTACCCTAACCTTGTAAGATTTTTAAGGCTTATTTGTGTCTATGTTGCGAGCAACAGGAGTTGCGACGGTAATCATGGCCTTGCCGTACCCAGGTATGGCCCATGCGTCCAATTGGCAAACAGCGGTAGCGTTACCCATGACCGTCGAGCATGACAGCAACCCACGACTCGATACGAGCGGTGTGAAGGCGGTGACGCGTACGATCATTGCGCCCGATTACAACCTCGTGGGGACGTATGGCCGTGATCAGTTCAAGTTTGGTCTTGGCGTCAGTGTGGAGCACTCGTCTGACACGTCCGTAATCAAGGATCGCGAAGACCCGAATCTGCAGTTGGGCTGGCAGCGCGAAACCGAAAAGGGCAGTTATGGGCTGGCGGCCAGGTATGTCGAGAGTTCGACGCTTTCCAGTGTGGTTGAGAAAACCGGCGTGGTGGTCGCAACCGATGGCACTCAAAAGCTCTATTCGTTGGCAGGGAACTGGAGTTCGGCCCTCAGCGAAAGGAGCACCCTGTCTAACGAAACCGGGTACACAAGTGTCCATTACGACATTAATTCGCTGATCAACTATAACGAACTTTCCAACCGCTTGGTCTGGCGTTACGCCTGGAGTGAGCGCGCGGAGCCTTTCCTGCGGTTTGACGTAACACGTTATGAGCCGGAAAAAGGATTTGCCGTTGCGTCTTCAAATAGCTACACCCCCACGGCCGGCGTGAAGTATCAGTTTTCAGAGCGGCTTGAGGGCACCGTGCATGCGGGGGTCAATCAAGTCTCCGGTACGAATGGCGGCTCTAGTGGGCAAGGTGGTGTTGAGGTTCGTTACCGGGGAGCGCGCGTCGATTCAAGCCTTGATGTCAGTCGCAGTAGCGTCGCCAGCGGGCAGGGCGGTTTTGCCGAGATCGACCAAGTGCAGGGTAGATGGAGTTATGCCGTTGACGAGATCAGCCGACTCGGCGTTGATGCGTCATGGCAAGACAGTAAAGGGCAAACACCTAATACCTTGCGCAAGTACGATGCCTGGTTTAGTCGAGAACTCTCGCCTTTTTGGATTGTGCGCCTATCCTTGATGTACAAAGAACGCCAGCAAGATGGATTACCCGATGCCAGTGGCGAAGTGTTTGGTTTAACCCTGGCCTATAGTCATCCCGATTTCTGAATTTCAGCGGTGTGGTGATTATGAAATCTGAATACGAGCTGTCACTCAATGACTACATCGCCATAATCAAGGATCGGGCCTTGCTGTTAGGTCTGAGTTTCGCGGTAATACTCGGGGTGAGCGTGGCGGTTGCCGTCGCGATCCCCCCGGTCTATCAGTCAGCGGGCACCATTCTTGTCGAGTCTCAGCAGATCTCGCCAGATTTGATCGCCGCGAACAATAGTACCTTCGCAGACGAGCGCATCGAAGTTATTCGCCAGCGCGTGATGACCCGTGAGCATCTGATGCGGATCATCGAAAAGTACAACCTGTTTGCCAGCAAAGGCAGGCCTCTGAAAGACTCCGACAGGATCGATCAGATGCGCAATGCCATTGCGGTTTCCACGGTCAGTACCTCCGTCAAGGGGCGTGGAGAAGTGACGATCGCTTTCCGGGTGTCCTTTGACCATAAGGAACCCGAAGTTGCCAATGAAGTTGCCAATGAGCTGGTCACGTTGTTTCTGGATGAAAATATCAGGCAGCGCACCGAGCGTGCGAGCGAAACAACAGAGTTCCTGACGCAGGAGGCGAACAAGCTAAGGGTCGAGTTGGAGGCGTTGGAGAACCAGTTGGCGGACTTCAAGCAAGCCCATGCCAACGCCTTGCCCGAGCATCAGGAATTGCGCATGAACATGTTGTCGCGCGCGGAGCTTGAGCTCAAGGAGGTTGATCGCGACTACAAGTCTGCTCAAGAGGAGTTGCGCTATCTGGAGCTCGAGCGCTCGGCCGCGAGTGCAGGGCTACTTGTCCAGCCTGGTACTGCGGCGGCGGCTGAAAAACCGCAAGACCTGGGTAGCCTCAAGGCAGAGTACGCCAGGTTGCTGGCACGTTACAAGGAAGCCCACCCGGACGTGCGAGCCGTCAAACGCAAGATTGATGCGCTCGAGGCCTCTGAAGGTGGTGGACGTGCAGTCGTGCCGGTAAGTCTGGATGTTGCCAGGGTTCAGGCTCGGATGGCCGCAGCGCAAGTGCGTATTAATTCGCTGGCTGAGCAAAAACGTGAACTACTCAAGAAAATGGATGCCTACGAGGCGGAAATTCTTGAAACGCCGCAAGTCGAGCGGGGCCTGGTCACACTGATGCGTGATCATGACAACGCGCGCAAGAAATATGAGGAAATTCGCACCAAGGAAATGAGTGCAAAAATTTCCGAAAGCCTGGAGCAGGAAAACAAGGCTGAGCGCTTTGTGCTGCTGGAACCTCCGCAGATGCCTGAACAACCGGTCAAGCCGAACCGTAAGAAAATTGTGGCGCTAGGCTTTGTTCTGGCTCCGGCAGGCGCTGGTGTATTGGTGATGTTCCTTGAAATGTTGAATCAGCGTATTCGCGGGGTCGAGGCGCTGGCTAGCGTGCTGGGCAAGCGCGTATTGGTTGCCATCCCCTACATTACGACTCAGGCAGATCTGGCTCGGCGCAGGAAGTGGCGAACCCTTCTGATCGTTACTGGCGTCTTGCTCATCACCCTCATGTTGGTGCTCCTGCACGTCTTCTACATGCCGTTAGACCTCCTGATAATTAAAGCTATGGCTCGGTTTGAATAGGGAAAACAGCAATGGATAGAATGACGCCGGCTATTGATAAAAACACACAGCAGGGTTCGTCCAATTCCGCAGGAGCATCGCAAGTCATGATCTCGACTGAGCAGCCTGCAGTGCTGGGTCAGTTCAATTATGTACAAACCAGGGTCGTACCGTTGCGTACAGAGCACCTTGAGCGTAACCGCATTGTTGCGTACAACAAAAACTCAAACATGAGTGCGGCCTTCGATTTGCTGCGTACGCAGGTTTTGAAGGTCATGGATGAAAATGGTTGGCGCACGCTGGCTATTACATCGCCGACGCCGGGATCCGGTAAGACGGTGCTGGCAATCAACTTGGCAATGAGTGTGGCGCACCATACTACCAAGGCGGCATTACTGGTGGATTTCGACCTGCGTCGCCCCAGGGTTGGGGCCTATCTGGATTTGCCGATGGAAAAATCGCTCAATGAGTTGCTTGCCAACAAAGCCGAGCTGAGGGACGTGTTGGTCAACCCGACGCTGCCACGCTTTGTCGTCCTGCCGACGCGTGAGCCGATTGCGCTCTCGACGGAGGTGCTGTCTTCTCCAGTGGTGAGCAATCTCATTACGGACCTGCGCGATCGCTATGACTCACGCATCAATATTTTCGACTTGCCGCCGTTGTTGAGCTCCGATGATGCGATCACTGTCTTGCCCAAGTTCGACTGCGTACTACTCGTGGTGGCTAACGGCGTGAACAGCAAGAAAGAGATCGAAGAGAGTATGTATCATCTGGCAACTGCCAATCTGATCGGTACGGTGTTGAATAAGGCAGAGCCACAGCCCCGTTCTTACTATTAGGGTGTCATCATCCGGTGGAGGGTGACACCGTTCATTTTCAGCACCAAGGGTATTTCTGTTCCCAGCTCCAGGCGTGCGCCACTATCTGTTCGAGTGAAGTAAACTGCGGTTGCCAGCCGAGTAACGCCTTGACCTTGCGCGCATCAGCTACAAGGCGTGGCGGATCCCCGGCACGCCGAGGTGCTTCACTCGTCACGATTTCCCGGCCCGTCACGCGGCGTGCGGTATCAATCACTTGTTGTACTGAAAACCCTTGGCCGTTACCGAGGTTGAAGGCGGTGCTTGCACCACCGTCCAGTAGATAGTCCACGGCCAATGAGTGCGCTGCAACAAGATCGACGACATGGATATAGTCACGAATGCAGGTGCCATCGGGCGTATCGTAGTCACGGCCATATACGGTAATGTTTGTACGGCGCCCGGCGGCTGCCTGCAGGATCAGTGGAAGCAGGTGGGTTTCCGGTTCATGGCGCTCGCCCAACTGTCCATCAGGGTCTGCGCCTGCGGCGTTGAAGTAGCGCAGGCAGACCGACTTCAACCCGTATGCACGGTCAAAATCTTCAAGTATCTGCTCCACCATCCACTTGCTGCGTCCGTAAGGGTTGATCGGAGCCTTGGAGTGTTCTTCGTCGATCGGGGTATACAGCGGTTCGCCATAGACGGCTGCGCTTGAGGAAAATACAAGGTGCTTGACGCCTGCCCGAACCATGGCTTGTAACAGTGTCAGGGTTGCCGCCAAGTTGTTTTGATAATACTTGGCAGGCTCGGTAACAGACTCGCCCACCTGAATGAACGAGGCGAAGTGGAACACGGCATCGAAGTGGTGTTTGGCAAACAGGGTGTCCAGCGCTTGCGCGTCGGCGATATCCAGCTCAACCAACTTCGTGCAATGTCCAGTGGACAGATTGTCCGCCACTTCCACTTCGTGACCTGCACTCAGCAACTTTTTCACCATGTGCGAGCCAATATAGCCGGCACCGCCAACAACCAAAAACTTCATCCAATTCTCCTGGAATCTGTTGCTGTATAAGCGTAGGTTGGAGCGTTTGTGCGATTGTCCGTAAAAAGGTCTATTGGTTATCAGCCCGCCGGAGCGCCTGATGTTGTGGTAGGGATTGGCTTGGCGTCCTGTAAAACTGTAGTTTGCGAAGTGTCTTTTTTCAAGAACAGCCAATTGGACATTTGCCGCCCATCGAACCGGATGATGTATTGCCCATTCAAGTAGGTCGCTGGCAGCGCCTTCATTTGCAATAGCGTGCTGTGGGTGAAAAGTTTCAAGCCTTGCGGTGCCTTGATCGTTAGTGTGCCCTCAAGGGGCTCAATATAATAAGGCGGCTTATTGTCCTCTTTCGGGATGGCCCGGGTGCCCAACGAAATCAGCACGTCCTGCGATTGGCCCAATGGCATGCCGTCCAGACTCTGTACCACCACACTGGCATTGGCAGTTTTGACTTGAACCTGAATGTCACCAAGGTTGATCGACTTGCCACCGATCCAGCCGGTTGCGGCCTGTGTGCGTGGTGTATTGATGGTATAGATACCGTGTTGCCAATCGCGCGTGAGTTCGCCGGTGTCGGTTGTCGATGCGTTAGCGTTGGCGTCCAGCAGCGACTGGTCGGGGTCATGCAATACCTGCACGTTGCTTGAAAGCCTGCTGTGTTGCAGCCAAGGTAATTCCGGTGTTTGTGGCATGGCAATTTGTATTCTGCCTTTCTCCATGGCGGTACGCAGGAGAACGGAATTGCTTGGCGAGATGGATTGATTGAAAAGACTGTTCGGGGTTGGCGCAAAGACATAATTCGTCTTGGCCGGGTGAACGTCTCCACGACGATACAGCAAGGCGGCGGCGGGGAGGGTGGCCAGCATCGCCGGGTCGTTGTAGGCGTGCCAGTTGCCAACCGTCATCCATCCGCCAGACAGCCCTTCCTGGCTGTAGGCATACTGCATCAGCGCATCCCAACCCTGATGGCTTGCGGTACCTGCCATATAGAGGGGCAGCGAGTGGCGGTCGGGTGTCGGGAAGGGTTCAGCATTCCACTCGGTGACAGTCAGGGGCTTGCCGACGACCTGGCCCGCGGCTATCCAATTGACCATGTTGTCACTGGTCAATGGGTTTTTCTCAAGCTGTCCAACACCCCCGTAGCTATGGGCATCAATCAGGTCGCCGGCAGTAAGGGCCGGTAGGGCGCTCAGACCATTGCCGCCCCAGGTGCTGCTTGTGGCAATGGGAACCTTCACCCCTACCTCACGCAGGTGTTGAATCATGTCCGCGTAGAAGTGTCGTTCCAGGTCGTTGAGAAACAGCTTCGCGGGACCATGCTCCCAGGCGCGCCAGGTTTTCTCTTCAGGTAGATTGTGCTGCTGGGCAAAAGCCTTGGCCCTGGCCATGTAGACCTGACTGTGTTTTGGAACTTGCTTGTCTGGCAGCAGGGCGTTGCCAAAGTGCTGGGTGATATCGTTCTCGTTAGTGATCAGTACCGCGGCGATAGCCGGGTCATCTTTATAGGCAAGGCCGGTATAGGTGTTCACGTGGGTCAAATAGGCATCGGCAAAGCGTTTCATTGCCTGCGAAATGGTAATGTTTACATAGGCATAGCCCTTGAGATCGGCGTTGTTATTGTTATCTTTCGGCAGTTCCTCGAAACCATAGATATTGTCGTGCGCTGTCAGCGCTCGTTGAACATGCAAGTCGAGCCATACATAAATGCCTTCGTTTTTCAGGCACGTGATCCACCAGTCTATTTTCTTCAGTGACTCCGGGCTTAGTTGCTGAGTGTCACGGGTGAGGGTACGGTCGCCAAAAATATTCGGGCTTACCCATGGGGAGTCATGATGGTGCAGTCGCACAATATTGAAGCCGAGCGCTGACAAGCGTTTTGCCTGTTGCTTGACCTCGTTGTCTGGGGTCTTGAATAGCGAGTAGGCCGATAGGTTCGTGCCCCAGAAGCGCGCCGGAGTATTGTCCGCGAATAGCAACTGCTCGCCGGACACTTTCAGGAAGCCATGCCTGCCTGCCGGTTTTTCTTGAGCATTCAGGAAGGACAGATCGACCGGAGGCGTTCTCCAGTCGATGTGATCGCTTGGCCAGCGCGTTGGCTCCGCCAGTCCGAAACGCTCGGTAGTGGTCTGACCGAGGACTACATCACCAGACACGCTCAGAACGGCCTTGATGTCCTGACGGCCAGGGCTGATGGTGTCCTTGTAGAAAAATGCACGTACCTCGGCGCTGTCGCCCCTCTCGAAATACACGCTCGCCAGTGGTGGTTCGAAGCGCATCTCGATGTGCCGACCTTGCGCGTTCCGCCCCCAGGACCAACCGCGATTCTCAGGTAGTAAAACCGGTTCGCCCATGTCTCCCGCGAAGAGGGCAGGATTGAACTTGAAGACAATGCCACCACCCATCACCCCCGACTTCATTCGGTGTGCATCCAGGGCGAAGTTCCAGGTCAGCGTCGTTGCTTGCGCCTTCTTGATCCCGGCGTTCAAATCAAAATCCAGGGCTTTGTTGGTGCCAGCAAGGACGTAATTGCCCGGTGCGTTGACCTTGAACGAAGTCGTCAAATCCGCCCAGGTCCAGTTCTCCCCAAAAAAAGCGAAAGAAGAGGTCAGCCCAGGGCCTCCACCGCGAGTCAAGCTTGGCAGGCCGTTGCGTTCGTCCACGCTGACGACCCAATCCGACGCCCACGTGGTAAACGGCAAGATGAGCAGGCTCAATAGAACCGAGACCCGCATAAATGGGCGGTGGGAGCGAGTGGTCATTGGCATTACCGGAGTTGAAGGCTCGCATTTGAAGCGGCTGCTGTCTGGGTGTGCCTGAGCCTGCTCACCATCTGGGCATAAGCCACGCCCAGTCCTGCCACCGACCAATACACCACGGGAATCACCGTGATGCTGCTGACAGTAAAGATGATGACCAGTATTCCGGCCAATGTCGCCAACAGCGCACGCCCGAGTCGTCGTTCTTCATCATCCTTGTCGGGAAACGAGCGCATCGATTTGCGAATACTGAGCAGAACTGTGCCAAAAAAAGCCACGAAGAGCGCCAATCCTATCAGGCCGACCTTAAGTGCCAGGCTGATATAGGTATTAACGATGTCAATGATGCCTTGCCCCTGAACCAGTGCTTGCATCTCAGGGGTGCTGCGGTAATCGAATGACCCTAGCAAGGGGTTACGCTGTATGACAATCAATGAGTTGTCGATCAAGCGTTCCCGGTACGTGATGTTCTCTTTTTCCAGCGTGCCAATGAAAGGAAGCAGATCGAGCACTTTTTCCCCGGCAGGCAAAACAGCCAGCATGGGGAGTGCGAGCGCTCCCGCGAGAGCAAGCAGCATGAGTCTTTTGATGGCCCCTCGGCCAGTGGCGATGAATACGGTAATGATGACGGCTGCGCCGACCCAGGGGCCGCGCGACAGCGGCGCAAACAACCCGGCGGCCAGCAGAAGGGCACTGAGAAATCGCTGCAATCGGCTGCGCGCGTAGACATGCAGAAACAGGAAAAAGCCGATGGCTACGCTGACAACGTAGCCCAGTACAATGGCTTGGCCGGTTGTGGCGCTGGCGCGCAATGAACCACCTCGGCTCAAGTAGCCGGACATTTCCCACTGCATGCCCAAGGCATCGATCAGTGCGTCATACAGTAACCAATGACGGGTGTACTCGAAGGCGGCAATCAGCGACAGCACCATGGCGGCAAGCAAGTAGCACAACAGGGCATCCTTGAAGTCGCTTAGCCTCTTGATGGCACGGCTGGCGACGTAGTAGGGCAAGAAAACTTCGATGAACAGGTAGAACGTTTGACGCAACGTATCGGTGACCGTTGTTTCACGCAGGTACAGCAGGCTGGTCAGCGCAATGCTGGCCGCTAGCAGCCTGTCTGGCCAGGTACGTCCAAATGGCAGTGTGTCCGCTTGTCTTATCAGCGTGAAAAAAGCTGGAAGCAACACACATAGCGCCAGCAGGCGAATGTGGTCGAGATCAAAGAGATAATTGATCAGGCCGAATCCGGGTATCTGGGCTGAAGCCGGTGGGATGAGAAAAAGCAGAAGGAAGAACAGTCCCACGGGGTTGCGATCACGTTGCCCTGCGACGGTCAAAGCGATTGCCGCAATGCCCGCATACACCCAGAAGTTTTGCGAGACAAAGGCCAGCAACGTCAAGGCAAACCACAGGTTGCGGCGACGGGTGAAGTCGCGGTAGGGGATCAGATCTGTTGCAGAGCGACGTGCAAGGGTAAACACGATGCCGGCAACAGCCAGAATGACGATCAACGCGCGAAAGTGCTCAGGCATGGGCTTTTTGTACTTCTTCCTTGGTGAGCGACGACTAGCGACATGGCGAATTGAGATTATAGTAAAGCTCAAGCCATCGACTTAGGGATTGATGTAGGGCTTTGATTGAGGTGCCGCGATCCGTGAGCCTTCGCAGGCGAGCGATATGGGCATGGGCAGGGAGCTCGGGCTCGTTGGTGGTATCCCTGGCAATACGCTTGGGCGGGAACCTCGTAATGGCACCTCTGCGGGTGCCGAAAATGTTGGGCGTCATGGCGATAGCCACCACTGCTTCAGTGCCATGGAATGGATATCCAGGTGATGGCTAAGGCGCAAAGGCACTGTGTTTATGCATCGCCAGGATTCTAGAGTCACTCAATGGTGTGGGTCTTGGGGCCATGAAAAAACATGACTGGAGTGTTCCTACGCTAAATCGCAGAGGTTTTCTCTGGGGGTGTGTTGTGCTGGGCCTGGGGGGCGCGATGTTCGGGAGCGCCAAGGCCGTTGCCCGGCAATCTGCTGATGAGTCCGAATTTGTTGTCATTAATGGCTGGGTGTTGCCAGCCCATCATTTTCGGAAACCATAAGCATGATCAAAGACTACCAATATCAGAAAGAGCTTCGCGACTCGTACGATTTCTGCATCATTGGTGGTGGGCCGGCCGGTATTACGTTGGCATTGCGTTTGGCGGGATCTGGATGGAGCGTGGTGCTTGTCGAGGGCGGAGGGCACGAGTATTCGCAGCGTTCGCAAGCGCTCTATACCTGTCCATCCTCAGCACTGGACGCATACGCCCACGAAACGCGCCTGCGCTTTCTGGGCGGTACCTCCAACCACTGGGCAGGACGTTGCCGCCCCTTTGAGCCTTCCGACTTCGCTGTTCCCCCAGTCGGCAATTTGCCGGGTTGGCCTATCGCCTTTTCCGAAGTCGAGCGGTATTTGGCAGGTGCCATGGCCATTGTGGACCTCCCGGCGGGGTCGGGTTTCACGCCTATCAATGGGGCCCTGAACGGTGGCGAGTTTGACGCTGATCGCTTCCTGCTCAGTCCTCCGACGCGATTTGCCCAAAAGTATGCAGAGGACCTTCGCGAGAGCGATGGCCTCGACCTCTTCATAAACTGCAACTGCGTCGATCTTGAGTTTGCCCCCACATCCGGTCGCATTGCGGCGGTGGTGGTTTCTGATTACGACAGAAACCGAGAACGGCTAAGGGCAAAAAATTTCATTCTGGCGACGGGTGCGATCGAGAATGCCAGGCAACTGCTTAACAGTGAGTCTTTAGTGGCTCACGGTATCGTGAGCAGGGATGGTTTCGTTGGGCGTTGCTTCATGGAGCATCTGAATGTTGATATGGGGACCTTCATTTTGCAGGAGGGGCAGCGTACAGAGCCCAGTCAGTATTTCACGACGGAGGCGTTTACCTCGGCGTATCAATCAGGGAAAGGCAACATAACGACCACGGTGCTATCGGAAGTAAGAACTTACGGTATGACGGCCAGGGTCAAGGGTTTTTTCGAAAATCTCATGTGCGAAATTGGCGCTGCGCACAAGATTGATTACATTGCAAAGTTCAACTGCCCAGGGGATGGCGTCATTAGTACCTTGATTGAGCAGTTTCCAAGCGTGAACAGCCGAATTTCGCTGCTCAACGAGCGAGATGAGCTAGGCGTTGCTAAAGTCAGTATTCATTGGGAGCTGAGCCCGGCAGACCGGCATACGATTAAATCCATAGGTCTCGAAATGGCAAAACGATTTGCTGAAACAGGGCTTGGATTCGTAAAGTTGAATGATTACGTGTATGACACCTCCGTGCCGCTGAACATGACACCCCACGCCCATCATATGGGAACTACGCGGATGGCTGCGACACCCGAACAGGGTGTTGTCGACACAAATTGCAGAGTCTTTGGGACCGACAATTTATATATTGCAGGTAGCAGTATTTTTTCCACTGGCGGCGCCTGCAATCCCACGATGCCGCTCTTGCAGTTTGCGTTGAGGCTTGCGGATCATCTGAATGAAAAAATGAGGTCGTTGGCGAGCAGCTATTCTTGAGTGGGGGATGCTGCTCGTTCGCGTGGCGGTAACCGTGCCGTTGAGGGGTGTTGTTAGTTTCGTTTTAGGGAGCAAGACCAAAAGATCAAGCGCCTATCCGGCGCGGGTGAAGTTTCAAATCTTTGGATTCTGGAGGCGGGCAGGATGATCGGGTGGATAAGGCGTGTTCTAACTTACGTTGCCCTGTCGACGGGGCGTGCCCGCCCGATCTATGCGCGGCCTTGCAATCCTCACAGACGAGCGTGGGCGGATTATCTGGCTCGTCGTGCGGCGCATCCGTGGATGGACCTCGTCAGGCCGCGCAGCGGTGCATATGGTCCCCGACGGGAGTCGAGTTGTTCAATAATAGGGACGCAGCACTTTTCTTGGGGGGGATGCTAATGGCCAGTAAGCTCCTTGATGTATTGATTGTTAACTTTAATACGGCCTCATTGCTGCAGCCTATGTTTGACGCGTTGCGCCGATCCGACCGTGCGCATGACGTTAACTATTTAGTCGTGGATAACGCCTCTGCCGATAACTCACTGGCGTGCCTGGCTACGGTTTGCCCTGAGGCGTTTCTCGTGGCCAACGAGCACAATGTCGGCTTTGGTCGGGCTAACAATCAGCTGGTTGAGCACTTGCAGGGAAAGTACGCGCTACTCCTGAATACCGATGCGTTCGTGGCTGCTGATACCCTGGGCAAGACCATCGATTACATGGAGGCCCATCCTGATTGCGGTGTGCTCGGTGTTCGGTTGGTGGGTCGAGAGGGTGATCTGCAACCCAGTTGTCGCTTTTTCCCTACCCCGTTGAATGTCTTCGTCGCACGTACAGGACTCGGACGCTTTTTCCCCGGGCTTAAAATGATCGACGAAATGGACTGGGATCATGCCTCGGTGCGCGAGTGTGACTGGCTGCCTGGGTGCTATTACTTGATCCGCCGTGAAGTCATCGATCAGGTTGGCTTGTTTGACCCGCGCTACTTTCTCTATTACGAGGAAGTCGACCAGTGTAAGCGCGTCAAGCAGGCTGGCTGGAAGGTCGTTTATTATCCACACACCACAGTCGTGCATATTGGTGGCGAAAGTTCAAAGTCGGTTGCCGAACTGGATAAAGCCAGCCGACAGATATCCAATCTGCAGATCGAAAGCGAATTGCTGTATTTCCGTAAGCATCATGGGTTGCCTGGGTTAGCCTTGCATATGCTATTGGTGAGTCTCGGCGATCTTGTTCTGGCACTCAAGGCGCTCTTGAAACGGCGTGGCTGGGCTGCCATCAGGGCGTGTTGGCAGCATAGTCGTGTTACCTGGAGGCTGCTGCTCGATACCAAGTTCGCTAGCCAACCCACACGGTAGGTGAATCCATGTTCGACAATATACGTGCGGACTTGCGTGCCCATTCGGGTGACTGGGCTGCTCAGGGATTTTGGGTGTTGCTGGTCTACCGTTTTGGGCGGTGGCGTTATGGGGTGCGCCCTGCGGTGCTGCGCAAGTTTTTTTCCATCGTGTACAAGTTTCTCTTCAAGTGCGTTCAGATCATCACCGGGGTAGAGCTGCCCTGTGAAGTGGTAATAGGCCGTAACTTCGTCATCGACCACTTCGGCGGCATCGTGATCAGCGGATATGCCCGATTTGGTGATGATTGCCGCGTCCGCAATGGCGTGGTTATCGGCTTGAAAAATATCAATGAACCGATTGCTCCGGTGCTTGGAAACAATGTTGATATCGGTGCGGGTGCCAAAGTGTTGGGCAACATTCGCATTGGCAACAATGTCGTGATTGGCGCCAATGCCGTGGTACTGACAGATGTGCCGGATGACTCGATAGCCGTCGGGGTGCCCGCGACGATCAAGAAGAGGCAGTGCCCGGTGAAAGAGCGTGCGCAAGAGCCTGTCGATGAGCGAGTGACAGGACCATGAGTGATCTTTTGGGCTTTGCAGAGTGAACGCCATGGCTATTGGCGTCGTCGTCATCGGCAGAAACGAAGGCTTGCGGCTCGAGCGCTGTCTGACTTCGTTGGTTGGCACTGCGGACAAGATTGTCTATGTCGACTCCGGCTCGACGGATGGCTCGGTGCAGATGGCATTGAAGCTTGGCATTGAGGTGGTGGCGCTGGATATGGCGCTTCCCTTCACTGCGGCGCGTGCCCGCAATGAAGGCTTTTCCTGCTTGCAGCGTGTATTGCCTGCGATGCGTTATGTGCAGTTCGTCGACGGTGACTGTGAAGTGGTCACTGGCTGGCTCTCCCGGGCGCAAGCGTTTCTTGATGCGCATCCAGAGGTCGCTGTGGTGTGTGGTCGGCGCCGAGAACGCTTTCCTGAAAACTCTGTTTACAACTTGCTGTGTGACCTTGAATGGGACACGCCACTAGGTGAAACCAAGGCATGTGGTGGCGACGCGCTCATGCGTGCTGAAGCGTTTGCCTCGGTATCCGGGTTTCGCCCGGATCTGATTGCCGGAGAAGAACCCGAGTTGTGCGTGCGTCTGCGTGCAGCCGGGTCGAAGGTCTGGCGCCTGGACGAGGAAATGACGTTGCACGATGCGGCCATGACGCGCTTCAGTCAGTGGTGGCAGCGCAGCCTGCGCGCCGGATATGCCTTTGCCGAGGGGGCATTTCTGCACGGGGCCGCACCGGAGCAACATTGGCGGCGCGAGTCGAACCGCGCCTGGATCTGGGGCCTGGGTCTGCCGTTGGCTACTGTTTTTGCGAGTGTGGTGCTGGGCGGGTTCGGTCTGCTGTTGCTACTGGCTTATCCGCTACAGGTCGTGCGTCTGGCACGCCGGGGTGACAGGTCGGCGCGAGAAAACTGGCTACGGGCGCTCTTCCTGGTGCTGGGAAAGTTTCCCGAAATGTGTGGGCAAATAAAGTTTCTATTGAACAGAGTTGGCGCCGGCAAGACGGTGTTGATCGAATACAAGTGAGACGCCCATGACGTTTTGGGTAACTGTACTACTGTGGGTGGAGATGGGCTGGTAATTAACCGCAACGACATTGAACCTGGTCCTTATGCGTATCACCTATTTTATCAATCAGTACCCCAAGGTAAGCCATAGCTTCATTCGTCGTGAAATTCTGGCGCTGGAGCGTCAGGGGTTTGCGGTTCAACGTGTTGCTTTGCGTGGCTGGGACGCCGAGGTGGTGGATGCCGAGGATGTGTCCGAGCGCAGTAAAACCTGTTATGTACTGCAGCACGGCATCAAGGGGCTGCTGAGGCCATTACTGCAGGTGCTGCGTACCCAGCCGCGACGTTTTTTTTCGGCCTTGTGGCTGGCACTTCGCATGGGGATGCGAGCAGATCGCCCCTGGCCCTACCATGTGGTCTATTTCGCAGAGGCGTGCCACCTGCTGCAGCGGTTGCACGCCTTCGGCACCGAGCATGTGCACGCGCATTTCGGCACCAACTCAACTGAAGTGGTCATGCTTGCCAATGCTCTTGGAGGGCCTGCGTACAGCTTTACCGTGCATGGCCCGGAAGAATTCGACAAGCCGCAGTCGATCAAGTTGGGAGAGAAAGTCCGGCGTGCCGCCTTTGTGACGGCCGTCAGCTCTTACGGGCGAAGTCAGTTGTTTCGCTGGGTAGCGCACGGGCACTGGAAAAAAATAAAGGTGGTGCATTGTGGCCTGGAACGGGTCTTTCACGATGTACCGGCAGTTGCCGTACCGGCGCTACCGCGTCTGGTGTGCGTGGGGCGCTTGTGTGAGCAGAAAGGCCAACTGTTATTGCTTGAGGCGGCCCGAATCCTGGCAGACCAATCGGTGGCGTTTGAGATAGTCCTGGCCGGTGACGGGGAAATGCGGACGGAAATCGAAGCCCTGATCGCCAAGTATGATTTGCAGGCACGGGTGCGAATTACCGGCTGGATCAGCAGCGGGCAGGTACGCGCTGAAATCCTCGCCGCGCGTGCCTTGGTGTTGCCCAGTTTTGCCGAGGGTTTGCCGGTGGTCATCATGGAGGCCATGGCCTTGCGCCGGGCAGTGTTGACCACCTATGTCGCAGGTATTCCCGAACTGGTCCGAGCGGGTGAGAACGGTTGGTTGTTTCCCGCTGGAGCGGTTGAAGAACTGGCGGCTGCTATGGCGGACTGCCTCGCGCAGCCCGTTGAGGTTTTGCAACGGATGGGTGAGGCGGCTTACGAGCGTGTGCTGGAACGACACGATATCGACACCGAAGCGGCCAAACTGTCCGGCTATTTCAGGGCGTCGGCATGACCGTCCTTCTGGGTGGGTTGGTCGGGGCATTGGCGCTGCTTGTCTTGCTGCCGGTGTCGGTAATATTTGTGCAGGTGTTGCTGGCCTGCCTCCCTGCACGGGCACTCCCGCTGGTGAGCGGATCACGTCCGCGGGTCGCGGTGCTGGTGCCGGCGCACAATGAAGCCTCGATCATTCTCGCGACGCTGAATAGCATTCGTCCACAATTGCAGAGCGGCGATCGACTGTTGGTGGTGGCGGACAACTGCTCTGACGACACTGCCGCGTTAGCTCGTTCGGCGGGGGCGGAGGTGGTTGAGCGCAGGAATGATCAGCAGCGTGGCAAGGGGTATGCGCTGGACTTCGGGATACGACATCTGGCCAACAGTGCGCCTGAGGTTGTGATTGTCGTCGATGCCGATTGCCAGGTCGGCGAGGGCGCGATCGAGCGTCTGGCGTCGTGCTGCGTCGGTTCGGGGCGACCTGCACAAGCACTCTACCTGATGCATGCTCCTGTTGGTTCAGCGCTGAAAGTCCAGATTGCCGAGTTCGCCTGGTGTGTGAAAAATCTGGTGCGGCCACGAGGTTGGGCTCGAGCTGGCTTGCCCTGCCAGTTGATGGGGGCGGGGATGGCGTTCGACTGGCGGGACCTGGCGTTGGTTGATTTAGCCAGCGGCCACCTCGTCGAAGACTTGAAGATGGGGTTCGATTTCTGCCGCAACGGCAAGCCGCCCGTATTCTGCCCTGATGCACGGGTAACCAGCTATTTTCCGGGCACCGATGACGGTTTGAGTACTCAGCGCACACGATGGGAACATGGCCACCTGGGCGTGATGTTGACTGACGCCCCAAGGTTGCTCGTAACGTCGATCAGCCGCGGCAATTGGAACCTGCTGGCGATGACAGTCGATCTGCTAGTGCCTCCTCTGGCCTTGTTGAGCTTGGCGTCAGCGGCTGTTTTCAGTCTTTCATGGTTGATGTTTGTGTTGATCGGCGCGGTGGTTCCAGCGCTGATGGCGTCTGCTGCAATGGCAATGCTGGGTGTAGCGGTTTTGCTGGCATGGAGCCGATTTGGTCGCACGCTGATCTCTTTTTCCGCCTTACTGCATGCACCGTTCTATGCGGTGAAGAAAATCCCGTTGTATCTGGGCTTTTTGATCAAGCGCCAGGTTGAGTGGGTTCGCTCGAAGCGAGATGACAATTAATGCGTGCGTTGGCTTGGCAGAACCGCTGGAAAACAATCATCGGAAAACTCCGCGTGGTCAGTAATCCGGGTGATGAACAAAGGATGCTGGACGCGTTATCCGCACCCGACGCTGCAACCGTGCTTGGATTCGTCAATGCCCATGCCATGAATCTGGCGGCGGGTAACGCCGATTACTACAAGGCGTTGTCGTCTGCAGATGTGTTGTTGCGGGACGGTAGTGGCATGGCGATCCTGTTTCGTCGACTGGGACTCGTACCCGGATTGAATATGAATGGCACGGACTTTATCCCCAAGGTACTGGCAGCGTTCAAGGGGCGGCGTGTGGCGTTCTGGGGGACTCAAGCGCCTTTCCTGGACAATGCAGTGCAGCGTAGTGAAGCGCTGTTCGGAGTACATGTAGTCTCTGCTCACCATGGCTTTGCCGAGGTGGATACCTACCTCAATCTTGCGCAGCACATGCAGCCTGAGTTGATCGTGTTGGGTATGGGAATGCCCAAGCAGGAAGCCATTGCCGCCAGGTTGGCCGCCAGTGGTATACCGTGCCTGATTGTGTGTGGTGGGGCGATCCTGGATTTTCTTGGCGGTAAGGTCATGAGAGCGCCACGATGGCTGCGCCGTTTAGGTTGTGAGTGGGCGTTCAGGCTGATGCGTGAGCCAAAGCGATTGTTCAGTCGTTACGTGTTGGGTAATCAAATGTTCCTGTTGCGTACGCTGAGGTGCCGAAAGTGACGACGCAGAGCCGTGCAGTCAAGGCAAGCAGCCATGCTCCTGGAGCGTTTCAACAACCCTGATAAACAACTAGTTTCGAATCAGACCGCGCTGATCGGAGGGTGATGCTACAGTGATATTAACCGTTGCTTGAACGTTGGGGGGAAGTGCTGGGGGGGCTCTACGCGACTGGTTGTGTAGGCGTTTGGTGTGTACTGAGACGTGCGGCTAAAACGACTCGAAGGTCAGGGAGGAACTCGCGGGATGAACAACGGGCTAGCGGTCCGTTTTCAACGTAGCCTTTCTGCAGACTTGACTGCACGTCAACTGCCAGGTGGCGCCAGCGTGAGGGCGTTGCGGGTTGCTCAGGGCGGGAGTCCGTACCTGACCCGGACGTTTACATTGCCTAATGATCCATATTCTGTACGGAGGCGTCCGGGTGTGACCGGGGTTTGCCTCGGCACAGTAGCAGCACGACATAACGTTTCTGTGTCTGTTGGCTGTTTGTTGTTTTTATTATTTTTGGGTCGGTAGGCAAGCACTCGGCATCTCAATTGTATTACGAGGTCTAGTCATGATTTTTGAGCCCAGAAGTAGCCGCTCCCTACTCCAGCGCCGAAGCAGTATCAGTAACGCTGTCCAAGCGGCTCTTGACGGCATTGCAGTGACCGGCGTTGCCTGGTCCCTCATTTATTATCATATCGGCTACATGACACCCGATTATGTCATCATGGTGCTGTTGTTGCTGGGTGCGTTGGCCATTATTTATGATCATTATGCTATTTATCGCAGTAATGTGAGTTTTTCTATCAAGGCGTTTAAGCTCTTCAAGGCGTGGTCGGCTACATTTTGTTTCCTGGTGGTCATGGCGTTTCTCACCAAGCAAAGTACGGAGTATTCGCGGCTGTTAGTCGCGGAGTTATTTGTGGTGGGTTATTGTGTGCAGGTGCTTTTGCACTTGGCCGTGCGCGAAGTGCAAAAAAAGTTTCTGGCACTCCCGTCGCGCTTGGAAAATGCGCTGATTATTGGCGGGGGCGAGCTGGTTAATTTCTTGCACCAGAAAATCAGCAATAACCCCTGGTCGGGTGAGCGGGTTGTCGGCTGTATATTGATCGGCGGTGAGGAGGCACGCGGGAGCGAGAGCGCTGAGAGCAAGCAGCGTCTATCGATACTGGGCAACCTCTCCGAGCTCGATGAGGTCATCGAGCAGCATGCCATTCGTACGGTGTATTTCGTGACCCCGCTGGATGGCTCTGAGGTCATCAAGGATGTTTATTTAAGGCTGTTGGATAAGTATATTTCTGTTAACTGGGTGCCTGATATTTTTTCACTCCGCCTGATCAATCACAGCGTTCGAGAAATTGCCGGCATGCCCGTGCTGACGTTGTCTGAAACACCGCTGATGGGGACGAAGCTGTTTCTGAAGAATCTTGAGGACAAATTCCTGTCGGCCCTTATCCTGCTGCTTGCTGCACCCCTGCTGATGGTCATTGCCATTGCGATCAAGATCGACAGCCCTGGGCCGGTATTCTTTCGGCAGGAACGCAAGGGGTGGAGTGGGGAGGTCTTCCGTATCTGGAAGTTCAGAAGCATGGTTGTCCATCAGTCAGAAGATGGCATGGTCAAACAAGCAGAAAAAAATGATGCGCGAGTGACCCGGGTGGGTGCCTTTATTCGTCGAACCAGCCTGGATGAGTTGCCGCAGTTGTTCAACGTGCTGATGGGCGAAATGTCGTTGGTGGGGCCAAGGCCGCATGCGATTCAGCATGATGCGCAGTACTCCCAGAGCATTGCAGACTATTTTGCCCGTCATAATATCAAACCCGGTATTACAGGCCTGGCTCAGGTGCGTGGCTTTCGAGGCGAAACGAAAGATATCGAACAGATGATTCATCGTGTTGATTCTGATATTGAGTACATCAATAACTGGTCGTTGTGGCTCGATTTCGTCATTCTGCTGCGAACGGTGTTTGCGTTCACCGGCAAGCAAGCCTACTAACTGTTCGGTGTCATCCAAGTTTTATGACGCTTTATGACACCGAGCCCAATGGCGGGAACTCCTCAGGCGTCAGGGTTTCTTTCTCCAGCAGTAGCCTGGCGCCGGTGTCCAGATCGGTCCGACGCTGTGCAAGCAGTGCCTTGGCCTGGCTGTAAGCATCCTCGAGCAACCCTCTGATCGCGAGGTCGATTTCTCGTGCGGTGTGCTCTGAATAGTCCTTGTCGCGTGTGGCCAGCAGGTTTTCACCCAGGTAGCTTGCGGTGTTTCGCTCCAGTACGGCCTGGCCGAGCGTTTCGCTCATGCCGAAGCGGGTGACCAATTGCCGGGCGATGTCGGTGGCTTTGGCCAGGTCGTCAGCAGCCCCGGTGGAGATTTGGCCATAAACGATGAACTCGGCGGCACGTCCGGCCATCAACACGACCATGCGATCTTTCAGTGTCTGGCAACTGACCAGAAAATGATCGGCGTTCGGACGCTGCAAGGTGTAACCCAAGGCGCCAACAGCACGGGGGACGATGGATACCTTGTGAACCGGGTCCATTCCGGGAAGTGTGGCTGCAGCCAAGGCGTGGCCCATTTCGTGATAGGCAACCACCTGGCGCTCCTGGGGCAGTAGCAGGCTGCTTTTACGCTCCACGCCAGCCACGATTCGTTCCACTGCGGCCGTAAAGTCATTCAGCGTGACGGTCTGGCCGCCGCGTCGCGTTGCCACGATTGCCGCCTCATTGACCAGGTTCGCCAGGTCTGCACCGGTAAAGCCCGTGGTAATGTCGGCGATGCGTTCACTGTCGATACTTGGGTCCACCGTGACGTTCTTCAAATGAACCTTGAGGATCTCGCTACGGCCTTTGCGGTCAGGCCGGTCAATGATGATCTGGCGGTCGAAGCGACCGGCGCGCAACAGGGCAGGGTCGAGGATCTCCGGCCGGTTGGTTGCTGCCAGCAAGACCACGCCTTCACGGGGATCGAACCCGTCCAGCTCGGCCAGCAACTGATTGAGTGTCTGTTCCTTTTCATCGTTGCCACCAAAGGCACCGACGCCACGCATTTTTCCCAAGGCATCGAGTTCGTCGATAAAGATGATGCACGGCGCGGCGGCTCGGGCCTGCTCGAAGAGGTCGCGAACCCTGGCTGCGCCCACGCCCACGAACATTTCGACGAATTCCGAACCAGAGATGGAAAAGAACGGTACACCCGCTTCACCGGCCACGGCCTTGGCAACCAGTGTCTTGCCGGTGCCCGGAGGCCCGACCAGCAGAATACCTTTAGGGATGTGGGCACCCAGGCGGGCGTATTTAGCCTTGTCTTTCAAAAAGGAGACGATTTCGACCAGTTCAGCCTTGGCCTCGTCAATACCTGCCACATCTGCGAAGGTCACCCCGGTCTCGCGCTGGACAAAGATCTTTGCCCTGGACTTTCCAACGCCCATCAGGCCGCCCATGCCTTGTTTGCCAGCCATTGAGCGCATGATCAGGTTCCAGCCAAACAGCAACAACATCAGCGGCATGAGCCAGCCCAGCAGTTGGCTGCCAAAGGAACTTTCCGGTATGCCGGTAAAGTTGACATCGGCTCCGGAAGCGGTGAGCTCATTGGCCAGCGCCGGGTCGACCCGGACCGTCGAAAACTGCTTATGGCCATTGATCGGCTCTTCCAATACGCCCGAAATCTGCTCCCGTTCGATTTTCAGGTCAGAGACTTTATGCGCCTCCAACAATTGCAGGAACTGGCTGTAAGGAATAGGTTCCAGCGGATTCCGGTTGGATTGCATGAACTGCAACAAAGACAGGGCAATGAAGGCAGATGCAAAGAAAAATATGAACTCCCAGCGAATGTTCTTCATGGCTGCGTCTCGTCAGAACCCGCGCAGCCGCTGACATGGGCAAGTGGTCGCATGGTCCATCCCCCTTTACGTTTCAATCTTTACGTTTCAATGCTTCAACCATAGAACATAGCGTAGCTGGCTGAACGGCTTGGCTATGCACAAGCATCTCGCCTACGCTTGAGGTGTTTCGTAAACCCTTCAGGCTGCAGCAACCGTGACGTGGCCACTATGCCGTTCATTTCGCAACTGCCCTACAGGGCACTGTTGGTGGTGTCCGCTTTAACGCTGTTGGTCGGCACCCTGTTGCATCTGAATTCGCAGACCGCGTTGGCGCATGGGTTGTGGCTGGCGGGTGTGATACCCGTCCTGTTGGGGCTGTGCGTTGATATCGTCAAAACCCTGTTGCGTCGTCAAGCTGGGGTCGATGTTCTGGCGTTGTTGTCGATTGGTCTGGCGCTGGTACTGGACGAAATCCTGACCGCAGCAGTCATCGCGTTGATGGTGGCCAGTGGACGAGCCCTGGAGGATTACGCCGAAGCGCAGGCCCGCCGTGAAATGACCGCGTTGTTGAACCGGGCTCCCCGCGTGGCCAACCGTTACGAAGACGGTCAGTTGCGGCAAATCAGCCTTGAGCAGGTATTGCCAGGTGACAGGTTGCTGGTGCGTAGCGGGGAAGTAGTACCGGTCGACGGTACCTTGAGCAGCCTTGCGGAACTGGACGAGTCCATGTTGACGGGGGAGTCCTTGCCGGCTCGGCGCTTATCAGGCGACACCGTTCGCAGTGGCGCTATCAATGCCGGGGCTGCGTTTGACATGACCGCGAGTGCCAGCGCTGCCAACAGCACGTTTGCCGGGATCGTCCGGCTGGTTTCTTCGGCCCAGGCAACGCGTAGCCCGGTAGCCCGGCTGGCAGACCGTTATGCACTGTTGTTCGTGCCATTGGCACTCGCTTTGGCTGGACTCGCCTGGTTTACTACCGCAGACCCGATCCGGCTGCTCGCGGTGTTGGTCGTCGCAACGCCGTGCCCACTGATTCTCGCGGTGCCGGTGGCGATCGTTTCCGGCATGTCACGCTGTGCGCGCAGAGGTGTACTGGTGAAAGGTGGCGGCGCGCTGGAACGGCTCGCTCAGGCCAACACCCTGTTTTTTGACAAGACCGGCACCCTCACGGGTGGTAACGCACGACTCGTTGCCATTGAGTGTGAGCCACACACCCGCGCAGACGAGGTCCTGCGCCTTGCGGCGTCGCTGGATCAGGCCTCCAATCATGTGATTGCTGCGGCGATAGTCGCTGCTGCGCGCGAGCGCGGCCTGGTGCTTTCCGTACCTGCACAGGTGGTCGAGGAGCCTGGCGCGGGGGTGTCCGGGCAGGTGGATGGCAAGTCAGTGACCGTCGGCGCCTTCGCCTATGTGATCCGCACCTCGGCGCCGGCCTCCTGGAGCCAGTTGTTTCTTCAGCGCTTGCGGTACGACGGCGCCTGCGGGGTGTTTGTAGGCGTGGATGGTGTGATGCAAGGGGCGTTGCACCTGACCGATGAGATTCGTCTGGAAACACCGCGGGCATTGCGCCTGTTGCGTCGAGCGGGGATAGAGCGCTTCGTGATGCTGACCGGTGACCGGCAGCACATCGCCGACTCGATTGGTGCTGTGCTCGGTGTGACCGACGTACGGGCAGAGCAAACACCTGCTGACAAACTCGCTGCCATCCAGGCGGCACGCCGTGACGGCGTGGTCATTATGGTGGGTGATGGGGTCAACGATGCCCCGGCGCTGGCGGCGGCCGACATTGGCGTGTCCATGGGCGCGCGGGGGGCGGATGCGTCGTCCGAAGCGGCGGATGTGGTGTTGCTGGTAGACCGTCTGGACCGTCTGGCGGAGGCGCTGATGGTGGCCCGTCGAACACGCCGGATCGCAGTTCAGAGCGTTGCTGTTGGCATGGGGCTGACACTGGTGGCGATGGTCGTGGCCGCGTTCGGCTACCTGCCGCCTGTGGCTGGCGCGTTGTTGCAGGAGGTGATCGATCTGGTTGCGATCCTCAGCGCGTTGCGCGCCCGCCAGGCCGGCTCGATGCGACCGTCGGGGGGATTGTCGAGTGAACAGTGGACACAATTGCAGGTTGAACACCAACAACTCAAACCCGTGCTGGACAGCGTCAGGTCATTGGCTGATCGCCTGAGCAGCCTGTCCGGCCCGGTCGCGGCAGCCGAGCTCGCTGAGCTGAACGAGCGTTTGCTTCACCAACTGCTGCCTCACGAACGCCAGGACGACAGTGAACTGTACCCGCGCATCGCCGTGTTGACCGGGGGCGACGACCCGATGGCGGCGATGAACAGCACGCACCGCGAGATTTTTCGCATCACTGGACGGCTTGCCCACATTGCACAGGAGCTGCCGGAGAGCGGTCCCGACCCTGCGTACATGCAGGAAATCCAGCGGCTCTTGTACGGCCTGGACGCTATTTTGCGTTTGCACTTTGCTCAGGAAGAGGAGCTCTATCACGCGTTCAGGGAGAGCAGTTGAGGTGGCTGCCGCACATCGGCGAATGCCTGGGGATGTTGGCCTTTTTTGATAAAAGTCAAGGCTGGACGGGGGCATTCATGGAGGCTGTCAGGACAGGCTGGTGGCTGAACGATCCCGGAGTGCATCCCGATATGGCCCACACAAAAATTCTCTTTCGTTCCGCTGCTCGCGAGAAAATCCTCTGCGGCGCAGCGCAATTGGCGGACGCCGTTCGCGTGACCCTCGGGCCCAAATCGAAATCGGTGTTGATCCAGAACAATTGGGGCAATCCCACCGTCTGCAATGACGGTGTGACCATTGCCAAACGGGTCGATCTGCTGGACCCCGAGGAGAACCTAGGCGCCCAGATGCTGCGTCAGGCCGCCGAGCGTACCGGTGATGCCGTGGGCGATGGTACGAGCACCGCGACGCTGCTGGCCCATGCAATCCTCGCCGACGGCATTCGCAATGTCGTTGCCGGTGCCAGTGCCATTGACCTGAAGCGTGGGCTGGACCGTGGCTTGGCGCTGGTGATGCAGTCGTTGCTTGCGCAGTCGCGTCCGGTGAGCACCTTCAAGGAGAAGGCCCAGGTGGCGACACTTTCGGCCCATAACGATGCGACCATCGGCCAATGGGTCGCGGATGCCCTGGAGAAGGTCGGCATTGAGGGCGTCGTCAGCGTGGAAGAGTCCAAGACGACCGAAACGGTGGTCGAAGTCATGGAGGGCATGCGCTTCGACCGCGGCTATGTCTCACCCTATTTTGTGACTGATACCGAGAAGATGCAGGTAGAACTCGACGAGGCCTACCTGTTGCTCTGCGATCATAAGATCGGCTTGCTGAAAGACCTGCTGCCCGTGCTTGAAAAGGTCGCTAAAAGTGGTCAGCCGTTGGTATTGATTGCCGATGACATCGAGGGTGAGGCCTTGACCACGCTGGTGGTCAACCAGATCCGTGGCGTGTTGCGCGCCGTGGCAATCAAGGCCCCCGGCTTTGGCGATCGGCGCAAGGAGATGCTCCAGGACATCGCCGTTCTGACGGGGGGGACGGTGATTTCCAGCGAACTGGGCATTGAGTTGGAACAGGTGGAGCTGAGTCAGTTGGGGCAGGCGCATCGTGTCGTGGTACAGAAAGACAGCACGGCGCTGATTGGCGGCGTGGGCCAGCGGGAGGCCATCGATGCTCGTCTGCAACATATTCGCCAGCAAATGGACAGCACCACCAGCGACTATGACCGCGAGAAGCTTCAGGAGCGCTTGGCCAGGTTGTCCGGTGGCGTTGCAGTAATCCGTGTGGGCGCGCCTTCCGAGGCTGAGATGAAGGTGCGCAAGGATGCCTTGGACGATGCCATTTCAGCGACCCGGGCAGCCATTGCCGAAGGTATTGTCCCGGGGGGAGGGCTGGCACTGCTCAAGGCCATCCCGATGATTGCGGCAGAGGAAGCCACGAGTGAAGGCGACTTCAAGACCGGGCTGCAGATCTTGCGTCGGTCGCTGGAGGCCCCGGCCAGGGTCATCGCGGAAAATTCGGCGGTGGATGCCGGCGTTGTCGTCGCACGCATGCTCGCAGAGTCCGACAACATTGGCTTTGATGCCGCCACCAATCGTTATGTGGACATGTTCGAGGCGGGCATCATTGACCCGACGAAGGTGGTGCGGATTGCGTTGGAAAACGCGGTTTCAGTTGCCAGCATCCTGCTGTTGACCGAAGCCACGATGACCGACATTGCGGAGAAGGAAACACCAACGCAGTTGCCACTCCCTGAGTGACTGGCACCGATGACGGGTGCTCATGCGAGGCTAATCATGCGTCCGACGCTTATCACGAAAGCCATGCTCGACTGTCCAGTGCCGCCTAACTGGCTCGACAGTGTGCAGTCCCGGGAGGCGTTTTCCTGGCAGGGGGAAGCGACCGAGTTGGCCGGGTTGCCGGAGGGCGGGTTGAACCTTGCGTATGAGGCCGTTGACCGGCATGCCACGGGGGAACGCCAGCATCACACCGCATTGCGGATAGTCGAGCGCAACGGCGGCTGCCGTCATATCAGCTTTGCCCAGTTGAGCGTGCTGAGTAATCGGTTTGCCAGCGTCCTCAGCACCCTGGGTGTGCAGCCTGGTGAGCGTGTGTTCATGCTGTGCAATCGAGGGCTGGAGTTGTTCCTCGGCGTCCTCGGCGGTTTGAAGCATGGTTGCGTGGTTTCGCCGCTGTTCTGCGCATTTGGCCCTGAACCTATTGAGACACGCTTGCGCCTTGGCGAGGGCAGTGTACTGTTGACCACAGAGGCACTCTATCGACGCAAGGTCGCGGCCATTCGCGAGCGCTTGCCCGCCCTCAGGCATGTACTGGTCTATGACGAGCAGGGCACCGAGGTTCAGCCACCCCCGGGCACCCTCAGTCTGCAGTCGTTGTTGGCCGACGCCGATGAGCACGTTCCGATTGCCCGGACGACCGCCGACAGCCCTGCGCTTTTGCACTTCACCAGCGGCACGACGGGCACCCCAAAGGGGGTCTTGCATGTCCACGGCGCCGCGTTGACCCACCGTGTCACGGGGAAGTACGCCCTGGATTTGCACCCCAATGACATCTATTGGTGCAGCGCCGATCCAGGCTGGGTGACGGGCACGTCCTATGGCATCTTCGCGCCGCTATTGGTCGGTGTGACCAGTGTGGTCGACAGCAACGAGTTTGATGCCGAACGCTGGTACTGCATGCTTGAGGCCCAGCGGATTACGGTCTGGTACACGGCACCGACGGCTATCCGATTGCTGATGAAAGCCGGTGCTGCGTTGGCACACAACCATCATTTTGCAGATTTGCGTTTTATAGCCAGCGTCGGTGAGCCGCTTAATCCGGAGGCCGTCTGGTGGGGCAAGGACGTACTGGGCCTGCCGATCCATGACAATTGGTGGCAGACCGAAACAGGCGGGATCATGATCGCCAACACCGTTTCCATGGCCATCAAGCCCGGCTCCATGGGAAAACCGCTGCCAGGTGTCGAGGCCGCGATTGTCTCGCTTAACGCAGACGGCACCTTGCGTTTCCTGGGAGAGCAAGAGGTCGGCGAGTTGGCCCTGAAGCAGCCGTGGCCGGCGATGTTCCGTGCCTATCTCGGGCAGGAGGCGCGTTACCGTCAGTGTTTCGCCGGTGACTGGTACCTGAGCGGTGATCTGGTACGCCGAGATGCCGATGGCTATTACTGGTTCATTGGCCGTAGCGATGATGTGATCAAGTCAGCCGGGCACCTGATCGGCCCGTTCGAAGTCGAGAGTTCGCTCATGGAGCATCCGGCGGTGGCGGAAGCGGCGGTGATCGGCAAGCCCGACCCCTTGCTGGGTGAAACCGTGAAGGCCTTTGTCTCCCTCAAAAGCGGTTTTACAGCCAGCCCGGAATTGCATGACGAGTTGCTCGGACACGGGCGTAAGCGCCTGGGTGCCGTGGTGGCGCCCAAGGAACTGGAGTTCGTTGTACAGCTGCCGCACACCCGCAGCGGAAAGCTCATGCGACGCCTGCTCAAGGCAAGAGAACTGGGTTTGCCGGAAGGTGACACCTCCAGCCTGGAGAACCCGTCATGAGTCCTCAGCCGTTGCCCTATGCACACGATGTGTTACTCGCCTTGCTCCGCGACATGCTGCGTATCCGCCGTTTCGAGGAGCGTGCCGCCGAGCTGTATGGTGAAGGAAAAATTCGCGGTTTCCTGCACCTCTACATTGGTGAAGAGGCGGTGGCTGTCGGTGCCTTGCATGCACTTGGCGCTCACGATGCGGTGGTCTCGACCTACCGTGAACATGGCCACGCGCTGCTCAAAGGGGTGCCGATGCAGGCGATCTTCGCCGAGATGTACGGGCGTCAGGAAGGGTGCTCACGAGGCCGCGGCGGCTCTATGCACCTGTTCGATGCCAAGACCCGTTTCTACGGCGGCAACGCGATTGTCGCTGGCGGTTTACCGTTGGCTGTCGGGCTGGCCCTGGCCGACCGTATGCAGGGAAAGGCAGATGTCTCGGTGTGTTTCTTCGGCGAAGGGGCAATGGCGGAGGGTGCATTCCATGAGTCGATGAACCTGGCGGCACTCTGGCAGTTGCCTGTGCTGTTTTGTTGTGAGAACAACCTCTACGCAATGGGTACCGCACTGGCGCGCTCACAGTCGCAAACGGATCTGTGTGCAAAGGCCTCGGCCTACAAGGTCGCTACCCAGGCGGTGGATGGCATGGACGTGATTGCGGTGTATCAAGCCACGACCGCAGCGCTTGAGCATATCCGTGCAGGGCTCGGGCCGTATTTCCTGGCGTTTCAGACCTATCGGTTCCGTGCCCACTCGATGTTCGACCCGGAGTTGTATCGCGACAAGGCGGAAGTGGAGCAATGGAAGGCCCGCGGGCCGCTTCATACCTACAGCGCGCGGCTCAAGGCGCAAGGCGTGCTCGACGAAGCGGGTTTTCTGGCGATGGCGGCGCAGGTGGAGGCCGAGGTGGAGGCCGCGATTGCTTATGCCGAGGCCGGCAGCCTGGAGCCTGTCGAGGATTTGTACCGCGACGTGCATACCCCGGAGCCTGCGCCATGAGCCCGCCCATGACCTACCGCGAAGCCTTGCGCGAGGCGTTGCGTGATGCGTTGCAACGGGATGCGCGGGTGTTCCTGATGGGCGAGGACGTGGGGCGCTATGGCGGAAGCTATGCCGTCTCCAAGGGGTTGCTGGAGGCGTTTGGTCCGGAGCGCATTCGTGATACCCCGTTATCCGAGCTGGGTTTCGTTGGAGCCGGTATCGGGGCTGCACTGGGTGGAATGCGACCGATCGTCGAAGTCATGACGGTCAACTTCAGTCTGTTGGCCCTGGACCCGCTGATGAACACGGCGGCGGCCTTGAGACATATGTCCGGTGGGCAGTTTTCCGTACCGCTGGTGGTGCGCATGGCAACGGGCGCCGGGCGCCAACTGGCTGCCCAGCATTCCCACAGCCTGGAAGGCTGGTATGCGCATATTCCGGGGTTGAAAATTCTCGCGCCGGCAACGGTCGAAGATGCCCGCGGCATGCTCTGGCCGGCCCTGCAAGACCCGGATCCCGTGCTGATTTTCGAACATGCCCAGCTCTACAACCAAGAGGGTGAACCGGGTGACTGGCAGCAGGTTGATATCTGCAGCGCCAAGGTTCGTCGAGCAGGCAGGGACCTGACGCTGATTGCCTACGGCGGCACCCTCGGCAAGGCGCTGAAGGCTGCGGAGCAATTGGCCCGGGAGGGTATTGAGAGTGAAGTCATCGACCTGCGTGTGCTGCGCCCGCTGGATGATGCCACCCTCATGGCATCCGTCGGCAAAACCCGTCGTGCGCTGGTGGTCGATGAAGGTTGGCGCAGCGGCAGCCTGGCAGCCGAAATCATTACTCGGATCATCGAACAGGCTTTTTTCGAGCTGGATGCGCCACCGTCAAGGGTGTGCAGTGCCGAAGTACCCATTCCCTATGCCCGGCATCTCGAAGAGGCCGCGCTGCCACAGGTCTCGACGATTGTTGCCGCCGCCCATGAACTCTGTAGAGGGGCGTGAACATGCACAGGACCGGGCGCATCGGCAGGCCAGATTGGAGGCGCGCGCCATGATCGAGTTCAACCTGCCCTCACTCGGCGCAGACATGGATGAAGGCACCTTGCTGGAGTGGAAAGTTCAACCAGGAGAAACCGTCAGGCGGGGGCAGGTGATCGCCGTTGTCGACACGGCCAAGGCCGCTGTAGAAATCGAGTGTTGGCATGACGCTACCGTCGCACAATTGTTGATTGAGGTCGGCACCAAGGTGCCGGTCGGAACACCGATCGCGCTATTGCTGGCGCCAGGCGAGGACGCATCAAGCGCAGCACTGGCACCGCGTATCACCGGTCACGAACGGATTGAAACACCAAGGGCCGTCGGCAGCCGTCCACGGATCTCCCCGGCGGCACGCAAGCGCGCGGCCGAGCTGGGCCTGGATGCCACGTTACTGAAGGGTAGCGGCCCACACGGCGTGATTACGCTGGACGATGTCGAGTCGGCCGGTCGTGCTGCAACACCACCTGACCGTAACCAGGCCATGCGCCAAACGATCGCCATGGCCATGAGTCGTTCGAAACGCGAGATACCCCACTATTACCTGTGCGAAACCCTTGCGCTGGGCAACGCCATGACCTGGCTGCAGGCACACAATGCGCAGTGCCCGTTGCAGGAGCGCTTGTTGCCCAGTGTCCTGCTGCTAAAAGCAGTGGCCCTGGCCCTGCGAGCGTATCCCCGGCTCAATGGCTTCTGGCGAGACGGGAATACCTTCGAGCCTGCGACCGGTAGTGACCTTGGGGTGGCGATTTCGTTGCGCCAGGGCGGCTTGCTTGCGCCGGTCTTGCATGATGTCGCAGCGAAGTCGTTGCCCCAGTTGATGAGTGAGCTGGCCAACCTGGTGGAGCGTACACGCAGTGGCGCCTTGCGCAGCTCGGAACTCAGCGGTGCGGGCATGACGGTGACGATTCTTGGTGATCAAGGGGTGGACACCGTCATCGGTGTGATCTACCCGCCCCAGGTGGCGTTGGTCGGCTTCGGGCGGATCAGTGAGCGGCCCTGGGTGCACGAGGGGCAATTGTGCGTGATGCCCACCGTTGTCAGCAGCCTGTCTGCCGATCATCGCGCCAGCGACGGCCACTACGGTGCGCGGTTTCTCGTCGAGCTGGGTCATTTGCTACAACAACCAGAGAACCTCTGAGGAATGCCCACATGGATCGACAATTGATCAGCAGCCAGGTCCTGAGCGCTTTGAAAGGTATTGCGCCAGAGCTGGACGTCGAGTGCCTGCGCGGTGATCGGTCACTGCGCGAAGAGGTTGATCTGGACTCCATGGACTGGCTTCGCTTCATTGAAGCGTTGAACAAGCGCGTCGGCATTGCCATCCCCGAGGCCGACTACCAACAGGTACAAACCCTGGACACGCTCGTTGACTATCTGTTGCAAAAGGGCACGACGAGTGCTGATCCGCCATTGATTAGCCCTTAGGAAGGTGTCAGATGAATCCTAGTCCCTCGCTGGAAATGACCTTACGTGACAGAACGGCTGCCGGAAAAAGCCTGGTGGAGCCGCTGCTTAAGTACGCACACAGGGATGATGTCATTGTTCTCGGCCTGCCACGTGGCGGTGTTCCGGTGGCCTACGAGATTGCCACCGCCTTGGAGGTTCGCCTGGACGTGATGCTGGTTCGCAAGCTGGGTGCGCCCTCCCATGAGGAATATGCCCTGGGCGCCATTGCCAGTGGCGGCATAGAAATCGTCAACGAGCAGGCGTTACGGGTCAACCACATCGATCAGGCGACGCTGGATGCCATCGTTGAGCGCGAAACGCGTGAGCTGCTGCGTCGTGAAACTGCCTACCGGGCCGGGCGGCCGCCCTTGAACCTCAAGGATCAGGTGGTGATTCTGGTTGATGACGGGCTGGCCACCGGTGCATCGATGATGGCTGCGGTGCATGCCGTGCGTCGGCAGGATCCGGCACACATTGTCGTTGCAGTGCCTGTGGCGGCCCTGGAGTCTGCCGAGGCCTTGCGCAGTGAAGTGACCGAACTGGTGTGCCCGCTCACCCCCGAGTGGCTGATGTCGATCGGCCAGTGGTACCTGGACTTTTCCCAGACATCGGATAACGAGGTCATCGACCTGCTGCAGCGTGCCTGGCAACGTGAATCTGCCGCGTGAATGTCACGGTCCTGTGGGAAGCAGGCTTGCCTGCGATGGCATCGTCGGCGCGTCCACACGGGAGCGATGGTGTAAGGAAGGAACCCGGAGCGTAGCGTAGGGCCGGATGTCGGGACAGGGCGTTTTGCCCACTTTTGCGCCCTTCCAAAAGTGGGTCGCCGTAAAAGGCGAAACCAGCCGGTGGTGCCGCTGCAGGAAATGGATATGTTCACGAGGTAAGAGCCAATAGCCACAAACGACCTCCTGGAGGGACGATTTGGCGGTGCCTGCAGGTTCAGCACATGGAAAAGCACCGCCGGAAAGACAGGCTCAGCCCATGTCGCGCCCTTAAATGAACAGCATTACTGTCCTCGTCGAAGCTATAGGCTGCCCCTACACGCCAAACGGATAGGTCTCGTCTTCCGGTTCCAGTCTCTGGGATTTCGGCAGCGGCAACGCTGTGACCGGACGCGTCTTTTCAAACCACACCATCGCGTCGAACTGCTCGGCCAGTACGGCCTGAAAGTAGTGACTTTCGCGTTCACTTTGCGGGCGGTAGATGACGCCGATGGCCCGTTCCAGCAGCGACATGGACAGCGCCTCGCGCAAATCCTCTCGTTGGGGATCACGCCAGTCGGTCAATGAGCGAGGCACGCCGGCCTTGAGAAACTGCTGTTCCCAGCTATCGGCACGTGAGGGGCGCACATCCTTGATGTGCATGTCGCCATCCCAATCATCGGCTGCCGCTACCTGGCCATGATCGGTGCTCATGCCGATCAGTACCACGTCACGGCCGTAGGCGTTGCGACAGAGTTGTCCGATATTGAACTGTCCTTTCCAACCCATCTCCGTGGCACTCGCATTGCCGATGTGGGAGTTGTGCGCCCACACCACGGCCTTGGCGTGAGTGCCCCGATGCGTGAGCAGTGCCTGCAAGGTGTCGAACATATGCCGGTCGCGCAGGTTCCACGAGGCACTCGAGCCGCGATAAATGGCCCGGTAGTATTGTTCCGCCGCCCGGATGACTTGTGCATTCTGCCGGGCATTGAAAAAGGCTTCGTCGTCCTTCATTAGCCCGGTCATCTGTTTGGTCAGCATGACGTTCAGTTGCTCGACCACCGCTTGCTCACAGGGCATCACGCCCGCACGCTCGACAAAATGCCCATACAGCGTGGGATCATCCTGCCAAGGGGTCAGGCATCCGTAGCGTTGCCGCGCCTCCTGCGCCAACAGTGGGGCGACACTGTCCAGGTAGTGCAAGACTTCACGAATGGAATTGCGCAGGCTGTACACATCCAGCCCACGAAATTCGACACGCTGTTCGGGGGCTATCAAGTGGTTGTGTTGATGAAGCCAATGGGCAAAGGCTTTGACCTCGGCATTGCGCCACATCCAGGTGGGGAATCTGCTGAAAATGTGATGCTTCCAGGCTGTCGCTGCCAGGCCGCGCACATAACGGTCAAGGTGGCCGGCATCCGGCCAGTCCGCTTCGACGGCGACGATGTTGAAACCGTGCTTGGCAATCAGTCGCTGGGTGATCGCCGCACGGGCTTGATAGAAGTCCGAGGTGCCATGGCTGGCTTCGCCGATCATGACCACGCGTGCATCGGCGTATCGGTCAAACAGTTCGCCAAAGGCTTCTGTATCTACCGCAGGCAGCGGTTCGGCGTAATGGCGTAACACCGGGGTAATGGCGGCCTGGGCACTGTTGGCTCGGTAGGCATAGGGTTTCTTCAACATGCCGTGGTTACTCCCAGAAGCGGGCTTTCGTGGCTCAGGTAGCCTTGTGCCTGACGCAGTAACTGCCTGGCTTTGTCGGCCTTCAGTTGCCGCAGTGCCGGGTCCTGCTGACGCACCTCGGCGCTGGCATGAAACCGCGCAATCTCGGCCCCTAGCTCATGGATCAACGGTTCGCTTAATCGCCCTTCAACCGCCATACGGTCGAACAGCGCTTTTTGAGGAAAGCGACGCATCACCACCAGCCAGTCCATGACGTGGCCATCACCATCGAAGGCCAGCCGACCGTCTGCCTGGCGTGTGATTGGGCACAGGCGCAAATACAGGTCAGGGGCTGTCCGGCTGTTGAGGCGCAACTCGGCCCGGCAAGCGTGCTCGCGGCGTTTCAGGGTGAGGAAATTCAGTTCTGCATAGGCCACCGCGAGCTTTAGTTTATACGCCCGGTCTGCATGCAGAAACACTCTGGAACCGTGGCTTTCAATGCAGGTGACAGGCTGCTCAGGCCCAGGGTAGCTGCCGGGGCATGAGAGAAAGGCGATGACCTCGTCCTGCGAGCTGCTCATGGGTGTCTCAATGGGTAGGTAGCCATTTTGACTACTCTATCCGTGGACTGGTCGGAGCCTTTTGACATTTATCAGAAAGGTGAACCCGGGCTCGCCCACTGGTCTACGTCTCGATAGGCGGGTCATTGTCAGCTGCTTACCATGCAAATGGAAAAAAGCCCTTCAGATGAGCACTCAGGTTGCCTGTCAATTCCAGTAGGGAGTAGTCGCGAAAGGAAAAACGCCACGTCTGGTCGATGCGTTCAAATGTATCGTGGTAACGGCCTGCGGCAATGGGTTGAAGCGGGATCTCGTCGGTTTCCTGAAAAACCGTGTAGTAGGCGCGTACGGTCGCCTTGCCTGAGGCTTCATCGATCTCGATGATGGGATTGCTGATGATGTGTTTTGTACGCGGTGTGCCGCAGGGATAGATTTTTATGTGTTGTTTCCAGACCAGCAACAGTGCGTGTTCATCAATCAAATCGTCGCGGCTCTGAACCTTGATGCGCGCATGCCTGAAGAGGGCCGCAGCACCTTCCAGATCACCACCATCCATTTTCTCAGCGTAGCGGTAAAGTAGATTGGTGATCTCGACAGCACTGTTGTTCATCTCTCACCCTTGCGTACGAATGGCCAGTTGGCCGGAGGGGCCGTAGCCACTGTCGCAGGCATCGTGAGTCGAAACATCGTCCCTATGGACGATCAGCCGTGGGCGGGCGCGAGTCCCGATACGCCGGTGTTGCACCCCAAGGCACCAGACGACAAAAAGCCCGCACGGGGCGGGCTCTCTGCGACGGGTCGCTGATCCTTCAGCTGAAACCAGTGTGCGCCTGCAGCGCCGTCGCGACCATGGGCAAAAGGTCGTACTGCCAGGCAGTAGAGCGGTTGCTGCCATCGCACGGTGTGTTCAGGGCGTGAGGACGGTGGCCGGGTAGAACAGGATGTTAAGGACGAAGAGCATCACCCAGAAGCCGATTTCCAGGGTTTCGGTAATCGGCTGGATACGCTTCAGTGCGCCATAGACATGCACGACGAACATCAGGCCGAAGACCACGAACAGCAGGTCGAATGCGTAGCTGTAACCGGTTCCGGTCGTGACCGAGCGCAGCATCGCGGCTTCAATCACCAGAATAAAGGCGCCGAGGCAGCGTCCGAAGTAAATGGCCAGGTGCTGATGGTCTGGAATCGTCCAGCGCATGGCTTTGGCCCAGGCAACAGGCGCAATGAAGATCGGCAGCGCGAAGAAAAGCGTGGTCACGATCATCAGGGTAGTGAGGTAGTCCTTGCTGTATTGCGCATAGTAGCCAAGCATCGACGAACTCCTTGTTCCGATGGCGCAGTGAAGCGCCACTCAATCGCTATTTTTGTTATGGAGGGCCTGTTTTGCGCAGCAAGAATTGCGAGCGGCCTGTTGGACTGTCAAGCGCACCGGGGCTTTCCAGTACCAAAGAGGCAGGGGGTACGACTTAAGGTGTGGGTGGCAACAGGGTGACCAGACGCGCGAGGGTCGTATCGACGGCAGAACCTACGGAAACGCTGCGGTAATGGTCACCCGGGTGCCCCTGAACACGCTTAGTTCAGTGTTTTCAGGTAAGCGATCAGGTGTTGGCGGTTCTGCGCGTCTGCCTGGCCTGGGAACATCATCATGTTGCCCGGCAACAGGGTGGCAGGACTGGTCAGCCATTTGTCCAGGTTTGCTTCATTCCACTGCAGCTTGGCACCTTGCAGTGCGGCAGAGTAGCTGAAGGCGGGGGCCTGGGCGCTGGCACGGCCGAAGACGCCATGCAGGCTTGGGCCCATGAGATTCTTGCCCGCTTCGGGGCTGTGACAGAAGCCGCACTGGGCAGTGAACAGGGCTTTGCCCTGGGTGGCGTCGCCCTGAGCAAGGGCCAGAGGGGCAGCCAGCAGCAAGGCACTGGCAGCGAGCAGTTGCGCGTATTTCATGGTATTTCCTAGCGGTAAAAACGGCCCCGCCGAGAGGTTTCGGCGGGGCATCAAGAGCAATCAGAACGGGTTGGCGAGGTCGATGCCCGACTTGCCCGGCGAGAGGATGTTGTTCGGGTCCAGGGCACGTTTGAGCGCATGCTCAACCTTGCGCTTCACCGGGCCGTAGCTCTGCGCCACACGCTCCTGGAAGGCGGTGTTGACGCGGTACACGGCGTAACCTTCGCTCTCGAACACATCCAGCAGTTCGGCGAAGCAGGCGTTGGCGCGCTTGGTCTCCTCCGGGTTGGTGCGGTCGTACAGCACGTCGATGACGTGGTGCATGTCGCGCCAGCCGACGATGAACTCGCCGACATAGTCCAGACCGTGTTTGTTGAGGATCTTCTTGGCCAGCGCCTGCTGCTTGTTGCACTCGCTGCCACGGGCCTGGCTCACCGGGGCGAACCACATCGAACCACCGCCGCCACGCCAGTTGTACAAGCCGAATTCCTGCAGGTTCGGCACACCCGACATCAGTTGCGCACGGTACTTGAACGGCTGGGTGTCACCGGCTTCTTCCTGGGTGACGATGCGGCCTTTACCCAGTTGTTTCAGGGCGCCGGTGACGATCTTCCAGTTCACATCGACCTGTTCCTGAGTGCCGTAGAGCGCGGCATAGACGTTCCAGGCACCGAGGTTCTTGTCCTTCTGGATTTGCTTGAGGATCGCGTCGGAGGTCGCACCCGGCTCAGTGGTGTAGTCGGCACGGCGGGTGTTGCAGGTGGAGGCTTCCCAGAGTACGCCGGCGATGACCACCGAGTTCGGAATGACCTGGGCAATACGCAGTGGGCGGATGAATTCGACAATCTCGGCGATGTCCGACTCGTTCTCGAATTTGATCTCGAACGGCTTGAACACCGGTGGTTTTGGCATCAGCCAGAAACCCATCTTGGTGCAGATACCATAGTTGGCCTGGGTGAACATGCCGTCCAGGGTCGGGCCGTAGCCCCATTTGAACACCTGCCAGGCCTTGTCGCCTTTAACGCCGCCCATACCGGTACGGTAGACGTCACCGTTGGCCAGCACCACTTCCATGCCACATTGCATCAGGAAGTGTTCGCCATAGGGGGTGTAGCCCACGCCACGGTCCATGGTATTGCCCAGCGGGCCAGCGATGGCCGACGGTGCGGAGAACGACAGCATGAGCGGCAGGTTGTTTTCCTGCAGGTAGTCATACAACTGCTGGTAGGTCACACCCGGTTCGACCAGTGCAGTACCCAGCTCTGGGTCGACATGCAGGATCTTGTTCATTTTCTTCAGGTCGAGGATCACCTGGCCGCGTTGGCCTGGTGCCGCCGAACCGTAACCGAAGTTACGGCCGGTGGAGATGGTCCACACCGGAATCTTGTGTTCGTTGCAGATCTTCACCACGCCTTGCACTTGCTCGACGGTCGTGGCGGTGACGGCGGCGGATGGCGCGTGCTCGGCGTTGTCCACGGCCATCATGATTTTGGTGTAGGGGATCAGTTGATCGTCCTTGACCAGGACATTGTCCTCGCCCAGCAGCGCACGGAATTTGGCGATGGCTTGTTGGAAGTTGGCAGCATCGACGCCGCGCGGGAGCAGTGTGGTGTTGGTTTGCTCAGTCATCTGATTAGCTCCTTCAAGCTTCGATCGAGAACGAAACGAAATTGCCGGTCAACGGCGATGGGCGGCTGGCCACCAGAGGCGCCTGTCCGCTGTCGGCGGTGCCCATTACCGCCAGGGCGTAGCCGAGGGTGGCGGCCCATTGCTCGGAACCCGCACGGTTACGGCTGGCGGCGCCCATCTGCAGCGGGGCTTTATTGCCATGCAGACGCTGTTCGCTGAGGCTGAAACCGGTGCCGCAGGCATTCAGCTGCAGGCCAAGCTGCGGGGCGCAGCCGCTGGCCGCTTCGGCGCTAAGCAGACGGTGCTGTGAGGCGTTGGCCGTTGCATTGTGCTGGCCCAGCCATTGCACCCGGGCACCCGTGCTGCGCGCCAGGTCTATGATCAGCGCCGCGCTGGCATCGTCGACCAGGCCAATGATGCGTTGCGGTTGGCCGCTGCGCAGGCGTTTTTCCAGGCCGAGGATGAAGTCCAGGCTCAGGTCGGTGCGCTGCACGCTGACCTGCTTGGCAGCGTTGCTGGCCTTGATCCCCTGGAGGAAGGCCGACTCGGCGACATTGCCGCTGACCAAGGCCAGGGTCGGCAGTGCCGGCCGGGCTTGGCCGCCCAGCATGGTGTTGGCCATGGCCAGGCTGGAACTGCCCATGGCGACACCGGCCAGGCCACCCAGGGCCATACCTTTGAGCAGGAAACGACGTTCGACGTTCATGACGCGCTCCTTAAGGTTTGGCCGCTGGCGCAGACGCCTTGGAAATGTATTCGGCGACCTGCTGCAGTGAGTTGTCGTCGATGAACGAGGCTGGGAAGGCCGGCATGGCGCGGAAGCCGTTGCGGACCACGGCGGTGATGTATGCCGGTGGCAGTTGGCGGCCTTTGATGACCGGGCCAACCTTGTTTTCATGGCAGTGGCCACAAACCTTGGCATAGACGTTTTCGCCGCCTTTCCAGACGCCATCACCATCGGCGGCAGCATTACCGGCAAGCACGACAAAAGGCAGGGCGAAACAAGCAGCGAAGGTCCGCTTCACAGCAGCGCTGTTGAGGAGTGAGGACATTTCGTACTCCATATTGTTATTGGTAGGTTGGTTCATGAGCGCCTTGGGCCGGATCAGAACGGATACGGACGAGGGGCGTGTTGCAGGGTGATCCAGTGATCAGTGGTGAACTCTTCGATGGCCCAGTCGCCGTTGAAGCGGCCGAGACCGGAGTTCTTCTCACCGCCGAATGGCGCATTCGGTTCGTCATTGACCGGGATGTCGTTAACGTGGGTCATGCCGGCATGAATACGCTGGGCGAACTGCACACCGCGCTCCAGGCTGGAGGTGAACACGGCGCTGGACAGCCCGTACTCGCTGCGGTTTGCCAGTTCCAGTGCATGTTCGGCGTCGCGGGCGGACTGAATGCCCACCAGCGGGCCAAAGATTTCTTCCCGGGCGATGTCCATGTCGGCGGTCACGTCACCGAACACATGCGGTGGCAATACATTGCCCTGGGCTTGCGCACCGACCAGCAGCGTGGCGCCCTCGGCGATGGCCGTGGTGATCTTCTCCTGCAGGCCAGCCAGTTGCTTGGCGTTGATCACTGGGCCGACCACGGTCTCGGCCTTGCTTGGGTCGCCGTAGGGCAGGGCTTTCACGCGCTCGACGAAGCGGCGGGTGAAGGCTTCCAGCAGTGGCTGCTCGACGATGATGCGGTTGATCGCCATGCAGATCTGCCCCTGGTGAAGGAACTTGCCCACCACGGCTGCGTTGACGGCCTGCTCGACGTCTGCATCGGCCAGGACCACAAACGGGCTATTGCCACCCAGTTCGAGGGCAACGTGCTTGAGGTGCTCGCCGCCACTGGCGATTCGGCCGATGTTGCGTCCAACCTGAGTGGAGCCGGTGAAGGAAATGAATGCCGGTACCGGGTGCTCGACAAAGGCATCGCCGATTTCCGCGCCAGAACCCACGACCACGCTGAGTACGCCTGCCGGCAGGCCGGCTTCCTCGAAAATACGCGCCAGCAGCAGGCCACCGGTGACAGGGGTGTCACTGGCCGGCTTGACCACCACGGCATTGCCCAGCGCCAGCGCGGGGGCCAGGGAGCGGGCGGTCAGGTGCAGGGGGAAGTTCCATGGGCTGATGACACCGATCACGCCCAATGGCGTGCGGTACACGCGGCTTTCCTTGCCCGGGATGTTCGACGCCATGATGCGCCCGTGTACACGGCTTGGCAGGCTGGCCGATTCCAACGTGATGGCACGGGCGGCGCCCCACTCGATCTGAGCCTTGATGCGGGTACTGCCGGACTCACGAATGATCCAGTCGATGATCTCCTCACGGCGTTCGTCGAAAATCTTCACCGCATTGAGCAGCACCTGGGCACGCGCCGCTGGCCCTTTGCTTGCCCACTCGGCCTGGGTTTCGCGTGCCTTGCGGTAGGCCGCATCGAGGTCTTCGCGGTTGGCCAGGGTGATGTCCAGCAAGCGCTGTTGGGTGAAGGGGTCAGACACTTCCAACGAGCGACCGGCGCTGCCGGCACGCCATTCTCCGGCGAGCGGCTGCAAGTCAAGGTTCTGATAGGCAGGGCGAGTAGTGGTCATGATGTTCTCTCTTATAGAACCGAAAGGTCATCCATCAGCGGCTGAAAGGCCGCTGGCCGAAGGCTTCCGGCTGGTCGTGGTACGCAGGGGTTACGGTTCAGCCGCGAGGCTGACGAAGGTCACCGAGAGCACTGTCCAGCGGGGCGCACTTGCAGAGTAGTCGCCACGGTAAGGTGCGCTGGGTGTCAAGTGCGAAGTGGGCAGTCGTCATGTCGGGGTCACCTGTATTTTTTTTATCAATGTGCACGTGACCTGTGACTAACAATTATCGTGCCACGCTGCTGTTTGTGATTGTTTTTCCTTTAAAAACAGTGACTTGCGAGTGTTTTTTGGCGCGACAGCATGTCGCGGGCAGGAGGTGTTAAAACGCCCAGTGCGGAAATTTATGCAGAGAAGTTGCAGGCTGTCGAAAGCTCAGCGGTGCGCTGAATGATGAAAAATGTGCGGTTATCGGACGAAAGTGGTGCTTGCAGCGTACCGTTGCCCGCCTGCCGATTGACCCGTCGGGGGGGCTGGGCATACTGAAAGACTACTTATCTGCCTTCTGTTGATTGCCTATGACTCGTACAACAATAACCAACAAGACCGGCCGTCCTGCGGATGAGGATTTTCTCAAGCAGTTACTCGGTCGACAGAAGCGCCTGATCGTTGATCGGGCCAGCCAGTTCGGTGCCAGCGGCTTGCCGTCCGCTGAGCAACTGGCTGAAACCGTGGCCTTCGCGCCACAGGATGGCAGCATCTGGTTGTGCGGCCAGCGCATGATGCTGCTGCAAGGCTCTGCGTTCGGGGCTATCCGCCGTGAACTGATTGATGCGCTAGGGTTCGACAAGGCGCGCGGCTTGCTCACGCGCATCGGCTGGCAGGCCGGTGCACGCGATGCTGCGCAGGTCAGCGAGCAATGGCCCGAGGGTGATCACGCCAGCCTCTATAGCGCCGGGCCGCGGCTGCATATGCTTGAGGGCATGGTCAATGTCGAGGTCGTGCGCTTCGAGATCGACTCCAGCGCCGGGCACTTCTACTCCGAATTCCTCTGGCACAACTCCCTGGAGGACGACGAACACATCGCGGTCTACGGGTTGGGAGGCGAACCCGCCTGCTGGATGGAGATCGGTTACGCCAGCGGCTATGCTTCGTCGCTGCTCGGACGCCTGGTGGTCTTTCGCGAGGAAGAGTGCCGCGCCATGGGCCACCAGGCCTGCCGTATCGTCGGCAAGCCAGCCGAGCAGTGGGAGGATATCGACGTCGATCTGGCGTATCTGGACGCGGGCGATTTCCTGAGCCGTAGCGCCTACAGCTCAGGTATCGAGACGACCCTCGCCGAGCTCGATGTACCACCAGAGGGTAAACAGTTGGTGGGTATTTCCGCTGCCTTTGTCGCGGCCAGTCAGCTGCTGCAACGTGTAGCGCCGACCCAGGCCACGGTACTGCTGACCGGCGAGTCGGGCGTGGGCAAGGAATTGTTTGCGCGTACCCTGCATCAGGCCAGTTCGCGGCATCACACGCAGTTGGTCGCCTTGAACTGCGCAACCCTGCCGGAGAACCTGGTAGAGGCCGAGTTGTTCGGTGTCGAGCGCGGTGCCTTCACCGGCGCGGATCGGTCACGGCCTGGGCGTTTCGAGCGTGCCCATGGCGGCACCCTGTTCCTTGATGAGATCGCCACGCTCAGCTTGAGTGCGCAAAGCAAAATTCTGCGTGCCCTGCAGGAGGGTGAGATCGAACGGGTAGGGGGGACAGCACCGATCGCGGTTGACGTAAGGGTCATCGCTGCCACCAACCTGGACCTGCGCCGTGAAGTCGAAGCCGGACGTTTTCGTGAGGACTTGTTCTATCGACTGAATGTCTTCCCGATTCACCTGCCACCGCTACGCGAACGTCGTGAAGATATTCCGCTGTTGATGAGTTACTTCCTGCGTATCTTCAGCCAGCGTCATGGCCGCCAATTGGCCGGTTTCAGCACGCGCTTGGTCAATGCCCTGCTGACCTATCGTTTCCCGGGCAATATCCGCGAGCTGCAGAACCTCATCGAGCGTGGCGTGATTGCCGCAGGCGAGGGTGAGGTGATGGACGTTGTGCACCTGACCGAAGCCGGGGCTCCGTTGATGGCGACGGCCATAGGGCTGACTGCCGAGGGGCGCTTGTCGGCGGCGCAAACCTCTGAAGAGGTGGCCCAGCCCGCCTCGGCGTCAGACGTCGAGGCGGTGTCGGATGGCGCGGCTGACGAGCCTGCGTTGGCGAGCCTGCAGGACTTTGTTTCGGGGCGTCAACGGGTCTTGAGCACCTCCCTGGAAGAAATCGAATTGCGCCTGGTGCGCCTGGCGCTGGAACGCTCTGGTGGCAATGTGACTGCGGCGGCACAGATGCTCGGTATGAGCCGTGCTCAGGTCAGTTACCGCCTCAAGGGAGGGTGAAGGTTCGTGATGCGCATAAAAGCGCCCCGCAACCACTAGGGTGCGGGGCGTTTTCATTACCGCTGGCGAGAGCAGCTCACAGTGCGGTAGTGAACTTCAGCCAGTAGGTCTGGCCTTCGGCGCGGTTGCGCACGCCCGATTCGTCCTGCCACTTGGCACTCAGCGACCAGCCATTCTTGCTGGTGTACTGCACGGCCGGGCCGATGGAGAAGGATCGCCCACGGTTGCCGTCGTTGGCATCAACCAACGCTGCCGCAGCGCAGTTCGAGGCGCTGCATTTGTCATCGCTGATCTGCTGGTAGGCGTGACCACCAACGCCGAGCACCCAACCATTACCCATGCCCCAGCCGAGGGTGTAGTCCGCATGCAGTTCGCGGCCCGACTGGTAATGGGTGTCCTTGTTCTCGAAGTTGTAGTCGTGCATCAAGCGCACGTCGGCATTGAAGCCATTGGGGTCCATGTAGGTCATGGCATACACCGCCTGCACGGTGTAGTAGTTGTTGCCCAGGTTGACCAGGTCGTTCTTGTCGTACTCGCCGCCGGTTGGCAGCACGAAGTCGACGCCCACGGCCGTGTGGAACTTGTCACTGTGGTGGAAGCCGATCACTGGGCCGAGGTGTGCGTCGCCGATGCCGCGCTTGTGGTCGTGCGGACCATTCTTGACGTTCAGGCGAATGTCGTTGAGTGGCAGCAGGGCATGAAAGCCCAGGTTGCCACCCAGGACCTTCTGCTCGGTAACCCAGACAAAACGCGGCACGATGGTGGTGACACGCAGGTCGATGTCAGCCGCTTTGTCGCCGGCGTTGTCGCGCAGGGTGTCAGCCAGGTAATTGCCAACGAAGACCTGACCGTACGTGCCAGGTGGCGGCAGGATACCCATGCCGTAGTTTTCGATGCCCATTGGCCAGGACGAGATACCGCCTTCAGTGGCCTGAACCTGTGAAGCCGTGCCGGTCAGCAGAAGGGCGGCAGTGAGCGCAAGGGGTGTGGCGAGGGTGAATTTCTGATGCATGAGAGGGTCAGCCTTATTGTTATGAGTACTGCGCAGCTTTTTTTATATCTGCGCAAGCGTGACGCCTCTCAACTACCGTGCCAGGTTTCTGTAAAAATCTTTTATCTTTAAAAACAATGACTTATGTATTTTTGTGTTGCTGGTTGGTCGCTGTCTTCCCGTGCAAGTGATGGTATTTGTTAAGAAAATTCAGCGGATTGCGAAAAACTCGAGCCTTTTCAGGCTCCGCTTTCACGGTGTCCGGCTGCCTGGCGGAATGCATTTGGGGTCTGGCCACTGAGCCGGCGGAAGAACCGTGAGAAGTAGGTCGGGTCAGTGAAACCCAGGCTGTCGGACAGCTGACTGATGCTCATGGTGGTGTAGATCAGGCTGCGTTTGGCTTCCAGTAGCAGGCGCTGGTGAATGATCTGCAGCGCTGTTTGCCCGGCCAGCTCACGGCACAGGGTATTGAGGTGTACGCTGGAAAGACCGACGCGGTGGGCGAAGTGCTCCACTGAGAGATGTTCCCGGTAATGCTGTTCCACCAGCTTGATAAAGCGGCTGAGCAATTGCTGGTTGCGTTCACCACGGCTACTCGGTTGCCTGTTCTGCAGACCTTGGCGGCTGATCCAGACCATCAGCACATTGACCAGTGAGTGCAGCAGCAGGTCGCGTGCCGGAGCGCTGCCCTCATACTCCTGATGCAGGGCAGTGAACAGGGTGTTGAGGGTACGGCGATCACGCCCGACCGGGTAGCAGCCGGACGATGCCAGAACGGTCAGCGGCGCGCCTAATTGTGCCTCCAACTGCGCAACCAATGGCGCACCGAGGGTGAGTACGTAGCCCTCGATGTTTTCTGAAAACTGAAAGCCATGCACGGTCAGCGGCGGAGTGACCTGAATCGACGCTTCCTGCACGTTTGTACGCCGCCCCTCGACCTCGACCACCGCTTGGCCACGCTGTACGTAAAGCAACTGGAACAGGTCGGCGTGACGGTGTGGTTTGATCTCCCAGTGGTGCAGGCTGCTGCGTTTGGGGATCGACTCACAATGCAGCAGGTCTGGGGTTGGCCACGCCTGGTTTTCACCGTACAGCTTGAAGACAGGGATGCTGGGGAGGCTGGTTTTCATCGTGCGAAGCGACCTGGCAGGGGTGGATAGAGCGGCGGATCGGTTTGTTCGATAATCGAACCGTATTTATAAAAGTGCAATTTACAGGGGGAATATCACCTTTTTTTCCATTTTTTGTAAGTAAAAATGCAGGGGCCAAATAAAACAATAACCTCCAGCCGCTGCCTGCAATTGGCTGGAGTACCCATGAGAGATCACAGTAATGAAAACTCAGGTTGCGATTATCGGTGCCGGCCCCTCCGGACTTCTGCTGGGTCAACTGCTGCACAAAGCAGGCATTGACAACATCATTCTTGAACGTCAGACGCCGGACTATGTGCTTGGCCGCATCCGTGCTGGTGTTCTGGAGCAAGGCACAGTGGACATGCTCCGCGAGGCCGGTGTTTCCGAGCGTATGGACGCTGAGGGCCTGGTCCATGACGGCGTCGAGTTGCTGGTTGCCGGCAAGCGCATGCGTGTTGACCTCAAGGCACTGACGGGTGGCAAGACCGTGATGGTCTATGGCCAGACGGAAGTCACCCGGGACCTGATGGATGCCCGCACTGCCAGCGGTGCGCCGATCATCTACTCCGCCGAAAACGTGCAGCCTCACGACATGAAGGGTGAGAAGCCCTATGTCACCTTTGAAAAAGGCGGCGAAACCTACCGTATCGACTGCGATTACATCGCCGGTTGCGATGGTTTCCATGGTGTAGCCCGCAAGAGCATCCCGGACGAGATCCTCACCCATTACGAGCGCGTATACCCGTTCGGCTGGCTGGGCCTGCTGTCCGATACCCCACCGGTCAACCATGAACTGATCTATGCCCACCACGACCGGGGTTTTGTCCTGTGCAGCCAGCGCTCGCTGACCCGCAGCCGTTACTACCTGCAAGTACCGCTCACCGACAAGGTCGAAGACTGGTCCGATGAGCGTTTCTGGGATGAGCTCAAGGCCCGTTTGCCGCAGGATGTAGCCGACAAGCTGGTGACCGGTCCATCGTTGGAAAAGAGCATTGCCCCGCTGCGCAGCTACGTGGTCGAGCCGATGCAGTACGGCAAGTTGTTCCTGGTGGGCGACGCTGCCCACATCGTGCCTCCGACCGGTGCGAAAGGCCTGAACCTCGCCGCCTCCGACGTGTGCTACCTGTACCGCATCCTGGTCAAGGTCTACAAGGAAGGCCGCACTGATCTGCTGGAAAAATATTCCGAGCTGGCACTGCGTCGTATCTGGAAAGGCGAGCGTTTCAGCTGGTTCATGACCAACCTGTTGCATGACTTCGGCGACCACAAGGACGCTTGGGACCAGAAGATGCAGCAAGCCGACCGTGAGTACTTCTTCAACTCCCATGCCGGCCTGGTCAATATCGCCGAGAACTACGTCGGCCTGCCTTACGAAGACGTCGAGTAATCAGCGTGTTGGGCGCCCGCATCCAAAGTGCGGGCGTTGCACTGTGTAAACGGAGACTGAATCATGGGCGTGTTTGACTGGAAACACTGGCTGGTCGTGTTGGTTGTAGCGGTGCTGCTGTTCGGCAGTAAACGCTTGAAGCACCTGGGCGCCGACCTGGGTGAGTCGATCAAGGGCTTTCGCCGTTCGGTGAACAGCGAGGACGAGACGCCGCCTGTAGTGGCGTCGGCGCGGGTTGAGGGCGATACCCGTGAGGCTCAGCACGCCGCACACGCTGAGACCACCGCCAACCGCTGAACTACCCGGCCATAGGCGCGGTGTACTCGCTGACACCGCGCCGCCGCTATCGCAGGCAAGCCTGCATCCCACAGAACAGCAGGGTTCTGCGCGGATCCCAGTGGGAGCAGGCTTGCCTGCGATGCAAGCGCTGCGCATTCACTGACAGCCGCGATCACGCCGGCAGGCGACGTCTTTGTCCTATTGGTTTTCAACACCCGGGAAAGCTGGCAAGGCATACTCGGGTGCCATGTGGCTTACTTAACCAATGAGGCAAGGATGAGCGATATATTCACTACTCAGGAGGCCGGCGTCCTCACGATTGCGTTTAACCGTGAAGCAAAGAAAAACGCCATCACCGCGACCATGTACGACGCGCTCAGCGAGGTGCTGGTCGGTGCAGCGGCTGACCGTGAGGTTCGCGTGGTGCTGATTCGTGGCAGCGAGCAGGTATTCTCTGCCGGCAATGATCTTGGAGACTTCATCGGGCATCCGCCGGCGACCGAGGATGCTCCGGTCTGGCGTTTCTTGCGCACCTTGAGCGCATTTCCCAAGCCGATTGTCGCGGCCGTCTGCGGTGTGGCTGTCGGTGTCGGCACGACACTGTTGCTGCACTGCGATCTGGTCTACGCGGGTTCCAACGCCCGTTTCAGTGTGCCCTTCGTCAGCCTCGGCCTCTGCCCGGAAGCGGCGTCCAGCCTGCTCTTGCCCAAGCTGTTTGGTCATCAGGGCGCCGCCGAGGCGCTGCTGACCGGCGAGCCGTTCGATGCCGAATTTGCGCTGCAGTCGAAGCTGGTCAATCGTGTTCTGCCACCGGAAGCCGTCCTCGACTTCGCATTGTCCCAGGCACGCAAGATTGCCCAACAGCCTTCGAGTGCGGTCATGGAGACCAAGCGCCTGCTGAAACTGGCAGATGCCAGCGACGTGTTGGCACGCATCAATGAAGAAGCGAAGCGCTTTGCTCAAATGCTTGATGAAGAGGCTGCACGTGAGGCCATCGCGGCCTTCACCGAGAAACGTAAACCGGACTTCAGCCGGTTCTGATCGAGGGATGGGCAGCCCAGCATGAACGGGCTGCCCATTTAAGCAAGTACGCTGTGGCTCAAGGCCTACAGCGCATGGCTATAGGCCGTTCTGGAGGCGTGGGTCGAGGTCCGGATCAGCAGCAGCACTGAGCCGATGACCGGCAGGCTTACCATCAGTAGTGCGTAACGCAGGGACTGCTGGCCAAACAGGGGTTGCAGCAGATCGCTGAACAGACCGGTCACCAGTGGGCCGATGCCGACCCCGAGCAGTGTGCTGACGATGGTTTGCAGGGCCATGGCCGTACCGCGTCGGTTGGACGGTACCAACTGTGTGACGAGGTTGTAGGACGGTGCTACCCACCAAACGGCGAAGAAGCTGTAGAGCGCACACCACACCATTGCCGTTGGAATCGGCACGCTGCCCAGCGTCATCAGCAGGGTGTCGGGCCAGAGCAGGTAGGTGCTCAGGGTGGTGATAGCAGTCAAATGGCCCAGCACCGGAATCGAGAGTTGCCAGTGCGGGTTGCGTCGACTCAGGCGGTCGCTCAACCAGCCGCTGAACAGGCCGCCGACCCCGGCGGCGGTGCCACAGATGACCCCGGCCAACAGGCCGGCATGTTGCAGTGAGAGGCCGTGGGAACGCACCAGGAAACTGGTGTTCCACATGCCGATGGCGTAGGAACTGAGCGTGGTCAGGCCGCCCGCCAGAATCAGGCAGCGATAGGCCGGTAGCGCCCATAGCTTGCGCGCTTCAGCGCCCATGCTGAGCAGTGGTGCGTGGGCCGGGGCAGGGCTCAGGTCCCAGCGTCCCCGCACCGGGTCGCGCACCACAATGGCCATGACTGCGGCAAACAACAGGGCTGGCAGGCCAAGGGCAATGAATGCGGTACGCCAGCCATACACTTCGACCACCCAGGCACCGATACTCAAGCCGATGATCGAGGAAAACGTAGGGGCTGCGGTGAAGCAACTGATGGCGAGTGAACGTCGATGAGGTGGATACAGGTCGGCGATCAAGGACAGGGATGCCGAGGTCGTCGGTGACTCGCTCACCGCGACCAGCATCCGGGCAATGGCCAGCACCAGAAAGCTGCCGGCCAGTCCGCAGGCCATTGTCGCTAGCGCCCAGAGCAGGCACGACAGCGCGAGCAGGCGAGTGCGCGGCAGACGATCCACCAGGCGTCCGGCCGGTAAGCCCATGAGCGCATACACCGCCGCGAAGGCCAGCCCGGAGATCAGGCCCATGGCGGTGTCGCCGACCCCGAACTCCGCCTTGATCGGCTCAATCATCACTGCCAGGATCTGGCGCCCGACAAAGTTGTCGGCGAATACCAGTGCCAGCAGCAACAACAAGCCGTGGCTTCGCCAGCCGACCGAGTTGGTCGGCATGACGTGTGCGTCGGCCGTCATCGTGGCGCCCAGAGGTCGGGCAAGCCGGGGTCGCTCACTACAATCAGGCGTTTGAGCAAGACCTTGAGCGCTTGCGCGTCGGCGCTGCCGAGCTTGGCCGACAGCTCTTCCTCCACCACCTTGGCCAATGCCAGCTGTTGCAGCGACAGCTCACGGCCGTTTGCCGTGAGTACGAAACGCAACTGATCGGCATCACCCTCGATTGCTACCAGATGCTGGCGCTCGAGAAAACGCATACCGGCCAGTGTGACTTCATGGCCGGTGTAGCTGACAAAGGTGTTGATTTCCTCAAGGCTCAGGTTGTCGCGGATACACAGCACCGACAGTATGAAAAAGGCCTGTTCGTCCAACTGCTGGTTGCTCACCATGCGCCGCAGGGTATTGAGCACCTGGTAGTGCCCGCGCCCGAGCAGGTAGCCGAGCAGGTCTTCGGTGTAGCTGCATTCCGGTGGTGGCGGGGTGGTTGCCAGGCGCAACTCACTGCGCGGCTTGCGGGTGGCCAGCGCATACTGGCCACTCTGGAATGCCAGCGGCGCCCGGTCGCTGTGATCGAAGGCCAGCACTTCCCCGACAAAAATCACATGGTCGCCGCCTTCATACTGGAAGGCGGTACGGCATTGAAAGCGTGCGGTGCAGTCCTGCAGCAGGGGCGCCTCGCTGACGCCATTGTCGAGTTGGACTTCGGCGAACTTGTCCTCGCCCTGTGTGGCGAAGCGCCCCGAGAGTTTTTCCTGCTCGGTGGACAGGACATGCACATTCCAGTGCTTGCCGTTGCTGAAGACCGGCAGGCTGCGGGCGTTCTTCGACAGGCTCCAGAGCACCAGCGGCGGGTTGAGCGATACCGAGTTGAAGCTGTTGGCAGTGATCCCCACAGGTGAGCCGTCCTCGGCCTGGGTCGTGATGATCGTGACCCCGGTAGTGAAGGTACCGAGCGCGGCGCGGAAGGCCTGGGGATCGAAGCTGGCATTTTGCATAGCCATGATAGACCTCATGGAGTGGAGTTTTCGTGTGGCCAGTATTGGTCGCCGCAGGGCGCTGTACATCGTCTCAACGGACTAACGCTTTTGTTCGACTCTCGTCCGATCGGACGAGGCGCCGGGCGCCAGCCCGCGACTAGTGTGGCCCCATGCGCATCAGGCGCTTCCGGGCCTTGGGGCCAGTACCAGCGAGGGGACACGAATGAGTTCAGCGACGTCATCCGTACAAACGCTTTCGAGCCTGTTATCCCGGCAGAGAGAGGCCTTCAACAGTGCCGGTGCGGTCAGTGCCGCTGAGCGCCGAGGGCGTATCCAGCGGGTGATCGATTTGCTGGTGCGCCATCACGGCGTGTTGACCGAAGCGATGGATCTGGATTTCGGTGGCAGGCCTGCCGGCTTTTCCCTGATGAACGATGTACTGGGCTCCCTGGCATCGCTCAAGCATGCCCGGGACAACCTGCATGCCTGGATGCAGGACGAGCCGCGCCAACCCTTTGCGCCCTACGATCAACTGGGTGCCAAGGCCTGGATCATGTATCAGCCCAAGGGGACAGTCGGCATCCTTGGTACCTGGAACGCCCCGCTGTTTACCTTGTTCAGCCCGCTGGCTTCGGCGCTGGCGGCCGGCAACCGGGCAATTCTCAAACCGTCGGAAGTCGTGCCGCGTACCGCGCAGTTGGTAGCGCAGTTGTGTGCCGAGCACCTTGACCCCCTGGAGGTCGCAGTGGTCACGGGGGGCGCTGAGCTGGCGGAAGGCTTCACCGCCCAGCCGTTTGACCACATGGTGTTCACCGGCAGTACCGCGATTGGCCGCTCGGTCATGCGCAATGCCGCGCAGAATCTGGTGCCGGTGACGTTGGAGTTGGGCGGCAAGTCGCCAGTGATCATCGGGCGCAGTGCCGACCTGAACAAGGCGGCCTTCAGCATTGCAGCCGCCAAAGCCTGCAATGGCGGACAGATCTGCATCAACCCCGATCTGGTGTACGTACCGACAGCGCAGCTTGAAACCTTCCTCGACGCCCTGCGCAGTGCTTACTGCGAGCTCAATCCGTCGGTTGCCGGCAACCCGGATGTCGTCGCGGTGGTCAACCAGCGGCACCTGGCGCGTGTCGAAGGCTATGTGCAGGAAGCCCAGGCCCTGGGGGCCCGAATCGAAAGCCTGCCCGAAGTGCTGACGGCCGATAGCGAGGACCGTCGCCGGCCCCTGCGAGTGGTGGTCAATCCGCCGCGTGACAGCCAGATCATGCGTGAAGAAATCTTCGGCCCGGCCATGGTAGTGCTCACGTATGAGGACCTCGACGTGGTGATCGCCGATATCAACGCCCGGCCACGTCCGCTGGCGTTGTACTACTTTGGCGAGGATCAACAGGAACAGCAGCGGGTACTGGAGCACACCCTGTCGGGCGGAGTCACCGTCAACGACGTCATGATGCACGCGGCGATGCACGACGCGCCGTTCGGTGGTGTGGGCGCCTCGGGCATGGGGCATTACCACGGCCGCGAAGGCTTCCTTGAGTTCAGTCACGTGCGCACGGTGTTCAAGGCGCCTGCACATGACCCGCGCCGTGAGTGGGGCGTGCTGCCGCCCTATGGCGAGCACTACCTTGCGGCCATGACAGCCATGGTCACTGCCGACTGATTGTGCATGGGGCGCTTGCATGAGCGTCTCGTCGCCTGTACGAGGTTTACCGTTGCTTATGTTCAACGCGATCACTATTGCCCAGCGCCTGTGGTTCTGGGCGTTGTTGGCCACACTGTTGTTTATCGTCGCAGTCGGTTTTGGTGGCTATGGCCTGCAACAGGCCCGCGACAGTCTTCGGGCTATCAATGAAGACAATCTGGCGACCCTGCTCACCTTTGGTGAAGTCCAGCACCGTCTCGACGAAGGTCGGCGGCTGGCGTTGCTTGCTATTCAGCATGACCCGGAAGGCCCACTGGTAGCAGCGTTCGATCGCTCAATCGATGTGACGCTTGCAGCCATCGAAGCCAACAATCAGGCGCTCGCACAGGTGTGGGCCGATTACCGTCAGCGCCCCCTCTCCAACGACGAGCAGCAGGCGGCCGTGGCCTTTGATAGCCATTACCAGGCCTGGTTGGGTGAGCTGGAGCTGCTCCTGGAATCCTTGCGTGCGGGTGACTATCGACTGTCTGGCATCATTTCATTCCTGCGCATGGCCGAACCCGCGGGCGATGCGGCGGGTATTGAACTGGGCAAGCTGCAGGCGCTGCAGAAGGAAGCGGCGGCGCAGGCCTACGAAGTGGCCCAGCAACGCTACCGCTCGACCCTGCTGGCCTACCTGGCGTTGGCCGTGGTGGGGGTTCTGGCCGGCAGTGTTACCGCGTTCTCGACCTTGAGGCGCCTGAAACGGGCTTTTGCCCAGGCGGGTGCCAGTGTGCGAGCGATTGCCAGGGGTGACCTGTCGCAGCCTATCGAGGTCAATGGGCGCGATGAGTTTGCCCGGATGCTGAGCGATATCGCGACCATGCGCGACAGCCTGCACGGGTTGATCTCGCAGATGCGCTCGTTGGTGCAGCGTGTCAGTCACGAAGCGGCACACATGGCGGAATCGGCAGAGCTGGCCTCATTGGCTGCGCAGCAGCAGGCTGACGCCGTGCGCGGTATTTCCGGTGCGGTCGAGCAACTGTCAGGTTCGATCAGCGAGGTCGACACCCACGTTGGGGTTTCGCGCAACATCACGCAGCATTCAGCGGGGCGCTCGGGCAAAAGCGAAGGCTTTATTCGCGATATGGCCCATGAAATGAACCGCATCAGCGAGGTGATCAGCGAAACCGCCGTGCATATCCGCGAGCTGGAGGTGTTTTCCGGCGAAATCAGTACGGTGCTGAATGTCATCCGCAGCATTGCCGAGCAGACCAACCTGCTGGCACTGAACGCCGCCATCGAGGCCGCGAGGGCTGGAGAGCAGGGCCGCGGCTTTGCCGTAGTGGCCGATGAGGTCAGGCTGTTGGCGCAACGTACGGCCCGTTCGATTGGTGAAATCGACCTCACGGTGCAGCGCATCCAGGAAGGGACCCAGGCGGTGGTCGGCGGCATGGACCGGGTCGTCAGCCGTGTGCGCGATGGTGTGGGCCTGGCACAGGAGGCCGGCGACTCGGTGGCGCAGATTCGCAGTGGCACCGAGGACGTGATTCGAAGCGTCGACACAATTGCCGTGGTGATCACCGAACAGGTACGGGTTACCCAGGAAATGGTTGCCCGCGTCGAGAGCGTCTCGGCCGGCACGGGCGCGCTCTCGGCCAATGCGGGCCGCAGTGCCGCGACAGCCTCTGACCTGGAGCAGTTGGCGCGGGCATTGGATCAGTTGTCCGCCCGGTTCAATGTCGTCTGACGGGTCTAGTCCGCTTTGACGATGAGAGCGCCCCGGTCAGCCCCGATCATGGGGCGCACACCGCCAGCGTCCCCGTATCGTCGTCGGCGGTCTTTCCTGACCTCAGCTAATGGCATAACAACAATGACGGCTCAAGTTCAGTCTCAAACCCACTACGACGTGATCGTCGTCGGTTCGGGTGCAGGTGCGATGACGTCGGCAGTCTTCCTCGCCGACCAGGGTTTCAGCGTGCTGATCGTGGAAAAAAGCGACAAGTACGGTGGTACTTCGGCGATTTCCGGCGGTGGGATCTGGATCCCGAACAATCACTATTTTGCTCGCCAGGGCGGCAACGACAGCTTCGAGCTGGCGATGCGCTACCTCAAGGCCGCCGCTGGCGAGCACGTCGATGACGCGCGCCTGCAGGCCTACCTGGACAATGCGCCAAAGATGATTGAGGCGCTGACCCGTACCAGTCGGGTGCGTTATGCAGTGGCTGCCAAGTACCCGGACTACTACCCGCATTTGCCCGGTTCGCTGCCTGGAGGGCGTACCCTCGACCCCGAGTTGTTCGACACCAGTGTGCTTGGCGAGGAGCTGGATAACCTGCGCAAACCGTCACCCTCGACCTTGCTGATGGGGCGCATTGCCTGGACTGCACGGCATGCACACAAGGCCATGGCCCGCAGCTTCGGCTGGCGCTGGCTGATCATGGGGCTGATGCTGCGCTACAAGCTGGACTTCAAATGGCGGCGCAAAAGTAAATTCGATCGCCGAGCGGCCCTCGGCAGTTCGTTGGTGGCATCGCTGCGTCGCTCGCTGATGGACCGTAACGTGCCGTTGTGGCTGAACACCGATTTTCGTGGGTTGCTCACGGAGCAGGGGCGGGTCACCGGGGTCACGGTGCAACGTGACGGTCAGGAAAAGCAGCTGCATGCCCGTTACGGGGTGATTCTCGGCTCTGGTGGCTTCGAGCAGAACCAGGCATTGCGCGAGCACTACCTGCCCAAGCCAACCCGCATGGCCTGGAGTGCAACGCCACCGGGCAACAACACGGGGGCTGCACTAGAGGCCGGATTGGCCCAGGGCGCAGCAACCGCGTTGATGGACTGGGCCTGGTGGGCGCCGACCATCGCCGTGCCGGGTGAGGAAAAACCACGGGGCATCTTTGCCGAGCGGGCATTCCCCGGGGCAATCGTGGTCAACGGCCAGGGGCAACGCTTCGTCAACGAAGCGGCTCCGTACCTCGAGTTCGTCGATGCCATGCACCGCGATAACCAGCGTACAGGCGGAAAGTCGGTGCCGGCCTGGGTGATTTTTGACGGGCATTTCCGCTTCCACTACGCCATGGGGCCGTTGATGCCGGCCCAGGTCATGCCTGACAGTCGTCTGCGCAAAGAGTGGTTGAACACCTTGTACTGGAAGGCCGACACCCTGGCGCAACTGGCCGAACAGATCGGCGTCGATGCGGTGGGCCTTGAACACACCGTGGACAAGGTCAACGAGTATGCGCGCACCGGCAAGGACGTGGATTTCGACCGTGGCGGCAACGTGTTCGACCGCTACTACGGCGATTGCAATATCAAACCCAACCCGTGCCTGGCGCCCTTGCGCAAAGGGCCGTACTACGCCATGCGCCTGGATGCCGGCGACATCGGTACCAAGGGCGGCTTGCTGACCAACGAGCATGCGCAAGTGGTGCGCGATAACGGTACGCCCATCGACGGCTTGTACGCGATCGGCAACTGCTCCGCTTCCGTGATGGGTACCAGTTATCCGGGGGCGGGCGGCACCCTCGGGCCGGCGATGACGTTCGCCTATGTCGCTGCCAACCACCTCGCCAGCCAGCGTTAGGAGCCGTCATGGACATGTCTGACAACAGCACCTGTACGGCGATTCAAGCGCCATTGCGCGTCGCCGACAGCAGTACCGTGAAGTGGGATGAGCAGTGTGATGTGCTGATCATCGGTTGGGGAGCAGCCGGTGCCTGTGCGGCGCTGGAGGCCCGTGCCAATGGCGCCGATGTGCTGATCGCCGACCGTTTTACCGGCGGCGGAGCCAGTGCCAAGAGCGGTGGTGTCGTGTATGCCGGCGGGGGTACGCGGTATCAGCAGGCGGCAGGCTTCACTGATACCCCCGAGGCGATGTTCGACTACCTCAAGCATGAAACCCAGGGTGTGGTCAGTGACGAGACCTTGCGACGCTTCTGTGCGGACAGTGTGGCCAACCTTGACTGGTTGGAGAGTCACGGTGCTCCTTACGGCCATCAAATGCCTCCGGGTGGCAAGACCTCTTATCCACCTGATGGTTACTTCCTCTACTACTCCGGCAACGAGCTGGTGCCGCAGCACGGCGGTCCGTTGCCACCGGCGCCGCGGGGGCATCGCACCGTTGGCAAGGGGCAGTGCGGTGCGGTGCTGTATGCGCACCTCCAGGCGGCCTGCCTGCGTGCCGGCGTGCGGCCACTGCTGCAATCAGCCGCCAAGCGCCTGGTGCTCGACCAGGAGGGCCGGGTGATCGGTGCCGAGCTGTGGTGCCTGCCGCCGGGCAGCCAGCAAGCGAAGCTGCACGCCCGATGGGCCGCCCGTGCCGAGCGTTTGCAGAACTTTTCCCCGGCCTACTGTGACGCCTTACGCCAGCGGCTCAGTCGGTTGGAGCGCGAGTTCGCCCAGCCACGTCTGGTCAGGGCCCGGAATGGGGTGATCCTCAGCACGGGCGGATTCATCTTCAACCGTGAGTTGATCAAGCAGCACGCGCCGAAATTTCGCCGCAACTTCAAGGTGGGTGCCACGGGATGCGACGGCAGTGGCCTGCGCCTGGGCTTGAGTGTCGGCGGTGAAGGGGCTGCGCTGAATCGGGTCTCGGCCTGGCGATTCATCAATCCGCCCTACAGTTGGCACAAGGGCATTGTGGTCAATAGCCAAGGCCAGCGTTTCTGCAACGAAGAAGTCTATGGCGCGACATTGGGTCAGCCATTGATGGAGGAGCAGGGCGGCAAGGCCTGGCTGGTGCTCGATGCGCCGCTGCGCAAAAAGGCCATCCGTGAGGCGCTGTTCGGCGGTTACTGGTGGTTTCAGAGTGTTCCCGCCTTGGCGTTGATGTTGCTCAAGGTGCGCAAGGGCAAGCGTCTGGAACAACTGGCCACGGCCACCGGTATGCAGGCCAGTACCTTGCGCCAGTCGCTGCAGGCCAACAACGCCGCAGCGCGTGGTGCGGCCCCTGATCCGTTCGGCAAATCGCCGGGCGGTCGCCAGGTGCTTGAGCAGGGCCCGTTTTACGCCTGCGACATCTCGGTGACCAACCCGGTCTTCCCGTTAGGGGCATTGACCCTGGGCGGTTTGCGGGTGGATGAAGGCAGTGGGGCGGCATTGGACGCCCAGGGGCAGCCAATCGCTGGCCTGTACGCTGCGGGGCGCACGGCCCTCGGTATTCCTTCACACCTGTATATCAGCGGCTTATCCCTGGCCGATTGCGTGTTCTCCGGGCGTCGTGCCGGGGCCGCAGCGGCCGTCAACCGTGCACAACCGATGCAACAGAACCGCGCACACGAGATGACATGATGACGATCAAGGAGAGCAACATGCCCGGACGGGTTCAAGGCAAGGTCGCGCTGGTCACTGGCGGGGCAAAGGGTATTGGCCGTGCCAGTGCGCGGCTGCTGGCGGCTGAAGGCGCACAGGTGCTGATCAGCGACATCGATGTCGTTGCCGGTGAGGCGCTGGCCGCCGAAATCGGCCCGGCTGCGGCGTTCATTCGCCATGACGCCAGTAGCGAGGCAGAGTGGAAACAGGTCATGGCGCACGTGCGCGAGCGCTATGGCCGCCTCGACATCCTGCTCAACAATGCCGGCATACTGCTGAGCGGTTCCATCGAGGAAACCTCGCTGCAGGACTGGCAGAAGGTCATGCGGGTGAATGCCGACAGCGTTTTTCTCGGGTGTCGCGAAGGGATTGCACTGATGAAGGAGGGCGGTGGCTCGATCATCAACCTGTCGTCGATCGCGGCATTGGCCGGGCGTGATGATTTCATGGCGTACAGTGCCTCCAAAGGCGCCGTGGCCGCCTTGTCGCGCTCTGTGGCAGTGCTCTGCCGACGCCGCAAGTACCGCATTCGCTGCAACACCCTGCACCCCGATGGCGTGCTCACCGACATGACCCGCGGTGGCTTCCCCCAGGGCATCGACCCGACACGCCTGACCATCGACAGTGACCCGATGAATCGCATGTGTCTGCCCGAGGATGTGGCGGCCAGTGTTCTGTTTCTTGCCAGCGATGAGGCCCGGGCCATCAATGGTGTCGAACTGCGCATCGACAGTGGGCAGATGGTGATGAGCATCTGAGCGTCGCGCTAGCGCTTGATTGCACAAGGCCGCTTGCCTGTTGAACGAGGCAAGCGGCCTTGTGCCGTGTTCCCGTGGTGCTGTCCTTCGAGTGGCTCTTTCTGGCGGGTGGCTACCGGTCAATGCCCTTCGAACTGCGCCGGGCGCTTTTCGATAAAGGCTTGCATGCCTTCTTTCTGGTCACGGGAGGCGAACAGCAGGGCGTTGGCCTTGCGCTCCAGTGCCAGGCCGGCCTCCAGCGGCGCATCCATGCCGGCGAGAATCACTTCCTTGATCTGTTCGGCAGCCAATGCCGGCATCGCCGCGATGACGCGGGCCAGTTCCAGGGCGTGGGCCTGGACCTGGTCATCGTCCACCAGGTCGCTGACCAGGCCGGCTACCCAGGCTTCTTCAGCGCTGATCGGTTGCCCGGTGAGGGCCATGCGCATGGCTTTTACCTTGCCTACGGCGCGGACCAATCGCTGTGTGCCGCCGATGCCCGGCATGATGCCTATCCGAATTTCCGGTTGGCAGAAGCGTGCGCTGCGTCCGGCGACGATCAGGTCGGCGAGCATCGCCAACTCGCAGCCGCCGCCATAAGCGTATCCGCAGACTGCGGCAATCACCGGCTTCGGGCAGTGCTGAATCGGCGCCCAGAGCCGTTCGGTATGGCGCCGGTAGATCTCGATCGGGCCGACGCCGGCCATGCTGTTGATATCGCCGCCTGCAGCAAACACGTTGTCGCCGCCGGTCAGCAGGATGCAACGCACCTGAGGGTCGGCGCTCAGCTCACTGAAATAGCGCGACAGCAAGGCTTGCAACTCCAGGCTCAGGGCATTGGTCGCGTGCGGACGGTTGAGTCGCAGCAGGGCCACGCCAGGCAGCGGGCGTTCAAGCAAAACCGGTGGAGCGGATGAATCAGGCATGAGCGTCCTCGTGAGCCAGGCGTCAGGTGAATGCCTGCCAGTGTCACGGCCGGGGGGTGATGATTCATCGTCCGTTCAGACGAAGAATGGGCCTGGCTTTGTCCCTAGAGTGAACCCTGTCAGCAGAATTAAGGAGCGCGACATGGGGCTGCATTCGGGGCTTGATTACAGTGGCAAGGTGGTGCTCGTCACCGGCGGCACCAAGGGCATTGGCGCAGGCATCGCGCTTGAGTTTCTGGCAGCACAGGCGCAGGTGATCGTCTGTGCCCGCAAAGCGCCTGAGCAGGTGCCGACACAGGAGGGCAATAGCGCCATCTTCATCCCTGCGGACGTGCGCGACCCGGACTCGCTACAGGCGCTGTTCGACACCATCAGTCGCGATTTTGGCCGCCTCGACGTGGTCATCAACAACGCTGGCGGTAGCCCGGCGGCCGAGGCCGCCAGCGCGTCGCCGCGTTTTCACGAGAGCATCATTCGTCTCAACCTGATTGCGCCACTCAATGTCGCCCAGCTCGCCAACCGCCTGATGCAGGCACAAGTGCAGGGCGGTTGCATCGTGTTTATCGGCAGCATCAGCGCATTGCGCTCCTCACCCGGGACTGCGGCCTATGGTGCGGCCAAGGCTGGCGTGCTGTCGCTGGTGCAGTCGCTGGCGGTGGAGTGGGGCCCCAAGGTTCGTGTGGTCGCGGTCAGCCCAGGCCTGGTGCTGACTGAACAGGCTCACCTGCATTACGGCAACGACGCCGGTATCGCCGCCGTCAGTGCCGGTATTCCGGCCGGTCGCATGGCCGTGGCGTCGGATGTCGCCAATGCCTGCCTGTACATCGCCTCGCCGCTGGCCAGTTATGCCAGCGGTTGCAACCTGTTGCTGCATGGCGGTGGCGAGCGGCCGGCGTTTCTGGGTGCGGCGCAGGTTCTGCCCACCTGATCGACCCATGGCGGCGACCGGGTCTGGATGCCGCCCTCAATTTGCAGGAGACGACTTTGGCTGATCCACAATTGCTATCCAATGTGCGCGCCCTAGTGGGGCGCCAATACGGTCGTGTGTATGCCTGGGATGAGGTCAATGCACCGATGATCCGCCAGTGGTGCGAGATCATGGGTGTCGAAAACCCGCTCTACACCGATCCTGCGTTCGCCCTTGGCACGCCCCATGAAGGCCTGATCGCGCCACCGGCGATGTTGCAGGTGTGGACCATGGAAGGCTTCCATGCCAACCACTATCCGCCAGGCTCCACCGACGAAAACCCGTATGAAGTGCTCAAGCTGTTCGAGCAATACGGCTACAACTCAGTGGTGGCGGTCAACTCCGAGCTGAGTTTCACACGCCCGCTGCGCTTGGGTGAAAAGCTCTACTACACCACGCGCCTGGACGCGGTGGGCGATGAAAAAACCACGGCGCTGGGTACAGGCTTCTTTGTCACCCTGGTGATGAGTCACTTTGTCGAAAAGGCCGGTGGCGACGAGCCGGTAGGCGAGTTGTTGTTCCGCGTCTTCAAATTTCGTCCGGCCAACGCTCAGCCGGCAGCGCCTGCGCCGGCTGCCAGCGCTGCGCCTGCCAAGGCCAAGCGCCCACAACCGGGCATCAGTGACGACACCCGGTTCTTCTGGGAAGGCTGCGCACAGGGCCAACTGTTGATCCAGCGTTGCACGGCCTGCGCCACCTTGCGCCATCCGCCCGCGCCGGTCTGCATCCAGTGCCACAGCTTCGACTGGGACACCGTCCAGGCCAGCGGTCGCGCCAGCCTCTACTCGTTTGTGGTCATGCACTATCCGGAGGTCGCACCGTTCGATCACCCGAATCCCATCGGTCTGATCGAGCTGGAGGAGGGCGTACGCCTGATCGCCGGGTTGGTCGGCATTGAGCGTGAGCAGTTGCAGATCGGCCAACGTTTGCAGGTTGAGTTCCAGACCTTCGATGACGCGCTGACCTTGCCATTGTTTCGGCCTGTCGGCGAGTAGGAGTTGATCCCATGAATTTTGAATTGAGCGAAGACCAGCGTGCGATTGCGCAGATGGCTGACAGCCTGTTTGTCGACCACTGCCACGACGACTACATGCGTCGCTGGGATACCAGTGGTGAGCCGCTGATGGCGCCGCTTTGGGCACTCTGCATTGAGACCGGGCTGCACGCCTTGGCGATTCCTGAATCCCACGGCGGCAGTGGCCTGGGCATGACCGAGCTGATGCTGGTGTTGCAGGCCCAGGGGAAGGGGTTGGCTCAGGTGCCGTTGTGGCGGCATCAACTGGCCGCAGCGACCCTTGCCGCGTTCGCGTTGCCCGAGGTCGCGGCCTGGGCCGAAAAAGCCGCGTCGGGTGAGGCCATGCTGACCCTGGCCATCGATGCCCTTGGCAGTGCCTGCGGCATCGAGCTTCAGGCCCGCCCGTGTGCCGAAGGTTGGGAACTCAATGGTCGGGTCGCGGCGGTGGCCTTGGGCGAGCAGGCACAGGCGGCGCTGGTGCTGGCTGAGGTCGACGGCCAGCCGCGTTTGTTGCTGCTCGACCTCTCGGTCGCACAGGTAACCCGCGTGCCCGCGGTGCTTACCCACGGTGAAGCCGTGGCCGATGTGCATGTCGAAGGCTTGCGCGTTCCGGCCCAGCAGTTGCTGCCCAGTACCGCCCTGGCCTGGCTGGAACCCCGCAGCGTGGCGGCCTTGGCCGCACTGCAGTTGGGCGTCAGCGAGGAGCAGATCCGCCGGACGGTGGCCTATGTCAGTGAGCGTCAGCAATTCGAACGGCGTATCGGCAGCTTCCAGGCGGTGCAGATGAGCATGGCCGATGCGCATATCGCCCTTGAAGCCCTGCGCAGTGTGCTCTGGCAGCTCTGCTATCGCGTCGACGCGGGTTTGCCGTCGCCCTCGGAAGCGCTGGCCACGGCTTACCTGGCGTGTGAAGCGGGACATCGCATTGGCCACATCGCACAGCACGTGCATGGCGGTATCGGCGTTGACCTGACGTACCCGATCCACCGCTTTCTCTATTGGAGCCGCGCCTTGGGCCTCGCCCTGGGTGGTTCGGCGGCAAGCCTGGAACGTCTCGGCGATTGGCTGAGCGATAACGACAAGCTGGGATGGAAATATGACCTCGAAGAACACCAAGCGCTTTGAAGACGTGCGCCCCGGCGAAGTGCTGCCTGAGCTGGCAGTTCCAATCACGGTCGGCCTGATCACCGGTGGCGCGATTGCCACCCGGGATTATTTCCCGGGGCACCATGACCTGGAGGCGGCTCGCGCACTGGGCTCACCGCACATTTTCATGAACATCCTCACCACCAACGGGCTGGTGCAACGTTACGTCGAGAGCTGGGCGGGGCCATTGGCCACGTTCACCTCACTGAAAATCAAGTTGGGCGCACCGAACTACCCCGGTGACTGCATGACATTCAGTGGCAGCGTGACCCGCCAGGACGCTGACACCCGCACGGTGGAAGTCACCCTCAGCGGCAAAAATTCCATGGGCAACCACGTGACCGGAACGGTCGCGCTGGTCCTGCCCTGACAGCCGGAGACACAGACATGACGACTTCGTCGATTTCCGGACGCGCCGCGATAGTTGGTTTGGGCGCGACCGAGTTTTCCAAGAACTCCGGGCGCACGGAATTGCGCCTGGCCCTTGAAGCCACGCTGAGCGCGCTGAAGGATGCGGGCATTGATCCGTCCGAGGTTGAGGGGTTCAGCTCGTACTCGGTGGACAAGGTTCCGGAGTACGAAATAGCCCGCCTGCTGGGCTGCAAGGACGTTAAGTTTTTCTCGCAAGTACCCCACGGCGGTGGCGCGGCCTGTGCGCCGATCATGCACGCCGCCATGGCGGTGGCCACCGGGGTGGCGAAAGTGGTGGTGGTCTACCGGGCCATGAACGAGCGCTCCTGGTACCGCTTCGGTACCGGCACCTACGGTTTTGCGTCGACGCCGATCTTTGAGAACGTCAACTACGGTTGGTACATGCCCCATGGTTTCCATACCCCGGCGGCCTGGGTTGGCATGTTCGCCCAACGCTACATGCACACCTATGGGGCCACTTCCGAGGATTTCGGTCGGGTCGCAGTGGCCGTGCGTGATTTCGCCGCGACCAACCCCCAGGCGTTTTTCTACGGCAAGCCGATTACCCTTGAGGAGCACCAGGCCTCGCGCTGGATCTGCGAACCGCTGCATCTGCTCGACTGCTGCCAGGAGTCCGATGGCGCCGTGGCCATGGTGATCACTTCGGCGGAACGTGCCCGTGATCTGCGCCAGAAACCGGTGATGATCAAGGCCGGTTCCCAGGGCATTACTGACGGTCAGCAGATCATGACCTCGTTCTACCGCGACGACATTACCGGGCTGCCGGAAATGGGGGTAGTGGCCCGCGAGCTCTATCGCCAGTCAGGGCTGGGGCCGGAGGCGTTCCAGACGGCGGTGATCTATGACCATTTCACCCCGTTCGTGCTGCCGCAGCTGGAAGAATTCGGTTTCGCCAAGCGTGGCGAGGCCAAGGAGTTCATCCGCGCTGGCCATCATGCGCGTGGCGGCAAGTTGCCGATCAACCCCCACGGCGGACAACTGGGCGAAGCCTACATTCATGGCATGAACGGCGTCGCCGAAGCGGTGCGCCAAGTGCGCGGCACGGCGGTCAACCAGGTGCCGGATGTCGAAAACGTGCTGGTCACTGCCGGTACCGGCGTGCCGACCAGCGGCCTGATTCTCGGCGCGGCCTAAGGAGGCGTTTATGTTCGTTGACCTCACTCCCGAACAACACGCCCTGCGCCACAAGGTGCGGGACTATTTCCAGGCGTTGATGACCCCGGCGCTGCGTGAGCAATTGCGCGGCCAGGAAGGCGGCGAACTGTACCGGCAAACCATCCGCCAGATGGGCCGCGATGGCTGGCTGGCAGTCGGCTGGCCCAAGGCTCACGGTGGACAAGGTTATGCGGCCACCGAGCAATTGATTTTCTTTGAAGAAGCCAACATTGCCGGGGCACCGTTGCCGTTCGTGACGATCAGCACCGTAGGCCCGGCGCTGATGGCTCATGGCAGTGCGATGCAAAAGGAGCGGTTCCTGCCGGGTATCGCCGCTGGCGAGATCATGTTTGCTATCGGCTACTCCGAGCCGGACGCCGGCAGCGACCTGGCGGTCCTCAAGACCAGCGCACGCCTGGAAGGCGATGAGTTTGTGGTCAATGGCAACAAATTGTGGACCTCCGGCGCCGATGCGGCGGACTACATCTGGCTGGCAGCGCGCACCGACCCGACCCAGGCGCGTCACAAGGGGGTGTCGATCCTGATCCTCGATACCCAGGCGCCCGGGTTCTCCACGACGCTCATCCCGACCACCAGCATTGCGACGACGGCCACCTATTACGACAACGTGCGGGTGCCCAAGGACATGCTGGTAGGCGCGCTGCACGGTGGTTGGAAGCTGATCACCGAGCAACTCAACCATGAACGGCTTGGCCTTGGTTCCTGGTCAGACAAAGTCGTCGCATTGTTCCGCCGGGTCTACCTGTGGGCACGTTGCCGCGATGAACAGGGCCGACGGGCCATGGACAAGGGCTGGGTGCGCAGCTCGTTGGCCGAGTGCTATGCCCGTCTGGAAGCCATGCGCCTGATCAACTTGCGTATCGCCGCCGACCTTGAGCAACAGCGCATGGACGTGGCCCTGAGTTCGACCACCAAGGTTTATGGCTCCGAGTCGGCCATCGAGATACTGCGCAAGCTTGCCGCCATTCTCGGCGCCAACGGCTCCTTGCGCAGTGGTTCGTCCGCAGCCTTGCTGCAGGGGGAGCTGGAGTACGAATTACGCTCATCGGTCACCCTGACGTTCGGCGGTGGCACCAATGAAATCCAGCGTGAGCTGATCGCCCAGTTCGGTTTGGGCATGCCACGTACCCAACGCTGACAGCGCCCCGCGCCGCTCGGCCAATACAACAAGAACAGCACCCGCTTCGGACTGAGTCCGGGGCCGGGTCGAGGGTGAATTTCATGAGCACGATTGAGCAATTCAGGCACGAAACCCGTGCCTGGCTGGACGCCAACTGCCCGTTGTCGATGCGAACCGCCATGGCGGAGGGTGAGGTGGTGTGGGGTGCCAGCCAGCCGCAGTTCCCCAGCGAGGATGCCCGGTTGTGGTTTGAGCGCATGCGTGACAAGCGCTGGTTCTGCCCGGAGTGGCCCGAGGAATACGGCGGTGCGGGTTTAAGTGAAGAGCAATTGGCCGTACTTGAGAGCGAAATGCGCAGGCTCAAGTGCCGACCGCCACAGATCAACCTGGGTATCTGGATGCTCGGGCCGGTGTTGCTGGCCTTTGGCAGTGAAGCGCAGAAGCGTACCCTGTTACCGCCCATGGCCCGGGGTGAAGTGCGCTGGTGCCAGGGCTTTTCCGAGCCTAACGCCGGCTCTGACCTTGCCAGCCTGAAAATGGCTGCACGCGATGCCGGCGACCACTTCGTCGTTGATGGCAGCAAGATCTGGACATCCTACGGCGATAAATCCGACTGGATGTACGCGCTGGTACGAACCAACCCTGCGGCACCCAAGCATGAAGGGATCAGCCTGATTGTGCTGGACATGCGCAGCCCAGGGGTCAAGGCGGTACCGATCGACCTCATCAGTGGCAAGTCAGCATTCTGCCAGGTGTTCTTCGATGCGGTGAAGGTGCCCAAGCAGCAGTTGATCGGCCCCTTGAACGGTGGTTGGAGCCTGGCCAAGTACCTGCTGCAGCATGAGCGCAAGGCCATGTCGAAGTTTGGTGAGATCAGCCTGCCCTCGCATTTCCATCTGCTCACGCTGCTGCGTGAATACCTGCCACGCCCACAGACCCCTGGCGAACATGCGCTGCATGCCCGCGCCGTGGCCTGCGCGATGAATGAACACGCGTATGGCCTGACGGTCCAGCGCATGACCGAAGAAGCCAGGTCGGGCGATGACGTCAGTGGCCTGATGTCGATCATGAAACTGGTGCATACCGAACAGGAGCGCGACAAGTTTGAAGTCCTGCTCGATGCCATGGGCGGGCATGCCTTTGGTTGGCAAAGCGAAGCCTTCAGCGAACAGCAGCAGGCCATTACCCGGGCCTGGTTGAACAGCTACGCCCTGACGATTTCCGGTGGTGCCTCGGAGGTCCAGCTCAATGTCATCGCCAAGCGTGTGCTTGGCCTGCCCGATGCGAAGAAAGGAGTGACGCCATGAACCTGCGCTACAGCGAAGAGCAGCGCCTGCTCGCCGACAGTGCCCGGGATTTTCTTGCGGCCCGCAGCCCTGTCGCGGCCCAACGTCGGCTGCGTGACGAGGGCTCGGCGCTCGGCTTTGATCCGCAGCTGTGGCATGCCGCCGTGGACCTGGGCTGGAGTGCGATTCCATTTCCGGAAAATTACGGTGGCCTGGACTTTGGCTGCATGGGCCTTGGGCCGGTATTCGAGTCTCTCGGTCGCAACCTGGCGGCCACCCCCTTGCTGTCGAGCGTGGTGCTGGGCGGTTCGCTATTGCACCTGGCAGGCAACCCACAACAACAGGACCGCTGGCTGAATGCCCTGATCAGCGGCGAGAAGCGCCTGGCCTTGGCCTTGGATGAACAGTCGCGTCATAACCCGTTGGGCACGGCCATCGAGGCCAGGGCCGAGGGTGACGGCTTCCGCTTGCAGGGTGACAAGTACTGGGTGGTCGACGGGCTGGGTGCCGATGCTTACGTGTTGGCCGCACGCACGTCGGGTCATGCCGGAGACGTGCAGGGTATCAGCCTGTTCCTGGTGCCTGCCGATACCCCCGGCGTGCACTGCAGTGCACTGCCTTTGATTGACTCGCGCAACTGCGCACGGCTGCATCTGGACGGTGTGCAGCTGGGCTGCGACGCGCTGCTGGGCAACCTCGGCGACGGTTGGACAGCTCTGGATGCGGCACTGGACCGTGGCCGCGCGTGCCTGTCTGCAGAACTGCTGGGCGTGGCTGAGCATGTGTTCCAGACCACCCTCGATTACCTCAAGACCCGCGTGCAATTCGACACGCCCATTGGCGCGTTCCAGGCCCTGCAACACCGTGCCGCCCAGTTGTACGTCGATCTGGCCCTGGCCCGCAGCGCAGTCATGGCCGGGCTGGCTGCCCTGGACGATGCCAGCCTCAGTGTGGCCGAGCGTGGCCGACTGGTCAGCCTGGCGAAATGGAAGGCCGGTGATACGGCCATCAAGGTCAGCAATGAAGCGGTGCAGATGCACGGCGGCATCGGGGTCACCGATGAGCTGGATATCGGCCTTTACCTCAAGCGTGTGCGCGTTGCCCAGGCCTGTTTGGGGGACCGGGATTTTCATTGCGAACGCTATTCGGCCCTCGACCAGGCTTGCGCCTGAGGGCGCAGTACCTCGGCTGTTCTGGAGAACGACACATGAGCATTGAACGATGGCAAACCGCGTGGCAGCAATTGATTGCGCCGGGCTCGCCTTTTGAAGTGATAAGCCCGGCGGACGGTGGCCCACGTTGCTTCCGGCATACCGCGCACGACCTTATGCAGGCAATCGATGCCGGGCGAGTGCATGGCGATCGTGAGTTTCTGGTGTGGCAAGCGCAACGGCTGACCTTTGCCGAGTACTTCGATCAGGTTGACCGGCTGGCCGGGCAAATGGTCGCCTGTTTTGACGTGCGTCCTGGTGATCGAGTTGCCATCGCGATGCGTAACCAGCCGGCCTGGCTGGTGGCGTTCGCTGCAACCCAGCGTTGTGGGGCGGTGTGTGTACCGCTCAACAGTTGGGGGCTGCGCGATGAGCTGCTGCACGGGGTGCAGGACAGCGGTGCCCGCCTGTTGCTGTGCGACGAGCCGCGGTTGAACGTGCTGCAGGACGACCTGGCTGGCGAGCAGTTGCCAACGATCGTTGTCGGAACGGAGCGTCAGGCCCAACTGCCTGAGTACTGCCTTCGTTATGAAGACCTTTTGGCCGACGTGTGTTTGCCGGTTCCACCGGTGACGATAGATCCCGACGCCCCGGCACTGATCCTCTATACCTCGGGCACCACCAGCCGTGCCAAGGGTGTGCTGTCCAGCCACCGGGCGGTTTGTCAGGCGCTGACCGCGCTGGAGTTCCAGAGCGCATTCTGTGCGCTGAGTTCACCTGAGCGTATCAACGTGGTGATCCAGAGTGGTTATCCACCGACCTCCCTGATGGCGGTGCCGCTGTTCCATGTCAGTGGGTTGCATGTGCAATTTCTCTCGGCGCTGCGCAGCGGTCGGCGCGTGCTGCTGATGTACAAATGGGACGTCGAGCGCGCCCTCGATCTGATCCGTGATGAACACTGCACTCAGTTCAACGGTGCGCCGGTCATGATGCAGCAATTGCTCGCATCACCGCGCTTTGGCTCTGCGCAGACTGCCAGCCTGTTCGGGCTGGGCCTGGGCGGCGGCGCATCGTCCAGCAGCTTGCTGGCTGACATGATTGCGCGCAAACCCGACGCCATCGGTGGCAGCGGCTATGGGCTGACCGAAAGCAACGGTATCGGTGCAGCCATCGGCGGCGATCAGTTCGTCTACAAACCGACAACGGCCGGCTGGCCATTGCCGATAGTCGATGTGCGCATCGGCGATGACCCGCAGCAACCGTTGCCCAACGGGTCCAGTGGCTTGATCTGGCTGCGTTCGCCAACCCTGATGAGCGGCTATTGGAACCTGCCCCAGGCCAGTGCCGAGGCCTTGCGCGGCGGGTGGCTGGACACGGGTGATATCGGCTACCTGGACGAGGAGGGGTTCCTCTGCATCACCGGGCGGCTCAAGGACCTGATCAACCGCGGCGGCGAGAAAATTTCAGCAGCGGAAATCGAAGCCTGTGCCTGCGAGATGCCCGGTGTTGACGAAGCCGCGGCATTTCCCATTCCCGATCCGGTACTGGGTGAGGCCGTGGCGTTGGTGATTCACGGCAACGCAGGGCCGATGCCCGACCAAGAGCACGTCTGTGCCTTCATTGCCCAGCGATTGGCGGGCTACAAGGTACCGGCGCGGGTCTACTCGCAGGGTGAACCACTGCCCCGTAACGCCACCGGCAAAGTGCTCAAGAGCGCGCTGAAAGAAAGGTGGAGCGCACCTTGATTTTTAGTCTTTCCGGACGATGTTGGCGCCGCCAGAACACGAACAATAGGCCCATACACGCAAGCCTTATCAGCGAAGGAGGCAATACATGAAAATAACAAGAACAGGTGTCGTGCTCGCAGCCGCAATAACCGCCCATGTCGGGATTATCGGTAGCGCATACGCCGAGGTATCGCCTCAGGAAGCCGCCAAGCTGGGCAAGGAACTGACCTGCGTCGGTGCCGAGCAGGCCGGTAATGCTGAAGGAACCATTCCCCCGTACACGGGTAAATACCTGGGCGAAGTACCGGGCTGGAATCACGTGAAGTTCTCGGGGGACCAGCCTGTGGACCCTTACGCGGCGGAGAAGCCGATCCTGGTGATCACCGCACAGAACATGAGCCAGTACGAGACGCACCTGACCGAAGGTCAGAAAGCCCTGCTGAAGAAGTACCCCACCACGTACAAGATGAACATCTACCCTGGGCATCGGGATTTTCGCTACCCGGATTACGTGTGCCGGCGAGCGATGCAGAATGCGCTGACTGCCAAGCTGGTCAATGACGGCCTGGGCATTGAAGGCCTCGGCCAGGTACCGTTTCCGATTCCGAAAAACGGCATGGAAGTGCTTTGGAACCATCAGTTGCCGGCGCGTGCCTACACCGAGGAAAAGATCAGCGACCTGGCCTCCGTGTTGCCTAACGGCAGCATCGGTTGGGGCCGTGCCCATGCGCGCAACCTGTCACAGGCCAACTCGCCAACGGTCGAACCCAAGACCGAAGACAAGGTGCAGGCCATGAGCTACAACACGACGCTGAAACCGGCCCGTGACAATGGCGTGATCAGCATTGCCCACGAACCCTACAACTTCGCCACCGAATCCCGTCAGGCCTGGAGCTACAGCCCGTCGACTCGACGTGTACGGCAAATGCCGGGTTACGGCTACGACCAGCCAATGATCGGCACCAACGGCACCATGACCGTCGATGAGGACCGTTTGTTCAACGGTGCGCCGGAACGCTACACCTGGAAGCTGATTGGCAAGCGTGAAATCTACAGCCCGGCCAACGCGTTCAAGCCGAACGCAGGGAACATCAAGTACGCTGACATGCTGACGCCCAACCACCCCAATCCTGAGTTCATGCGCTATGAATTGCGGCGTGTCTGGGTGGTCGAGGCCGACCTGAAGGAAGGCTATCGCCACGTGTATGGCAAGCGGGTGCTGTTCATTGACGAAGACACCTGGAACGCAGTCATGGCGGACAACTACGACGCCCGTGGGCAGCTGTGGAAGCATGCGATGATCAACTACTACTACCATCCGGACATGAGCGGCTGGCAGGCCGGTTCGCAGTTTTTCATGGACTTGAACTCGGGCCAGTACACCGGGTACGGGATGACCAACGAAGCGAAGAGGGGGCCAATCCTGAACGAGAGCAAGTTCACGCCGGACATGTACACCTCCGACGCGGCGCGGGCTATCGGTCGCTGATCGGCACACTGTCGTCGCTGCACCTTCAAACCCTGCCGGTCACCGGCAGGGTTTTTTGTCTGGGTAGGCCTGGAAACCCTCGTTGGCATTACGCCATCGGCGTACACAGCTCTACCAGCAGCCCATCAGGGCAGCGCAGGTATGAGACGGTTTGCCCCCAGGGCTTTTGCTCGGGAGCCTTGAGTTCGGTTGCGCCGCAGGCCAATGCCTGGGTGTGGGCGGCCTCGACGGCGTCGGTGGCGAGTGCGATTTCCATGCCCAGCGGTCGGGTTGATTCAGCCGCCAGCACCAGGCCTTCTGGCAAGTTGGCCTGGCCTAGCGCCTGCGAGGCAAAAGCCAGTGTGGTGGCCCCGGTGTCCAGTTCGCCATAGTCGCCGGACTCATGCAGAAAACGCCGGGTAATGCCAAAGGCACGTTCAAAGAACGCCAGCGATGCGGCGACATCGGGTACGTAGAGAATGGTGTACGCAAACTTCATGGGTAGTCCTTTACTGTAAGTTGATCCAACTTCTATACACATTTTATTTTAGCGGGCTTTCGGCGCCGCCGCTTTTCTGGGGCGTTTTGCGTTGGTCGATGGTTTGCGTGCGGGTGCTTTGCGTTTCTTTTTCCACGGCGCGCCGTTACGCCCGGCCGGAATGGCCGGGCCGCTGATGGTGAGGGTGAGCCCGACGCATCGCTCGACCTGCTTGCTCATCCATGCCGATTGTTTGGCGACGAACGCCTCCAGGCTCATTTCGCCGCTTTGCACCATGTCCAGCGCCTGCTCCCAGATGGCGGTAGTGCCGGGGTCGGCAATGGCCCGAGGTACGGCGTCGATCAGGCTGCAGGCCGCTGGGGTGGCCGACAACGCCTTGCCGTTCTTCACCAGATAGCCCCGGTCGAGCAGGCCCTGGATGATCCCGGCACGTGTCGCTTCGGTACCAATACCCGTGGTGTCCTTGAGCTTTTGCTTGAGCCGTGGATCGTCAACCAGCTTGGCGACGTTCTTCATGGCCTTGATCAGGTCGCCTTCGGTGAACGGTTTGGGCGGTTGAGTCCAGAGGTCCTTGAGGTTGACCCCGGCCACGGCGCAGTGCTGGCCCTTGCTCAGTGCCGGCAGCACCTGTGCTACCGGTGCTTCGCGACCTTTGCCTGGGGTCAGGGCTTCGGGCAGGGCGCGGCGCCACCCCGGCTCGATGATGCGCTTGCCAACGGCGCGCAGGGCCTGGCCGGCACAGTCGAAGTCGGCTTCGGTGCGGTCGTACTCATGGTGGGGCAGGAACTGCGCCAGGTAGCGTGCGCGGATCAGGCTGAACACGGCCTTGTGCTTGCTTGGCAAGCGTCCCAGGTCGATAGCTGCAGCGGTGGGGATGATGCCGTGGTGGGCACTGACCTTTGCATCGTTCCAGGCCCGTGAGCGGCGTTGTGGCTCCAGGTAGGGTTGCAGCGCTGCCAGGCTGGCGTCAGCCCGGCCCAGTGCGGCGAGAATCGCCGGAGCCTCGCTGTGCTGGCTCAGCGGCAGGTAGCCACAGTCACTGCGTGGGTAGGTGATGACCTTGTAGGTTTCGTACAGCGCCTGGGCAATGTCGAGGGTTTCCTGGGCGCCCAGGCCCAGCTTTTTCGAGCAGAGCTCCTGCAGGGTGCCGAGGTCGAAGGGCAAGGGTGCGGTTTCGCGTACCCGTTCGGTACTGACGTTCACCACCTCAGCACTGGTCTCGCCGCCAATGGCCTCGGCGGCGTGCTGTGCCAGGGCCTGGTTGAGGCAGCGGCCCTGATCGTCACAGGCGTCTTCCGGAGCACGCCATTGCGCGGTAAAGCGCGCATGGGCGCTGCTCAGCGTAACCTCGATGGCCCAGAACGGTACCGGCACAAAATCGGCGATGCTGCGGTCGCGGTCGACCACCAGGCGCAGGGTAGGGGTTTGCACCCGGCCAACCGGCAGCACGCCCTGGTAACCGGAGCGGCGGCCGAGGAGGGTGAACAGGCGGCTCATGTTCATGCCGATCAGCCAGTCGGCCCGTGAACGACCCAGTGCCGAGTGGTAGAGGTTGAAGGTGGCTGCACCGGGCTTGAGCGCGGCCAGGGCCTTGCGGATCGAGGCGTCGTCGAGTGCCGACAACCACAGGCGCTGGATTGGCCCGCGGTAGCGGCAGTGCTCGACCAGTTCACGGGCGATCATTTCACCTTCGCGGTCGGCGTCGGTGGCGATGACCAGTTCACGGGCTTCGCCAAGCAGGCGTTTCACCGCCTTGAACTGGCTGGCGGTTTTCGGCTTGACCAGCATCTTCCACTGTTGCGGAACGATGGGCAGGTCTTCCAGTACCCAGCGTTTATAGCGGGCATCGTAGGCGTCAGGTGGTGCGGTTTCCAGCAGGTGACCAATGCACCAGGTGACGCAGAGGTCGTTGCCGACCCAGCAGCCATCGCCTCGCCGGTTGGCGCCGAGGACTTTGGCGATATCTTTGGCCTGGGAGGGCTTTTCGCAGAGAAAGAGGCGCATGGCCGATGACGAGTCTGGCGGCTATAGAAGGTGCATAGCATGCGCAGGGTGGCAGCGAGAGGCAAGCGATATCTGTATGGATGTACAGTTTTGTGTGTCTGCTGGTTTGCCAGGGGGCTGAGCAATCCGCGGGTGCGGTCTTGCCAGCTGCCTGACTCTCGCAGGGTGTGCGGGCCTTGCCCGCGATGCAGGCACCGCGAACTCATGGGCCCCCACCGATAGCAACCCTGCTAACGGGACAAAACCCGGCTCAGCCTTGTTTAGAGGCGTCCAGCGCCTGGGCCAGGTCGGCCAGGATGTCGTCGCTGTGCTCGATGCCAATGGACAGGCGCACCATGTCTCGTGGCACACCGGCCTTCTCCAGTTCTTCGTCGTTCAACTGGCGGTGGGTCGTGGAAGCCGGGTGGCAGGCCAGCGATTTGGCGTCGCCAATGTTCACCAGGCGCACGACCAGTTTCAGCGCATCGATGAAGCGCGCGCCTGCTTCCTGGCCGCCCTTGATGCCGAACGAGAGAATCGACGCCGGCTTGCCGCCGGTGTAGCGCACGGCCAGGTCATGTTCGGGGTGGTCCGACAGGCCGGCGTACTTCACCCAGGCAACCTGTTCATGCTCACGCAGGTAGTTCGCCACTTTCAGGGCGTTCTCGGTATGGCGTTCCATGCGCAGGGCCAGGGTTTCCAGGCCTTGCAGGATCAGGAAGGCGTTGAACGGCGACAGTGCCGCGCCGGTGTTGCGCAGCGGTACTACGCGGCAGCGGCCAATAAAGGCTGCAGGGCCGAAGGCTTCGGTGTAGGTGACGCCGTGGTAGGACGGGTCGGGGGTGTTGAGCAGGGCAAAGCGCTGCTTGTGCTCGGCCCAGGGGAAGTTGCCGGAGTCGATCACGATGCCGCCGATGCTGGTACCGTGGCCGCCGATGTACTTGGTCAGCGAATGCACGACGATGTCGGCACCGTGTTCGAACGGGCGGCACAGGATCGGGGTGGCCACGGTGTTGTCGACGATCAGCGGCACGCCATGGCGGTGCGCGGCGTCGGCCAGTGCCTGGAGGTCGACGATGTTGCCCGCCGGGTTGCCGATGGACTCGCAGAACACTGCCTTGGTCTTGTCGTCGATCAAGGCCTCGAGTGCGGCGATGTCGTCATGGGCGGCGAAGCGGGTCTGGATACCGAAGCGCGGCAGGGTGTGGGCCAGCAGGTTGTAGGTGCCACCGTAGAGCTTGGCCACCGAGACAATGTTGTCGCCAGCCTCGGCCACGGTCTGGATGGCGTAGGTGATGGCGGCCATGCCCGATGCCACGGCCAGCGCACCGACACCGCCTTCAAGCGCGGCCATGCGCTTTTCCAGGACATCGTTGGTGGGGTTCATGATCCGCGAATAGATATTGCCAGCCACCTTCAGGTCGAACAGGTCGGCACCGTGTTGGGTATCGTCAAAGGCGAAGGAGGTGGTCTGGTAGATCGGTACGGCAACGGCCTTCGTGGTTGGATCGGGGCTGAAGCCCGCGTGAATGGCCAAGGTTTCCAGCTTCATGCATTCATTCCCTGAGAGTTTGGTTGGAGGAGCGTGAGCATGGGCTGCAGTATCAGCGTCGGTCAAGAGCCGCCAGCCTGCTGAAACGCTCCTCCTGTAGCTTACTCGCCAGGTGTGTGCATGCCCGCACGCTTGAGCAGTTGCCTGCAGCGTTCAGACAGGTGCAGTACGCGCAGGTGCTTGCCCGCATTGGCATAGCGTTCGCGCAGTGTTTTCAGCGCGGCGATTGCCGAGTAGTCGACGAAGCTCAGGTGGCGGCAATCGAGCGTCACCTGGGCGGGGTCGTTGGCCGGGTCGAACTGGTTCAGGAATTGGGTGGTCGAGGCGAAGAACAGTGTGCCATGCAACTGGTAACGCTTGCTGCCGTCGGCTTCCAGATGACCGTCGGCGTAAAGCTCGCGGGCTTGCTGCCAGGCAAAGTTCAGTGCGGCAATGATGATCCCGCACAGCACGGCGGTGGCCAGGTCGGTGAACACCGTGATGACGGTCACCGAGATGATCACCAGTACGTCGTTCAAGGGCACCTTGTTGAACACCCGCAGCGAAGCCCAGGCGAAGGTCTGCTGCGAGACCACGAACATCACCCCGACCAGCGCAGCCAGGGGGATGCGTTCGATCAATGGCGAGAGAAACAGCACGAACAGCAGGATCATCACCCCAGCGATCACGCCCGATAGGCGACCACGGCCAGCGGAGCTGAGGTTGATCACCGTTTGGCCGATCATCGCGCAACCGCCCATGCCACCGAACAGCCCCGAAACCATGTTGGCCGCACCCAGTGCGACACACTCACGATCCGGGTAACCGCGGGTTTCGGTAATCTCATCGGTCAGGTTCAGTGTCAGCAGGGTTTCCAGCAGGCCGATCAAGGCCATCAATATGGCATAGGGGGCGACGATGCCGAGGGTTTCAAGGTTCCAGGGTAGCTGGGGCAGTGCAAATACTGGCAGGCCTCCGGCGATGTGGGCCATGTCGCCCAGGGTGCGGGTCGGCAGACCCAGCAGGTACACCGCAAGGCCGACACCCAGAATCGCAACCAGCGCCGGTGGCACTGCACGAGTGAGGCGTGGCAGCAGGTAGACGATGGCCATGGTCAGCGCGACCAGCCCCACCATCAGGTAGAGCGGTGTGCCGCTCAGCCAGGTCTCGTCACGTTTGAAGTGTTCCAGTTGGGCCAGGGCAATGATGATGGCCAGGCCATTGACGAACCCCAGCATGACCGAGTGCGGCACCATGCGCACCAGTTTGCCCAGCCGCAGCAGGCCGAAGGCGATCATGAGCAGCCCACCCAGCAGCACCGTGGCGAGCAGGTACTGCACGCCGTGCTGCACCACCAGTGCCACGATCACCACCGCCATCGACCCGGCAGCGCCGGAAATCATCCCTGGCCGCCCACCGAACAGGGCGGTCAAGGTACAGATGATGAACGCACCGTATAACCCCATCAACGGGTTGAGGTGTGCGACCAGGGCGAAGGCGATGCATTCGGGCAGCAGGGCAAAGGACGTGGTGAGGCCGGCCAAGGCCTCGGCGCGCAGGCGAATGGGTTTCATGGGGTACCTGAAAAATACCGACCGGCGAAACCGGCCGTGGTCAAAGGTGCGTGCAAGAGGGGGGCGGATGTTACGCAATTGCCGGGATCACGGCCAGCCTGCCGGTTGGCCGTGTCGCCTGGATTGGCGCCTGCCGACAGCTCACGGCATTGCAAGCCAGGCAGTCGATCTGCGCAGGGCAGGGGCTAGCCCTGTTTCTTGATGATCACATCGGCGATGCTTGCTGGCGCTTCCGAATAGCGAATGAACTCCATCGAGTAACTGGCCCGGCCCTGGGACATCGAGCGCATGTCGGTGGAGTAGCCGAACATTTCCCCCAGTGGCACTTCGGCACGCACCACCTTGCCAGCCGGGGTGTCTTCCATGCCCTGGATCAGACCGCGCCGACGGTTGAGGTCGCCCATCACATCACCCATGTATTCTTCCGGTGTGACCACTTCGACTTTCATCACCGGCTCCAGCAGCACGGCACCCCCTTTTTGTGAAAGTTGCTTGGTGGCCATCGACGCGGCGATCTTGAACGCCATCTCGTTGGAGTCGACGTCATGGTAAGAACCGTCGAACACCGCCGCTTTCAGACCGATCAGCGGGTAGCCGGCCAATACCCCGTTCTGCATCTGCTCTTCGATGCCTTTCTGGATGGCCGGGATGTACTCACGGGGAATCACCCCGCCGACCACTTCACTGGTGAATGCCAGGCCTTCCTTGCCCTCATCATTGGGTGAAAAGCGAATCCAGCAATGGCCGAACTGGCCGCGACCGCCCGACTGGCGGACGAACTTGCCTTCGATTTCGCAGGTGTTGCGGATCTTCTCGCGGTAGGCCACTTGGGGTTTACCGATGTTGGCGTCGACGCCGAATTCGCGCTTCATGCGGTCGACGATGATGTCCAGGTGCAGCTCACCCATGCCGGAAATGATGGTTTGTGCGGTTTCCTCGTCGGTCTTGACCCGGAACGAGGGGTCTTCCTGGGCCAGTTTGCTCAAGGCGATGCCCATTTTTTCCTGGTCGGCTTTGGTCTTGGGCTCCACGGCCACCGAGATCACCGGGTCAGGGAAATCCATGCGCTCAAGGATAATGGGCTTGTTTATGTCGCACAGGGTATCGCCGGTGGTGACATCCTTCATGCCGATCAGGGCGGCAATATCGCCGGCGCACACGGCCTTGATCTCGGCACGCTGGTTGGCGTGCATCTGTACCATACGGCCGACCCGCTCTTTCTTGCCCTTCACCGAGTTGAGTACCGCATCACCCGAGGACAATACCCCGGAGTAGACCCGGACGAAGGTCAGGGTACCCACGAATGGATCAGTGGCAATCTTGAAGGCCAGGGCCGAGAAAGGCTCGTTGTCGTCGGCGTGACGCTCCAGGTGCTTGTCTTCGTGCTGTGGGTCGGTGCCGTTGATGGCCGGGATTTCCGAAGGGGCCGGCAGGTAGTCGATCACCGCATCGAGCATCAGCGGCACGCCCTTGTTCTTGAACGATGAACCGAGGATCGTCGGCACGATTTCGTTGGCCAGGGTGCGCTGACGCAGTCCCGCCTTGATTTGCGCCGTATTCAGTTCGATACCGTCCAGGTACAGGCTCATCAGTTCGTCGTTGGCTTCGGCGGCGGCCTCGATCATATGGGCACGCCATTCCTCCGCCAGTGGCCGCAGCGCGTCGGGGATATCCTCTTCGCGGTAGCTGGTGCCCTGGTCATCGTCGCTCCAGTAGATCGCTTTCATCTTCACCAGGTCGATCTGCCCGACAAAGTGCTCTTCGGCACCGATAGCCAGTTGAATCGGCACCGGGTGGTGGCCCAGGCGCTGGTCAATCTGTTTGACCACCCGCAGGAAGTCGGCGCCCTGGCGGTCCATCTTGTTGATATAGGCCAGCCGTGGCACATGGTATTTATTGGCCTGGCGCCAGACGGTTTCAGACTGCGGCTCGACGCCATCGGCGCCGCTGAACACCACCACTGCGCCATCAAGTACGCGCAGCGAACGTTCTACCTCGATGGTGAAGTCAACGTGGCCGGGGGTGTCGATGATGTTGAACCGATACTTGTTCGGGAACTGCTTGGTCGAGCCTTGCCAGAAAGCCGTGGTGGCTGCCGAGGTGATGGTGATGCCGCGTTCCTGCTCCTGGGCCATCCAGTCCATGGTCGCGGCGCCGTCGTGCACCTCGCCCATTTTATAGTTGACCCCGGTGTAGAACAGGATGCGTTCGGTGGTGGTGGTCTTGCCGGCGTCTACGTGTGCAACGATGCCAATGTTGCGGTAGAGCTCAATGGGGGTGGTGCGCGCCATGATGGGTCACCTGTACGTGTGCGTGCTGGGTATTCCCAAAGTAGCAGAACAATCGACACCCGGCGGGCGCCACCCGGACGTACGGCGCCTGTTAGACCTCCACCGTGTAGTTCAGCCCCAGTTCGTCCCCTGGCAGCCCGCGGATTCCCCAGTTCAGCCGTGGCGTTTCAAACAGGGTAATTTCCACATCCTGGGCGCAGATGCCGGTGTGTTCGCCGATGTACTGGAACAACAGGCGAATCAGGTTTTTCTTTGCCTGTACCGAGCGGCCCTCGAACAGGCTGATTTCAATGATGGTGTAGTGCTGTGAGCGGTCGTCGGGGTAGATGAAATCCACGGGGTCCAGCGCAATGAAACGGTGGAATCGTTTCTCGATCGGGTACTCCAGCGCAGCCATCACTGCGGCATGAATCGCCTCCGACAGTCCTGTGCGGTGGCGCTCCAGCGTCGAGCGCAGGCCATAGATTTTTACTTGTGCCATGGGCAGTCCATCCTTGGGCGCGTGGGGTTTCAGGTTGCTGTACTGGTTGCAATGTAACGGCCTTGTTGCCACTGCGTATAGCGCTCGTCCAGGCGCGGTTTCAGCCGGTCGAAGTTATCCCAGCTGTCGGCCACGCGACAGGGGCTATCAGCCGTCGTTGCCAGCAGTTCCAGGCAATCGGAGGCAAACGGGCCGTTCTCGATGGCCAGGTAGTGGGCGACGAAGGCATTGCCTTGGCGGTTGAGGTCTTCGGCGTTGAGCGTGCCCTCGCAGCACTGGCGAAAGAACAGGCCGGGTGTGATGGTACGCTCTACCAGCGAATTGATCTCGAAGTCGAAGTCTGCCTGAAAGTTACGGCTGGTCAGGGACTGTTGCACGGCCCAGGCGACGAACAAGGCGGTCTGGGCCAGCGTGCCAAGGGATTGCAAGGAGGCGTCATCGTACGTCATGGGGCTCATCCTTTTTTAGCGTCATTATTCTTCCCGGGCAGCTAGCCTACACTACATCGTTGTCTGCCCGTAGCCAGGGGCGTGCATTCCAGCCGTGGGCACGCCAGCAGCGCACGCATGGCACCTGTCGATGAGGTGTTCTGATCCGTAGTAATCGGCCGAACCTGAATCTGTAACCCAGTACACCCAAACGCCATAGTAGCGGCCTCCCTGATGAGGTCCGAGCCATGTATCACTATGACGAGTATGACCGTGCGCTGGTGTTTGAGCGCGTGGCGCAGTTCCGTGACCAGGTGCAGCGCTTTATGGGTGGCGAACTCAGTGATGAGGAGTTTTTGCCGCTTCGCTTGCAAAATGGTCTTTACCTGCAGAAGCATGCCTACATGCTGCGGGTGGCGATTCCCTACGGCACCCTGAGCGCCACGCAGATGCGCACGTTGGCGCGTATCGCCAACGATTACGACCGTGGCTACGGCCATTTCACCACTCGCCAGAACATTCAATTCAATTGGATCGCGCTGGAGCAGGTGCCGGATATCCTCCAGCGCCTGGCAGAGGTCGATATGCACGCGATCCAGACCTCCGGCAACTGTGTCCGCAACATCACCACCGAGGCCTTTGCCGGCGTGGCGGCTGATGAGTTGCTTGACCCGCGACCATTGGCCGAGATCCTGCGTCAGTGGTCGACCATCAACCCGGAATTCCTGTTTCTGCCGCGCAAGTTCAAGATTGCCATCTGCTCGGCAGCGCAGGACCGTGCGGCAATCATGATGCATGACATCGGCCTGTACCTTTACCGTGATGAGCAGGGCGAGATGTGCTTGCGGGTGATCGTCGGCGGTGGGCTGGGGCGCACACCGATCCTGGGCCTGCAGATTCGCGATGGTTTGCCATGGCAGCATTTGCTGTCATACGTTGAAGCAATTCTTCGGGTGTACAACCGCCATGGGCGGCGCGACAACAAGTACAAGGCGCGTATCAAGATTCTGGTCAAGGCGCTGGGTATCGAAGCCTTTGCCCGTGAAGTGGAGCAGGAGTGGCAGCACATCAAGGATGGCCCGGCTCAACTCACCGCCGAGGAGTTCCAGCGGGTGGCTGCGGGTTTTGCTGCTCCGGCCTACCAGCGCCTCGACGATGCCGACCTTGAGTTTGGTACCCAGCTTTCGCTGAATCCGGCCTTTGCGCGCTGGGCCTCGCGCAGTGTGCAACCGCACAAGGTGCCGGGGTACGCCAGCGTGGTGCTGTCGACCAAGCCCGGCCTGGCATCACCACCGGGCGACCTGACGGCGGCTCAGATGCAGGCCGTGGCGGACTGGTCCGAGCAGTTCGGTTTTGCCGAGATTCGCGTGGCCCACGAGCAGAACCTGATCCTGCCGGACGTGCGCAAGGCTGACCTGCATGCGCTCTGGCAACTGGCCTGTGAGCAGGGCCTGGGCACAGCCAACAGCGGTTTGCTGACCGACATCATTGCCTGTCCGGGCGGCGATTTTTGCGCGCTGGCCAATGCGACCTCGATTCCGATTGCCCAGGCCATTCAAGCGCGATTCGACGATCTGGACTACCTGCATGACCTGGGTGAAATCAGCCTGAACATTTCTGGCTGCATCAATGCCTGTGGCCATCACCACATCGGTAATATCGGCATTCTGGGCGTCGACAAGAACGGCAGTGAGTGGTACCAGATCACGCTGGGTGGTGCGCAGGGCAAGGACAGCCAGTTGGGCAAGGTGATCGGGCCGTCCTTCAGTGCGGCGCAAATACCTGGTGTCATCGAGCGGATCATTGCCACCTACTGCGCCTACCGCGAACTGGACGAACCGTTTCTGGAGACCCTGCACCGTGTCGGGCTTGAACCGTTCAAGGAACGGGTCTACGCCGTTCACGAGGAGGCCCCGACATGCGCAATGTAATCGCCTTGCAGGGCGGGCGGGCGCAGTGGCAGCAGGCGGATGCCTGGACGTTGGTTCGTGAACCGGGTGAGCCCATGCCTGCGGGACCGCTAATCGTGCCGCTGGCTTGCTGGATCGCGCAGCCAAGCCATGAGCACGGCCTGTGGCTCGGTCCCGACGACGATGCCGAGCCGCTGCGGCCCTGGTTGGCGAGCGTGCCGTTGATTGCCGTCGACTTCCCCAGTTTTCGTGACGGTCGCGGTTACAGCCAGGCGTACCTGTTACGCACCCGCTTGGGCTGGGCCGGCGAGTTACGCGCCATCGGCGACGTGTTGCGCGACCAGCTTGGGCACATGCGCCAGTGTGGTTTCGACAGCTTTGCCGTGCGCGAGGACAAGTCCGTTGAGGATGCGTTGAAAGGCCTGGGCGGCGTGAGTGTGCTGTACGGACGTTCGGTCATCGAACCCCGACCCTTGTTCAGGCGTCGCTAGCGGCGAGCAGGTGCTGCTGGGGGATCAGGTGGCACGAAACTGCCAGACAATTTCTACCACGCGCACCGCCAATAGCATGTAGACCACGCACAGGATGATCTGCAGGAGCAGCGGGTGGCGGGCCTTGGCCAGCTTGCGCAGGCCGTCGGCCATGTTCAGCAGCATCAGAAACACCGCCAGCGCGATCAGCCCGACACCGGCCATGTGGGCTGTGAACAGGCCGAAAAACACCCTGCCGTCACCCGTGAGTGTGCTACTGCCAGCCGCCAGTAGCAGCGAACACATGAGGAAGTTGCGCAGGTTGTCGAAGACGTCCTTGTTCAGCCCATTGTCCAGCAGACGGCAGATGTGGCGCAGCAGTTCAGCCATAGTAAGGCTCCGCGAGGTGGCGACGGTGCCTTGAGTATGGCTGCTGCTTGCCGTTTCAGAACACCTGCCGCAGTAACCAGTACAGACTGCCCGACAACAGGATCGCCGCCGGCAGGGTCAGCACCCAGGCCATCAGCAGGTTGACGATGGTCCGAACCTGCAGGCCCGAGCCATTGGCGGTCATGGTGCCGGCCACCCCGGAAGACAGCACATGGGTGGTCGAGACGGGCAAGCCATACATGTCTGCAGCGCCAATGGTGAACATCGCCACCAGCTCCGCACTGGCGCCCTGGGCGTAGGTCAGGTGGGTCTTGCCGATCTTTTCGCCAACGGTGACCACGATTCGTCGCCAGCCCACCATGGTGCCCAGCCCGAGGGCGATGGCCACGGCCACCTTCACCCACAGGGGAATGTAGTGCGTGGCGTCGTCGATCTGCCGTTTGAAGTCCTGCAGGGTGGCTTGGGTCGCCGGATCAAAGTGAAGCCGCTTCTGCTTGTCCATCAGGCGAATGGCTTCGCTGGTCAGGTACATGTCGTTGCGCACATTGGCCATGGCTTCGGCCGGCACGCCGGCGAAGGAGCCATAACCCTCGACCTCGCGGCCAATCAGGCCCGCCAGAGCCGCCAGGGCCGGCAGCAGATCGGCACTCGCGTGCTGACTGCGGATGAAGGCGGTCAGGGTTTGTCGCGGATCGTTGGGCGCCGGTTCTGGCGCCGTGCGCACCAGCGCCTGTTGGGTGGCCTCGGCCACGCGGGCGAATTGCACCGATTGTTCTGCGGGCATGGTGCGGTTCAGTGCATAGGCCATCGGCAGGGTCCCGACCAGAATCAGCATGATCAGCCCCATGCCTTTTTGCCCGTCGTTGGAGCCATGGGCGAAGGACACCCCGGTACAGGTCAGGATCAGCATCCCGCGAATCCACCAAGGCGGTGGTGCGCTGCCGACGGGGGCCTGGTACAGCGCCTTGCGCTTGACCAGCAGGCGCAAGGTCAGCAGCAACAAGGCCGCGCAGACAAAACCGACCACCGGTGACAGCAGCAACGAGTAGCCCACCTTGCTGGCCTGGGTCCAGTCTACGCCACTGGTGCCGTCTCGACCGTGCATCAGGGCATTGGCCACGCCGACGCCGATGATGGAGCCGATCAAGGTGTGTGACGATGAGGCCGGCAGCCCCAGCCACCAGGTGCCCAGGTTCCAGACAATGGCCGATAGCAACAGTGCGAAGACCATGGAGAATCCGGCCGATGAGCCGACCTGCAGGATCAGCTCAACCGGCAGCAATGCGACGATACCAAAGGCGACTGCGCCACTGGAGAACAGCACCCCGAGGAAGTTCCAGCAGCCCGACCAGACCACGGCGAACGAGGCGGGAAGCGAATGGGTATAGATGACCGTGGCTACCGCGTTGGCAGTATCGTGGAAACCATTGACGAACTCGAACCCCAGGGCAATGACCAAGGCCACGCCCAGCAGGACGAAGGGCGTCCAGGTGGTGATCACCGTACCGCTGGCACTGACATCGCGGAACAGGCTCCAGGCGGTGTATACCAGCCCGGCCAGTAACAATGAAAAAAACAGGGTAAGTGTGGCGCGGCTGGGGGTTTGGCTAACGCTTGAAAGTGGGGAGCGTGTCGCCAGTGTCGAGGTGGTCATGAGGATGGGGTCCGGGTAACGAGTGCCTTGAAGGAACAAGCCTTGCGTGACCAGCATAGAAACAAATAGTCACTGCGATCTGATCTTGATCAAGTAAACCTTGAAGTGTGTGGGTTTTACTGACCAGCGTTGTACTGTTCCCACCTTCGCGTCGTCGCTGCTACCGTGTTGATCCCTTTACCGGCAAGGCCGGTTTTTTTCGGCTGATCGTTCAATGACCCTGCAACTGATTCGTGCCACTGACCTGCATCTGCCGTTTGCTCGCGCGTTGACGTGCCGCAACATGCTGCCGTACTACCGAGAGTACGACCTGCTCTGGATGGACGAAGCGTTTGATCAGGCCTGGACCTGGCGTGAACAATGGCTGATCGTCGACGGTGAGCAGCTATTGGGCTTCTGCAGCCTGAGCCAGGACGCCCGGGCGTTGTTCATTCGCGAGCTGCAGGTGACGGAAAGCGCCCGGGGGCAGGGCGTCGGTTCCTGGGCATTGGAGCAGTTGGCCGCCTGGGCCGCAGCGCGGCGCCTGCCGTTGTTGCGCCTGACCGTGTTCAAGAGCAACCCGGCGCAGGGCTTGTACCGACGCCGGGGCTTTGAAGCGGTGGGGGAGGATGATTGCTTTGTACGCATGCAGCGCGTTATTGCACGGCCGCCACCTGGTTGACGCGGATCACCTGGTGCTGACGCAGGGTTGCGTCGAGCAGCAGGCTCTGGACGGGCAGCAGATCGCCGATCAATAGGTTCTGTAGCAGGGGGGTACCGTTGAAGCGGTTAGGCCCCAGATCCACCTGGTTCAAGCCTTCGACCCGCACCACCGCCTTGCCGACCTGGCCCAGGGTGTTGCCACTGAGGATCAACGGGCCGGGCAGGGCGCTGGCGTTGCGCAGGCTGATGGCATACTCCGGGGTGTTGCCGATACGGTTGTTGATCAAGGTTGCCGCTGAGACGTCGCTGGCATCTATCGCACTGCCCTGGCTGCTGCCGATCAGGTTGTCGTCAATCAACAGGGGGGCCTCGGCAGTGGAGTGCACGCTGCGCAGCAGGATACCGTTGCCCCGGCTGGCGCCAATGCGGTTGCGGCTCAGCATCAGCGCACCGTGTTGTTCACTGACCTCGATGGCCGCCTTGTTGGCGCCAAGGATCAGGTTGCCCTCGACCAGGGCCCGTGTGTTCCCGCGCAGGCGGATGGCGCTGTTGTTGTCGACGCCGCGAATCTGGTTCTGGCTGACCAGCGCCTGGCTGTCGCGGATATCCAGGGCGTACTGCTGCGATTGCTCAAAGCGATTGCTGTCGAATTGGGCCAGCGTATGTTGCAGTTCTACCGCACTGAGTTCGTTGAACTGGCTGTTGCGGACCAGCAGCGTTGCCGGCCGGCTGTTGACGGGCTGCTGCACACTGAGCGCGGTACTCAGGCCGCGCGACAGGTTGGCGTTGTAGCCCAGGCGATTGAGGGTCGAGTTCAGGACCTGGGTGTGGCTGCCAGCCCAGGCCACCACGAACGGTCGCCAAGCACGGTCGGTGCTGCCGGGCTTGTCGCCCGCGACGCTTTCCAGGCGCGACTGGTTCAGGCCCAACCAACCCTGGTTGATCAGCGCCGTACCGGAATAGCTGTACAGGTACAGGCTGGTGCCTTCGAGCAGCAGACCGCCGTCGCTGGCGATCATCAGCGGGTAACTGAGCAGGTAGCCGTCCTTGTAGCGCTTGAGGATGCGCTCGTCCTTGAGGGCATCATGCAGTTGCGCAAGGGTGACGCTGCCTCCGCGAATCAGTACCACCTGCGGGTGGTGCGCCTGATAGCCAGCAATGGCACGGAACAGGCCGTTATTGACGAAGGGCTCGAACGGCCAACTGCCGCCCTGGGAGGAGAACATCGGTTGCAGGCTGACACTGCCCCGCCCGGCGGGACGGGGTCGCTCCGGGGGACTCATCTGCACGGCCTCGCGGGCCTGGGTTTGCAGCTGTTGCAGGTGTGCCTGATGCTCAACCGTGGCGACGGTGCTGAGCGACTGCTGCAACGGCAGGCTCTGGCTGGCGGCCTGAGCGCTGCTGGCCAGCAGCAGTGCCAGGCAAGGAAAGTAGAGGTGACGGGCAAACAAGGCCATGGCGGTTCGTCCTTGGGTTACGGCAGTTTGGGGTAGAACGGCTTGAGCGGGCCGCCGAGCTGGCTGTAGTTGTCGACATCGCCGTCTTCGCTGTCATACAGCTGACGGGCCAGGCGGTTGTCCGGGGCGCGTTGCAGAAACGGGATCAACCACGCCAGCTTGTACGGCGCGACATCGGTCTGTGACTGGCCCTTGAGCTCCGGCAGGTTGTCGGGGTCAAGGATGCTGCGTGCGGCGAAGTTGGCCAGCAACTCCAGGGTGTGCTGGTCCTCACTGCTCCAGGGCAGGTGGTTGGCCCGCGCCGATTCGGCCAGCAGCACCAACGGCACCAGGGCGTACTGGCTGTAGGTCGCGGCCAGTTTGCTGCGCGCTACTTCCAGCGGCAGGTAGGCATAGCTGCCATCGCTGCCACGCACGGCCTGCTGCAGGCCCCGGCGCAGGTTACCGTCGGCCCACTGGATGAAGTCGTCGCGCTGCACCAGCATGCCGGTCGCGGCAACCGCCCAGGCAGCCCAGTAGTCATGGTTGTTGAACCAGGTGAAACCCGGGGTCTGACGCGGCTGGTACTCACGAATGATCAGTTCGCCAAGGTGCTCGAACCAGGCTTTTTGCGTGGGCGTCAGTTGAACCTGACCATTGCTCGCGGCCTGGGTCAGCAACAGGTTCGAGGCCATGGCCGCAACCGCCCATTTACGCGCGGCCATACCGGTGCTGCTGGCGTCGGGGTTGAGCAGGGCGCCCGCCTGGGCCCAGTGCTCCAGCCACTGGTCCTGACAGGCCAGGGCCATGTTCGCTTCTTGTGGCGTTTTGGCCCGCAGGAAGCGTTTGTTGGCGTAGATCAGCCCGCTGATAAAGGCTTTCACCTGCTTGCCGACCTTTTCCGTGCCAGCGTCCGGGTCACTGCGCAGGGTAGATTTGCTGGCGTCGCTCTGGTCGTACTTGCTCTGCAGTTGCAGATTGCCGGTGTAGGGCGGTGGCGGCGCTTTGCTACAGGCCAGGCTGCGGTAATCGGCAATCATCGCCGACTGTGCGCTGGCCCGTGCCGGCCAGATCGAGGTGGCGGCCAGGCTACTGCCCAGGTGCAACGCGGCGCACAGGCCAAGCCCGGCGACGCTCCAGCGTTTTACAGGCATAGTCGGGTTTCCACTTCAGTGGCAGCAGTGCCGGGTTTGGTGGGCTCAAGAAACACCGAAAGCAGGTTGGCGCCGGCGAATTCCTTGGCCTTGCTCAGTTCCAGGTAGTACTGCCCGCCAGTGACAGCCGCCTCGCGGCGGAACCAGACCTTGTCACGGGCGCCGTTGTCGTAATAGACAATGACGTAGAAGTCCTTGACGTTCTTGTCGCTGATCTTGATGTCGAGAAAACCCTGGCCACTGCTGAGGTTCTTGCGCGCCTCACCGGCATTGCTGAGCAGCTCGATGCGGTCGCTGACCTTCAAGGCCGGGTGCTGCACGTGGTTGCCGAGCACGGCTGTAGAGGTCGAGCAGCCGCCTTTGATCGCCGGAATCAGTTGCCGGTACATGAGCTCGGACTCCAATTGGTAGTTGGCGGGTAACTCCCAGATGATCAGCTTGGGTGGCGCCTTGGGCTTGTAGTTCTCCGAGAGCAGGTATTCCAGTAGTGAACCCTCCTGGCCGACGCCGGGAAGGGCGTAGTTGAGGATGTCCACTTCCAGGTACTGCTTGAGGTAGCCGTCGAAGTTGAACTGCTTGCTCTCGTCCTCACGCGCGGCCGCGTTACTGTCGCCGACCAGAATGACTTCCGGGTCTGGTGCTTCGTCGAACAGTGCATTGGCGTCGTCGGCCATGGGGATGGTCTGGTGGCCACGCACGTACTGGAAGCCATAGTTGTTGCCGCAGATGTAGCTCATCGCCAGGTTCAGGGTGCCGTCCTTGGGCACCATGACGCCGGGTTCAGTGCGGTACTGCTTTTTGCTCAGCTCGTTATAGAACGGTTGCCGCCGCACCTCTTCTGCCAGCAAGCGGGCGGTCGCCTCGGCGCCACTGGGGGTCCAGTGGTGGTCACGACGAAAGAAGTACTCGCCCTTGGGCGGGGTGCGCACCAGTTGCATTGTGTCGGGCACCACCGCGCCGGCATTACGCAGCTGTTGCAGGTAATTGCTCAGGTTGCCGCTGGCCCGGGTGAAATCGAAGCCGTGCAGTTGGTTGGCGTAGAGCTTGTCGCGGTGCATCAGCCCACGGGTGGGCTGGATCGCCATGGCGACATGGATGCCTTGTTGGCGAAACGCAGCCATCAGCCGGGCAAACTCTGGACGCATCGGCGCCGGGATACCGAAATCGTTGGTCAGGTCGACCATCGAACGGAACAGCCAGCGATTCTTGCCCGGGACAATTTCACGCATCAGCTTCATGCGCCCTTCGGCGTACTTCTGCGGGTCGCTCAGGGCGGGGCAGGTCATGCACTCAAGGCTCTCGCAGGCACCACGCTTGCCGGGTACAGTCGCCGTGGCGGGCAGGCTGAAGCAGGCAAGGACGGCTACAAGGCCCAGGGGGAGTAAAGTCTTCATGTGCGCGATTCATCATCCTGTTGAATAAGGGCCGTGGTCATTCACTCGCTGGGGTCAATGCTGTTGGCCAGGCTCAGGCTGCGGTAGCCGTTGCCCTGAGGCAGCAGCACATAGCTGTAGGAGCGACCTTTCTTCAGGAACAGTTCCTCGAACCGGGCCACGTTCTGTTCCTCGACATAGGCGGCGAAGCCGATCTTGATTTCGTTGACCATGCGGCTGCCGGTCTGGTCCTTGCCCAGCGGGTCGACGATCACGTGCTTGCCGTCCACGGTTTTCAACGCCGCCTTGGCTGGTGTCAGGTTGTAGAAGGCCACCTGGGCTTTCTTTGGTTCGTTGACGTACTTGTCGGCAATCAGGGTCAGGCTGTTGCCGTCATAGACCACGGTACTGGCTGCGTTCTTGATCAATTGCGGTTCGATCGACTTGCTACCGACCGCGATCTTGTGTGTGCCGGCAGGGGTGAAACGGTAGCCGCTCAGTTGTCCGGGGGCGACCTTTTGCGGGGTTACCTTGCCGCTCAGGGTCACGTCGATCGTGCTGTTGCTCAGGTTCAATACCCGAACAAAGGCCGAGTCGGCCGGGGCCACGGCGTCGTAAAGGTCGGCGTTGCCTTCGGCGGCGAGCACCACCGGCGTGTTCAGTACGCCAAAGGCCAGGGCGCTGGCGGCCAGGAACTGTTGCAAGGTGCGGGTCATGGGGATCTTCCTTTAAAAGTGTTGGGGCTGGGCTGGGCGGCTGAGTGAACCGATCCGATGGGCAAGCAGGGTGCGCAGCGGGAACTCCCAGACCACGGTGTCGATCTGTGGGTTGGCCAGTTGGTCGCTTTGCAGGAATTGGGTCATGGCCTCGAAGGGTCCCCGGGCCTCGACGGCGACACTGAGCAGGTCACGGTTAAGCGCTTCCTTGAGGAAGCCGACGAAGTTCCAGTCATCGATCTTGCTGTAGCTGGTGCCGACCAACAGCAGGCTCTGGTGTTCCTCGGCGAACAGCTCATCGGCGCTCTGCCCGGCCTTGAGGGTCTCGTAGACGGCGATCGAATTGGCACCGAACTGTGGGGCCAGAGGGCTTTGCCCAAACTGGATGTAGTTCATCAAGTCGCCCTTGACGACTTTTTCCGCCACCTTGTTCGACACGTAGCGTTCGTCACCGAGCAACTCTGGCCGCTGGCGGGCCAGTTCATAGGCGGTCAGGCGGGCACCTTCCGGGCTCCAGTGGGTGTCGGACTTGAGGAACAGTTCATGCCCGTCCAGGTGCTGCAGGAAGGTCGAGCGCACCGGCGTGACAGTGATGTGTCGCGCCTGCAGCTGGCTGACGAAGCGGTCATACAGGCTGACTGCCCGAGGGTCGAAGGGGCGCTGGGTATGAGCCGCATAGATGTCCAGCTTCATCGGCAAGGGCAGCACGATCAGGCGCTTGTTGTGCTGTTTGAGTTGCTGCTCGACCGCGGCAATTTTTGCCAGTTGCCCCTCAAGGTTGGCGTCCAGGTCGTTGGGTACGCGGTACTCCTGGTTGGTGTAGAGCCAGCCATCCTTGCCCAGCACCACACCTTTGGTGCCTTCGCCAAACAGTTGGTATTGGGCGTTGGCCCACAGTGCTACAGAGGGTTCGCGCAGGAAGAAACGCTTGTCGTAGGCCTGCTCGAACTTGCGCAGCAACTTGCCATCGACGAACAGCGTCCAGGCGTCGCTCTGGTTTTTGGCAAAACTGAAAACGGGCGGCAGCGAGTAGATGAACATCCCCGCCAACACCAGGCAGAACAGAATGCCGTTGACCTTGCTTGCCGAGTTGAACACCGGGTACATGGCAGTCTCCTAGAACTGGAAGTACAGGAAGGGCGAGAAGGAGTGCGCAGCCAGGCTGCTCAGCGCCAGGCCGAAGCCGCACCACAGCAGCATGGCCTTGAGGCCGCCGACGTGGCGCATGAAGTAGTGCTCCTTGTTGCCGGCGTAATAGCGCACGTTGTTGGTCCCGGCCAGGATCAGCCAGCACAGCGCCACCGCGGCGAAGGACATGGCCATCTTCGAGGCGCCGAGTACGTACAACTCCAGTGAGCCGACGCCGTTGAAGCCGAACAGTGCCTGGTAGATGTCCAGGCTATGGCGCAGGTCGTTGGTGAAGAACAACGGCATGCTGAGGATGATCAACAGCGCAGTGCGCAGGTTGCGGCCCAGGTGGTAGGGCGTGGTGACTTTGGTCGCCAGGTCGAATGTGCGTTCGATCACCATGCCGAAGCCGAAGAACAACCCCCAGCAGATGAACGCGAAGCTGGCGCCGTGCCACAAGCCCGACAGCAGCATGGTGTAGACCAATGCGGGCAGGGCGCCGGCAATGCGTTTGCGTACCAGCGGCATGTACACGTAGTCGCGCAGGAAGTGCGCCAGGGTCATGTGCCAGCGGGCCCAGAACTCGGTGATGCTCTGCGAGACGTAGGGTTGGTTGAAGTTCTCCGGGAAACGGAAGCCCATCATCAAGGCCAGGCCCAGGGCCATATGGCTGTAGCCGGCGAAGTCGAAGTACAACTGCAGGGTAGAGACCACCAGGCCAAACCAGGCATCGCTCAACTGCAGGGTGCCCTCACTGACAAACAGCACGTTGATTGGCGCCAGTTGGTCGGCAATCAGCACCTTCATGATGAAGCCGAGCATGAACCGGCATACGCCCAGGGAGAACAGCTCCAGCGAATGGGTGCGCTGGCGCAGCTGCGGGGCCAACTGGCTGTAGCGCAGGATCGGCCCGGCCACCAAGTGAGGGAACAGGGCGACGAAAGCCGCGAAGTCGATGAAGTTGTTGGTCGGCGTGGCGTCCTTGCGGTAGATATCGACGATGTAGCTCAGGGCATGGAACACATAGAAGGAGATGCCCAGCGGCAGGAAAATCGTCTCCAGGGTAAAGGTATTGATGCCCAGTGGCGCCAGCAGCGCGGCCAGTACTTCGGCGCCGAAGTTGGCGTACTTGAAGTAGCCCAGGGTCGACAGGTTGCCGATGATGCCGATCCACAACAGCCGAAATGCCCAGCGTTTGTCGCCGGCATCCAGGCGAGCCTTGATGCGCAGGCCGAACCCGTAGTTCCAGTAGGTGATGGCAACGAACAGCAGCAAAAAGTCCGGACGCCACCAGGCGTAGAAGATGTAGCTGGCGGCCACGATCACCGTTGAACGCCACTGCGGCCGGGCAAGGAAGTAGACGGCCAGGAACAGCGGCAGGTAGAGGAACAGAAAGACGTTGGAGGCGAAGATCATCTCGGGGCCCGTCCTTAGTAGCTGATCACGACGCCGAGCGTCAGCTGGTAGTCATCGCCGGTGTCCAGCGCGTTACCTGCATTCAGGTAGCTGGCGCTGACCAGGGTGTTGACGTCCAGGTGTTTGCCGTCGATGGCCACCGGAAACATCTTCCAGTAGTAGTTGAGGTCGAGCATTTGCCCGACGGTCTTGCCACCGGTAGGGGTGCCTTGGTTGATCGCCTGGTTGCGCGCACTGCGCTGGTCGCCGTCGATGCGAATCGGCAGGGTACCTTCGGCGTCGCGCAGCTTGAGCTCGGTAAGTCGCAGGTCCAGAGCGCTGCGTGGGGTTGGCTGGGTTTCCAGAGCGAAGCCGTAGTAACTGAGGTTGCGCAGGTCCAGGCTGACAAAGGAACTGGTCAGGCGGGTGCTGTAGGAGCCCTGGCGGGTGATGCGGTCAGACTGGATGGTGTTCAGGCGAAAGCCATCGTTATCATCACTGGGCTTGTCGGTCAGGCCACCGCGCAATGCCACGCGGGGGGTCCAGGGCAGGTCGTGAAAGCGCTTGCCGATCTCGCCCAGCGCGGCCCAGCCGCGGGTACTGTGGCCGGTGCTGGTGATGCCCTTGCCGTCGGTGTTGTCGATCTCGCCGTCGAGCCCGGCCAGTTCCACGTGGTAGTCGCTGAACAGTGGGCTGACCTGCAAGTCATCGGCCTTGAAGAACAACCCGTAGCGCATGCCCGTGAAGTCGTAGCGGTCTTCGGGGTCGTGGCCGCTGTGGTCGTCTTCATGCATCAGGCGTACGCCCGCCCAGTTATGCTCGCTCCAGCGGTAGGCATACTCACCCATCAAGTAGGTGGTGCGCTCTTCGCTGTCGGCCAGGGTGTTGACGTCACTGTTGTAGTTGTAGAACTTCTGCGCGACGGCGAGAAAGCCATGGGCGAAGGTGTCGTTGTAGTTGAAACGCAGCGACTCAAGGCTGTCATCCCACCAGATCCCGTAGTCGTCAAAGTAGCGCTGGCGGCCTGCTGACAGTGAAAAGCGCGGGTCGTCGCCCAGCAGGTTGCGTTTGACGTACAGTTCGCGCATTTCGGCGTACCAGCCTTCAGGCTGCTCACGGTCGACGCTGTTGGCGTTCTCGTTTTGCACGCTGATCGATTGGCTGGAGTCATAGTCCAGCCACAGGCGGCCGTAGACCTGCCACTTGGCCCAGCGTTTTTCCGGCGAGTACCAGACGAACGAGGGCTCATAGCGCAGGCTGTAGAACATTTCGCGACTACGACCGACCTGGGAGTTTTCCGGGCCGTAGCCGGTTTGCAGCGTAAGCTTGTTGAAAAACTCCGAGGTAATCACCGGCTCGCTGCCATCGTTGGCGGCAACCCGCACCGGCTCGTTGCTGTCGGCTTCCGGGCCGGTGATTTCTTCGGCAGCCAAGGCCGTGTAAACAGGGGTCAGGGCGAGCAGGGCGCCGAACAGGGAATGGTGCGCTTTCACAGGGTAGCCTCCTTCAACAGATCGTTACGGGCCACCAGGGCGCGTTCGATGTCATCCTTTTTCAGGGTTTTTTCCAGACGTTTGAGCAGGCTGCGCGCACCGTTCTCGCCCAGGTCCAGGGCGACCCGTGCATAGGTGTAGGCCTTGACCGGGTCATGACAGATGGCCCGGCCATAGGCGTGCAGGGTCGCCATGCGGTACCAGGCCGCGGTGGAGCCGGCTTGTGCCTGTTGCTGGAAAATCGCCAGGGCTTTTTGCTGGTCGGGTTCATCCTCGACACCCTTGCTGTAGTACTCGCCAAGCAGCAGTTGGGCATCGGGGTAGTGGCTGGCGATCAACTCGTCGATCAGTGCTCGGGCTTTGTCCGGGTCGAGGGTGAGCCAGTTGTTGACCATGTAGAACGAGGCTTGCAGTGCCTTGGCCCGGGTTGGCTCCTGGGTCTTTACCTGATCGATCAGGCTTTGGGTTTCCTCGGCATTGTGCTCGGTCGGGTTCGAGATCATGTAGTTGGCCTTGGACACCATCGCCGGGACAAAGCCGCGCTCCACTGCGTTGTCACGCCAGCGATGTGCCTCGGCGGTGGCAACATCGAGGGCCTCGGCCTCGGCCTTCTCCCGCGCCAGTTGCTGTGGGCTCGGTTGCGCTTTGTCCGGGCCCATGCCGTTGGCCTGGCGCTCGTAGCGGTCAGCGTCCTGTTCGGCACGGCGGACACTGGTAATGCTGTCGAGCAACGAGCCGATACGGTGAACGATGTCCACCGGCAGCTTGGGGCGCTCGCTTTCCAGGGTTCGGGCGAACGCCGGAAAGGCCGTGTCCTGATCGTCCCCAAGGAAGCGGTAATAGCGGTCGATGGCCCGCAGGTCGACCCGCACCGCCTGTTGATAGCCTCGCTCGGCAGCAACGCGGTCGCCCTGGCGCTCGGCCAGAACGGCGCGGTACAACTCGGGGCGGCAGTTAAGCAGGCACGATTGCTCATACAGGCCAAGCACCTGCGCCGCCTCACGAGGTGGCACCAGTTCCGGGTACACCAGGAACACTTCCAGGGTCGTGCTGGCGTTACGCGGATCGAGGTTACTCGGGTAACGCGTGAGCGCCTGTTCGACCCAGGCGCGCTGGCCCTGACGCAGGCCGGGGCTACGGTCGAGCAGGCGCGCCAGTGAGGCCAGCGCCGGGACCAGCCCGCGACCGTCGGCAAAGGCCTCGTGGTACAGGCGAATCACTTCCTGGCGGCTGGCACCGTCACTGCTCGACAGCAGGTCGCCCAGCAGCAGCTTGGACGCCAGGTCACCACGCTCGGCCAGCACCCGCAGATCGGCCGTAACCTCGGCGCTGGGGTCTTTGTACAGCGCATAGCGGATTTGCTCCAGGCTCTGTCCGGCCAGTGCAGGGGCAGTGCAGGCCAGGGCTCCGAACAGCAACCAGGTGGGCGTCATCGGTTTCATCGCTCGACCCTTAGCGCGACAGCGACGGCAGACCGAGGAACAGGTCTACTGCCACCGGTTTCAGATAGGCCTGGGCTGGCAAGCGCGTGTCCGTACGGATCGTCAGGGCCAGGTTCTTGTTCAGTTCATCCACCCGCGAGTCCACCACCGTGCCGGTGAAGCGTTCGTCGAGGCCGAATACCTGCAGGTCGACCGAGGTCACCCGGGTAATGTCGGTGAGCTTGTCGAACGGCACGTTGGCGGTGACGAACAGGTCTTCGTTTTTGGGCAACAGGTGCATCAGTGGAGCCTGCTTGTAGCCGAAGCCATCAAGCGGCTTGCTTGGGAAGTACACCTGGCAGTCGCACGGGCTGTTGATCACGGTTTCGATGGTGGCGCGCCCGAGCAGGGTTTGCAGGTCGCCGGGCGACAGGTCGGCGACTGCCTTCATGTCGGCCGGGCTGGTAAAGCTGGTGGCCAGTTGCGTGGAGATACTGGCTACCGGCTCGCCGGCCTTGACCTCGGTTTGCCCCGGTTGCAGCAGGAACTTCACATAGCCGTTGTCGGGCATGCTGATGACTTGGGCATTGGCCGACACCTGGGCTTGCACGGCCGGGATGCGGAACAACAGCAGGTAGCTTTTGTACGCGACGAAACTCAGTGCGGCGATCCCTGCCACGGTATACAGCAGGGTGCCGGTCATGGCTTTGAGACGGTCGCCAGCCGTACGCGCACTGGCATACGTGTGCTTGCGTTCCTTGATGTAGTTTTCGCGCTGCATCACATTGAACAGGCCATTGATGTCAGCGATCTCGCCGGACATGTAGGCGGTGATGATGTAGCGCAGGATGTCGCGCTTCTGTGTATCGAGGTCAACGAACTGTGCGCCGACCTCCTGGCCGCGCTGGGAAACGATCTTGACCTTGCTGTCGATGTTCAGGTCGATCTGATTCAGGCGCAGTTTGATCGAGGCGGTGTACAGGCTGCCGATTTTCAGCGGATCGGCATGAACCAGGCCTATGCCACCCAGGGAAATGTCCTGCAGCGTGCTCTCGAATGCGGGTTGTCCCGTCGCGCTGAGCAGGACCCGGGCATTGAGTTTGGTGCGCACGTACTGACGTTCGTCAATCGCTTCATGGACCACATTGGCCGGTACTGTTGGGGTGCTGGAGTTACTCATGACAGGCGCCTTTCCTTAACGTTGCGTGAGTTCGAGAAGAACCGAGATGACCCCGAAGAAGATCGCGATGGAAGAAAACAGCATCGCCTTGGAGGACCAGCGGTTCAGGGCCGCATCGAAGTTGACGCGGCCGTTGCTCAATGTGGTTTTCTGTCGGGTCCAGCGTTGTTGGTCCATGTGGAACATTGCGTAAACCTTCATCACCGAGCCGACGATCTGGTTGTAATAGAGAACGAAGGGGTACACCGGGCTGACCGGGTGCCCGGCGAACAGGAACATCACCGTGACCAGGGTGCGCGACAGCAGTACCCAGAACAGGTACACCAGCAGGTACTGAATGCCGAACACCAGGCCGGCCACCACCGATGCGGTCAGGCCCATCAGGCACGTCCACATCGATACCCGCTGATCCAGCAGCACATACAGGGTGAACAGCCCCAGCCGCGCACGACCCAGCAGGTGGGTTGCGCGAAAATTCTGCCGTAGCGAGTTGCCGTACCAGCGGAACATCAGTTGCCGGGTTGCGCGCCAGAAGCTGTTATCTGGCGGATGCTCCACGGTCAGGGTGTTGCTGTCGGGCACGTAGAAGGTGTCCCAGCCAGCGCGCATCAGGCTCAACCAGGATGACTTGTCGTCACCGGTGAGGAACTGGAAGCGGCCCAGGCGCCAATGTTCGAGGAAGTCGGCCTCGACATCCCTGATGAACTCGGGGTCGGTCATCACGCTGGCGCGGAAGAACGACAGCCGCCCGGTGAGGGTCAGCACCCGATGCGACAGGGCCATCGAGCACATATTGATGTGCCGTTGAACAAAGCGCATCGAGTGCCATTCGCGCATCAGGCGGCTGCCCTCGACCTCGCAGAACTCGTTGGTGGTCAGGCCACCGACATTGGGCAGGTAGGCAAACAGCTTGACCGCGCGTTCGACACAGCCAGGCAGCATCATGGTGTCGCCATCGACCACGCCGACCACCGAGTCTTCCATGGGCATCTGCCGCGACAGTGCGCGAAAGGCATGCGCCAGGCCATCACGTTTACCGGTGCCCCGGGCGCGGACGATTACCAGCTTGATGTCGTCGCGGTCCTTGACCTCGTTGCGCATGATGTCCTTGATAAAGTGCTCGTCGCCTTTCTCGACGATCGAGGCAATCACCGTGCACGGGACCTTGAGCCGTTGCACTTCCTGAAACACCGACTGGTAGACCTTGAAGGTGGTGTGGGTCGGAATGCGGAAGCTGGTGACCACCATGAACAGGTGGGCGGGCAGTGCCGCATCGCCCATGCGCTCGACGGCCTTGCGAATGCGTGGAAACTTCCAATGCAGGAAGTACATGCCGCGCAGGTAGTGGACAATGGCGTTGCCATAGCGCCACAGGCCCAGCGTACCGATGACGAAAATGAACAGGTGGTGGTCAGGGTCGAGGTACTGCGGCGCGATCATTTCCGAGGCCAGCGCGATGAGGCCGAACAGGCAGGCCCAGGCACAGAAACGTGCGCTGGCCCTGAGCGTGTTCGATTGACCTGCAGGCTGGCCTGAGTGTCGTTCCATGTTGCCGTTTCTCCTTGTTGATGGCGGCACCCGTCATTGACGCGGCTGCACGTCGCCGGCCCGCAGGGCGGGCAGACGCTGGCAGGTCATGTCAATGGATGATCGGGGCCGCGTGCTCTCTTGGTGGAGCGTTCAGGCTTACCAGCAGATTCCTTCGCGGGAGGCATCGCTGGTATGCGGCATGAAGCCCACCAGGTCGACGATCTGCTTGTTGTCGTCTCTTTCCAGTGCCTGGGCGAAACGACTGTCGTTGTTGCCGAGAACGATCACGTCCGAGTGGTCGATCACCTGCTGCAAGTCGTTGCAGAGCAGTGAGGAGACGTGCGGGATTTTTCCTTCGATGTAATCGCGGTTGGCCCCGAACACCCGTGCGTACTCGACATTGGCATCGTAGATGCGCAGGTCATAACCTTTGCCGATCAGCATCTCGGCCAGTTCCACCAATGGGCTTTCACGCAGGTCATCGCTACCGGCCTTGAAACTCAAACCGAGCAGTCCGATACGACGCTTGTCGAACCCGGTCACCAGGTCGAATGCGTTTTGTACCTGGCTACGGTTGCTGGCCATGATCGAGGCCAGCAGTGGGTGTTCGACGTCCAGCTGGCCGGCGCGGTAGGTGAGGGCGCGCACATCCTTGGGCAGGCACGAGCCGCCAAAGGCAAAACCAGGGCGCAGGTAGTAGCGTGACAGGTTGAGTTTGTGGTCCTGGCAGACCACATCCATCACTTCACGACCATCCACGCCCGAGGCTTTGGCGATGTTGCCGATCTCGTTGGCAAAGCTGACCTTGGTCGCATGCCAGACGTTGCAGGTGTACTTGATCATCTCTGCGACTTCGATCGACTTGCGAATCACCGGTGCGTCCAGACCCTCGTACAGCGACTGCAACAGATCACCGGACTGGCTGTCGAGCTCACCGATGACGGTCATTGCCGGGAAGTCGTAGTCTTTGATGGCCGTACTTTCGCGGAGGAACTCCGGGTTCACTGCGACGCCGAAGTCGACACCGGCACGTTTGCCGGATGTGGCTTCGAGCAGCGGGATGACCACAGTGTTCACCGTGCCGGGCAGCACGGTGCTGCGCACCACGACGGTATGCCGGGAAGGCTTGTCACGCAGCGCTTCACCGATCTGGCGGCACACCGCCTCCATGTAGACCAGGTCCAGGTCGCCGTTTTTCTTGCTTGGTGTGCCAACGCAGAGCAGCGAAAGATCGGTGTCCAGCACAGCGCCTTGAACATCCGTCGTGCCATGCAGAAGCCCTTTGCGTAGCCCCTCCTGCAGCAACGCCTCCAGGTCGGGCTCAACAATAGGTGATTTGCCCTGGTTGATCATCTCGATCTTGGCCTGGGAAATATCGACGCCGATCACCTGATGTCCGCGGGCCGAAAGGCAACCGGCGCAGACAGCTCCAACATAACCCAATCCAAAAATACTGATTCGCATAGTTCCCTCTTCCCCGGTTCATCAGATGACCCAGGATAGTTAGTTAGACGTGTTTATAGGGCGGCAGGCGCACGCTGACAGCCAGCGCAACGTTGTACAGCGCAGGTGGTTTTTCTGTTTTTTTTACATCCTATAGGACGACTTTTAATCGTTGCAAGACGTTGATACTTGATAAGTTGCTAAACGTTGAAATTAACGTGGTTAAGTTTAAAAAACTGTTATAAAACAATGACTTAAAGTTTGATGTAAGTTAGGCGTCAAAAAACCGAATGCTTATTTGTGGTGATTTTTCTGGCGCCAAAATACAGCCATTGTGCGTTTTTAGCCTTGATTTCCCGGATCTTGTTCATTTTTTTGGCGCAGGTGTACACGCTGTGCCGGTCGCCGAAGTTTGGGTGTTTTAGTGTGTGATGGAAAAATGCCAGCAATGCATGGCTATAACTTTCAATGGCCTGCAGTGTGGTCGTGATATTGAACTTTTATAGGGCGGACAATAACGTTAAGCCGGTTGTGCCTATCGGCGGATATGGCCTGTCTTGCGTGACGCTGCCGAAGGTTGGCTTGTATTGCGTGCAGCATCGCGTGCATAGTTTGGGTGCTGTTTCGTTACCTACTGTTGTTTTCAGGGAACACCCTTGGGGTGTCGTGTAAGGGATTGTGTATTCAGATGACTGGAATCGGTTCGCGTATCAGGGAAGAAAGAGAACGGCTCAGGCTGACTCAGCGGGCTTTTGGCGACATCGGTGGCGTCGAGCCCAACGCACAGGGCAAGTACGAGAGTGGCGAGCGCACCCCCAAGCTGGATTACCTGGCTGCAGTGGCGGGGCGGGGAGTCGATGCCTTGTATGTGCTCAGCGGGGTGCATACCCCGGTGGCGGCCACCGGCTTGTCGCCGGCTGAAGGCCAGTTGCTCGACTGCTATCGTGCATTGCCGCAGGCTGATCAGGAGGCTGTGGCGCAGTTGCTGCACAGCTTGTCCAGGGGCATGCAGCGACCTGTGGTGGGTGTAAGGAAATTGACGTCGGTATCATGACGCTTTCCGTTAGGATTCGTGCCGGGTTTTTTGTTAAAGTGGCGGGATCCAATTTAAGACCGTAACGCGAGGTGTCAGCTTGATTAGGGTCCTGGTGGTCGATGATCACGATCTGGTGCGTACAGGCATTACCCGGATGCTGGCTGATATCGACGGTCTGCAGGTGGTCGGCGAGGCGGATTCGGGCGAGGCTTCATTGAAGGTCGCGCGTGAACTCAAGCCGGATGTCGTCTTGATGGACGTCAAGATGCCGGGGATCGGCGGCCTGGAAGCCACTCGCAAGTTGCTGCGCAGCCATCCGGATGTGAAGGTGGTGGCCGTTACGGTCTGTGAAGAAGACCCGTTCCCGACGCGCCTGCTTCAGGCGGGCGCTGCTGGCTACCTGACCAAGGGCGCCGGGCTGGATGAAATGGTGCAGGCCATACGCATGGTGTTTGCCGGGCAGCGTTATATCAGCCCGCAGATCGCCCAGCAGCTTGCGCTCAAGCCTTTCCAGCCACAGGGCTCGCCTTTTGACGCCTTGTCGGAACGTGAGATCCAGATTGCGCTGATGATCGTTGGTTGCCAGAAGGTGCAGATCATTTCCGACAAGCTGTGCTTGTCGCCGAAAACCGTGAACACGTACCGTTACCGTATCTTTGAAAAGCTTTCGGTCACCAGCGATGTGGAACTCACCTTGCTGGCGGTCCGTCACGGCATGGTCGACGCCAACCTCTGAACATGATCCCTGTTTTTGACTCAAGCGCCTTCCTCGCGACCTGCAGTGGTCGCCCGGGCGTCTATCGCATGTTCGACGAGGACGCGCGCCTGCTTTATGTGGGCAAGGCGAAGAACCTCAAAAAGCGCTTGGCCAGCTATTTCCGCAAGACCGGTCTTGCGCCGAAAACGGCAGCGCTGGTGGGCAAGATCGCCCAAGTGGAAACCACCATTACCGCCAACGAGACTGAGGCGCTGCTGCTGGAGCAGACGCTGATCAAGGAATGGCGACCGCCTTACAACATCCTGCTGCGTGACGACAAATCCTACCCCTATGTCGTGCTTTCCGAGGGTGACTACCCGCGCTTGGGTATTCACCGTGGTGCCAAGAAGGCCAAGGGCAAGTACTTCGGGCCCTATCCCAGCGCGGGCGCTATCCGCGAGAGCCTGAACCTGCTGCAGAAAACCTTCCTGGTGCGCCAGTGCGAAGACAGCTATTACAGCAACCGCACGCGACCCTGCCTGCAATATCAGATCAAACGCTGCAAGGCACCCTGTGTGGGCCTGGTCGAGCCGCAGGTGTATGCCGAAGATGTCCGTCACTCGGTGATGTTCCTGGAAGGGCGCAGCCACCAACTGACCGATGAGTTGAGTGCGGCCATGGAGCGTGCAGCCATGGCCCTGGAGTTCGAGCGGGCAGCCGAGCTACGTGACCAGATCGCCTTGCTGCGTCGGGTCCAGGACCAGCAAAGCATGGAAGGCGGTAGTGGTGACGTTGATGTGGTGGCTGCGTTCGTCAACCCGGGTGGTGCCTGCGTACACCTGATCAGTGTGCGTGGCGGGCGGGTACTGGGCAGCAAGAACTTCTTTCCGCAGGTGGGTATTGAAGAGGACGTGGCCGAAGTCATGGCCGCGTTTCTCTCGCAGTATTATGTGGGGAACCCTGAACGCGACCTGCCGGGCGAGTTGATCGTCAACGTGGTGCATGAGGACTTCGAGGCGATCACCGCCGCGATCCATAGCCTGCGTGGCCGCGAGTTGAGCATCAGCCACCGGGTGCGCGGCACGCGCGCGCGCTGGCAGCAACTGGCGGTTACCAACGCCGAACAGGCGCTGATGGCGCGCTTGGCCAACCGCCAGCACATGGCGGCGCGATTTGAAGCACTGGCTCAGGTGCTCAAGCTCGACGAGATCCCTCAGCGACTGGAATGCTATGACATCAGTCACTCCAGCGGTGAGGCGACCGTGGCGTCCTGCGTGGTGTTCGGGCCGGAAGGCCCGCTCAAGTCGGATTACCGTCGCTACAACATTGAAGGCGTGACGGCTGGCGACGACTATGCGGCCATGCACCAGGCGTTGACCCGACGCTTTGCCCGGCTCAAGGAAGGCGAGGGTAAGCTGCCCGATATCCTGCTGGTGGACGGCGGCAAGGGCCAACTGAACATGGCTCGGGATGTACTGCAGGAACTGGCCGTACCCGAGCTGATTCTGCTGGGCGTGGCCAAGGGCGTTACGCGCAAGGCTGGCTTTGAAACCCTTTACCTGAATGATGCCGCCCACGAGTTCACGTTGCGCGGGGATTCACCGGCGTTGCACCTGATCCAGCAGATTCGCGACGAGGCCCACCGGTTTGCCATTACCGGCCACCGTGCCCGACGCGGCAAGGCGCGGCGTACCTCCAGCCTTGAAGGTGTTGCCGGGGTAGGGCCCAAGCGTCGTCGCGACCTGCTCAAGCACTTCGGTGGCTTGCAGGAATTGACCCGTGCCAGCGTAGAAGAAATCGCCAAAGCGCCCGGAATCAGTAAAAAGCTTGCTGAGTCGATTTATGACAGCCTGCATAGCGAGTAGAATGCCCGCTCACTTTGCAGCCAGTTGTGCCGATGAATATTCCTAATTTGCTTACCGTTCTTCGCGTCCTGCTCATTCCGATCTTCATTTTGTTGTTCTATATGCCGTACCACTGGAGCTATCTTGCTGCCAGCACGGTCTTTGCCATTGCCGCAGCGACCGACTGGCTGGATGGCTACCTGGCCCGGCGCCTGCAACAGAGCACACCGTTCGGTGCGTTTCTGGACCCTGTTGCCGACAAACTGATGGTTGCGGTAGCACTGGTACTGCTGGTTCAGGTGCATGCCAACCTGTGGCTGACCTTGCCGGCGGCGGTCATCATCGGGCGCGAAATCGTTGTCTCGGCATTGCGCGAGTGGATGGCCGAGCTTGGCGCCCGCGCGCACGTGGCGGTATCGAACCTGGGCAAATGGAAGACTGCCGCACAGATGCTGGCGTTGGTGATCCTGTTGGCCAACCCCCCCGTGCTCAGTTTCTGGGTAGTGCTGGGGTATTCGCTGCTGATGATCGCGGCGGGCCTGACCCTGTGGTCGATGCAACAGTACCTGCGGGCGGCCTGGCCACACCTGCGGGAAGGTTCAGAAAAAAAATAAAACTTTTTTTGAATCAAAGGCTTGACGGGGTTTTTAAAATCGCTAGAATAGCCTCCATCAAGACGACGCGGGAATAGCTCAGTTGGTAGAGCACGACCTTGCCAAGGTCGGGGTCGCGAGTTCGAGTCTCGTTTCCCGCTCCAAATTTGGTGCAGCGAATCTTGATAGTAAAGGTGCGCTGCACATGAAAAACCCCAAGGTGAAAGCCTTGGGGTTTTTTGTTGTGCGTTATTTTGATAGCAAGATGAGCATCCGGCCCCGACGCTGTTCAGGCGCTCGCGATGCCACGCTCAGGTGCCACCGCTCGACAAGCCTACCCATCGCTCCAGGAAGGTGCTCTGACCCCTATCAAGCGGGTGGTCACGCAACGGCAATGAGTCAGCAACGCGTCAGCCAGGCCGCCTGTTCACAGGTCACGCCACTGCCGAACCGTTCACGGTAGACGGAGGGCGGTAGGCCGACAGTGTTGCGAAACGCTTTGCGAAAGCTTTCCACCGAGCGATAGCCGCACACTTGCGCAATGCTGGTGGTGCTCTGGTCGGTGCTTTCCAGCAAATCCCGGGCGCGGCTCAGGCGTTCCTGTTGCAGCCAGGCCTTGGGCGATAACCCGGTGGTTTCAACAAAGCGCCTGAGAAAGGTGCGTTCGCTCATGGCCACCTGGCTGGCCATCTCACAGACGCTCAACGGTTCGTCCAGGTGTTCGCGAGCCCATTGCAGCACGCGGGTCAGTTCGTTGCGCGGTGATTTGCTCACCGGTGTCACGATGAATTGTGACTGGCCGCCGGTGCGCTGGGGCGCCATGACCAGGCGTCGGGCCACCGAGTTGGCGATGTGTGTGCCGAAGTCGCGGACGATCAGGTGCAGGCAGGCATCAATGCCGGCGGCGCTGCCCGCCGAGGTAATCAGTTGCCCCGAATCGACGTACAGCACGTTCGGGTCAACCGTGATCAGCGGAAAGCGTTCGGCCAGCTCATCGGAGAGTTGCCAGTGGGTCGTTACCGTTTTGCCATCGAGCAAACCGGTGGCGGCGAGGAGGAACACCCCGGAGCAGATCGACAACAAGCGGGCGCCCCGTGCGTGGGCACTGCGCAATGCGTGCAACAACGCCTCGGGAGGAGCTTCGTGGCGACTGCGCCAGCCCGGAATAATGATGGTCTGTGCGCTGTCGAGCAGCTCCAGCCCGGCATCGACACTGATTTGAATGCCGCCCAGCGCATACATGGGGCCGGAGTCGACGGCAGCAATCTGGCATTTGTACCAAGGGACATCGAGTTCCGGGCGCGGCAGGCCGAAAATCTCCAGCGCGATGCCAAACTCGAAAACGCAGAGGCCTTTATAGGCCAGGATGGCGACAGTTCCAGGGTGGTCGTGCATTTGGCGGAAACTTACCGTTTATTGTCGAATGCCGCACTGTAGCCGACCGATTGAGTCCCCTACAATCACGGCCGGACAATCACCGAGTGAACAGGCGACAGCGCTTTACCCAAGCGACAGTCGCATTGTCGGCGGCCAGTGCGAGTTGTCTCGATCTGTTACATGAACGGGTTCAAGTTCCCCCGTTGTTTGGTTTATGCCGTTAAATCACTGAGTTGTTTCAGGGTCTGAGCTGCCAGAATAATACGGATTGATAACCCGCAGAAGTTAGGCGGTAGCGAGCGGGTGCTCGTTAAACAGCGCTTGCTCTATAAGGGTTATTCAGGACGCTGTGAGGTAAGGGACTCGTGCTGATGGTCCCGGCGGCGTTCGCGTTTGTCTGGCTGGCGCTAACGTTGTTCACCTGGAACTCGATTCGGGCGCAACGGACGTATAAGGAGATTGAAATGAAAAAAATCGCTGTGGTTGGATGCACCGGCGCCGTGGGCATGACCATGCTCCAACTGCTTGAAAATACCGCGTACGAGGTGGTGTGCATGGCCTCGCCACGCTCGGCCGGCAAGCGACTGAAGGTCGGCGACAGCGAGCACTTGATCGAGCCCTTTTCGGTCGAAGGCTGCGCCACCTGCGACATCGTCTTCCTGTGTGTTTCAGGGGCGTTTGCCCTGGAGTACGGCGAGCGCCTCGCCCAGTCTTCCTATGTCATCGATAACTCGTCGGCGTTCCGCTATGCCGATCACGTTCCGCTGTTGGTCCCACCCATCAACGGCCAGCGCTATGCCGGTGAAAAACTCATCGCCAACCCCAACTGCTCGTCGGCCATTGCCTTGATGGTGCTTGGCCCGTTGCACCACGAGTATCAGCTCGACAGCGCGATCATTTCCACCTACCAGGCCGCCAGCGGCGCCGGGCAACCGGCGATGGAAGCGCTTCGGGAACGGGCCAAGGCTTTCACCGACTACGGCGATCACAACGGCGCCGAGCATTTCGCGCATAACCTAGCGTTCAACGTGATCCCTCAGGTCGACTCGTTTGAAGACAACGGCTACACCCGCGAAGAAATGAAAGTGGTCTGGGAATTGCGCAAGGTGTTGGGCGAACCGGACCTGGCGATCAGCACCACCGCTGTGCGCGTGCCGACCCTGCGTTCCCATGCCGAAGCCTTGAGCCTGCGCTTCAAACAACCGATCCGCTCTCTGGCTCGCGTTCGCCAACTGCTCAGCGCCGCTCCAGGGGTTGAAGTGGTGGATGCGCCCGAGCAGGGCCGTTATCCGATGCCCATGACCTCGACCTACAAACACGCGGTAGAGGTCGGGCGGATCCGCTACAACCTGATCTACAAGGAGCACGGCCTGGACCTGTTCATCAGCGGCGATCAGCTGTTGCGCGGAGCGGCGCTGAACGCGTTCGAGATCATGCAATTGATCGACGATTGACGTCTGGTCCTTGCCGATCTCGCCATCAGGCCATTAGCCTCTGTCCACATGTTGCGACCAACGGATCTCTACCGCCCTCAAGGCTATAATGACTCGTCCAAAACTGATCATTGAGCCTTGCATGGGCTTAGCTTGTGCATGAACAGGATTGATAGGCGTTTGCGATTTTGATCAATCACTTTTGCGATATTTTTGATTAGATTGATCAGTGCAATCTTTCGCTAGGTGCTAGCGCTGAATCAGCGTGTATTGATTGCTAAAGGCATCGCGCTGGGCATCCAGGTAGCGCAGATGGGCATCTGCTCCGTCCTAGGCTCTGTACGAAAAGAGATGTCGCAAACACCGCATGGAACAAGCCAGCGAGACCATGGCTGCATAGCTTTTCGCGAGCTTGTCGAAGGTCGCAAAATACCGACCACGATAATGATTTCGCTGCGACGAGTGGCGTCAGCCAACTGCTTGAGGGCTGGGCCGCCAACATGAGCTCGTCGGGATGCCTGGTCAGCATCGCCGCATTCGACTACCTCAAAGCTTGCCCTCCAGAAAATTAGATAATATGTTAATTAAAATGGATTCTGGAGGTGCCATGTTCTTGTCATCGAGCGAGCAAATCGGATTTGAATGCTGGTCTCAGTCTCTACGCAGTATCTGCGGCAGTTTCAGCACGTTGCCTTCGAGTCTTACCCGGCATTTCATCGGGGAAATCCACAGTCAGACGATTGGGGCGCTTGATACGGCGCATATTCGTACGAATGCCCGTTTGATCAGCCGTGAGCTGATTGGCGTCGAAAGTGACGACAGTCACTGCTTTCTCATTTTTCAGCGCAGTGGCCGCCAGCGGATCCGTCAGGCCGGGGTGGAGGTGGAACTGGGTCCGGAGGACATCGTGCTGGTGGACTCGGCGAGGTTGTTCGAGATCGAGCCGTTAGGGCTGGTGGAGAATGTATCGGTGCATCTGTCCCGGGATATCGTCACCCGTCAGTTCAAGGGCAATAGCCTCTTCGGCAAATTGTCGCGCAACAACGTTTCCAGTCGTATGATTCGTTCGCTGGTGCAGTCAATTGGCATGATTGGCGATGGTGCCGCCAATGGCGATGACGGACAGGCTATCCAGAGTGCGCTGGTGAGTCTGATGTTGCCGGCGATGTCCGACCGGGCGCAAGGGCAGGAGCATCCACTGGAAAGCAGCACTCTATTTTTCACTGCGCTGCGTCTGGTGGATGAGTCGCTGCAGGATGTTGACCTAGGCCCAGCCTATCTCGCTGATCAGTTGCACACTTCAGTGCGCAGTCTTTACCGCCTTTTTGAAGAGCACGGTGAAAGCGTATCGCGCTATATACTCCGCACCCGCCTGAGCAAAGTGGCCCATGACCTGTGCAGCCACCCTATGCGTAGTCAGTCGATTACGCAGATTGCCTTCAAGTGGGGCTTTGTCGATGTCGCCCATTTCAGCCGGGCGTTCAAGCGTCAGTTCGAAGTCTCGCCCCGTGACTATCGGGCTCATGCGTTCCAGAAGTGAACTCGGCGGTACTGGCAGAAAATGCCAACTGGATTGGCGGTCACAGTCAAGCGCAGTCCTCCCACAAAATTTCTAATAACACTATGTAGCGCAAGCTCTGCTATTGCGTGATCTGCGGGTGCTTTATGCCCTGTGGATTCATAAAAACAATAAAAGTGTCGTTGGAGTCTGAAATACATGAAAGCCCTCTTTCTGCTAGCGGGTCTCCCGTTACTGCTTTCCTCCCTGCATGCCTCGGCTGCCCAAAACGCGCATCCGGCGCAGGTAGATGCGAAACGCCTGATTAATGCCAACCTCGAACCTGGCAACTGGATGAGCCACGGTCGTACCTATGACGAACAGCGTTACAGTCCGCTCAATGGTGTCAATGACAAGAATGTCAGTCAGCTCGGTGTGGCCTGGACCACCCGCCTTGACATCGACAGCGGTACCGAAGCGACGCCCTTGGTGGTTGATGGGGTGATGTATACCACCGGTGCCTTCAGCATCGTCTACGCGATGAATGCAGCCACCGGTGAACTGCTGTGGAAATACGATCCGAAAGTTCCGCCGGCCAACCTTAGCCAGGGCTGCTGCGGTCCAGTCAATCGCGGTGTCGCAGTATGGAACGGTAAAGTCTATGTCGGCAGTTTCGACGGTCGTCTTATCGCCCTGGATGCAGTTACTGGTCAGGAAGTCTGGTCGGTGGATACCATCCTCGATCGCTCCAAGAGCTACTCCATCACTGGCGCTCCGCGCATCGTCAAAGGCAAAGTGCTGATTGGCAACGGTGGCGCCGAGTTCGGTGTACGTGGCTACGTTACCGCCTACGACGCCGAAAGCGGCAAGGAAGCCTGGCGCTTCTACACCGTACCGGGCGATCCGAAGCTGCCGCCGGAAAATCCGGCGATGGCCATGGCCCTCAAGACTTGGACCGGCGATAGCTGGGTAAAGTGGGGCGGCGGAGGCACGGCTTGGGACTCCATGGCCTATGATCCGGAACTGGATTTGCTCTACATAGGCACCGGAAACGGCTCGCCGTGGAATTACCAGTTCCGCAGCGAGGGCAAGGGCGACAACCTGTTCGTTTCGTCGATCCTGGCTCTGCGTCCGGACACTGGTGAGTACGTCTGGCACTATCAGGTCACGCCGCAGGACCGTTGGGACTACACCGCAACCCAGCACATGATTCTCGCCGACATCAAAGTTAACGGCCAGGTTCGTAAGGTGTTGATGCAGGCGCCGAAGAACGGCTTCTTCTATGTCCTGGACCGCACCAACGGCAAGCTGATCTCGGCGAAGAACTACGTGCCGGTGAACTGGGCCAGTGAGATTGATCTGAAGACTGGCCGTCCTGTGCTGACTGGAGCCGCGGACTACTCCAAGGAGCCGAAAGTTGTACAGCCAAGCTTCCTAGGCGGACATAACTGGCACCCAATGTCCTACAACCCCAACACCGGTTATGTGTACATTCCGGCCCAGCACACCCTGGCTGAGCTGAAGGCGGCCAAGGAGCCGGTTTTCTTCCCGAACAAGTCGGTGGTGAACTTCGGCCTGGACGTGCCCGACCTACCGGAGGATCCGAAAATCCTCAAGCAGATCCGCGACGCCTGGACCGGCGAGTTGATTGCTTGGGACCCGGTCAAGCAGGCGCCGGCCTGGAAGCAGCAGTACATCAGTGCAGGCAACGGCGGCACCCTGAGCACTGGCGGCAACCTGGTGTTCCAGGGCACCGCCGATGGAAGGGTTGTGGCCTACAGCGCCGACAAGGGCGAGATACTCTGGGAGCACCGTGCCAACTCCGGAGTGATGGCCGGACCCATTACCTACACCGTTGGCAACGACCAGTACGTGGCGTTTTCCGTGGGCTGGGGCGGTATCCTGCCGTTGCTGACCGGGCCGCTGACGAATAAGGGCAAGGTGCAGCCAGAGTCACGGATCATCGCCTTCAAGCTTGGCGCCAAGGGTGAACTACCGCCGCCGCGTCAGGCACCAGTGTTCCCCAACGTCGACTTGGAGCTGACTGCCACGCCGGAGCAATTGGTCCAGGCGCGCGGTATGTTCAATGGCCTGTGCGCCGGCTGTCATGGCCTCAACGCCATCAGCGGCGGTGTGGTCCCGGACCTGCGCTACCTGACCAAGGACAAGCACGCGGCCTTCCCGGCGTTCGTCAGCGGCGCGCTGATCTATCGTGGCATGCCGAACTTCTCCGACATCCTTAAGCGCGAGGATATGGAGCTGATCCGTCAGTACCTGATCAAGCGCACCCACGACCTCCAGGCCGACCTGAAGGCCACTGCCGCGCACTAAGCCTCTCCGCCGCCCAACCAAAGCCTTGGCGGCCCCTGAAAAGGGGCTGCTCGGGGCTCTTCACGCCAACAAAAACAACAACGAGAGTTCACCATGAAGATCATCAGTCCCTCGACCCTGGCGACCGGCCTGGCTATGTTTGGTATTTCCCTGTCCACTCTGGCCGACGTAAAGCCCGATCCGGGTGACTACACGGCGCTGCCCAAGGGCACCGACGTGGTCGTGCTTTACCAGCAGAACCCGCGCGGAGACAAGGTTTACTCCGGCGGCAAGAAGGTCGCCGACGACCTCGACTTGGATATGACTGTCGGCGTTCTGCGTTTGATCCACTTCACCGACTTTTTCGGCACCGGGTACACCTGGGATCCACAGATCGTTATCCCCTTCGGCCAGCAGGACATCGGCGCTAGCCATAGCAAGACGTCGGGGCTGGGCGATATCACCTTCGGCGGCACCTTGTGGACCATTGGCGATCTGGAACACAACGAGCACCTCGGCTGGTCGGTGTTCTTTACTGCGCCTACCGGCAGCGACAAGAACGAAGGTTTTGCCCTCAGCAACAACCGCTGGGCCGTGGACTTTCAAGTAGGCTACATCAAGGGCCTGACTGACAAAATCAGTTGGGATGTGATCGCCGAAGCTGAGTTCTATGACGACCAGCGCTCTACCGACGCGAAAAAGGACACGCTGCTGCAACTGCACAATCACTTGCGCTACAACTTCACACCTGACACTTATGCCGCTATCAGCTACAGGCACAACTGGGGCGCACGGGAAACCCTCGACGGCGAGACCTTGGCCACCAGTCACAACAACGGCACCGTCGGTTTCACCATGGCGACCATGGTCAACAAGCAATTGCAGTTGATGGGGCAGGTGATGCACGACACCTCGGTGCGTGAGGGTGTGAAGATCGATAATTCGCTGCAGTTTCGGCTGGCATATTTCTATTGATGCCATTCGCTGGGGTAATGGGCTGCAAGGCGGCCCCAATCTCCTGCTTTCGAGTGAGCAACCTTCGTACCCTGCGCTTTTAACTCCCGCTTAAATAGTCATGTGCTTTTGAGTTTGCGCATGGTCGCCCTGAAGAGCGTTCAACCCAAGTGTGAGGGTGAGCCGGTACGTTGGAGAACTTTCAGCGGGACCAAGTGGAACAGTCCATGAAGAATAATGAGCGGCACCGGGCCGCACAGCGCCGTAGTGCATTCGGCGCACTTTTACTGACCACCACCGGGGTACTGGCGGACTCATCCGTCGAAGTCGAACCGGTAGTCGTCACTGCCACGCGCACCGGTGACCAGTGGGCTCAGAGCGCGTTGTCGGCCAGCGTCGTAGATGCCGCCGACAGCCGTGGCGATCAGGCGCTGACCCTCGGCAATATGCTTTCCAGTGTGCCTGGTGTCGTCGTGCACAGCCGCTACAACGCCGCCCAGGGTTTGCGGCCGGCGATCCGCGGTTTCGGCTCGCGCTCCAGTTTTGGCGTCCGTGGCATCCGCGTGCTGGTGGACGGCGTGCCCCTGACTATGCCCGACGGCCAGACAGAACTCGACGGCGTCGATATCGGCCTGGTGGAGCGTATGGAAGTAATCCGCGGCCCAGCAGCGGTGCTCTATGGCAATGGCGCCGGTGGCGTACTGGCGATCAACACCCGCGAGCCGGGCGATCATCCGAACGGATCTGGTGACTTCATTTTTGGTAGCGATGGCTATCGCCGGCAAAGTGTCGAGGCCAGCGGTACCGAAGGCAATTTCGGCATGCTGGCGGCAGTCAGCTCGACCCAGATGGATGGCTATCGCGATCACGCTACCAGCGAAGCCAATAATCTCACAGGCAAACTGCGTTGGTGGGGTGAGACCGGCCGTCTGGCGCTGACCCTGCATGCCCTCGATAATCGATCGGAAGACCCCGGTGGACTGACGCTTGATCAGGTTCGTGTTGATCGTAATCAGGCGCGCCCGCAAAGCCTGAGTTTCGACGCTGACGAACGCATCACCCAGCAGCGTCTATCGCTGGTTTGGGACGGTCAGTCAGTGGGTGAGGATGCTTATCAGGTACGCAGCTATGTCGGTCAGCGCAACTTTACCAACCGCCTGCCGCTAGCCGCCAACGGGCAGACCAGCTACGGGCGACTGTTCGGTGGAGTCGGTGCGCACTACAGCCATGTCGCAGACTGGTTCGGCCTGAGCCACAAGCTGACTTTTGGTGCGGATCTGGAATCCCTGCGCGACGATCGTGATCGTAACAACAACATCATTGGAGGGGAAAAAGGCGCCTTGACTCAACGTCAGCGTGAAGAGGCTCAGAGCCTTGGACTATTCATTGAAAACCAGACTGCGCTAGGCGAAAACTGGATACTCAGCCTCGGCCTACGCCATGATGAGGTTCGTCTGAGCATCGACGATCACTTCCTCAGTGATGGCCGCGATGACTCAGGTGATCGGGTGTTGCGTGACCTTAACTACAGTGCTGGCCTCAGTTACCGCCTGGGCGAGCACCACACCCTTTACACACGCGTCGCGACCGCCTTTGAAACCCCGACTGTCAGCGAACTGGCGAACCCCTCGGGAGGTGGTTTCAACAATAGCCTGGAGCCGGCTCACGCCCTCAACCAGGAACTCGGCCTGAAGGGCGAAACCGCCCACTGGCGCTACGAAGCTGTGGTCTATCGCATCGACACACGAGATGAGTTGGTGCCTTATGTTGATGGCCGCACCTTCTACCGCAACGCTGGCTCCACCCGCCGCGATGGTCTTGAACTGAGTGCGCGCTGGCAGCCCGACGAGTACTGGCAACTGACCACCGCCTACAGCCTAAATGACTATAGCTACCGCAGCTTCCAAAATACCGATGGCAAGCGCCTGCCTGGCATCCCAGTGAGAAGCCTGTTTGGTGAGATGAGCTATGGCCGGGACAACTGGTATGCGCGCATCAACACCTCGATCTACGACCGCCAGTACGCGGATAGCGCCAACACCGCGCGAGTAGGTGGCTATGCAGTGGTTAACCTGCGTGCGGGCATATTGCTCAAGGGTTGGGCGGAAAATCTGGAGCCTTATCTGGGGCTGGATAACCTTACCGACCGGCGTTACTACGATAACTTGCGGATCAATGATAATGGCGGTCGTTACTACGAACCGGCGCCAGGGCGGACGTTCTATGCGGCGATGAGGGTGAGGTTTTGAGTGGTGGCGTAGTGCATTCGACAGGCTGTGTGCGATGCCTTTTTTTAACTCGTTTGCCAAGTGAAGCCCATTCTCTCCCATCTCTTGCACACTGCGCAGTGCATTGACCAAGGACAGGCTGAGCTTGAGCTGGGAGGTCAGCGCTGGTTCAGTGATAGGGGGCCGCCAACCGTACCATTCGAACGGTGTGTTGCTTGCGACGCGGCCAGAAAGTACTGCTCATGATTGATCTCCTTGAAGAGATGACATGGAATCAGTCTGCTGGCGTTTGAGATTGGAAAAATTGCTCTATTCCATGGGGCGCCGTTGGCTCAGGTTTTGGCTGCAACTGGCCCTGTCGAACAGCCGAAGGTCCCCTTAGAGTCCTGCAAATGACTTCTGTTGGGATGGGGCTACATGTTCATGTTTCTGTCGTTCTTCGCAGGCGTGGTGCGCGGTTACAGTGGGTTTGGCTTTGCCATGGTGCTTACACTTGGCCTGCTGACCCGGCTGGCTCCGGCCCAGGTAATTCCCGTGGTGCTGATGCTTGACCTGGTATGCAGCGTCAGTCTGTGGCCAGGGGCGTTGAAGACCCTTCATGCCGGGGTTGGTGTTCGTTTGATTGCAGGCATGTTGCTGGCGGTGCCGCTGGGTGCCCTGGCCTTGGCCAGGCTGCCTGAGCAATGGATGGCGCCTGTGGTTGCCGGGTTGTGCTTTCTGGGTGGTGTGCTGGTGCTGATCAGGCCCCCCGTGCGTGAGGTGTCGAGGACATTGGCGACCCATTGGGCCTTGCCTGCCGGTCTGGCATCTGGGCTGGCCACAGCCATGGCGTCTGCCGGTGGCCCTCCGTTGGTGGTCTATCTGCTGCGTAGCGGCTTGTCGACAGCGAGCGTCCGGGGAACGGCTATCGTATTTTTCGCAGCCAGCAGCGCCTGCGCCCTGATCAGCTTGTGGTTGTTGCATGCGCTGAACCGTGACCAGTTGAGCCTTGCTGCGGCATTACTGCTGCCGGCGCTGGCGGGCAATCTGATGGGACAATGGTTGTTCCGCCGCAAACCCATGTCGTTGCAACTGGTGATCGGTGTGCTGCTGGTGCTGTTATCCGCAGCGACGCTGATCAGCCATTTCATCTCCTCATAACGTAAAACGCACCGGGGCAGTCAATCCCACGGTGCGTTGTCTCTCGGTGCCCGGCATGACCTGGGCGTTCCCCTCATCTGTCGCGATCGACCGCAAATGGCGACCAGGCCTGGCGGCTCGGCATGATTTCCAGACGGTTGATGTTGATATGGTCGGGCAGGGTGCAGACGTAGAAGATCTGTTCGGCAATGTCTTCAGCCGTCAGCGGTGTAGTGGTGCCATACAAGGCATCCGATGCCGCCTGGTTACCTTTGGTGCGCACCAGGGTGAACTCGGTCTCGGCCATGCCCGGTGCAATGTCGGTGACCCGCACACCGGCGGCAATCAGGTCGCAGCGCAGGTTGTAGCTGAACTGTTTGACGAACGCTTTGCTCGCACCATAGACGTGGCCACCCGGATACGGCCATTCGCCGGCTACCGAGCCGATGTTGACGATGCTGGCGCCCTTGCCGGTCTCCAGCAGTTTGGGCAGCACGGCGTGGGTCACGTTGACCAGACCGGTGATATTGGTGTCGATCATGGTGTGCCAGTCTTCCAGCGCAACGTTCTGTGCGGCTTCCGGCGCCAGGGCGAGCCCGGCGTTGTTGATCAGACTGTCGATCTGACGAAAGCCTTCCGGCAGGTCCTCGACCATCTGCCGCACGGCCTTGGCGTCACGCACGTCCAGGGCTGCGATATGCACCGCCACCTTGCTACCCAGTTCTTCTTGCAGTGCTTGCAGGCGCTCCAGGCGCCGACCGCTGAGGACCAGCGACCAGCCCGCTTCGGCGAAGCGCCGTGCCGTGGCTCGGCCGAAACCTGATGTTGCACCTGTGATGAATGCGACCTTGTTCATGTGTTACCTCGTTGGAGTGTATCGCGTGCCCAGCGCGGGGAAAGACGTTGCGACGGGTGCAGGGGGGGCCGGCCGGTCAGGCCGATATCTCCAGGAATTTGCGCACCCGTTCGGTCTCCGGGTTACTGAAAAACTTGGCTGGCGGTGCTTTTTCGATGATCAGCCCCTTCTCGAGAAACACCACCTGATCGGATACGGCACGGGCGAACTCCATTTCGTGGGTGACCACAATCATGGTGTAGCCCTCTTTGGAGAGGTTTTTCATGACCGTCAGCACTTCGCCGACCCGCTCGGGATCGAGGGCCGAGGTCGGCTCGTCGAAGAGAATCACCTCCGGGCTCATGGCCAGGGCACGGGCAATGGCAACCCGCTGCTTCTGTCCGCCGGAGAGGGTGAAGGGGAAGGCATCGTGCTTGTCGGCTAGCCCGACTTTTTCCAGTAACTCAATGGCGATTACCCGGGCTTGCTCCTTGGGCATGCCTTTGACGTAGATCGGTGCCTCCATGACGTTCTGGATGACGCTCAAGTGCGGCCACAGGTTGAAGCCCTGAAACACCATGCCGGTCTTGGCTCGCAGGGTCGCCAGCTCCTTGTTGTTCATCTTGCGTCCGGCCTGCTCATTGATGCCGATACGCTGGCCAGCGATATGGATGGTGCCGCGGTCGGGCTCTTCCAGCCAGTTGATACAACGCAGCATTGTGGATTTCCCCGAGCCGGAAGAGCCCAGCACGCTGACCACTTCGCCCTTGTTGACTACCAGGTCGATGTCGCGCAAGACCTCGATGTCGCCAAAGCTCTTGGACATTCTCTTGATACTGACCGCCGGTACGTTGGCAGGGGATGTGTATTCAGACATAGTCGAACCCTCGTTTGGCGCCGAATCGGGCGGCGCGTTTGAGTGCCAGTTCCAGGCAGATGCTGATCAGCCAATACAGCACGATCACCACGACGAATGCCTGGGTTGGAATGAAGTAGGTCGATTGCACCGAGTTGGCCGCTGCGGTCAGCTCCTGCAGGGTGATGATGGTCAGGAAGGCAGTGTCCTTGAGGGCGATGATCAACTGGTTGCCCAACAGCGGACGGGTCTTGATCACCAATTGCGGCAGGACGATCCGCAGGTACAGCCGCAAGGGTGTAAAACCATGGGCCTTGGCGGCTTCCACGTAGCCTTCGGGCATGATCAGGCGGCAGCCTCGAAGAATTTCGGCGAAGTAGGCCGCGTGGTAGACGATCAGTGCCAGCAGCCCGGCGGTCCAGGCACTCATGCGCAAGCCCAGTTGCGGCAGCCCGTAGTACAAGAGGTAGGCGAGGATCAGGAAGGGCAGTGTGCGCATCAGGTTGATCAGCAAGCGCAGTGCCTTGGACAGGACGCTGTCGTCCTCCAGTTGGTAGACCAGCACGCAGCCGAGCACGAAGGCGCAGATGATCGAGAGGCTGAACAGCCCCAGTGTGGCGATCAAACCGTTGAAAAAGATCTCGCGGGCGTCCCAGAGAATGCTCCATTCAGTCATGTCGATGGCTCCTTACATGGCCAGACGGTTGGCTTTCTTTTCCGCCATTGCCTGCAGCTTGAGCAGGATGCTGATGATCAACATGTACAGCAGCGCAGCGGCAAGAATGGGGGGCAGTGGTTCGTAAGTTACCGCTGAGATGCGGTTGGTCACGCGGGTCAGGTCGACAATGCCGATAACGGCGATGGCCGGGCTACCCTTGATCAGGAACGACATTTCATTGACCAGGCCGGGGAGGCTGCTGCTGATCATCTGCGGCAGCATGATGCGGCGGAAGAACACCCGGCTGGTCATGCCGCAAGCCAGGGCTGCTTCCTTCTGTTCGCGGGAAAAGCTGAGAAAGGCCGCCCGCCAGATCTCCGCGTTGAACGCGGCAGTGTTGAGGGTCATGGCCACGATTGCGGCAGTGTTGCGGTTCATGTTGATGCCGAAGGTCGGCGCCGAGAGAAACAGAAAGAGTACGAAGGTCACCAGCGGCGTGGCACGGGCCAGGCTGATGTAGAGCACCAACAGTTGATCGACAAAGGGGATTCTGGCCATGCGTACCAAGGCAATTCCCAGCCCGAATATGACACCAATGGCAATAGCTGTACCGGAGATCCAGAGGGTCGTCCAGGCGCCTTCGAGCAACAGTAACCAGGCTTGTCCGTTCATGCCTCAGGTCCTTGAATAACGCGGATGGTAGGAGCTCTAGCGGGTGGAAGGCCGGATAGCTATCAGGTCAAGCAACGCCGCAGAGGAACCAAGGGCGGCGAGACGCCAGGCCCTCGATCAAACACACAAGCAAAATTGGGCCCAGGTGCCTCGCCCGGCTGTTCAAGGCAGGGCGGGCATGGGTTGATGCGGAGTGAATCACTGCATGCCAGCGAGCGTATGGAACTGTCCGACATCGGTGATCGGCGCTTTCGGCATGTCCGGGAACGCCTCTCCGAACCATTGGGTTTGCAGCGCTGCCAGACGGCCATTGGCACGGATGTGATCCATGAAGCCGGTGAGGAAAGTCAGCAACTCAGGGCTGCCTTTGGGTACCGGCCAGGCGGCGAACCCGGCACCTGACACTGCGACGCCCTTGGCGAACGTATCGCCTCGGGTTTTCACCAGGTCATTGACGGAAATCAGGGCGTTGATCGCGTAGTCCAGCCGGCCGTTGGCCAGGTCGGCGTAGACTTCCGGATAGGATGGGTACTCCACCACCTTGCCGATTTCGCAGCCTTGGGCCGCCATCATTTTTTTCAACTCCGGCAAGCGGGCCAACAAGGCGCTGCCGGCCTGCAGCCCGACGGTTTTGCCGCACAGGCTGGCAATGTCGCTGAGGCGCTCGTCACCGGCGCGCTTGACATAGAAGTGCTGGGCGGAAGCGAAGGGCGGGGCGAAGTTGAAGACGCGCAGGCGCTCGTCGGTCACCAGGGCGCCAGTGAAAGCCAGGTCGTATTGACCCGAGGACACCGAAGCGAGCAGGCCCGTCCAGGGCAGGATGTCTTGCTTGACGTCGAACTTCTGTTCTTTGGCATAGGCCTTGAGCTCGACGAGCAGATCCTTGTGAAACCCCTCGGGCTTGCCGTCGACGATGAAGTTGAACGGCGCATAGTCGTCTTCGGTGGCAACGCTCAGGAAACCTTTGCTTTTGACATCCGCAAGGTCTGCCTGGGCGCCGAAGGAAGCTGACAGCACCAGGGTGGCGAGGGTCATCTTGCGCAACAGACCCAGGGACTTGGCTGGTATCGAATCCTTGCTTGAGTGCTTCATGTGTGTTGCTCCAATTGTCAGAAGAGGGTGAGCCTGACCGCCTTCGCCCGGGGGTCTTGTGCTGGCCTGGACTCAACCATAGTGAGGCGCTCCGGCGCAGCGATAGGGGCAGTTCGGTGCATTCGACTGGCCAGCCAACAAGGCAAAAAGCATGGCGCGCTATTTGCTTTGATCAGGGGTCGGTAAGTGAGTGGAGGGGCTATGATCGATCATCTGTTCCACCTGGATTTTGACCAGCAACGAGGCCTTCAGGAGCAGCTCAGAGAGTCGTTGGTGTCGACCATTCTGGGCGGCGGGTTCCCGGCAGATGAGCCGTTGCCGTCCTGCCGCAAGTTGTCCCAGCAGTTGTCGATTTCCCGCAATACCGTGGCGTTGGTGTACGAAAGCTTGCTGGACAATGGTTACCTGGTCAGCCGTCCGCGTAGCGGCTATTACCTGCACCCGGATTACTGTGGGGCCGAGTTCGACGAAGCCTTGTTGTGCTTCACGCCAGTGCGTAAACCGGGCGGTTACGGCGATGGCGCCAGTGAGCGCGCACCTGATTGGGCTGCCCGTTTCAAGATGCTCCCCAGTTTGAAGCACGGTGTATTGCGGCCCAGCAACTGGCCGAGCTTTACCTACCCCTTCATCTATGGTCAGCCGATCCAGGACTTGTTTCCCCTGGAACGCTGGCGAGAGGTCTCGCGCAATACCTTGCGCGGCGAGCGCGACCAGGGGTGGATGCGCGACCGTTTCGACCGTGACGATGAAATGCTGATTGAACAGTTGCGTACACGGGTCTTGCCCAAGCGTGGAATCTGGGCGCGGCCCGACGAAATCCTGGTGACACTGGGGTCACAGAACGCGTTGTACCTGCTGGCGACCCTGTTGATGAGCAACGGCGTCAAGGTGGCCATCGAGAATCCTGGCTTTCGTGATGCCCAGAGTATCTTCGACCTGCAAGGTGCCCAGGTGCAGTTGCAACCGATCGACGAGCAGGGGCTGGTTGTCGACGCGCGCCTCGATGACTGTGAGTACCTGTACGTCACGCCCGGCCACCAAGTGCCGACCGGCATCTCAATGAGTGCCCAGCGGCGAGGTGAGCTGTTGCGCCAGATCCGCCTTCACGATCAGGTGCTGATCGAGGATGACTATGATGCCGAGCTCAACCTCGACAACCATCCCCAGCCGGCACTCAAGGCCAGCGACAGCAACGGTCGGGTGATCTACCTGAGCAGCCTGTCCAAGGCATTTTCGCCCGGCCTGCGCATTGGCTACATGGTGGCTGACGCCGAGCTGATCGATGAACTGCGTGCACTGCGTCGGTTGATGTACCGTCATCCGCCGCTGAACAATCAGCGCATGCTCGCCGAGTTTCTCGCCCAGGGTCATTACGATGCGCACCTGAGGCGCTTCCGTGAAGAGCATACCCGCCGTCGTGAGACCATGTGCGAGGCCATCAGTCAGACGCTTGGCAGGTGTCGGCCTATTGGCAGCGAAGGTGCCAGTGCCTTCTGGTTGGCGGCACCTCCCGGTGTCGATACGCAAAAAGTGGCCTGGGCCGCGGCCCAGCAGAGTGTATTGATCGAATCAGGTTCACAGTTTTTCTTTGATCAGGCACCGCCTGCGAACTTCATGCGCTTGGGCTTTCATGCCATCGATCCCGAGCGAATCCGACCGGGGATTCGTCAGTTGGCGCAGGTACTGGAAGGGTTCTGAACACGACAGGGCGGCGTCGGCCGCACCATCAGAAGGGGGCGCCCGGCAGTTGTCTGGAGGATGTTCTGCCGGGCGCGCAAAGGTGCATCAATGGGCGTGCCTGGCCGAGAACTCGCCAATCACTTCATCGAAGATCCCCAGTGCCTGGGTGACCTGTGCCGGACTGACGATACATGGCGGTACGACGTGCAAGCGGTTGTCCACGATGAACGTGAGCAGGCCGCGCGCCTGGAATGCCGCCTTCATCTGGGCCATGACCGGGGCGGGCAGTGGGGTCTTGAGTTTCTCGTCGCTGACAAATTCCAGCGCCCAGAACAACCCGATACCCCGGGCCTCGCCGATCAACGGGTACTTGTCGGCCAAGGCACGGAGACCCGGGCCCAGCAGCTCCTGGCCGATACGGCGGGAGTTGTCGACAATGCCTTCTTCGGCCATGACATCCAGGGTGGCAACGATGGCGGCCATGGCCAGTGGGTGCCCGGAATAGGTCAAGCCGCCGGGGAAGAAATGATTGTCAAAATAATCACAGACAGGTTGGGAAATCATCACGCCGCCAGCGGGAACGTAGCCGGAGTTGACCCCCTTGGCGAAGCAGATCAGGTCAGGCACCACGTTGAAATTGTCCAGGGCCAGCCAACTGCCCGTGCGACCGAAGCCGGCCATCACTTCGTCGAGAATCAGCAGCATGCCGAACTCATCGGCCAGGCTGCGCACGCCTTCCAGGTAGCCCTTGGGCGGAACCAGAATGCCGGCAGTACCTGGCACCGTTTCCAGGAGAATGGCGGCAATGGCGTTGGTGCCTTCGCACTCGATCACGCGGCGCAGGTGTTGCAACGCGCGCTGGCATTCCTCTTCTTCATCGCTGGCGTGAAATTCGCTGCGAAACAGGTAGGGATTGAAGAAGTGCACGTGGCCCCGGGCGAACTCGTTGGGCACCCGCCGGGGATCACCGGTAGCAACAATCGCGGCACCCGTGCTGCCGTGATAGGAGCGGTAGGCCGAGAGGATCTTGTCGCGGCCGGTGTAGAGGCGCGCCATGCGCATGGCGTTCTCATTGGCGTCGGCACCGGCGTTGGTGAAAAACACTTTGCTGAAGGTGTCGGGTGCGTGGGACAGAATGCGCTTGGCCGCTTCGCCACGCATCAGGTTGGCCGTGGCAGGGGCCACGGTCACCAGTGTGCCGGCCTGCTCCTGGATGGCGGCAATGACCTTGGGGTGCTGATGGCCGATGTTGGTGTTGACCAACTGGCTGCTGAAATCCAGGTACTGACGCCCTTCGTAGTCCCATAGCGTACAACCCTCTCCGCCGGCGATTACCAGCGGGTTGAGGTTGCCTTGAGTGGACCAGGAGTGAAAGACGAATTGGCGATCCAGGGCGTGGACGTATTCGTTGGAAACCGGTTTGTTCATGTTCAACCTCTCGACTGGCGATGATGACTGGCGATGATGTGCCCACGGGTTCACGTGGCTGGCTTCACGATAGAAACAATCGCCGAGGCGCCTGTAGGGCCAGATACAGGGAACCGCCGGGTCAGGCCGTAACCACTGCAAGAGAAACGCTGGAGAACCGTTTAGCCCTACACCGGGCGGCTTTTGACACCGCCTGTGTAGGCTGGCGAAAGAAGCTGACTGACACGACCCATTCGTTCAACTGTCCCTTGGCGTGCTGGGGAATCTGGCTAGTCTTCCAGACACCCCTTCATGACTCAGGACCTTTGGCCATGGCACACGCTTTTGAAATCAACCGCACGCCCAGTGCGCTGGCGGGCACGTTGGACAGCCCAGAGATTCGTCAGGCGCGAATCGACCTGGCGGCCTGCTTTCGCATGTCGGCCCGGCTGGGAATGGGCGAAGGCATTTGCAATCATTTTTCCTTCGTACTGCCGGGGCACCGGGATCTGTTCCTGGTCAACCCGTACGGCCTTGCGTTTGCCGAGATCACGGCGTCGTCGCTGCTGATCTGCGACTTCCACGGTCGCGTGGTGGCGGGTGAGGGGCAGCCAGAGGCCACGGCGTTCTTCATTCATGCCCAACTGCACCGCCTCAACCCTCGGGCGACCGCTGCCTTCCACACCCACATGCCGCACGCGACAGCACTGTGCATGCTGGAGGGGCAGCCCTTTGCCTGGGCCGGACAGACATCCCTGAAGTTCTACGAGCGCCTGGCCGTGGACGAGGATTACAACGGCTTGGCGCTGGACGCCAGCGAAGGTGAGCGCATCGCCCGGGCGGCGGGCACGGCGGACGTGGTGATGTTGAAAAACCATGGCCCGCTGGTGCTGGGGCCGAGCATCGCCGAGGCGTGGGATGATCTGTACTACCTGGAGCGGGCCGCCGAGGTGCAGCTCAAGGCGATGGCCAGCGGCAGACCCTTGCAGCGTGTCCCCCATGAGGTCGCCAGTGCGGCTTGTCGGCAGATGCTGATTGGCAATGCTGAAAGTGCCCGCCTGCATCTGGAGAGTGTGAAGCGTCAATTGGCGCGCACAGAGCCCGAGTTTGCCGTGTAGAACGCGCGTATGCAGGGCTTCATGTCGATGGGTGTGCTGAGGTTCACGCCCCCACGATCAACTGTCCATACACCAACAGTTGATCAACAGGCTGTCGCCTCACAAGCACGAGTCAATCGTGTTTATTCATAGATAACTGTTTGAAATTAAACAGATTTTATCTGTTGGCACGGTTCCTGTTACGTAGCTTGAAAGCGCACCGGACACAGGTGTGAAGCTGAGTAAACAGGAGCCGCCCAGTGCCACGTGAAATTCCATTGGACATCGTTGAGATGAGCGGCCCGAGCGTTTCAGGAGTCGCTTATGAATGTGCATGAACTGAATGGCTGGCCGCTTGACGTGGTGCCGGATTTTGCCCTGGCGTCCTTGCGTCGCTGGGCCAGGGAAAAACCATTACAGATCGCCTTGCGTCACCGCCGCCAAGGCACCTGGAAGGCCTGGCGCTGGATCGATGTATTGCGTGAAGTTGAACGCTGCGCGGCAGGCTTGCGTCAACAGGGCTTTGAGCCTGAAGCGCAGTTGGTGTTGTGTGGTGCGATTGAACCGTCCCTGCTGATCTTCGCACTAGCGGCTCACAGCCTGGGTGGATACAGTGCGGTCATTAGCCCGCAGAGCCGTGGCGAGGTGTTGCAGCGGCAATTGCGCCTGCTGCGTCCGGGCTTTGCGTTTGTGCAGCGCCGCGAAACGGTTGCCCATTGGCGTCTGGCCGGGCTTGACGCGGTGACCCCGCTGCAACTGTTCTGTGCCCAGGCCAGCTCCGCAGCGCAAGGGGCATTTCAGGTGTTGCCCTTGGCGACGCTGTTTAGCGGTGAGCCGTTGCACCATGCCCGTCAGGGATGGGCTCAGGTCGCCAGTGACGAGGTGGTGTGGGTTGATGAAGGCACAGAGTGGACTCAAGGTCTGGCTCATGTGCTGAGCCGCTGGCTGGAGCGCGGCGAAGGTTTCGCCTTTCCGGAAACCCGAGAGACGGCCAGCCGTGACCGCCGTGAGATCGCACCGACCGCGCTCTTGCTGTCCACGCCGCGTGCGCAGGCGCTGGCCGAGGAAATCGAGGCCCGGCTGGCACCTCACGGCAGTTGGCGGCGCCGTCTGTGCGATTGGACCCTGGCTGACCCGCGGCGCGGCCTGCGCCGCTGGATCAAGTCACGGGTGCGTCATTTGCTCGGCTTCCAGCGTGTGGCTCATATCGAAACCCCGGTCAATGCCGAGCGCGCACCGGGTCGACTGTTGTGGCTGCATGAGCACCAGGAGCGTGTCGCATGAGTACGCTCCTTGAAGTGCGCAATATTTCCCTGTCGTTCAAGGGTGTGAAGGCCATCAGTGACCTGTCGTTCGCCGTGCGTCGTGGCGAGATCTGCGCACTGATCGGCCCCAACGGCGCGGGCAAGAGCTCGCTGTTGAACATCCTCAACGGCGTCTACCGTGCCGATGCCGGCGAACTGGTGTTCGATGCCGAACGGCTGCACCGGCCCCATCCCCTGACGGCGGCGCGTCTGGGCATCGGCCGCACGTTCCAGAACAACGCGCTGTTCAAGAACATGAGCGTGCTGGACAACCTGCTCACCGGCCTGTCCCGTTTTCAGCGCAGCTTTTTTATCGAGCAGGCGCTGGGTTTGCCACGGGCCCGGCGCGAGGCGCGGGTGTTCGCCGAACGTGCCGAGCAGGTGTTGGAATTCCTTGAGTTGCAGCCCTGGCGCGACGTGGCCGTAGGCAGCCTGGCATATGGCCTGCAAAAGCGCGTGGAGCTGGGCCGCGCCCTGATCGCCCAACCCACACTGTTATTGCTCGACGAACCCATGGCCGGCATGAATGCCGAGGAAAAGCAGGAGATGAGCCGCTTCATCGCCGACATCAACCGCGACCTGGGTGCCACGGTGATTCTGATCGAGCATGACATCAAGGTCGTCATGGACCTCTGCGCCCACGTCGTGGTGCTCGACTACGGGCGCAAAGTGGGTGACGGCACGCCCGCCGAGGTGCAGGCCAACCCTGACGTAATCGCTGCCTACCTGGGGACGGTGCACGGATGAATTTCTTCTTGGAAACCCTGATCGGCGGCTTGCTCGCCGGCACCATGTACTCGTTGGTGGCCATCGGTTTTGTGTTGATCTACAAGGCCAGTGGCGTGTTCAACTTCGCCCAGGGCGCAATGCTGCTGTTCTCTGCGCTGACCTTTGTCAGCCTGCACGAGCAGGGCGTGCCCTTCGCCTTGGCGCTGCTCCTGACCCTGCTGGTGATGATCATCGGTGCGCTGTTGATCGAGCGCCTGGTGCTGCGGCCCTTGGTCAACCGTTCGCAGATCACCCTGTTCATGGCCACCCTCGGCTTGTCCTTCATTATCGAAGGGCTGGCGCAAGGGCTGATGGGTGCCCAGGTACGGGCGCTGGACTTGGGTATCGAGGATATCCCGTTGTTCGTCGGCGAGGTCATGATCAGCCAGTTCGACCTGATCGCCGCCGCCGTTGCGGCCGTGCTGGTCGCGCTGTTGGCGCTGCTGTTCAACCGTACGCGAATCGGCATCGCCCTGCGTGCAGTGGCGGACGATACCCGGGCAGCCTTGTCGATCGGCATCAACCTCAACCGCATCTGGCAGATTGTCTGGGCCGTGGCCGGGATGGTCGGGCTGGTGGCCGGGTTGCTCTGGGGCGCGCGTCAAGGTGTGCAGTTTTCGCTGTCACTGGTGGTGCTCAAGGCCCTGCCGGTACTGATCATCGGCGGTTTCACCTCGATTGGCGGGGCGATTGTCGGCGGGCTGATCGTCGGAGCTGCCGAGAACCTTGCCGAAGCCTACATCGGCCCGCTGATTGGCGGCGGCATCACCCCTTGGTTCGCCTACTTCCTCGCCCTGGTATTCCTCTATATTCGCCCGGCCGGCCTGTTTGGCGACCGTGCCATCGAACGAGTGTGATCGTATGACCACGACTACTGCGCGCCTCACCGCCAGCTTTGACGATGCGCCGCTGACCCTGGTACGTCGGCGCTGGCCTCTGGGCCTGGCGCTCCTGCTGCTGGTGGCCTTCGTAGCCTTGCCGCTGCTGGGCGATGACTACTGGCTCAATGCAATCCTGATTCCGTTCCTGGTGCTCTCACTGGCCGGTCTGGGCTTGAACCTGCTGACCGGCTACACCGGCCAGACCTCGGTCGGCGCCGCTGGCTTCATGGCAGTAGGGGCCTTTGCCACCTATGGCCTGCTGCTGCGTGTGCCGGGTATCCCTCTGCCGCTGGCGTTGGTGGGCGGCGGGTTGATTGCCGCGTTCCTTGGCATGCTGTTCGGCATTCCCAGTGCGAGAATCAAAGGCTTCTACCTGATGGTCACCACACTTGCCGCACAGTTTTTCATCGAGTGGGTGTTTGCCAAGTTTCCCTGGTTCTACAACTATGCGTCGTCCGGCACCATCAGTGCGCCGCGCCTGGAACTGTTCGGCTACAGCCTGGCCTCACCGGTCGGCCGCTACCTGCTGACCTTGAGCTGTGTGGTCCTGCTGACCTGGGTTGCGGTGAACCTGGTACGCAGCCAGACAGGCCGTAACTGGATGGCGATCCGGGACATGGACACGGCGGCTGCAGTGATCGGTATCCCGGTGGACCGCTACAAACGCCTGGCGTTCGCGGTCAGTTCGTTCTACCTGGGCATTGCCGGTGCGCTCTGGGCGTTCGCCTACCTGGGGACGGCCAGTGCTGGCAGCTTCGATATCAATCGCTCCTTCCAGATCCTGTTCATCATCATTATTGGCGGCATGGGCAGCATTGCCGGCAATTTCGTCGGTGCCGCGTTCATCAGCCTGATGCCGATCTTTCTCAACCACGCCGGGCAGTGGTTGTTTGGCGGCAACGTCGATGCCGGTCAACTGCAGAACCTGCAGAAAATCCTTTTTGGCACACTGATCATCGTATTCCTGATCAAGGAGCCGGAAGGGCTGGTACGCCTGGTCGGCAACCTGCGTGACCGGCTCAGGACCTGGCCACTGCGTTTCTAGCACGATCACTATTTCCATGAACCTTGACCCGACCACGGGAGGGGGCGAACCACACACCCTTTCAAAGAAGTGAATGACATGCGTAACCCTTTCCAGCGTACCCTCATCGGCGCCTTGTTTGCCCTTGGCCTCCAGTCCCTGCTGCCAACGGTGGCGCAAGCCGCCAGCAATGAGCAGTTTGTGCCCATGGCCACCTACCGTGTCGGCGCCTATGCCTCCAGTGGCATCCCTTGGTGGGCTGGCGAGATTGATTATTTTCGCTATATCAACGAAGTCGAGGGCGGCATCAATGGCGTAAAACTGGTCTGGCAGGAGTGCGAGACGGAGTGGAGCGTTGATCGTATCGTCGAGTGCTACGAGCGCTACAAGGGTGGCTTGAACGGCGCACCGACAGCCTTCTTCTTCACCCACAGTACACCGGGGTCGTATGCGCTGATGGAGAAGGGCGCCGCTGACCGGATACCGTTGATCGATGGTGCAGGCGGGCGTACCGAGTCCACCGACGGCAGCGTGTTTCCGTACGCGTTTCCGTTGTTGCTCAATTACTACGGCCAGGCCTCGGTGGGTATCAACTACATCGCCCAGCGTGAGGGCGGGTTCGACAAGCTCAAGGGCAAGAAGATCGTGACCGTCTACCACGACTCTGCCTATGGCCGCGAGACCCAGGCGCCGATGGCGTTGCTGGCACAGAAGTATGGCTTCGAGAACATCCAGATCCCGGTGGCCGATCCGGGTAACGAACAGTCCGCGCAGTGGCGCCAAGTGCGTCAGATCAAACCGGACTGGGTGTTTCTGCGCACCTGGGGTGTGTCCACTCCGGTCGGGATCAAGACCGCAGCACGCTTTGGCATTGCGGTCGATCGCATCATCGGTGACGTCTGGGCCGGCTCAGAGGCTGACGTGATTCCGGCTGGCACGGCAGCCAAGGGCTACCAGGCGCTGGCACCGTTCCCCGGTGGCGCGGAATTCGAGATTCACAAACGCCTCAAGCAGTACATCCTCGACACCGGCAAGAGCGATCTCAAGGACCCTGCCTACTTCGGCAAGGTGTACTACAACGTCGGCCTGATCAACGCGGCGATTGCGGTCGAGGCATTGCGCACCGCACAAACGAAATTCGGCCATCGTCCGTTGAATGGGGAGGAAGCACGCTGGGGCTTCGAACACCTGAACATCGACGCTGCGCGCCTGAAGGCAAGCGGCTTCGAGGGGTTGCTGCCGCCATTGAAACTGTCCTGCGCCGATCACGAGGGTGGTGGTGCCGCCCGTGTGCAGCAATGGGACGGCGAAAAGTGGCAGTTGGTGACGGGCTGGCTGCAAGCAGACCGCGATACGCTGCGGCCGCTGATCGAGGCCAAGTCCGCCGCCTACGCCAAGGAAAAAGGCATCACCCCACGTGATTGCGCAGCCGAACAGTAAGCCTGCCTGCCTCATGAACGCATCTGCCTGCGGCACCCCTGGGGTGGCCGCATGGCGAAAGGACGAGAGAGAACCCATGACCTTGAATGCAACCCTCAAACACAGCGCCACCGCGCTCGCCTTGGCGCTAGGCCTGTACTCGGCATTGCCTCAACCGGCATTGGCAGCGGCCACCGAACAGTTTTTTCCGCTGGCGACCTATCGCGTCGGTGCCTATGCCTCCAGTGGTATTCCGGTTTGGGCCGGGATGATTGACTACCTGCGTTACATCAATGAGGTGGAAGGCGGCATCAATGGCGTCAAGTTGGTGTGGCAGGAATGCGAGACCGAATGGACGGCCGAGAAGGGCATCGAGTGCTACGAGCGCTTCAAGCATGGCCTTGAGGGTGCCCCGGTGGCGGTCTATCAGCCCAACGGAGCGCCCGCCGCCTACGCGCTGGGCGACAAGGCTGCCGCTGACCGGATACCGCTGATCACACTTGGCTATGGCCGCACCGAGGCCACTGACGGCAGTGTCTTTCCGTACAACTTCCCGGCCATGTTGACCTTCTACAGCGAGGCCTCGGCATTCATCAATTACGTGGCCGAGCGCGAAGGTGGCCTGGACAAGCTGAAGGGCAAGAAGATTGCCACCGTCTATCACGATTCGGCCTACGGTCGCGAAACCCAGGCGCCCCTGCGACTGCTGGCGGAAAAATATGGCTTCGAGAACATCCAGATTCCGGTGGCCGATCCGGGGAACGAGCAGGCTTCACAGTGGCGTCAGGTGCGCCAGCTCAAGCCGGATTGGGTATTCCTGCGTACCTGGGGGGTGTCCACACCTGTGGCGATCAAGACTGCGGCGCGCTTCGGTTATCCGGTCGACCACATCATTGGCGACATTTGGGCCAGCTCGAATGAGGACGTGCTGCCAGCCGGTGAAATGGGCAAAGGCTACCTGGCGTTGACGCCTTACCCGGGCGGCGCCAGTTTCGATATTCACCAGCGCATCAAGCAGCACATCCTCGATCAGGGAAAAAGCGACCTCAAGGACCCTAAGAGTTTTGGCAGCGTGTACTACAACTCCGGCCTGGTGAATGCGGCCATCGCGGTAGAGGCGATACGCGCCGGGCAGAAAAAATTCGGCAACCGCCCCCTCAACGGCGAAGAAGGTCGCTGGGGCCTGGAGCACCTGAACCTCGACGATGCACGCCTCAAGGAAATCGGGTTCCTGGGCCTGATGCAGCCACTCAAACTGTCGTGTGATGACCACGAAGGCGGCGGCGCAGCCAAGGTGCAGCAGTGGGACGGTAAGCAGTGGAACCTGATCACCGACTGGGTTCAGGCCGACCGCCAGACCTTGCGCCCGCTGATCGACGCCAAGTCTGCCGAGTACGCCAAAGAAAAAGGTGTTCAAGCACGCAAATGCGCGGTTGAGCAGTAAGTGATGCCTGCCCTGCGTGCCGCGATCCTGAACGGTGCGCCCGGAACTTAGTAGAAGGTGCGTAGAGATGAATACAATAACCCGTCCTGTTGTCGAGCCTGCCGAACTGCTCGCCGTCGAGGACATCGAAGTGGTCTATGACGGTGCCATCCTCGCGGTTGTCGGGGTTTCCCTGCGGATCGAGGAGGGCGGTATTGTCGCGCTGCTGGGGGCCAACGGTGCAGGTAAAAGCACCACGCTCAAGGCCATCTCCGGGTTGGTCCAGGCCGACCGAGCGCGGGTTACCCGGGGCCAGATCCGCTTTCGTGGGCAGGACACCGCAGGGGTGGCTGCCAACGTGCTGGCCCGCCAGGGCATTGTTCATGTGCTGGAGGGGCGTCATGTGTTTGCCCACCTCACCATCGAGGAAAACCTGCGCAGCGGCGGCTTCTTGCGGAACCCCTCACGGCGAGAACTCGAGCAGGACCTGGAGCGGATCTACGCGTGGTTTCCACGGTTGAAGACCAAGCGCAAGACCCAGGCTGGCCTGACCTCAGGCGGCGAACAGCAGATGCTGGCCATCGGGCGTGCGCTGATGACCCGGCCCTCTCTTGTGTTGCTTGATGAGCCGTCCATGGGCCTGGCCCCGATCATCGTTGAGGAAATTTTCGATATCGTTGCCCAGCTCAATGCTCAGGAAGGCGTGAGTTTTCTGGTCGCCGAGCAGAACATCAATGTCGCGCTGCGTCATGCCAGCTATGCCTACATTCTGGAGAACGGCCGGGTGGTGGGTGAGGGCGCCGCCAGTGAGTTGGCCGCCCGCGAAGACATCCAGCATTTCTACCTCGGTGGCAAGGCCGACTGAGGCCCGCCAGGCACGCGTTTTTCCCCTCTCCCGATGGACGCCTGTGCGTCCATCGGTGCGGTTTCCTACCGTATCCTGCACCTGATCGCTCCTTTTCCAGCCTATACACAATCGCACTCGCGCAAACTTCCGCACATGACCAGGTGCGCGGAAATTCAAAACTACGAATGGTTCTACGAATAAAACTTTAAGTTACTGAGCAAAATTGACCAACATCCGTTTTGAACGACAAGCTCCCCGGCTCTACATGATGCGATACCAGGACTTGTCATGAACAAGGATAAGAAGAAAAACCCTTTTGACGACGAATGGAGTCGGAGACTTCCGAACGGTGGTGCCTCATGGGCCGCGTTTAATCCACCCCGAGAGCCAGAGCCGGTCGTCTACCTTAAAGAAGATGAGTGGCCACGCCCCAAGGAACGTACAGACCTGGTCTTTGCTAAGTCCTGCGTACCTGAAAACTGGAGCTGCACTAAGCCCGGTACTGCCACCGTCCCCGCCTCAGACTTTGGCAAGATCATGCTGGTCGCGCCCATGCTTGTCCCCTCGTCAATCGAAGCGCTTAAACTCGCGGTAGGCTTCGACGCAGTGCTGGGGCGCATCGCTGGTAGCGGCCTACTGCAACAGGGTTTCAGGTGGGCCTTGCGTGGCAACCCTACAGGGGTGTTCATTGCGGGAATGCTCCCCACCCAGATGGGCGACGGGACACTGTACAAAGACGATGATCTGCGCCAACTGAGCCGTGCACCCACCCGTGTACGCTTTCAGTTCCGTCGTGATGCCGAAGGCGTAATGCAGGTCTATGGCATTCATACCGGCCCGTCCGGCGATGATTCCGTGCGCACAGTCCAGGTCAAATGGAATGCCAGCAAAACCGTATTGGAAGCGGACCTGAACGGCATCACCATTTTGTGGACTCCCAGAGGACCGCTAGCCCTCCCGCCTTTGGTCCACCCTGAGCAGCGCAACGGCGATCCCGTCATTCTGGTTCATCCCATACCGGAAAACACAGACTCCCAGATTGAGGGCTATCCGGCTGGGGACGACATCGAAACCGACGACTGTATTCTGGTTTTTCCAGCGGGAACGGGCCTTAACTCGCTGTACATCGTGTTTTCAAAGGCTGGCCCACGCTACGGCCCCGGCACTGTGACTGGTATAGGGGAGGACGTATCGGGCATCTGGCTTGCTGGCGCTGGAACGGGTCTCGGCGCACCGATACCGACACGCATCGCGGACGCGCTCCGAGGGCGTGAGTTCTCCAGCTTTGATAAATTCAGAGAGGCGTTTTGGGAAGAGGTGGCGAACGATCCAACGCTGCTAAGTCAGTTCAAGCGCACGAACAAAAGTAAGCTGATGGATGGCAGGGCGCCTTTTGCCCCTATGTCGGATCACTACGGGGAAAAAGCGAAGTACGAGATACATCACATCGAGCATATCCAGCAGGGTGGTGCGGTTTATGATGTTGATAACCTAGCTGTAATGACTCCAAAGCGGCACGTAGAGATTCACAAGGAAAATAAAAATGGCTACTAAACAAAGTTTTTCGGATTACACAGAACAAGAGTTCATAGACCTGCTTGAGCGCATCATGGGGAATGATGAGAGCGAAGAGGAAGAAAGCAAGCTTGTGTTTCACTTCAATTCAATTTGCGGACATCCGAAGGGGTCCGATTTGATTTTTTATCCTGAGGACGACGCCGATGACTCGGCGGAAGGCGTAACCGAAACCATCAAAAAGTGGCGAGCGACCAACGGTCTGCCGGGTTTCAAGCGATAGCCTGACGGAAGCGCGGTTGATTGCGGCGGAGGCAAGTAGGACAACTCGCGCACCTGGTCACGCGAGCGAGCGCCGATCTGGACTACCCGGTCGGGGCGCTCAGTGCCTTGCACCTGGTCATGCGCGCACCAATGCCCATCCTGATAGCGCTAAATAGCGACTACCACTCCGCTTACTGGCGGGGTGGTCAGGGCGAATAAAAATGATTGGTCAGTGGCAATGCAATCAGGTGGTCAACTGAGATGCAATTCCGCACCTGCGCAGTGGCGGTTTTCTGCGTAACCCCTCCAGGCGTGAGCTGGAGCAGGACCTGGAGCGGATCTACGCGTGGTTTCCACGGTTGAAGACCAAGCGCAAGACCCAGGCGGGCCTGACCTCGGGCGGCGAACAGCAGATGCTGGCTATCGGGCGTGCGCTTGATTTTTCCTTTCCCAGCCTACACACACTCGGACCGTCCGACTGCGAATCCGCCTGCCGTGGATGGGCGCTCGACTGTGCCTGACGGCGTTCGGGCGCTGACCTTCGCGTGTGCTGTGTGGCACGCAACACTGATCGGTCAGTTTGCCCGTTGGTGAAATTCCTGATTCTGAGCTTTGCGTTCTAAGTTATTGATATATAAGAATTAATTAATTGGCATGGTTGTTGAAATAGTGGAGTAAACACCGCCTGTACAGGCGTTACATACGCAACCACTAGGACCTTGCCATGCGTTTTGGAAACAACCATCGAACAGCCCTTTCATTGACCCTCGCCCTGGCCAGCCCGGCCTTTGCCGCCAGCGAAGAAAGCGAAGGCTTCCTCGAGGGCACACAGGTGCATGTGCTCAACCGCAACTACTTCTTCAGCCAGGACTATCGCAACGGCGATTTCGCCCGCAACCCCAATACCGGCGAACGGCAGAGCCAGCACCGTGAATGGGGGCATGGTGTGATTGCCGACGTGCAATCCGGTTTCACTCAGGGCACGGTCGGCTTTGGCCTGGATGTGCAGGGCGTATTGGGCCTCAAGCTCGATGGCGGTAATGGTGTGGTCGGCAACGGTGTGGGGGTACCCGGCATCGTCTCCCGCTCTGGTGCCAACTTCGATGGCGAACCCAAGGACGAGTACAGCAAGGTCGGCGCGGCAGTGAAGGTGCGTGCCTTCGACACCGAAGTGCGCTACGGCGATGTGCGCCCAACCAGCCCGGTGCTCTATGCCAGCGATATTCGCCTGTTGCCCCAGACCTTGCGCGGCCTGGTGTTTCGTAACACCTCCGTGGAGGGCCTGACCCTGCAGGGTGGCAAGCTTGAGTCAAGCAGCGACCGTAACGCCAGCAACCACCGTGGTGACCTGGGCACGGTCTACGCGGGGCGCTTCAAGGGCGCCAACGATGTGATCTATCTGGGCGGTGACTATGTGTTCAACGACCAGTTGAGCTTCAAGTTGCACACCAGCCGACTTGACGATATCTGGAACCAGTCTTTCGCCCGCTTCGACTTCGTGCAGCCGATTAACGAGACCCTGAGCGTCAATACCGGGCTGAACTACTACCGCACCCGCGACAGTGGCAAGGCATTGGCCGGCAAGATCGACAACGACTCCTGGAGTGCACATGCCGGGCTGGGTTATGGCGCCCATGCCTTCAAGTTGAGCTACACGCGGATCGACGGTGATACGCCGTTCGACTATGTCTGGAACACCTACGACCTAGAGCTGGATGCCGCCTCCCAGATATCGGACTTCAACAACCCCAACGAACGTGCCTGGGAGGCGCGCTATGACTACAACTTCGTTGGCCTCGGTGTGCCGGGCCTCACCCTGACCACGCGTTACGTGCGCGGTACAGACATCGATGGCAGCCGTGCCGGGGGTGCCTACAGCTACTACAACGGCATCAAGGATGGCAGTCACTGGGAGCGCAACGTCTGGATCAAGTATGTGGTGCAGAGCGGGCCGGCCAAGGACCTGTCATTCAACCTGATGCAGGCCACGCACCGTGTCGGCGGCGACCACGTGGCGGAGTCCAACGTTGACGAAGTGCGTTTCATTGTCGAGTACCCGCTGGACTTTCGTTTGTAAGCCTGTGCTGTAGCCCTTTCTTACCTGTACCGCATGGAGTACTCACCTATGACCGATACACCGCATACCCGCCTGCCCGAGCAGGCCGTTTCAGCGCCTCGGCGCCCGGCTCATATCATTCGCAGTGATGCCGAAGCCATCGAGGTGGCCCAGCGCCTGGCGCAGGACTTTGCGCAAGAAGCCGTTGTGCGTGACCGCGAGCGCCGTCTGCCGTGGGCGGAGCTGGACCGTTTTTCCGAGAGCGGCCTGTGGGCCATTACCGTTCCCAAGGCCCATGGTGGGGCTGGCGTGTCCTACGCCACCCTGACCGAGGTCGTGGCAACCCTGTCAGCGGCGGACTCCTCCCTGGGGCAGTTGCCGCAGAATCACTACGGCGTCATCAACAACCTGCTGTTGACCGGTAGTGACGCCCAGCAACGTTACTACTTTGCCAAAGTGCTTGCCGGCTATCGCTTCGGTAATGCGTTTTCCGAGGCCAAGAGCAAAACCGTCACTGCATTTGAAACGCGCATTCGTTTTGAGGGTGATACCGCAGTGCTGGAGGGCGAGAAGTTCTATTGCACCGGCGCGCTGTTTGCCCACATTGTCCCGACGGCCGCTGTGGATGAGCAGAACCGGCCATTCATTGCGTTTGTGCCACGGGACGCTGAAGGGCTGAGCATTATCGATAACTGGGACGGCTTTGGGCAGCGCACCACGGCCAGTGGCAAGGCCTTGATCGACGGCGTGCGGGTGCCGCTCAGTGCCGTGATTCCGGCCTGGAAAGCCTACGACCAACCCACTGCAGATGGGCCGGTGTCGCAGATCATCCAGGCGGCGGTGGACACCGGTATTGCCCGAGGCGCGTTTGCCGAGACCCTGCGCGTGGCGCGAGAGGCGCGCCCGTGGGTCGACAGCGGTTTGCAGCACGGTTGGCAGGACCCACTGAGCCAGGCTGCGATCGGCGACCTGGCCTGGCGCCTGCACGCTGCCGAGGCGATCCTCCGGGCCTCCGCCCAGGCGGTGGACCTTGCGCTTGCTGAGCCCGGTGAAGCCAGTGTCGCCCATGCCTCGGTGGTTGTCGGCCAGGCCAAAGTCCTGTCTACCGAAATCGCCTTGTTGGCGTCGACCCGGCTGCTGGAGTTGGGGGGCACGCGCAGTGTGTCTGCCAGCCAGGGGCTGGACCGTTTCTGGCGTAACGCGCGTACGCATACCTTGCATGATCCGGTGCGCTGGAAATACCACCTGATCGGCAACCAGCGCCTGAACGGCGTCAACCCACAACGTCATTCCTGGAACTGAGGACTTGCTTATGTCTCACATTCATACACGGGCCGACCTGGTGTTCGCGCAAAAGGTTCAACGTGCGCTGGTCGAGCACTTGCAGGGGAGCCCGTTGAAGGACGACACCCTGACCATTGCAAGTATTGGTGACCTGGAGGTGCGTATTGCTGCCGCTGATGCGCTGCTGGGGCAGGCCGGGCGCTCGTCGGTCGAGGCCGCTGCTGCGCGCTTGGCTGCCGCAGAAGCGGCACAACGGGCGAGTGAACTGGAGGTCGAGCTGACCGGAAGGCAAACGCCGCGTCCGTCGGTTGAGGGCGATGTCGTGCCTTTGTCGCAACTGCGTCGTCGTTTGGGCGATCACTACCTCAATGGTGTGGCGCTGACCTGAGCGAAACACACCTGCCATCCCGAGGTGTCGGAATGGCAGGTGTGTCATCTCCGTTCTGCAACGAAACGGATATGCCTGCTTTCATCTGGGGCGATGCATGTTATTGGCTCTCACCTCGTGAGCATATCCATTCCCTGCGTCGGCACCACCGGCTGGTTTCGCCTTTTACGGCGACCCACTTTTGAAAGGGCGCAAAAGTGGGCAAAACGCCCTGTCCCGACATCCGGCCCTACGCTGCGCTTCGGGTGCCTTCCTTACGCCATCGCTCCCGTGTGGACGCGCCGACGGGCCATCCATGGCCCATCAGCACTTGCGAGGCATCCCTGCCTCGCACCCCACTACGCAATGACTCCACTCAGCCTCCTGAAGGGACGTCCTGCGGCGTCTGACATTCCGTGTACTGAAAAGCAGAGCACTCGCAGGCACTCGCGGCTTCGCTTGTCCGCGAAGGCGCTGGGCTTTTCGGCGTTGCTTTTTCATGCACTGAACCTCCAGGCGCTGCCAAATTGTCCCTTCAGGAGGTCGAACGCAGGCAGTGCGTAGCAGGGGGCCAGGCAGGGATGCCTGGCAAGGGCTGAGGGCCAGGAAGGCCCTTCAGCACGGTCCCGGCGGGAGCACTGCCGGAGTGAGAGGACCCGCAGCGCAGCGGAGGGCCGGATGTTGGGACGAGGGGTTTTGGTCACTTTTGCCCCGTGTATGGACTTGAGACATCGCTGACACATGTGCGGGGACATGGTGGACACATTATCGCTTACC
>NZ_BMQU01000016.1 GCF_014648275.1 Pseudomonas laurentiana
CATTCAGCCACCACAGCCAAACGGGTTGCGCTAACGCGCAACGCGCCATGCCTGGCGCACAACAAAAAGGGCGATCCTTTCGGATCGCCCTTTAAGTGCCCGTAAAAACGGGGCTTTGTTTGGTAGGCACAATTGGACTCGAACCAACGACCCCCACCATGTCAAGGTGGTGCTCTAACCAACTGAGCTATGTGCCTGCTGTGGGGCGCATTCTACTCAGGTTTTTACACGCCGTAAATAGAAATATGCAAATAAATCAAACTTTTGCTGAACGCTCTGAAAAACAAAAAAATGACCCATGCAAAAAAGGCGACCCTTTCGGATCGCCTTTTTCGTTGCCGCCAACAGGAGCGGCCTGATTTGGTAGGCACAATTGGACTCGAACCAACGACCCCCACCATGTCAAGGTGGTGCTCTAACCAACTGAGCTATGTGCCTGCTGTGAGGCGGCATTCTACGGAAATGACGAATGGTGTCAACTCTTTTTTTCGAGCTAACTCACTGAATATTAAAAATATTTAGGGCTTACCCGTTTTCAGAATTTTAAACACCCCGCTAGCGGGTGTTAATTATTGTTGATAGGATCCGCTCATACGTAAAAAATATAAAACAGAGGTCCACCCCCATGGCGCACACCCCCTACCCTCAGTCTTACTACGCCGCATCGGCCAATCCTGTTCCGCAGCGCCCAGCCTTGCAGGAAGAAATCGACGTCGATGTCTGTGTGATCGGCGCCGGCTACACCGGCCTGTCCAGCGCACTGTTCCTGCTTGAAAACGGTTTCAAGGTTGCCGTCCTGGAAGCTGCCAAAGTCGGCTACGGCGCCTCTGGCCGTAACGGCGGACAGATCGTCAACAGCTACAGCCGCGACATCGATGTGATCGAGCGCACTGTCGGCCCCAAGCAAGCGCAACTGCTCGGGCAGATGGCGTTTGAAGGCGGCCGGATCATTCGTGAGCGCGTTGCCAAGTACAACATTCAGTGCGATCTGAAAGACGGTGGTGTATTTGCAGCCCTGACCGCCAAGCAGATGGGCCACCTGGAATCGCAGAAACGCCTGTGGGAACGTTTTGGCCATAATCAGCTGGAACTGATGGACCAGCGCCGCATTCGCGAAGTCGTCGGTTGCGACAGCTATATCGGCGGCATGCTCGACATGAGCGGCGGGCATATCCATCCGCTGAACCTGGCGCTGGGCGAAGCTGCAGCGGTGGAGTCCCTCGGCGGCAAGATTTATGAACAGTCGCCTGCCGTGCGCATTGAGCGCGGTGCAAACCCGGTGGTTCACACCCCTCAGGGTAAAGTCCGCACCAAGTTTGTGATTGTCGCCGGCAACGCCTACCTGGGTAACCTGGTACCGGAACTCGCCGCCAAATCGATGCCATGCGGTACTCAGGTGATTACCACCGAACCGCTGGATGCCGACCTGGCGCATTCGCTGCTGCCACAGGACTACTGTGTCGAAGACTGCAACTACCTGCTCGACTATTACCGCCTGACCTCTGACAAGCGCTTGATCTTCGGCGGTGGCGTGGTCTATGGCGCACGCGACCCGGCCAATATCGAAGCGATCATTCGCCCGAAAATGCTCAAGGCCTTCCCGCAGCTCAAGGACGTGAAGATCGACTACGCCTGGACCGGCAACTTCCTGCTGACCCTGTCGCGCTTGCCTCAGGTCGGTCGCCTGGGCGACAACATTTACTATTCGCAGGGCTGCAGCGGCCACGGCGTAACCTATACCCACTTGGCAGGCAAGGTGCTGGCCGAAGCGCTGCGCGGCCAGGCCGAACGCTTTGATGCATTCGCCGAACTGCCACACTACCCGTTCCCTGGCGGGCAACTGCTGCGCGTACCGTTCAGCGCCATCGGCGCCTGGTACTACAGCCTGCGCGACCGTCTCGGCGTTTAACGCCTACCGCTCAAGCCGTCACGGGCCTATGGCCTTGACGGCTTGACGGGCCGCCTGCTCCTGGCCTGCCTGGGCCAGGTCGTTGGCGGCCTTGAGCCAGCGCTGTCGATCAACCTGCGCCGGCAACTGCCCTGGCTGCTGGACCAATACAGCCCATGCCCCCTCCTTCTGCCAGGCGGCATTGAAACTATCGAAGCCCATCAACAACCGTCGGTTATTACCCGAACGCAACAACACGCGCTCCTTGTAACGGTCGTAGCCCACCAGCAAGGCATAGCGCGGCTCCCCCCACAACGCTGTACCCTCACTGTAACGCAGTAATACCGGATTACCTGCAGCGACCTGCGCCAGCAGTGCAGGCAGCTGTCGGTCCAGTGGGTAGACCATCATCCCGTATTCACGGGCGACTGCCGGCAACGCCTCCGGCAACTTGTCGATCTCTTTCGGCAGATGCAGTGGCCCATCAAGCAGGCCGGGCGTAATCCGCACCCCCTGTTGAGACAGTATCGCCGCCAAGGCCATCGAGGCACTCTGGTTGGCATTGCCACGGAAGTACGGCACACCGCTCAGCTCAACCCGCTGCGCCATGCCGTTGAGCTGGGACGAAAATGGACTGGCACAACCCGCCAGGCTCAGGGTCACGGCGACAGCCGCGAACAGACGACGGGATGCGATAGGGAATACAGGCATGGACTCTCGCTTGTTCTGGTGCCAGGCAGGCAGCGCCTGGCCTCGGCCTGCGATCATAGGCTGGCAACGCTTCGCGGTATAGCCCGCCTACGTTCTAGAACAAAACAGACCAAGACGCTAGACCATAGGTCAATAGCCTGCCGCGCAACAACAGCTAGACTGATGCACAAGGCAGGCGCAAAGCCTGCCGGGCTTAACAGGAGGCACACATGAGCCTGACACTGGCGATTTTCATGTTGATCGGCGCGTGGTTGAGCGTCGCAGCCGCAATGCTCTGGGGCGTACTGCGCATCGTCCGTCGCCACCATCACCCTCACCTGCAACCCCGGGAAATGAGCGCGAGCACGCCTCATCACCCACGTCGGCACGCCCACGCACACTGATTCGGCGCACCACACAAACGACAACGGCCGGCCCAGGTTGCCCCAGCGCCGGCCGTCAGATCCGACTCAATGATCAGGCGGACACTTCTTCACGCTTCAAACGAGCCCGTCGCGACAGGATGTTCAGCACTTCGATCGCCGTAGAGAACGCCATCGCCGCGTAAACGTAGCCTTTTGGCACGTGGACACCGAAGCCTTCAGCGATCAGGGTCATACCGATCATGATCAGGAAGCCCAGGGCCAGCATCACGACGGTCGGGTTGTCATTGATGAAGCGTGCCAGAGGATCAGCGGCCACCATCATCACCACCACCGCACTGATCACTGCGATGATCATGATCGGCAAGTGCTCGGTCATGCCCACAGCGGTAATGATGCTGTCGATCGAGAAGACGATATCCAGCAGCAGGATCTGACCAATCGCAGCAGCAAAACCAAGGGTGATGGTCGACGTTGCCTTGGCGTCTTCCTGTGCCACGGGATCAACACTGTGGTGGATTTCAGTGGTTGCTTTCCACAACAGGAACAGGCCACCGGCAATCAGAATCATGTCCTTCCAGGAGAAGCTCTGGCCAAGCACGTCGAGCACCGGCTCCGTCAACTGGACAATCCAGGCCACAGTGCTGAGCAGTGCCAGACGCATCACCAGCGCCATGCTGATACCCACGCGCCGTGCCTTGGAGCGGTACTGTTCGGGCAGCTTGTTGGTCAGGATGGAAATGAAGATCAGGTTATCGATACCCAGGACAATCTCCATGGCCACCAAGGTGGCCAGGGCGACCCAGGCGGTAGGGCTTGCAGCAAGTTCTAACAGGTATTCCATGAATCAGTCCTGAATCGGGGGATTGGTTGAATCAGATGTCTTGAGCGCTGTCATCGCGCTCAGTGTCAGAAGGCTTCTTCTGTGCCTGCGAACCTGTGGCTTCGCTCAAGGCTTGCTGAGCCGCCTCGTTGGTCTTGTCGATGGCGTCCTTGGCCGACTGCGCGGCCTGATTGAGCACCTGCTGGGCGGACTTTTCTGCCTGTTCGCAGCCGCTGATGGCAAACAACGCCAGCGCCAGCACCAACGGCGTACCAATCGATTTGAAGTGAAGCATGTTCTTTCCTCTTGTAACGGCCAGCCCTGAAGCCTGCGCCTTAGATAGCAATGCATTCTAAAGACCGAGATACATCAGGAAAATTCGTTTTTTTAATGTTTATACTTCGGTTTTTACGAAGTGAGAGCCCTCATGCTCAACTACCGACAGCTGCACTACTTCTGGGTCGTGGCCAAAACCGGCAGCATTGTCCGCGCCTGCGAGCAACTGAACCTGACCCCGCAAACCATCAGCGGACAGATCAGCCTACTTGAGCAAACCTATGGGGTGGAGCTGTTTCGCCGCGTTGGTAGGCAACTGGAACTGACTGAAACCGGACGCCAGGCCTTGAGCTATGCCGAGCCGATGTTCCAGATTGGTAGCGAGTTGGAAGCCCTGCTGCGTACACAACCAGAAGAAAAACAGATCCTGTTTCGGGTTGGCGTAGCGGATGTGGTGCCCAAGTCCATCGTTTACCGACTGATTGCGCCGACCATGGAGCTGAGCGACCCACTGCGCATCAGTTGCCGCGAAGACAAGCTGGAGCGCCTGCTCGCCGACCTGGCGATTCAGCGCCTGGACCTGGTCATCTCCGACAGCCCAATGCCCAGCCATCTGGACATCAAGGGCTACAGCCAGAAACTGGGGGAATGCGGCATCAGCTTCTTCGCCACCGCCAAACTGGCCGCGCGCTATGGGGCCAACTTCCCCCGGGGACTGCAACATGCACCACTGCTGATACCGGGGCAGGAAACCGTCGTACGCAGCCGCTTGCTGCGCTGGTTTGCCGAGCAGAATGTGCAACCCCGGATCATCGGCGACTTCGACGACAGCGCTTTGATGCAAGCCTTCGGGCAATCAGGTAGTGGAATATTCATCGCACCCAGCGTCATCGCCGAAGAGGTATGCCGCCAGTACGGTGTCGAGTTGATCGGCCAGACGGATGCCGTGATCGAGTCGTTCTATGCCATCTCGGTGGAGCGCAAGGTCAAGCACCCCGGTATCCTCGCGATCACCGAGGGCGCCCGCCGCGAGCTGTTCAACTGGCCTCTGGCCTGAATCGCGCGCTCATCAACCACAGCCCCAGGACCACCGACACTGCGATCAGCGCAGCCGCAGAGAAGCCCAGGCTGGAAAGGCCCAGGGTATCGATAACCCGACCGCCAATGACCGCCCCCAGACCGATCCCCAGGTTGGCTCCTGCGATGTTCAATGAAGCAGCAAACGCCGGGGCCTGAGGCGCGGCCTTGATCAGACGTACGTGGCTGACCAGAAACAGCGCTGCCTGGGTTGCCCCCCAAATAGCCAGCGCCAGCATCAGGCCCAGAGGAGAATGCATGCTCGGCACCACCGCTACCAGGCCAATGATCATCAAGGCACAGAAGCTACTGGACGCCAGCAAAGGGTGACGGTCCACGGCTCGGCCGCCCAGGCTGTTGCCGATCAGGCCGACGGCACCGAACCCCATCAGGTACCAGCCCACCCGACTGCCATCGAAACCGGCCAAACGCTCAAGCATGTCAGCCAGGTAGGTATAGGCCGTGAACATGCCACTGAACACCAGCACTGACAGCAACACATGCCCTTGCAACAAAGGGCTGCGCAGAATGCCAAACTGCCCAAGCAGTGATGACGCCGGCGTCTGCCTCGGCGTACGCGGCAGGTAACCGTACAACAGCAGCGCCTTGGCCAAGGCCAGCACTGCCAGTACCGCAAAAGCTGCCCGCCACCCAAGCGCATCACCAATCAGGGTGCCGACCGGAATGCCAAACACCGTCGCACACACCACGCCAAAGCTGATCTTGGAAATGGCTCGCCCGGCATAAGCCGGGCCGACGATATCCACGGCCGTTTCACTCGCCAGCGCCCAGAACACCGGCAGCCCGAGCGCCGGAATCAACCGCGCGAGGCCCATGACATAGATGTTCGAGGCTACTGCTGCGAGGGCATTGGCAGCCGCGAATACCAGCAAAATGCCAATAAACAGCCGTTTACGGTCAAAACGTGCGCACCATGCGGTGAGGAACGGGCCGCAACACGCCACTGTGAAGGCGAACAAGGTCACCAACAGCCCTGCCTGAGACACGCTGACCTGCAGGTCGCGGGCAATGCCCGGCAATAGCCCGACGATGATGAACTCGGTAGTCAGTACAGTGAAACCAGCAGCAGCCAGCAACAGGATTGGCAATAACATCCACACTCCAACGCAAGAAGCACGCGGCCAGGGCCGCGTAAAAAGGGCGGGCATACTACACCTCCTATCCGCGCTCCGACACCGTGCAGCGACCCTCGACTGCACACTGTGCTAAAGTCGCGCCCTTTTTCGCGGCGCTGCCTTCCAGATGCCGTCAATGCGCCATGTTTCGGCACTGCTGAAACCCTTGAACAAGACAGAGAAACACCTGCCATGACCCCCGTTTTAAACGTGTTGAATCGAACCAGCCTTGTGTTGCAAATCATCGTTGGCCTGATAGCCGGTATCGCCCTCGCACTGATCTCACCTGAAACCGCAGCTCACCTGTCCTTTATTGGCAAAGTCTTTGTCTCCGCACTCAAGGCTGTTGCCCCTATCCTGGTGTTCATCCTGGTGATGGCCTCTATCGCCAACCATCGCCACGGTCAGGAAACCCATATACGTCCGATTCTGGTGCTGTACCTGTTGGGCACCTTCGCTGCTGCGGTGGTCGCAGTCGTTGCCAGCATGGCCTTCCCATCCCACCTGGCACTGAACACCTCCGACGCATCGCTGAGTGCCCCGGGCGGCATTGGTGAAGTCCTGCAAAGCCTGGTGCTCAGCGCAGTAGACAACCCGATCAAAGCCCTGATGAATGCCAACTTCATTGGCATCCTGGCGTGGGCCATTGGCCTTGGCATTGCCATCCGCCATGCGGGCGAGACGACCCGAACCGTACTGGAAGACCTGTCCAACGGCGTGACCGTGATCGTGCGGGTGGTCATTCGTTTTGCGCCGCTGGGTATCTTTGGCCTGGTCGCCTCGACCCTGGCGGAGTCCGGCCTTGATGCCCTGGTCGGCTACCTGCACCTGCTGACCGTTTTGATCGGCTGCATGCTGTTCGTCGCGCTGGTGGTCAACCCGCTGATCGTGTTCTGGAAAATCCGTCGCAACCCGTTCCCACTGGTGTTCATGTGCCTGCGTGAAAGCGGCATCACCGCCTTTTTCACCCGCAGCTCCGCCGCCAACATCCCGGTCAACCTGGCCTTGAGCGACAAGCTTGGCCTGCATGAAGACACCTATTCGGTATCGATCCCTCTGGGTGCGACCATCAACATGGCGGGTGCGGCCATCACCATCACCGTCCTGACCCTGGCAGCCGTGAATACCCTGGGTATCGCCGTAGACCTGCCGACCGCCGTGCTGCTCAGCGTGGTTGCGGCGGTCTGCGCCTGCGGCGCCTCGGGTGTCGCTGGCGGTTCGCTGCTGCTGATCCCGCTGGCCTGCAGCCTGTTTGGCATCCCCAGCGAAATCGCCATGCAAGTGGTGGCCGTTGGCTTCATCATCGGCGTACTGCAGGATTCGGCAGAAACCGCGCTGAACTCCTCCACCGATGTACTCTTCACCGCCGCAGCCTGCCAGGCCAAAGAGCGCCAAGCCGCTCGCGCCTGACCACGCCCCTACAGCCGGTGCCCCCGCACCGGCTGCTTGTGTTTTACCGTCAACCGCACCTAGGCTAGGGCCTTTCCTCGAACAGAGACAGGGCCATGTCCACCGAACACGAAACCGCTTCCCCTGCCCGCTTCAACAGTACCGAGATCCGGATTCTCGGCTCGCTGATCGAGAAACAGGCCACCAACCCCGAAACCTACCCACTGACCCTCAACGCCCTGGTGCTGGCCTGCAACCAGAAAACCAGCCGTGAGCCGGTGATGAACCTCAGTCAGGGCCAGGTGGGCCAGAGCCTTCGCGCCCTGGAAAGCCAAGGCATGACCCGCCTGCAAATGGGCAGTCGCGCCGACCGCTGGGAACACCGTATCGACAAGGCCCTGGAGCTGGTTCCCGCACAAGTGACCCTGCTTGGCCTGATGTTTCTGCGCGGCCCGCAGACCGTCAACGAACTGCTGACCCGCAGCAACCGCATGCACGACTTTGACGATGCGGAGCAAGTCGTGCATCAACTTGAACGCCTCATTGCTCGCGGTTTTGCCCTGCATCTGCCGCGCCAGGCCGGCCAACGGGAAGACCGTTACACCCATGCGTTCGGTGATCCGGAAGACATCGCAGCCATCCTGGCGGCGCGCCAGCAGGGGCCCGAGCGCTCGACCGCCACCACCGTATCGCTAGAGCGTATCGAAGCGCTGGAAGCCCGTATCGCCGCGCTGGAAGAACGCTTGGCACAACTGGAGTAACGCTGCCGGGATGCCGCCGGCAACGGCCGGCTCCCGACAATACGCCTACAAATACGCCTACAAAGGTGCAGGCGCCGCCAAGGCGGGTGATGGCGTTCGTGCGTACGCCACTGCCGCGGCGACCTGCTCGTCCGTCGGCCTGACCCCGGTGTACAGCACGAACTGCTCCAGCGCCTGCAATGCAATCACATCCAGGCCGGTGATGACCGATTTGCCCAATGCCTGCGCCTGCCCGATCAATGGCGTCTGCACTGGCATTGCCACTACATCGAACACACACTGCGCTGCCTCTATCGCTTCGGGCTGGAACGCCAACTGATCCGCGTCTGGACCATCAGCCATGCCAATTGGCGTCACATTGATCAACAACTGCGCACGCACGCTGCCTGACTCGGCTTGCCAGCCATACCCACAGACCTGCGCCAGACGCCGCCCGGCGGCTTCGTTACGTGCGACCAGGGTGCCATTGGCAAAGCCGGCATCACGCAATGCACACGCCACGGCCTTGGCCATCCCCCCGCTGCCACGCAAGACGAAGCTCATGGCGGGGTCCAGACGATGGCGCGCCAGCAACTGACGTACCGCCAGGTAATCGGTGTTGTAGGCTTTCAGGTGCCCGGCGGTATTGACGATGGTGTTGATTGAGTCGATGGCAGCTGCCGAAGGGTCCAACTCATCGACCAAGGCCATACAGGCTTCCTTGTATGGCATCGATACACCACACCCACGAATACCCAAGGCACGGATCCCGCCGATGGCTGCGGGCAGATCGGTGGTGGTCATGGCCTTGTAGTAAAAATCCAGCCCCAACTGTTGGTACAGGTGATTATGAAAACGTACGCCAAAGGTGCCGGGACGACCCGCCAGGGACATGCACAGGACGGTGTCTTTACTGGGGACCATGCGGATCTCCTGAAATGCGCGAAAAACACAGTATGCCTAACTTGAGCAGGCTGATGCCTCATGTCGCCAAACCCGTCATACCGCGAGCCCAGGTACTACGCTCTACCTACGCACGCTGACTCAGCTCATCAGCAGGTTGGTCGGAAGTCGGGACGCTGGAGATGCGGCTAAAGGGTACAAACATGGAACAAGGTTAAATTTGTTTCATATTTGGCCTAATGAATCCGGGGCAATCGACAGCCCCTGAGCCATACTCCTAAAATGTAACGGTTTTTTACCGAAAACCTTTGCACAGCCAACGACATACCAACATTTAGTGAGCGCCAACGTGAAAACCTCCCTTTCGATTTTAAGTCTGCTGCTATTGCTCACAGGTACCGCCGCAGTCTCGTCGAATGCTGTCGCCCAACCACCCGCGCAAGTTCAACGTGACCCGTCCAAGCTGCACCTGGCATCGCGCAGTGCTCTATTGATCGATGTACAGACCAACCAGGTGCTGTACGCCAACAACGCGGACGCAGTACGCCCCATCGCATCGGTCACCAAACTGATGACCGCGATGGTCGTCCTCGACGCCAAGCAGCGCATGGACGAGGTGATCCCCGTCACGATCGCGCAGACCAAGGAAATGAAAGGCGTCTTTTCCAGGGTCAAGCTCGGCAGTGAACTGAACCGTCGAGAGATGCTGTTGATTACCCTGATGTCCTCGGAAAACCGTGCTGCGGCAACGTTGGCGCACCACTACCCAGGCGGCTACGACGCGTTCATCAAAGCCATGAACAGCAAGGCCCGCGCACTGGGTATGACCCACACGCGGTATGTCGAACCGACGGGGCTGTCGATGTATAACGTCTCTACCGCCCGGGACCTGAGCAAGCTGCTGCTGGCCGCACGCAACTACCCGATGCTGAGCGAGTTGAGCACCACACGCGAGAAGACCGTAGCGTTCCGCAAACCCAACTACACCTTGGGCTTTCGCAACACCGACCACTTGGTCAACAAGAGTGATTGGGACATCAAGCTGACCAAGACCGGCTTCACCAATGAGGCGGGCCATTGCCTGGTGCTGCTGACGCGTATGGCTGATCGCCCGGTGGCCATGGTCATCCTTGACGCCTTTGGCAAATACACCCACTTCGCTGATGCCAGCCGCCTGCGTCAGTGGATGGAAACCGGCAAGGCAAGTGCCGCGCCATCCGTGGCGATGCGCTACAAATCGGATCGAACACAGAACCGGCCAGTCGCCGACTGAAGGACTACAGGGCCTGCCCGGCGTTGCGCATGGCAGGCCCCTGAAGCAAATCTCAGGCGCTGGTGCTGACCAGCGAACCCGAACTGCTTCCGCCACTGGAGGTCAAGGCCTCCAACAACGCACTGGTTGCCGTCTGAATTGCGGCCATGGTGCTTGAAACCGCGCTTTGAGCGGCCATCACCTCAGCAGCCTTGGCTGTCGCCTCCTGCTGACTGGCCATTGCTTTCTGCAATTGCTTCTGCTGTTCGGCCAGCTGCTTTTGCAGTTTCTCTATCTGTTCACGCAACTGCTTGATGTGTGCTGGCTCACTGTCGCCTCCGCTGGCACCACTGGCCTTGGCCTCACCATTCTCCCGCACCTGGGAGAGGTCTGCCTTGACGCCGCTTGCATCCGTCACTTCGGCAGGCGCCGCACCGTTGATGCTCACACCACTGACATGGGTTGCACTCGGGCTGCCGTTGATGTTGATGCCGGCCGCCAGCGTATTGATTCCGACCATGTGCTTATCGTCCTGATGGTATTTACGTTAGTCAGCTTATCGACCGTGCAGGTGGAACCTTTAGCCATCGGGTTCTGTGCGCCGCTGAAACTGACAGCGGCGCATGTTCAACCATGCTGCATACAGCGCCGATAACGTGCCTCAACCCGGTTGGCGAACCAGGCCGTGGTCAGCGTGCGGGTGATCTTGGGGCTGTCCAGCACAATCCCCGGCAACAGTGCGCGGGGTAACGGCTTACCCGCACGCTGCTCGGCCAAGGCAAATACCCGCTGATACAGGCGGGTATTTTCAAAATCCAGGCTGTCACCCTTCTCCAATTGACTGCGAATCACTGGGTTGCGCATATCCAGGGCATCGCCCAACTGCCGCACAGCCCTTTCCGTCGCGCCGGGCAAGATCGCGCCCGGAGCAATCAGATCCCCATCGAGCGCCAGCCTGACCCCTGATGCACGGCTGACGGCCTGCTGAAAGGCCGCATTGCGGCTGGCGTACCAACCCGCATTGAAATCAGCGAAGCGGTACAGTTGCCGATCATAGTTCGCCGGGTAGCCGAGCAAATGAGCAACCCCGAAATACAGCCCGCCTCGACGACTGAACACTTCCTGACGAATCGTGCCGGTATAGGCATAGGGGTAACCCTTGGCATGGCGCTCGGCAAAGGCGATGCTCACCTGCATCGGGCCACCCGTATGAACCGGATTGAGGTCACCAAGCAGCGTGCGCCCCATCGGCACGGTACTGATCAGGTCATCGAAAATTGCACTCAACTGCCGCTCACTGCGTACCTTCTCCAGGCGCTCGCTATAGGTCTTGCCATCGGGCGAGCGGGTAGCGAGCGCCGCATTGACCAGAAACTGCGGAACATGCAGCCTGGCAGCACGACGGTCGATTTCTTCACGCGCAATACGCCCGAGGCCGGGAACGACAGGGTCGGCCTGAAAGGTAGACTCTTGTTCAGTGACAGCCAACGCTGCGCAAAGGTTGTCTCGTGTTGCGGCGATGCCTTGGTGGGTGAAGGCGACTTGCATATCCTCTGCCCACCCCTGACGGTCGACGAGCGTGGGCGGCAACAGATGAACGATCTGTGCGCGTAGCTCGACAGGGCTGGCAGGCTGGGTCGCGCGCGGAGCGGCACAGCCGGCCAACACCAGCAACACGGCAAGAGACAGCAGCAACCGAAGTGAACACATAGATCACCTGCAAGGATACAGCCGTGACTTTAGCAGCCGGGCGTACTCAACCCCGTACCAATGGTCACGGCTGTCACTTCCACGCTCTGGAAATGATGCATCGCCGCCGGGTCGAACGTACGTTCGCAGTTGAAGCGGGTATCGACCACAAAATCGTCCCCCTTGGCCTTGCTGATCGCTTCACGCCAGCTGTAAGCCGCATTGACCGCCTGATCACCCGCCAGTACCACCTCTAGCATCACTTGAGTGAAGTTGACCGCATGCGGTCCCTCCCAAAGTGCGTACACCGAAGGATCATAGGCGTTACCGCACAAATCGAGACAGTCTGCATAGAACGCCATCGGGCCACCTGTAGACCGGTTAAGCGCACCGAAGGTCAGCGTTTCATTGCTCGGCGGAGCGAAGGTCCCGATAAAACTGCTCAAGTCGGCCTTGCAGGTGGGTGACAGCTCCAAGCGCAATGCACTGACCGTCGCGCCCGCTGCCGTTGCAGTCACCTCACAGCCTTGCACCCGGTAGTTATGGCTATCGCCATCCGAAGCCTGGGAAACACCTGCAACCGATTCAAAATCGCGCAGGCTGCTCCCCAGCATCTCGCCATTGAAGACCTGAGCCACCGTTGCCTGGGCCTGGACCAATAGCGGAAAGCTGCCCAACGCCAGGGTCGAGCAAAAGGAAACGAGGGCACGCGTGTTCATCGGAACATCCTGTAGAAATCGATGGTGGAAAAAACGCGCACTCTAATTCAGATCAATAGGTCACAGCCATAGCTCATCTGCACGTCAGGAGAGAATGATGTAATCACTGAACTGTGCAATTGGCGCATGTTCGCCCGCGACCAATTGCACGTATCGTCCTCCCACCTGATCAATCGCGATACAGTCATCGACATCCAGCAGAGCATCGGTATGCGGCTTGAGCCAGTCACGGGCCATCTGCAATTTGCCTTTGAGCTTGGCCTCCTCCCGACTGCACGCGACCACCAGCAGGTAGCGATGAGCCTCACCAAAACTACCCGGCTCGTACCCTCCAAGGTTGATGAAGTACAAACGTGGATCACCCGCAGCAGGTTGCAGATCAGACCAGTGCAATGCATACCCCTCTGCCCCATCGACCTCAAGCCACGAATCGATATGCAAGCCCTTGGGGCTGCCGAACCATTGCTCGCGCAATTGCGGATAGGTCGCCTCCAGGTTCGGCGCAACAACAAAAACAACATCGTGGACTTCGATCTTGGCGCCAGGGTGTCTGCCCCCCAGCATGACAACGAACAACATGGCGTTCTCTGCTCAAAAATGCTAAACGCTATGGCTGCTCCGCAGCACCATGGCGCCAGTCTCAGGGCTGCTCGCCCACCAGATAGGTTTTGCTGATGTGCCGGAACTGCTCGTGACCGGCACTGCCCAGCAACTCGAACAGCACCATTTCACGGGTGACCATCTGCGCCCCGGCATCGCGCATACGCTGCAGGCCGCTAGCCTGACTCAGCGGGCTGCGACAATCACAGGCATCCTCGACGACAAACACCTGCTTACCCGCCTCGCATAAGTGCAGAACAGTTTGCAGTACGCAGATATGGGTCTCCATACCGCAGACAATCACCTGATCACGGGCGAGCAGGCTGGCCGGCAGACAGTTGGCGGCCACGCAGGAAAAATGCAGCTTCTCGACCACCTGCGCATCGCGCGCCGCCTCCTTGAGTTCTGCCAGCGTCGATCCCAGGCCTTTGGGGTACTGCTCGGAAAACACCACCGGCAAACCAAGTTCACCCGTGGCAGCCAGCAACCAACGGGTACGGGCCACGGTGCCTGCAGGGTCAGTCACTGCGCCAATGAGTTTTTCCTGAACATCAATGACCAGCAACGTGGCCTGGCTGGAGTCGATCAACATCGTATGTACCCTCTGCTGAAAAAGGGCCCAAGCCTCGCTTGGGCATGTCGCGCCGTCAATGCCTGCGAAGGCGCATCGTCAGCCCATCAGGCCTGCGCCACTTTCGCCCGGGCAATCGCCGCTGCAATCGCCGCTCGCGCCTGCGGGCTGTTCTTCCAGCAACTGGAACCTACCAATGCCGCGGCCTGGGTAACGATCTCCAGCGCATTGGCCTCGCTGAGCTGAGCCAGCGAGTTGAAACCCAACTGTTCCAGACGATCAACCACGGTGGGGCCCACGCCCTTTACTTCCAGCAGCGCAGCACGCTCATCATGTGAAAACGCCATATTCACCTCCTTGTGAGTGCGCAACCGATTTCTGCGCGATGGCCTCAGTCTAAGCGTCTGTGCAGGGCCAGCACCAGTGGCTGATCGGCATGAAAGCAGCAGCGCCTCAGAGGGGCGACAGTCGCACAGCCCTGGGACGGGCCAGGGTAGCTGCGCGCCGCCCCTGAGCATAGGTGGTCAAGACCGTCAGCAACGCTGGAATCGCCAGTACGCTGAACACCTGCGCGAACGACCAGCCCAGGCTGAGCATCTGGGCCCCGGCAAACGCACTGAGGATCGCACCAAAACGCCCCACACCACTCATCCAGCTCGCACCGGTTGCACGCGCCTCAGTTGGATAGATAGAGGCTGCCAGGGCGTTCTGGCCAACACTGCCGCCGTTGAAGCAGAACCCCGCCATCCACGCTGCAGCGCACATCAAAACAAAGTGCTGCATGGTCTGGCCGATGGCGAAAATCACCAGGCCGCCGACCAGATAGTTGACGATCAAGACCGTGTACTTGCTCCAGCGGTCCATCGCCCACCCCAGCACCAGGGAACCCACAGGGCCACCAATCTGGAACATCGCCGTGACAATGGCTGCGTCGGCCACGCTATAGCCGCCCCCCTCCTTGACCAGCGTCGGCAACCAACTGCTGAACAGGTAGACCAGAAACAGACCGAGAAAGTACCCGCTCCATAGCATCAGGGTACTGAACCGGTACTGTGCCGACAGTACGATCTGCGGAGCACTGGCACTGACAATTGCAGCTTTCGGCATGCAAAAGGTTGAGCTGGCGCTGGCCACGCCAGGCGCCAGCTTGTCGACAATGCTACGAATACGTGCCTGTGGTGCATTCTTGATCACCAGGAACGTCACCGATTCTGGCAACTTGAAGAACAGCAGCGGTGCCACCAGCAACGGCCCGGCACCGCCGAGCACAAGCATGCTGTGCCAGCCGAAGTGGGGAATCATCCAGGCAGAGACAAAACCACCTGCTGCAGCGCCCAGGGAGAAACCGCAGAACGCCAGGGTAATCATGAACGAGCGCTTGCGATCCGGGGCGAACTCGGAAACCAGGGTACAGGCATTGGGCATCGCTGCCCCTAACCCTAGCCCTGTCAGAAAACGCAGGATCACCATGCTCGTAAGATCAGGGGAAAAGGCCGTAGCCAGTGTCCAGAGTCCGAAGAAGAACACACTCACCACCAGGACAATTTTACGCCCATAGCGGTCGGCCAACGGCCCCGCGACCAGCGCCCCCAATGCCAGGCCAATCAGCGCCGCACTCAGTACCGGGCCAAGATCCTGATGACTGAGACCCCAGTCCATCTTCAATTGTGGGGCGATAAACCCCATGATCGCCACATCGAAGCCATCCAGCGCGATGATCAGGAAGCCGAGAAAAACCACCCACTTTTGATAAGCCCCGACGGGCCTGTTGTTGATCAATTCACGCACGTCTATTGCTTGCGCTTTATCCACGACGTTCACCTCTATTTGTAGGGTTTCTCGACAGCGACGCTGCGGTACCCACTTTTTTATTGTTGAAGCGATTCGCACGGCATTGTCGGCCGGGTCAAGACAGATTGAGGCTCTGGAAATGCACGGGTTTGATGATGCGTGTCTCTTGAGCCAGGATCAGGTGCGCCGATGCCTGTAGGTAGGTCGCAAACGCCTCATCGCGGTCACGCGCTGCGCTGCGTTTCTCAAAGTCATCCAGGCTGTCATAACCCCACAAATGCACCACTTGGTTAAGCGGCCCGATGCAACTGCTGTAGAACGCAAGAGGTGCCCCCAGGTGCTTGAGCAGAACAGGCATGGCCAAGCGATCGAATACCTCGATGAACTCGGCCATGCCACGCGGCCTGATGGTGTAGATGCGGTGATCGACGATGGCTTTATGGTTCATCATGCAACCTCCTGCTGTGACGGCTTATCCGCCTGCGACCTGAGGCCCTGTGCCAAGTGGCGAGCGGTGATGTAACCAAAGGTCATGATCGGACCCAAGGTAATGCCTGCGCCTGGGTAGTTGCCGCCCATGATGCTCGCGCGGTCATTGCCGACGGCGTACAACCCGGGAATGGCTGCGCCTGCCTCGTTGAGTACTTCACCAACAACGCTGGTCTTGATCCCGTCAAACGTACCCAGGTCGCCCATGATGACCTTGACCGCGTAGTACGGACCTTTACCGATGGGTGCCACGCAGGGGTTCGGCTGATGCTGCGGGTCAGCCAGGTAACGGTTGAAGCAGGTGCTGCCGCGGCCGAACTCGCGGTCCTCGCCACGCTCCGCGCCGAGGTTGTACTGCCTTACCGTCTGCTCCAGGCCAGCGGGTTCGATACCCGCCTGGCAGGCCAGCTCCGCCAGGCTGTCCCCCTTGAGCAGGTAGCCATTGCGCAAGAGAGGACCCAGTGGCATCGGCGCTGGCTTGGCATAACCGAGGCCATACTTGGCCATGGCCTGAGCGTCACAGATCAGCCACATGGCCGTCTCGGGCTCATCTGCGCAGGCGCGTATCAGCGCGGCACCGACGTCATGGTAGGAATTTGACTCGTTGGTGAAGCGCTGGCCATTGCGCAGCACCCCGATCACCCCTGGCTTATAGCGATCCAGCAGATGCGGGAAAGCAGTGAACCTGCCATCACCCATCGGCACCTTGGACACGGGCATCCAGGCGGCGGCATCCTTGAAGCGAATGTCGAGCTGACCACCGACCGCTTCGGCCATCCGCGCGCCATCGCCAGTGTTACCACTCGGCACCGGTGAAAAGTGCTCGCTACCACGTTTGACATGAGGGTATGCCTGCTTGAGGCGCTGCAGGTCATGCGAAAAACCACCGCCGGCCAGCACCACCCCGCACCGCGCATCAATACGCCACTCGCCCTGCGTGCTGTTAAGCCGCGCGCCAATCACCCGCCCCCGCTCCTGCAACAATTGGTGTGCAGCGGTCTGCGTATGAATGGGTATACCCAAGTCCAGCGCAGACTTGGCCAGACGCGCCGCCAGGGCATTGCCGCTGGTGACGTTAATACCACGACGGTACAACAGCAGCTCTTTGATGTGCGTTGCCAGACGCTTGGCCACATAAATGAACGAGGTCAGCGATTGGGTTGCATTGAAGAAGTGCTTCAGGTCGGCGTTCGAGGAATTGAACATCATGCCAATGAACGTGATGGTCTTCAGTGGCGGACGCAATCTGGCCATGTCGGCCCCGAGCTGACGAATATCAAAGGGCGCTGCCAGGATGGAGCGACCGATATCGACCCCTCCAGCCACGTCAGGGTGATAATCCGGGTACAGTGTCGGGGTGAATTTAACGGCCGTCTCACGCTCGAAAAACGACACCATGGCCGGTGCATTGTCGAGGAAGGCGTCAACAGCCTCGGCGTCAAAGTAATCGCCGGTTTCGTTGCGCAGGTAAGTACGCGCGGCTTCGCGACTGTCCTGAATGCCATTGGCACTGGCCTGCGGGTTGCAAGGCACCCACAACACACCACCGGAAAACGCCGTGGTGCCACCGAAGAAGGCCTCCTTCTCCACCACAATCACATCCAGGCCCTGTTTCTTGGCGACGATCGCAGTGGCCAGACCACCGGCACCTGCACCGATCACCAGCACATCGCAGGTCTGTGTTGCCGTCGAACTCAATCGTGTCATTGTTGTTATCTCCGTGTTCATGTCCCGCAGGCAAACGCCCGCCGCGCACTGTCGTGCGCAGCGCTGCAGGCTCGACTGGGCTAGCGGCGAGTGGCCGGGGATTCGTAACCGGGACGCGGGATCAACGCCATCAACATGCTTTCAAGGCCGCCGTCGACAGTCAGCTCGGTGGCATTGACATAGTTAGCCCGTGGGCTGGCGAGAAACAACGCGGCATTGGCAATATCGATAGGCTGGCCAATGCGCTGATTGGCCGTCATCGCCTTACGCTGCTGCTCGACCTTGGGGTCGGCATAGAACGCTGCCGACAGCGGTGTATGTATCAGCCCAGGGCAAATCGCGTTACTACGAATACCCTGCGGCCCCCACTCGGCGGCGAGTTGCCGTGAGAGCATACTCACCCCGGCCTTGGCCGCACTGTAGGCACCACTGTGGGTCTGCGGAAAATGGGCAGCGATCGAGGAGATATGCACGAGGCTACCCGCCTGATTGGCCAGCATCAGCCGCCCGAACGCCTGGGAGCACAACAGGTAACCGGTGAGATTGACCTCCAGCAGCCGATTCCAGTTCGCCAGGCTGATCTCGGCAAGGCTGCCGGGTTGCAGCACGCTGGCATTGTTGATCAGCACGTCACAACGCCCAAAGCGCTCGTTGACCCAATCGGCGGCAAGCTGAACGCTCTGCGAGTCGGCAATGTCGCACTTCAGGGCCACTACCTCAGCGCCAGACGTTTCGGACAACGAGGCCGCCAGGGCCTGGCAGCCGTCGGCATCGTGATCGAGCAACACCACCTGGGCCCGTTGCTCCACCAAAGCACGGGCGATGGCCGCCCCTATGCCGCCGGCGGCGCCGGTGATCACACAGACGGCGGACGCCAGGCCCAACCAGTTGCTTGCTTGATTATTGTTATTCATGACGCTCTCCAGCATGTCTCGAAGGCGCGGCGGCGCAGCAAGCCGCCATCGTTGCGCAGCACTAAGCCGCGACGGGCGCGAAGGAAAAGCCAGACAGCGCCTTCACGTGAGACAGAGCATAGGGGCATAGGGTGGTCGGTCAGAATGGACAAAACCCACAACCAACCAGACTTTTTCGACAATCGCGCACGGGTCTCCGGCCTGACGACGTACCTCGCAGACGGAGTTGCCTGATGCCATGAAGGTTGGTTAGGGTAAAAGCACCTATGACCTGAAGGTCGAGAGCACCCATAACAACAATGAACAAGATCCCCAACTACGCCCTCTACGGCGAATCACCTCAGCCGGCATGGCATGAGTCCTTGCATGTGGAGTCGATTTCCAAGCGCTCCGGTGCTCACGACTGGGAAATCTCAGCGCATCGCCATGATGGCCTCCTGCAGATTCTCTACCTGCAGAGCGGTACCGGTGAAGTACTGCTGGACAATGCCAAAGTTCGCGCCCAGGCCCCCTGCGTACTGTTCATCCCGTCGCAGATCGTGCACGGTTTCTCTTGGGCCGGGGCGGTCGAGGGGCATGTCATAACGGCCGTGCAACACCCGCTGGAGAGCATTACCCGAATGCTCTGCCCGACACTGTTGCCACAACTGCTCAAGCCACAGGTGATTGCCGTCCCGCACTGGTCACCTGCGCAAGACCCACTCCTCCCCCTGTGCCTGTCCCTGTACGAGGAGTACCACAATCGCGCCCGCGACCATGTCGCCTGCAGCATGTCGCTGCTGCTGGCCCTGGTGATCCAGTTCATGCGTTTCAGCGCGGCGGGCGACACTTCACCAGCAACCGCCAACAACCGCCGCAGCCAGCAACTTACCAGCTTTCGCGAGCTGGTAGACCTGCACTTTCGCCAGCATCGCTCGCTCAACGATTACGCCGATGAGCTCGGTGTCACTGCAGCCACCCTCGGTCGACTGTGTCAGGAACAACTGGGGATGACACCGATGACCGTAATCAATGCACGATTAGTGCTTGAAGCCAAACGCGAGCTGGCCCACTCCAGTCAGAGCGTAAAGCAGATCGCACACAGCCTGGGCTTTGCCGATGTCGGCTATTTCAGCCGTTTTTTCCGCAAACACGTCCAGTCCAGCCCCCGAGAGTTTCGCAGCCAGGCGCAAACACCAACCGGGCCTTGATGCCCCCTGCCAAGCTCATCAGCCGCCCAGCGCGATAATCGCAACGATCAACAACCCACCCGTGACCGCCATTGCCACACCGCCCTGCCAGGGTTTTGCGCCGGCGTACCGAGCCAGAACCCAGCCCGCAATGAACAACACCGCAACACCGATACCGTTTGAAAGACGGATAGCCAGCGCGGCCTGATCAAGCGCAATGAACGGCACCACCAAGGGGAACGTGGCACACACTACCAGCAGAAACACGCCCAACGCGCCCTTGAAATCGTCCCAGCCAAGGCGCGGTGGCAGCACGATAGCCTGTTGGTCCAGCAAACGCCGACGCAGCATCTCAAGCCCCTCCGTGCCGACGGCAGCGGCCAGACGCGACGGCAGCACTTCAGCGATCAGCGCCCGGCCGGTTGCGGGGTCTGCCCCTGTACGCAGGGTGTCGAGCAACATGCGGTTGCGCGAACGCTCGATCAAGGTACGCAGCAGGTACATGACCGCATCGGCAAGCCCCCAGGCAAGGTTACAACCGAGGGCGGCAATCATCATGGTGCGCTCTTCCTCACGGCTGGCCGTGGCCACGCTGAGCGTTCCGGTGAAGGTCATCGCCATCAACAGGCCGAAAATGACCTCTGTGACCCGCTCTATCGGGTCGAGTACGCGAGCTCGCTTGTGCTCATATGCGTTGTGCATGCGTCCAACCTCGCACAGCCATGCGATACCTGCGAGCCGTGCTCACAGCGTCTATCGTTCTGAATCAACAGTCATCTCAGTGTAGTGTGAATGCGCCTGGCGCAGCACCGCGCAGGGTGCCAGTATGAAGAGGTGTCTTCCGAGTTATCCAGGGAAGCGCCATGACCACCACTGACCTCTTGCCGACACCGACCGCCAGCCGCCTTGCCGCCTTGCACCGTGACGGCTTCGTCCTGCTGCCAGGCGTGCTTGACGCCGATCAAATCGCCACCCTGCGTGCGGCGATCGACAACCTGAAGCCCCAACACTGGGACTACAGGGGCCTGCTTGACCATTACAAATGCGTGTTCAACCGTGACCCACTGTGGCTGCCATTTCTTGACCTGAACGGGATCATTGAACTGGCCGAGGCAGCCTTGGGTGCGGACTGTCACATCATTGGCCAGACCGCCTGGCGCTGCCATCCCGGCTTCATCGGTGCTGCATTGCACCTGGACTACCTGGTAATGGCACTGCCGCAAAGCCTGCTGGCAGACCCGGCCTTTGAGTTGCCCATGCAGATCTGCACCGTGCATCTCTACCTCGACGCTATCGATGCCAACTTAAGTCCAACGCGGGTGATCCCGGGAAGTCACCGTGCCGGGCGGCCACCAGTGGCGGGCGAAAATGACTGGCAAGGCCAAACGGCACAACCGGTACTGTGCAAGGCCGGGGACGCCCTGATGTTTCGCAGCGAGCTGTGGCACGCGGGTAGCGATAACCGCACCCTCGACCGAACCCGCTACCTGCTGCAGGTGCATTATGGCCGACGCATGGTGGCGCAAAAGTTCTCACCCTACTTGCACTGGCGTTTCAACCCCGCAGTGCTCGAAGCCGCCACACCACGGCAACGGCGCCTGCTGGGTGAGCATGAGGAAGCGGAGTATGACTGAGCTGTCAGCGTATCTGCGCCGGCAACTCACACCACTTCATAGCATTCGATACGATTACGGCCATTCTTCTTGGCCCGGTACAACGCCTGATCGCCTCGCGACAGCGCGGCATCGGCACTGGCATCGCTTGCCATGATCACGGAGACCCCGACACTGACAGTCAGAGGAATGTGTTGGCCACCCACCAGCAATGGAGTACCGGTAATACGCTGCTGCAATAACTGAGCGAAGGCCGCAGCCTGGCCAATGTCCTTGCCACTCAGTACCACGGCGAATTCTTCGCCACCCACCCGACCTGCCAGGTCCCATGCGTTGAGTTGATCGCGCAGGATGGCTGCAAAATGCCTCAACGCCTGATCACCCACGGAATGCCCCCATTGATCGTTGATCAATTTGAAGTGATCAAGATCGCACATCAACACGGCTGAGCGACGAACAAGGGCCCGCTGGACCTTCGTCAATTCAGCCTCGATCTGCATCATGAAATGCCGACGGTTGGGCAGTTGGGTAAGGAAGTCTACAGTGGCGAACTCCTGAAGCTCTGCCTCGATCCGCTTGCGCTCCGTGATATCCGTGATGAAACCGTGCCAAAGCGTGCTGCCATCCGATAGCCGAACCGGTCGGGCATCGCCCTGGCGCCAGCGCAGGCCTTGCCGGGGCAACCAGACGCGGTACTCAAAATGCCACGGGGCCAGGCTCTCCGCCGACACATCGAATGACATCAGGTAACCCGGAAGGTCATCGGGATGAACGAGTCGGTTGACCGCTGAATCGTCTGCGACGACCTGCTCCGGAGTCAGCTCATACATGTCCTGGATACCGGCACTGGCATACGAGAAAAACGACTCGCCACGGGGCGTGCGCTGGTACTGAAAGACCAGCCCGGGCACTTCATTGGTCAGGTTGGTAAGGAGGTCGACCGTCTGCTGCAATCGCTCTGACAGGCCACGGATGGCTGAAACATCTGTGGTGGTTCCGATCATTCGTAACGGCGTGCCGTCAGCGTCGCGACTCACCACCCGGCCGCGACTGGAAATCCATTTGTAGTGGCCATCCTTGCATCGGATACGGTGCTCAACCTCATAGCTGGCGGTCTGTTGCTCAAAGTGCGCGCGGATAGCAGCCCTGACGTAATCGAGGTCATCCGGATGGATACGCGTGTAACTGTCCTCGATACGATTGGAGATCTCGGTATCGGTATACCCCAAAATGGCCTTCCAGCCCGCGGAGTAATAGATTTCACCGGCCTTGATGTCACGGTCCCATATGCCGGTTCCACTTCCGGCAATGGCCAGTGTCATGCGGCGCTCACCTTCACGCAGGGCATCGACATCTTCTTCCAGGCGCACCTGGGTACCATCACGCTCGATGATCCCGGCAGCCAAACGGGCCAGATCGCGTAGAAATGCCTGGTCTTCTTCGGTCATGTCCCGAGGCGTGTCATGAAGCAGGCAAAAAAAACCAACCGGCTCTGCCGCATGGGCAATGACCGGGCAACTCGCCAGAAAACGCACAGGCCGGTTGCCGGTGTCGTGCAATTGCCGGTGAAAACGCCCGTCTGCAAAGGTATCAGGAACGACCAGTACATCATCGTGCGGGGTCAGGTATCGACAAAGCGAAAACACGTCTGACAGCCCTGGCGCCACGCGGCCCTCAAGCACAGGCTCCCACGACCCGCTGACCGCTTCAGGCAGGAAAACGGCATCGACAACCTCGAAGTGACACCGGGCAATACGCAAAAGGCTGTCAAAACGCTTGTCCGGCAGGGTGTCTGGCACCTCTGCCGGTATGCGCAGGCTCAGGTCTAGAGGTTTCATATGACTCAGCATGTTCAGCTCTGTCGATACTGCCGAAACGGCGAGCACAATTTATACCGCATATCCAAAAGAATGGCTTTTTGCTGGCACGTCTTGCCGAGCCAATTCAGTGTCCCACGAGCACCTCAGGCATCACGCAGGAGGTCATGGGCATTGAGCAGCTCATAGGCAATCTCGGGGCGGCGCTCCAATGCCCGACGGATAGCGGCGGGAATCGATTGACGGGTTTTACGGCACAACCCGGTTTGCGCACCGATATGAATACCAATGCCGCGCATGGTACGCACTTCATTGAAGCCGGGGGCGATATCCAGACGGATGCCCAGTTGCTCGTGCATACGCCGTTGCATCCGCTCAAGATCGGCGAGGCTTTCAAGGCTTTCCAGACGCTCAAGCAAACGTTTCTCCTCCTGACGGGTCAGGAGGAGGATGCGCTGATCGGCACCTGGACTGTCCAGCAGTTGTTCGCGGTCACAGTCGCAGGCACCGGGCGGGCAGGGTTGGCGGATCGGAAAAGAGGCTGTCATGACGTTCAATCATAGCCATGCACGGCCTCCTTTGCCTATGACGCCTCATCGGGCATCACCCTGCCCAGGCGAACTACACTGACGGCGACCTGACTCATGACAGAGGCTGCTGACATGGCAAACACTACGCCAACCACTGCATGGTGGCTGGAGCCGATTCCCACTGAGGTCAGTACGACCCTTACCTCCGGACTTTCGGCTGCCGAAGCAAAACGACGCCTGGCCCAGTTCGGCCCCAATGCCTTTGTCAGTACTCAGCAGCGGTCAATCCTGCGCCAGTACCTGAGCCGCTTCAGCAACCCGTTGGTGATCATTCTGCTGGCCGCCAGTGCCATTTCGGCCTTGAGCGGCGAAGTGGTCAATTTCATCATCATCACGTGCATCGTACTGCTGAGTGTGACGCTGGACTTTGTCCAGGAGTACCGTGCCAATGCCGCCGCCGAGAAACTGCGCCATACGGTTGCGGTGCGCACCCGAGTGCGCCGTGATGGCAAGGTACTGGATATCGCGGTCACCGATGTCGTACCGGGGGATGTCGTGGAGCTTTGCGCGGGCGATCTGATCCCCGCAGACGCCAGGGTGATCGAAGCACACGACTTTTTTGTGAAGCAGGCCTTGCTGACGGGTGAACCTTACCCGGTTGAGAAGCATGCACAGATGCCTCCGGCGTCGGCCACCGAACTGGCCGAAGCGAGCAATGCGGTATTCATGGGCACCTCGGTCATCAGCGGGAGTGCAACGGTATGGCTGGTCAACACCGGTGCGCAAACCGCCATCGGCGCCATTGCCGATAGCGTTTCCCGCCAATCTTCGCCGACGGCATTTGAACTGGGCACACGTCACTTCGGCTTGCTGATCATGCGCCTGACAGTGCTGATGGTGTTGTTCGTGTTGCTGGTCAATGTCGCGCTGCACAAACCCCTTCTGGAATCGTTCATTTTCGCGGTCGCGCTGGCCGTTGGCCTGACCCCCGAACTGCTGCCCATGGTGGTTTCCGTGACCCTGTCACGCGGTGCATTGCGCATGGCGAGCAAGGACATGATCGTCAAACGTCTCTCGGCGATTCAGGACCTGGGTTCGATGGATGTCCTGTGTACCGACAAAACCGGCACCTTGACCGAAGCGGTCATCCATCTGGAGCGGCATGTCGACCCGCTGGGCCAGCTTAGCGACCGTCCGCTGATGCTGGCGTATTTCAACAGCTACTTTGAAACCGGGCTGAAGAGCCCACTCGACGAAGCCATTCTCGCCACGACCCACTTCGACCCTGGCACCTGGACCAAGGTTGACGAAGTCCCCTTCGACTTTGAGCGTCGGCGTGTCTCCGTGCTGATCGACAACGGACAGGCACGCTGGTTGCTGGTCAAAGGCGCGCCGGACGACGTAATCGGGTTATGCACCCACTATGAAAGTGGCCCCGACGCTCACGCTCAGCCCATGAGCGACGCCGACCGACTGGCAATTTATGCCCAGTACCATGCACTGGAACAGGAAGGCCTGCGGGTGCTGGGGATTGCCTGGCGCGACGTGGAGCAAACCCACGCCCATGCCGTGGTAGGTGATGAGGCGCAGTTGATACTCGTCGGCTTTTGCGCCTTTATCGATCCCCCGAAGACCAGCGCAGGTGCTGCGCTGTCGGCGCTGGCCAAAGTCGGTGTGTCGATCAAGATCGTTACCGGCGACAGTGATCTGGTCACACGGCATGTGTGCGAGCAGTTGCACATTCCAGTCACCGGCCTGCTGACAGGCAAGGAAATCGCCCTGCTGGACGACCATGCCTTGAGTGCTCGCGCGGAAACAACCAACCTGTTCTGCCGGGTCAATCCGGGGCAGAAGGAGCGTGTGCTGCTTGCGCTGCGCGCCCGCGGCCATGTCGTTGGCTACCTGGGCGACGGCATCAACGACGCACCATCGCTGCACTCGGCGGATGTCGGCATCTCGGTGGATTCGGCGGTCGATGTGGCCAAGGAGGCCGCTGACATCATCCTGCTGAAACCGGACCTGCATGTGCTGTTGTCCGGGGTACTGGAAGGTCGGCGCACCTTCGGCAATATCCTCAAGTACATCATGATGGGCACCAGCTCCAACTTCGGCAACATGTTCAGCATGGCTGGCGCCGCACTGTTTCTGCCATTCCTACCCATGCTGCCGACACAGATCCTGCTCAACAACATCCTTTACGACATTTCCGAAGTACCAATACCTCTGGACAAGGTCGACACTGACGACATGCGCCACCCGCAGGTGCTGGACCTGACCTTTATCCGCAACTTCATGCTGATCATCGGTCCGATCAGCTCACTGTTCGACTTCCTGACCTTCTACGTCATGCTGCAGGTGCTAAAGGCCAATGAAGGCATGTTCCAGACCGGCTGGTTTGTTGAGTCGCTGTGCACTCAGGTCCTGGTCATCTTTATCATCCGCACCCGTGGCAACCCCCTGAAGAGTCACGCCAACCCGGTACTGACCGTGACCTCACTGACGATCGTCGCACTGGCACTGGTACTGCCCTACTCACCCCTGAACCACTACTTTGGCTTCGTACCGCTGCCACCAGCCTTCTACGCCATTCTCGGAGCCATGGTGCTGGTCTACCTGATGATGGTCGAACTGGCCAAACGCTTTTTCTACCACTACGTACTACGAGCAAAGGCCAAACCTCGTCCTGCTCGGCCATTGCTCTGACCGGCGTGAATCATGGAAAGCCCTGACAACCAGCACAGCAGCAAGGCGTCCTCGGCCATGGGCCGCATGCGCTCACGAGGTGTGCTTTGGAGTTCCTGGTTGTTGGGTGCGGCGTCACTTGCAGGGGTCGTGGCCGTCGCGCTGCATTTCTCGGAAGCGCAGAGCCTGCTCCAGTTGAGTCATCAGGTACAGCCTGGCTGGTTTGCGCTGGCGCTGGCCTTGCAAGCCATGACCTATGTGGTTCAAGGACAGATCTATCGGCGGATCACGCGCACCGGTCACGCTCGATTATCGCTGATGAAAGCCTGCAGGTTGGGGCTACTCAAATTGTTCTTCGATCAAGCCCTACCGACCTATGGCGTCAGCGGCGCCGTTGCCGTGAGCACGGCCTTTGAGCGCCTCGGCATATCGCGCCCAGTGGTAATTGCCTGCTTTGTCATCAGCATCCTCTCCTACATGCTTGCCTATGTACTGGCCATCGGCTGGGCGCTGGTCATCCTGATCGTGGACGGGCATGCAAGCCCCCTGCTGATCACCGCCTGTACGCTGTTCACTGTGGGCAGCCTGGCCGTAGTCATTGGCCTGGCCTTGTTGCAAGGGCACCAACCCACCCGCGCACTGAACGGCATCACCCGGTACCGCTGGGTCAAACACAGCCTCGACACACTGAACGAAGCCGATGCAGGCTTGACCCGTAACCCTCAACTGTTGGCCACCACGACCCTGCTGGACCTGAGCATTTTCCTGCTGGACGCCACCACCCTCTGGGCGCTGGTGCTATCCATGGGCGCCGACGCCGACTGGAGCGGCGTGTATGCCGCCTTCATGCTGGCCAGCCTGTTGCGCAGTATCGGCATAACGCCCGGCGGGCTGGGCGTATTTGAGGGCGGCGCTGTCAGCGCCCTGCATTGGGCGGGCATTGCCCTGCCCGTAGCACTCTCCGCGACACTGCTGTTTCGCGGCCTGAGTTTCTGGGCACCGATGCTGCCGGGCATCCTGGTATCGCGTAATGCGCTGCGGGAGCAGAACCAGCAGTAGCGAGCCGGTGGCACAATAACCGCTCAGTCTTTTCCGCGCCCCATCATGTCCTGACCAATAGCAATGGACCCTCCGGCCACGACCGTGACAGCCGGACCTGCAACTACAGCCCCTGCTGGCCCACTGCCGACAATAATCGCAGCAGCAGCACCGACATCCAGGGCAATGACCGCGATGCCCTTCCACCGCCATGCAGATTTTTCGGCCAACGCCGCGACCTGAGCCTGTGCGACGGCCTTGTCTTCCAAGGCCTGCAACTCGACAGCGCTTTTACAGAAGTCATCCTTCACGCGCCCCATGGCATCGATCATGGCCTTCGGATCGACCTTGTTGGAAACACTAGAGCGGTACTTGCCCAAGGCATCCACCAAGCTCTTGGTGGCACGTTCATCCAACCCGGCCCTTTCAAAGGTCTGCTGTTCAATGGCAAGAAAACGCAGGTTGAACAGCTCAATATCACGCACCCACTGAGCCCGCTCGGGTGCGGTATCCGACATCGTGTTCGCAACGGCAAACAACCCTTCGTAAAATGCCTGATCCATCAGCAACTGCTTCAGTGCGTCACACGCAATGGTGCTGACTTTGATCAGATCCTTGCGACTGGGCGTCGGGGACTCGGACAGTATCGCCGTAATCCTGTTGGTGCCGTCGACGATGTAGGGGAAGGCTGGCCTCTGCTCTTCAGCAAAGGCGCAAGACAGGGCAGCTATCATGCCCAACAGCACCATCAGGTTGCGCATTTCAATCACCCGTCAGGACGTTTGGTATGCGTGGTCGTTACCCCCTAGGGAAGCCTGACTACTGATCCAAGGCTTCACTGAACTATAGCGCGTGCTCGCCTTAACACCTGGGCGTCGGTTCGATGATAAAGACTATGCCACGCTTGAGCGTCAGGCTTGGATGCCATAGGCATTTCGCCCTCGACCTACCGCAAGCGCTTTGGCAAGTCTCGGGCGCAGACAGAACAGCCACACTGACGGACACAGCACCAAGCGAAACTGAGCGCGATCAGTCAGCCCTGCGAACTGTCTGGCCAGGGCGTCAGCACCTCAACGCCATTCTCAGTCACCGCAACCATGTGCTCCCATTGCGCCGACAGCGAACGGTCGGAGGTGATGACTGTCCAGCCATCGCCGAGGGTGCGCACATGACGCTTACCGGCATTGAGCATCGGCTCGATGGTGAAGACCATGCCGGGTTTAAGCGTCAGGCCCTGCCCCGGGATGCCGTAGTGCAGCACCTGTGGTTCGTCGTGATAGACCTTGCCGATACCGTGCCCGCAGTACTCGCGCACGACGCTGTAGCCGGCCTGCTCGGCCACGCGCTGGATGGCATGGCCGACATCACCCAACGTGGCACCCGGGCGTACGGCACGAATACCGGCGTACATCGCGTCATAGGTGGTGCTGACCAGGCGCTCGGCTTCAGGCCGGGGTTTACCGACGAAATACATGCGGCTGGTGTCGCCGAACCAACCATCCTTGATGACCGCAATGTCGATGTTGACGATATCGCCGTCTTCCAGCGGTTTGTCCGAGGGAATGCCATGGCAGACCACATGGTTGACTGACGCACAGATAGTCTTCGGAAAACCGTGGTAGCCAACGTTGGCCGGTATGGCCTTCTGTACGTTGACGATGTAGTCATGGCACAGACGGTCCAATTCATTGGTCGACACGCCCGGTTTGACATGCGGCGCAATCATCGCCAGCACGTCTGCAGCCAGCGTACCGGCCACACGCGCCATGGCGATCTCGGCGGGTGTCTTGAGTGTCACTTTCTTGCTCATTGTCCAGCCTCCACGGCGGTTTTGCCCCGAGCGACAGATGCAGCAGCGGCCAGCGCAGAAAGCTCGCTCAGCTGCAGGCCACCTGCCTGTTCAGCGCGAATCAACAGGCGACAGAGTGCGCTGTGATCGAGCTCTGGATGCAGCTCGGCCAACATGCCAATGCGCATCCAGTGCTCGGCTTGCGCGTTGATCGAGCGGCTCAGCGCATTGCTGGCCAGACGCAGGTCTTCATGCATCTGCTCGGAAATTTTGACGATACCCACGATGAGGCCCCATATATGAAATATATATGTTTCATACACTAACAAAGGCACTGCAAATTCTGCAAGGTCCGCCACACCACGGCCTATGCTCAAATCGACGCCCCTACAGCTCGGCACGGTTTGCAACAAAACACGGCCCTCACGCAACCTGCCCCCTGCCCCAGCGTCAAGGGCATAACCAGGCACACATGTACCAGAACATACCTTTCACTGATTTTTTAAAAGACAGGCCGCAGCAAAATGTGGCATTAGTAATGTAACCGCCTGAACACACAGTGCTTTCGGCTTACAGGCAACATCCCGATGGGGTATCCGCCGTGACCTGAGCACACATTTGACGGAGGACCTGAGTGCCGTGTTTGCGTTATCCCCCGAGCGCTTGAAAAGTACCTGCCCTGTGCGGCCACGTTCGGTGTCAAACCTCCGAATGCCACAGGCGCTCTCTGGCAGGTTGGCATCGTTTAAAGGAATTACACAATGATCCCAAGAAATGTAATCAACGCGTCGGTAAGCCCCAAAGGAAGCCTGGAAACGCTGTCCCAGCGTGAAGTTCAGCAATTGAGCGAAGCAGGCTCGGGCAGCATCTACCAACTGTTCCGCCAGTGCACCCTGGCTATCCTCAATACCGGCGCCCACGTCGACAATGCCAAGACCATCCTCGACGCCTTCCAGGATTTCGAAGTCCGTATTCACCAGCAGGACCGTGGCGTGCGCCTGGAGCTGATCAATGCACCCGCGGGCGCCTTCGTCGACGGCGAAATGATTGCCAGCACCCGCGAAATGCTCTTCAGCGCCCTGCGCGACATCGTCTACACCGAAAATGAACTGGACAGCCTGCGCATCGACTTGAGCAGCTCCCAAGGCATCACCGACTATGTCTTCCACCTGCTGCGCAACGCCCGCACCCTGCGCCCAGGGCTGGAGCCAAAAATGGTGGTGTGCTGGGGCGGTCACTCGATCAGTACCGAGGAGTACCAGTACACCAAGAAGGTCGGTCACGAACTGGGCCTGCGCAAGCTGGACATCTGCACGGGCTGCGGCCCGGGCGTGATGAAAGGCCCGATGAAAGGCGCCACCATTGCCCATGCCAAGCAGCGCATGAGCAGTGGCCGCTACCTGGGCCTGACCGAGCCGGGCATCATCGCCGCGGAAGCACCCAACCCGATCGTCAACGAACTGGTGATCCTGCCGGACATCGAGAAACGCCTTGAGGCCTTCGTCCGCGTCGGACACGGCATCATCATTTTCCCGGGCGGCGCCGGCACGGCAGAAGAGTTCCTCTACCTGCTTGGCATCCTGATGCACCCGGACAACCAGGACCTGCCGTTCCCGGTCATTCTCACCGGGCCCAAGAGTTCCGAAGCCTACTTGCACCAACTGCACGCATTCGTCGGTGCAACCCTGGGTGAAGCCGCACAGCGTCATTACCAGATCATCATCGACGACCCGGCCCAAGTGGCACGGCATATGACCGAAGGCTTGAAGACCGTCAAGCAGTTCCGCCGCGAACGCAACGACGCCTTCCACTTCAACTGGCTGCTGCAGATCGACGAAGGTTTCCAGCGCCCGTTCGACCCGACCCACGCCAACATGGCCAACCTGAAACTGAGCCGCGAACTACCGCCCCATGAGCTGGCGGCCAACCTGCGCCGTGCCTTCTCCGGCATCGTTGCGGGTAACGTGAAGGACAACGGTATTCGCCTGATCGAGGAGCACGGCCCGTATGAGATCCACGGTGACGCAGCCATCATGCAGCCGCTGGACCGCCTGCTGAAGGCCTTCGTCGAGCAACACCGGATGAAACTGCCAGGTGGGGCGGCGTATGAGCCGTGCTACCGAGTGGTGACCTGACCGCTAGAACCGCTCTCCCCTATCAACGACAAGGCCGGCGTCTACACCTACCTCTAGGAGCCTGTCTTGTCGGCGATGCTTTTCCATTCTCTGAGGGTTCGGTCGCTAACGCCAATAGCCCCGAATCCTGTCAGATCCATTACCTGAACATCTTTCCCAACCCCGATAACTTTACACGGTCGCTGCAAATTCAGTGGCCGGGCGTCGCGGCCCGCTTGGCAAAAGGCGCTACAGCGCACCACAGCCACAATTGCAGGCGCTTTTTTTTGCGCCCGCTGTCTGTGTAATGGCAGCTGTGCGTGAGAGACCTTCGGGTCTGCCGAGTTCCTTTTGCCTCGGTCCGCGAACCCACGTATAGCTGCCACCCTATCGTTTCGCGGCGGTAACTGGCAGCTCCATTGCAAAAGGAGTTCACCCGGCAAAAAGTCGTTCCTGATCCTCCACCCACCTGTACCCTGCAAAAAACTGCCAGCGCCACTTTCGGCTCCTGAGAAGGTAGTCACGATCCGCTATTCAGCGTCCGTCCTGGCATCAATGCCGAAGATGCCCTGAAACACCTGTCCATTCGATCTACTTTTTTGATGCGGTGAACGGCAAATGAACCTGTTCCAGATACCGACAATGACTACCATTTGACCGAACAACCCCATACGCCAGATGAACGTTTCGGCATCAACAGCTTTACCGCCCGGTCAGTTCAGCAAGCGTGCTGGACACCTGATGCACGTGCTTGCTGGCCCCTTCAGTGCGGCGCACGCTTTCCTGATTGTTGGCCGCAATCGCCACCAGCTCACACAGGTTGCGCGAAATGTCTTCGGTCACCAGGGTTTGCTCTTCAGCAGCCGTGGCGATCTGCTGGCTCATGTCGCGGATGGTTTGCACCGCACCGGTAACGCCGCTGAGGATCTCGCCTGCCAGCCGCACTTGTTCAACGCCATTCTCGCTGCTGCGCTTACCGCTTTCGATCGCCCGCACCGCCTGTTCCGCACCCTTCTGCACGGCATCGATGATGGTATTGATCTCTGCCGTTGATTGCGCAGTGCGCTGCGCCAGGTTTCGTACCTCATCGGCCACAACGGCAAAGCCTCGGCCCTGTTCACCGGCTCTGGCCGCTTCGATGGCAGCGTTCAACGCAAGCAGGTTGGTCTGTTCCGCAATACTGTGGATCACCGCCAGGACTTCACCGATACGCCCACTGTCAGCTTCCAGGCGGTGAATGACGCTTGCCGTGTCGGTGATTTCATCACGGATATCGTGGATGCTCTTGACCATGCTGACCATGGCTTTTTCGCCTTGCTGGGTGGCGTTCTCGGCATCGTCCGCTGCCCGAGCAGCTTGCAGGGTATGACTGGCAACTTCCTGGGCCGCCGATGACATTTCTTCCATCGCAGTCGCCACCTGATCGGTACGCAAGCCCTGATTCTCGACACCCTGGCCCAACTGGCTGGCAATGGTCTTCAATTCGTCACTGGCGCTATCCAGTTGCCGGGTGCTCTGCTTGAGGCCGGCAAACGTGTCCGAGAGCACGTCGTGCAGCGCATCGGTCGCCTTCGCCAGGCGCCCCAGCTCATCCTTACGGGTACTGTTGATGCGCTGACCGAATTGGCCTTGGCTGAGCTGGACAATACACGCCATCAGGCGATGTATGGGCGTGATCAGGTTGCGGCTGATCAACCACATGCCAAACAGCCACGTCAGCACACTGACCGCCAACAGCGCCAGGGTACCGAGCAACCCGATACGCTCGGCATGCGCATCGACCTGTCCGAGTTGTACCTGGGTGTCTTGATAAAGCTGCTCCACCAAGGCATCCATCTGCTCACTGACCGGCCGATCAATAGTGCTGTCCATACCTGTGGTCGCGACAGCGTCGTGACGCTTGCGGTATTGATCGCCCAGCACCTGATGTGCGTTGAGCAGATCATTGACCCGGGCCTTTAGCGATACATCAATATCCAGCGCCAGCACCTTGGCCAAGCACTCCCTGACCCTCCGCTCTGCCGCTTCAAACGCATCAAGACTGCGGTCTGCACTAGTGAACGCCTGAGATTGGCGTTTGAATGCAAGGCTGGCTTCATTGACATACCTCGATGCCTGGGCAGAGCGCGTCAGCACCTCGTTGTAGGTATTCAGGCTGTTGGCGAAAAAGCTGAAACACACCAGTGCTGAAAGCAGAACCAGCATCAGGCTGACGCCCAGCAACGTCAGTATTTGCGTGCGCAAGGAGTGTTTAACAAACATAGGACGGGCACTCTTCAAACGCTGGAGACATAGGGCGTGTGAAGCGCCATTGGCAGGCAATCGAGTAGACCTCGACAGACTGGGAAGCAACGCAAGTGATGGCCATAGCCATTGGACCCTCTTATAGTTATCGAACCATGCGAGGCCCCGGCAGCAATTAATGTGCCACTATTTTGGCGTTGAATTTCCGTTGTTTTCGCGCGTTTTACTCACCACTTCTCGCAGAAATGACCTGTTTGCCCCGCGTTGCGACATCGACTGCAGAAATGTGTTCACAGAAGTCTTCGCAGCGTTTGAAATTCTCACGGGCACGACGTGCCTGGTGTGCGCGCAAAAAAAACGGGCAGCGCTTGCGCACTGCCCGTCCATTCCTATCCTCAGCCAATATGTTCGTTAGCGATAGGCTTACTCGATAGCAACAGCACCTGAGGCGTTGCCCACCACGTGCGCGCGCGCCGGGTCGCGGGCACTCAGAATCTGTGGCAACAGCGACCCCAGCAACATGCCCAGCCAGCTGAACAGCAGCCCGGCCAACTGCGGCGGCCAGAAGTCGGCATCGGTGTGGGTGTATTCCAGCCACAGCCAGGACGCCATGCCAAACCCCATCGAGGCCAGAGCGCCCTGGGTGGTGGCGCGCTTCCAGAACAGGCCGGCAAACAACGGCACCGCCGCGGCGACCAAGGTCACCTTGTAGGCGTTGCCCACCATCTCGTAGATGCTGGCATTGGAAAACAGCGAAAACACACAGGTGAGGATGGCGCATACCAGGATGGTCAGGCGCATGGCCAGCAGGAACTGCTTGTCGTTCATGTCTGGCAGGAAGCGCTTGAGCACGTTCTCGGTAAAGGTCACCGACGGCGCCAGGAGGGTGCCCGAGGCCGTGGACATGATCGCCGAGAGCAGCGCGCCGAAGAACATGATCTGGGCGAACAATGGCGTCCGTTCCAGAATAAGGTGCGGCAGGATCATCTGGGCGTCATCAGCGAGCCAGCGCTGAACCATCGCTGGATCGATCATCGAGGCCGCGTAGGTCAGGAAGATCGGCAGCATGCAGAACGCCAGGTAGAAACAGGCACCCGCCATCGATGCACGCGCAGCGATGTTCTCGGTCTTGGCCGACATGACTCGGGCATAAACGTCCTGCTGCGGAATCGAGCCGAACATCATGGTCACCGCAGCGCCGATGAAGGCCACGAAGTCCTTCGGCTCGAAGCTGTGCATGAAACTGAACTTGCCTTCGTTAGCCGCATGGCTGATGACCGCCACAGGCCCGCCTGCCATGTCACCGATCAACCAGGTCAGATACACCAGGCCGGCGACAATGATCAGCATCTGCATGAAGTCCGTCAGCGCGACCGACCACATCCCCCCGAACAAGGTGTAAAGCAGCACGATCACCGCGCCGATCAACATGCCTTGGGTGGTGCTGATGGCGCCGTCGGAGAGCACGTTGAACACCACGCCCAGTGCGGTGAACTGTGCGGCGATCCAACCCAGGTAGGACAGGATGATCACAATACTGGTGATCATTTCCACGTTCGGGCCGAAGCGCTTGCGGAAGAAGTCACCGAGCGTAAGCAGGTTCATGCGGTAGAGGGGGCGGGCGAAAATCAGGCCGACCAACATCAGGCAGCCGAAGGAACCGAACGGGTCCTCGATGATGCCGGCAAAGCCTTCCTGGATGAAGGTAGCGGGTATCCCCAATACGGCCTCGGAGCCGAACCAGGTGGCGAACACCATCGCGGCGACCAGCGGGAAGGACATGCTGCGGCCACCGGCAGCGAAATCCCTGGAGTTTTTCACGCGAGTGGACGCGTAGAAACCGACACCTACCGTGAGCAGCAGATAAAGCGCAACAAACCAAATCAGCATTTGTACTTTCCGTTGGCTCGTCCGACACCGGGCTGACGAGCGTGGCTCGTACAGGGGCAGCGCGACTGACTATGTTGTTTTTGTTTGCGTATCGCAGGCGGTGCGACAACTCGTCTGTAACCAGCACGAGGAAATCGTAACCACTTATGACAACGGCTTGGCAGTCTGCCAAAGCCGTTAAATATGTCAAACAATTACCGCCGGGATCTGGATAAAAAATGACGAAATGCGACGTTTTTTTGGGTAAAGCGGATTTACATGGCTAAAAAGACACCTTTTCCACCAGCACCAGTCGATTATTTTAAACATCCGCAGCGCCGGGCAGCTCACCTTCCCCGTCTACTATGAATCCCATACTGAAAACCTATTGGCTGGGGCCGCAGTCGGGCTCCACGCTGAAATGACGGGATAACCGGACATAACAGGAGAGCATCATGTCTAACGAAGCAACCTGCCCGTTCGCGGGCGGCGCTCGCCAACACACTGCAACCGGGGCACCCTCGAATGCCGACTGGTGGCCTGATCAACTCAACCTGAAAATCCTCCACCCACACGCGCCCCAGGCCAATCCCCTGGGCGAAGCCTTCAACTATGCCGAGGCGTTCAAAAGCCTCGACCTGGATGCGGTAATCAAAGACCTGCATGCCCTGATGACGACCTCGCAGGCGTGGTGGCCCGCCGATTACGGCCACTATGGCCCGCTGTTCATCCGCATGGCCTGGCACAGCGCGGGCACCTACCGTATCGCCGACGGGCGCGGTGGCGCGGGCGGCGGTGCGCAACGCTTTGCACCGCTCAATAGCTGGCCAGACAACGGCAACCTCGACAAGGCGCGGCGGTTGCTCTGGCCGATCAAGCAGAAGTATGGCAACACACTGTCCTGGGCCGACCTGATGGTGCTCGCAGGCACGGTCGCCCTGGACTCGATGGGCCTGAAGACCTTCGGCTTCGGCGGTGGCCGTGTCGATATCTGGGAGCCCGAAGACAACATCTACTGGGGGCCGGAAGGCCAGTGGCTGGCAGACGAGCGTTACAGCGGCGATCGTGAGCTTGAGAACCCGCTGGGTGCGGTTCAGATGGGCCTGATCTACGTGAACCCGGAAGGCCCGAATGGCAACCCGGATCCGCTCGCGGCAGCACGGGACATTCGTGAGACGTTCGCCCGCATGGCGATGAATGACGAAGAGACCGTCGCACTGATTGCCGGAGGCCACACCTTCGGTAAAGCCCATGGCGCGGCTGACCCAAGCCAGTATGTAGGCCCTGAGCCCGAAGCAGCAGCGCTCGAAGAGCAAGGCCTGGGCTGGAAAAATACCTTTGGCAGCGGCAACGGTGCCAACACCATCACCAGCGGGCTGGAAGGCGCCTGGACCACCAACCCGGTGAAATGGGACAACAACTACTTTGAGAACCTGTTCGGCTACGAGTGGATACTCACCAAGAGCCCTGCCGGTGCCCACCAATGGACGCCCAAGGAAGCCGCTGCCGCCAGTACCGTACCAGACGCCCATGATCCGACGAAAACCCACGCACCAATCATGTTCACCACCGACCTTGCACTGATCATGGACCCGGTGTACGCGCCGATTTCAAAGCGCTTCCACGCCGATCCTCAGGCGTTGGCCGAGGTTTTCGCCAAGGCCTGGTTCAAGCTGACACACCGGGACATGGGGCCTGTTTCTCGCTATCTGGGCCCGTTGGTCCCCCAGGAACCTCTGCTTTGGCAAGACCCTGTCCCCGCGGTGGATCACCCACTGATCGGGGAGCAGGACATCGCGAGCCTGAAGGCACGACTTCTGGCATCCGGACTTTCGATCGCGCAACTGGTCACGACGGCCTGGGCATCGGCAGCAACGTTCCGCGGCAGCGACAAACGTGGTGGTGCCAATGGGGCACGCATTCGCCTGGCACCGCAGAAAGACTGGGCGGTCAACCAGCCCGCTGAATTGGCGAAAGTGCTACACACGCTGACGACGCTCCAGCAGGACTTCAATAACGCCCAGGCCAATGGCACGAAAGTCTCGCTGGCCGACCTGATCGTTCTGGGTGGCTGTGCCGCGGTAGAGGCTGCGGCGAAGCGGGCTGGCCACGAGGTGACCGTACCCTTCTCACCCGGGCGTACGGACGCCTCGCAGGAACAGACCGACGTCGCCTCCTTTGCCGTGTTGGAGCCCAGCGCAGACGGTTTCCGTAACTACCTGCGCAGCGGGCTTGAAGGATCGGCAGCTGAGCTTCTGCTGGAGCGGGCAAACCAACTGACACTCAGCGCCCCCGAGATGACGGTACTGATCGGCGGCCTGCGCGCACTGAACTGCAACGTCGGGCACGCTGCACACGGCGTGCTCACCCAGCGCCCCGAAACACTGACCCCTGATGTTTTCGTGAACCTACTCGACATGAACACAACCTGGCAGAAGTCTGCGGCCACTGAAGGCGTGCTGGAAGGGCGCGATCGGGCGACAGGCGCGCTCAAATGGACAGGCACTGTGGTTGACCTGGTCTTCGGTTCAAACGCACAACTGCGGGCCATTGCCGAGGTCTACGCCAGCCGCGACGCACAGCCACTGTTCGTGCGTCACTTCGTGGCAGCCTGGAACAAGGTGATGAACCTTGATCGCTTCGATCTTGCGTGATGGCGGGTAGGCGTGAGCATGCCGCCCTTAGGTGCGTGACGGCAAAGGGCGGCATGTGCCTGCCAGCATCAAATCCAGGTTCTGCACGGCAGCGCCCGCCGCGCCCTTGCCCAGGTTATCGAACACGGCCGCCAACAGCACCTGCCCTTCGCATTCGCTCTCCAGGACGATCAAGCGCAGTTGATCAGTACCATTGAGTGCCTGCGGATCAAGGTGCGTGAGTGCCTTTGACTCGTGCATCGACATCACCTGCACATGCTCGAAATGGGTGTAGTGCTGCTGCAGACACGCCTGCAACTGCAGTGCGCCCACCCCCGGCGACAACAGCCGACGCTGCAACGCAATGGTCAACACAATACCTTGCCGAAACGCGCCATAGGCAGGCACAAATATCGGTCGCTCAGTCAGGCCACTGTGCTGCTGAATTTCTGGAACATGCTTGTGCGCCAGCGCCAACCCATACACCTGGAATGCCGGTGCGAGCGAAGCGCCGTGCCCCTCATGCGCCTCAACCCCTGCCCGCCCTCTTCCAGAGTAACCCGATACGGCCTGCACACTGATCGGGTAGTCGGCGCCCACCAGCCCCGCCTCTAGCAGTGGGCGTAACAAACCTATCGCCCCCGTGGGGTAGCAACCGGGGTTGCTGACACGCCGCGCCGTCGCAATGCGCTGCGCCTGCTGCGGGCTCATTTCCGCAAAACCGTAGGTCCAGTCCGGGTGAGTGCGGTGCGCCGAACTGGCATCAATCACCCGAACGGCGGGGTTTTCGATACTCGCGACCGCATCACGTGCGGCCTCGTCCGGCAGGCACAGGATCGCAATGTCACAGGCATTGATGGCCTCGGCACGATGAGCTGCGTCCTTGCGGTGCTCAGCGCTGAGCGTGAGCAGCCGCAGGTCGGTCCGGTCGCGCAGTCGCTGGTGGATCTGCAAGCCCGTAGTGCCCTGATCGCCATCGATGAATACAAGAGGAATTGTCATGAAGTGCTCTCGGAAGTCAGAAATCAGCAGACCTGATCTTCGACGCAGGCTTAAGATAGGAAAAGTTGAATTTCCAAACGATTACATTCAGATTTTCTGATCAAGGAGCGCGCCATGCGCGAAATCAGCCTGGACCGCCTGCGCACCTTGGTGGCGATTGCCGACCTGGGCTCATTTGCCGAAGCCGCTCGGGTGCTGAACCTTGCGCCGCCAACCATCAGCTTGCATATCACCGATCTGGAATCACGGGTTGGCGCCCGACTGTTGTCGCGTACACGGGGACGCGTTCAGCCATCGGCGATTGGCGAAACACTGGTGGAGCGCGCACGGCGTTTGCTGGCCGATGCCGAGCAGGCCCTTGAGGAGGTGCAGCGTCAGGTGCAGGGCCTGGCTGGCCGCGTACGGCTGGGCGCCTCGACCGGCGCCATCGCACAGTTGATGCCACAAGCCCTGGAAACCCTCGGCCAGCAGCACCCGGATATCGACGTACAGGTCGCCGTGCTGACCTCGCAAGAGACACTGAAGAAGCTGGTGGAAGGCACGCTGGACATCGGCTTGGTCGCGCTCCCGCAAACCACGATGAAGGGCGTGCACATCGAACCCTGGCGGCGCGACCCGGTCATGGCATTCTTGCCTGCCCGCTGGACGTGCCCGGACGTCGTCACCCCCGACTGGCTGGCCGCTCAGCCGCTGATACTGAATGACAACAGCACGCGGCTCTCACGCTTGACGTCGGAGTGGTTCGCCAACGACGGCTACCAGCCGACACCCCGCATTCAACTGAACTACAACGACGCCATCAAAAGCCTGGTCGCAGCCGGCTATGGCGCAACGCTGCTACCCCATGAAGCCAACACCCCATTGCCCGATGCCAGGGTAGTCATGCGACCACTACAGCCCTTGTTGTGGCGCCAACTGGGCATTGCCCACCGTACCGGTGACGTCGACCGCCCCACTCAGCATGTGTTGGAAGTGCTGTGGGCATTGAGGGCAGGCTAGCGCAACACGTGCATGCTTGTGCCAGCCTAATGCTCGTGCTCGCTGCGCCATTTGCGCGGGCTCACGCCAAACCAGCGGCGGAACGCGCGGGAAAACGCGCTGGTTTCCGAGTAGCCCAACAATGGCGCCAGTTCGGAGATGTTCAGGCTTTGCTGCCCCAGGTGCTGCAGAGCCAGGTCCTGGCGGATCTGATCCAGCAGTTGGGTAAAGCTAAGGCCCTGCTCACGTAATTTACGCTGCAGCAACCAATGCGGCAGTTGCAGTTGATCGGCAACGCTGTCGAGGCTCGGATCACCGTGCGGCAACAGCGTAATGATGGCCTGACAGGCCTGCTCCAGCAGATCCGGGCCGGTGTTGGTTTCACCCAATTGCCGGATCGCATCCTTGACCAGCGTGAGCAATACCGGGTCATGGCCGGGCATGGCCTTGCCGACGATTTCGCGCTTGGGAATCAAAATGGAGTTACAGGCGCGCTCGAAATACACCGGGGCGTCAAACACCTCACGGTGCTCATGCCAGTCTTGTGGCCGAGCATGTTCAAAGGCGACTTCACGCGGTGCCCACTTCGGCCCGAGTACATGACGCACCAGGTTCATCGCCATGCCCATGGTCAGCTCGGCATCCTGACGCCGCTGGCGGATAGCGCTGTGATGGATCTGGTAATCGAAGCTGTAGCACTCGCCCTGATCAACCAGGCGGATCAACGTGCTGTGCTGATGATACGGAAACGCCTGCGCGAAGTTGATCAGCGCGTCTTCCAGGGTGGCCGAACACAGGCCGACATACCCCAGCAGGCCAAGGGCCTGGGGCTGGAATTGTTCGCCATAACGCAGGCCGAAATTATCGCACCCGGTCTGCTGTGCCGCCTCCTCCAGTACCTGACAGTAGTTCGGCAAGGCCAGGCTCAAGGTCGGGTGCTGGAGTTGCTCGGGGTCGATACCGGCATGGCCGAACACCCGGTCAAGGTCACCGCCATGGTTGACGATAAAGGCATCCATACCGGTGGCAGCCGCCGAGAGCACACCCCGATTGTTCGCACGAGGGGCGTTCAAGGGAGCCTGGGCAAGGGAGGACTGGAACATGGCTGCTGTTACCGTGTAGAGAATGCAATCACCCCTCCAAGCAAATACCGTACCTTTGTGCATAAACGCTTTAGCACAGGAGGTTGCCGGTGCGCCGACACCCGCAACTGCTACCCGAATACTCGGTGCAATGGGCAGTGTGTAGGCGGTTGCGCCAACACCCGTTGCCGCTCGGTGACACTGTGCAGGGCGATTCCGACCCGCCCCACGTGAGTGCATGATCAGTGTCGTACGCGCCATGCAGGCGCCTTTGGCAAAAGTTGACCGAGCGCGATTGTGGCGGTGTCGGCCGGTCAAGTCTTGAGCGCAGGCCTGTGGTTATGCTCCCAGCCAGGCATTTTTTCGGGTACACCTTCAAGGGGACATACCATGGCCGTATCACAACTAAAACCAACATTGGGCACCCTGCACCTCTGGGGCATTGCGGTGGGGCTGGTGATCTCCGGCGAGTACTTCGGCTGGAGTTACGGCTGGGGCACCGCCGGTACGCTGGGCTTCCTGGTGACCACCCTGCTGGTCGCGGTGATGTACACCTGCTTCATCTTCAGCTTCACCGAGTTGACCACCGCCATTCCCCATGCTGGCGGCCCCTTTGCCTATAGCCTGCGCGCCTTTGGTGTGACCGGGGGGATGATCGCCGGGATGGCGACGCTCATCGAATTTGTCTTCGCACCGCCTGCGATCGCCATGGCGATTGGCGCCTACCTGAATGTGCAATACCCCAACCTCGATCCGAAAGTGGCCGCCGTGGGCGCCTACTTTGTCTTCATGACCCTGAACATTGTCGGTGTGAGCATTGCCGCCACGTTCGAACTGGTCGTCACTGTCCTCGCCGTGCTGGAGCTGCTGGTGTTCATGGGCGTGGTCGCCCCTGCGTTCAGCTTCAGCAGCTTTGTCCTGGGGGGCTGGGCCGGTTCCGACACCTTCAGCCTGGGCGCACTGAGCGGCATCTTCGCCGCTATCCCCTTTGCTATCTGGTTCTTCCTGGCCATCGAGGGCGCAGCCATGGCCGCCGAGGAAGCGAAAGACCCGAAACGTACCATTCCGCGCGCCTACATCGCCGGCATCCTGACCCTGGTGAGCCTGGCCATCAGCGTGATGATCTTCGCCGGGGGCGTGGGTGACTGGCGCGCACTGGCCAATATCAACGACCCGCTGCCAATGGCCATGAAGTCGGTCGTGGGCAACAATTCGACCTGGATGCACATGCTGGTATGGATCGGCCTGTTCGGCCTGGTGGCGAGCTTTCATGGCATCATTCTGGGGTACTCGCGCCAGTTCTTCGCCCTCGCCCGCGCCGGCTTCCTGCCCAAAGGGCTGGCCAAGCTGTCACGCTTCCACACCCCGCACCGGGCGATTCTGGCCGGCGGCGTCGTCGGTATCGCCGCCATCCTGAGCGACGGACTGGTCAACCTGCAGGGCATGACCCTGACTGCAGCCATGATCACCATGTCGGTGTTCGGCGCTATCGTGATGTACATTGTCAGTATGCTCAGCCTGTTCAAACTGCGTCGCAGCGAGCCCGACCTTGAGCGCACCTTCCGTGCCCCAGGCTACCCGGTAGTACCGGCCATTGCGCTGTTGCTGGCGGTGGTCTGCCTGGTCGCAATGGTCTGGTTCAACACCTTGATCTGCGGGATCTTCATCGGTCTGATGGCAGTGGGCATGCTGTTCTGCGTCGCGGTTCGTAGCCAGAACGCAGGCACCGTGGCGCTGGCCAGCGAGTAAGGAGACACACCATGAGCTTCGTGCATACAGTCGCCGGCACTACCTGGCGTTTTGAAAGCCTAAAGCAATTGATGGCCAAGGCCAGCCCGGCGCGCTCTGGCGACTGTCTTGCAGAGATCGCGGCCACCAGTGATGCAGAACGTGCGGCGGCACAAATGGCCCTGGCCGATGTGCCATTAACGCGCTTTCTCAGCGAAGCCCTGATCCCCTATGAAGAGGATGAAGTCACGCGGTTGATCATCGACAGCCATGACCACGCGGCCTTCGCGCCGGTCAGCCACCTGACCGTCGGCGGCTTTCGTGACTGGCTGCTGGGAGACGACGCCGACGAAGCCAGTCTCAAGGCGCTGGCACCCGGACTGACCCCGGAGATGGCTGCAGCCGTATCGAAGATCATGCGCGTTCAGGATCTGGTACTGGTGGCGCAGAAAATCCGTGTGGTGACCCGCTTTCGCAACACCGTTGGGCTGCGTGGGCGAATGTCCACGCGGCTGCAACCCAACCACCCGACCGATGATCCTGCCGGCATCGCCGCCAGCCTGCTCGACGGCCTGCTGTACGGCAATGGCGACGCCATGATCGGCATCAACCCAGCCACCGACAGCCTCAGCGCCATCAGCGAATTGCTGAAGATGCTCGATGGGGTCATCCAGCATTACGAGATTCCCACACAGTCCTGCGTGCTGACCCACGTTACCTCTTCGGTGGCGGCCATCGAACGGGGCGTGCCGCTGGACCTGGTGTTTCAATCCATCGCCGGCACACAAGCGGCCAACAGCAGTTTCGGCATCAGCCTGAGCATTCTCCAGGAAGGCTACGAGGCAGGCCTGAGCCTGAAACGCGGCACCCTGGGAAACAACCTGATGTACTTTGAAACCGGACAGGGCAGCGCCCTTTCGGCCAACGCTCACCAGGGTGTCGACCAGCAGACCTGCGAAGCACGCGCGTATGCCGTGGCCCGGCATTTCAACCCGTTCCTGGTGAACACCGTGGTGGGTTTCATCGGCCCGGAGTACCTGTACAACGGCAAGCAGATCATCCGGGCCGGGCTGGAAGATCATTTCTGCGGCAAGCTGCTTGGCGTCCCCATGGGCTGCGACATCTGCTACACCAACCATGCCGAAGCCGATCAGGACGACATGGACATGCTGCTGACCTTGCTGGGTGTGGCCGGGATCAACTTCATCATGGGCATTCCAGGCTCCGATGACGTAATGCTCAACTACCAGACCACCTCATTCCACGATGCCCTGTATGCGCGCAAGACCTTGGGCCTGCGCCCGGCACCAGAGTTTGAAGCGTGGCTGGCACGCATGGACATCCTGCAACAGCACGACGGTCAGGTACGCCTGGGCAGTGGCGTACCACCGCTGTTTCGCACCGCCCTGGCACAGTTGAAGTAGAGGTAGCAATGGACGATAACGGTAAAAGCCCCGCCCGGCCTGACCCCTGGCAGCAATTACGCAACCTGACCCCGGCGCGGATTGCCCTGGGCCGCGCGGGCACCAGCTTGCCTACGGCTGCGCAACTCGACTTCCAGTATGCCCATGCCCAGGCCCGTGACGCCGTGCACCTGCGTTTTGACCTGGCCGGTCTGGCCGCAGGCTGCGGGCAGAGCCTGGCCCTGCACAGCGCTGCGCCAGACCGGCACACGTACCTGCAACGTCCTGATCTCGGCCGACGCCTGAACGAAGCATCGGTGGCGCAACTGCGCGACTACGCCAAGGCTCAACCGGAAGGGGTCGACCTGGCCCTGGTGGTGGCTGACGGGCTGTCTGCGCTGGCCGTACACCGCCATGCCCAACCGATGCTCCAGCGCATAGAAGCACTGGCCAAGGATGAAGGCTGGAGCGTTGCTCCGATTTGCCTGGTCGAACAAGGCCGCGTAGCGGTGGCCGATCAGGTGGCTGAACTGCTTGGCGCACGCATGGTGGTAATCCTGATTGGTGAGCGCCCCGGGCTCAGCTCGCCGGACAGCCTCGGTCTGTATTTCACCTATGCCCCGCGGGTGGGCTTGAACGACGCCTCGCGCAATTGTATTTCCAACGTGCGGCTGGAGGGGCTGAGTTACGCCATGGCCACCCACAAACTCGGTTACCTGATGCGCGAGGCATGGCGGCGGCAGTTGTCGGGGGTGAACCTGAAGGATGAGGCGCAGATACCGGTACTGGAAGGCACCGACGAGGTTAGGCCGGGGAATTTTCTTGTTTAGCTAACTGCGCGGTGAGCGCCCTGGTACTGGGTTCGCGTGAAAATCCGTTGATGGCGAGAGCCTCCCCCTTGCCCGGCATGCCCACCTCCCGTGGAAGCAGGCTTGCCTGCGATGGCTTTGGCGGAATGTCAGTAAGTGCGCAGGGCCCGCATCGTTGGCAAGCCAACTCCCACAGAATTGGCGTGGACCACTGCATTCTCTGTAGGAGCAGGCTTGCCTGCGATAGCATCGGCGCGGTGTCAGTAAGTGCGCAGGGCCTGCATCGTTGGCAAGCCAACTCCCACAGGATCCGCGTAGAACACTGCATTCTGTGTGGACACAAGCAGGCTTGCCTGCGATGCAGGTTGCGCTAGAAGGTCACGCTGGCGCTGAGCCTGGCAGTACGGGGTTCGCCTACATTGACCTGCAACGCGCTACCCGTACTCGATGGGTAGTAGTGCTTGTCAAAGAGGTTGTCGACGTTCAGTTGCAGGCGCGTCTTGTAGCCCGCCATCGGTACATCCCACCGCAAGAACGCGTCCGCCACGGTGTAGCTGCTCATGTAGAACGTGTTTTCATTGTTTCCGGCACGGTCACCGACATAACGGGCACCGCCGCCCACATGCCAGTCACCCAGCCCCGCAGGCACCTGGAGGTGGTGGCTCAGGTATAGGCTGGCAACGTGTTTGGGCGCCTGGCCGAGGCGATTACCTTCATGCTTCGGGTCGTCAAGAATCTCGGTTCGCGTGTAGGCATAGGTGCCGATCATGTCCCAGCGTTCGGCAATACGCCCGGTCACATCCAGTTCCAGGCCACGGGAACCCACCTTGCCTGCGGCCTCGCTGATACCCGTTACCGCCGTAGGGGTCACAACGTTTTTCTTCTCGATATCGAACAACGCCAGGTTCAGGTTAAGGCCGGGCGCGAGGTCATACTTGGCACCGACTTCGTAACTACGGCCCTCTTCAGGGTCAAAGGTGTTGCCATTGTCATCCACATCGTCGTTGGGCACGAAGGAACGGCTGTAGTTACCGTAGAACGACAGGTCTTCATCGACCTTGAACACCACCCCCAGCATCGGCAGGAAGGTGTCGCCATTGCTGTCACGGTTCAACGTCCGTTTACTGCCCAGCCCCTGCTCGCTGAACTGGTCGTAATGCTGATAACGGCCACCGAAGACCAGAATCCACTGGTCGTTAAGGTGCCAATTGTCTTTCAGGTAGAGCGACGTCGAGGTCAGTTGATTGCTCAGGTTGCTGTCGGCCTGGCTGACGAGGCTTGGCTTATCCATGCCACCGTAAACTGGCAAATAGATATTGAAGTCCTTGTCCACGGCATTACGGTAAGTCTTGCCACGGAACTTGTCGGAGTCTTCCTGCTCGGCACCGACCAGCAGGTCGTGCTGTTGCCCCAGAACGACCTGTTGGCCAATGAAGTCCAGGCTGGCATAGCGGGTTTCGTAATCGTATTGCCCGCCATTGGCCCGACGCTGCAGTACACCGCTGGCCGACAATGCCGTGGGTTGAGCAATCGCCAGGCTGTAGCGGTCGTTGTTCCAGCCATAGGTCAGACGGGTCTTCCAGGCATCACTCAGTTGGTACTCGAACCGTGCCGTGGCGGTTTCGCTGATCCCCGCCGTTTTCGCCCAACGCTCATCCAGCCGCTTGTCATAGTCGACACTGGCAGGGTGCCCATCGACAAACACCGTGCCACGATCAAACGGGCTCGTGTAGTCGTTGTATTCGTAAGCCAGCGTCAGGCTTGCGCGCTCGCCCGTCCAGCTGAGCGATGGCGCGATGAGGGTGTGTTGGTCGACCCCGTAGTTACGCCAGTAGTCCTCGCTCTGCCGCTCGGCAACCAGGCGATACGCCAGGCCGGTGTCCCCCAACGGGCCGGTGGTGTCGACGCCAACGCTGCCACCGCCTTCGCTGAAAGCGGAACCACTCAGCGTAGTGCTGCGCACGTACTGGGGTTGCTTGCTGATCACGTTGATCACACCCCCTGGCTCCATGGCGCCATACAGCAGCGACGCCGGCCCCTTGAGCACTTCGACGCGCTCGGTGGTGGCGCTGAAGTTGTGCGAGACCACCGAGCGTACCCCGTCACGCAGGATGGAACCGTCGTCGTTGGTACCAAACCCACGCTTGACCAGTGAGTCCTTGGTATTGCCCAGGGTATTGCCCTGGCTGACACCACTGACGAACTTCATGGCATCGTCCAGCGAGCGAACGTTGTAGTCAGCAATCGTCTGCGGTGTCACCACGTTAACCGACTGTGCTTCATCCTTGAGTGGAACGTCGCTTTTGCTCGCCGTACTGGCGCTGCTGGCACGGTAACCTTCTGCCGTATCGAACGCTTCGGCGGCGATCTGCGTCGCGGGCAATGTGGTTTGCGCGGGTTCGGCAACCGCCGGAACAGGCAGCATGGCGCAGGTCAAGGCACAGAGCAGGAACGGGGTGGAAGGTGAATGAAGAAACACGTTGGATACGGCGTTCAAGGGCGATGCTCAAAGGGGTGTGAATGGCATCGATTTTAATTTGATAATGATTCTCATGTAAATATTGCAAATGATTCAAGTTATTCGCCGCCTGCAGGCCCGACCTCTGCAACGTGGCAGACGCCGGGCCTGGTTGTACCCTCATCAGGCGCGGGCGGTATCCAGCAGGCCTTTTTCGACAATGAAGTCGATCACGGTTTGCAGCCCATGCCCGGTCTTGAGGTTGGTGAACGCCCAAGGGCGCGCCGGACGCATGCGTTGGGTATCGCGCTCCATCACCTCCAGTGAGGCCCCCACGTAGGGCGCCAGGTCGATCTTGTTGATCACCAGAAAGTCCGACTTGGTGATACCCGGCCCACCCTTGCGCGGGATTTTCTCGCCCTCGGCCACGTCGATCACGTACACCGTAAGGTCGGCCAGTTCCGGGCTGAACGTGGCACTGAGGTTATCGCCGCCACTCTCGACGAAGATCACTTCCAGGTTGCCGAACTTACGTGCCAGCGCTTCCACGGCGGCAAGGTTCATCGAAGCATCTTCGCGAATGGCCGTGTGCGGACAGCCGCCGGTCTCCACGCCAACGATACGCTCAGGCGCCAAGGCCCCCGCTTCGGTCAGGATGCGTTGGTCTTCCTTGGTGTAGATGTCGTTGGTCACCACGGCGATTTGATAATGGTCGCGCATCGCTTTGCACAGTGCTTCGAGCAATGCGGTCTTGCCGGAACCGACCGGACCGCCGACACCAACGCGCAGGGGTTGCTTGTAGCTTTGCATGGCAGTTACCTCAGGAACGGAATAATCGGGTGTATTGGGTTTCGTGACGAGCCGAGGCGATGGCCAGCAACGGCAGGCCACCCCCAAGTTGCTCGTCGGGCAGCGTCAGGGCCGCCTCGAGTACGGCGGGCAGTTCTGCACACAAATCGCGAAGCAAGCTCTGGGCAGCCTGCTGACCAAAAGGCACCAGCTTGACCCCCGCCATCACTGCACCTTCCAGCCAGGCGAAGCCGTGCCCCAAGGCAAGGTCGCGCAACGGGATATCCCAGTGCACAGCCAACCAGGCCATGCCGCCCAACTGGCTCAGTTCCAGGCTTGAGCGCCATGCTGGTGCCTGGCACAGCGCCCAGCCATCCAGTAACCGTGCCAGGGCCATGCCACGTTGGCGCTCTTCCAGACGCAGCTCGGCGGTCTCGCGGTTGGCCAACAGGAACTGACTCCAACGGGCAAACGCCAACGCATCGTCGTCACGGCAGGCCCGATACAGGCGTGCCAACAAAGGCCAGTCGAGGTGGCCAAGGGTGTCTTCGAGCTGCTGACGCTGCCAGGCGCGAAACCCTTCGGTGCCGCATACCCAGCCTGCCTCCACCGCCCATTCCAGGCCTTGCGAGTAGGTAAAACCGCCCACTGGCAGGTTGGGGCTGGCCAACTGCAGCAGGCGCAGCAGCTTGAGATCGGTACGCATCAACCGGCCAGTACCAGCGCTGCACCCGCCAGCAAACCACCGCCGAAGGCTTGTTGCAGGCGTGCATGGCGACGCAGCAAACCGCCGCCGATGAAACCCGCCAACAACAGCATGGCGCTGACGGCAACGAAACCGGCACTGAACACCCAGAAGGCACCCGGGCTGGCTTCCACTCCGTGGGCCCAGCCGTGGAACAGGGCAAACAGTGGCATGGCCAAGGCCAGCAGGTGCTGACGGCGCGGCAATAACAGTGCGCCAGCCGCGACCAGCAGCGAGCCGATGATCAGGGTTTCCATACCCGGTACCCCACCCAGCAAATGGCCGAATACGGCGCCACCGAACATGGCACCGAGGGTCAGCAGGGGCAGCGTCAGGGTGCGGCCGGTCAACGCGGCCAAGACACCGGTGCCCAGCAGCATCAGCAAATGGTCAAGGCCGGTCAGTGGGTGTAGCAGACCATCCTGCAACGGATGGGTGTCATGCCCGGGATGGGCAAAAGCGGGGACCGCGATCAGCAGCAGTGCAAGTGCGAGGGTCTTCTTCATGGTGGTGTCTCCAGATCGAGTTCAGGGGTGAGCGTGGCCAGGCATGCGCACAAAGGGATGGTCGTGGTTAGCGTCATGGCTATGACTGTGGCTATGGCTATGCGGCGCGCTCTGGTAGGCGCCGGCCTCCGGCTCGAAAGGTGCCTGCTCCCGCGTAACCGGCAGGCCAAAACCTCGCACCATGTCATCCAGCACATGGTCATGTTGGTAACGCAGCCAACCGGCTTCGATCTGCAACGGCACATGGCGGTTGCCCAGGTGATAAGCCGCCCGCGCCAGCCGCAACGGGTCGTCGCAGCGCACGGTCGATACCTCCTCGGCAGCCGCTTGTACGCGAATCACTTCGCCGCCCTGCTCGTCAGCCAGCAACTCGCCACCGCGAATCAGTTGGCCACGAGCCAGCATCAGCCCAGCCGCTCTACCGTCATCCAGGGTGATGCGCACGCGGCTCTTGATGCGAGCATCGAGATCAAGGGTGACGGTACCGCTGATTCGGGGGGCGTCCACTACCCGACGGGTTAAAAGAATCATGCTTGCTCCTTCAAAACAGGAAGTAACGTTGCGCCATTGGCAGCACACTGGCCGGCTCACATACCAGCAGCTCACCATCGGCGCGCACTTCATAGGTCTGTGAGTCCACTTCGATTGTCGGTAGCAAGCCGTTGTGCACCATGTCGCCCTTGCGCACACGGCGACAACCGCTGACAACACCGATCAGGCTGCGCAAGCCCAGCGCCTGATCCACGCCACGGCTTACCGCCGCCTGGGACAGGAAGGTCATGCGCGTGGCATGCCGGGCAGCGCCCAGGGCGCCGAACATCGGTCGGTAGTGAACCGGTTGCGGGGTCGGGATCGAGCCGTTGATGTCGCCCATCGGTGCCATGGCAATCATCCCGCCCTTGAGCACCAGCGACGGTTTGACGCCAAAGAACGCCGGCGACCAGAGCACCAGGTCGGCAAGCTTGCCAGCCTCGACCGAACCCACCTCATGGGCGATGCCATGGGTCAGCGCCGGGTTGATGGTGTACTTGGCGATGTAGCGCTTGACCCGGAAGTTGTCGTTACGGGCGGTGTCCGGCGCCAGTGGGCCGCGCCGCCGTTTCATCTGGTGGGCGACCTGCCAGGTACGCAACACCACTTCACCGACCCGGCCCATGGCCTGGGAATCGGACGAGGTCATGGAGAAAGCACCGATGTCATGCAGGATGTCTTCGGCAGCAATAGTCTCGCGGCGAATCCGCGACTCGGCGAAGGCGACATCCTCGGGAATGCTCGGGTCAAGGTGGTGACAGACCATCAGCATGTCGAGGTGCTCGTCCACCGTGTTGACGGTGTACGGCAAGGTCGGGTTGGTCGAGGACGGCAGCACGTTGCCGAAGGCAGCGGCACGGATGATGTCCGGCGCATGTCCACCGCCCGCCCCTTCAGTATGAAAGGTATGGATCGTGCGATCACCGATGGCCGCCAATGTGTCCTCGACGCAACCGGATTCGTTGAGGGTATCGCTGTGAATCGCCACCTGCACGTCGGTTTCTTCAGCCACGTTCAGGCAACAGTCAATGGCAGCGGGCGTCGAGCCCCAGTCTTCGTGCAGCTTGAGGCCCACGGCACCGGCCTCGATCTGCTCGCGCAGGGCTTCGGGCCGCGAGGCATTACCCTTGCCCAGCAGGCCGATATTGATCGGCAGCGCATCCGCGGCCTGCAGCATGCGCGACAGGTACCAGGGGCCGGGTGTGCAGGTGGTGGCGTTGGTGCCCGTGGCCGGCCCCGTGCCGCCGCCAATGAAGGTGGTGACACCCGAGGTCAGCGCTTCTTCGACCTGCTGTGGGCAGATGAAGTGGATGTGCGAGTCGATACCACCGGCAGTGACAATCTTGCCCTCGGCCGCAATGACTTCGGTGCCAGGTCCCACCGGCACGGTTACACCCGGTTGCACGTCTGGGTTGCCGGCCTTGCCGATGCGCGCGATGCGGCCTTGCTTGACGCCGATGTCGGCCTTGACGATACCCCAGTGGTCGATGATCAGCGCATTGGTCAACACCAGGTCCATCGCTTCGGCAGCGAGCATCTGGCCCTGCCCCATGCCGTCGCGGATCACCTTGCCACCGCCAAACTTGACCTCTTCACCGTAGATCGTGAAGTCCTTCTCGACTTCAACCCACAGGTCGGTATCAGCCAGACGCACGCGATCGCCGACGGTGGGACCAAACATGTCGGCATAGGCCTGACGGGAAATTCGACTCATGCCCCCACCTCCAGCTTGCCCATCACCCGTCCCTGAAAGCCGTAGACCTCGCGCTTGCCGGCGTAAGCCACCAGGTTGACGGTACGCGACTGGCCCGGTTCGAAACGCACGGCCGTACCGGCGGCAATATCCAGGCGAAAGCCACGGGTGGCCTCACGGTCGAATACCAGCGCGTTGTTGACCTCATAAAAGTGGTAGTGCGAACCGACCTGAATTGGCCGGTCGCCGTGGTTCGCGACGCTGACACGCAGCGCTTCGCGGCCAGTGTTGAGTTCGAGGTCGCCATCGGCGACCTGTACTTCTCCGGGGATCATGGCGTTCTCCTGTAGCGACGGTCAGACGATCGGGTCATGGACGGTGACCAGCTTGGTCCCATCGGGAAAGGTCGCCTCTACCTGCACGTCGTGGATCATTTCCGCGACACCCTCCATCACCTGCTCACGACAAACGACTTCACGGCCCAGGCTCATCAGCTCGGCGACGGTGCGACCCTCCCGCGCGCCTTCCATCACGGCGGCACTGATCAGCGCCACCGCCTCGGGGTAGTTGAGTTTCAGCCCTCGGTCGCGGCGCCGCTCGGCGAGCAACGCCGCGGTGAACAGCAGCAGCTTGTCTTTTTCTCTTGGCGTCAGTTCCATGGTGTGTTCTCTCAGGTAGCCCAGATGCGCGGCGGGCACGGCGGCAGGCCGACAACAGCCGGTCGCAGGGCGTGCCACAGCCGTTGCAGGGTGGATTGCAGGCGTTGGTTGTCGTGGTCCAGCAGACGGACCACCAGCAGTTGCCCCAGCAGGGTCGCCCCGGCGGGAACGGCAAGGTCGTCGATCAGGCCGCGCACCTGTTCCAACAGCTCCGGGTTAGCGGGAGCGGCGCAGAAGGTAGCGAGCAGCGGGTAGCCGCCGAGTTTGTCGAGGCGCCCACCCTCAAGGCGCAGGCGCTCATGCAGACCGGGGTCATCAGGCATGTCGATGTGCAAGCAGTTGTCCAGCGCACCCTGGCTAAAGGTTTCACCCATCACCGGACGCCCCAGGCACAGCGTTTCCCACGCCAGCAGGCGGGCCCCGGGCGCCAGGCTAAAGCAGGTTTGCAGCGACACCCGGGCGCCGGGAAAGCAGATGCTGTCCTGAGGCAGCCACTCCAGGATGCTGTCTTCTGCCAGGTGAAAATGCTGTTTGAGGGTCGAAGTCGGTCCGGCACTGCGGTAGAACTTGGTGGCACCGGGCATGGTCATCAGCGCATGGCTGCCGGGCTCCAGGTGGATGTCCAGCGCCAGGCGGTCTCCCCCCACGACGCCACCGGGTGGGTGCAGCACATACACGTGGCAAGGCGCGCCCTCCGGGTAGAACGGACGCTGCACCAAAAGAGGTCCGAAATGACGCCGCGCACCAATACAGGTCTTCGTTTCACGACGGACAAAACGCAGCGTGAGCTCGGCGCTCCAGCCTGCCGGCGCGCAGGTGGCGTCGAGTGGTTCGGCAACAGACATGCAACCCGCCTCGGTGAACACGGTGCACTGCATCCCTATAGAGCGAGCAGGCGCACGTGCAGTTGAACAACCCCACGTCGTGCACGACGTGTTTGACCAATCGATCAGCTATCGATGCCAGGGCCAATGCAGGTTGCGGGCCAATTCCGAGCGTGCACGGTTATCGCACAGGGGGTTATGCGGCCAACACCGGCGGCACTGCGTACTACCCTTGAGGTGAGTAAGCGAACGAGGACAACGTCATGAGGGTCGACAGGCGACAAGCCCGGCTGATCGACGCATTGGCACGTCTTGGCTTTGTCGTCGGCGGTCTCGGCTTCGTCAGCGTGCTGGCGATCATCACCGGCTTCAACGTGTTCAACCGACTGTGGCTGGCGCTGTTGGTGGCGATCTTGCTGTTTACCACGGGATGCTGGCTGACAGGCCTGGCGTGCGCGCGGGTATCCCGCCCCTCACCCGCTGCGCCCGCCAGCTCACCGAAAAAAACCGCAGCTGCAGCACGCCGACGGCCCCATGAACTGGCCCTGCTCTCCCTCATCACCCTGCTTTTCATCGGCGGCTACGTCGCAACGGCCTACCTGGCAGCGCGCTCCAGCGCAGCGATTGTCGCCACCTGTGTTGCCAACTTCACCCGTACCCTGGCCGCCAATGAGCAGGAAAGCGGACTGGGCTACCTGGCGCCCCCGGTATGTCGGTGCATCTCCCAACGTTTCCTGGCAAAGAATGGGGTTATCCGCCTCGCCCTGTTCAACAGCCACTGGCTGAGCAGCACCGCTTACCTGGCGGTGACCGATGTGGAGCAACTGGCCTGCTTGAACAGGTTCCTGAAAAGCGCACATCCATCCCCTGGCGTCATCTCGCCCAATGGCATGGAGGACCGAAGACCTTGATGTAAATCAGACACGCCGTGGCTGATCGTCGTACACCTTGCAACAGACCTCCGCCACCATTGCCCATCCGGGAGCACACCATGTCGAATGATCCAAGCCAACAAAAAGCCTTGGCCGCCCTTTGCCAGGGCGAAACCGAAGAGCACTGGATACAAGCCTTGAATGACGGCACCCATGTGCTGATTCGCTCGTTACAAGAACGGGATCGCCAGCGCGAATTTCAGTTCATCAGGCACTTGTCACCCGAGTCCCGCCACTCCCGGTTCATGGGCGGTTTCAATCGGGATGACCTCACACTGCTGGATCAGCTAATGGACCTGGATGGCCATAACCGGATCGCCTACGTCGCACTGGCCCACGTTAACGGCGAACTGCATGAGATCGGCGTAAGCCGCTATGCGGCGATGCCGGGGCACAAGCACTGCGAATGCGCCGTGGTCGTCGCCGATGACTGGCAACGCCGTGGCCTGGGCACACTGCTGATGCAGCACCTGATCCAGGCCGCCCGCCGCAACGGATTCGAGCGCATGACGTCGCTGGATTCGGCCAACAACTACAGCATGCACCGATTGGCGAAAAAATTGGGCTTTACCAGCCGCTATGACAATGGCCAATTCAGCGAGCTGATCCATGAGCTCGACCTCAGCCAGTAACCCACCCGCGCATGCTCCGGATCAAGGAGCGTGCGCGGCAGGACGCCCTCAACCGACAAAGTCCTCAGGGGTGATCACCAGCACGCTGCTCGGCATCCGGTACAGCACATCCTCCACGGTGCTGCCAAAGCTCTTGCTCGCACCACGCCGATGCACCCGCCCCATGACGATGACATCGATTTCGCGAGTTTCGGCAAAACTGGCGAGCACTTTCGCGGGATTGCCGACGATCATGTGCCGGTTTTCAGCGGGTATGCCGTTGCGCTCGGCAAGTTCATTGAAGCTGTTTCCCTGAATGTCGTAGACCTTCTGTGCCAGGCTTGAAGAAAACAGCATGGAACCGGTGGAAAAGCCATATTCACCTGTCCCCATCGACGAGAGGTCATGGGCATACAGCAGGTGCATTTCGGCCTTGCACTGCATCGCCAGCTTCAGGGCTTCATAAATGATACGGTCATTGAAGCCCGTGTACTGATCGTCAGGGTGGAATGGATCAACGGCAGCCACGATCTTGCGCGGCAGCGCATTACGGGTCTTACACACAAAGTGCAGCGGCACCTTGCACTCACGTAGCAGGTGCACATCCAGCGTGGTAAACATCGCACGCATCAGCCGAGACTCGTGCTCGACTTCCTTGACCACCAGGTCAATCGGCTCCTCACGCAGGTGAACCAGAATCTCCGGCAACACCTGCTCAGCCCACACCACCTCGGTGGTGACTTCGACACCGATCTTGCGCATCGGCCGGGCCTGATCTTCAAGCCACGCGCGATGCCGTTCCACATAACCCTCGCGCATCTGCTGCAATGCCTGATCGTTGACCAGACCCGCTGTTGCAAGCCCCTCCACGTAGTCGAAGGCGACAATGTGCAACGGCTCATCCCTGGCTTTTGCCAAGGCTGCTGCTCTGTCGAAGGCCGGGCCGGCTTTCATCAGTGGCGAAGACACCAACATAAGACGTTTCTGCATGGACATGACTCACCTCTCATTAGCTGGCAGGTAGCCCTACAACCTTTCTCTCTCAAAAGGCGCTTCAGCGCTTATCCTGCAGTCGCCTATTACCTGCTACTTGATGTGGGTCAGAGTCAGGATTTCTTTTTCAGGGAAGCCGACACGCGGTCGCGGATCCACATTTTCGGGTCCATAATCATTGACTCAGATCAATCTTTCAGCCCCTCGCCAGGTGCAGTCTGTTGAAAGTGATCAGACCGACGCGCTGCGCCCAGGAGACACAGCCATGGCGAAAATGAAAGCCGCAATCTTCGTTGAAAAAGGCAGGATTGTTCTGGATGAGAAACCCATTCCAGAAGTCGGACCACTGGATGCACTGCTACGCATCACCACCACCACGATCTGCGGCACCGATGTCCATATCCTGCGTGGCGAGTACCCGGTAGCCAAAGGGCTGACCATTGGTCACGAACCCGTCGGGGTCATCGAGAAGCTCGGCTCACAGGTCACGGGATTCAGTGAGGGGCAACGAGTGATTGCTGGCGCAATCACCCCCAGCGGCCACAGTTATGCCTGCCTGTGCGGGTGCGCGTCACAAGACGGCCCTGGTACACGGCACGGTTTCCGCGCGACGGGCGGCTGGAAGTTCGGCAACATCATTGATGGCTGCCAGGCCGAGTATGTGCTGGTGCCAGACGCCATGGTCAACCTCTCTCCCATACCGGACAACCTCTCCGATGAGCAGGTACTGATGTGCCCCGACATCATGTCCACCGGTTTTTCAGGCGCAGAACGCGGTGGCGTGCAAATCGGAGATACCGTCGCAGTATTCGCCCTCGGCCCGATTGGGTTATGCGCGGCGGCCGGCGCACGGTTAATGGGGGCCACCACCGTCATCGGCGTCGACACCGTTGCTGCGCGCCTGCACGTGGCGACCCGACTGGGCGTTACCCATGCCGTGGATTTCAAGGCCGGCAACGTGGTCGACCAGATCATGGCCCTCACCGATGGGCGCGGCGTCGATGTCGCCATCGAGGCCTTGGGTACACAGGCCACTTTTGAGTCGGCACTGCGGGTTTTGCGCCCCGGTGGCGTGCTGTCGAGCCTGGGCGTGTACTCAAGCGACTTGCGCATTCCGGTCGATGCGTTCGCGGCCGGGCTGGGTGACTACCGTATCGTCACCACGCTCTGCCCAGGTGGCAAGGAGCGGATGCGCCGCCTGATGAACGTGGTGGCCAGCGGTCGGGTCGACCTCAAGCCACTGGTCACCCACCATTTCAAACTTGACGATATTGAAGCCGCTTATGACCTGTTCGCCCATCAACGCGACGGGGTCATGAAGGTTGCCATAACGCCTTGAGTAGCACCGCAACATAAGACTCGAGACCGACCGACGCAGCACCAGATGATCACGTACCAGGCATGGAGGCTGTTCCCCCCAGAGTGACAGGGAGCATGCGAAATGTTTTCAACTGTAATGGGCAAACCACGATTACCCGACTTGGCAGCCTTGCGGCGTCGCGAAGTGGACTTGCCTTGCAACCCGGTATTGGCGGCCGCCAACACGCGAACAGACTTTACGATCTACGCCCACCTGCAGGATTTGAATATCGAAAGCCTGCACCTGGACCTGAGCCCCCGACATCTGGTGCTCAGCGGCTGGGCTGTTCAATGCTCAGCTGATGCATTGCCGTGCGCCGGACCGTTCCGGTCCTCACACAGCCTTCCTCCCTCGGTGTCGTTGAACAACTTCAGCCTCACCTTCAACGAAGGCCTTTTTACACTCAGGCTCTTGAAAAAAGGACATTTGAAGCACGCCTTGTAACCGTCGATGTCCGTCGACAGGAGATTCGTCATGCTGATTGCCCTCGAAAAGGACGCCCCAACCAGCCGTTGGCTGGTTCACCTGGACACATGGGTCGTAAGCTTCAAGACGGAAACGGAAGCCACGTCCTTCATACAGCGCCTGGAAGGCCGGATCAGGGCACCTCACGTGCTCCCTCCTTGCACGCCCCCAGCCTGGCGGCACGGCAGGTCATCCAGCCCAGCCAACAAGCAGAACATCACTCGCCCGTTGCACGCCGATCTCCAGCGATGAGTCGGCAGCAACGCCATAGTGCCAAGCGGTGTCCGCTGAAGGCGTTCACCGCTTCCCGCTGGAGCAAGATGCTATGCAACACAACAACAATGCAGTCGCTCAAGCACACATTGAACTTCCCGCGACGGAAACCATTGAGCGAACCAGGCTCTTCTCCCTGGGTGCGTCCTGTGCTCAATGCGCCGTGCGCGCCTTCTGTTTGCCCAGTGGCTGCACCCATGCCGAGCGTGACACCTTCAATTCACTGATTTCACAGCGCATGCGCATCAAGAAAGGTGCGGCGCTCTACCATGCCAACGACCCACTGAACTGCCTCTACGCCATACGCATGGGCTGTTTCAAGATTTCCTTGATCGACGCCTATGGCCGTGGGTTGGTCGCTGACTTCATGATGGCCGGCGATGTGATGGGGCTCGATGCCATCAGCACCTCTCGGTATGCCTGCAGCGCACTGGCGCTGGAAGACAGTGAGGTATGCCCGATCCCCTATCACCAGATAGAGCAACTGGCCCGTCACTGCCCCGCCTTGCAACAAACCCTGAACCGACTGATGAGCAGGCAAATCGTCCGGGACAATGAGCGCTTGCTGATGATGTGCAACATGAACGCCGATGAGCGCTTCGCCGCCTTTCTTCTACAGTTATCCCAACGCTATGCCATGCGTGGCTACTCGGCGATGGGCTTTGTTTTGCGTATGACACGAGAAGATATTGCTTCGTATCTGGGCTTGAGGCTCGAAACCATCTGCCGGTGCATGGCCCGCCTGCGTGACTTGCAAATCGTTCGCTTTGCGGGTCGCGAAGTTGAAATTCTGGACATGCCTGCGCTCGAGGCGATGGAGCATCGCTGGAGCACCTGACACATTGCCATGCTCACGCTCGGCAATGGACGACTGCAGGGCAGGACATGTACGAACCACACGTATGACCTCCCTGGCCATGGTGCGGGGGTATCGGCGTACTGACAGGGCTGTTGAGGAGACACGCTATGCAGGTCACATTTCTCGGCGCTGCCGGTACAGTCACCGGCAGCAAGTACCTACTGGAGCGTAACGGTCAGCGCGTACTGGTCGACTGCGGCCTGTTCCAGGGCTACAAACACCTGCGGGTGCGCAACTGGGCTCCGTTTCCCATACCACCGCACAGCCTCGACGCCATCGTCCTGACCCATGCTCATCTGGATCACAGCGGCTATATCCCGGCACTGGTGCGGGACGGTTTCCGCGGGCCCATCTACGCAACAGCGGCAACCTGCGAACTGGCCAGGATTCTGTTGCTCGACAGCGGTCGCCTGCAAGAGGAACAGGCCGAGTACGCCAATCGACGAGGCTTCTCCAAACACCATCCGGCCCTGCCGCTGTACACCGAGGATGACGCCAAGCGCGCCCTCAAATACTTCCGCCCCATCGCCCTGCACCATCCACAAGACATTCTCGCCGACTTCAAGATACACCTGAGGTCTGCCGGACATATCCTCGGTGCAGCAACCGTGGAGATCGTCGCCGACGGTTCGACCTGGGTATTTTCCGGTGATCTGGGCCGGTACAACGACCCGATCATGCTCGCCCCGGAGACGATCGAAGAAGCCGACTACCTGTTCGTGGAGTCGACCTACGGTGACCGCCTTCACCCACCCGAGGACACCGAGCAACAACTGGCCGACGTCATCACCCGCACCGCCCTGCGCCATGGCATTACCCTGGTCCCCTCCTTCGCCGTGGGGCGCGCCCAGTTGCTGATGTATCACCTCTCTCGCCTTAAACAGGCAGGTGCCATCCCTGACCTGCCCATCTACCTGAACAGCCCCATGGCGACAGATGCAACGGTGCTGTATCAACGCTTCTGCAGCGAGCACCGGCTGTCCCCTCGCGCATGCGAATCGATGTGCCGCGTCGCCCACATCGTGCGCACTGTAGAAGAGTCCAAACGCCTGGATCAACAGCGCGGCCCGGCAGTAATCATCGCTGCCAGCGGCATGGCCACCGGTGGGCGCGTGCTGTTCCACCTCAAGACCCTGGCGCCCAACCCGCATAACACCCTGTTGTTTTCCGGCTATCAGGCAGGCGGTACGCGAGGTGCGCAAATCGTTGCCGGTGCGCCCTCCGTTCGACTGCATGGCGAGGACGTCGCGATACGGGCCGAGGTTGTGTCCCTTGAGAGCCTGTCGGCACACGCCGACGCCGATGAAATCATGCAATGGTTGCGTGGCTTCAAGCGCGCGCCAAAACACACCTATGTGGTGCATGGTGAACCCGCGGCAGCCGATACCCTGCGCCGGCGCATCAGCCTTGAGCTCGGCTGGTCCGTCTCGGTGCCGGAGCACCTGGAACGCGCCGAGGTAGCAGCATCAACACCTCCACTGCCCACAGAACCCCACGCAAAGTAGCCCTATACATGAAAATATGTTTGTATAAGATAACTCGGCAAAATTTGCGCAAGCACCCTCCCTAGTCCCGCGTGCATTACCGGCAGGAGCTTCCATGAACCGCTTCAACCCGCGAAAGCTGGCCTTGTCAAAGTGGACTGCCTGCAAACCGCTCAATCGAGAGAAACACTTCCTGGTCACCGACCTGCTGCATGACGAGCAAGGCACCTTGCTGAAGGTCGAGCTGCAGGCTGTTTACAGCAACCGTAGTGAGTGGCTGGACTGGCATGAGCTTCGCGACAGTGAGCGCTGGAAGGCAGGCTGGCAGTGACCAAAAATTGATACAGAATATATCTATACAAAACTATTGACTTGTACAGATATTATCTTAGCCTTAACTTGTACAAAACATTAATCATGTACAAGATAGAGGCTTCTGGATGTCGACCTTCCTGCAGCAGTTCGCCGAGCGATTCGCCGCCCTGGATCGCGACCACCTTGAGCACCTTCCAGGCCTCTACAGCAGCGATGTGTGCTTTATCGATCCTCTGCATCAGATCAATGGACTGAACGCCCTGCAGCGTTACTTTTCCGAGCTGTATGCCAATGTCGAGGACTTGAGCTTCCAGTTCCACGGCCATGACACCGTCGCCGAAGGTTCAGGCTACCTGCGCTGGACCATGACCTATCGCCACCCACGCCTGCGTAGCGGAGCGCCGGTCAGCGTTACCGGGTGCTCCCACTTGCGCTGGGCAGACAAGGTCTACTATCACCGCGACTACTTCGATGCCGGCGCATTGCTCTACGAACACGTGCCATTACTGGGCAGCGTGATTCGCGGGCTCAAGCGGAGGCTGGCATGAAGCGGATCTGGCTGACTGGAGCCAGCAGCGGCATTGGCGCAGCGTTGGCCGAAGTACTGCTTGAGCAGGGACATCAGCTCGCGCTGACCGCACGCAACACTGCGCCTCTAAAACAGCTCGCGATGCGTTTTCCCGACCAGGTTCTATTGGTGCCAGGCGACCTGCTCGACAGTCTCCAGGTCAAGCAAATAGGCGTGCGCATCGCTCAGCACTGGGGCGCACTGGATCAGGTCATCGCCAATGCCGGCACCTGCGAGTACCTGGAGCCCGAGCATTTCGATGCTGCGCTGGTGTCGCGCGTGGTTCAAGCCAACCTGTTTACCGCCAGCCTGACCATCGAGACCGCACTCCCCCTTCTGCAACGCGGCCATGCGCCGCACCTGGTGGCCATAGGCAGCTCAGTGACCTTTCTGCCCCTGCCGCGAGCGGGGGCCTACGGTGCCTCCAAAGCCGGCCTGCGCTACCTGATCGACTCACTGCGGATCGACCTGGATCGCCAAGGCATCGCCGTCACGCTGGTCAGCCCAGGCTTTGTCGACACCCCCCTGACACAGCGCAATGACTTTCCCATGCCCCTGCGCTGGTCAGCGGAAAAAGCCGCCCGTCACATCGCCCAAAAACTGGAGCGCCGCCCCTATGAGGTTGCCTTCCCTGCACTGTTTATCGCCTGCCTGAAGCTGCTCGGTCACCTGCCAAAACACTGGCAGTTGGCAGTGGGCAAGCGACTTGCACGCCCCGGCCAGGAGTCCTGACCCCATGCGTATTGCAATCGTCGGCAGCGGCATTGCCGGCCTCACGGCGGCCTACCTGCTGCAGCGCAACCACCACATCACGGTCTTCGAGGCCGCTGACTGGATCGGTGGCCACACCCACACTGTGAATGTTCAATTGAATGAACGCAGTTATGCGGTCGACACCGGTTTCATCGTGTTCAATGACTGGACCTACCCGAATTTCATTGCCCTGATGGAGCATCTGGGCGTGACCTCATGCCCTACCGAGATGAGTTTTTCGGTGCATGAGCCCAAGACGGGCCTGGAGTACAACGGCAACACCCTCAATAGCCTTTTCGCCCAACGCAGCAACCTGATATCGCCGGCGTTCTGGGGAATGCTACGGGACATTCTGCGCTTCAACCGCGAAGCACCACTGGACCTAGACCGAGCACACATCGACGCCAGCACGACACTCGGCAGCTATCTGCAACAGCGTGGCTATGGCAATCGCTTCATCGAGCACTACATCGTGCCGATGGGTGCCGCGATCTGGTCAATGTCGCTGGCCGACATGCTCGGGTTTCCCTTGGCATTCTTCGTACGTTTTTTTCGCAACCACGGCCTGCTTTCGGTCACCAACCGCCCCCAATGGCGGGTGATCAAGGGCGGCTCCAGCGCCTACATCAAGCCGCTGACGGCCAGCTTCGCCAAGCACATCCGCCTGAACTGCCCGGTGCAACGCGTATGCCGTGACACGGAGGGTGTCAGCATCACAAGCACTGCCGGGATCGAGCGCTTCGATAAAGTGGTATTTGCCTGTCACAGCGACCAGGCCTTGGCGTTACTGGAAACGCCTACCGAGCAAGAGCAGCAGATACTCGGGGCCATCGGTTATGCGCAAAACGACGTTGTGCTGCACACCGACACCCGTCTGCTGCCCGACCGACGCCTGGCCTGGGCGAGCTGGAACTATCGCCTGGGTGGTCCTGAGCACGCGCCTGCGGCGGTGACCTACAACATGAACATCCTGCAAGGCCTGGACGCACCACGCACCCTCTGCGTAAGCCTCAACCAAAGCGAGGCCATCGACCCGACACAGGTGCTCGGCCGCTTCCGCTATGCACACCCGCAGTACAGCCTCGGGGCCCTTGCCGCGCAGGCACGCCACGCTGAACTGCTCGGCCCGCAGCACAGCTACTACTGCGGCGCCTACTGGGCCAACGGCTTTCACGAGGATGGTATGGTCAGTGCGCTGAAAGTGGCTCAGCAGTTCGGGGAGCGATTATGAACAGCGCCTTGTACCACGGCTGGGTAAGCCACCGACGCTTAGCCCCACGCGCGCATGCCTTTCGCTACCGCATGAGCATGTTGTACCTGGACCTGGCTGAACAGGATGCGTTGTTTGCACTCAGCCCACTGGCCGGGCGCGAGCGATTTTCAGCGTTCAGCTTCCGCGAACAGGACTACCTGCCGCGCTATACACACAGCGGCGTAGCGCTGGCCGATGCCGTCAATCTGCTGCTCGTGGAGGCCCTGGGCTACGCCCCAGGTGGCGCCATACGCCTCTTGACCCAAGCGCGGAACTGGGGATTGGCCTTCAACCCGGTGAGCTTTTTCTTTTGCTTCGACAAACACGACGCCCTCGCAGCCATTTTGTGCGAAGTCACCAACACACCCTGGCGCGAGCGCTTTCACTATGTATTGCCGTGTCATGAGAGCGGTGTACAGCAGTTCAGCGTCGCCAAAGCCTTTCATGTCTCGCCCTTCTTGCCCCCGGACCTGGAATACCGCATGCGCTTCACGGCGCCAGGGCAACACCTGAATATTTCCATGCAGGACTGGCAAGGGCCAGAAAAGCTGTTTGAAGCCGGTCTGAGCCTGACCCGCATGCCCCTGAACCGCAGCAACCTGCACCGCCAGTTGATCGCCTTCCCCTGGATGTCAGTCAAAACCGTGACCGCCATCTACTGGCAGGCCCTGCGCCTGCTCCTCAAACGCACGCCAGTCTTTTCCCATTACGACACCCCGCGACATCTGCGTGTCGCCCGTAACCGCAGCGAGGACGTTGACCATGAAGAGCCCTAACCTGACCGTCGCCAAAAGCGGAGCCTTCGCCGCTGGCAGCACGGGCTTGCTCAAGCGCCTGGTGCTGCGCCAGTTGGCACGGCTGCGCAAAGGCCAACTGACCGTACTGGTTGACGGTCAGCGCCTGTCGTTCGGCGAAGCCCGCTCCAGCCTGGTGGCCGAACTTCAGGTGCTGGATGATGCGCTGTGGGGGCTTATCGCTACCAACGGCTCGATCGGCGCCGGTGAAGCGTACGTACACGGTCACTGGACCAGCCCGGACCTGACTGCCGTGATTCGCCTGTTCGTCGCCAACCTCGACATACTCGACGCGATGGAGGGCGGCCTGGCACGCCTTGGGCGGCCCTTGGTGCAAGGCCTGCACTGGCTTAACCGCAATACTCGCAAGGGCTCGAAACGCAACATTGCAGCGCACTATGACTTGGGCAACGCGCTGTTCGAGCAGCTGCTCGACCCTACCATGATGTACTCGGCCGCCATGTTCCGCAGCACAGAAGACAGCCTGGAACAGGCACAGCTGAACAAACTGGAACGTATCTGCCGCAAACTGGACCTGCGCGCCAGCGATCATCTGCTGGAGATCGGCACGGGCTGGGGCAGCATGGCACTCTACGCCGCAACCCATTACGGCTGCCGTGTAACGACCACGACACTGTCCGAAGAACAGTACGCCTACACCTGCCAACGTGTCGCCGAGCAAGGCTTGCAAGGGCGCATCACGGTATTGCGCAAGGACTACCGTGACCTTGAAGGGCGCTATGACAAACTGGTCTCGATCGAAATGATCGAGGCGGTTGGCCACCGTTTCCTGCCCAACTATTTCCAGCAATGCGCACGCCTGCTGAAGGACGACGGCCTGATGCTGCTGCAAGCCATTACCATCCGTGACCAACGCTATGAACAAGCTCGACGCTCGGTGGACTTCATTCAGCGCTACATCTTTCCCGGTGGCGCCCTGCCCTCGCTGACCCGCATGCTGGAAATCGCCAGCCGAGACACGGACCTGAACGTCCACCACCTGGAAGATTTCGGCCTGCATTACGCCCGCACCCTGCGCCTCTGGCACGAAAACCTGTGCCGAGCCCGCCACGCCTTGCAGCTGTTGGGTTACGACGAAACGTTCCAACGCATGTGGGAGTTCTATTTCTGCTACTGCGAAGGAGGCTTCCTGGAGCGCGGCATCGGCGTGGCTCAATTGCTCCTGGCCAAACCTGACGCCCGTCCTGCACCCCTGCTAGAGGCACTGGAAGCCTGAGCATGAACCGACGCCTGATCGGCAATGCCGTGCTGTTCCAAGTCGGTTGGACGGCCTGTCTTTTCGGTGCACGGCACCCCATCTGGTTACTGCTGGCGCTGGGGTGTCTGGCCTTGCAGGTGGCCTGGGCTCCGGCACCTGCACGCGAATGCCGCCTGCTGTTGAAAATCGCCGCCTGTGGCTGGGTGCTAGACAGCCTGTTGCTGAACCTGGGCGTGTTCGATTTCGGTGACAACCGCTGGATCCTACCCAATTGGCTGGCGATACTCTGGCTGCTGTTTGCCAGCACCTTGCGTCTTAGCCTGGCCTGGACCGCATCGCCCTTATGGCTGGCGGCACTGTTCGGAGGCCTGGGTGGCCCCATGTCGTACTATGCCGGAGCACACCTGGCAGGCGTCGGCTTCCCCTACGGGCTTTGGCCATCGCTAACCCTGCTCGCACTCCTCTGGGCGCTACTACTGCCAGCCTTGCACCGCTTGGCCCGCCACCCGTGACAAGCGTTGCCAAGGGCAACGCTTCGGGCAACGCGTCATCGCCTTGCGACTACCAGGTAGACCGTATGGAAAACGGCAGTTTCAGCGGCGCATCAGCACTGTTACCCAAGCCGCACATTTCGTCATGCACGACCTTCTGCACCAGCAGACACGGGATTTCGGGTAGATGCTGCAACACCTCTCGGGCGTGAGTCGTCGAGCGCAAGCAGAGGTTGTGCCCCTGCTCGTCGAGCAACGGGTGCAGCTTGCCCTCCATCAGTGCCTGCAAGACGTAAATCCCGCCCTCAAGCGAGACCAGATTGAGCTCGTCAACGCGCCCTGCATCGGCGAAGCCTGACAGTTGCTGAAGGTTCATATTTGACGCTCCCAGGGGCATAGCCCCGTCTTGAGGTGCCACAGTGGAACTACCAGGGCAAGCGTTCGCCCTGATAGCTGAAAAAGGCGCCGCTGTCGGCGGCGGTGACGCCGTCAAGCACGGCCAGCATATCCGCCACGGCTTCGCGTGGAGCACGCGCGGCAGGACGAAACGGTCGGGACAGGGCTGACGCGACAGTGCCAGGATGCAGCGCGACCAGGCGCTTACCGGGCCAGCGCCGTGCCGCTTCTATCGCCGCCGTTTTGAGGAGCATGTTCAGTGCCGCCTTCGAGGCCCGGTAGCTGTACCAGCCCCCCAGGCGATTGTCGGCGATGCTACCGACCTTGGCCGACAATACCGCCAGCAGACCGTTGCTCCCGAGCAATGGCACAAAGTCCCGCAACACCAGTGCAGGGCCAATGGCATTGATCTGAAACGTTGCCAACAGTTGCTCCTGATTCAGTGACTCCAGCGCCTTCTCCGGCATGAAACCGTCACCGTACAGAACACCAGCAGCCAACACGATCAGATCAAACGGCGGCTGGCCTTCATAAGACTGGGCAGCCATGGAAATGCTCTGGGGGTCGGTCAAATCAAGAGAGGGGCGTGTACTGCGCCCCAGGCAGTGCACCTCGGCACACCGCGGATCCTCACGGAGCACATCGACGAAAGCACCACCAATGGCACCACTGGCACCGATCACCAATGCCCGATACCCCTCCGGCAGACTGTTCATGAGTTACCCCCGCCGCGCCTGAAGAACAGCGTCACCTGCCCCAGCTCCAGACCAAACTTGGACATGAATGAGCGGTTGATCAGCGTGTCGTCATCCATCAGGTACATCCAGTCATCGAACTGCACCGGATAAAACGCGCCGTCCACCTCCAGGTTGAGGGTGTAGCGCCAACGCAACGCATTACCGGCCACCTGACCCTCGGCCTCACCGATCACGTCGCCCGCCGTACCGCGCCAGCGCCCAGGGCCACTCGGTGTCAGGCGCCAAACCCGTTGCTGACGGGTGCCATCGCTATACACAAAACGCTCATCGAGGATCAGCGCTTGCCCCTCCATCCGCCCCTCGATGGTCACATGGAAACGCTTGACCACCTCGCCCGAACGCTTCTGGAACATGCCCCAGGCTTGCACGGGCACCGAGAAGAACCGCGGCAAGTCCAATGCTGGCGTCTCGTTGCGGTAATGATCGACGTCAACGTTGCCGCAACTACTCAACAGCAGGCTGCATGCCAGCAGGCAGGACTTCCACATCATGCTTACCCTCATCGTCATTTCCCGCCCAGCAAGTGCTGGCGCAACTCAGGGTTACGCGTACGCGGGTCAAACCAGATATCGAAAAACGCACGCGAGAACGCAGGATCAACAACCTCGTAATGCAAACGGTCATCCACGTAGAACCGCGCCCCGGCACCCGGTAAAAACACACCGATGATCCGCTGCCCTGGCTCAACATCGACAAAGGCCCGTGCCATCTGCGCCTGCCACACCTTGAGTTGCGCATCATCGACCGCCCTGCCTCGTAAGCGACGTATCTCGTCAACGCTGGCGTCCACCAGTTGCGCGCGGCTGATTGATCGGTGATAGGTCAGCTCAAGCGCGAAGGGTTGCTGATAATCCAACTGGGCTGAAGCACCCCACAGGTTCGCGCTGTACACCCGAAAACCATAGAGCCGAAACTCGGCACTGCCGATCAGGTGGCCACCGGGCAGCAGCGCCTGCCAACTGGCGAAAGCACCTGGACTGCACAGCAACAGGGCGCTGAACAACACGCCCAACGTCCTGCGTTCGACCAGACGTGTCAGGCTATGACGCAGCAAGGGCAATGACGGTCTGTCCATGGCATGGGACTACCTTTTCTAAACAAGGCCGAAATGTAGTTTTCTCTGGCACTCGGGACTGCATGCACGACTGCACCTCAAAATAGTTGTACAGAAATTGGTATTTGTACAGCTTAATGCGGCGATTTATTGTTTTTTGTACAACTTACCGTCAAAAGGTCGTACCGAATCAAACCCGGAGCAGGCTCAGCAGCAAGAAACTCCGAGCAGCAGGTGATTGCCTTGCCGTTCTAGGAACTAGACTGATGCGCGCGTCTATTTCCAAACACAGGGTTTGGCGCTTGCCGAACTGTCGATAGGGAACACCTCATGCAGTTTCTAGAAAGCCCCCCGCGATTTCTGTTTTTTACCGGCAAAGGCGGTGTGGGAAAAACCTCGATTGCCTGCGCTACGGCACTGCAGCTCACGGCACAAGGTCGGCGCGTACTGCTGGTGAGTACCGACCCGGCATCCAACGTTGGACAGGTCTTTGGCATCAGCATTGGTAACCACATCACCCCGGTACCCACTGTTGCCAACCTGTCGGCGCTGGAAATTGACCCTCAGGCTGCGGCGCAGGCCTATCGCGACCGGATTGTCGGCCCTGCCCGAGGCGTGCTTGAGGCCAGCGTCGTCAAGAGCATGGAGGAGCAATTGTCGGGTGCCTGTACCACAGAAATTGCTGCCTTCGACGAGTTCACTGCACTACTGGTCGGCTCCAGTCAAACCGACCGCTACGAACACATCATTTTTGACACTGCGCCCACCGGGCACACCATTCGCCTGCTGCAACTCCCGGGCGCGTGGAGCGGCTTTCTGGATGCCGGCAAGGGCGATGCCTCTTGCCTAGGACCGCTGGCGGGTCTCGATAAACAGCATGACCAGTACCGCAAGGCAGTTGAAGCGCTCTGCGATCCAGTACGCACGCGGCTGGTCCTGGTCGCTCGGGCGCAAAATGCCGCGCTACGCGAAGCCGCCCACACCCATGAAGAACTCGCCACCCTTGGCCTTCGCGAGCAGTACCTGGTGGTCAACGGTGTGCTACCCGGCACCGAGGCCGAAAAAGACCCACTGGCTGCAGCCGTGTATACGCGGGAGCAGTTGGCGCTTGCCCAAATGCCTGAAGCACTCAAGCCACTGCCGCTGGATCAACTACCACTGAAGGCCTTCAACCTGGTGGGTATTGAAGCCCTGAAACAGTTGTTGCGTGATACATGTGACACTGAAGGCCTCCAGCCCACCGTCGTCCACATTGATGCGCCAAGCCTGAGCGACCTCGTCGATGACATCGCCCTGGATGGCCACGGGCTAGTGATGGTCATGGGCAAAGGTGGCGTAGGTAAAACCACCTTGGCAGCAGCGGTGGCCGTCGAACTGGCTCATCGGGGCTTGCCGGTTCACCTCACCACCTCAGACCCGGCCGCGCATCTGGCCGAAACCTTGAGTGGATCAATGAGCAACCTCACCCTCAGCCGCATTGACCCTCAGGTCGAAACCCAGCGGTATCGCGATCACGTGATGGCGACCAAAGGCGCGGCTCTGGATGAGCAAGGCAAAGCCCTTTTGGCCGAAGACCTGCGCTCGCCCTGCACAGAAGAAATCGCCGTCTTCCAGGCGTTTTCCAGAGTCATTCGGGAGGCCGGCAGGCGGTTTGTGGTCATGGATACAGCCCCCACCGGGCATACCCTGTTGTTGCTCGATGCCACTGGCGCCTACCACCGCGATATCGCCCGACAAATGGAAGGCAGCAGCATGCACTTCAGTACCCCGATGATGCAGTTGCAGGACCCGAAAAAAACCAAGGTATTGCTGGTGACACTGGCCGAAACAACACCGGTACTTGAAGCGGCCAACCTGCAAGCCGACCTGCGGCGTGCTGGCATTGAGCCTTGGGCCTGGGTGATCAACAACAGCATCGCGGCCACCACAACCCAGTCACCACTGCTCCGTAAACGGGCAGAGAATGAGCTTGAGGAAATCGAGCATGTGGCCAATGAGTACGCCAGACGCTATGCCGTAATCCCCTTGATGGCCGAGGAACCTATCGGTGTTGAACGCCTGCTCAAACTGAGCAAGAAACAACCCCGGCACAGGTGAAGACAATGGGTACATGGCTGATGAAGCGGGACATGATCAGCGCGTCAGCACCACGACATTAGTCGAACACCGGGCGCGGATCACCGAAACCGTGCAGCAAGAGGCACCTACGCACGTCCAATATGCACGTCTAGGCGTTTCCGATCTGCACGGGATGTATTATCGTGGCTGCCTGCGCAAGATGCGTCGCCTGACCAACCAGGCATTTGCCAACCGATCGAGGGTGCCATGAGTAACGAAAGCATTAACTGGGACAAGCTGGGCTTCGACTACATCAAGACCGACAAGCGCTACCTGTCGCACTGGCGCAATGGTGAGTGGGACAAGGGCACCCTGACCGAAGACAACGTCCTGCACATCAGCGAAGGTTCCACCGCGCTGCACTACGGCCAGCAGTGTTTCGAAGGCCTGAAGGCCTACCGCTGCAAGGACGGCTCGATCAACCTGTTCCGCCCGGACCAGAACGCCCAGCGCATGCAGCGCAGTTGTGCACGCCTGCTGATGCCACAGGTACCGACCGAGGCCTTCATCGAAGCCTGCAAGCAAGTGGTCAAGGCGAACGAGCGTTTCATTCCGCCGCATGGCAAGGGTGCGCTGTACCTGCGTCCGTTCGTCATTGGCGTGGGCGACAACATCGGCGTGCGTACCGCACCGGAGTTCATCTTCTCGATCTTCGCCATCCCGGTCGGCTCGTACTTCAAGGGCGGTATGAAGCCGCACAATTTCCTCATCTCCAGCTATGACCGCGCCGCCCCGCAGGGTACCGGTGCCGCCAAGGTGGGTGGTAACTACGCAGCCAGCCTGATGCCAGGTGCCGAGGCCAAGAAAGCCCACTTCGCCGACTGCATCTACCTCGATCCGCTGACCCACAAGAAGATCGAGGAAGTCGGCTCGGCCAACTTCTTCGGTATCACCAAGAACAACGAGTTCGTCACGCCGAAGTCCGCGTCGGTACTGCCTGGCATCACCCGCCTGTCGCTGATCGAGCTGGCAAAGTCGCGCCTGGGCCTGAACGTGATCGAAGGCGACGTACTGATCGACGAGCTCGACCGTTTCACCGAAGCCGGGGCCTGCGGCACCGCTGCGGTAATCACCCCGATTGGTGGCATCGAATACAACGGCAAGCTGCATGTGTTCTACAGCGAGACCGATGTCGGCCCGGTAACCCAGAAGCTCTACAACGAGCTGACCGGCATCCAGAGTGGCGACGTCGAAGCGCCAGCAGGCTGGATCGTCAAGGTCGCCTGATCACGAACCCCGCCTCCTGGCGGGGTTTCTTTTTCTGGCGTGCAGCACTCGACCGTGCCCGTGAGCCCGCTAGATGAATTTTTCTTTAACCCGAGCACCGCCTATTCTTTGGCACAATCGAGCTTCCACTCGCCGCCCAGGTAAAAGCATGCCTCGCGTACTGACTATCGAAGACGACGCTGTCACCGCCCAGGAGATCGTCGCCGAACTTTCCAGCCATGGCCTGGAGGTTGACTGGGCCAACAACGGCCGTGAAGGCCTGGCCAAGGCCATCGCCGGCAGCTATGACCTGATTACGCTGGACCGCATGCTGCCTGAGCTCGACGGCCTGACAATCGTCACCACACTGCGCAGCCTGAAAATTGCCACACCGATCCTGATGATCAGCGCCCTCTCCGATGTCGATGAGCGGGTGCGCGGGCTGCGCGCCGGTGGCGACGACTACCTGACCAAGCCATTTGCTTCCGACGAGATGGCCGCCAGGGTCGAAGTACTGTTACGTCGAAACAACACCAGCACCCTGCAGACCCGCCTGCAGGTTGCCGACCTGGAACTGGACCTGATCAGTCACGAAGCACGACGCGGCGAACTGACGCTCAACCTGTTACCCACTGAGTACAAGCTGCTGGAATTTCTCATGCGCCATGCCGGCCAGGTCATCACCCGCATGATGATTTTCGAGGAAGTCTGGGGCTACCACTTTGATCCCGGCACCAACCTGATCGATGTACATATCGGTCGCCTGCGCAAGAAAATCGACGCTCCGGGCCAAGTGCCGCTGATTCGCACTGTGCGGGGCTCCGGCTATGCCATTGCCGAACCCGTCTAAGGGTTGGAGTTCATCCACCAGTCGCCTGCTGGCACTGTACAGTTTCCTCTTCGTCGCCTGGAGCAGCATCCTCATGGGGGTGCTGTACTTTGAAGTATCCGACTACCTGAACAAGCTCACCCGGCACTCGCTGCAACAACGCCAGCACCTGTTCGCGCACATGAGCGGCAAACAGCTGGACGATGCACTGATTGCCAGCCAGGCTTTCGAGGAGCGCAGCTTCGATGCCTACGGCCTGTTCGATGCAGCACTCAACCCGCTCAGTGGCGAGATTCGCAAGATCCCACCGGAACTGGGCCTGGACGGCAGGGTCCACGAGCTGGGCCGCTGCCTGGACGCCGACGCGCCACACCTGCCCAAGGACAGCTGCGATGCAGTTGCCCTGAAGGTCCCTGACGGCCGCTGGCTGGTCCTGGTGCGTGACAATGGCTCACTGTTCGTGGTGACCCGGATCATCCTGCATGCCTTGCTCTGGGGGCTGTCACTGACAATCATCCCTGGCATCGCGGGCTGGTACCTGCTGCGCCGTCGGCCACTCAAACGCATTCGGGCGATCCAGGCCAGTGCCGAGCAAATCGTCTCTGGCGACTTGACCCACCGCCTGCCACTGTCCCAGCGGCGTGACGAGCTGGACATGCTGGCGGCCATCGTCAACGCCATGCTCGACCGCATCGAACGGCTGATGCACGAGGTCAAGGGTGTATGCGACAACATTGCCCACGACCTGCGCACCCCCCTCACCCGCCTGCGCGCCCAGTTGTACCGTATTCGCCAGCAAGCGGGAGACGATTCCGCGCAAACCCAGCAACTGGACCACGCGATTGCTGAAACCGACACCCTGATGGCACGCTTTCGCGGCCTGCTGCGCATCAGCGAACTGGAAGACCGTCAACGCCGCGCCGGGTTCGTCGAGCTAGACCCGCACGCACTGCTGCTGGAACTCCATGACTTCTACCTTCCATTGGCTGAAGACGGTGAAATCGACCTGCGCCTGCAACTGCCGGCTCAACTCCCCAGCCTGCATGGCGACCGCGAGCTGCTGTTCGAGGCACTGGCCAACCTGCTGAGCAATGCGATCAAGTTCACCCCGGCCCACGGCCAGGTCGCGTTGAGCGCCCACAGCGATGCACAGGGCGTGCATATCGAAGTGCAGGACAGCGGCCCCGGCATTCCGGAAGACGAACGCCAGGCGGTATTGAAACGGTTTTATCGCAGCGAGGAAGGTCATCGGCACCCAGGGTTTGGCCTGGGCTTGTCGATCGTTGCAGCGATCGTCGACCTGCATGGGTTCGAGCTGGAAATCGGAGAAAGCGCGCTGGGTGGCGCCAAGCTGGTACTGCATTGTCGCCGGTAGACACTGCGATGGCCTCGGCGCAGGTACCCGTGAATGCGCGGTGCCTGCATCGGTGGCAAGCCAACTCACACAATCGCTGTGGGAGTCCGCTTGCCACCGATTAAAGGCAACGCTGATCAGTCAGCCAGGCGCCAGGTAGTACCGCCCTTGCTGTCTTCAAGTACCACGCCCATGGCCGTCAACTGATCACGGATGCGGTCAGATTCAGCCCAGTCCTTGTTGGCCCGCGCTTGCAGACGCGCCTGGATCAGTGCTTCAACCTCGGCAGCATCGACACGACCCTCGGCGCCCGCGCGCAGGAAGTCGTCGGCGTCCAGCTGCAACACACCCAGCAGCCCCGCCAGCTCGCGCAGGCGAGCGGCCAGGCCAGCAGCGGTCTGCGGCTCGGCTTCACGCACACGGTTGATCTCGCGCACCAGGTCGAACAGTACCGCACAGGCTTCAGGGGTGCCGAAGTCGTCGTTCATCGCGACCTTGAAGCGCTCGACATACTCTTCGCCGCCCTGCGCTGGAACCAGCGGCAGGCCACGCAGTGCATGATAGAAGCGCTCCAGTGCGCCCTTGGACTCACGCAGGCTGTCTTCGGAGTAGTTGATCGAACTACGGTAGTGGCTCGACACCAGCAGGTAGCGAACCACTTCCGGGTGATACTTCTCGAGCACATCACGAATGGTGAAGAAGTTGTTCAAGGACTTGGACATCTTCTCGCCATTGATGCGAATCATCCCGCAGTGCATCCAGGCCTTGGCGTACGGCTTGCCGGTTGCGGCCTCGCTCTGGGCGATTTCGTTCTCGTGGTGCGGGAACTCCAGGTCGTTGCCGCCACCATGAATGTCGAAGCTCTCGCCCAGGCAGCAGGTGGACATCACCGAGCACTCGATGTGCCAGCCAGGGCGCCCGGGGCCCCATGGCGACGGCCAGCTCGGCTCACCCGGCTTGACGCCCTTCCAGAGGACGAAGTCCAGCGGGTCCTGCTTGGCTTCGTCAACTTCGATACGCGCGCCGATACGCAGGTCTTCGATCTTCTTGCGCGACAGCTTGCCGTAGCCGACAAACTTGCCGACCCGGTAGTACACGTCGCCATTACCCGGCGCGTAGGCGTAACCCTTGTCGATCAGGGTCTGGATCATCGCGTGCATGCCGGCGATATGATCGGTAGCACGTGGCTCCTGGTCTGGAGGCAGGATGTTCAGTCGGCGCTCGTCTTCATGCATTGCGTCGATCATGCGTGCGGTCAAGGCGTCGAACGACTCGCCGTTCTCGTTGGCACGGTTGATGATCTTGTCGTCAATGTCAGTGATGTTGCGCACGTAGGTCAGGTCATAACCGCTATAACGCAGCCAGCGGGTAACCAGGTCGAACGCGACCATGCTGCGACCGTGGCCCAGGTGGCAGAAGTCGTACACGGTCATGCCGCAGACGTACATCCGCACCTTGTTGCCTTCCAGGGGGGTGAAGACTTCCTTGGTCTTGGTCAGGGTGTTGTAAATGGTAAGCACGAGGATTCCTTAGCTGCCCCACGAATCGCGCAGGGTCACGGTGCGGTTGAACACCGGGCGGCCCGGTTGGGAGTCTTTCATGTCGACGCAGAAGTAACCTTCGCGCTCGAACTGGAAGCGGTCTTCAGCCTGGGCCTTGCCCAGAGAAGGTTCCGCACGACAACCACTCAGCACCTGCAGCGAGTCGGGATTGATGTTGTCCAGGAAGCTGCCGCCCTCCTCGGTCTTCTCCGGGTTGGCCGAGCGGAACAGGCGATCATAGAGGCGAACTTCACACTCAACGCTGTCAGCCGCTGGCACCCAGTGAATAACGCCTTTGACCTTGCGGCCTTCAGGGTTCTTGCCAAGGGTGTCCGGGTCGTACGAGCAACGCAGCTCGACGATAGTGCCGTCAGCGTCCTTGATAGCCTCGTCGGCGCGGATCACGTAGCTGCCACGCAGACGAACCTCACCGGCAGGCTCCAGGCGCTTGTACCCTTTCGGCGGTTCTTCCATGAAGTCGTCACGATCGATGTACAGCTCGCGAGCGAACGGCAGGACGCGAACGCCCATGTCTTCCTTCGGGTGGCACGGCAGTTCGAGCTGCTCGACCTGGCCTTCCGGGTAGTTGGTGATGACCACTTTCAGTGGGCGAAGCACGCACATCGCGCGTGGCGCGGTACGGTCCAGGTCATCACGGATGCTGAATTCGAGCATGGCCATGTCGACGACACCGTCGGAACGGTTGGTGCCGATCATGTCGCAGAAGTTGCGGATTGAGGCCGGGGTGTAGCCACGACGGCGAAAACCGGACAGCGTCGACATGCGCGGGTCATCCCAGCCGTTGACGTGCTTCTCGTCGACCAACTGCTTGAGCTTGCGCTTGCTGGTGATGGTGTAGTTCAGGTTCAGGCGGCTGAATTCGTACTGGCGCGGCTTGGCCGGCACCGACAGGTTGTCCAGGAACCACTCGTACAGCGGACGATGGCCTTCGAATTCGAGGGTGCAGATCGAATGGGTAATGCCTTCGATGGCGTCGGACTGGCCATGGGTGAAGTCATAGTTCGGGTAGATGCACCATGCGTCACCGGTCTGGTGGTGATGGGCGTGACGAATGCGATAGAGGATCGGGTCACGCATGTTCATGTTCGGCGAGGCCATGTCGATCTTGGCCCGCAGTACGCGCTCACCGTCCTTGAACTCGCCGGCCTTCATGCGGGCGAACAGGTCCAGGTTTTCCTCGACCGAACGCTCACGGAAGGGACTGTTCTTGCCCGGCTCGGTCAGGTTGCCACGGTACTCACGGGCCTGTTCCGGGGTCAGGTCGCAGACATAGGCCTTGCCGGCCTTGATCAGCTCGACGGCCCACGCATGGAGCTGGTCGAAGTAGTCGGAGGCGTAACGCACCGGACCGGTCCACTGGAAGCCCAGCCATTTGACGTCGCTCTGGATCGCATCGATGTACTCCTGGTCCTCTTTGGCCGGGTTGGTGTCATCGAAACGCAGGTGACAGGCACCACCGAATTCCTCGGCCAGGCCAAAGTTCACGCAGATCGACTTGGCGTGGCCAATGTGCAGGTAACCATTGGGCTCTGGCGGGAAACGGGTGACGATGCTGCTGTGCTTGCCCGAGTCCAGGTCAGCCTGCACGATCGGTCGCAAGAAGTTCGCAGGGACAGCGGGAGCGCCTTTGGCAGCGGCGTTGGGAGCGGTGTCAGCAGTGGGCTTGCTCATAGGATCCTTGAATACGGGTACACGGCCAGGGTAGGCCGACTAAATCAAAGCGCTTATCATAGCCGAAGCAGTCAAGCTGCCGACAGGTCAGCACCGACAAACAGGCGCGAATATCGACCGTCGTTGCAAAAAAACAGCCGCGAACCGCGTATCGCCGCCTGTAGACTGAGCGTCAGGGTTATTACGCGATCCTGCGCAACCTATTTCAATTGCCTTGAAAAGAGCGAATTTCAGCATGTCCAAAGTCAAACTGAGCACCAACCACGGCGACATCGTCCTGCAACTGAATGCCGAAAAGGCCCCGATCACCGTGGCCAACTTCATCGAGTACGTCAACGCTGGCCACTACTCGAACACCATTTTCCACCGTGTCATCGGTAACTTCATGATCCAGGGCGGCGGTTTCGAGCCTGGCATGAAAGAAAAGAAAGACAAGCGTCCAAGCATCCAGAACGAAGCGGACAACGGCCTGAGCAACGCCAAGTACACCATCGCCATGGCCCGCACCATGGAGCCGCATTCGGCATCGGCGCAGTTCTTCATCAACGTTGCCAACAACGATTTCCTCAACCACAGCGGCAAGAACGTGCAAGGCTGGGGCTACGCCGTGTTCGGTGAAGTGATCGAAGGCCAGGACGTAGTCGACAAGATCAAGGCCGTTCCTACCGGCTCCAAGTCTGGCCACCAGGACGTACCGAAGGACGACGTGATCATCGAGAAAGCCGAGATCATTGAGTGATACTGCTGATCTCCGATCTGCACCTGCAAGAAGAACGCCCGGATATTACCCGGGCGTTTCTTGATCTGCTGGAGGGCCGCGCCCGACAGGCACAGGCGCTGTACATCCTTGGCGACTTCTTCGAAGCCTGGATCGGCGACGACGCCATGACGCCTTACCAGGCATCAATCTGCCAGGCCCTGCGCGCCTTGAGCGACAGTGGCACACAGATCTTCCTGATGCATGGCAATCGCGACTTCCTGATCGGCCAGGCGTTCTGTGAGGCAGCGGGCTGCACCCTGCTGAGCGATCCCTGCGTGGTCGAAATGGGTGGCGAACCGGTGTTACTGATGCACGGCGACAGCCTGTGTACCCGTGACCTGGCCTACATGAAACTGCGCCGCTACCTGCGCAACCCCCTCAGCCTGTGGATCCTGCGGCATTTGCCGCTGAGTACGCGGCAGAAGCTGGCGCGCAAGCTACGCAGCGAAAGCCGTACACAAACCCGCATGAAGGCCAACGACATTGTCGATGTGACGCCCGAGGAAGTGCCGCGGGTCATGCAGCAGCATGGTGTACGCACCCTGGTGCATGGGCACACCCATCGTCCGGCGATTCACAAACTGGCGCTGAGCAATACGCCAGCACGGCGTATCGTACTGGGGGATTGGGACCGTCAGGGCTGGGCCTTGCAGGTGGATGAGCAAGGCTTCCAACTGGCACCGTTCGATTTCCACTGAACACCTGTCACCGGCAGGCCCTTGCTCGGGCACAGGCATGCCGGTGACACCCCTCGCTAATGCCCTGCCGCCGCCGGCCCTGCCTTGGCCGTAAAGGGCGGTTTGGCCAGCCACAGCAAGAACACCAAGCCGACGAACACCCAGCCCAAGAGGGTGAAGTAGTCCACCGTCGACATCATGTAGGCCTGGCTATTGAGTATCTGCTCCAGTTGCGCATACGACTGCCCATTGGCGCCCCCCAAATGATTCAACGCCTCGCGAGTCGCCGGCGCATAGGTACTGATACTTTCGCTCAAGTAGGCATGGTGCTCGTCCGCCCGGCGTATCCACAACCAGGTCATCAACGAGGCGGCAAAGCTGCCACCCAAGGTTCGCAGGAACGTGGCCAGGCCTGACCCATCGGCAATCTGATGCGGCGGCAGGTCCGATAGCAGGATGCTCAGCGTCGGCATGAAGAACAGCGCCACACCAAAGCCCATGAACAGTTGCACCAGCGCGATGTGCTGAAAGTCCACTTCATGGGTGAAGCTTGCACGCATGAAGCAACTGGCTCCGATGGCCAGAAACGCCAGGCCCGCCAACAGACGCAGATCGAATTTGTGTGCGTACTTGCCGACAAATGGCGACATCAACACCGGCAGCAAGCCAATCGGCGCCACAGCAAGACCCGCCCACGTGGCGGTGTATCCCATCTGGGTCTGCAACCATTGCGGCAGAATCAGGCTGATACCAAAGAACCCGGCATAGCCACCGACCAGCACCAGGGTGCCGACACGAAAGTTCCGGTGCACAAACAACCGCAAGTTGACCACCGGGTGCTTGTCGGTCAGTTCCCAGATCACAAAAACCGCCAGGAACACCACGGAAATCAGGCTACCCACGATGATGAAGCCCGACTCGAACCAATCAAGGTCATTACCCTTGTCGAGCACAACCTGCAGCGCGCCGACACCGACGATCAGCGTCAGCAAGCCCACATAATCCATTGGTTGACGGCGGGTACTCACCGGCCGCGCACGCAGCTGTTGACGCACCACAAAGGCAGCGAACAAACCAATGGGGACGTTGATGAAGAAGATCCAGGGCCAGCTGTAACTGTCGGTGATCCAGCCACCCAGAATCGGCCCGGCAATCGGGGCCACTACCGTCACCATCGCCAACAAAGCCAGGGCCATACCCCTTTTGGCGGGCGGATAAACCGCGATCAGCAGGGTCTGGGTCATGGGGTATAGCGGTCCTGCGACGATCCCCTGCAGCACCCGGAAGCCCACCAGCTCCGGCATCGACTGGGCAACACCACAGAGGAACGAGGCCAGCACGAACAACAAGGTCGCCCAGAGGAACAGCTTGACCTCACCAAAACGCCGACTGAGCCAACCGGTCAATGGCAAGGCAATCGCGTTACTGACTGCAAACGAGGTAATCACCCAGGTGCCCTGCTCCGAGCTAACCCCCAGGTTGCCGGAAATGGTCGGCAACGCCACGTTGGCGATCGTGGTGTCGAGCACCTGCATGAACGTCGCCAGCGACAAGCCAATGGTGGCCATCAACAGGCTCGGCGGCGTGAACGAGGCCGAGTGGCTCATCGCAGCGCCGTCTTGCTGGCACCCGCGCTGTTCTCATGGATCAGCTGGGTGATCATGTCGTCAGCTTCGACCAGTTGGCGATCATAGATACGCGTTGAAAATGACGCTGTCTGCCGTGGTTGCTGAGCGAGCACCGGGCCACTCTGGTCGTGCAGGTCGACATCAACCTGGGTCGACAGGCCAATGCGCAGCGGGTGCCTGGCCAGTTGCTCGGGGTTGATATGAACCCGCACCGGCACCCGCTGAACGATCTTGATCCAGTTACCTGTAGCGTTCTGCGCGGGCAACAAGGCGAACGCACTACCGGTGCCGGCCCCCAGGCTGTCGATGGTACCGTTGTACTTGACCTCACTGCCGTAGACATCGGCGACGATGTCGACCGGTTGGCCAATGCGCATGTTGCGCAGTTGGGTTTCCTTGAAGTTGGCATCAATCCACAACTGATCCAGCGGAATGACCGCCATGGTTGCCGTGCCCGGCTGCAAGCGCTGACCGAGCTGCACCGAGCGCTTGGCAACGTAACCGGTCACCGGCGCCAGCAGCGTGGTACGGGCGTTGGCCAGGTAAGCCTGACGCAGTTCGGCAGCCGCCGCCTGGACTTCGGGGTGCGAGGACACCACCGTGTCATCAACCAGTGCGGTACTGGTGTTGAGCTGTTGACGGGCAGAGTTCAGAGCGCTTTGCGCAGATGCCAGGTCATCACGGGCATGGGACAGTTCTTCCTGGGAGATCGCGCCACCGGCCGCGAGGGTCTGGCGTCGGGTGAAATTCTCCTGAGCTTTCTGCAGTTCGGCCTGGCGCGCAGCCACCTGAGCCTTCATGCCGTCGACATTACTGTACAGCCCGCGCACCTGGCGTACGGCACGCGCCAGCTTGGCCTTGGCAGCCTGCAGGCCGACCTGGGCATCGGCAGGGTCGAACTCGAGCAGCACCTGCCCCTCGTGAACCAGATCACCGTCATCCGCACCGATGCTGACCACCGTACCTGTAACCAACGGGGTAATTTCCACGACGTTGCCATTGACGTAAGCGTCGTCAGTGCTTTCACGCCAGCGCCCGTATAGCGTGTGCCATGCCCAGACAGCCGCACCGAGCAGCACAACCAGAAGCAGCAAACCGAGCAGCACAACCAGAAGCAGCAAACCGAGCAGCCAGGTCTTACGTTTACGCTGATTGACGAGATCCTGCGCGCTGTCGGCGGTCTCGGAGACATTGGCCATGACGAATTCCCGGGCTTATTGGAGAGGGGAGATCAAAGGGTGGATACTCTGGGCGCAGGCCTACTTGGCCCCTACCCGCAAAGCGATCAGGGTGTCTCCCGCCGCCAGCAGCACTTTGGTCAAGAGCGCTTCCAGCGTGGCCAGCTCCGCCGGCTCAAGCACCCCGACCAACTCGTTCATCGCTTTAGCGCCGATCTGTGGCAACTGATCAGCCAGCCTGCGCCCTTCATCACTCAGTTCGAGGCGAACCTGACGACGGTCGTCCGGGCAGCGCCTGCGGGCAATCAGGTCCTTCTGTTCCAGGCGGTCAAGCATGCGGGTCATCGAGCCGCTGTCCAGGCCAAGGTAACGGCACAGGTCCGCAGGCGTATCGACGCCATACTGCGCAACGATGATCAGCACCTTGAACTGCGCGGCCGTCACACCGAACGCCTGTAGATGGGTATCGAGAATACGGTCCTTGACCAACGCGGTACGTCCCAGAAGCATGCCAATGGTGCAGTTCTGGAAGTTGTCCGGGGTGTAATGTTCCATTGAGAAAGAACCTGCTTAGGCAGTAAGTTTTGCCCATATTACTGCCTAGGCAGCTAGCGTCAAGACATTAATTAGCCTGCTTACTATATGGGCAAAAAAAACGGTGCCTGCAGGCACCGCATGACCGCCATTCAGGAGGTCGAGCAAGCCATCGCGAATGGCTTGCAGGCCATTACTGCCAGCTGGGAACACCGCTATGGAAACGGAATTCGGTGTCCGGTGCAGTGATCAGCTCGGCCTCGGCCGCCCTGACTTTCTCCACCGCCCGATCAACATCGGCTTCTTCACCGTACTGATAGGCCAGCTTCAGGTAGCCCTGAAAATGCCGAGCCTCGCTCTTCAGCAAACCGTGATAGAACTTGCCCAGTTCCTCATCCAGATGCGGCACTACCGCAGCGAAACGCTCGCAACTGCGCGCCTCGATAAAAGCACCGACCACCAGCGTATCGACCAGCTTTACCGGCTCGTGGTTGCGCACCACCGCCCGCAAGCTCGACGCATAACGCCCCGCCGAAACCGGGCGCAGGGCTATTTTGCGTCGCTTCATCAGGCGCAATACCTGCTCATGGTGGACCAACTCTTCACGGGCCAGGCGCGACATCATGTTGATCAGGTCAATATGCGTGTTGTACTTGGCCATCAGGCTCATGGCCGTGCTGGCGGCCTTGAACTCACAATTCTTGTGGTCGATCAGCATCGTCTCCTGATCGGCCAACGCAGCCTCCACCCAGGCATCAGGGGTACGGCAGGCCAGGAACGCATCGATTTCGGGAATAAGGTGCATGGTGCTCACGGACAGGACGACGACAAAGCCGGCAATTATACGCACGCAGGCGGCGATCACCACCGGCTATGCTTGATGTGTATCAACACCCGCTCCATCGGGCGCCGACTATAGTCAGTCATTGGTCGCTATTGAAGAAGGGAGTTCATGCTCATGCAAGCCGTCCGCAGCATTCTGGTGGTACTTGACCCGACGCACGCCCACAGCCGGGCCCTGACCCGGGCAAAACTTATCGCTGGCGCCACGGGTGCCCGCTTGCACCTGCTGATGTGTGACAAGAAGCAAGACCACACTGCCCTGCTCAGCCTGCTGAGCAGCCAGCTTCACGACGATGGCTACAACAGTGTCACCTATGAACAGACCTGGCACGACACCCTGCACGAGTCGATTATCGACGTGCAGCAGGCCGAAGGCTGCGAGCTGGTGATCAAGGAACATCGCCCGGATAACCCGCTGAAAAAAGCCCTGCTAACGCCCACGGACTGGAAACTGTTGCGCCTATGCCCCTGCGCCGTCCTGATGGTCAAGCACGAAAGACCCTGGACCAACGGCGTCATTCTGGCCGCCGTGGATGTTGGCAACCACGATGAGCACCATCGCCTGCTGCACAAGCGCATCGTCGACCACAGCTATGAGATCGCGACGCTGGCCAAAGGCCAACTGCATGTCGTCAGTGCCCACCCCTCGCCCATGCTCTCGGCAGCCGACCCGATCTATCAGCTCAAGGAAACCATCGAGGCCCGCTACCGCGAAGAGTGCAAGGCGTTCCAGGCGGAGTTTGATGTCAGCGACGAACGCCTGCATGTCGCCGAAGGGCCGGCCGATGTGTTGATTCCTCACTACGCGAAAGAGCTCGATGCCGTGCTCACCGTAATTGGTACGGTGGCTCGCAAAGGTATCCCCGGCGCCCTGATCGGCAACACCGCCGAAGTGGTGCTCGATTCACTGGAAAGCGATGTCCTGGTGCTCAAGACCGAAGAAGCGGCCGATCACCTGGCTGAACTGGCCAAAGGCTAACCGCCGTCGGAGCCGGCCTGGCCGGCTCCGACAGGCTGGATCAACCCAGTGCGTCTTTCAAAAAGCCCGGTGCGATGTAGCGCTGATAGTGGGCCTCGGACAGCAGAAAGAATTCGCGGTCAATTGCATCGCGCAGCTGCGGCAGCTCCCAACCGCGAAACTCCGGCAACAGAACCATGCCGTAAGCCTCCACATCGCGGATGACCCGCGCGCCCCTCGCGATCAACTGATACGCCCAGCAATACTCGGACTGCTGAGGCACAAAGCGAATCTGCCGCTGCTCCAGTTGCTGGCGCAAGCGCATGGCATCGAAGACTTCCAGCTTGGCCGTCATCACTTGCACCAACAACTGCTCCAGACGCATCCAGACTGCGCGTTTTTCATCCTCGCCATAGCCGTTCCACTGAATCACTTCATGGTGAAAACGCTTGCAGCCACGACACACCAGGTCACCGTAGACAGTGGAGCAAAGGCCGACGCAGGGCGTCTTGATGGAATGGTTGGGCATGGGGAGTCAACAGCAAAGAGACAGAACAGAGCGCCATGTTAGCCCTTTGTCTAACGGTGGTCACCCCGCAAAGTCATCGTACTCGCCTTACCTTTGTCGACTTTTTACCGTAGAATCATCCGGCCTTTTAAAGGCGCCAATGTCCGTTAGAAGCTGTTTTCAAAGCGTCACGAGCACAGTTCATCCGGTAGAACGGCGTTGGCGCGGGAGATTCGACCATCGAATGCCCGCGTCAGCCCTCATCAGCCTCCGTTCTACAGGCGTAAAACTTTGAAAGCAGCTTCTGTAAGGATTTCCTGTAACCCTGGCTACGCGGCCCAAAAAGCCGTATTGCGCATGGGTACTGGAATTTCTGGATGAGCGTCCCGGACACCCATTTGGGACCACTGATGAGGGTAATAACTGTGCTTGAAGCCTACCGCAAACACATCGAAGAGCGTGCCGCCCAGGGTATCGTGCCCCAGCCGCTTAACGCCGAACAAACCGCAGGCCTGGTCGAGCTGCTGAAGAATCCCCCTGCTGGCGAAGAAGCCGTCCTCGTCGACCTGATCACCAACCGCGTTCCACCAGGAGTGGACGAAGCCGCCTACGTCAAGGCCGGCTTCCTGTCTGCCATCGCCAAGGGCGAAGCCAAATCCCCACTGATCGACAAGAAACGCGCCGTCGAACTGCTGGGCACCATGCAAGGCGGTTACAACATCGCCACCCTGGTTGAACTGCTGGACAACGCCGAACTGGCTGCTGTCGCTGCCGAACAACTCAAGCACACCCTGCTGATGTTCGATGCCTTCCACGATGTGGCTGAAAAAGCCAAGGCCGGCAATGTTCACGCCAAGGCCGTCCTGGAATCCTGGGCCGCCGGTGAGTGGTTCACCAGCAAGCCAGCCATTGCCGAGAAGTACAGCCTGACTGTCTTCAAGGTGCCAGGCGAAACCAACACCGACGACCTGTCCCCTGCCCCGGACGCCTGGTCGCGCCCTGATATCCCGCTGCACGCCCTGGCCATGCTGAAAATGGCCCGTGACGGCATCGTGCCTGAGCAACAAGGCGCAATCGGCCCGCTCAAGCAGATCGAAGCAGTCAAAGCCAAGGGCTTCCCGGTTGCCTACGTCGGCGACGTGGTTGGCACCGGCTCGTCCCGTAAGTCCGCTACCAACTCGGTACTGTGGTTCTTCGGCGACGACATTCCGTACGTTCCGAACAAGCGCGCTGGCGGCTTCTGCTTCGGCTCGAAAATCGCTCCAATCTTCTACAACACCATGGAAGATGCTGGCGCACTGCCAATCGAGTTCGACGTATCGAACCTGAACATGGGCGACGTGATCGACGTGTACCCACACGCCGGTAAAGTCTGCAAGCACGGCACCGAAGAAGTCATCACCACCTTCGAACTGAAGACCCCGGTGCTGCTCGACGAAGTCCGCGCTGGCGGCCGTATCCCACTGATCGTTGGCCGTGGCCTGACTGACAAGGCTCGCACCGAGCTGGGCCTGCCGGTTTCCGACCTGTTCCAGAAACCAGAGCAGCCTGCCGACACTGGCAAAGGCTACACCCTGGCACAGAAAATGGTCGGCAAGGCCTGCGGCGTGACTGGCGTTCGTCCAGGCACCTACTGCGAGCCGAAGATGACCACCGTGGGTTCCCAGGACACCACTGGCCCAATGACCCGTGACGAGCTGAAAGACCTGGCATGCCTGGGCTTCTCCGCTGACCTGGTCATGCAGTCGTTCTGCCACACCGCTGCCTATCCGAAGCCAATCGACGTCACCACCCACCACACCCTGCCGGATTTCATCCGCACCCGTGGCGGCGTGTCCCTGCGTCCAGGCGATGGCATCATCCACAGCTGGCTGAACCGCATGCTGCTGCCTGACACCGTCGGCACCGGTGGCGACTCGCACACCCGCTTCCCAATCGGCATTTCCTTCCCTGCCGGTTCCGGCCTGGTCGCCTTCGCTGCAGCCACTGGCGTCATGCCGCTGGACATGCCAGAGTCGATCCTGGTCCGCTTCAAGGGCAAGCTGCAACCTGGCATCACCCTGCGTGACCTGGTTCATGCCATCCCTTACTACGGCATCAAGAATGGCCTGCTGACTGTCGAGAAGAAAGGCAAGATCAACGCCTTCTCCGGCCGCATCCTGGAAATCGAAGGCCTGGACGAACTGACTGTCGAGCAAGCGTTCGAACTGTCTGACGCCTCGGCTGAGCGTTCCGCTGCAGGTTGCACCATCAAGCTGCCAGAAAAAGCCATTGCCGAGTACCTGAAGTCGAACATCACCCTGCTGCGCTGGATGATCAGCGAAGGCTACGGCGATGCACGTACCATGGAACGTCGCGCCCAAGCGATGGAAGCCTGGCTGGCCAATCCGGTTCTGCTGGAAGCCGACAAGGACGCCGAATACGCCGAGATCATCGAAATCGATCTGGCCGACGTCAAAGAGCCTGTGCTCTGCGCCCCGAACGACCCGGACGACGCCCGTCTGCTCTCGACCGTACAGGGCGAGAAAATCGACGAAGTGTTCATCGGTTCGTGCATGACCAACATCGGTCACTTCCGCGCTGCCGGCAAGCTGCTGGAGAAGGTCAAAGGCTCGATCCCAACTCGCCTGTGGCTGTCGCCGCCAACCAAGATGGACGCTCACCAGCTGACCGAAGAAGGCTACTACGGCATCTACGGCAAGGCTGGCGCGCGCATGGAAATGCCGGGCTGCTCGCTGTGCATGGGTAACCAGGCTCGCGTTGCTGCGAACTCGACCGTTGTGTCGACTTCGACCCGTAACTTCCCGAACCGTCTGGGTGATGGTGCCAACGTGTACCTGGCCTCCGCTGAACTGGCTGCAGTCGCGTCCATCCTGGGCAAACTGCCGACCGTCGAGGAGTACATGGAATACGCGAAGAACATCGACAGCATGGCTGCCGACGTTTACCGCTACCTGAGCTTCGACCAGATCGCTGAGTTCCGTGAAGCCGCTGCGAACGCCAACATCCCGGTCGTTCAAGCCTAAGCTGACTTAGCCATTGCAGGCTGCGTGAAAACGCAGCTTGCCGCAGCTAAAAACAAATGCCCCGACTCGTCGGGGCATTTGCTTTTCTGAGCCAAAGACAGCAGGAAGCCATCGCAGGCAAGCCTGCACCCCACCGGAAACGCGCCAGGCAGCAGCGTTTGAGCTTGGGGCATGTTTCCGACTTAATGCAGCCCCTCCGCTGGCCTATGTTGGCGTCGCGTCAATGACGCGCTTATCTCACGACCAGCACAGGAAGCCTGACATGGCCGACATCAGCGGAAGATCATTTATTGCCACACTGTTGAGCACAACAGGAAAGAACCTGCACCCGATCGGGTACCTGAAAGACGGCTCTGTTGCCGGGGATGGCTGGCTCATACAGAGCAAGAGTTCACAACCCAACGTAGCGTTTCGCTTCGACTTTATCGAACACATCGAAGACCGCATCCATTACACCATCAGCGCAGCGCCCGACGGCCCCTACGGTGGCGCGAAGGTCGGCGTGAGTCGAAATGGGTACTTGGGTTTCTATGACGTGGCCAAGGTTTACGACTTCTGGAAAGTTGAGCTGGAGGGCGACAACGATAACCCCGCCTGTTTCGACTTTGTACTACGCGATCACCGCGGTCATCGCGTGTCCGCGGTGAGCGAGCCAAGAGGCGGTTTCTGGACCTCGTTTACCCCTGCAACGCCATCCGAGCGACTGCTCTTCCTGAATACAGAGGAAGGGGACATTGTTCATTTTCGAGGGCACATTCTTAAATACGTGTAACCCCTCCCGCTGCAGCTTCTGCCGGTAGAAACCGATCAGGCACAGAAGCTTCGGCAATGACGCGAACACTGAAAACAGCATCGCCGACAAGCCTTGCTCCTCTTGGGGAGCACGGCTTGTCGGCGACAGGGAAACCACACCAAGCGTGTTTAGAAGGCGTCACCAGGCACACGCACCCAACCTTCCATCAGCACGCGAGCGCTACGGCTCATGATGGCCTTGGTCACGGTCCACTCACCGTTTTTCTCAACCGCTTCAGCCCCCACGCGCAAAGTGCCTGAAGGGTGACCGAAACGCACAGCACTACGTGCGCCCCCGCCAGCCGCCAGGTTTACCAGGGTGCCTGGAATGGCAGCCGCGGTACCGATGGCGACCGCCGCCGTGCCCATCATGGCATGGTGCAGCTTACCCATGGACAGCGCGCGCACCAGCAGGTCGACGTCTTTCGCCGCAACCGGCTTGCCGCTGGACGCAACGTAGTCGACCGGCGCCGCGACAAACGCAACCTTCGGCGTATGTTGACGCGTGGCCGCTTCGTCCAAGTGCTTGATCAGCCCCATACGCAACGCGCCATAAGCACGAATGGTCTCGAACCTGGCCAATGCCTCAGGGTCGCCGTTGATGGCGTCCTGCAGCTCAGTACCGGTGCAGCCAACTGCTTCGGCCTGAACGAAAATAGTCGGGATACCGGCATTGATCAGGGTTGCCTTGAGCACGCCAACGCCCGGCACCTCAAGGTCGTCCACCAGATTGCCGGTTGGAAACATCGAACCACCGGCGCCCTCTTCTTCGGCGGCCGGGTCGAGGAACTCAAGCTGTACTTCGGCGGCCGGGAAGGTCACGCCATCAAGTTCAAAGTCACCGGTTTCCTGCACTTCACCCTGGGTGATCGGTACATGAGCGATGATGGTCTTGCCGATATTGACCTGCCAGATGCGCACGGTCGCGATGCCGTTCTGCGGCACGCGGCTGGCGTCAACCAGCCCGCTGCTGATAGCAAACGAACCGACAGCAGCAGACAGGTTGCCGCAGTTGCCACTCCAGTCGACAAATGGCTTGTCGATGGAAACCTGGCCGAACAGGTAATCGACATCGTGGTCCGGCTTGATGCTGCGCGAGAGGATGACGGTCTTGCTGGTGCTGGAGGTCGCCCCACCCATGCCATCGATCTGCTTGCCATACGGGTCCGGGCTACCAATCACCCGCAGCAACAGCGCATCACGCTCTGCACCGGGGATCTGGGCGCTCTCGGGTAAATCCTGAAGGCGGAAGAACACGCCTTTGCTGGTGCCGCCACGGATATAGGTGGCGGGAATCTTGATCTGCGGTACGTGAGCCATGGGAATCTTGTCCTGTTGGATACTGCTCGCCCGTCGCGGGGAACGGCATCTGCGCCCCTCACACAATCAGCGGTGTACCTGCAGGGGCAAAGCCTGTTGCCCCTGCAGGCGCCTACATCAATTGGCGCCAGTCGACTCGAGGAAGTCCTGTGCAAAGCGCTGCAATACACCGCCCGCTTCGTAGATCGACACTTCTTCGCCCGTATCGAGACGGCAAGTGACCGGTACTTCGACCCGCTCGCCGTTCTTGCGGTTGATTACCAGCGTCAACGTGGCACGTGGCGTGCGTGAACCCACCACATCGAACGTCTCGGTACCGTCGATGCCCAGGGTCTTGCGGTTGACACCCGGCTTGAACTCCAGCGGCAAGACACCCATGCCCACCAGGTTGGTACGGTGGATGCGCTCGAAGCCCTCGGCAACAATCGCTTCGACACCCGCCAGACGCACGCCCTTGGCCGCCCAGTCGCGGGACGAACCCTGACCATAGTCAGCACCCGCAACAATGATCAGCGGCTGCTTGCGCTCCATGTAGGTCTCGATGGCTTCCCACATGCGAGTGACCTTGCCTTCCGGCTCGATCCGCGCCAGCGAACCCTGTTTGACCTTACCGTTCTCCTGAACCATTTCGTTAAACAGTTTAGGGTTGGCGAAGGTCGCACGCTGGGCAGTCAGGTGGTCACCGCGGTGGGTTGCGTAAGAGTTGAAGTCCTCTTCAGGCAAGCCCATCTTGGCCAGGTATTCACCGGCAGCACTGTCCAGCATGATGGCGTTGGACGGCGACAGGTGGTCGGTGGTGATGTTGTCCGGCAACACTGCCAACGGACGCATGCCCTTGAGGGTACGCTCGCCCGCCAAGGCACCTTCCCAGTAGGGAGGACGACGGATATAGGTACTCATTGGACGCCAGTCATACAGCGGGTCGACTTTCGGACCGGTGTCTTCGTGGATGGCGAACATCGGAATGTAGACCTTGCGGAACTGCTCTGGCTTCACCGACGCCTTGACCACGGCATCGATCTCTTCGTCAGTCGGCCAGAGGTCCTTCAGGCGGATTTCCTTGCCATCGACCACGCCCAGCACATCCTTCTCGATATCGAAACGGATGGTACCGGCAATGGCGTAAGCAACCACCAGCGGTGGCGATGCCAGGAAAGCCTGCTTGGCATACGGGTGAATACGGCCATCGAAGTTACGGTTACCCGACAGCACTGCCGTGGCGTACAGGTCGCGATCGATGATTTCCTGCTGAATTTTCGGGTCCAGCGCACCGGACATGCCGTTACAGGTGGTGCAGGCGAACGCCACGATACCAAAGCCCATCTGCTCCAGCTCGGACGTCAGGCCGGCTTCATCCAGGTACAGGGCTACCGCTTTGGAGCCTGGCGCCAGCGAGGACTTCACCCATGGCTTACGGGTCAGGCCCAGCTTGTTCGCATTACGTGCCAGCAGGCCGGCAGCAATGACGTTGCGCGGGTTGCTGGTGTTGGTGCAACTGGTGATGGCGGCAATAATTACAGCGCCATCGGGCATCTGACCAGGGACTTCTTCCCACTGACCAGCAATGCCTTTGGCAGCCAGATCACTGGTTGCCACGCGAGCATGCGGGTTGGAGGGGCCGGCCATGTTGCGCACGACGCTCGACAGGTCAAAACGCAGCACACGCTCGTACTCGGCCTGCGCCAGGCTGTCGGACCACAGGCCCGCGACCTTCGCATAGGTTTCGACCAGCTTCACTTGCTCGTCTTCACGACCCGTGAGCTTCAGGTAGTCGATGGTTTGCTGGTCAATGGAGAACATCGCCGCCGTGGCGCCGTATTCCGGAGCCATGTTGGAGATCGTTGCGCGGTCACCCAGGGTCAGTGCACGTGCGCCCTCGCCATAGAACTCAAGGTAGGCACCCACGACCTTTTCCTTACGCAGGAATTCGGTCAGCGCCAGCACCACGTCGGTGGCAGTAATGCCCGGCTGTGGCTTGCCCGACAACTCGACACCAATGATATCCGGCAGGCGCATCCAGGATGCGCGACCCAACATCACGTTCTCGGCTTCCAGGCCACCAACGCCAATGGCGATCACGCCCAGGGCGTCGACATGCGGCGTGTGGCTGTCAGTACCAACCAGCGTATCCGGGAAGGCCACACCGTCTGTACCGTGAATCACCGGCGACATCCGCTCCAGGTTGATCTGGTGCATGATGCCATTGCCTGGCGGAATCACATCGACGTTCTTGAACGCCTGCTTGGTCCAGTTGATGAAGTGGAAACGGTCTTCGTTGCGACGGTCCTCGATGGCGCGGTTCTTGGCGAAGGCGTCCGGATCGAAGCCACCACACTCTACGGCCAACGAGTGGTCGACGATCAGTTGTACCGGTACTACCGGGTTGACCTTGGCCGGGTCACCGCCCATGTCGGCGATGGCGTCGCGCAGACCCGCCAGGTCGACCAGTGCGGTCTGGCCGAGAATGTCATGGCACACCACCCGCGCAGGGAACCAGGGGAAGTCGAGGTCGCGCTTGCGCTCGATCAACTGGCTCAGTGAAGCGTTCAGGGTGGCCGGGTCGCAACGGCGAACCAGGTTTTCTGCCAATACGCGGGAGGTGTAGGGCAGTTTGTCGTAGGCGCCGGGCTGAATCGCATCGACAGCCGCACGGGCGTCAAAGTAATCCAGGCGGGTGCCGGGCAGGTTCTTGCGAAATGCTGTGTTCATGGCGCGGGACTCAATCACGGAAAGGTCAGCGGTAGGTAACGCTGAACAGCGCCTGCAGGAGCCGGCCTCGCCGGGCCCTGCAGGCACATCCTGTTCAGCTTCACCCTTCTCAGCGTTGCTCGATTGGCACGAACTTACGCTGTTCAACGCCGGTGTACTCGGCGCTTGGACGAATGATGCGGTTGTTGCCACGCTGCTCGAAGACATGAGCAGCCCAGCCGGTCAGGCGCGAGCACACGAAGATCGGCGTGAACAGCTTGGTCGGAATACCCATGAAGTGGTAAGCCGAGGCATGGTAGAAGTCAGCGTTCGGGAACAGACGCTTCTGCTCCCACATGGTCTTGTCGATGGCTTCGGATACCGGATACAGCACGGTGTCGCCCATTTCATCGGCCAGTTGCTTGGCCCAACCCTTGATCACTTCGTTGCGCGGGTCAGACTCTTTGTAGATCGCATGGCCGAAGCCCATGATCTTGTCTTTGCGCTCCAGCATGGCCAAGGTGCCGCTGATGGCATCCTCAGGCGTGGAGAAACGCTCGATCATTTCCATGGCTGCCTCGTTGGCGCCGCCATGCAGCGGGCCACGCAGCGAACCAATGGCTGCGGTGATGCAGGAATACAGGTCCGAGAGCGTCGAGGCACAGACACGCGCAGTGAACGTCGAGGCGTTGAACTCGTGCTCTGCATAAAGAATCAGCGAAACGTTCATCACCTTGACGTGCAGCTCGCTCGGCTTCTTGTCATGCAGCAGGTGCAGGAAGTGACCACCCAGGGTCTCTTCATCACTGACACAATTGATGCGTACGCCATCGTGGGTGAAGCGGTACCAGTAGCACATGATGGCCGGGAAAACCGCCAGCAGACGATCGGTCTTTTCACGTTGCTGCTCGAACGTCAGCTCAGGCTCCAGGGTGCCCAGTACCGAACAGCCGGTACGCATGACATCCATCGGATGGGCCGCTGCAGGAATACGCTCCAGCACTTCCTTCAACGCCTGCGGCAGGTCGCGCAGGGTCTTCAGCTTGCTCTGATAGGCAGCCAGCTGCGCCTTGGTCGGCAGCTCTCCGTAGAGCAGCAGGTAGGCAACTTCTTCGAACAAAGCGTGCTCGGCAAGCTCGCGCACATCATAGCCGCGGTAGGTCAGGCCGGCACCGGCCTGGCCTACGGTAGACAGTGCGGTTTGCCCGGCGACTTGACCGCGCAGGCCGGCACCGCTGAGTACTTTTGCTTCGGCCATTGCTTTTCTCCAATCTTGAATTTGTTATGGGAAACGGACGCTAATTACGGGTTCAAGCCTTCACTCAGCTCTTTTTCTGAGCGAACAGGGCATCAAGCTTCTGCTCGAACACGTGGTAATCAATGGCGTCGTACAGCTCCATGCGGGTTTGCATGGTGTCGACAACATTCTTCTGGGTACCGTCGCGACGCAGTGCGTTGTAGACGTTTTCAGCGGCCTTGTTCATGGCACGGAACGCCGACAGCGGGTACAGCGCCAGCGAAACATCGGCCGACGCCAGCTCTTCAGTGGTGTACAGCGGCGTCGCGCCGAACTCGGTGATGTTGGCCAGAATCGGCGCTTTCACCCGGGCAGCGAAGGTCCGGTACATCTCCAGCTCAGTGATCGCCTCTGGGAAGATCATGTCCGCACCCGCCTCGATGCAGGCCGCCGCGCGGTCCAGGGCAGATTCCAGGCCTTCTACGGCCAGCGCGTCAGTACGCGCCATGATCACGAAGCTGTCGTCGGTACGGGCATCAACTGCTGCCTTGATGCGGTCAACCATCTCCTGCTGCGAGACGATTTCTTTGTTCGGGCGGTGACCGCAGCGCTTGGCACCCACCTGGTCCTCGATGTGAATCGCGGCAGCACCGAACTTGATCATCGACTTGACGGTACGCGCCACGTTGAATGCCGAGGAGCCAAAGCCGGTGTCGACATCCACCAGCAGCGGCAGGTCGCACACATCGGTAATACGGCGCACGTCGGTCAGCACGTCATCCAGACCGGTAATGCCCAGGTCAGGCAAACCGAGAGAGCCGGCCGCAACACCGCCACCGGACAGGTAGATCGCCTTGAAACCGGCACGCTTGGCCAAGAGGGCATGGTTGGCGTTGATCGCCCCTACCACTTGCAGAGGGTGCTCGGTAGCGACCGCGTCGCGAAAGCGCTGGCCGGGACTGCTTTTCTGACTCATGACTCACCTCGTGGGCTGTTAGCGTCCAGGTAATGACGCTCGATATTGCGTTTGGAGGCGCCGATATGACGGCGCATCAGGAGCTCGGCCAATTCACCGTCACGGTCGGCGATGGCATCGAGAATGCGGTGGTGCTCGGCAAACGCCTGGCGTGGCCGATTGGGCGTTGCGGAAAACTGGATGCGGTACATGCGCACCAACTGATACAGCTCGCCGCAGAGCATCTGCACCAAGGTGCGGTTGCCACTGCCTTGAATGATTCGGTAATGGAAGTCGAAATCGCCCTCTTGCTGGTAGTAACCCAGCCCGGCCTGGAAGGTGGCGTCGCGCTCATGGGTATCAAGCACCCGGCGCAGCTCGTCGATCTCGGCTACGCTCATGCGTTCGGCGGCCAGGCGACAGGCCATGCCTTCGAGGGATTCGCGGATTTCGTACAACTCGATCAACTCGGCATGGCTGAGGGAAACCACCCGTGCGCCGACATGAGGAACCCGCACCAGCAGGCGCTGGCCCTCCAGGCGGTGAATCGCCTCACGCAAAGGCCCACGGCTAATACCGTAGGTACGCGCCAGCTCCGGCTCGGAAATCTTGCTGCCCGGCGCGATTTCGCCCTTGACGATGGCAGCCTGAATACGCCTGAAAACGTTCTCGGAAAGGGTTTCCGAATCATCCTGCGTAACGCCGGGTGCTTGGGTTGCGTCCAGCATATTGTTGACACCTTCAAAATCGATGGAGCCAAAACTAGCCAAATAAGCAGCAACAGTCAAAGACAAAATAAATATTGTCGACAATCGTCTAATAACGAACGCAAAGGCCATCCCCATGGTCTGATGCCAGCCGCTGGCACATGCACACCAGCGTGATAGAATGCCGCCGCTCCTTTGGGGCATGGATAGTGTGTCTGTCATCTTTTTATGGCAGATGAACGAGGAAGGTTGCGCAGTACTGCCAGTCGCCTTGACCCGAACATCGCACAGCACCGCGCCAGGATTTATGAGACTCACGCCCCTTCTACTGTTGCTCAGCCTTTGTTTTCTGCCGGCCCTGAGCCAAGCCAATGACAAGACCGTCTACGGCCTTAATGAATATGCCCGCCTTGCCGATATCGACCTTGAAGTTGCCGCCAAGCTCGACACTGGCGCCAAGACGGCCTCGCTCAGCGCCCGAGACATCAAGCGCTTCAAGCGCAATGGCGAATCCTGGGTGCGCTTCTACCTGGCCATCGATGCGGCTCATTCGCACCCGATAGAACGCCCACTGGCCCGCGTCAGCAAAATCAAGCGACGGGCTGGCGACTACAACGCGGATGAAGGCAAGGCATACACCGCCCGCCCCGTCATCGCCCTGAACATCTGCATGGGGAACACCTTGCGCAGCATCGAAGTGAACCTCACCGACCGTAGCGCGTTCCAATACCCGCTGCTGATCGGTTCCGAAGCGCTCAAACACTTCGACGCCCTGGTTGACCCAAGCCTTAAATACGCTGCCGGCAAACCCGCCTGCGCCACCGCCGCTCATACCGCAGAGTAAAACCGATGCGCTCTCTTACCCTTCACCTCAAAGTCCTGATCACCGTTCTGGTGTTGCTGGGCGTATTGGTTACGGCCTACCAGATATTCTTCCTCGGCATTCCCGTGACCGAAGACGAGACGGACGACCTGTGGAACATCGACGCCAAGGTCGAGTTCGTCGCCAGCGCGAAAGACCCGGTCAAGGTCCAGATGTTCGTGCCACCGCTGAGCAGTGACTATGTCAGCCTCAACGAGAGCTTCATCTCCAACAACTATGGTGTCAGCGTCAACCGTGTCGACGGCAACCGCAAGGTGACCTGGTCGGCCCGTCGCGCCAGCGGCAACCAGACCCTCTACTACCGCCTGGTCCTGACCAAGCGCTACAGCGCCGAGAAACCCAAGGCCAAAGGCCCCACGTTCCGTGACAGCCTGCCGGTCGAAGGCCCGGAAAAAATCGCTGCCGAAGCGTTGATGGCCCCAATTCGCCAGCATTCGGCAGATGTCGAGACGTTTGTCAGCGAAACCATCAAGCGCGTCAACAACGTCAACGACGACAACGTCAAACTGCTGCTGGCCGGTGATACCTCAAGCCTGCGCAAGGCCAAGATCATCGACCTGCTGCTGTCGATTGCGCACGTGCCGATCGAGAAGGTCCATACCATCCGCCTGCTGGCCGACCAGCCACAAACCCCTGAACTGTGGCTGCGCAGCTTCAACGGTACCGAATGGCTGTACTTCAACCCGGACACCGGCGAACAAGGCCTGCCGAGCGATCGCCTGCTGTGGTGGACCGGCGATGACAACCTGATCACCGTCGATGGCGGCAAGAAAGCCAACGTCAGCTTCAGCCTGAACAACAGCGAGATGAACGCCATCCGCCTGGCCAAGCTGACCGACGAGAACACCGACGCCGACTTCCTTGAGTACTCGCTCTACGGCCTGCCGCTGCAGACCCAGCAGACGTTCATGATCATGGTCATGATTCCGATCGGCGTCCTGGTGATCCTGATCCTGCGCAACCTGATCGGCCTGCAGACCCTCGGCACCTTTACCCCGGTACTGATCGCCCTGGCCTTCCGCGAAACCCAGCTGGGCTTCGGCATTATCCTGTTCACCATCATTACCGCACTGGGCCTGTCACTGCGCTCGTACCTTGAGCACCTGAAGCTGCAGATGTTGCCGCGCCTGTCGGTGGTGTTGACCTTCGTCGTGGTATTGATTGCCGCCATCAGCCTGTTCAGCCACAAGCTCGGCCTGGAGCGCGGCCTGTCGGTCGCACTCTTCCCGATGGTGATCCTGACCATGACCATCGAGCGCCTGTCGATTACCTGGGAAGAGCGTGGCGGCGGCCATGCGATGAAAGTAGCCGTCGGCACCCTGTTCGCTGCCTCGGTCGCGCACCTGCTGATGAGCGTGCCGGAGCTGGTGTACTTCGTCTTCACCTTCCCGGCGGTACTGCTGATTCTGGTGGGCTTCATGCTGGCAATGGGCCGTTATCGCGGCTACCGCCTGACGGAGCTGGTCCGCTTCAAAGCCTTTGTGAAGGACGCCTGATGTTCGGTCTCTGGAAAACCTGGAAAGCCCTAGAGGCCCGGGGCATCATGGGTATCAACCGGCGCAATGCGGACTACGTCCTCAAATACAACAAGCGCCACCTGTACCCGATCGTCGACGACAAGATCATCACCAAGGAGCGTGCGATCAAGGCCGGCATCCATGTGCCGGAAATGTACGGGATCATCTCCACCGAGAAAGAGATCGAAAAACTCGACGAGATCATCGGCGGGCGCAGCGATTTCGTCATCAAGCCAGCCCAAGGGGCTGGCGGTGATGGCATTCTGGTGATCGCCGACCGCTTCGAGAACCGCTACCGGACCGTCTCGGGCAAGATCATCAGCCACGAGGAGATCGAGCACCAGATCTCCAGCATTCTGACCGGCCTGTATTCCCTCGGCGGGCACCGCGACCGGGCACTGATCGAGTACCGGGTCACCCCCGACCAGATCTTCAAGAGCATCAGCTACGAAGGTGTGCCGGACATCCGCATCATCGTCCTGATGGGCTACCCGGTCATGGCCATGCTGCGCCTGCCGACGCGCCAGTCCGGCGGCAAGGCCAACCTGCACCAAGGGGCCATCGGGGTCGGGGTCGACCTCGCCACCGGGCTCACCCTGCGCGGCACATGGCTGAACAACATCATCAGCAAGCACCCGGACACCACCAACGCGGTGGACGGCGTGCAACTGCCCAACTGGGACGGTTTCATGAAACTGGCAGCCGGTTGCTATGAACTGTGCGGCCTGGGCTACATCGGTGTCGACATGGTGCTGGACCAGGACAAGGGCCCACTGATCCTCGAGCTCAACGCCCGCCCCGGCCTGAACATTCAGATCGCCAACGATTGCGGCCTGACCCAGCGCACCCACGCCATCGAGGCACACCTGGAAGCACTGGCGAAAAACGGCGTGAAAGAAACCGTGGAGGAGCGGGTTCGCTTCGCCCAGGAGCTGTTCGGTCACGTGCCGAACGCCTGATGCACCGCCCTGAGGGCACACAAACGTACCCTCAGGGCGACACCTGGCACCTCAATCACGCACCCACCTCTAGGAGCAACGCCTGCAGAGGACTACAATTCGCTCCCCGTCCTGACAGCTCTTGATGCGAATGCCCACCTGCACCGTTCATCCCCTGCCTTACCAGGCCGACCCTGCCGATTACTTTGCCCGTGTCCGCAAGGCACCCGGCGCCATTCTGCTCGACAGCGCCCGCCCGAACGCCAGCCGTGGGCGCTATGACCTGCTGAGCGCCTGGCCAGTAGCGCAGCTGTCGCCCCTTGATGGCGAAACGGGCATTGCCTATCTCCAGCGCCTGCGCGACAGCCTGAAGCAACTCGGTACCGCGAGCCTGCCCGAAGACCTGCAACTACCCTTCGCAGGCGGCCTCATGGGTTACCTCAGCTATGACTTCGGGCGGCGCCTTGAAACGCTGCCAACACTGGCAGTCGATGACTTGGGCCTACCGGATGCCGGCCTGGGCCTGTATGCCTGGGCACTGATCAGCGACCATCAGCGCGGCACCAGTCAGCTGGTGTTCCACCCAAGCCTGGCGCCTGCCGAAGCACAACGCCTGCTGCACCTGTTTCACGCACCAACCGCTGACGACGAGGCCTGCTTCACGCTCAAGGCACCGATGCGCGGCGACCTTGCCCCAGAGCAGTACCATCAGGCTTTCGAGCGCGTGCAGCACTACATCCATGCCGGCGACTGCTACCAGATCAATCTCACCCAGCGTTTTCGAGCGCCATGCCAAGGCGACCCCTGGCATGCCTATCGCGCCCTGCGCCGCGCCTGCCCTACGCCGTTCTCCGGGTTCCAGGCGCTGGCAGACGGCAGCGCGTTGCTGAGCTTTTCCCCCGAGCGCTTCATTCAGGTACACGCCGGCCAGGTGGAAACCCGCCCAATCAAGGGTACCCGCCCGCGCAGCCAGGACGCCGTGGAGGACGCCGCAAATGCCGCCCAATTGCTGGCCAGCAGCAAAGACCGCTCAGAAAACCTGATGATCGTCGACCTGCTGCGCAATGACCTGGGCCGCAGCTGTGAGATCGGTACGGTTAAAGTGCCGGAATTGTTCAGCCTGGAAAGCTACCCCAACGTTCACCACATGGTCAGTGTCGTCACGGGGCAACTCGCAGCCGATAAGGACGCGCTGGACCTGATCGCCGGCAGCTTCCCCGGCGGCTCGATCACCGGCGCCCCGAAAATCCGCGCCATGCAGATCATCGATGAGCTGGAGCCCAGCCGACGGGCACTGTACTGCGGCTCATTGATTTACATCGATGTGCGCGGCGAGATGGACAGCTCCATTGCAATTCGCAGCCTGCTGATCAAGGACGGCCAAGCCTGCTGCTGGGGTGGTGGCGCCGTGGTTGCCGATTCGGATTGGCAAGCCGAGTATCAAGAGTCGATTACCAAGGTAAAGGTCCTGCTGGATACCTTGGGACAACTCTGACACGCCCCCCTCCTCCCAACGACGCCCCTGCCAGCACCCCGATCGCTGGCGGGGCTGGCCAGCGCCTTGAACAGCAGCGGGACAGGAGCGCGGCGCACCCGCCATACCGGCCATTCAATGCGAACCGTCTAGCCCGACATTTTTTGTTAAGATCAGCCTAAACGAGCGCCCAGCGCCATTCACAGACCGGAAGCCGCCTGATGAGCCAACCCTTCGACGTCGCCGCCCTGGCCGCGACCTACGCCAGCAAGTCCCCGCAAGACATCCTCAAACTTGCCTTTGAACACTTCGGTGACGACCTGTGGATCTCCTTCAGCGGCGCCGAGGATGTGGTGCTGGTGGACATGGCCTGGAAGCTGAACAAACAGGTCAAGGTGTTCAGCCTCGACACCGGCCGCCTGCACCCTGAGACCTACCGTTTCATTGATCAGGTCCGCGAGCACTACTCGCTGCCCATCGAGATCCTCTCGCCCGACCACAGCAAGCTCGAACCCTTCGTCAAGGAAAAGGGCCTGTTCAGTTTCTACAAGGACGGCCACGGCGAATGCTGCGGCATCCGCAAAATCGAGCCACTGCGCCGCAAATTGGCCACGGTAAGCGCTTGGGCCACCGGCCAGCGCCGGGATCAAAGCCCAGGAACCCGCAGCCAGGTAGCCGCCCTGGAAGTTGACGGTGCTTTTTCCACGGCAGAACACACCCTGTACAAGTTCAACCCGTTGGCACAGATGACCAGCGAGGAAGTCTGGGGTTACATCCGCATGCTGGAGCTGCCCTACAACAGTCTGCATGAGCGCGGCTTTATCAGCATCGGCTGCGAGCCCTGCACCCGTCCGGTACTGCCGAACCAGCATGAACGTGAAGGCCGCTGGTGGTGGGAGGAATCAACCCAGAAAGAATGCGGCCTGCATGCAGGCAACCTGATCAGCAAAGGCTGATCAACAGGCATGAAAAAAACCGGCGCAAGCCGGTTTTTTTCATGCCGCTGAACGCGATCAGTGGACCGGCAGTTCAACACCCTCAAAGAGCTCTTCCAGCTCTTGCTTGTTATGGCACTGAATGGCCTTGGCCATTACTTCACGCGTCAGGTGCGGGGCAAACTTCTCGATGAAGTCGCACATGAATCCACGCAGGAACGTGCCGCGACGGAAACCGATCTTGGTCACGCTGGACTCGAACAGTTCGCTGGCATCGAGCACCACCAGGTCACTGTCGAGCTTTGGATCAACCGCCATCTTGGCGACAATACCCACGCCCAGGCCAAGGCGAACATAGGTCTTGATCACGTCAGCATCGGCAGCAGTAAAGACCACTTTAGGCGTCAGGCCACGATGACTGAAGGCTTCGTCGAGCTTGGAGCGACCGGTAAAACCAAAGACGTACGTCACGATCGGGTACTCCGCCAGCACCTCCAACGTAAGCTTGGGCAGCTTGGTCAGCGGGTGCCCCTGTGGCACGACTACACAACGGTTCCAGCGATAGCACGGCATCATCACCAGGTCGCCAAACAACTCCAGAGCCTCGGTGGCAATGGCGAAATCGACAGTACCATCAGCCGCCATCTCGGCAATCTGCATCGGCGACCCTTGGTGCATATGCAGTGCGACTTCCGGGTATTGCTTGATGAAGTTACTGATGACCGGCGGCAATGCGTAACGCGCCTGGGTGTGCGTCGTGGCAATCGAAAGGGTGCCCTTTTTCTCGTTGGAGAATTCCTGGGCGATTTGCTTGATGCTCTCGACCTTGCGCAGAATTTCCCCAGCTGTGGTGATAATCCGCTCACCCGCCGGCGTAACGCGCGTCAAATGCTTGCCGCTGCGAGCGAAGACCTCAACACCCAACTCATCTTCCAACAGGCGGATCTGCTTGCTGATACCTGGCTGGGAGGTGTACAGGCTCTGCGCTGTCGCGGAGACGTTGAGGTCGTGGTGCGCCACTTCCCAGATGTAGCGCAATTGTTGAAGCTTCATAGGTATCCCTCAAATCAGCTGGGCGTCACCAGCAACAGCGACGGTTTATAACTATATTAGTGGTTTGAAGAATAAATCTAGAACTATTTCACCAGTTTTCCTACCACACCGCACCCGCCCCACTTCAACCCTTGCGGCGCCCCAGATGCTGGGCCAATGGCACCATGTACACCGGCACTGGCGAAAGCTGCAGCACACGCGCCGCAGTCCGCCCCAGCGGTGTCGCCACACCGGCTCCGCAAGAGTGGCTTCCGACAACCAGCAAATCGACACTCAGCCGCTGAACCTGCTCCAGGATGACCTCCGCAGGATCGCCCTGACGCACCCGCACGGCACGGATCAGGGCCAGGTCCTCGTGCCCGCCCAACTCATCACGAAACGTTTCAAGCACGCGCTGTTCGATATTGGCCATGACCGTATTGACCCCCTGACTGTGCAGTTCATCCAGGGTTTGTTCGTCAAGGTAGCTCTGCAGCAGTGATTCGGCGAACTGCCCCATCGGCTCAACCGCGTGAATCACGTACAACTCAGCGTTGAACGTTCGCGCCAACGCCAGCGCATGTTGCAAGACATAAGGCGCGTACACACCGAGGTCTGTGGCATACAGCATCGAATGAATCATTTGCCCTCCTCGACTGCCGAAACGGCAGCGCACGCTTCAGCTTAGCAGCGCCAAAATGATGCGCAGCCCCCGTCCGCCAAGCGCTGCCGGGCTCAACCGGGCGTAGGCTCGTTGCTGACGCCATGAGGCACATGACCTGTAGCGACCACGCCTCGGGCTCGCTCGCAATGCCCGGCCTGATCGTCGAAAAACACGTCAGCGGCGAATGCTTCAAGGAACGCCGACTTGTCCAGACCACCAAGAAACAACGACTCATCCAGGCGAATGTCCCAGTCACGCAGGGTTCGGATCACCCGTTCATGAGCCGGCGCAGAACGTGCGGTGACCAAGGCTGTGCGAATCGGGCAGGCACCTTGCGGAAACTCTTTCTGCAACACGTGCAGCGCTGCCAGAAACGGCTTGAACGGGCCACCGCCCAATGGCTGGCGAGCAGCCTGACGTTCGTTGGCCTGAAAGGCCTCAAGCCCTCCTTGCTGATAGACACGCTCGGACTCATCGGAAAACAGCACCGCATCGCCATCAAATGCAATGCGCAGCTCATCGCTGGCCGCTCGCCGTGCGCCACCAGACAGGATCGTCGCCGCGGCAAACCCGGCTTCCAGCGCCCGACGCACGTCCTCGGCATCAGTGGACAGGAACAGATGGCACCCAAATGCCGACAGATACGGATAGGGGCTGCGCCCTCCGACAAAGGCAGCGCGCGAAATCCCCAGACCATGATGCTCAATGGCACTGAATACGCGTAGACCGGTATCGGCACTGTTGCGCGACACCAGCACCACCTCCACCCGCTGCTGACCGAGGCTTTCATTTAAGCCTAGCAGTTTCTGCACCAGCAGAAACGCATCGCCGGGTTCCAACAGCTCGTCCTCGTGATCGATCTGGTACTGCCGGTAGGCTTCCACACCTTGCGCCAGAAACACCTGATGACTCTCGCTCAAGTCAAACAACGCCCGCGAGGAAATCGCCACCACCAGCTTATCGACCAACCCCTTGCTCATACTGCACCCCTGTGGCTATCAACGGTTATGCCGATCAATGAAGGCCAGCGACTGATACAGCGCTTCGATTCGCGGCAACCGGCAATCAGCCTGACGCGCCTGAGCCAAGGGCTCCTCATAAATGGCAGCCAATTCCAACGGCCGCCCCTGAGCATAGTCGTGGTACATGCTCGGCCAGTAATCCGGCATTTTTTCAGTGATGGCGAACAGATCCTCAGCGTACCCCACCGGCAGGACATGACCACAGGCCCGTGCACCCTCCACCACTTCACACATCAGCGCCTGAATCAGCGCCCGACTGGACGCATCAGCCATCAATGGCGTGGTGCTGGCCTTGAGTAGCACCGAAAGACCATTGTAAGGCACATTCCAGACCAGCTTCTGCCAGCGAGCCTGAGCCAGGTTGAGCATCGCTTGGGACTCGATACCCGCGGCACGAAACAACGCCACCGCAGACTCCACTATCGCCTGACGCGCCAATGCGTCCTGCGCCGGACCACTGTGATAGCCCAGATTTACCGCACCCAGCGCCTGATGCCGGACCACGCCTGGAGCCGTGCGATTGACGCAGACAAAACACAGGCCACCGAGCAGGTGCAGGTTACCGGGCAAGCGTGGTCGCAATGCCTCTTCGACACCCAACCCGTTCTGCAGCAGCACGACCTTGCCACCCGCTGCACACGTCCGGCTGATCAGGGGTGCCAAGGCTGGGTTACTGGTGGTTTTGGCGCCGACCAACAGCCAGTCGCAGGGCGGCATTTGAGCCGCATCGGTATACGCCTGCACCGGCTGCAGATGCAGTGCTCCATGCACATCGCTGTCGATATGCAGCCCCTGCTCACTGACCGCCGCGAATTCACTGCGCAACAGGAAGTGCACATCGAATCCGGCGCGCGCCAGCATCACACCATAGAAACCACCAATGGCGCCGGTCCCGATAATACCGATGCGTTGTTGCGCCCGCTCCATCCCCGCCCCTCGACTGGTTACTTTTTGATCAGTTTTCATACGCAAATCAACCGCTTCACTTTCCTTAACTATACTCAGCCGAACAAGGTCAAATAATCGACACGGAGTCGATATGCGTGGATTCTTGCCTCACCCCGATGACGTCCCGGTCGAGTTGACCTTGCGCTCGTCACCCAGCCTGTTCCGCCAGCGACTGCACACTATCAGCCTGGGCGGCATAGCCTGCAACCACCCACGGGCCTACCGTCGCGGCATGGCCGTAGAAATGATCATCCCCTCCCTCGGCGAAAATGCCCGCTACCCCGGTTACGTCGCCTGGTGCCAAAAGCAGGCACAGGGTTACCGGGTTGGCATTGCCTTCGTTGACGAGCAAGCACTGTTCGGCGCACGAATGAGTGAGCAGGTCTGCCAGATCCAGCATTACTGCCAACAACATGCCGGTGATGAAGCCCAGGATATCGACCTGCAAGCACTGGCTCAGGAATGGATCGCCCAGCATGCCAACGAGTTTTCAGAAGCCAGCCTGGAGGCAAATCGGGTACTGCAACCGCACCTGCTGCCACTTTAGTCGCGTTCGACTGACCTTTATGCGGTTTCCCACACAGGAAAGCGGGCCTTGCCCATTGTCGAGCTACGGTGTAACGCGCTAAGGTTCGGCTCCCCCGCTGCGTTAAATCATGCTGCTCCGCCGCACGGGGATCGCTGGCGGCCGGCATCCGTGACCTGACGAGTAACACGATGGCTGATTTACCGATCGATGACCTTAACGTTGCCTCCAACGAGACCTTGATCACCCCCGATCAGCTCAAGAAGGAAATACCTCTCAGTGCCACCGCGCTGAAAACCGTGACTGCGGGCCGCGAAGTGGTGCGCAATATCCTCGACGGCAAGGACCACCGCCTGTTCGTGGTCGTCGGCCCTTGCTCGATTCACGACATCAAGGCCGCCCACGAATACGCCGAACGCCTGAAAGTGCTGGCCGCAGAGGTGTCCGACACCCTGTACCTGGTCATGCGCGTGTATTTTGAAAAGCCGCGCACCACCGTAGGCTGGAAGGGCCTGATCAACGACCCTTACCTGGATGACTCGTTCAAAATCCAGGACGGCCTGCACATCGGTCGCCAACTGCTGCTGGACCTGGCGGAAATGGGCCTGCCGACCGCGACCGAAGCGCTCGACCCGATTTCCCCGCAATACCTGCAGGACCTGATCAGTTGGTCGGCCATTGGCGCACGCACCACTGAATCGCAAACCCACCGTGAAATGGCCTCTGGCCTGTCCTCGGCCGTTGGCTTCAAGAACGGTACCGACGGTGGCCTGACTGTAGCGATCAACGCATTGCAATCGGTCTCCAGCCCGCACCGCTTCCTGGGTATCAACCAGGAAGGTGGCGTCTCCATCGTCACCACCAAAGGCAATGCCTACGGTCACGTGGTGCTGCGCGGCGGTAATGGCAAGCCGAACTACGACTCGGTCAGCGTGGCGCTCTGCGAACAGGCCCTGAACAAGGCCAAGATCAAGCCGAACATCATGGTCGACTGCAGCCACGCCAACTCCAACAAGGACCCGGCCCTGCAACCACTGGTCATGGAGAACGTGGCCAACCAGATCCTCGAGGGCAATCAGTCGATCATTGGCCTGATGGTCGAAAGCCACCTGAACTGGGGCTGCCAGGCGATTCCGAAAGACCTTTCCGAGTTGCAGTACGGCGTCTCGATCACCGATGCCTGCATCGACTGGGACACCACAGCGAGCACGTTGCGCAGCATGCACGCCAAACTCAAGGATGTCCTGCCCAAGCGTCAACGGGGCTGACAGCACACACAAAAACGCCGGGCAGATGCCCGGCGTTTTTGTTTACAGCGGTCGTCGGCAGTGACGACGCACTGCCGACAGGTATTCAGGCTTTCGACGACTGCCGTTGATGCCGCTCCATATAGCGCTCTACATAGGAGCAGGACGGAATCACCGTGTAGCCCATGGTATCGGCGTACTCAAGCGCCTTCTCGGTAAGAGCCGCTGCAATACCTCGGCCACGCAATGCGTTGGGCACGAATGTACGGTAGATATCCAGGGTCTGCTTCCCCAGATCCATGTAGGTCAAGTACGCACGATGACCGTCCACATTGGTCTCGAATTGATGACCAGCCTGGTCATGGTGGATGGACAACGCCTCGCTCATCACTACTCCTCGCGGGTCTTGTATTTGACCCCTACCTTACCGATGTTTGTCCGGCGAAGGAACCTCTACGCCACCCCGTGCCCCAGTTGGACAAGGAGAAGAGCCTGGTCGTTCTCTGGCAGCTGAGCACGTCACAAATAGTAGGCGCCCTGGGTGCAGATGCTCAAGGCGCTTGATCGTAAAAATCGCACACTAGCAGCAAGCCAGCCTCGTACACGTCAATGGCACTGACAGTTACCGGATGTTCTAGTGCTGTGACGAAGGATGACCGTTAAAGTCACCTTTAGTTCAACAAAAAACAACACCTTAAGTAGAGACGGCAACCCGAAGAGCCTGCCGCTGAATGCTTTTCATACAGCGACTGTGTCGGTTTCGACAGAACCGTAATTTTTTTCCAGTTCTTGCGCTGTGTCAGTTTACTTACTACAAGTAATGGGTAGTATGTACGCCGGCCAGTTTCTCTTTGTTGAGAGATGGCTCTTTAATAGAAAGTCCTTGAAGGGGAACACGATGAACAACGTTCTGAAATTCTCTGCTCTGGCTCTGGCCGCAGTTCTGGCTACCGGTTGCAGCAGCGTATCCAAAGAAACCGAAGCTCGTCTGACTGCTACCGAAGACGCAGCAGCTCGTGCACAAGCTCGTGCTGATGAAGCCTATCGTAAAGCTGACGACGCTCTGGCTGCAGCTCAAAAAGCTCAACAGACTGCTGATGAAGCTAACGAGCGCGCTCTGCGCATGCTGGAAAAAGCCAGCCGCAAATAATAATCTTTCGGGATTGTTATGAAGCCGACCCACGTGTGGGTCGGCTTTTTTATTGCCTGGACTAAAGTTGAACCGCAATAAAAAAGGCCTGCACAATGGCAGGCCTCGCAGCACCTTGGCGTATTACTGGATCTCGAGCGGCACGCTGGAGACCATCGGTGCGGACGCTGCGCCAGGCACAGCGATCTCCACTGGCATGCCGTCTTCGGCAGCGACAACATCACGCACCATATCCCAGTTCATACGCAGGTTGTTGGCCAGATCCTGACGCTTGAGCAAGGCATTGATAACCGCCGTGTGCTTGTCGACCACCGATGGATTGCCCTTGTCGTCCAGTGGCGTGTGAGCCTCAAGATAAACCTTGCCGGCACTCATGCCGAACTTGTACGGCTCATTGATGATCCGTACCGGGGTACCAACCGGCACCATCTTCGACAGGGCCATCACGTTGTTGTTGAGCATGCGGAAACAACCGTGACTGGTGCGCATGCCAATCCCGAACTTCTTGTTGGAACCATGAATCAGATAACCCGGAACACCCAGGGTGAACTTGAACGGCCCCAGCGGGTTGTCCGGACCGGCCGGGACAACACTTGGCAATGGATCACCGTCGGCCGCGTGCTCGGCACGAATCGAAGCCGGTGGCGTCCAGGTCGGGTTTGGCGTCTTGGCGGTGATCTTGGTCTGGGCAACAGGTGAGCCCCAACCTTCACGACCAATCCCCAGCGGGAAGGTATGCACCACGTTCTGCCCTTTCGGGTAGTAGTACATGCGGTATTCCGCCAGGTTGATCACGATACCCTCACGTGGGCCTGGCGGCAGAACGTAGCGGGTCGGCAACACGATCTCGGTGCCCACGCCCGGCAACCAGGGGTCGACACCCGGGTTGGCGGCGACCATTTCCAGGTAACCCAGGTCGTTGGCCGTGCCGATGTCGGCGAAGGTGTCTTCGTACTTGGCCTTGATAACCTGAACCTGGCCAACGACGTCTTCCCCGGGCGGCGGCAGAGGCAGCTCCAGGGCAGTGGCGGAACCTGTCGCCAACACGGCGGCAATGGACAGGCAACGGGTGACGGCGGGAAAGCGCGACAACATCCGGAAAATCCTTCGCTAATTCAATAGAGTCAAGGGAGCAATTGTACACCCGCCCCCGCCTGACCGGGAGACATCGGGGTGAACGGTTATGTCGGCATCTGACAGGCAAACGCCGTCAGAGTTGCGGCCAAACCGGTCGCGTTCCACGCCGCTGGGCATCGAGAATCGCCCGACACAGCGAGCACAGGCGACGATCACGGTAGATCGAGCGCTCTACCCCGGACCATCGCGGCTGAGCGGGCAGCAACGTACCGCACAAGGTACGGTCGGCCGAACACCCCAATTCAAGTTGGCGAGCCACCAGATGAACGCGGATCTCCTGGCAGGCGAACAGATCGAGCTGTTCGTCAGGCTCGATCAATTGATAGGCATACAGGGACCAGGCAGGACGCGGCATTGAGGGCTCCAAATCGGGGGCGCAACATTAGCCGAAAGCCGGTCACTAGAAAAGCGTCATAACAGCGGTTTTATCACCGGCCAGGCATTATCCAGCAGCCGCTGCTGCGCGCCCTGCGCCGGATGCAGCCCATCGGCCTGCATCAACTCGGGCACGCCACCCACGCCCTCCAGGAAAAACGGTACCAAGGGCACCTGTTTGTCCTTGGCCAGGTTGTCATACACCTTGGCAAACGCTTCGGTATAACGCACCCCGTAGTTGGGCGGCAGACGCATGCCCAGCAACACCACCTTGGCACCCGCAGCACGGGAACGGTCGATCATCGAAGCAAGATTTTGTTGCAATTGCGCGGGCAACTGCCCACGCAGGCCATCGTTGCCACCCAACTCCAGCACCACCAGCTCGGGCTTGTGCTCTGCAAGCAGCGCAGGCAGGCGCGCCTGGCCTCCTGCACTGGTATCGCCACTGATTGACGCGTTGACCACCTGGCTGTCGAATCCCTCGGTTTTCAGACGTGCCTGCAACAACGACACCCACCCCTGACGGGTATCCAGGCCGAAACCCGCGCTGATACTATCCCCGACGATCAACACGGTACCCGCCGTGGCAAGCTGCGCCATGCACAGCAAGGCCAGACCGGCACTCAATAACCACACTCGCATCGGATTCTCCATGGGCCCCAGCATTCTCATTGCGCAGAACCTTAGCAAAGTGGTTCCCAGCGCGGAAGGCGATCTGACTATCCTGCATGAACTGTCGCTGGACCTGAAACAGGGCGACAGCCTGGCCATCGTGGGTGCCTCGGGCTCCGGCAAGTCGACACTGCTCGGCCTGCTCGCCGGCCTGGACCTGCCCAGCGCCGGCACCGTCACCCTGGCCGGGAACGATCTTGGCTCCCTGGACGAAGACCGTCGTGCCCAGGTACGCGCCGAACATGTCGGCTTCGTTTTCCAGTCGTTCCAATTGCTGGACAGCCTGAGTGCGCTGGAGAACGTCATGCTACCGCTGGAACTCGACGACCGCCCCGACGCCCGCGAGCACGCTCGCAGCCTGCTGGAGCGGGTCGGCCTGGGCCAACGCCTGAGCCATTTGCCACGCCAGCTTTCCGGTGGCGAACAGCAGCGAGTGGCCATCGCCCGCGCCTTTGCCGCAGACCCTGCCGTGCTGTTTGCCGATGAACCGACCGGCAACCTCGACAGCCACACAGGCGAGCGTATTAGCGACCTGTTGTTTGAGCTGAACCAGGAACGTGGCACGACGTTGGTACTGGTCACCCACGATGAACGCCTGGCCAAGCGCTGCCGTCGCCTGATCCACCTGGAAGCGGGTCGCCTGGTCACCCCCCTGGAGCCCTGATGGCACACCTGTCGTTTTTCCGTCTGCTGAGCCTGGCATTACGTCAGTTGCTGCGCGATGCACGTGCGGGCGAGTTGCGCGTGCTGTTCTTTGCCTTGGTCATCGCGGTGACCGCCAGCACCGCCATCGGCTACTTCGGCGCACGCCTGAATGGCGCCATGCTGCTGCGCGCCACCGAATTTCTTGGAGCCGACCTGGTACTGCAAGGCAGTTCACCGGCGAACACCGCGCAAATCAACACCGGGATCGATCAGGGGCTCGAACATGCGCGTGTCGTAGAGTTTTCCAGTGTCATCGCCACCGACAGCGGCATCCAGCTCTCCAGTATCAAGGCGACAGACAACAACTACCCACTGCGCGGTGAATTGCGCAGCGCGGCAGAGCCCTATGGCACGGAGACCCCCGGCAAAGGCCCGGCGCCGGGCGAAGCCTGGGTCGAGTCGCGCCTGCTGGCAGCACTGAATCTTAAAGTCGGTGACAGCATCGACGTCGGCATGAAGACCCTGCGCATGAGCCGGGTGCTGACCTATGAGCCGGACCGCGCCGGCAACTTCTACAGCCTGACGCCCAGGGTACTGATCAACCTGGCCGACCTTGACGCTACGGGCGTGGTTCAACCCGGCAGTCGGGTCACCTACCGCGACCTGTGGCGTGGCGCACCTGCGGCGCTGGTCGCCTATCAGGAGGCGATCAAACCGACGCTCGCGGCCCACCAGCAACTGCTGAATTCACGTGACGGCAACCGCCAGATCGGCGGCGCCCTGGGCAAGGCCGAACGTTACCTGAACATGGCCAGCCTGGTGGCCGTACTGCTGGCAGGCGTGGCGGTGGCCCTGTCGGCCAGCCGTTTCGCCAGCCGGCGTTTCGATGCCAGCGCCCTGCTGCGTTGCCTGGGCCTTTCGCGGCGCCAGGCACTCCTGCTGTTTAGCCTGCAACTGGCAATACTTGGCGGCATAGCAGCCTTCAGTGGCGCATTGCTGGGCTGGCTGGCCCAGTTTGGCCTGTTCCAACTGCTCAAAGGCTTGTTGCCCGACGAGATTCCGCCAGGCGGTATTGCCCCGGCACTGGCCGGCATAGCGACCGGCCTGGTGGCATTGGCGGGCTTCGCATTGCCTCCCTTGGCTGCATTGGGCCGGGTTCCCCCTTTGCGCGTGCTACGCCGCGACCTGCTGCCCGTGCCGCCAAGCAGTTGGTTGGTCTATGGCGCGGCACTGTTCGCCCTCGGCCTGATCATGTGGCGGTTAAGCCTGGACCTGCTACTGACGTTTGCACTGCTAGGGGGCGGCCTGATCGCGGCCCTGCTGCTCGGCGGTTTGTTGCTGCTTGGCTTGCGCAGCCTGCGCCGCCTGCTGGCCAACGCACCCCTGGCGTGGCGCCTGGGCCTCGGTCAATTACTGCGCCATCCGCTGGGCGCTGCGGGTCAGTCACTGGCCTTTGGCCTGATCCTTCTGGCCATGGCACTGATCGCCCTGCTACGCGGCGAACTGCTCGACACCTGGCAGAACCAACTGCCCAAGGATGCGCCCAACTATTTTGCCTTGAACATCCTGCCGGATGACAAGGGCGACTTTGCCCACCGTCTGAGCGAGTTCTCCGCCCAGGCCGCCCCCCTGTTCCCGGTAATCCCCGGTCGCCTTACGCACATCAACGGCGAAGCAGTACAGCAAATCGTCAGCAAGGACTCTACCGGCGACCGCGCCATTCAGCGTGACCTGAGCCTGACCTGGGCAGCCGATCTGCCTCAGGGCAACACCCTCAGTGCCGGTCAGTGGTGGCAGGCCAATCCCCCGGCAGACGCGCTTCCCGGCGTATCGGTCGAAGCCGACCTGGCCGCAAGCCTGAAGCTCAAACTCGGTGACCACTTGACGTTCAGCATTGGTGGCATGGAGCGCGAGGCTCAGGTCAGCAGCCTGCGCACCGTCAACTGGGACAGTTTCCAACCCAACTTCTACATGATCTTCCAGCCCGGTACCCTACAGGACCTGCCAACCACCTACCTGACCAGCTTCTACCTGGCACCTGGTCACGACCAACAACTGGTGGCCCTGTCCCGCGCCTTCCCGGCGGTGACGATCCTCCAGGTCGACGCCTTGCTCAATCAACTGCGCAGTATCCTCGGGCAAGTGACACTGGCGGTGGAGTATGTCCTGCTGTTTGTCTTGGCTGCCGGCTTGACCGTGCTGTTCGCCGGCCTGCAGGCAACGCTCGACGAACGCATTCACCAAGGTGCGCTACTGCGAGCATTGGGGGCCGGTCGCAGCGTATTGATCAAGACCCGGCGTATCGAGTTTGGCTTGCTGGGTGCGGCCAGTGGCTTGCTCGCTGCGCTGGGCACCGAACTGATCAGCCTGCTGCTGTATCACTATGCCTTTGACCTGAAATGGAGCCCGCACCCCTGGCTGCTGGTATTACCGCTACTGGGCGCGTTGCTGATTGGTGGCGCCGGGGTATTCGGCACGCGCCGTGCGCTCAATGCCAGCCCACTGACCGTGCTGCGCGAGGGCTGATAGACTCGCGATGCTCACTGAAACAGACCACTACGAACATCAGGCAATCACTAAGAGACACCCTGCCCCATGAGCCGTTATCGCCCGCCGCGCAGTGCCGGCACCGCTTTGATCACACCGGAAGGCGAAGCGCGCATGCGTGCTGAGCTACACGAACTCTGGCATGTGCGCCGCCCCCAAGTCACCCAGGCCGTCAGCGAAGCGGCGGCTCAAGGCGACCGTTCGGAAAACGCGGAATACACCTACGGCAAGAAGATGCTGCGTGAAATCGACAGCCGTGTACGCTTCCTGACCAAACGACTGGAAAGCCTCAAGGTTGTCGACGAGCGACCCAGCGACCCGAACAAGGTTTATTTCGGTGCCTGGGTCACCATCGAGAACGAGGACGGCGAGCAGTCGCGCTACCGCATCGTCGGCCCGGATGAACTGGACCTCAAACTGGGCCTGATCAGCATCGACTCACCGCTGGCCCGCGCCCTGATCGGCAAGGCCCTGGACGCCGAAGTGCGGGTGCAGGCACCCACCGGCGAGCAACTCATCTACATCGTCGAAATCGACTACCCGTGAATGCCTGCGCCGCCCCTTGAGGTCACGGCGCACAACGAGGCGGGTCACGCGCGGGTGATCAGCCCTTGGCTAGCGATACGGGTCAGATGGCCAATGACCTCTGCGGCCTCTTCTGCCGAGGGCGACTGCACCACAGCCAAATCGAAACGGTCATTGCCGAAGCCACCCAGTGCAACGTTGTTGTCGGCAAACTGGATCAGGAAGGCCGTGGCACGGCCTTTACGGCGAGGCCAACCATCGAGGTAACGCAGGAGTGTCGGTTGATGCTGGCCGCCCAGCAGAATACGTGGCGTACGCGCCGCTTGGCTGGCAGGAAGGGGGCTTAGGCAAACACTGGTACGTGGGCAACTCATGGAGTGATTCTCCGCCTCGCAGATCCCGCTGGGCTGCGGTGGGAGGCGTCACCGAACCAGCGTTTTAGCGGTATTCGGTCACTCGTTTCGGAGTGCCCTGCGCCCCGCAAGTAGCTGTTTAAATCGGCGCAAGTCAGCATCCTAGAGAAGCGGCGGGCGGGCTGTCAACACACTCAGAAACAAAAGGCCTGCGATGCAGGCCTTATGCGTTTTCTGTGGGGTGCAGGCTTGCCTGAAAGGGCTACTTGGCGATCAGACCGTCCACCGATGCCTTGCCCGCGCCCTCGAACAGGACTGCCAGCGAACCACCCAGCAAGGCCAAGGCGAACTCGTAGCCATTGTTGGCCATGAACAATCCGTTGTGGATATGGGCCGAGAAGATGGCAACGATCAGGGTCACCACCAGCGCCAGCGCTGCGGGACGGGCCAGCAAGCCAAGCACCAGCGCCAGCCCACCGAAGAACTCGGCACCACCGGACATCAGCGCCATCAACAACCCAGGCGCAAGGCCCAGGCTTTCCATGAACTGGGCTGTACCAGCCAGACCACCACCGCCAAACAGACCAAAGAGCTTCTGCGCCCCATGGGCCATGAAGATGATCCCGACCATCACACGTACCAGTGTAAGGCCCCAGCCAGCGCGGCTGATCAGTACGGAGTTGAGCGCTTTCATTAGGTATTCCTTTAGCAAGTGAGGAGAAGTTGGTCGCCATATTAATCAAATCCATAAATGCTAAAAGCGCAAAAATCCTACAATAACAATCGATTTTATTGATAAATAGACCGAACCGTCCCTAGGCTTCTATCGGTACTTCAGGCGCTCACCTTCAATCGATCGCCAGAACGTATCTGTTCGCACCTTCACGTACGGTGCCTGCGGGACTTGAGCGGAAAGCACCGTTAAACAGGTTGAAAAACTTGCATTTATTGTTATTTTCCAAGGATTTTCAGGCATAAAAGCCACTCTTTCGAGGTAGGACCATGGAACTCATCGACATCGGCGTTAACCTGACCAACCCGAGCTTTGCTGGCCAACAGGCCGCTTTGCTTGAGCGTGCCGAGGCCGCCGGTGTAAGCCAGATGCTGGTTACGGGTACCAGCCTGGCAGGCAGCGAGCAGGCACTGGAACTGTGCCTGCAACTTGATGAACCGGGCCTGCGCTTGTTCAGTACTGCGGGCATCCACCCCCACGATGCCAGCAGTTGGACAACGGACAGTGCTCGCCAACTGCGAACACTCCTGGAGCAGCCACGTGTGCGCGCGGTGGGTGAATGCGGACTGGACTTCAATCGCGACTTTTCCCCTCGCCCTAAGCAGGAAAAAGTCCTGGAGGAGCACCTGAGCCTGGCGGCTGAACTGCAGATGCCGGTATTCCTCCATGAACGCGATGCCAGCGAACGTCTGCTGCAGATCCTCAAGGGCTTTCGTGATCGCCTACCTGCCGCCGTGGTGCATTGCTTCACAGGCGAACGCACCGCGCTGTTCGGTTACCTCGATCTGGACCTGCATATCGGGATCACAGGCTGGATCTGCGACGAGCGCCGCGGCACACACCTTCACCCACTGGTCAGCAGCATTCCTCGGGGCCGACTGATGCTTGAAAGCGATGCCCCCTACCTGCTACCGCGCAGCCTGCGACCCAAACCTAAAAGTGGCCGCAACGAGCCGGCCTTTCTGCCTGAAGTGCTCAATGAAGTGGCGCGTCATCGCGGCGAAACCCCAGAACAGGTAGCAGGCCATACCACCGCCTGCGCCCGGGCCTTCTTCAGCCTGCCGGAGATTGCTTGACGCATATCAAGACTTACCCGTAAAAGCGAAGGCAAAATGATGGCACCTTGCCAAAAATAACTCCGCTCAATCAGAGAAGACCTACCATGGGTGCCTGGCTTAGCAATATCTCCCTGAAATACAAATTCTGGGCCGTCAACGCTGTCGCCTTCGTCACAACGTTGTTCCTGGTGCTGTATGCCGTGCACCTGGAGCAGCAAGCCCGGGCCGAAGAAGCCCAGAACAAGGCGCAGACGGAAGCACGTCTGCTGGCGGCCTGGCCTGCGGGCCAACCGCTGCCTCAGGATCATCGATACCTGAACATCAGTGCCGGGCAAACCCCAAGCTTCAATGGCGAAGCCCTGCCCGCCTTGAGCACGGCACAAGGCTGGGTCTCGTTGAGCCGCTTTCCGGTGCTGGGCGACGACCCGCTGGTTGGCGCCCAGGTCATCAGCCGCGACGGTCAGCAGATCGCAGTGATGGCCCAGGCCCCGAGCCTGTTTCAAGTGTTCAGCGACCGATTCGTCAACTATGCCGTGTGCGTACTGATCCTGATGCTGGCCATGCTCTGCGCCTCGCAACTGCTGATCCGGTTCCTGCTCAGCCAGCTCAACACGCTCAAGGACGTGATGCTCCATGTGGAGAAGACCGGTGACCTGTCGGCCCGGGTACCACTGGCCTGCGGCGATGAAGTCGGGCAGATGGCCTCGGCATTCAATGCCATGCAGACCACCTATCACCGCGTCGTCAACACCGTCGCTCGCACGGCAGCGCAACTTGACTCCGGCGCGGCACGCCTGGCCGCAAGCATGAGCGAGGTACGCCACGGCATGCTTGGCCAACAAAGTGAAACCGACCAGGCCGCGACGGCGATCAACGAAATGTCCGCCACCGTGTACCACATTGCTCAGCATGCCGGCGCTACCCGCGACCTGTCGCAGACTGCTGACGCCCTGGCCGGCAGCGGCCAGGAAGTGGTCAGCCGGGTACAGACCTCGATTGCCGGATTGTCCAGCGGTGTGCAGCAAACCGCTGAAATGATCCACCAGCTCGCCGAAGACAGCCAGAAGATCAATGGTGTGGTGAACGTGATCCACAGCATCGCCGAGCAAACCAACCTGCTCGCCCTCAACGCCGCCATCGAGGCCGCACGTGCGGGTGACCTGGGCCGTGGTTTCGCGGTCGTCGCCGACGAGGTGCGCAATCTGGCCAAACGCGTGCAGACATCCACCGACGAGATCACCACCATGGTCGCTGCCTTGCAAGCGGGTACCCGTGATGCCGTGGACTTCATGCAGGAAAGCTCGTACAAGGCCGACGATTGCGTCAAGCAGGCGCAGGAAGCTGGCGAAGCCTTGGCCGAGATCACCGGCGCCGTGGCGCAGATGCGTGAAAGCAATACCCAGATCGCTGTCGCAGCGGAACAACAAAGCCAGGTGGCCGAAGAAATGAACCGCGCCGTGGTGAGTATCCGCGACGTCACCGAGGAAACCGTACAGCAGACCGTCGATTCGGCCACCACCAGCAGCGAACTGGCAACCCTGGCCGGCGAATTGAGCAAAGCCATCGGCCAGCTCAAGTTGTAACCCCGATAGACAGGCCCCATTGGCCCTCATTCGAGGGCCAAACTATTCTTCAGGTATGAGTCGATAACTGCCTGAGGAGCCTTGCGATGAGCAAACGCCTGCCCAACCTGCCCGCCTGGCAATGGCGAAATTACCATCATCACCACCGTCACCCGACCAACCTGGCGCTGCACTTGATTGCCGTACCGTTGTTCGTCCTTGGCACGTTACTGGTGCTGACTGGCCTGTTCAATCTGGATCTGGGCGTCATGGCCGTGGGGGTGTTAGCCCTGTTCGCCGCGCTCACACTGCAGCGTCAGGGGCATCGTCTGGAAGCACAACAACCTGAACCCTTCAGTAATCGCAAGGACGCTGTGCATAGGGTACTGGTGGAGCAATTCATTACCTTCCCGCGCTTTGTCCTCAGCGGTGCCTGGTGGCGCGCATGGCGCGAACGGCACCGTCACTGACCTTGGGGGAAAAACTCAGGCCATGCCAATTGACCGGTTTATCGACGCTCAATGTCTGCCTGCAATTGCGCCAGGCTCCGGTCGGCGCGAGCCTCAGCCTCGCGCAACTGGCTTTGCCAGTGCCCGACACAGGGCATCAGGTCGCGTTGCTGCTCAGCCTGCAACAACCACTGCACCAGGTCGTGCCAGTCGCCCAGATCGCCCTGTACGCACTTGAGCTGCTGCTGTAGCCGATCAGTCAGACGCTCCAGTTGCGGATAGGCCTCGGCACCATAGCGGACCCGCTTGACCAACAAGCGCAGGCGATGGCGATCATGGGCAGGATCCTTGAGTGCCTTGTGCAACCCCTTCCACTGCGTACCCAGACGCTTGTCGATGCGCTGGCTCAGGCGGCGAGTCAGTTTCTGGCGCTGCGCCGCACGCAGAAACACGGGAAAAGCATCAATGATCGCCTGCAGCCGTTGCAGCTCCGCGCTAACGGCTACCTGCGCGAATGCCTCGCCCTCCTTGTCCAGCCGTCGCTGGGCAGCCGCATGCTGGCCACGCTCCAACAGTTGGGCGGCCAGTACCTCGCGGTCACGCAACGGGGTTGTCAGCTCACCCAGCCTGCCTGCGGCATGTTCCAGGTGGTCAACCCCAGGCAAACCACGCAGGGGCCTCAGCAGGCTGCGTAAACGCCTCACACCGATGCGCAGGTCATGCAACGCCTCGCTGTCCGTATTGGCCTCAAGACGCGCCTGACACGCCATCAAGCGAACCTGCAGGCTCAGCATCTGGGCAATTACATGATCGAGCATTGCCGCCATGTCCAACTCCTGAGAGGTTAACGTCCAGCGCGGGATTCACGGATGTAGAAACGGGCTCTCTCGGCTTTGCTGGTGCAGCCATCGAACGCCTCGAACTGCTGTTGGGTCTTGGCGCCGGTCAACAGTGACAATGCCTTAGAGTAGCTCACGGTACCCGCGAAGCCTTCGGCCTTGGCCAGGTCGAGCTCTTTCCAGGCCGCGTCGAGCTGCGTGGCGCAACTGTCGCGATAGGCCGTCTTACCGGCACAACCGCTCAGGGCCAAGGCAATCAGCGCCAGGGAAATCCATGCTTTCATCAGCAACACCTCAAAGAAAAAAACCAAGTGGGAAACTTCGACGGCAGGGTTGAACAAAAGTGCCCCGCTCAGCCTAACGCAGCGTGTCTATCGATTGAAGCACAGCTACGATTAGGTGCATTGTTAGACCATTGACGGACGAATACCGCCCCAGGAGCAATCATGAGCAAACGTGTGGCACTGGTGTTGGGGTCGGGTGGTGCTCGAGGCTATGCGCATATTGGCGTGATCGAGGAAATCGAACGTCGAGGTTACGATATCGCCTGTATTGCTGGCTGCTCCATGGGCGCGGTGGTTGGCGGGATTTACGCAGCGGGCAAACTTGATCAGTACCGCAACTGGATTGAAAGCCTGGACTACCTGGATGTACTGCGCCTGGTGGACGTGAGCTTCCGTCTCGGGGCGATTCGCGGCGAAAAGATCTTCGGTCAAATCCGCAAGATCGTCGGCGAGATCAACATCGAAGAACTGCGGATTCCCTACACCGCCGTCGCCGCCGACCTGACCAACCAACAGGAAATCTGGTTTCAGGAAGGCTGCCTGCATCAGGCGATGCGTGCCTCCGCAGCAATTCCGAGCCTGTTCACGCCCGTGGTGCAAGGCAACCGCATGCTGGTCGACGGCGGCATCCTCAATCCGTTGCCGATCATCCCGGTAGTGTCGAGCCATTGCGACCTGATCATTGCGGTCAACCTTAACGCAACCAACCAGAAACACTACCAGTTACCGGTCATCGAACGCCCCCCAGCCTTCAGAATGCGCTTTGACAGCCTGATCAGCTCGCTCGGTTCGCACCTTCCATTTCGGCGCAAACAGGCCGAGCACCTGATACAACTGGACCAGGAAATCAGCCCGGTCACACCGGCCCCTAACCCCTGGCTCAGCGAAGCCGCCGACCCCGAAGCCCAGCAGCCGGCAGCGGCACCGGAAATCGACGGAGCGCCAAAATCGGCCAGCGGCTCATTCATCATCGACAACGTTGGCCCAGCGTCGCTGCTGGACCTGATCAACCAGAGTTTCGAGGTGATGCAGACGTCGCTGGCACAATACAAAATCGCCGGCTACCCGCCGGATGTACTGATCAACGTGCCGAAACGGGTGTGTCGCTTCTTTGAGTTCTACAAGGCACCTGAGCTGATTGCGCTGGGACGGCAGATAGCCAGCGATACCCTGGACAACTATGAAGGAGAGCGGCGCTAAGCGAGGCTGGCGGCTACAAAACCCTGGCGTTCAAATCGCGTCGGGACCGATCAATCGATACCCCACGCCGGGTTCTGTGACGATAAACCGCGGCGAGGTGGGATCATCACCCAGCTTCTGCCGTACGTGGGCAACAACGATCCGCAAGTAGTGACTGTCATCGACATGGGTCGGCCCCCAGATGTCCTTGAGCAGTTGCTGCTGGGTAATCACCCGCCCCGGATGGCTGGCCAACTGCGCCAACAAGGCGTACTCCTTACGCGTCAACGCCACTTCAACACCGTCGAGGGTTACCCGGCGAAACGCAAGATCAACGGTCAGCGGCCCGAAGCAGGGTGCAGATTCCTGCGCGACCGCCTGTGGCGCCTGACGCAACAGCGCCCGAACCCGCGCCAGGAACTCCTGGATACCAAAGGGTTTGGTGACATAGTCATTGGCACCACCATCCAGCGCCTCGACCTTCTGCACTTCACTGGCCCGCACTGACAAGACCAGCACCGGCACCTGGCTCCATTCGCGTAACTCGCGCAGCACGTGTTGCCCGTCCATGTCCGGCAAGCCGAGGTCAAGTACCACCAGGTCCGGGCGGGCCAACGCCGCCTGGCTCAGCCCTTCGCTGCCCGTCGCAGCCTCCAGTACCTTGTAGCCTTGGGAGCTGAGGCTGATGCGCAGAAATTTACGAATCTGTGGTTCGTCGTCAATGACCAGCAAGGTCGCGGTCTGGCTCATGGCGTGTCGCTGTCCAGTTCAGGTTGGGCCGGGAGCGGCAAGCATAGTGTGATACAGGTGCCCTGGCCATCAATGCCCTCGGCAACCCGTATATGTCCGCCATGGGCGCCGATCATGCCCTGGCAAATCGCCAGGCCAAGACCTGTACCCTGCCCGCCTCGGTCTCCTCGGGCAGCGGTGTAGAACATGTCGAAGATCCGTTCACGCTCGTTCGGTGGAATGCCCGGGCCTTGGTCGCTGACCGCGAAACACAGCATCTTTTCTTCGATGGTGACACACAGGTCGAGTCGCCCTTGAGGCGGCGAAAAGCGTGCAGCGTTTTCCAGTACGTTGATCAGGGCCTGTTCAATCAGCGCCGCATGAACGTACAGCAAGGGCAGGTCTGCCGGAACGTCAGCGTGCAGTTGAAACGGCGCCAGTACCACTCGCAGGCGGTTCAACGCGCTGCCGACGATATCTGCCGGTGCCACCCAGTCGCGGGCCAGCGTCAGCCCTCCGTGGCCGAGCCGGGTCATGTCCAGCAGGTTCTGGATATAGCGGTCAAGGCGCTCGGCCTCGTCCCGAGTACCTTCAAGCAACTCACGACGGTCCTCAAGAGGAATGGCCTCGCCCAGTGCCAGCAGGCTGTCGATGCTGCCCCGCATGGCGGTGAGCGGAGTACGCAAATCATGGGAGACCGAGGCCAGCAAGGCACTGCGCAATTGCTCGGTCTCACCATGCAACCGCGCAGCCTCCAATTCATCGGCCAGCCGGGCGCGCGCCAGGGCCTGAGCCAGTGGCTGACTCAAGGCCTTGAGCATGCGCTGGCGCTGCGGCGTCAGCACATGCCCTTCACGGGGACGAACACCGAGCAAGGCCAGAGGTCCCTCCTCGGCAGACAATGGCCACCACCACCATCGCCCATTGGGCAGGGTGTCGCTGCCAAGCCCCGCAGCCTGGTCGTGCTGCCAAGCCCAATCGGCGGCGGCACGCTCATTGTCGCTGAACTGCAATGCCCCACCACTGGCCACCCGCAGTGCACCTTCGGCATCGCGTTCGAGCAGGCACACCTGCAAATCATGCGGGCTGTCCAGGTACTGGCCGGCGGCAGTGAACACCGCCTGACGGTCCGTCGCCGCCGTCAGCTTGCGCGACAGGTCGAGCAACTGATTGGTCTGCTCCTGGGTTTCACGCAGTGCTTGTAGCTGCCGACGCTGGCGGGCAGCCAGGTTACCGGTCAAGGCCGCCATCAACAGGAAGAACAATGAAGTCAGGACATCTTCTTCACGCTGGATGCTCAAGGAAAACGTTGGAGGAATGAACAAGAAGTCATAGCTAAGAAACGACAGCACGGCGCAGGCCAGCGCTGGCCCCAGGCTACTGCGTACCGCAACCAGCAGCACAGCGGCAAGAAACACCAGCGAGATGTTCGGCAACGCCAATACACTGGCAACCGCCCAGGCCAGGCCGCTCGCCAACACCGTGGCTAGCAGCGCCAGCACGTAATGGCGCCAGACCCACTCCCCTTCCAGAGGCACGCGCACAGGTTCAGGCTGGGCATCCCGGTTGAGCACGTTGATTTCCAGGCCATGCGCTTCGCGTAACAGCCGAGCGGCGACCCCAGCACCAAACAGACGACGGCGCAGCCGATCCCGCGACTGCCCGACCAGCACCAGGTTGGCACGGCGCTCGGCCGCATGCTGGATCAGGGTTTTCGCCACTTCACCAGCACGCAACACCACCACCTCACCGCCCAAGCGCTCAGCCAACTGCTGGGCAGCCTGCAGGCGTTGACGGGCTGTTTCATCACGCAACCGACCGTTATCGACATGCACCAGGCTCCAGGGCAAGTGACGACGCTGTGCTACACGACTGGCATGGCGCACCAGCCGTTCGGCCTGCGCATCACCATCGACGCCAACCAACAACCGTCCGCGCAACGTCGGCGCGTCTCGCCCCAATTTGCGGTAACCGTGCGCCAGATCGGCATCGACCTGGGCGGCGGCTGTCTGCATGGCCAACTCGCGCAACGCGGTGAGGTTGGTTTGAGTAAAGAAGGCATCAATCGCAGCGCGGGCCTGCTCGGGCACGTACACCTTGCCATCGCGCAGCCGCTCCAGCAGCTCACGGGGCGGCAGGTCGATCAGCACCAGTTCAAAGGCCTCCTGCAGCACCCAGTCCGGCAGCGTCTCGCGCACCTGAACACCTGTGATGCCGCGAATGTGATCATTCAAGCTTTCCAGATGCTGGACGTTGACCGTGGTGTAGACGTCGATGCCCGCCGCCAGCAATTCCTGCACGTCCTGCCAGCGCTTGGTATGACGACTGCCCGGTGCATTACTGTGGGCCAGCTCATCCACCAGCACCAGTTGGGGAGCGGCCTTGAGCAGACCGTCCAGGTCCATTTCCTCGAGCATCACACCACGGTATTCCGAACGCACCCGCGGCTGCTGTGGCAAACCGCCGAGCAACGCTTCGGTCTCGGCTCGACCATGGGTTTCGACCACCGCCGCCAGCACCTTGACCCCATGCCGCAACTGGGCGTGAGCGGCTTGCAACATCGCATAGGTCTTGCCCACGCCAGGTGCCGCCCCCAGGAACACCTTCAGTCGGCCGCGGCCCTCGCGCGGCAGCTCGGCCAACAACGCATCGGCGCGTTCGGAATGATTCATGGTCTCGGCTTTTCCTTATTTCAGCACAGGTGCCATTTGATCCAGTGCCCGATTGAGGGCCAGGATATTGACCACCGGCGGGCCAACCAGCGGCTGCAGGGTGAACTGCTCGACCAGACCTTGCAAGGCCTGCACCGGAACCTGCCGCGCCGCCGCCACCTTAGGCACCTGATAAGCCACTGCCGCAGGTGGCAGGTGCGGGTCCAGGCCGCTGCCGGAGGTGGTCAACAATGCCAGGGGAACCGGCCCCTGCTCGGCGGTGAACAAAATTGCCGCCGACGCATCTACGCGACTGGCCAGCGCCGGGTTGCTCGGGGCCAGGTTGCTCGCACCGCTGGCCACCGTGGCGTAGTCAGCCGCCGAAGGTCGCGACTGGAACCAGGCATCACCTTGGAATGCCTGGGCAATTTGCAGCGAGCCGCGCACCTGCCCCTGGTCGTCGCGCAGCAAGCTGCCATTGGCCTGTTCGGGAAAAACCACCTGCGCAACGCCGGTAACCACCAATGGGTACACCGCACCGGTGATCAGGGTCATCAACAGCATCAGGCTCAAGGCCGGACGTACTAGCGTAGTCATCTTCAACTCCTCGGTTCAGACCAGGTGCAGCGCATTGAGCAGCAGATCGATCAACTTGATCCCGGCAAACGGTACGACCAACCCACCCACCCCATAGATCAGTAGATTGCGACGCAGCAAGTGGGCGGCACTGGCCGCTTTTACCCGCACCCCTCGCAGAGCCAGCGGAATCAGCACGACAATGATCAAGGCGTTAAACACAATCGCCGACAGGATCGCACTCTGCGGACTGGCCAGTTGCATGAGGTTCAGTACCCCCAGTTGCGGGTAGATGACAGCAAACAGGGCCGGAAGAATGGCAAAGTACTTGGCCACATCGTTGGCGATGGAGAAGGTTGTCAGGGCCCCACGGGTGACCAACAGCTCCTTGCCCACCTGCACCACATCCAGCAGCTTGGTCGGGTCACTGTCCAGGTCGACCATGTTGGCGGCTTCGCGTGCGGCCTGGGTACCGTCATTCATGGCCATGCCGACATCCGCCTGGGCCAGTGCCGGGGCGTCGTTGGCACCATCACCACACATCGCGACCAAGCGCCCGTCGTTCTGCTCCTGGCGAATGCGCGCCAGCTTCTTCTCTGGGGTGGCCTCAGCCAACACATCATCCACCCCAGCTTCAGCAGCGATGGCAGCGGCGGTCAGAGGGTTGTCGCCCGTCACCATCACCGTGCGGATACCCAACTGACGCAACTCGGCGAAACGTTCCCGAATACCCGGCTTTACCACGTCCTTGAGGTGAATGACGCCAAGCAAGCGCTTGTCCATGCAAACCAACAGCGGCGTACCGCCACTCTGGGCAATCCTGTCGACTTCCTTGGTCAAGGCGGTCGGCATGTCCAGGCGCTGCATACCGACGAAAGCCAGCACCGAGTCCACAGCCCCCTTGCGGTAGCGGCGTTGCTGGTAATCAATGCCCGACAGACGTGTCTCGGCGGTGAATGGCACGACCGTCAACGCACTGGCCTGCGGTTCGCTGAAGTCGTGCAACTGACGCAAGTACTCGACAATCGACTTGCCTTCCGCCGTGTCATCGGCCAGCGAAGCGAACAAGGCACCCTCACCCAGTTCGCGGGCACTAACCCCAGGCGCGGCATGCAAAGCACTGCAACGACGGTTGCCAAAGGTGATAGTGCCGGTCTTGTCGAGCATCAATACATGCACATCACCGGCAGCCTCGACTGCGCGCCCCGACCGGGCAATGACGTTCAACCGCACCAGGCGATCCATGCCGGCGATACCAATGGCCGAAAGCAAACCGCCAATGGTGGTCGGAATCAGGGTCACCAACAGTGCCACCAGGAACACCAGCGGAATCGCACCGCCGGCAAAATAGGCGAACGGCTGCAAGGTAACCACGACCACCAGGAAGATCAGGGTCAAGCCGATCAACAGGATGTCCAGGGCGATCTCGTTGGGTGTTTTCTGCCGTTTGGCACCTTCGACCAGGGCAATCATCCGGTCCAGGGTCGACTCACCAGGGTTGCTGGTGATCTTGATCAACAGCCAGTCAGAGACCAGCCGGGTGTTGCCGGTGACCGCCGAGCGATCACCGCCCGACTCACGAATCACCGGTGCAGACTCACCGGTAATAGCCGCTTCGTTGACCGCTGCGATGCCTTCAAGCACCTCGCCGTCACCGGGGATCATCTCACCGGCCAGCACCTTGACCACATCACCTTTGCGCAGCGCCGTGGCCGGCACCACGTCATAGTTGCCGGTGGCGTTACGACGACGGCAACTGAGGCCCTGGCTACCTGCCTTGAGGCTGTCGGCGCGGGCTTTGCCCCGGCCTTCAGCCAATGCTTCGGCAAAGTTGGCGAAAAGCACGGTAAACCAGAGCCACAGGGCGATTTGCAGCGCCACACTTGTGGGCACGGCGCTGTCAGGCAACAGGCAGAGTACGGTGGTAAAAACAGCCGTCAACTCGACCACCAGCATCACCGGCGCACGTTTCAACTGGCGCGGATCAAGTTTGACGAACGCTTGCACCAAGGCTGGCCGCCACAGCGCAGCGAAAGTCGTCCGGGCCTGTTCGGCCGGCACCGCATTCACATCAGGAATCGGCATGTTCATGATTCTCTCCTTAGAAGCCCAGGCTCAGGTGTTCAGCGACCGGGCCCAAGGCCAGGGCCGGCAGGAAGGTCAGGCCACCGATCAACAGGATGGTGACCAGCAGCAAGGTGACAAACAGCGGACCATGGGTCGGAAAGCTGTTCTGCCCTACCGGCGCGGTTTTCTTCAGCGCCAGGCTGCCGGCCAGGGCCAGTACCGGGAGAATGTAACCAAAGCGGCCAATGAGCATGCCCAGGCCAAGCATCACGTTGTGGAACGTGGTGTTCGCACCCAACCCGGCGAAGGCTGAACCGTTGTTGGCACTGGCCGAGGTGTAGGCATACAGCAATTGGCTGAAACCGTGGGCACCCGGGTTGCTCACAGCGCCAGCAGGGCCAGGCAAGCTGGTCGCCAGCGCACCGAGCACCAGCACACCGAGCGGCATCACCAGCAGGGTTGCCACCAGCAATTGCACCTCACGCGCCTGCAGTTTCTTGCCCAGGTACTCGGGGGTTCGACCGATCATCAGGCCCGCCAGGAACACGGCGATCAGCACGTTCAGCAGCATGCCGTAGAGCCCGGCACCCACCCCGCCAAAAATCACCTCCCCCACCATCATGTTGACCATCGCCACCATGCTGCTGATCGGGTTGAGGCTGTCGTGCATGTTGTTCACCGAGCCATTGGAGGCCGCCGTCGTGGTGACCGTCCATAACACGCTACCCGTGGTGCCGAAGCGGCTTTCCTTGCCTTCAAGCGGCGCAGCCTGTTCGACCTGAGGGTTGCTCAGTGCAGGGTTGGCCTGGTACTCGGACCACAGTGCCGTCGCACCACCGATCAAGAACAACGCAAGCATGCAGGCGATGATCGCCCGGCTTTGGCGCAGATCCTTGACGTAGTGGCCAAACGTGAACACCAGCGCCACCGGAATGAGGATGATTGAAGACACCTCGAAGAGGTTGCTCCAGGCACTGGGGTTCTCAAACGGATGCGCCGAGTTAACCCCAAAGAAGCCACCACCGTTGGTACCCAGTTGCTTGATTGCAATCTGGCTGGCAGCCGGCCCCAGCGGAATAACCTGCTCGACGCCTTGCAGGGTGACGGCCTTGACGTAGTCGCTCAAGGTTTGTGGCACCCCCTGCCAGACCAGCAACAACGCCAGTACCAGGCAAAGCGGCAGCAAGCCATAGAGGGTGGCGCGAGTCATGTCGACCCAGAAGTTACCCAAGGTACTCGCCGAGCGCCGGGCAATGCCGCGACACAACGCAACCAGCACGGCAAGCCCTGTGGCAGCACTGACGAAGTTCTGCACCGTCAGGCCCAGCATCTGGCTCAGGTAGCTGACCGAGGCCTCACCGCTGTAGGACTGCCAGTTGGTGTTGGTCATGAAACTGACGGCGGTGTTGAAGGCCAACGACCATTCCTGCCCCGGCAAGTGTTGCGGGTTGAGCGGCAGGTAGCCTTGCAGTAGCAGTACACCGAACACCAGCAAAAAACCGCTCAGGTTGAACGCCAGCAGGGCCAGCGTGTACGTCTGCCAGCTCTGCTCAGTACCCGGATCGACACCCGCAATCCGATAGCAGCCCCGCTCCACTGGCCCGAGGATCGGTGTCAGCCAGGTACGCTGCCCCTCCATGACCTTGTAGTAGAAGCGGCCAAGCCAAGGTGCCGGCAACAAGACGATGGCGAAAAATGCCAGCAGCAACGCGTAATCGTAACTGTGCATGGCCACTCCTAGCCCCTGTCCGCGCGCAACAGCGCGGCCATCAGATAAACCCACAACGCCACTGCCAGCAGCAGTGACACCCCGTCCAGAATGCTCATCACAACTCTCCGTCTCGCAGCACAGTGCCGCTGACGGTCATTGTCGGAAGAGAGGCTGTAAAGGAACGAGAGCGAGTACCTGATGAAGGTATAAAGAGTGCGTAAAGATCGCCGACGGCGCTACAGCAAGGTCAGGTACGCGGCGAGTCAGGCTCGCTGCGCGCCCAGTCCAGCAGCAGGCTGTAGGCCACTGCGAGCAAGGTTGGGCCGATGAACAAACCAATGAAACCGAACGCCAGCAAGCCACCAAACACGCCAAGCAGGACAATCACCAGCGGCAGGTCACCACCACGGCTGATCAAGTAGGGTTTGAGCACGTTGTCGACGCCACTGATGATGAACATGCCCCATATGCCAAGGAACACCGCCATACCGTATTCGCCCTTCCAGACCAGCCACGCGGTGGCGGGTATCCAGGCCAGTGGCGGGCCCATGGGGATCAGGCTGAGCATGAAGGTAATGATGCTCAACACCAGCGCACCCGGGATGCCTGCAATCAAGAAACCAATCAATGCCAGCAAGGCCTGGGCCGCCGCCGTGCCGATCACGCCATTGACCACCCGTTGCACGGTTCCGGCGACCAGGTCGAGGTAGTAACCGGCACGCTCACCGATCAGGCGACCCAACAGGCTCAGGACAAACGCGGCCAGACGCGGCCCGTCACGGTAGAAAAAGAACACGAACACCAGGCTCAGGACAATTTCGAGCATGCCGCTGCCGATCTGTGCACTGCGCGCCAGCAACCAGTTGCCGACCTGGCCCAGGTAAGGCTTGAGATTGGCCAGCATGGCCACACCTTGCTGGTCGACAGCGACCCAGATACCCACCAGGCGTGCGCCGATCAGCGGGATACTGCCCAACCAGCTCGGCGCATCGGGCAGACCGTCCACCTGTACGTCTCGAATGAATGCCGTGGCATCACGAACATGGTCCACCAGATTGAAACCCAGCCAGACCAGCGGCAAGGCCACCAGTAAAATCCACAGCGAGGTCAGGAGCGCTGCGGCCAGGGCCTCACGGTTGCCCAGCACACGCGTCAACAGGCGCATCAGCGGCCAACTGGCATACGCCAGGATCGCCCCCCAAAGCAACGCGGAGAAAAACGGAGCCATCACCCAAAGGCCGGCCCCGAGCAACCCCAACAGAATTATCTGTACCAGCAGTCGGTCGTTACTAGGCATGGTGGCTCCCCAGTCAGTGAATCAATTCAACGTGCAGGCCGCTAGCGCCGCCTTGGCCGACCTCCAACCGAGTGGCGCGCACACCGGCCTTGATCAACTGCTCGCGCCAGGCTTCAGCCTGAGTACCCGACAGTGTGACACGCAGGGTGCTGTCCAGGTTCAAACTGCGTCCAAGCAGCACAACCCAGTCCGCCAGAGGCTCACCACTCAGGTCGGGATAGTCCAGCTTGCCGGTACTGCGCAGCTCACGCAGCACCGTTGCCGGGGTCGGTAAAACAACCGCCAGTGGTGCGCTGGCGACAAATTGCTCGGTATGCAGATACGCCCGCTTGTTTCCACGGGTGATGCCATACACGGCGATCAAGGTGTCTTGCGCTGGTGCACCCAGGCGCAGGAGCACAAAGGCCTGTTGTTCATCGGAACCATAGAGCCGGGCATTGCCAAACACGTCATTGGCCCAGAGGTTGCTCTCGCCACAGTCGCGCGCCTCACACCAGAACAAGACCTGGCCGCCCTGTGCCTGCAAGGCTTCTCGTGCCTGCGTGAAGGCCTCGCTGGCGGTTCGCTCGACCGGCAACTGCCAGGTCACTGAACTGAGCAGGCCACGGCTTTCAATCTTGTTCTCCATGCGCAATTGGCCGCTGATCTTGCGCAAGGCCCCTAGCGGATAAACGCGTTCCTGTTCGGTTGCGGCATGTTGATCGACCACTTTTGCATCCGTCGGTACCGGCAGTTCGGCGGCGACCAGCGGCCCGGCAACGAGCAAGGCCAGGGCGGAAATGGCAGATTTCAGGCTCGTCATATTCATCGGCACGCCACGCCCTGAAGGGCGCTGCGAGGTGAGGCAGTGTTGCACTTGATCATGGTTGTCTCCCTGTTCAACCCGCCAAGCCTCGACAGTTGCCAGCTGCAAGTCAAGAAATGGCAAAGAAGCGATTGAAACAGTCTGCGACAAGGGAAGCGCCGGCCTCATCGTTCAGGTGCAGGTGGTGGCCACCCGGCAGTTGTTTCTGCTCAAAGGGTAGCTGCTCAAGCAAGGACGTGTGCCGCGCCAACATGCCGTCCGCGGCCACGATCAACTGTGCCGGGCAAGCAATGCGGCGCACGAAACTCTGGGCCTGCTCATCACTCAAGCGTAGCGCCGAGGGTAATGTCAGACGGCTGTCGCTGCGCCAGGTAAAACCACCCGGCACGGTAACCAGACCCCGTTGGGCGAGCAGCTCTGCCGCCTCACGACTCACCGCCACCACACCCTTCATGCGCGCCTCGACCGCTTGCTCCAGCGTTGCATACACCGGCTTGGGCTTTTTGCCGTGGCGCAACTGCGCCTGCAGAGCCATGCCCATGCGCTCGGCCGTGTCTTCCTCGCCGGCGGTCGGCGGGACAACACCGTCAATCAGGGCCAGACGCCCGATGCGTTCAGGCACCGACCCCGCCAGCACCACCGATACGATTGCCCCCAAGGAATGCCCTATCAGGGAAAACCGTTCCCACCCCAAGTGCTCGGCGAGCCTCAACACGTCGAAGGCATAGTCCCACAGCGCATAACCGGCCCCCGGCGGGCGGTGCCCGGAGAGACCATGCCCAGCCAGGTCCAGGGCGACAACACGCAGCCCCGTCAGCTTCGGGGCCAGTCGAGCAAAACTGTTGGCGTTATCAAGCCAGCCGTGCAACGCAATCACCGGACGGCCATCGGCCGGGCCGAACAGTTGCGCCGCCAACTCGATGTGCCCCAGGTTCAGGCGCACCTCTTCAACCGGCCCCTTCATACACTGTGCTCCTGCCAGCGGTCGAACAACCCCTTGAGCAGGCTGGCCGTATCAGTGGGGCGCTCCAACGGAAACATGTGCCCGCCGGGCACACTGTGAAATTCTCCACGCGGCATGCGACGAACTGCGTAGGCATGGTGACGCTTGATCACCCGACTGTGGCTGCCGCGCACCATCGCCAGCGGGATCGATACCTGACGGACGTGCCCGGGGCTGACATGCGGCAGGCTGCGGTAGATGCTGATTTCAGTGGCTGGATCGAAGCGCAGACGCAGTGCATTCTCTGCCTCCTCGAGCCCATGCTGCAGGTAAGCGTCGAGGCAGTCAGGGTCAAAATTGCGAAACAGGGTCTTGCCTGTGAAGTAGGCCCGCGCAGTCTCGCGATCGGGAAACGCCTCGCGTCGGCCCAGGGTACGCCCGGCCGGTGTGAGGCGATCAATGAAACCAAAGCGCTTGGCCGTGCGTATCAGCCACTCGTCAGCGCGTGTCAGCACCGGCGAATCCAGCATCACGACACCGCGGTAAAACTGTGGGCAGCGCATGGCCGCATGCAGGTGCAACACGCCCCCCAGGGAATGCCCAACCCCCCAGACCGGCGCAGGCTGCTGCTGCAGATGGTGGATCAACTCGTCGACCAGGCTCTGCCAGTTGTCGTTGACGGGAAAACGCGGGTCATGGGCATGCTGAGGCAGATGGCTGACCTGGTAGTCAGGCGCCAGAGCAGCGAAAAGCTTGCCGTAGGTGGCCGATGGGAAACCGTTGGCATGAGCGAAGAAGATCTGCTGCGACATGGCCGCCCGTCCGAGTGGAGTAATGGCATTATTGTCCGCGCCGACTCTGCGCGGGGCAATGTCCGGAAAAGCCATCAGAGACGGCAATCAGGTCAATAGAACGGTGACAAGGCTCGTCAACCACGCCAGGCCGAAGGCAACCTGGGCGCAACGGCCTGAATCATCCGCGCATTCAACGGCTGGGGGTATCCTCGCCCAGTGCAATGACGGCGATCGTCAACCGTGAAATACAGCTGGTCTTGCCCTCCTCGGCACTCAGACGGATGTCCCATACGTGGGTACTGCGCCCGATATGCACCGGTCGCGCCGTTGCGGTAACCCGGCCACTGCGCAAGCCACGCAGGTGGTTGGCGTTGACTTCAAGGCCCACGCAGTAGAATTTTTCCGGGTCGATACACAAGTAGCTGGCCATGGAGCCCACGGTTTCGGCCAGCACCACCGACGCGCCCCCATGCAGCAAGCCGAACGGTTGGCGGGTACGCTGGTCGACCACCATGCTGGCCGTTAGCGAGTCGTCGCTGAACGACTCGAAACGGATGTCCAGTACCTCGCCAATGGTATTTTTCTGCTGGTGATTGAGCTGGTCGATATCAGGCTGGGTGTACCAGATGCTCATGGGCGAGTCCTTTATTGTTCTGGTGTTCTGGATTGGGGCAAGGTCAAGGATGACTCAGGCTACGCAAGGTCATCAAGCCGGCCAACGGCCAGTCGCCCTCAAGCTCGGCGAGCGTGGCGGTGCCCATCGGCTGCGGCTCACGTCGATGACCCTGCTCAAGCATCCCCACCAGCGTGCCGACCAAGGGCTGATGGCTGACCAACAGCACATGCTCCAGGCCCAGTTTGTCGAGCTCGGCGATCACCTGGTCGGCTCCGCTCTCTGGGGTCAACCACGGTACGGTGATCAGGGGCTTGTCGAAGGACAGCGCGTCGCAGACCAGCATGGCCGTCTGTTGTGCACGCACATAAGGACTGGCCAGGACCGCTTGCAGCGGCTGCCCGAGCAACTGCGCGGCACTGCGCAATACCTGCTCACGGCCATGTTCGGTCAGACGGCGCTCGGCATCGCTATGGGCGCGCGCCTCGGCCTCACCATGACGCAGCACCCAGAGCTTCATAGCTTAGGCTCCTCATCACGCACCGGATGCGCCGCCGCAGGTACGCTGTGAGGGGCTTCGCCTTCCGCGGCGCGCGGGCTTGGCCAGTCAGCAAATGGCCAGGGCTTCTGGTCGCTGTGAAAGCTGCCGAAACGGCCAATCTGCGCCAGGTACTGGCTGAGGCTGTCACCGAAATTCATCAGGCTGGCACTCGGCGCCCCATAGATCAGCCGATAGACCAACTGCACCAGTACCAGGCCGCCCAGCAACAGCTCGGCCAGTTGCCACACCACCAGGAACACCAGCATCCAGAGGATACGCAGACCAATCGATTCGCATTGGGCCTGTTTCGGGGATTCGTTCATCTACTGCTCCTGTCGTTCAGTTGAAACCACTGGTGGAAATGAAGTCGACATCGGTCTTCGGTTCGCCACGCATCAACAACTCGATCACCTGATTCAGCGTACGCCCTTCGAACAGGATCGCATGAAGCCCGGCCACCAGCGGCATGTAGACCTGCAACTCCTGGGCCTTGACCTTGAGCACCTTGAGGGTATTGACGCCTTCGGCCACTTCCCCCAACTGGCTGACCGCCTGCTCCAGGCTCAACCCCTGGCCCAGTGCATACCCAACCTGGTAGTTGCGGCTCTTGGCCGAGGAGCAGGTGACAATCAGGTCGCCCACCCCGGCAAGGCCAAGAAAGGTCATCGGGTTGGCCCCCTGGCTGACGGCGAAACGGGTCATTTCCGCCAGTGCACGGGTGATCAGCATGCTCTTGGTGTTCTCGCCCATACCCAGGGCCACAGCCATGCCTGCAATAATGGCGTAGACGTTCTTCAGCGCCCCACCCAGTTCGACACCAAAGCGGTCGCTGCTGGCATAGACACGAAAGGTTCGACCATGGAGCACAGCCTGGACGCTACGGCAGAGCGCTTCATCTTCGCTGGCGACCACCGTCGCGGTGAGCGCGTGCTCGGCCACCTCGCGGGCAAGGTTCGGCCCGGACAGCACGCCAATGCGCGCCTGCGGTGCGATTTCTTCAAGGATCTGGCTCATCAGCTTGAAGCTCTGGGCCTCGATACCCTTGGTCAGACTGACCAGCATCTTGCCGCTGAGCAGCCCGGCATGGGGGGACAGAACGGCGCGCAATGCGCTGGAGGGCAGTGCGACAAAGATCAGTTCGCTACCCTGGAGCGTCGCCAACAGGTCGGTGACCGGCTCTACCCCGGGGTGAAGTTTCACACCCTTGAGGTAACGCGGATTCTCACGATTGCGACGCATGGCCTCGGCCTGTTCGGGGTCGCGCATCCACTGGCGTACCCCGACACCATGTTCAGCCAGCAGATTCGCCACCGCGGTGCCGAAACTACCGCCTCCCAGAACTGCAACCGGTTGCTGTTCAGTCATATTCAATCCGTTAATGCCAAAAATGTGGCGACGCCAGCATTATACGGCGCGATAGTGACAGAGCCAGCGCCAGATATGCGAATCATCGCCGGCGTTGCCCTCAGACAACTGGAAAATACCGGCTACTCGGTTAACATGCCCGATTTGTATCCGTAAAAAGGCCGCGCCGTGCCACTTGGCCCCGTTCCTTCAAGACTACGTTTGTTGCTGACCCTTGTGGTAAGCGGCCATGCGTTGCCTGTCGCCCCGTACCTGAACAATCGTCAGGAGCGGTCTCAGGTGCTTGATGCCAGCGCGGAGCTGAGCAACTGATGCGCAGGTTTATGGGCGCACTGCTGCTGGCCTGGCTGTGGTCACTGACGGCTGCGGCGCAGGACATCCTGCTCACGGCCGCAACAGACAGCCCCGGCGTGCGCACCTTTGTCCACGCGCTGGAGCAACAGCGTCGCGCTGATCAGGTACGCTTCCTGCCCGTCGCCGAACTGCCTGCACCGGGACGTATGAACCCGGCAACCCGACTGATCCTGCTCGACACCGCAGCCCTCGACTGGCGCTTGGCTGAAACGGCCGGGCCACCGGCACTGGCGCTGCGCATAAGCCGGGTCCAGGCCAACCAGCGACTGGGGCGCCTGCCGCCACCCTACCTCAGCATGCTCTGGAGCGATCCACCGCCTGCACGCCAGTTGCGCCTTATTCGTTACCTGCTGCCGCAGGCGCGACGTATTGGCGTGCTTTACAGCGAACACAGCCGCTTCCTGCTTGATGAGTTGAATCAGAGTGCTCGCCTGCTAGGCCTGCGGATCAACGCCCAAGCCTGGCCGGACCCTCGCGATAACCGCCCGTTGCAAGCACTGCTGCAAGACAGTGACGTCGTGCTCGGCCTGGATGACCCAAACCTGTACAACCCGCGTACCGTCAAGAACCTCCTGCTCAGCAGCTATGCCCGGCAGATGCCCTTGATCGGCCCTACGGCCGGGTTCGTCAAGGCCGGCGGCCTGGCCAGCACCTTCAGCGACCAGCAGGACTGGCTGCGCGTGCTGGACCGACTGCTCGACCAGGCACCGGCTAAATGGCCCCGCACGCACTACCCTGAACATTTCGGCGTCGTCGGCAACCCGCAAGTGGCACGCGCCCTGGGGCTGGAGCCGATTGATCCCGTTGCCGCGACCAAGGTCCTGGCTGAAGGAGAACCCACCCCATGAACCTGCGCTTGAGCCGGGACATCCATACCCGCACGCAGATGATCAGCCTTGGCCCTGCGCTGCTGCTAACGCTGTTGCTGATCGGTTTCTTCACCTTCGTACGCATCCAGGACTTGCGCCAGGAGCTCAACCACACCGGCCAACTGATCGCCAACCAACTGGCCCCTGCCTCGGAGTATGGCGTGATTGCCGGTAACGGGGACGTGCTCGAAAGCCTGATGCGCGCCACCCTGAGCATCCCCCATGTGCGCTTCCTGGAAGTTCAGGACAACACCAACCGTATCCTGGTGCATGTCGAGCAACCCGGAGAAAACGACAAGCGCGTGCAACAGGTTGAAGTGTTCCAGGCGCCGATACGCCTGCAGCAAATCCCCCTGGACAACGACTTCCTGCACAACGGTGGCCTGCCTGCCTCGGCGCCCGGAGATGACTACCTGGGCCGGGTCATCGTCGGCATGTCTGACGACGCCTTCAGTGAACGGCAGCAGGAAATCGTGATCAAGGCCGCGATACTCGCGCTGTTCGCCCTGATCTTCACCTTCTTGCTGGCCCGCCGCCTGGCCCGTAGCCTGGCCAAGCCCATCAGCGACATGAGCCAGGCAGTCAAGGCGATCCAGCAAGGGGACTTCAAGTCACCCCTGCCGGTGGTGGACGACACCGAACTGGGCAACCTCTCGCGGCACATCAACAACCTCGCCAGCGCCCTGGCCAAGGCCAGTCACGAACAGCAGCAGGCCATCGCGCAACTGATTCAGGCCCGCGAAGAAGCCGAACAGGCGAACAAGGCCAAATCAGACTTCCTGGCGATGATGAGCCATGAACTGCGCACACCGATGAACGGTGTACTGGGGATGCTGCAGCTGCTGGAAACCACCCCACTGAGCGAAGAACAGGCCGACTATGCCGCCGTGGCCACAGAGTCGACTGGCCATCTGCTCAAGGTCATCAACGACATTCTCGATTTTTCGCGGATCGAGAGCACAACGCTGGAACTGGAGCACATTTCCTTCAACCTGGCCGAATTGATCGGCAGTTGCACCCAGGCGTTCCAGCACACAGCCCAGCAGCGCGCCTTGGACCTGCAATTGCGCCTGCCGCCGGGCATCGAGCAGTTGCAGGTGGTCGGCGACCCGACACGCATCCGCCAGGTACTGGTCAACCTGATTGGCAACGCCTTGAAGTTCACTGAACGTGGCAATGTACAAATCGAACCGTACTGGCAAGTGCTCGACCGCCAATTGATCTGGTTCAGTTGCGCAGTACGCGACACGGGTATCGGCATCGACAGCCAGCAGCTGGAGATGATGTTCGTCGCCTTCCAGCAAGCTGACAGTTCGATTTCCCGGCGCTATGGCGGCACGGGCCTGGGGCTGTCGATTGCACGAACCCTGGCGGAACGCATGGGCGGCAACCTGCGTGCCGAAAGCCGCGAAGGCCAGGGCTCGACCTTCACCTTTGAAATCCCCCTGGCCCTGGCGGCCAAGCCGCAGCCCATGCGACAGCCCAGCGTGCTGATCGATGAGGACAATGGCCAGGGAAGGAAAATCCTGCTGGTAGAGGACAACCCGGTCAACCAGACCGTCATCGAAGCCATGCTGCGCAGCCTGGGGTATGAGGTGTGCGTGGCCGTCGACGGTGCTCAGGCCGTGACCCAGACCGCTCGTCAGCGTTTTGCCGCGGTGCTGATGGATTGCCGTCTACCCGTGATCGATGGCTACGAAGCCACCCGTCGAATCCGCCAGCAACCCAGGGACAAAGCGTTACCGATCATTGCCTTGACCGCCAATGCTCTGCTGGGCGATCGCGAGCGTTGTCTGGCCGCCGGAATGAACGATTACCTGACCAAACCGTTCAAACGCACAGATTTACAACAAATTCTGCAACGTTGGTTACCCGCTGACGCAGCGGCGACTGGCGATAAATGCTAAATTGCGGCAGTCTTAGAGACTGAATCGAGGCCCATCCGGGTCTTGAAAAAAAATTTCAGTGCACAAGTGTACATCTTCGTCCCTGTGCTGTGACTTTCACTACAACGCAATAGTCTATGTGTAGGCTGCCGTCCCAGGTTCAAACCCCTTGGGTCGGCCGGGAAGATTCGCCCCTGCCGCACCGGATTATTGAGGAGCTCGCATGACCAAACAAAACGCCTTTACTCGGGAAGACCTGCTGCGCTGCAGTCGCGGTGAGCTGTTCGGCCCAGGTAACGCGCAACTGCCCGCCCCGAACATGCTGATGGTTGATCGCATCACCCATATCAGCGAAGAGGGTGGCAAGTACGGCAAAGGTGAATTGGTCGCCGAGCTGGATATCACCCCGGACCTGTGGTTCTTCGCCTGCCACTTTGAAGGTGACCCGGTGATGCCTGGCTGCCTGGGCCTCGACGCCATGTGGCAACTGGTTGGCTTCTTCCTGGGCTGGCAAGGCCTGCCGGGTCGTGGTCGCGCCCTGGGCTCCGGCGAGGTCAAGTTCTTTGGCCAGGTTCTGCCGACTGCCAAGAAAGTCACCTACAACATTCACATCAAACGCGTCCTGAAGGGCAAGCTGAACATGGCCATTGCCGATGGTTCGGTGGCAGTCGATGGCCGCGAGATCTACACCGCCGAAGGCCTTCGGGTCGGCGTATTTACCTCCACTGACAATTTCTAAGGGTTATTCGCATGCGCCGCGTCGTTATCACTGGTCTGGGCATCGTTTCGTGCCTGGGCAATGACAAAGAGACCGTCTCCGCCAACCTGCGTGCAAGCCGCCCGGGCATTCGTTTCAACCCGGAATACAAGGAAATGGGTCTGCGCAGCCAGGTTTCCGGCTCTATTGACCTCAACCTCGAAGAACTGATCGACCGCAAGGTTTACCGCTTCGTCGGCCACGCCGCTGCCTACGCCTACCTGGCGATGCAGGACGCGATCAAGGACTCCGGTCTGTCCGAAGACCAGGTCTCGAACCCGCGCACCGGCCTGATCGCAGGCTCCGGCGGCGCCTCGACCCTGAACCAGATGGAAGCGCTGGACATCCTGCGTGAAAAAGGCGTCAAGCGTGTTGGCCCGTACCGCGTAACCCGCACCATGAGCAGCACCGTTTCTGCGTGCCTGGCGACGCCATTCAAGATCAAGGGTCTGAACTACTCCATCGCTTCGGCCTGCGCCACCAGTGCACACTGCATTGGCAACGCCATGGAACAGATCCAGATGGGCAAACAGGACGTCGTCTTCGCCGGTGGCGGTGAAGAAGAGCACTGGAGCCAGTCGTTCCTGTTCGACGCCATGGGCGCCCTGTCCAGCCAGTACAACGAAACCCCGGAGAAAGCCTCCCGTGCCTACGACGCCAAGCGTGACGGTTTCGTCATCGCCGGTGGTGGCGGCATGGTCGTGGTCGAAGAGCTGGAACACGCTCTGGCCCGTGGCGCAAAAATCTACGCGGAAATCGTTGGCTACGGCGCGACCTCCGATGGTTACGACATGGTTGCCCCAAGTGGCGAAGGCGCTATTCGCTGCATGCAGCAAGCGCTGTCCACTGTCGACACCCCGATCGACTACCTGAACACCCACGGCACCTCGACGCCAGTCGGCGATGTCGCTGAAATCAAGGGTGTGCGTGCAGTCTTCGGCGACAAGGCACCTGCCATCAGCTCGACCAAGAGCCTGTCGGGTCACTCCCTGGGCGCCGCCGGCGTTCACGAAGCGATCTACTGCATGCTGATGATGGAAGGCAACTTCATTGCTGGCTCCGCCAACATCGAAGAGCTGGACCCAGAAGTGGCCGACATGCCGATCCTGCGCGAAACCCGCGAAAACGCCAAGATCGACACCGTCATGAGCAACAGCTTCGGCTTTGGTGGCACCAACGCCACCTTGGTGCTCAAGCGCTGGCAAGGCAAGTAAGGCTTAACACCTTACACAAACGCCCCGACTGGTTCGGGGCGTTTTTATTTGTGCCAGACAGGTGCTTGCGCGCTGCACCTGCGTGAACGCCATCAACGCACACCTGCACAGACGCGCTATGCTGCCGACATTCCCCCCAGCATGGAGTAGACCGTGAGCCACCCCCTGATCATTCGCCCTCGGGCCGAAGACGTCGAAGGGCAGCCTATTTTGCGTCCGCTGCCGTCAGCCAAATGCCGAAGTGTCGGGCCGTTCGTATTTTTCGACCACATGCTCAAGACCGACTACGCCCCCGGCAGTGGCATGAATATCCGCCAGCACCCGCATATTGGCCTCTCCACCCTCACTTACCTGTTTGAAGGCGAAATCCTGCACAAGGACAGCCTGGGCTCAGAGCAACGGGTCAAACCTGGCGAGGTCAGTTGGATGACAGCGGGTAGTGCTGTAGCCCATATCGAGCGCACCCCTGCGGACCTGCTCGCACGCGGCTCACGCCTGCATGGCCTGCAGGTATGGCTGGCCTCACCGAAACATGCCGAACAGGGCCCGGGGCATTACAGCCACTACACCGCCGCCAGCCTGCCAACCCGCGATAACCTCGGCGTTAGCATCCGCCTGATTGCGGGTACAGGTTTTTGCCTGGAGTCCCCAGTTCCGGTGCTCTCGCCTACCCTCTATGCCGACGTGCATATGCAGGCGACGACCACCCTGACGATCCCGTTGGAGCATGAGCAACGCGCGCTATACCTGCTTGAAGGCGAAGCAAGCCTGAACGATGAACCGGTAGAGCCCTGCAGCCTGCTGGTGCTGCCAGAAGGCGAGGAAATGACACTGTACGCCGATGGCGAATGCCATCTGGTACTGATTGGCGGCGCGCCCCTGGATGGACCGAGGCGGATGAACTGGAACTTCGTTGCCAGCGACCCGGCATTGATCGAACAGGCCCGGGCACGCTGGGCGGCCGGCGACTGGCCGACCGTACCCGGAGAGCACGAGCGCATAGCGCTGCCGTGAAGCACGCGCCAGGCCGCAGGTTGCTGCCTGGCGCCACCTCTGGGGTTACGCCTGGAACACCTCGTCAAGCAGGTTGTGCATGGCCTGGAACGCCCGCTTGGCGGTCTTGGCGTCATACATCATCATGCCTGGCGTATTCGCTGCCGGATCGGTGAACGAGTGCACGGCACCACCGTAGCTGAGCAACTGCCAATCGACCTTTGCCGCATTCATTTCAGCCTCGAAAGCCGGCAATTGATCCTTGGGTACCAATGGATCATCAGCACCGTGCAAGACCAGCACCGCTCCCTTGATATTGGCTGCGTCAGCCGGGCGTGGCGTGTCCAGCGTCCCATGGAAGGAAACCGCTGCCTTCAGCGGTGCGCCATCACGGGCCAACTCCAGGGCACAACAACCGCCGAAACAAAAGCCGAACGCCGCCAACTGCCCAGGCAGCAGCGCAGCGCGCGCCTGCTGACGCAGTTGCGTCAGCGCTGCCTGCATGCGCTTGCGCAATTCACGCCGATCATTTTTTAGCGGCATCATTGCCGCCCCCGCCTGCTCGGCATTGCCAGGGCGCACTGCCTGCCCGTACAGGTCAGCAATCAACACCACATAACCCTGCGCCGCGACTTCACGGGCAATGGCTTCAGCACCGGCGCTGACCCCCATCCAGTTCGGTGCCATAACCAACCCAGGCTGCGCGGCACTGCCTGGCGTGAACAGCAGCCGGCTCTCATAGGGCTTGCCATCCAGCTGATACACCAATGATTCGATAACAACTGTGCTCATCACGACCTCCGAAATTGCATAAGGCGCTCATGAAAAAGCCCGCCGAAGCGGGCTTTCTCTAACATCGGGTCAAGCCGACAGCTCAACCAACAGCTTGTTCAAGCGGCGCACATACGCCGCCGGATCCTTCAAGCTGTCACCGGCTGCCAGAGCAGCCTGATCGAAGAGGATATGCGAGAAGTCGGCGAAACGGTCTTCGCTCTGCTCGTTGTCCAGTTTTTCGATCAGCGGATGGCTCGGGTTGAACTCGAAGATCGGCTTGGAGTCCGGAACCTTCTGGCCGCTGGCTTCGAGGATCTGGCGCATCTGCAGACCCAGGTCCTGCTCACCGATGGCCAGAATGGCGGGCGAGTCGGTCAGACGATGGGAAACCCGTACTTCACTGACTGCGTCGCCCAGCGCACCTTTCAGGCGCTCGACCAGGCCTTCTTTTTCCTTGGCGACTTCTTCCTGAGCTTTTTTGTCCTCTTCCGAGTCCAGCTTGCCCAGGTCCAGGTCACCGCGAGCCACATCGACAAACTGCTTACCGTCGAAATCGCTGAGGTAGCTCATCAACCACTCGTCAATACGGTCAGTCAGCAGCAGCACTTCGATGCCTTTCTTGCGGAAGACTTCCAGGTGCGGGCTGTTCTTGACCTGCGCGTACGACTCGCCGGTGAGGAAATAAATCTTGTCCTGACCTTCCTTGGCGCGTGCCAGGTAGTCGGCCAGGGAAACGCTTTGCTCGCCACTGTCATCGTGCGTGGAGGCAAAACGCAGAAGACCGGCGATCTTCTCCTTGTTGGCAAAGTCTTCAGCCGGGCCTTCTTTCATGACCTGACCGAAATTCTTCCAGAAACCTTTGTATTGCTCAGGCTCGTTCTTGGCCAGCTTCTCCAGCATGTCCAGAACGCGCTTGGTCAGTGCCGACTTCATCGAGTCGATGATCGGGTCTTTCTGCAGGATTTCCCGCGACACGTTCAGCGACAGGTCATTGGAGTCGACCACACCCTTGATGAAGCGCAGGTACAGCGGCAGGAAGGACTCCGCCTGGTCCATGATGAACACACGCTGCACGTACAGCTTCAGGCCACGGGGCGCTTCACGCTGATACAGGTCGAACGGCGCACGGGCCGGTACGTACAGCAGCGAGTTGTATTCCAGCTTGCCTTCGACCTTGTTGTGGCTCCAGGCCAGCGGGTTCTCAAAGTCGTGACCGATGTGCTTGTAGAACTCCTGATACTCCTCGTCCTTGATCTCGGTGCGCGGACGGGTCCACAGGGCGCTGGCTCGGTTGACGGTTTCCCATACTTCTGCCGGCTTTTCCTCACCCTCTGCAGCCTCGACCTGCTTCGGCAATTCGATCGGCAAGGCAATATGGTCGGAGTACTTCTTGATGACGTTGCGCAGGCGCCAGCCATCGGCGAACTCGGTCTCATCCTTCTTCAGGTGCAGGACGATACGGGTACCACGCTCGGCTTTCTCGACAGTGGCGACTTCAAACTCGCCTTCACCCTTGGAGGACCAGTGAACGCCCTCGGCAGCGGACAGGCCGGCGCGACGACTGAACACATCAACCTTATCGGCGACGATGAACGCGGAGTAGAAACCTACACCGAACTGACCGATCAGGTGCGAATCCTTCTTCTGGTCGCCGGTAAGGTTTTTCATGAAATCGGCGGTGCCGGACTTGGCGATAGTGCCCAGGTGCGCGATGACATCCTCACGGCTCATGCCGATACCGTTATCCTCAAGGGTGACGGTACCTGCGTCCTTGTCGAAGCTCACACGGATTTTCAGCTCTGCGCCGCCTTCGAGCAGCTCTGGTTTGGACAGGGCTTCGAAACGCAGCTTGTCCACTGCATCGGAGGCGTTGGAAATCAATTCGCGAAGGAAAATTTCCTTGTTCGAATACAGCGAATGGATCATGAGGTGCAGTAGTTGCTTCACCTCGGTCTGGAAGCCCAGGGTTTCTTTTTGAGTTTCCACACTCATGGTCTTCAAAACTCCAATCTATTGACAGTGGCCACTGACCAGGTGGGCGCAATCGAAACGCTCGCCCTGGCCGTTGCAGCGGGATGAACAACAGATGGGGGGCACTGTGTACTATTTCAAGGGCGGTGATAATTCTTCGATCTTGAAATGCGCGCGAGCAGTGGCGATAGGTTCGGCCTGACTGCCCTGCCAGGCAGTAATGGCAACGTTGGTCACTCGCCGCCCCTGACGCCAGAGCTGGCACTGGGCGTAGGTATCGCGGACGTGCCCAGCCCGAAGGTAGTCAACCGAGAAGTCGATGATTTTCGGGATGGCCGCGCTTTCACTGAAAATCAGCAGATAGAGTGCAGCCGAAAGCTCCATGAACCCGGCAATCACACCCCCGTGAATCGCCGGCAACAAGGGATTGCCGATGTTGTCAGGGCTGGCGGGCAAACGAAACAGCAGATCTTCGCCCTGACGACTGCACTCGATACCAATCAGCCCGGCATAGGGAATCAACGCCAGAAGTGGCGCATAGTTACCCTCGGCATGGGCTGCGCGCAATTGCCGGTGAACCTCACGCGGAATCACTGGGCACTCTCCTTGAGCTGACTGGCGAACCCCTGCCCGCCCTTTACCGCTTTACCCAGGCGCATAAAGGTACCGACCACCTGAGCAATCGGCCGCTGGGGATCATCCTGATAAGCCATGCCTCGGGCAAAGATCACATCCCGGGTGACCCGGTAACACTGTGCATAGCCGTAGATGTCCTTCCCCGGCTCCGAGGGGTGCATGTAGTCAATACGCAGGTCAAGGGTCGGACACACCTCAAACACCGGCAGCACACACAGTGTGGCCATGCCACAGGTGGTATCCATCAGGGTGGTCAGGGCACCCCCATGAATCGCACCCGTCTGTGGATTACCGACAATATTCGGCGAATAGGGCAACACCAGCGTCATGCCCTCAGCGTCAGACTGCTCGACACGCATACCCAGTAACTGGCAATGACGAAGTGCAGAAAGAAAGCGCTGAGCCTGCGCCATTAATGGTGTCTCGCTCATCGTCTTCAGCCGCCCCCTGGGTTATACGTGCTTATGCACAAGCCTAGAAAAAAGTCTATATGGATCCAACACTTATATATCTGTATCGTATGCGGAACTTATTCCACAGCCTTGAACTCGAAGGGTTCAAGTAACTGTATTCCACCAGGAGAAACACCCCATGCGTAAACCTTTTGCTTATGCCCTGATGCTGGCCGCTACCCTGGGTCTGGCTGCTTGTGACAAAGCGGCTGAAACCAAGGCACCAGAAGCACCTAAGGCTGTCGAGCAAGCTCAACAGAAAGTCGAAGAAGCTCAGGATAAAGTGAACGAAGCGGCTAAAGAAACTGTCGATGCTGCTAAAGAAACCGTCGAAGCTGCCAAAGATCAAGCTGAAGCTGCTGCGCCTGCTGCCCCAGCACCAGAAGCAACTCCAGCCAAGCCTGCTAACTAAGCAGTTGCCTGACAAAAAAACCCGACGCTGTCGGGTTTTTTTATGCCTGCCAAACCGATGTCATGTCGACCTGAACATCAACACCCCTGAAAAACACTCGCCGTTCAAACCTGAGGTTCCTTGTTGGCCTCTGCCAACGGTGCTTCTGTCGGGGTAAAGACCATAACTTCGAGCACGTCGGAATGGAATTCCCGACGATAAAGTACCAACACAACACCTGTACTCATCGCCATGAATAACCATGGGTTGATGAACCAACTGAGCAAGGCCAGGCCGAAGTAGTAAGAACGCAACCCGAAGTTGAACTGGTTGGCTGCCAGGGAAATAACCCGTGCCGCACGCAAGGCAAACGCTTTACGCTCCTGCTCACTGACATGCCGCTCGCCAATCATTGGCGCAGAACCGACTAATACCGCCGCAAAGTTGTACTGACGCATGCACCAGCTGAAGGTAAAAAAGGCATAGATAAAGACCATGGCCAGGCACAGCAGCTTGATCTCGGACATGCTCTGCGAGGCTTGCTGCACCAGCGGCAAATCAGCCAGCAAGGACAATGCCCGGTCCGATGCTCCGAGCACCGTCAGGATACCGGCGAGAATAATCAGCGTACTGGAAGCAAAAAACGAGGCGTTACGCTCCAGGTTACCAATCACACTGGCGTCGGCGATCCGGTTGTCACGTAACAACATGCGACGCATCCAGTCTTCACGGTACAGGTGCAGAACACTGGCCAGGCATGCCGTATCACGCCCTTTCCAGGTTGCATAACGGGTATAGCCACCCCAGCAGACAACAAACCAACAAACAGCCAGCAGATTAATCAGATTGCTTTGAATGAAGCTCATGGACAGTCCTGATCGAGAGGTTTCGCGCACAGTAAAGTGCATCGATGGCCTTTCGACGCTTTATCGCGAAAAAAGACACGTCCCACCCCATAATCGAGTAGGAGGCGAGTTCACACCCGCCGTCCTCTCACACCACCGTGCGTACGGTTCCGTAC
>NZ_BMQU01000017.1 GCF_014648275.1 Pseudomonas laurentiana
CAACCACCTTTTTCACCGCTGCCGATCTAATCGACCGAAGCACTTCCTGCACCTTCTAGAAACATCTAACTCGTTGATTACCAAGGAGTTTTCCGTTTCGACTGCGCCGGAAGTGGGGCGAATTATATACAGATACAATTCGCCGTCAAGCCCTATTTCAGTCCTTACTCAGCCTTCAACGAAATACGCGCGAATGCCTTCTTGCCGGCTTGGCAAACATGGGTAGCACCCAAGGCAAAGACAAAACCACGATCCACAACTTCGCCATCGATGCGCACGCTGCCTGCAGCCAGAAGATCACGAGCCGCAGCAGCGTTCTTTACCAACCCTGCCTTATTAAGAACAGCCGCGATCGGCATCGCTTCACCTGCAAGCACCTCAACCTCCGGCAGGTCTTCAGGCAGCTCGCCCTCTTTCATGCGATTACCCGCAGCACGGTGTGCATTAATAGCCGCCTCTTCGCCATGGAAGCGCGCGACAATTTCCTCTGCCAGCTTGATCTTGATGTCCCGCGGATTGGCACCCGCCTCCACATCAGATCGGAATGCACTGATCTCCTCCATGGAGCGGAAGCTCAGCAACTCGAAATAACGCCACATCAAAGTATCCGGAATGGATACAAGCTTGCTGTACATCACGCCCGGCGCTTCCTGGATACCGACATAGTTCCCCAGGGACTTGGACATCTTCTTGACACCATCCAGCCCCTCGAGCAGCGGCATGGTGACGATATTCTGCGGCTCTTGACCATAACCACGCTGAAGCTCACGCCCCATGAGCAGGTTGAACTTCTGGTCAGTACCCCCCAGTTCCACGTCAGCCTTCAGCGCCACCGAGTCATAACCCTGCACCAGCGGGTAGAGAAACTCGTGGATCGCGATCGGCTGATTGGTGGTATAGCGCTTATGGAAGTCATCGCGCTCCAACATACGCGCAACGGTGTACTGAGATGCCAGGCGAATAAAGTCAGCCGGCGTCAGTGCATCCATCCAGGTCGAGTTGAATGCAACTTCAGTCTTGGCCGGATCAAGGATCTTGAAGACCTGCTGCTTATAGGTCTCGGCATTCTCCAGCACCTGCTCCCGGGTCAGCGGCGGACGCGTTGCACTCTTGCCACTCGGATCGCCAATCATCCCGGTGAAGTCACCGATCAGGAAGATCACCTGGTGACCCAACTCCTGAAACTGCCGAAGCTTATTAATAAGGACGGTGTGCCCCAAGTGCAGGTCAGGGGCCGTAGGGTCAAAACCCGCCTTGATCCGCAGCGGCTGACCGCGCTTGAGCTTCTCGACCAGTTCGGACTCGACCAGCACTTCTTCCGCACCACGTTTGATCAGCTCTAGCTGCTCTTCAACCGACTTCATAACAGACCCGTAAGGCTCAGATTAAAAGGCCCCAACCATACAAGATCAGCCGTCAATTACAAGTTTTTGGCCTGAATGTGACCCGACACCCGACTGATGACGTCTGCTCGCTTGCTTTGAAAGGGATTTGGTTATATTTTATACAGTTATTTCATCTTCATCATGTCATTCATCTTTTCCATTTCATCTTTTTCAAAGTCAACTTACCCATGAGCAACGAACCGCCTAAAGCGCCTCCGCTTTATCCGAAGAGCCATCTGTTGGCTGCGAGCGGCATTGCCGCCTTACTCAGCCTGGCTTTGCTGGTATTTCCGTCCAGCGAAGTCGAAGCCAAGAAAACAACCCTGAATCTTGAGCTGGAAAGCCCGGTCGAGCAGCTTGAACAACAAGCAACGCCACCGCTTGCCAACGAAGAAGCCGCGCCGCCGCCTTTCGCACAGATCGACACCGCCGACGAAAAAACCGAACAAACAGCCAAGACGGAACCCGCGCCAGCCGCAGAAGCAGCTAAAGCACCTAACCATCGCGAAGTTACCGTAGGTCGTGGTGATACGCTGTCGACCCTCTTCGGCAAAGTCGGCCTGCCCGCAAACGCTGTGCATGAGGTGCTGGCCAGTAACAAGCAAGCCAAGCAGTTCAGCCAGCTCAAGCATGGCCAGGTTCTGGAAATTGAATTGGACAAGGACGGCCAACTGGCCAGCCTGCACAGCAAGGTCAGCGACCTGGAGACTATCCGCCTGACCAAAAGTGGCAACGGTTATGCGTTCAATCGCGAGATCAGCAAACCAACGGTGCGCTCCGCCTATGTACACGGGGTTATCAAGAGCTCGCTGTCCGCATCGGCACAACGCGCCGGCCTGTCTCACAGCCTGACCATGGATATGGCCGGCATCTTCGGCTATGACATCGACTTCGCTCAGGATATTCGCCAGGGTGACGAGTTCGACGTGATTTATGAGCAGAAGGTCGTCAACGGCAAGGTCGTAGGTACCGGCAATATACTTTCCGCCCGCTTCAGCAATCGCGGCAAGAGCTACAGTGCCGTTCGCTATACCAACAAGCAGGGCAACACCAGTTACTACACGGCCGACGGCAACAGCATGCGCAAGGCATTCATCCGTACTCCGGTTGACTTCGCCCGTATCAGCTCGCGCTTTTCCGCCGGGCGCAAGCACCCGATCCTGAACAAGATTCGCGCCCACAAGGGTGTCGACTATGCCGCACCACGCGGCACTCCGATCAAGGCTGCCGGTGACGGCAAGGTGCTACTGGCCGGGCGTCGAGGCGGCTATGGCAACACCGTCATTATCCAGCACGGCAACCGCTATCAGACGCTCTATGGCCATATGCAGGGCTTTGCTAAAGGCGTGAAGACCGGCGGCTCGGTCAAGCAGGGCCAAGTGATTGGCTATATCGGCACCACCGGCCTCTCCACCGGCCCACACCTGCACTATGAGTTCCAGGTCAACGGCGTGCATGTCGACCCACTGGGCCAGAAGCTGCCCATGGCAGACCCTATCGCCAAGGCCGAACGCCAGCGTTTCATGCAGCAGAGCCAACCACTGATCGCACGCATGGATCAAGAAAAGGCCACCATGCTGGCCTCGAGCAAGCGCTAAGCAATGCCTCTCTATCTGGGGGTGATGTCCGGGACCAGCCTTGACGGACTGGACATCGCATTGATTGAGCAAGAGCAACAGCTCAAGCTGCTTGCCACTCATTACATCCCTATGCCGGCCGAACTCCGTCAGTCGCTGCTGGCGTTGTGCGCCAGCGGTCCAGACGAAATCGCCCGGGCCGCACTTGCCGAGAATGCCTGGGTAGCACTGGCAGCTGCCGGAATACATCAATTGCTGACTGCTCAGCAGCTGCAGCCCAGCGCTATTCGCGCTATTGGCAGCCATGGCCAGACCATTCGGCATGAGCCCGCACGCGGCTTCACTGTGCAGATCGGCAACCCTGCCCTGCTGGCCGAGCTCACGGGTATCAGTGTCATCAGCGACTTCCGGCGCCGCGATGTCGCTGCCGGCGGCCAAGGCGCCCCTCTGGTACCCGCCTTCCACGAATCGCTCTTCGAGAGCCAAGGCGAGCGCCTGGCAGTGCTCAATATTGGCGGCTTCAGCAACCTGAGCCTTATCGAGCGAGGCACACCGGTCAGGGGCTTTGACTGCGGCCCCGGCAACGTACTACTCGATGCCTGGATTCACGACCGCCAAGGCCAGAGCTACGATGCCGGCGGCGCGTGGGCGGCCAGCGGCAAGGTTCTGCCTAACCTGCTGTCAGCCCTGCTGAGTGACCCGTTTTTTGCGGGCACCGGCCCCAAGAGCACTGGCCGGGAAGTGTTCAACCTTCCTTGGCTCAAGCACCATCTCAGCTCACAGCCCGCCTGTTCCGATGCCGATGTACAGGCCACATTGCTGGAGTTGACCGCACAAAGCATCATCAGCTCACTGCAGACTGCCCAACAGGGTACTCAGGCACTGCTGGTATGCGGTGGGGGTGCGCACAATAGCGTGCTCATGCAGCGCTTGGCCGCCCTGCTACCCAATGCGCGGGTCAGCAGCACTGATGTTTGCGGCGTCGACCCAGACTGGGTCGAGGCAATGGCCTTCGCCTGGCTGGCTCATTGCTGCCTGGAGGGCGTCGCAGGCAATAGGCCCAGCGTGACCGGCGCCCGCGGCCTTCGGGTACTCGGCGCTGTTTATCCAGCCTGACGCGCCTAGCAAAACGCCGCGCAAGTGCGCGGCGTTAGCAGTAAAAACCCTACCTCAGATCGAGAACGAAGAACCGCAACCACAGGTAGTGGTGGCATTAGGGTTCTTGATCACGAAACGCGAGCCTTCCAAACCTTCCTGGTAATCCACTTCAGCACCTGCCAGGTACTGGAAGCTCATCGGATCGACAACCAACGCAACGCCTTCGCGCTCCACGACGGTATCGTCTTCAGCAACGTCTTCATCAAAGGTGAAACCATACTGAAAGCCGGAGCAACCACCGCCCGTTACGAACACTCGCAACTTCAGACGATCATTACCCTCTTCATCGACCAGGGTCTTCACCTTGTGCGCGGCACCCTGCGTGAATTGCAAAGCCGTAGGGGTGAAGGATTCGACGCTCATGCTGACTATCTCCCGGCGCTGTGCCGCCATAATGCGTGATGACAGGCATTATCCGCTTTCCCGAGAAAATTGGTCAAGAATAGAAGCAGAAGCGAGCCACACATGGAATAGCGCAAGATGCGCCCGCCACGTGTGGCTCAACACGCCTACAGGCGGTTAAGGCAACAGGCCTGCATGGGACAGACCCATGCGCTCGTCCAGACCAAACAGGATGTTAAGGTTCTGTACTGCCTGACCCGATGCGCCTTTAACCAGGTTATCGATAACCGAGAGCACAACGACCAGATCGCCACCTTGTGGCCGATGGACGGCAATGCGGCAAACGTTGGCGCCCCGCACACTGCGGGTTTCCGGGTGACTGCCAGCCGGCATGACATCGACAAACGGCTCGTCCGCATAACGCTTCTCGAACAGTGCTTGCAGGTCAACCGAGGTATCGGCAACGGTGGCATACAGTGTCGAATGGATACCCCGGATCATTGGCGTCAGATGCGGCACAAAGGTCAGACCGACATCGCCACCGGCAGCACGACGCAAACCTTGGCAGATTTCCGGCAGATGGCGATGCCCTTTGACCGCATACGCCTTCATGCTTTCACCGGCTTCGCAGAACAGCGAGCCTACGCTCGCGCCACGGCCAGCACCGCTGACACCGGACTTGCAGTCGGCGATCAGACGCGATGTGTCCGCGATGCCAGCCTCAAGCAGTGGCAGGAACCCCAACTGGGTTGCGGTCGGGTAGCAACCTGGGACGGCAATCAGGCGCGCCTGGCGAATCTGCTCACGGTTGACTTCAGGCAAGCCATAGACCGCATCCTTGAGCAATTCTGGCGCACCGTGTGGCTGTCCGTACCACTTGGCCCACTCGTCAGCGTCCTGCAAACGGAAGTCCGCAGAGAGGTCGATCACTTTGGTACCGGCTGCCAGCAGTTCCCCAGCCAGCGCATGCGCAACCCCATGGGGAGTCGCGAAGAAGACTACATCGCAGGCTGCCAGGGCCTTGCTGTCTGGCACACTGAAAGCCAGGCCGTCGTAGTGACCACGCAGGTTGGGGTACATGTCAGCCACGGCCAGCCCTGCTTCAGATCGCGATGTAATCACCGCTACCTCTGCCTGTGGATGCTGTGCCAACAGACGCAGCAGTTCGACACCGGTGTAACCCGTGCCGCCGACGATACCGACCTTGACCATAACGCGTGCCCCTTCTGAACGAACCGACTGTAGAGTGTAAAGGCACCGATAATATGGGGCCGTCGCGCTGGTAACAACAGTTGAGATGACGGGTGCTACCCACAGCCACTACTATCCGACCACCGTGAACCCTGAAGGAACCGCAAAACATGCTTTATCTATGGATCAAGGCCCTGCACATCGTCAGTGTGGTCTGCTGGTTTGCCGGGCTGTTCTATCTGCCCCGGCTTTTCGTCTACCACGCCCAGAGCCAGGACAGCATCAGCCATGAGCGCTTCGTGACCATGGAGCGCAAGCTCTACCGCGGCATCATGGGGCCGGCGATGATCGCAACCTTCATCTTTGGTATCTGGCTGCTTAGTTTGAACCCTGGCTTCATGAGCCAAGGCTGGATGCATGCCAAACTGACACTTATCGTACTGCTGACCGGCTACCATCACATGTGCGGCGCCCAGCTGAAACGCTTTGCCCGCGGCGAAAACACCCGCAGCCATGTCTACTACCGCTGGTTCAACGAAGTGCCCGTCCTGATTCTGCTGGGTATCGTCATTTTGGTAGTGGTAAAACCCTTCTAAGCGTGCCCCCACATCCGCAGCCCCTTCCCGCCATTACCCGCACTGCAGGAGCAATGCCTGTGCGTGCTGGTAGTGGCTGTGCCGACCCCAACCTGTAAACTACGCGCCTTGAACACCGCCCCCTGATTGGAGAACTGCATGACCCGTTACGCCATGATCACCGGTGCCTCCAGCGGCCTCGGCCTGGCACTGGCCGAAGCACTGGCCAGGCGGGGGCGCAATCTGATTCTGGTGGCGCGACAACGCGACCTCCTTGAGCCTGTCGCCATCGAGCTGACCCAACGTTTTGGTGTTGAAGTCCTGTTCCGCGCCTGCGACCTCGGCGAGCCGTTGCGTCTATCTGGCTTTCTGCTTGAGCTCGAAGAAGGCGAACGGCAAATCGATCTACTGGTGAACTGTGCAGGTATCCGCTCCTATGGTCCCTTCCTCGCCCAGGAATGGGCAGATGAGCAAGACCTGATCGAAGTGAACATTCTCGCCCTTACCCGCCTTTGTCACGCGCTGGGTAACGCCATGGCGGTTCAAGGGGGGGGACAGATTCTCAACGTTGCCTCTCTCTCGGCATTCGCCCCGGGCCCCTGGATGAGCAGCTATGCCGCAAGCAAGGCGTATGTCCTGCACTTCTCCGAAGGGCTACGCGAAGAGCTCAAGCGCACCGGTATCAAGGTATCAGTCCTCTGCCCCGGCCCGGTGCGCTCGTCCAGACGTCGCATCCCACGCCTGGACAACAGCAAACGCTGCCTGAGTGCCGAAGAAGTGGCGCTGTACACCGTGCGAGCACTGGAAAAAAACCGTGCACTGATCCTCCCTGGCCGACGAAACCGCTGGCTGGCATTCAGCCCGCGAATCCTCTCGCGCTGGCTGACCCGCAAGCTGGCGGGTGCCATAAATCAGCGCTATCGCCCAACCGGAATCGAATAGAGGCTGTGCGACAGGTCGCGCGCTGAGTACACTCAGGCCAGACCACCACCATGGAGCAAGCGTTGTGGAGACTCTCTTCACCAAGATCATCAACCGGGACATCCCGGCCAAGATCATCTACGAGGACGACCAGGTTCTGGCCTTCCACGATATCGCACCACAGGCACCCGTACACTTTCTGGTTATCCCGAAAAAGCCTATCCGCACCCTCAATGACCTGACCGAAGAAGATAAAGGCCTGGCTGGCCATATTCTCTTCACCGCTCAGCGCCTGGCCAAAGAGCTGGGCTGCGAAGACGGGTTCCGCGTGGTCATGAACTGTAACGAGCTGGGCGGGCAGACCGTCTACCACATCCATATGCACGTGCTCGGTCAACGTCAGATGCACTGGCCACCGGGCTGATCCAACGCAAGCCCTGTCATCTGGATTGGGGTAAACTGTCGGGCACATTCTTGCGGAGGTGCCCGATGGCTACCGAACGTCACTACTCGCCGCTCGACCGCTTGTTGCTGCAGGCCGACACAGCCATGCGCACCTTGCTGCCCTTCAGCGGCCAACCTTCCCGCCCCTCTCCGGCGATCATCCAGCCCGACAGCGACATGGACGACGAACAGACGCGTCATGTGGCGGGCCTGATGCGCATCAACCATACCGGCGAAGTCTGTGCACAAGCGCTCTATCAAGGCCAGGCACTGACAGCAAAGCTGCCGCAGGTGCGCAAGGCAATGGAACATGCCGCCGAAGAAGAGATCGATCACCTGGCGTGGTGCGAACAGCGCATTCGCCAACTGGGTAGCCACCCGAGCGTCCTCAATCCGTTGTTCTATGGCATGTCGTTTGGCATCGGTGCGGTGGCCGGGCTGATCAGCGACAAAGTCAGCCTGGGTTTCGTCGCGGCTACCGAGCATCAGGTATGTAAACACCTGGATGAGCACCTGGAGCAAATTCCAGCGGAAGACGAGAAGTCCCGGGCCATCCTCGAGCAGATGCGCATCGACGAAGAACACCACGCCGAGTCCGCACTGGACGCCGGGGGCTTCCGCTTTCCTGCGCCGATCAAGTTCGGGATGAGCCTTATGGCAAAGGTCATGACTAAAAGCACCTACCGCATGTGACCATCATGGCTGATCGTTTCGACGCTCAAGATCTTGCCCGCGCTGTAACAGCGGGGGTTCTCCAGCCTGGCCAGGATCAGGCCCTGCTGGATTTTCTCAGGCAGCAACCGCCAGAGCGCGCCAGCTTCCAACTGGCGCATGTTGCCTATTACTTCGGCGCGCTGCTGATCATGGGTGCCATGGGCTGGCTGTTGACCGAAGCCTGGATGAGTATCGGCGACAGCGCCTTGCTGCTGGTTGCACTGAGCTACATCGGCCTGCTCACCCTGGTCGGCAAGGCAATGCACCGCAGCGGTCACATCATCCCGGGCGGCCTGCTCGCTGCCGTGGCGGTGAGTATCGTGCCGCTGGCCGTGTTCGCACTCGAACGCCTGACGGGCTTCTGGCCCATGGATGATAGCCAGGGCGACTACCAGAACTACTACCGTTATGTACAAGGCGGGTGGTTGTTGATGGAAGTTGCAGCAGTGGTTGCTGGCCTGCTGATGCTGCGCCTGGTCCCTTTCCCGTTTATCGTGATGCCAATGGCAATTGCCCTCTGGTTCATGTCGATGGACTTGACCGAGTGGGTTTACGGTGATGGATTCAGCTGGGACCAGCGTCGGGAGGTCTCGCTGTGGTTTGGCCTTGGCCTGCTGCTGGTATGTGTCTGGATCGATGGGCGCAGCCGCCACGACTATGCTTTCTGGGGGTATCTGGCTGGGCTCGCAGCCTTCTGGGGTGGCTTGACCTTGATGGACAGTGGCAGCGAATGGGGCAAGGCAATGTACTGCCTGATCAACCTGGGGCTGATGACTGTCGCTCTTCTGCTTCGCCGCCCCGTATTCATGGTATTCGGCGCACTTGGCGTGGCGGCGTACCTCGGTTACCTGTCTTATGAGGTGTTCGAGGACTCATTGCTGTTTCCACTGGTTGTAAGCCTGATCGGCATCGCGATCATTGCCCTCGGATTGTTCTACCAGAAACACCGTGAGCGCTTGAGTCACGCGCTACGCACCCTGCTACCTGCTGCCATGGTGGAGTTTTTGCCCGGACTGCGTCGCTGAACACCCTCGACAGTTGGATACGACTGACAAAAGTGCATAAAAAAGGGCCCTCGCTGGGGCCCTTTTTTTTGCCTGAAAATTTACGCCGGCATGTTGCGAGCGTAGAAAATTTCCAGCATTTCGTGTTTTACACGCTCAGTCACCTGTGCGCGCTGTTCAGCAGACAAGTTGTTGGTCGCGTCGCCGAACAGGTAGTTGTCCAGTTCGAAGTCCTTGAGCAACATTTTGGTGTGGAACAGGTTCTCCTGATACACGTTGACGTCCGTCATTTGGTAAGCGGACTTCGTATCTTCAGAGAGGTAGTTCTGAATCGAGTTGATCTCGTGATCGATGAAGTGCTTCTTGCCTTCGATGTCACGGGTGAAACCGCGCACACGATAATCCACAGTCACGATGTCCGAATCGAACTGATGAATCAGGTAATTGAGCGCCTTGAGCGGTGAAATAACCCCGCAGGTCGACACATCGATATCCACACGGAAGGTGGCGATGCCATCTACCGGATGGATTTCCGGATAGGTGTGGACAGTGATGTGGCTCTTGTCGAGGTGGGCCAGAATGGTATCTGGCAATGGGCCCGGCGACTCTTCGATCTGGCTCTCGGTCGGGGTGACCGGTTGCTCAGAGATCAAAATGGTCACGCTGGCGCCTTGTGGCTCGTAATCCTGACGGGCAATGTTCAGGATATTGGCACCAATGATATCAACCACATCGGTGAGAATCTGCGTCAGGCGTTCGGCGTCGTACTCCTGATTGATGTACTCGACGTAGGCCTGCAGGTCCTGAGGGGACTCTGCATAGCAGATATCATAGATGTTGAAGCTCAAGGTCTTTGTCAGGTTATTGAACCCGTGGAGCTTGAGTTTGCTTTTCACCGTTGAAAACTCTCTATATGTGTGCGGCCCGGCCGCGTGATCAAGCATGCCCGTCAGATGCGAACGACGCACCTGCGTAGGACGGTTAACACCTCTTCGCGATGGCGATTTTGGTTGTCTGGTCGGAGCAGGTCCGAGACAGGGCCAATGCCCTGAAAAAGGGGCGCATTATGCAGACCTGAAGCCCGGTCTGCCAGAGTGTGCGCCGCTTTTATGATAGTTGAATGTCGAGTCAGCCCAACTCTACAATTTCATAGGCGTGGGTGATCTCGACACCGGCACGACCCAACATGATCGAAGCCGAGCAATACTTTTCAGCGGACAGCTCAACCGCACGTTTGACCTGGGCCTCTTTCAGGCCACGGCCCTTGACCACGAAGCGCAAGTGGATCTTGGTAAACACCTTCGGGTCTTCGCTCGCACGCTCCGCCTCAAGGAAGGCCTCACAGCTTTCCACCGCCTGGCGAGACTTCTTCAGAATGCTGACCACGTCGAAGTTGCTGCAACCGCCCAGACCGAGCAACAGCATCTCCATCGGCCGAACACCCAGGTTACGTCCGCCACTTTCCGGCGGACCATCCATGACCACCACATGGCCACTGCCTGACTCGCCGAGAAACATGGCTTCGCCAGCCCACTGGATACGCGCCTTCATACCAGGACTCCATTAAACGTGAAAAAGGTTGCCAGCTTAGACCCTGCGAGCACAGCGGAAAAGCTAAGCGTTCAATGAAATGTGCCGATACACGATAGGCGTCTGATAAGCTGACGCCAAATCACTGGCGCACAAGCCAGGCTACTTATAAAAGTGTCCACGTGTCGCTTCTTTCCAGGATTCAGCCATGGTTGCCTTAAACCTTCCAACCAAGATCAAGAACATCGACAAGTTGCTTGCTCATTGTCAGCGTCGGCATTTTTCAGCCAAGAGCAATATTATTTGCGCGGGCGACCAAGCTCATACCCTGTGGTACATCGTAAAGGGTTCGGTGACCATCCTGATCGAGGATGATGAAGGCCATGAGATGATCATCGCCTACCTCAACAGTGGCGACTTCTTTGGTGAACTTGGGCTATTTGAACCCGAGGGTAAAGAGCAGCAGCGCAGTGCCTGGGTACGCGCGAAAAGCGAATGTGAAGTTGCCGAAATTACCTACGAAAAATTCCGCGAGCTGGCCCGCCAGGATCCGGACATTCTCTATGCCCTTGGCAGCCAAATGGCACAGCGCCTGCGCAACACAACACGCAAAGTTGGCGACCTGGCGTTTTTCGACGTCACCGGACGCGTAGCCCGCTGCTTGCTGGAACTGTGCAAACAACCAGACGCCATGACCCACCCGGATGGAATGCAGATCAAGATCACCCGCCAGGAGATTGGTCGGATCGTCGGTTGCTCGCGAGAAATGGTCGGCCGCGTGCTCAAGGATCTTGAAGAACGCAGCCTGGTTCAGGTCAAGGGCAAGACCATGGTGGTCTATGGCACGCGCTAGTCTTTTGCAATACCGTTGAGCACCGCGCCATAAGCGCTTGCCAGCCGCGTAAACAACGGCGCCTCGGGCACGACCTCGTGCAGGGCGATATGGCTGTCGGCCAGGCAGCGTTGCTCCAGCTCGCAACACTCATTGAAGCGGTTCACGGCGGCAACCATCGTTTCTCGCTCGTTGTCCAACAAGAGCGCGCCATGCACCAGCACGACCGGTCGTTTGCCGCCCAGGCCCTGGCGCCAACGCTGAGCGGTGCCGACCAGTTTGCGGCCATTCAGGTTGACATTGTACCGACCATCGCAGAATGCCCCCTCGATTTCACCGACGGACGCGACCCCACCCCATTCGCGCAGCACGTCACACAAAGGCAGGCAAAGCCGCTCATAAGCACTCTCTATACGCCCATGATCACCCTCGCTGCGCGGCGCGACATAGATCAACGCAATATTGATGACCGCGGGTGATTGCGGCACCGGCTCACCGCCGGTCTCACGCAACAATACCGGCCATCCGGCAACCGCCAGCTCCGCACACGCCGCCTCGAACCCCTCCAGACGACTCATGCGCCGAGGCATGACCAGAGCGCGATCAGTCGGACGCCAGAACAGCAAGCCATGATCTTGCTCCCCGCGACATACAGCGGCCAGCAAATCCTGCTCGGCACGCAGGCCAGCTTCGACAGTTACGGCAACAGGTTGATCGTTCATCGCATTAACCTTGTCGATAAAAAAAGCCGGCATCGCCGGCTTCAGGGGTTGATCAGTCCAGACCTGGAACCAGGTTCTGTGGCACACGCTCAGGGAAGAACAAACGCTGCAATTCATAACCCGGGTTATCCGCACGCATGAACGCCTCACCAACCAGGAAAGAGTAGACCTCGTTGGTTTCCATCAGCTCGACGTCGGCACGGCTGAGAATGCCGCTCTCGGTAATGGCCAGACGATCACGTGGAATGCGCGGCAACAGGTCGAGCGTCGTTTCCAAGCTCACCTCAAAGGTGTGCAAGTTACGGTTGTTGACGCCAACCAGCGGGGTATCGAGGACTTTCAATGCCCGGTCCAGCTCATCACCGTCGTGCACTTCAACCAATACATCAAGCCCTACACCCTTTGCAGTGGCTGCAAGCTCAGCCATCTTCACGTCATCCAGCGCGGAAACGATCAGCAGTACGCAGTCCGCCCCCAACGCACGCGCCTCGACGATCTGGTAAGGATCGATCATGAAGTCCTTGCGGATAACAGGCAGGGCACAGGCTGCTCGGGCCTGCTGCAAATACACGTCAGCGCCCTGGAAGTAGTCGACGTCGGTCAGTACCGACAGGCAAGTTGCTCCGCCCTTCTGGTAACTGACCGCGATATCGGCCGGAACGAAGTGTTCGCGAATGACACCCTTACTCGGTGAGGCCTTCTTGATTTCAGCAATAACCGCTGGCTGCTTGCGTGCCGCCTGCTCAATCAGCGCCTTGGCAAAACCACGCGGTGCATCGGCGCTGGCCGCCAGACGTTCAAGTTCGGCCAGGCTCACCCGTGCACTGCGCTCGGCGACCTCTTCGACTTTGCGCGCGAGGATTTTTTCCAGAACCGTCGGCACACTCATCCTTCATTCTCCTGCTTGAATACAGCGGTAAAAGCACCCAGCTCCTCGAGCTTCTCGCGGGCAAGGCCGGTGTGCAGCGCATCATGTGCCAACGCGACGCCCTCTTTGAGCGAAGAGGCGTGGTCTGCGGCGTACAGTGCAGCGCCCGCATTAAGCACGATCATTTCTGCAGCCTTCTGACCGTTTTCAGTCTTGCGTCGGCCCAAGGCATCGCGAATCAGCTCCAACGAAGCCGCCGGGCTTTCAACCGACAGCCCATGCAGGCTCTGGCTTTTCATGCCGAGGTCTTCAGGCTCGACCCAATACTCCGTGATCTGGTCATTCTTCAATTCCGCCACAAAGGTCGGCGCCGCCAGGCTGAACTCGTCCAAACCATCTTTTGAATGCACTACCAACACGTGCTTGCTGCCCAAGCGTTGCAGTACCTCGGCCAACGGCCGGCACAGCGCTTGAGTAAAGACACCGACCACCTGGTGCTTCACACCTGCAGGATTCGTCAGCGGGCCAATCATGTTGAACAGGGTCCGCAACCCCAGATCGCGACGTGGGCCGGCCGCGTGCTTCATTGCCCCATGATGCGATTGGGCGAACATGAAGCCGATACCAACGCTGTCAATGCAGCGGGCCACCTGAACTGGCGTCAGGTTCAAGTAGATACCGGCGGCCTCAAGCAGGTCTGCACTACCACTTTTGCCCGAAACGGCACGGTTACCGTGCTTGGCAACCGTGCAACCCGCCGCTGCCACCACAAATGACGAGGCAGTGGAGACGTTAAAGATGTTAGCGCCATCGCCGCCAGTGCCGACTACGTCGACAACACCGGCAAGGGTGTTGAGTTCGACTTTGTCCGCCAGCTCGCGCATCGCCGAGACGGCACCGACGATCTCGTCGATGCTCTCACTCTTCATGCGCAGCCCCATCATGAAAGCGCCGATCTGCGCTTCGGTGCACTGCCCGGTCATGATCTGGCGCATGACATCGCGCATTTCATCGGTGGAAAGGTCCAACTGACTGACGATACGGGCCAGCGCGCTCTTGATATCCATGTTCGATCCTTAGCGGTGGCCGCCGCTCTGCTTGAGGAAATTGGCGAACAGCTCGTGGCCCTGTTCAGTGAGGATCGACTCGGGGTGGAACTGAACCCCCTCGATGTTCAGCGTCTTGTGCCGCAGGCCCATGATCTCATCGACCGAGCCATCTTCCAGCGCAGTCCAGGCAGTGACCTCTAGGCAATCCGGCAGGGTTTCACGCTTGACCACAAGCGAGTGATAGCGGGTTACAGTCAGCGGATTGTTCAGGCCGGCGAACACGCCGAGGTCGCGGTGGAACACCGGGCTGGTCTTGCCATGCATCACCTGACGGGCGCGTACCACATCCCCGCCAAAGGCCTGGCCGATGGACTGGTGGCCCAGGCACACACCGAGAATGGGTAGTTTGCCCGCGAAATACTTGATTGCCTCCAGGGACACACCGGCTTCCGTCGGGGTGCAAGGGCCTGGGGACACAACGATACGTTCAGGCTTGAGCGCCTCGATCTGGGCGATGGTCAGTTCGTCATTGCGAATGACCTTGACCTCTGCACCCAGCTCGCCGAGGTACTGCACGACGTTGTAGGTGAAGGAGTCATAGTTGTCGATCATCAGTAACATCTGGTCAACCTCTTGAGTCTGCTGACTCTGAATACCTGTCTTGCGCCGAAAGGCGCCATCTTCAGTTGCGTGGCGTCTGTTCGGCCAGAGCTACGGCGCGGAACATCGCACGGCGCTTGTTGATGGTTTCTTCCCATTCCAGCGCGGGCACCGAGTCGGCGACGATGCCGCCTCCGGCCTGTACATGCAGCTCGCCATCCTTGATCACTGCCGTGCGGATCGCGATGGCGGTGTCCATGTTGCCGTTCCAGGCGAGGTAACCGACAGCGCCACCATAGACGCCGCGTTTTACCGGTTCCAACTCGTCGATGATTTCCATCGCACGGATTTTTGGTGCACCCGACAACGTGCCAGCAGGGAGAATCGCGCGCAGCGCATCCATTGCCGAAAGGCCTTCTTTAAGTTGGCCCGTAACGTTGGAGACAATATGCATCACGTTGGAATAGCGCTCGATCACCATTTTCTCGGTGACCTTGACCGAGCCGGTCTCGGACACCCGGCCCGTGTCATTGCGGCCCAGGTCGATCAGCATCAGGTGCTCGGCAATTTCCTTGTCATCGGACAGCAGGTCTTCTTCCAGCGCACGGTCGGCTTCTTCGGTTGCACCGCGTGGACGGGTGCCGGCGATCGGACGCACGGTAACCAGGTTGTCCTCGACGCGCACCAGCACTTCCGGCGAACTGCCGACGACGTGGAAGTCGCCAAAATTGAAGAAGTACATGTACGGCGTCGGGTTGAAGCAGCGCAACGCACGGTACAGGTCAATAGGTGCGGCACTGAAATCGATGGACATACGCTGCGACGGCACAACCTGCATGCAGTCACCCGCCAGGATGTATTCCTTGATGGTATCGACGGCGCGCTCGTAGTCGTCCTGCGTAAAACTGGAGCGGAACGCCGGTTCGGCAGCCTGCAGCCCCTTGAAGTCGAGACCGCGTCGCGGCGTGATTGGCTGGCGCAGTTGCTCAAGCAATTGCTCGAGGCGCGCCTGGCCTTCTTCATAGGCGTTTTCTTGCGCAGGGTCGACCAGCACAATCGCGTGAATCTTGCTTGCCAGGTTATCGAACACCACGACGGCATCGGAGACCATCAACAGGATATCCGGCACACCCAGTGGGTCTGGATTCGGGCATTTACCCAGGCGCTTTTCAACATAGCGCACGCAGTCATAGCCAAAGTAACCTACCAGGCCACCATCGAAACGCGGCAGGCCTGCAATGGTCGGTACCTTGTAGCGGTCTTTGAACGACTCGACGAACGCCAGAGGATCGTCGACATCGTGCTGCTCGACCTCCACGCCATCATGGCTGATGCGGACCTGATAGTCATGGACACGCAACACCGTGCGGCATGGCAAACCGATGATCGAGTAACGTCCCCACTTCTCCCCGCCTTGCACCGACTCAAGCAGATAGGAATTGGGCTGGTCGGCCAGCTTCAGGTAGATGGACAGCGGCGTGTCGAAGTCAGCCAGCGTTTCGCAGGCAAGAGGAATGCGGTTGTAACCGGCTGCGGCCAGGCGCAGGAATTCTTCGCGGGTCATGATAGCCTCGTGGCAAGGAGCTATGGGTCGGGCAAGCAAACGTGCCGGGTCAAGCCGGCCAGATAGAAGTCAGGCGCGCCAACGCCAACGGGCCAGTGCCTTGATGACTTTCATCCAGAGTTTGCAGGTGACCACCACGATGGAATCTCTATCAGGGGGGGATTGAACGTCCGACATTAGCTCAGTGTCTGCTTCTAAGCAACCAGGCAAGAGCGCCCGAAGGTCATCAATCACCAATGTGGGTGACTCCTCGGCGATCGGACGACCATGGTTATAGCCGTAGCTAAGCGCAACACACTGGACGCCCGCAGCTTTCGCGGCCAGTACATCGCTGCGCGAATCACCTACGAACAGCGCGTTTTCTGGCAGCACGTTAGCCATTTTCATGACAAACACCAGGGCTGCAGGGTCAGGCTTCTGCTGTGGCAAGGTATCGCCACCGATAATCCAGCGGAAGTAACGGCCGATTTTCATCTGGTCCAGTAACGGGCCGACAAAACGCTCTGGCTTGTTGGTAATCAGGGCCATTTCCACGCCCTGCTTGCGCAACCAGCGCAGCGTATCCTTCACACCGGGGTAAACCACCGACAGCGCATGGCTTTCGGCATAGGCCTGCATGAAAATCTCCAGGCCCTTCTCCGCTTCGTCTTCATCGACGGCGCTAAAATCCAGGCCGCCCGCCAAGGCGCGCCGAACCAGTACCGCCGCGCCGTTTCCAACCCATTGGCGTACTGCCTCCAGGCCAGCCGGAGCGCGGCCCATTTCGAGCAGCATCTGGTCTACTGCGGCCGCCAGGTCCGGTACCGAGTCGATCAGCGTGCCATCCAGATCGAACATCACCAGCCTGGGCAGGCTGCCCGAAAAGAGCTGCTCGAAGCCACTCATGATCGTGCCAGAGCCAGTTCGGCATGCATCTTGGCAATGACCTCGCGGTAGTCCGGTGCATTGAAAATGGCCGAGCCCGCAACAAACGTGTCGGCGCCAGCGGCAGCAATCTCGCGGATGTTGTTGACGTTGACGCCACCATCGATTTCCAGACGGATGTCGCGACCGCTCGCCTTGATCAGCGCACGGGCTTCACGCAGCTTGTCGAGGGTGCCCGGGATGAACTTCTGACCGCCGAAACCTGGGTTGACGCTCATCAACAGGATCATGTCGACCTTGTCCATGACGTACTTCAACGCATCGAGCGATGTCGCCGGGTTGAACACCAGGCCAGCCTTGCAGCCACCATCACGGATCAACTGCAGCGAGCGGTCGATATGCTGGGAGGCTTCCGGGTGGAAGGTGATGTAGGTCGCACCGGCCTCGATGAAATCGCCAATGATGCGATCTACCGGGCTGACCATCAGGTGCACGTCGATCGGCGCGGTGACGCCGTACTTGCGCAGCGCACTGCAGACCATCGGGCCGATGGTCAGGTTGGGGACGTAGTGGTTATCCATGACATCGAAGTGAACGATGTCGGCTCCGGCCTCCAGTACATTGTCGACTTCCTCGCCCAGGCGAGCGAAATCGGCGGAGAGAATGGAGGGGGCAATAGCGTACGGCTGCATGGCGCACCTGTAGGGCAGAAATCACAGTGGTGCGCATTGTAGCTCAAGCGACCGGCCAGGGGCTGACCGGTATCAATCACGGCGACAAACTGGTGCTACGACCTGCTCCGGTCGCAGGCAAACCTGCCCCCAAGGCTTGAGCCTGGGGGCGCGGGTATCAAGCAGGCTGCTGGGTGCGCAGTTTCTCGCTACGCCCACGCAACCATTCCAGGGTCAGCAGCAGGACTACCGAGAAGGCAATCAGCAAGGTCGCCGCCGCTGCGATGGTCGGGCTCAGGTTCTCACGAATGCCGCTGAACATTTGCCGTGGCAGGGTCGCTTGCTGAGGGCCGGCGAGGAACAGGGTTACCACCACTTCATCGAACGAGGTCGCAAAGGCGAACAAGGCTCCGGAAATGACGCCAGGTGCAATCAATGGCAGGGTCACACGGCGGAACGCTGTCACTGGCGATGCACCCAGGCTGGCCGCCGCACGCACCAGGTTGTGATTGAAGCCCTGCAAGGTTGCCGAAACCGTGATGATCACAAACGGCACACCCAGCACGGCGTGCACCAGGATCAGCGAAATGAAACTGTTCCCCATGCCCAGCGGCGCGAAAAACAGGTAGCTGGCCACACCGATGATCACTACCGGCACTACCATCGGTGAAATCACCAATGCCATCACCAGCGATTTACCGGGGAAATCACCACGGGTCAGGCCTATCGAGGCCAACGTACCGAAGACCATTGCCAGCACCATGGCCGCCGGGGCAACGATGATGCTGTTCTTCAGTGCGCGCATCCACTCCGCCGAAGCGAAGAAGTCCTGGTACCAGTGCAGCGAGAAGCCCTGCAGTGGGTAGACCAGAAAACTGCCCGTGTTGAACGACAGGGGAATGATTACCAGCACCGGCAGCACCAGGAACAACAGGATCAGCCCGCAGAGGATACGCAAGCTGTAGAACCAGACCCGCTCGATAGGCGACATGTAAGGACTCAACATGGAAAGGCTCCTCAGCTCAGACGACGGCGGCTTGTACCGACCAGCCAGCTATAGATCAAGTACAGCAACACGGTGGCAAGCAACAGCAAACCGCCCAGTGCCGTGGCCATACCCCAGTTGATACTGGTGTTGGTGTAGAAGGCGACGAAGTAGCTGACCATCTGGTCGTTCGGGCTACCCAGCAACGCCGGGGTGATGTAGTAACCGATCGCCAGGATGAACACCAACAGGCAGCCAGCGCCAACGCCCGCATAGGTTTGTGGGAAGTACACCCGCCAGAAGCTGGCGAACGGATGGCAACCCAGCGAGATCGCTGCACGCATGTAGGTCGGCGAAATGCCCTTCATCACGCTGTAAATCGGCAAGATCATGAACGGAAGCAGGATATGCACCATGGAGATGTACACACCAGTACGGTTGAACACCAGCTCCAGCGGCTTGTCGATGACGCCCATCGCCATCAGTGCGCTATTGATCAAACCACCCGACTGCAACAGCACGATCCAGGCGGCGACACGCACCAGGATCGAGGTCCAGAACGGCAGCAGCACCAGGATCATCAGCAGGTTGCTCTGACGAGTCGGCAGGTTGGCCAGCAAATACGCCAACGGATAGGCCAGCAGCAGGCAGATGCCGGTGATTACAAAGCCCATCAACAGGGTGCGGGCGAAAATGTCCAGGTAGATCGCCTGGTCCGGCGTGGCCGGGGCCAGCTCACCCAGATCGTCGATACGATGGTCCAGGGAAGCCAACAGATAGAACGGGGTGATGCTACTGGTGTTACGGCGGATCGCCTGCCAGTAGGCGGGATCGCCCCAACGCTCGTCCAGCTCCTGCAGAGCTTCTTTATAAGAAGCCGGCTCGGCCTTGAACGGAAGGGCACGGGCAGTCTTGGCCAACAGGCTACGGTAGCCAGCCAACTCCATGTTCAAACGCTTGGACAGGTCGCCCAGGGTCTGGTTCTTGCGCGACTCGGCGAGATCATCGGCCAATGCCTTGTACACCGGCTCGCCCGGCAGGCTCTTGCCATCCCACTCGCTGACCGCAACGACGGTACGCGGCAAGCCGCTGACCACCTCGGGGTTACCAACACTCTTGTACAACAGCGCAGCGATAGGCACCAAAAATACCAGCAGCAGAAACACCGCCAGAGGTGCGATCAATGCCTGCGCCTTCCAGCGGTTGACCCGCTCGGCACGCGCCAGGCGACGCTTGAGGGAAGGACCGGTGCCTTCGTTCAGGGGCACTGCGATGGCCATAGCGAACTCCGAAAAACTTGATCAAAAGGCGCGTCACCGGAAGGGTGACGCGCCATCAGCACGGCTTACTTGGCTGCCCACGCGTTGAAGCGTTGCTCCAGTTGCTCGCTATTGTCGGCCCAGAACGCCACGTCGATTTGCACCTGATTGGCGATGTTCTCCGGGGTGGTCGGCATGTCTTTCTTGACGCTGTCAGACAACAGGGAGACCGCTTTCGAATTCGCCGGACCGTAGGCGATGTTTTCAGAGTAAGTCTTCTGCTGCTCAGGCTTGACCGAGTAGGCGATGAACTTCTTCGCCTCTTCAACGTTCTTGGCACCTTTTGGAATGGCCCAGGCGTCGAAGTCGTAGATACCGCCGTTCCATACCACCTTCAGGTTGCTTTCTTTCTGAACTGCAGCGATACGGCCGTTGTAGGCCGAACTCATGACCACGTCACCCGAGGCCAGGTACTGTGGTGGCTGAGCACCGGCTTCCCACCACTGGATGCTTGGCTTGAGCTCATCCAATTTTTTGAAGGCACGGTCTTGGCCTTCCTTGGTCGCCAGCACTTTGTAGACTTCCTTCGGTGCGACACCGTCGGCCATCAAGGCGAATTCCAGGGTGTACTTGGCCCCCTTGCGCAGGCCACGCTTGCCCGGGAATTTCTTGGTGTCCCAGAAATCAGCCCAGCTGGTTGGCGCAGACTTCAGCTTATCGGCGTTATAGGCCATCACTGTGGACCACACGAAGAAGCCCACACCGCACGGCTGAATGGCACCGGGGACGTAGTCGGACTCATTACCAAACAGCGCTGGATCGAGCTCCTCGAACATGCCTTCGTCGCAACCACGCGCCAATTCTGGCGACTCAACTTCTACCAGGTTCCAGGACACGCTTTTGGTGTCGACCATGGCTTTGACCTTGGCCATTTCACCGTTGTATTCACCCGCAACAATCTTGCCGTTACCGGCCTTTTCCCAAGGCTCGTAAAACGCCTTGGTCTGGGCCGCCTTATTCGCGCCACCAAAGGAAATCACAGTCAGATCGGCCGCCGCCATGGCCTGGGTTGCCGCGAACAGGCCCAAAGAAAGGGCGGTCAACTTCAAGTGCTTGAGCATTATTATTCTCTCCACAGTGCAGGGTTGGTGAAGCAAACCTCAATGGGCTTCCAGGATCGGATCGAGCGCGCGACCGTGCTCGACCTCCCAGCCCAGCGGTACCACATCGCCCACAGCCAGGGCCGGGTCGAGTTCGGCAATCGGCTGCTTCACGAAGAAATCGGCCTTGCCGCAGACTTCCAGGCGCACCCTTACGTGGTCACCCAGGTAGACGAATTCGGCCACTCGGCCAGAGAAACGGTTGACGCAATGCTCGCTATGGCCGTTAAGGCGCACGCGTTCAGGGCGAATCGAAAGGGTTACCGGCTCGCCCGGCTGACCGACGTTGACCGCCAGCGCCTCAACCTTCTCGCCACGCGCCAGCTGTACCTGGCAACGGTCACCACTCTGGCTGAGCAAACGACCATTGATACGGTTGTTCTCGCCGATAAAGTTGGCAACGAAGGTGTTCTTCGGCTCTTCATAGAGGGTGCGCGGGTCAGCGATCTGCTGAATCTCGCCTTGATGGAATACCGCCACCCGATCCGACATGGTCAAGGCTTCACCTTGGTCGTGGGTCACATACACCACCGTCACGCCGAGGCGTTGGTGCAGGTGTTTGATTTCCATCTGCATGTGTTCACGCAACTGCTTGTCCAGCGCGCCGAGCGGTTCATCCATCAGTACCAGTTGTGGCTCGAACACCAGCGCCCGGGCCAAGGCCACGCGCTGCTGCTGGCCGCCGGAGAGCTGGCCTGGATAACGCTGGGCGAAGGCATCGAGCTGAACCATGTTCAGCACGCGCTTGACTCGCTCACTGATGTCCGTCTTGCTCAGGCCGCGCACGGTCAGCGGGAACGCCAGGTTCTCGGCAACGGTCATGTGCGGGAACAGGGCATAGTTCTGGAACACCATGCCGATGTCACGTTTATGCGGCGGTACATTATTGATAGAGCGCCCCGCCAGTTGGATCTCGCCAGCGGTCGGGGTCTCAAAGCCAGCCAACATCATCAGGCTGGTAGTCTTGCCCGAGCCCGAAGGCCCCAACAAGGTGAGAAACTCGCCTTTGCGAATGTCCAGATTGAGGTCTTTGACGATCAGCGTCTCGCCATCGTAGCTCTTCTGCACACCACGGAAGCTGACCAGCACCTCGCCGGTTGCAGCGCTCGAATTCACCTCACTCATACCCGTACCTTTTTGTTGGATGACTGCCGTGACACAAGCCTAGTGAAGGCGCAGGGCAGCGCAAATCGGGGGTGGAGAGAGATTGGCATCAGCCGGGTGGAAGGGTTGCTGTAGGGATTGCCCTACACGGATGGCGTTTTTAGATATCCGTCGACGTTGCTAGAGGCGCCCCGCCCATGCCGGGCCCGGCTGGACGGCATGGGAGGAGTCCAATGGGCCGACGCAGGGCGTCGCATTCAGAACAGTCAGAGCAGTTTGTGCTCCATGGCGTACTTCACCAGTTCAGCCAGCGAGTTGACGTTGAGCTTCTGCATCAGCCGCGCCTTGTGCGTGCTGATGGTCTTGTTGCTCAAGGCAAGTTGCTGGGCAATATCGTTGACGTTGGCGCCGTGGGCCAAGCGCTCGAAGACCGAAAACTCTCGCTCGGACAGCAATGAATGCAGGGGACGGGCGTCCGTCAGGCCTACCTCGAAGACCATCCGGTCTGCCAGATCGGGATCAATGTAACGCCCGCCTGAAGAGACCCGGCGAATCGCCGTCAGCAACAATGCGGGGTCACTGTCCTTGGTCGCATAGCCGGCGGCGCCAATTTTCAGTGCCCGTGCAGCCATCTGTGCCTCGTCATGCATGGACAACACCAGGATCGACGGCGGGTTGTTCAGCGCCCGGATACGCGGAATAGCCTCAAGCCCATTGACCCCGGGCATCGAGATGTCCAGCAACACCACTTCGCACTCGGTGTGCCGCAATGTATCAAGTAGCTGCTCGCCATTGGCGGCCTCGCCCACTACCTGCATGTCCTTGGCCAGGCCGATCAGTTGTTTGATGCCTTCGCGCACAATGGTGTGGTCTTCAGCAACCAGTACTCGTATCACGGCCCTGCTCCTGTGTTAATCCAAGGGAATCCGTACGCTCAGGCTCGTGCCCTCACCCGGTTCACTGTCGAGTGTCATAGTGCCGCCCAGCATCAGCACCCGCTCGCGCATACCCACCAGCCCGAAGGAACTTGGGCGACTATCGTGCATGGCGAAACCAATACCGTCATCACTGATGGTCAGGCACAACTGCCGCTCATCTTCGGTCAAACTTATTTCTACAGTATGCGCCTGGGCATGACGCATCACATTGGTCAACGCCTCCTGCAGGATACGGAATAACCCCGTGGCTTTGGCGTCGCTCAACGGCGGCAGGTTTTCAGGCACTTCAACCAGGCAGGGAATCTGCGTACGCGCTTCAAAGCGACGTGCCTGCCATTCGATCGCCGAGGCAATACCCGCATCAAGGATCGGTGGGCGCAACGCCGTCGCCACATCGCGCACCAACTGAAAGAGCTGGGCAATCAGGCGTTTCATGCTCGCCAAGCGCTCATTCAAGCCGGGGTCGAGGTCGGCGTAAGCCAGCTCGCACATCGACGTTTCCAGCTTCAGTACCGTGAGCATTTGCCCCAGTTCGTCATGCACCTCACGGGCGATACGGGCCTTCTCTTCCTCCCGGACGCTTTCCAGGTGCGCCGACAGCTCACGCAACTGCTCCTGCGAGCGCGCCAATTCCAGTTCGATCACCTTGCTCTGGGTGATGTCCCACACGATACCGTCCCAGACGACGCGACCGTCGCCCAATGCCCGCGCGGTTGCCTTGATGTCGGCCCAGCGGATATCCCCCTGACGTGTAACGATTCGCCCTTGCCAGGCCCAGTCGCTGTCGGTTTCAAGCGCCCGGTCCTGGACCTGATGATAATGGGCACGATCATCCGGATGAACCAGGCTGCGTAACCCCATATGCGGACGCTGGATTTCAGCAGGCGTATACCCAACGAGCGCCTCACTGCCCTCACTGATGTACGGAAACTCCAGGAGGCCGACAGGTGGGTCTCGCTCCAGCCGAAACACCAGGCCAGGGACGTTGGCAGCAATCCCCTTGAGCCGCGCCTCGCTTTCCTGCTGTGCCGCCAACGCACGACGACGCTCCGTGACATCAGTCAAGAACACCACCAGGTACTCAGCATCACGAAATCGCAGAAAGCTCAGCGAAACATCCACGGGTAACAGCCGACCATCAGCCCGTAGGCACTGGGTTTCAAAGCGTTGCGCCGCTTCGTCGCAGGAGCGCGCACGTTTCCAAAGCGTCAACCAGCGGTCCATGTGCAAATTGGGCTCAAAGTCGATCAGCGGACGTTCGAGAACCTGCCCCGGCGCATAACCAAGCATCGCTTCGGCGGCGCGGTTGGCATAGCGCACATGGCTGTCCCAGTTGACCCACAGAATACCGACGGTACTTTGATCAATCGAAAACTGGCTCAGACGTAGCGCCTGCTCTCGCGCCAGACGCTGGGCAATATTGTCGCGAGCAGCGAGCAGGCTATGTTCCAGCGCATGCTGCTGACGTCGCTGCCAGAGCACGATGGCCATGGCGCTCAGCAACAACGCAAGCAGTAGCAGGCTCAGATTTTGCCAGAACCCCGGAGACTCACTCAGGCGGGGGTACTTGGGCTGCAGCCAGCGGGTATGCAATGCTTCCAGGTCCTTGGGTGGAATCGCCTGTAACCCTCGTTCGAGGATATCCGCCAGCTGCGGCCAGTCACGCCGCGAGCCAATACGCAGTAACTGCGGCAAGCCAATATCACCGACCACTGCCAGCTCGCTGAATTCGTTCTCGCGTGACAGGCGGCTGAGCTGGGCCTCATCCACCACCGCGTAGAGTGCCTGTTCAGTGAGCAACAGCTGCAGGGCCTGGCGCTCCAGCGGCACACCTTGCACGTTCAAATTGGGGTAGGTACTGCGCAGGTAATCAGCCACCGCACTGGGCATGCGCACAGCCACCCGGTCCGTACTGCTGAGTTTCTCCAGATCCACCGCTACGGCACCGTTACGCGGGCCGACAATCAGTTGCGGCACACGCATGTACGGGTCGCTGAACAACCACAAGCGCAACCCTGCAGGCGTCTGGGTCAGGCCGGGCGCCATATCGATTTCGCCTCCGAGCAACGCATGCTCAAGCGCCGATTGGTCAGGATAGTTACGCCATGTCAGGTCCAGCCCCAAGCGCTTGCCGAGCCAGTTCATCAGCTCGACATTGGCACCGGAAAGCTGCTGAAGCCTGCGGTCGAACTGGGCGTAGGGGGCTTGCAGAACCAAGCCGACACGCAGGCTGCGGTGATCATCCAGCCATTGCTGTTGGGCCGGGTCCAGTTGCAGCGGCGGCGTTGTCGATGCCGGTGCAGCCCACACGATAAAGGGCAGCCAAAAACAGCCGATAACCCACAAGCAGCGCAAACGCTTCATCTTGAATCTCGTCATAGAACGGACGGCCTCAGAGCATGGCCGTCACGGACAAATACCTTTAGGCTGCCGGTAATAATCTGGCCTGGATAGATCCATGTTCCCACTGAATCGCAAAACGCTTCCTGCGTTATGCCTGTCCTTGATACTACCTTGTACCCTACACGCCGCAGATGGCGAAACGCCAGAGCCAGCGAAAGAGACGCAGCCCGCGCCCGTGCAACGCCAAGCCCTGAACGAGCGCAGCCTTGACGATGCCCTGGCACTTGAACGCCAAGTTCCAAAAGAAGAGCAACAAACCCTGCAGGCCGGTAGCGAGAGCTTCCTGGCCCTCTGGAAACCCGCCAACAGCGGCGACCCGGAAGGGGCATTGATCATTCTTCCCGGTGCGGGCGAAACCGCTGACTGGCCAAAGGCTGTCGGCCCCTTGCGACGCAAATTTCCCGATACCGGTTGGCACAGCCTGAGCCTGAGCCTGCCCGACCTGCAGGCTGATAGCCCGCAACCGCGAGTCGAAACACCGGCCAAGCCCGCCGAAGCTGCTACAGAGGGGCAACAGGCACCCGCCAAGGACACACCAGCAGATGCCAATGCCAGTGTTGAGCAAGCCACCGCCGCAGAAGGCGAAAGCGTCGATAACGGTGGGCAGGCAAAAACACCAGAAGCTAAAAGCAACGCCGATGCCGAACGGATTTTTGCACGTCTGGACGCTGCCGTTGCTTACGCACAGCAACAGAATGCCCGCAGCGTTGTACTGCTCGGTCACGGCACGGGTGCCTACTGGGCCGCTCGCTACCTGAATGAGCGCCAACCGGCGCAGGTACAAAAGCTGGTCATGGTCGAAGCACAAACACCAGCGACGGCGGAACAAGGCCTGGCAACCCTGGCGCCAGGGCTAAAGCTGCCGACCGCAGATTTCTACTACAACCAGCCACTCGCCAGAAAAGCCGCCGAACAGCGGCTTCAAGCCAGCAAGCGGCTTAAAGGCAGTAACTACCACCAGGTTGCACTCACTGCCATGCCCGGTAACCGCAGCGCCGAACAGGAAAACCTGTATCGCCGGGTGCGTGGCTGGTTGAGCCCCAGCCAGGACGACTAAAACCCCTGTCGCGTACGAATGACCGAGTAAGCCTGATGAAGATCACGGGTAAACTCGGTCGCTTCGTGCACCCGCTCAGGGCTTGCGCCACTGCCGACCAATTTGTCGGGGTGATGACGACTCAACAAGCGCCGGTAAGCCCGCTTGATCTGCTCCGGCGCTGCGCCCGCCTCAACACCCAGCAACTTCAACGCATCCGGATACGCCAGGGTGGCACTGCCCAACGCGTGCTTCTGGGGCTCATAGTCCTGCGTCAATGCCTTCACCTTGGCGGCTGACCAACCCAAGGCCTGCCCCCATTGCACAATCAACTCGCGCTCCTGGCGACTGACGCGGCCATCGGCACAGGCCATCCGCAAGCACGCACGCAGAACCCCTTCGGCAGCATGCGGCTGCTGCTTGAGACGACGCAGGTAACGACCGAGCCGCTCCCGCCCGTTCTTGCCTCGGTTAAATGCTGCGATCGCGCGGCGTCGGGCCGGGTCGCTCATTTCCAGGCGCTGCATTTCCTGCCGCGCTTGCTGGATATGCCCTTCCACCACTCGACCGTCACTCTTGGCCAACCGCCCCAACAGCACGAACAACACCTCATCGTCACGTAACACGGGGCGACCGCCCAAGCGTTCACGCAAGTGCCCCCAACTGTGCAACTGCAGACGGCGGTCCATCGCCTGACCAAGTAACGCCCCTAGCAAGGCACCAGGAATACTGGCAATGGCGAAACCCGCCCCAGCACCAATCACTGTGCTCGGCCACAACATCTCAGCGACGCTCGTCAATGATACGTTCGACATCGGCAAGACGCTCAAGCGTGCCGACATCCACCCAATGGCCAGAAAAGTGCTCGCCGCTCACCTGCCCTGTCGCCATCGCTTGACGCAACAACGGCGCCAACTTGAAGGCACCCGGCTGGCAGTCGGCAAAGAGCCCTGGATCAAGCACGGCAATACCACTGTAGGTCAGGGTGTCATGCCCCTGTTCGGCATCGAATACCTGGCCATCGACCAAACGGAAATCACCCTTGCCGTGATGCCCGGGGTTATCCACCAGTACCAGATGTGCCAAACCCGCCAAAGGTTGGCGCAAACGGGCAAAATCAAACTCGGTCCAGATATCGCCATTAACCAGTGCGAACGGCGCATCACCCAGCAATGGCAATGCCTTGTAGATACCCCCGCCGGTTTCCAGCGGCTCACCTTCTGCCGAATACTGAATGCTCAGCCCCCAGCGCCCACCGTCCCCCAGGAAGTCCTCGATCTGCTGACCCAGCCAGGCATGATTGATCACGATGTCCTTGAACCCGGCAGCAGCCAGTGCCCTGAGGTGGTATTCGATCAGCGGCACGCCAGCTACCGGCACCAATGGCTTCGGGGTATGCAGCGTCAGTGGACGCATACGCTCGCCTTTTCCCGCGGCCAGGATCATTGCCTTCATGAACGCACTCCGGTGGCCCGCTGCAACTGCGCAATCAACTGGCCAAGCTCGGCCAGTTCCGGACGACGGGCAACCACTGCCTCTATATAGGCAAAGAAGCGCGGGACATCACCCAGGTAACGCGGCTTGCCATCGCGGTGACAGATCCGCGCAAAAATGCCGATCACCTTCAGGTGACGCTGCACGCCCATCAGGTCACTGGCGCGGTGGAAGCTGTCAAAGTCCTCTTGCACATGGAGGCCCTGCGCCTTCGCGCGCTGCCAATAATCGTGCAGCCAAGCAGCCACTCGGGCCTCCGGCCAGCTGAGGAACGCGTCTTTGAACAGGCAGGTGATGTCATAGGTAACAGGACCGTACACCGCATCCTGGAAGTCCAGCACCCCAGGGTTGGGGGTACTGAGCATCAGGTTGCGCGGCATGTAGTCACGATGTACCAGCACCTTCGGCTGATCCAGCGCACTGTCAATCAATATGCCGCTGACCCGCTGCCAGGCTGCTTGTTGCGACTCGCTGAAGGCAAGCCCCAACTCCCGCCCCACATACCACTCAGGAAACAACTCAAGCTCGCGACGCAGCAACGCGACGTCATAGCTGGGCAGCGGCGCCTCCATGGGCAACTGCTGGAACGCCAGCAACGCATTGACTGCATCGTTGAACAAGCTGTCGGCATTGTCGGCATCAATGACATCCAGGTAGGTCTGACTGCCTAGATCACTGAGCAGCAGAAAACCGCGCTGCAGATCCTGCGCATAAATGTTCGGGACATGAATGCCAGCACTGGCGAGCAAATGATCGATATCCACGAAGGGCTTGCAGTTTTCCTGGGGTGGTGGTGCATCCATGACGATAAAACTGCGGCCATCGGCCTGCCAGCGGAAGTAACGGCGGAAGCTGGCATCGCTGCTGGCAGCGGTCAGGCTGCCTTGCGGCACCTCGCCCCAGCCCTGGGCTTGGAACAGATTTGCCAGTTGTTCATCGAGCCAGACGTTCAAGTGTTGCAGACGTACATCGTGATCGGGCATTACAAGGGTCTCCGACGGCCCTAGCCGTCAAGCGGGTCATGCTTTATTATCCAGCATCTTTTTCAGACCATCGAGAGGCGTGCGGCCCCACACGCGGGCAGATGGCACGCAGGAAGCCCGGACTAATAAGATGGCATTGAAATCCCCCGCGTTTCGTAAAAAATTCCCGTTGCTGGTTACCGGCGGCTTGCTGGCCATGCAACCTCTGGCGACGTCGTACGTGGTCGCTGCAGAACAGTTCGACTGTCAAGTGTCTGCTGCCGGTGGTTGGGACTGCAAGCCCAAGACCAATACTGCCAACTTGCCTCCTCGTCCAGTGCACCCAGGCGCTGCCGTCAGCTCGACCGACGAAACCTCGGCAGCCACTGCCGACGCATCCGAAGAGCCGGGCAAAGGCGCAACGCTCGTTACTGAAAGCAAAGGCCGTGTACTGAAATCGCGTAGCGCCGATTACAGCCATCTCGACTGGGTACCCCGCGACAAGCTGACCCCTGCACAGCTGGCCGAAACCGGCCCGTACTGCGGCGGCGCCTATGTCGAGCCGAAACGTCCCGGCATGAACGACAGCACCCCGAAAGACGAGGCGCCGACCTTCATCGGCGCCAAAGTATCGCGGTATGAGCAGGAGCAGCAGATCGCTCAGCTCGCAGGTGACGTGGTGATGCGCCAAGGCAGCATGCAGGTCGAGGCCGATGAAGCCAACCTGTACCAGGCTGAGAACCGTGGCGAGCTCAAAGGCAACGTGAAGATTCGCGACAACGGTTCGCTGGTCGTCGGCGATCACGCCGACATTCAGCTCGACACCGGCGAAGCCAAGGTCGACAACGCCGAATACGTCATGCACAAGTCGCACATCCGCGGCAACGCCCTCTATGCCAAGCGTGCTGAAAACGCCATCATTCGGCTGAAAGACGGTACGTACACGACCTGTGAGCCGAACAGCAACGCCTGGCAGCTCAAGGGCAACAACATCACCCTGAACCCGGCCACCGGCTTCGGCACCGCGACCAACGTCACCCTGCGGGTCAAGGATTTCCCGGTGTTCTATACACCGTACATCTACTTCCCGATCGACGACCGTCGCCAGTCCGGCTTCCTGCCTCCGTCGTTCAGCACCAGCAGCAAAACCGGTTTCGCGCTGGTCACCCCGTACTACTTCAACCTGGCGCCTAACTACGACGCCACGTTGTACCCACGCTACATGGCCAAGCGTGGCCTGTTGATGGAAGGCGAGTTCCGCTACCTGACCGAGTCCAGCGAAGGCCAGTTCGGCGGCGCCTGGCTGAACGACAAGGACGACGAACGCAAGCTGCAGTCCGACTACAAGGACCAGCGCTGGATGATCAACTGGCAGCACAAGGGCGGCCTTGACTCGCGCCTGATGACTGAAGTCGACTACACCGACATCAGCGACCCGTACTACTTCCAGGACCTGGAAACCGACCAGATCGGCGTTCAAAGTCGCGACTACGTCAACCAGCAGGGTGCGCTGACCTACCGGGCCGAGGACTATACGGCGCGATTGAATGTGCAGGCATACGAGCTGGCGACAATTAGCCAGATCACGCCGTACGACCGGCTGCCGCAGATTACCTTCAACGGGAAGCTGCCGTACCACCCTAGCGGGCTGGACCTGTCCTACAAAACCGAATTTGCCCGCTTTGAGCGCGACCTGCGCACAGGCGACTTTGTCGATGAAAATGGAATAGCCAGCCCTTGGTATGACACCAGAGTCGCCGGTTTGGCTCGTGCCAACGGCGACCGTATCAACCTTGCGCCGAGGATCAGCCTGCCACTGGAAACAGTTTATGGCTACCTGAAGCCATCGCTGACCTATGTGTACACGGACTACAGTCTTGACCTGGATCAGCAAGGGAAAAATACGCTGGCCGATGGAGAGACGTTCAAAAGCTCGCAAAATCGCGACGTGCCGATCTTCAGTGTGGATAGCGGCCTGTTTTTCGACCGAAATACACAATGGTTCGGCAAGAACTACCGCCAGACCCTGGAACCGCGACTGTTCTACCTGTATGTCCCTTACAAAGACCAGACAGATATCCCGGTCTTTGACACCGGTGAAAGCACCTTCAACTACTCCTCACTCTTCCGTGAGAATCGCTTCAGTGGCTCTGACCGTATCGGCGACGAGAACAAGCTATCGCTTGGCGTGACAAACCGCTGGATCGAAGAGAACGGTTTCGAACGTCAACGCTTCAGCATTGGCCAGGCAGTGTACTTCAAGGACCGCAAAGTCCAACTGCCGCGTATTGACTGGCGTGATCGTGAAGATGCAAAGGCCAATGTGTCGCCTTATGCTCTGGAACACCAGTACCGGTTCAATCGCGACTGGCGCCTGACTTCCGACTTCAACTGGGACCCGGACAGCCGCAGCACCCGTTCGGGCAGCTCAATGTTCCACTACCAGCCTGAAGACGACGTGAACAAGGTCGTCAACCTGGGCTACCGCTACCGTAACGATGCCATCCGCTATGACCAGACCACTGGTAAATGGCAGGTGGGTGGAGGCGACTATGGCACACCTGGAACACCGGGTTACGTCAAGGACTACTACAAGATCCAGCAGCATGACTTCTCCGTCATCTGGCCGGTCGTTCCGCAGTGGAATGCCATTGCTCGCTGGCAGCACGACTACAACCGCAACCGTACCCTGGAAGCCTTCGGTGGTTTCGAGTACGACAACTGCTGCTGGAAACTGCGTCTGATCAACCGTTACTGGGTCAACTATGACGAGTTCAGCCAGGACGCACCAAGCAACGAAAAAGGCGACCACGGCATCTTCCTGCAGATCGTACTCAAGGGTCTCGGTGGCGTAGTGGGCAACAAGGTCGAGACGTTCCTCGACGAAGGCATTCAAGGTTATCGTACACGTGAAGACCAAGCTTATTGATTGTCTGCGCCCGCTGATGCTGGGCGCTGTATTGCTGAGTTCCGCAGTGCATGCCGCGGTACAGGAACTGGACCGCGTGGTGGCCATCGTCGATAACGACGTGGTCATGCAAAGCCAGCTGGACCAACGTGTGCACGAGGTGCAGCAGACCATCGCCAAGCGCGGCTCCGGCGTTCCGCCTGCCAGCGCCTTGGAGCCGCAGGTACTGGAACGCCTGATCGTCGAGAACCTGCAATTGCAGATCGGCGACCGATCCGGCATCCGCATCACCGATGAAGAACTGAACCAGGCCATTGGCACCATTGCCCAGCGCAATGGCATGAGCATCGATCAATTCCGCGCAGCCCTGGCGCGCGACGGCCTCTCCTATGAGGACGCCCGCGAGCAGGTTCGCCGCGAGATGATCATCAGCCGCGTGCGTCAACGCCGTGTAGCCGAGCGCATTCAGGTGACGGAGCAGGAAGTGAAGAACTTCCTTGCCTCGGACCTGGGCAAGATGCAGCTCTCTGAAGAGTTCCGCCTGGCCAACATCCTGATCCCAACCCCGGAAAGCGCGAACTCGGCCACCATCCAGGCTGCAGCCAAGCAAGCCGGCGAGGTGTACCAGCAACTCAAGCAGGGCGCCGACTTCGGCCAACTGGCTATCGCCCGCTCGGCCAGCGAAACGGCTCTGGAAGGCGGCGAGATGGGCTGGCGTAAAGCCGCTCAACTGCCGCCACCGTTCGACCGCCTGCTGAGCTCGTTGTCGGTCGGTGAGGTTACCGAGCCGGTACGTACGCCGGGTGGTTTCATCATTCTCAAGCTGCTGGACAAGCGTGGTGGCCAGTCTCAGGTACGTGACGAAGTGCATGTTCGCCACATCCTGATCAAACCAAGCGAAATTCGCAGCGAAGCAGCAACCAAGCAGTTGGCGGAGAAACTCTACGACCGGATCAAGGCCGGGGAAGACTTCGCTGATCTGGCAAAAAGCTTCTCGGAAGACCCGGGCTCGGCGCTCAATGGCGGCGACCTGAACTGGATCGACCCGAATGCACTGGTTCCAGAGTTCCGCGAAGTCATGGCGCGCAGCCCGCAAGGTGAAGTGTCCAAGCCGTTCAAGACCCAATACGGCTGGCACGTACTGGAAGTGCTGGGGCGCCGCGCCACTGACAGCACGGCTCAGGCCCGCGAACAGCAGGCGATGACCGTACTGCGTAACCGCAAGTACGACGAGGAGCTGCAGACTTGGCTGCGTCAGATCCGTGACGAAGCCTACGTTGAAATCAAGCTCCCCGGCGCGGCCCAGGCCGCCCAGTGAAGCGCCAACGTTTCGCCCTGACGCCCGGCGAGCCGGCCGGCATAGGTCCAGACCTGTGCCTGCTGCTCGCCGCACACGCCCAGCCTTACCCCCTGATCGCCATCACCAACCGTGACCTGCTCGCCGAGCGGGCCGCGCAGTTGGGTGTGGCGGTCACACTGCTGCCAGTGTCTGCCGAGGCATTCCCGGATGTTCCGGCCGACGCCGGTAGCCTGTATGTGTGGGATACCCCTCTGCAAGCCACGGTGGTGCCCGGGCAACTGGACAAGGCCAATGCGGCCTTTGTTCTGGACACCCTCACCCGCGCGGGCCAAGGCTGCCTGGACGGTCATTTCGCCGGCATGATCACCGCGCCAGTGCACAAAGGCGTGATCAACGAGAGCGGTATCGCCTTCTCCGGCCACACCGAATTTCTTGCTGACCTCACCCACACCGAGCAGGTGGTGATGATGCTCGCGACACGCGGCTTGCGTGTTGCCTTGGTGACCACTCACCTGCCCTTGCGCGATGTAGCCGATGCCATTACTGAAGAACGCCTGGAGCGCGTCACGCGCATCCTGCACGCCGATCTGGTGAGCAAATTTGGCATCGCCAACCCGCGCATCCTGGTTTGCGGCTTGAACCCGCATGCGGGCGAAGGCGGCCATCTTGGCCGCGAAGAAATCGACATTATCGAACCGACATTGGCGCGCCTGCGCAGCGAAGGCATGGACCTGCGCGGCCCATTGCCCGCCGATACCCTGTTTACCCCCAAATATCTGGAGCACTGCGACGCAGTGCTGGCGATGTACCACGACCAAGGCCTGCCCGTACTCAAGTACAAAGGGTTTGGCGCTGCAGTGAACGTGACCCTGGGCCTGCCGATCATCCGAACCTCGGTCGATCATGGCACCGCCCTGGACCTTGCCGGAACGGGCAAGATCGACACCGGGAGCCTGCAGGTCGCCTTGGAAACCGCCTACCAGATGGCCGAGACCCGTTTATGAGCGAGCAATACCAACACCGGGCGCGCAAGCGCTTCGGCCAGAACTTCCTGCATGATGCAGGCGTGATCGACCGTATCCTGCGTGCCATTCACGCCCGTCCGGGCGAGCGCATGCTGGAAATCGGCCCAGGCCAGGGTGCACTGACCGCTGGCCTGCTGGGCAGTGGCGCAGAACTGGACGTGGTGGAGCTGGACAAGGACCTGATCCCGATCCTCAACCATCAGTTCGCCGGCCGAGACAATTTCCGCCTGCACCAGGGCGACGCCCTGAAGTTCGACTTCACCAGCCTGGGTGCCTCCCCACACAGCCTGCGCGTGGTCGGCAACCTGCCGTACAACATTTCCACCCCGCTGATTTTCCACCTGCTGGATAACGCCGGGCTGATCCGCGACATGCACTTCATGCTGCAGAAAGAAGTGGTCGAACGCCTGGCCGCAGGGCCTGGTGGCGGTGACTGGGGGCGTCTGTCGATCATGGTCCAGTACCATTGCAAGGTCGAGCACCTGTTCAACGTCGGGCCTGGCGCCTTCAACCCGCCGCCCAAGGTTGATTCAGCCATTGTCCGCCTGGTGCCTCACGAAACCCTGCCGCACCCGGCCAAAGACCACCGGCTGCTTGAACGCATTGTTCGTGAAGCCTTCAACCAGCGCCGCAAGACCTTGCGCAACACCCTCAAGGCACTGCTCAGCAGCGAGGCCATCGAGGCTGCCAATGTCGATGGCAGCCTGCGCCCTGAGCAACTCGACCTCGCCGCCTTCGTCCGCCTGGCCGACAAACTGGCCGAGCAGAACGGCGCCGAATAAGCCTACCGCCGGTCAACCGTGAATTCACGGCTGGCCGGCCGCCCCGCCTATGGCCTAGACTGACGCAATTGCAGCATTCGCGTTTGCTTAAGGCCCTTTGCATGTCTGATCCTCGCTACCAGATCGACGTCAGCGTCGTCACCCGATTCCTTCCCGAGCAGTCCCAACCCGACAACGACCGTTATGCCTTTGCCTACACCATCACGGTGCAGAACAATGGCCAACTGCCAGCCAAGTTGATGTCCCGGCATTGGCTGATCACCAACGGTGATGGCGAGGTCGAAGAAGTGCGTGGGGCCGGCGTGGTTGGCCAGCAACCGCTGATCGAACCCGGTGCCAGTCATACCTACAGCAGCGGCGCAGTCATCAGCACGCGTGTCGGGACCATGCAGGGCACCTATCAGATGTTTGCCGAAGACGGCAAACGCTTCGATGCGATCATCGCTCCGTTCAGGCTTGCAGTGCCTGGGGCCCTGCACTGATGGCGGTTTATGCCGTCGGCGACCTGCAAGGCTGCCTGCAACCACTCAAATGCCTGCTGGAACGCGTACGGTTCAATCCTGCAGTGGATACGCTGTGGCTGGTCGGAGACCTGGTCAACCGCGGCCCGGAGTCACTGGAAACCCTGCGCTTCCTCTATGGCATGCGTGACTCACTGGTGTGTGTGCTGGGCAACCATGACCTGCACCTTCTGGCGGCCGGGCATAATATCGAGCGGTTGAAGAAGAGCGACACCCTACGCGAAATCATCGAAGCCCCTGATGCCAGCGATCTGCTCGACTGGCTACGCCAGCAAAAGCTTCTGCACTACGACGAACAACGTAAAACCGTTCTGGTGCATGCCGGCATCCCGCCACAGTGGAGCCTGAACAAGGCTCGGCGCCTGGCTGCCGAAGTCGAGGAAGTGCTGCGCGATGACACCCGCCTGAAACCCTACCTGGACGGCATGTACGGCAATGAACCGAACAAGTGGGACAAGGGCCTCCAAGGGGTGACACGCTTGCGGGTCATCACCAACTACTTTACCCGCATGCGCTTCTGCACCAGTGACGGCAAGCTCGATCTCAAAGGCAAGGAAGGGGTCGATACAGCGCTCCCTGGCTACGCCCCCTGGTTCAGTCACAAGGAACGGCGCACGCACGGCCTGAAGATCATCTTCGGCCATTGGGCTGCGCTAGAAGGCCGTTGTGACGTACCCGGCCTTTACGCACTGGACACCGGCTGTGTCTGGGGCGGTTCAATGACCCTGATGAACGTCGACACAGGTGAGCGCTTCGAGTGCGAATGCAGCAACGAAGGCAGCCTGCGCCCACAACCGACCATGCCTGCGGCATCCCGCATGGCCGATCACTCCTGAAGGAACCCCCATGAGCGAATTCAAACGCATCCCTCCCGAGCAAGCCCAAGCGCTGCGTGAGCAAGGTGCGGTCGTGGTCGACATTCGCGACCCACAGACCTACGCCGCCAGCCACATCACCGGTGCCCAGCACCTGGACAACCAGTCGGTTGCCGACTTCATCCGCAACGCCGACCTTGATGCGCCGCTGGTGGTGGTCTGCTACCACGGCAACTCCAGCCAGAGCGCCGCTGCCTATCTGGCCAGCCAGGGCTTTTCCGACGTCTACAGCCTTGATGGTGGGTTCGAATTGTGGCGCAGCCTCTACCCCGAGCAAACCGCTCAAGGCGACGTCGAATAATTTTTTTATGGTCCTGCAGCCCACGTCCCCTGTGGGCTGGCGCCAGATCTGACGAACGGTCGTGACGAACTTATCGCTCAACCGACCTTGACCTCCCCGATTCCGAACTATTCTTAGGCTCAGGCCATCCAAAAAGGGGAGAGCCGGTACACCGGCGTGCGGGTCATCGGTAGCGATTTCACAGGTGTTCTGGGGGGTATGAAGCAATCGGGCATCCGGTTGTTTGCCAGCATCAGCTGACTGATCCGGCGTCGGCTCCACGTATCGAGCGAGGTGACGTCATGAGTATTTTTAGCCACTTCCAACAACGTTTCGAGTCCACCCGTCAGGAAGAGCTTTCGCTGCAAGAGTATCTGGAACTCTGCAAGAAAGATCGCAGTGCCTATGCTTCGGCGGCCGAACGCCTGCTGATGGCTATTGGCGAACCCGAGCTGATCGACACTTCGCACAACTCGAGGTTGTCGCGGATCTTTTCCAATAAGGTCATACGGCGCTACCCGGCCTTTGAAGACTTCCATGGCATGGAAGAATGCATCGACCAGATCGTTTCCTATTTCCGTCATGCCGCACAGGGCCTGGAGGAGAAGAAACAGATTCTCTACCTGCTCGGCCCGGTCGGGGGTGGCAAGTCGTCGCTGGCTGAAAAGCTGAAACAGTTGATGGAGAAAGTGCCCTTCTACGCAATCAAGGGCTCGCCCGTTTTCGAGTCACCTCTGGGGCTGTTCAATGCCGCAGAAGACGGCAATATCCTTGAAGAAGAGTACGGTATTCCACGGCGCTACCTGAACACCATCATGTCGCCTTGGGCTACCAAGCGCCTGTCGGAATTCGGCGGCGACATCAGCAAGTTCAAGGTGGTCAAGCTCTACCCCTCGATCCTCAACCAGATCGCGATCGCCAAGACCGAACCCGGCGATGAGAACAACCAGGACATCTCTGCACTGGTCGGCAAGGTCGACATTCGCAAGCTGGAAGAGTACCCACAGAACGACGCCGATGCCTACAGCTACTCGGGTGCCTTGTGCCGGGCCAACCAGGGCCTGATGGAATTCGTCGAGATGTTCAAGGCGCCAATCAAGGTCCTGCACCCTCTGCTGACTGCAACCCAGGAAGGCAACTACAACAGTACCGAAGGGTTGGGCGCGATCCCCTACTCCGGGATCCTGTTGGCCCACTCCAACGAGTCGGAATGGCACAGCTTCCGCAACAACAAGAACAATGAGGCGTTCATCGACCGGATCTACATCGTCAAGGTACCGTACTGCCTGCGCGTCAGTGATGAGATCAAGATCTACGACAAACTCCTGTTCAACAGCTCTCTGGCCAAGGCCCATTGCGCGCCCGACACCCTGAAGATGCTCGCCCAGTTCACCGTGCTGTCGCGTCTCAAGGAGCCTGAAAACTCCAACATCTACTCGAAGATGCGCGTGTATGACGGCGAAAACCTCAAGGACACCGATCCAAAGGCCAAGTCGATCCAGGAATACCGCGATGCAGCCGGGGTCGATGAGGGCATGAACGGTCTTTCGACTCGCTTTGCCTTCAAGATCCTGTCCAAGGTCTTCAACTTCGATCCACACGAAATCGCCGCCAACCCGGTGCACCTGTTGTATGTACTGGAGCAGCAAATCGAACAGGAACAGTTCCCCGCAGAAGTGCGCGAACGCTACCTGCGCTACCTGAAAGAATACCTGGCCCCCCGTTACATCGAGTTCATCGGCAAGGAAATCCAGACCGCCTACCTGGAGTCCTACAGCGAGTACGGTCAGAACATCTTCGACCGCTACGTGCTCTACGCCGACTTCTGGATTCAGGATCAGGAGTACCGCGACCCGGAAACCGGAGAAATCCTCAACCGTATCGCCCTCAACGAAGAGCTGGAAAAGATCGAGAAACCGGCCGGCATCAGCAATCCGAAGGATTTCCGCAACGAGATCGTCAACTTCGTGTTGCGCGCCCGCGCCAACAACAATGGCAAGAACCCGACCTGGCTCAGCTACGAGAAGCTGCGCGTGGTTATCGAGAAGAAAATGTTCTCCAACACCGAGGACCTGCTGCCTGTCATCAGCTTCAACGCCAAAGCCAGCAAAGAGGACCAACAAAAGCACAACGACTTCGTCACACGGATGGTGGAACGCGGTTATACCGACAAGCAAGTCCGGCTGCTCTCCGAGTGGTACCTGCGGGTCAGAAAGTCACAATAACCCGCAACCGGAGCACCGGTTGTCGTTAGCCCAGAGCCTGTGTCAGCAATATCTGCTACACAGGCTTGAGGGAAGTTGTCGGAAAGCTGGCGGCGTGGTTCAGTCACACTCAGTGCGCACCCGAACAGTCCGATTCGGATGTTCTGGCCGATTGACCCGCCTACGGTTTTCCAAGACGGCTTCATAAGGAGCAGTCATGAGCTATGTGATCGACCGACGTCTGAACGGCAAGAACAAGAGCACGGTTAACCGCCAGCGCTTCCTGCGGCGCTACCGCGACCATATCAAGAAAGCCGTCGAGGAGGCCGTAAGCCGCCGCTCCATTACCGACATGGAGCACGGCGAGCAGATCAGTATTCCCGGGCGGGATATAGACGAGCCGGTGCTGCACCATGGGCGCGGCGGCAAGCAGACCGTCGTCCACCCCGGCAATAAGGAGTTTACCGCCGGTGAACATATCGCCCGCCCTCAAGGCGGCGGTGGCGGCGGAGGACGCGGCAAGGCCGGCAACTCTGGCGAAGGCATGGACGAGTTCGTCTTCCAGATCACCCAGGAAGAGTTTCTCGAATTCATGTTCGAGGACCTTGAACTGCCCAACCTAGTCAAGCGTCACCTGGCCGGTACCGACACGTTCAAAACCGTACGCGCCGGTATCAGTAACGAAGGCAACCCGTCGCGCATCAACATCATTCGCACACTGCGTTCCGCTCACGCACGGCGCATTGCCCTGTCTGGCAGCAGCCGCGCCAAACTGCGCGAGGCCCAGGAAGAACTGGCCCGCCTGAAGCAGGATGAACCGGACAACTTCGGCGATATTCAAGCAATCGAAGCGGAAATAGAGCGGTTAAGTGCACGTATTCATCGCGTGCCTTTCCTGGACACCTTCGACCTCAAGTACAACCTGCTGGTCAAGCAGCCCAACCCAAGCTCGAAAGCCGTGATGTTCTGCCTGATGGACGTTTCCGGGTCGATGACCCAGGCGACCAAGGACATCGCCAAACGCTTTTTCATTCTCCTGTACCTGTTCCTCAAGCGTAACTACGACAAAATCGAAGTCGTGTTCATTCGCCACCACACCAGTGCCCGTGAAGTAGACGAAGAAGAGTTTTTCTATTCCCGGGAGACAGGCGGCACCATCGTCTCCAGCGCCCTGAAAATGATGCAGGAGATCATGGCCGAACGTTACCCGGCCAACGAGTGGAACATCTATGCCGCCCAGGCCTCCGATGGCGACAACTGGAACGATGACTCGCCGGTCTGCCGGGAGATCCTCAGCAAGCAGATCATGCCATTCGTGCAGTACTACACTTACGTTGAGATTACCCCACGCGAACATCAGGCCCTGTGGTTCGAGTACGAACGCATCGGCGAGTCCTTCCCCGACACATTCGCCCAGCAGCAGCTGGTATCGGCCGGCGATATCTATCCGGTCTTCCGTGAACTCTTCCAGCGCAGGTTAGTGACATGACCGCCAGAGAACAGAAGCGCCAACCCATTTCCACCGGGTCCGAATGGACGTTCGAACTCATCCAGGCCTATGACCGTGAGATCAGCCGCCTGGCAGAGCGCTATGCCCTGGACACTTACCCTAACCAGATCGAGGTGATCACCGCCGAGCAGATGATGGATGCCTATGCCTCGGTCGGCATGCCGCTGGGCTACCATCACTGGTCGTACGGCAAACACTTTCTCAGTACCGAGAAATCCTACAGCCGCGGCCAGATGGGCCTGGCGTACGAAATCGTGATCAACTCCGACCCCTGCATCGCCTACCTGATGGAAGAAAACACCATCTGTATGCAGGCGCTGGTCGTGGCCCATGCCTGCTATGGCCACAACAGCTTCTTCAAAGGCAACTACCTGTTCCGCACCTGGACCGATGCCAGCTCGATCATCGACTACCTGGTGTTCGCCAAGCAGTACATCACCCAATGCGAAGAGCGCCATGGCATTGATGCCGTAGAGGACCTGCTCGACTCCTGCCATGCCCTGATGAACTATGGCGTAGACCGCTACAAACGCCCGTACCCGATCTCAGCCGAAGAAGAACGGCGTCGGCAAAAGGACCGCGAAGAACACCTGCAGAAACAGATCAACGACCTGTGGCGCACCATACCCAAGAGCAGTGACAAGAACAGCGACAGGGACAACGCACGCTTCCCGGCCGAGCCTCAGGAGAACATCCTGTATTTCATCGAGAAGCATGCCCCGCTATTGGAGCCCTGGCAGCGTGAAGTCGTGCGTATCGTGCGCAAGATCGCCCAGTACTTCTACCCGCAACGGCAAACCCAGGTCATGAACGAAGGCTGGGCCACGTTCTGGCACTACACCTTGATGAATGACCTGTACGACGAAGGGCTGGTCACTGAAGGCTTCATGATGGAGTTCCTGCAGTCGCACACCAGCGTAGTGTTCCAGCCAGGCTTCGACAGCCCTTACTACAGCGGCATCAACCCCTATGCCTTGGGCTTTGCCATGTACCGCGATATTCGCCGCATGTGCGAAAACCCCACGGAAGAAGACCGTCGCTGGTTCCCCGATATTGCTGGCGGAGACTGGCTTTCCACCATCAAGTTCGCCATGAGCAGCTTCAAGGACGAGAGCTTCATCCTGCAGTACCTGTCACCCAAGGTCATCCGCGATCTCAAGCTGTTCAGCATCCTCGACGACGACCAGCGTGACGACCTGCTGGTGCCTGCCATTCACGATGAAGCCGGCTACCGGACCATTCGTGAAACCCTGGCCGCCCAGTACAACCTGGGTAACCGTGAGCCCAACGTGCAGATCTGGAGCATTGACCGCCGTGGCGACCGCTCGCTGACCCTGCGCCATCAACAGCACGACCGCAAACCACTGGGCGACTCCACCGACGAAGTACTCAAGCACCTGCATCGTCTCTGGGGTTTCGATATCCACCTGGAAACCCTGCAGGGCGACCAGATCGTCAAAACTCACCATGTGCCGCCCAAAGGCGAGCACTCGGAAGGCGATTACGGCCGCCTGGACCTGGCTGTCGTACACCTCTAGCGAAGCCAGCCTCCGTTGCTGCCGGACAGGGTATCCTGTGGCATCAACGGAGGTTTTTTAATGCAAATCTACAAGGTCGGCGGCGCGGTACGTGACCGCCTGCTCAACAGGCCCGTGACAGATATCGACTGGGTGGTGGTGGGCGCGACAGTCGAGCAGATGCAAGCCTTGGGCTATCGCCCGGTCGGTGCCGACTTCCCCGTCTTTCTGCACCCACGAAGCGGCGAGGAATATGCGCTGGCACGCACTGAGCGCAAGAGCGGACGCGGCTATGGCGGGTTCACCTTTCACGCCAGTCCCGAGGTTACCCTTGAAGAAGACCTCATCCGCCGCGACCTGACCATCAATGCCATCGCCGAAGACGAACACGGCCAGGTGTTTGACCCCTACAACGGCATCCGTGATCTCGAAGCACGCATTTTACGCCATGTTTCCCCCGCGTTCGCCGAAGATCCCCTGCGCGTATTGCGTGTAGCCCGCTTCGCTGCGCGGTACGCCTACCTGGGTTTCAAGGTGGCACCGGAAACCCTTGAACTGATGCGCCAACTCAGCGCATCCGGGGAGCTTCAAGCGCTTACGGCTGAGCGCAGCTGGAAAGAAATTTCACGCGCACTGATGGAAGACCAGCCTCAGGTTTTCATCGAAGTGCTGCGCGCCTGTGGCGCACTGAAGGAACTGCTGCCCGAAGTCGATGTGTTGTTCGGCATACCGCAACCGCCAGTACACCACCCGGAAATCGACACCGGCCTGCATACCCTCTCAGTACTGGAGCAGGCAGCCGTGCACCAGCAGCCCCTCAGCGTACGCTGGGCCTGCCTGCTGCACGACCTGGGCAAAGGTCTGACCCCTGAAGATGAATGGCCGCAACACATTGCCCATGAGCATCGCGGGTGCCGCTTGATCAAGGCTGTCAATCAACGCTTCAAGGCACCGCGAGACTGCCAGGAGTTGGCGGTGCTGGTCGGCGAATACCATACGCACAGCCATCGCGCCCTGGAACTCAAGGCGTCGACCCTGCTGGAACTGCTGCAGCGCTTCGACGTGTATCGCCGCCCACAACGTTTCGAGGAGTTCATAGCGGCGTGCGAAATGGACGCCCGTGGGCGCCTTGGGCTGGAACAGCGGAGCTACCCACAGGCTGACTACCTGCGCGGGGCGGCTGCGGCTGCACGCGCGGTCGCAGTGCAGCCGCTGGTGCAGCAGGGCCTGACAGGGCAAGCCTTGGGGGATGCGCTCAAATCAGAGCGCTTGAAGGCGCTGAAAGCCTACAAGGACCAAGCAGCGCGCTAAGACACGCGCATGCTCCCTGGCGGCGATGGCATCGCTACCATCGCCGCCAGGCCTGCCCTAATGCGTCAGTTGCTGACCGCGCCACTGGAACGGTACAGGCGCCAACACCTGTTCGATCTGCGCCTCGGCCCACAGTTGAGCCATGGTCTTGCCCACGCCCACATGCACCAGGTCCGGTGCAATCAACGACAATGGCCACAATACGAAGGCATTTTTAAGGATTTCGGCACGCGGCAGCACCAGGCCATCGAAATTGCCAGCCAGATCGCCGTACATCAGCACGTCGATATCCAGTGGCAAGCCCTTGCGTTCGGGTGCATAACGGCCGTTGTCCGCTTCAATGAACTTCAACCGACGATCCAGCTCGGTCAGCGGCAAATCCGTCTTCGCCACCACCACCAGATTGAAGAACGGGCCGCTCTTGATGCCCACCGCCTCGCTCTCGAACACCGCCGAGCAGCGCATATCCACCAGGAACAATGCCAGCGCATCGAGCCCTGCGGTCAAATGCCGTTCCCGCTCGATATTGCTACCAAGCCCAAGGTAAACCGTGGTCAGAGACATCCGCGCTCAATCTCCACACCCACCCCGCTGGCTTCCGGTACAGCGCCGGGCTTGGTCAGCTTGAGGTGCAGCCAGGGAATCTGAAATTCGTCCATCAGTACCTTGGCCAACCGTTCGGCAAAGGTTTCAACCAACTGGAACTGCGCCTGCTCGGCAAAGGCCTGGATGCGCGCCGACACACTGGCGTAATCGAGGGCCAGCGTCAGGTCATCACCCGCGGCTGCCGGACGGTTATCCCAGGCAAACCGCAGGTCCAGCCGCAAGCACTGGCGAATACCGCGCTCCCAATCGTAAGCGCCGATGACGGTATCGACTTCCAGCCCTTCGATGAACACTCTGTCCAAGCACTTTTCTCCGCTGCACGACAAGGGCGCCTTGCGCCGTTAGAATCAGGGCGTCCTCGCCCGGAATAGTTAGCATGTTTTGGTTACTGGCATTGCTCGCCTACCTGCTCGGCTCGCTGTCCTTTGCCATCCTACTCAGCCGTCTGAACGGCTGCCCTGACCCGCGCATGAGCGGTTCAGGCAACGCCGGCGCCACCAACATGCTGCGCCTGGCGGGAAAAAAACTCGCCATCCTGACCCTGCTCGGCGATCTCTGCAAAGGCCTGCTGCCCGTGCTGATCGCCCAGATGCTGGGCCTTGGCCTGCAGCAACAAGCCTGGATCGGCCTGTACGCCGTCATCGGCCATCTGTTCCCCGTGTACTTTCGCTTTCGCGGCGGCAAGGGCGTTGCCACTGCTGCCGGCATGCTACTGGGCCTCTACCCGCCGGCCGCACTGCTGGCCATCAGTACCTGGCTGCTCACCTTCCGCCTCACCCGCACCAGTTCCCTGGCCGCGTTGATCGCCACCCCGCTCACCCTGCCCTTGCTGGCCTGGCGCGAACCCGAGGCACTGCTGCCGATGAGCGTACTGACCATCCTGATCGTCTGGCGTCATCGGGGCAATCTACGCGACCTTTTTGCAGGACGCGAACGACACTTCTGAACCTGCTGCATGAGCGAACTTCAGCTTCAGAGCGCTGGCAATTGCTCCATTGGCCAGCGCGCCTGCACGGTAATGGCCAGGCTTTCGCGCTGCCCGGCGGCCAAACGCTGGCAGCCGGCATAGGCAATCATTGCTCCGTTATCGGTACAGAACGCAGGACGGGCGTAGTACACATTGCCTTTGAGCCCGGCCAGCATGTCTTCCAGCGACGCGCGCAAGGCCTTGTTTGCACTTACCCCACCGGCAATGACCAACCGCTTGAGGCCTGTTTGCTTCAGGGCGCGTCGGCACTTGATGGTCAAAGTCTCCACCACTGCCTGCTGGAAGGCCAGCGAGATGTCGCAACGGGTTTGCTCACCGTCGTCCCCAGCGCGCTGGCACTGCTGCCAGGTGTTAAGCGCGAAGGTTTTCAAGCCGCTGAAGCTGAAGTCCAGGCCCGGACGATCGGTCATCGGTCGCGGAAACACGAAACGCCCCGGCACCCCTTGGGTCGCCAGGCGTGCAATTTCAGGCCCGCCAGGGTAATTCAGGCCGATCAGCTTGGCTGTCTTGTCGAACGCTTCACCTGCCGCGTCATCCAGGCTTTCACCCAGCAACTCGTAACGACCGATGCCATCAACCCTGACCAGTTGGGTGTGACCACCGGAAACCAGCAGGGCGATGAACGGGAACTCGGGGGGCTCTGCTTCAAGCATCGGCGCCAGCAGATGACCTTCCATATGGTGCACGCCCAGCGCCGGGATACCCCAGGCAAACGCCAGGGCCTGGGCGCAGGAGGCGCCAACCAGCAATGCGCCGACCAGCCCGGGGCCTGCCGTATACGCGATGGCATCAATTTCGGTTGCGACACAACCCGCCTCGGCCAGCACCTGGCGGATCAACGGCAGCATGCGCTTGACGTGATCACGCGAAGCAAGCTCGGGCACCACCCCGCCGTAGACGCGGTGAAGGTCGATCTGGCTGAACAGTGCATCGGCCAACAAGCCGCGCTCACTGTCATATAATGCGACGCCGGTTTCGTCGCAGGATGTTTCCAATCCCAGTACTAGCATGGGTCTATGCCTTGTATAGGCTGAATTCGAAGGCGCGCATAATAGTCCCCGCACCCGATGCCGACCAGCGGTTTTCGATCAGAGGCTTTGCATTCCGAGCGGCTAAGGGTTAACATCCGCAACCCTTAAAAACCGACGTTCTCCAGCGCACATTTTTGCCACGAGTACGTTGCCCCGGTACTAAATGAAGGTAGCTCTGGATGCCAGCCGTCAAAGTTAAAGAGAATGAACCCTTCGACGTAGCTCTGCGTCGTTTCAAGCGCTCCTGCGAAAAAGCCGGTGTACTGGCTGAAGTTCGTAGCCGCGAATTTTACGAGAAGCCGACTTCCGAGCGTAAGCGCAAGGCTGCTGCTGCAGTTAAGCGTCATGCCAAGAAAGTCCAGCGCGAGCAGCGCCGCGCCGTTCGCCTGTACTAATACAGACGATCGACCAAGCTTCTGCCTAACCCGGCCTAAACGCCGGGTTGCTGGCAGATGCTGCTTTACTCAGGTCTCAACACCTGAGCTGCTGATACCGCTCGTCGGTTGATGCAAGCCTTCCAATCGTCAGAACTGGCATCACGCCAGACGTGCACGTCAACACTGACGAGTCCTCACGGGCTGCAGGCGAGCACACTCTTCCACACTTGTGTTATGAACATTCGACCACGCTCGAATGCGCAGCCGTTCCCGCAGCATTAGCGATTACACTGGTTTATCGCCTGATGATGAGAGTGCCATGGCCGGGCTGATACCCCAAAGTTTCATTGACGACCTACTCAACCGCACCGATATCGTCGATGTGGTGAGCTCACGCGTCCAATTGAAAAAAGCCGGCAAGAACCTCACCGCCTGCTGCCCGTTCCACAAAGAGAAGACCCCTTCGTTCAGCGTCAGCCCCGACAAGCAGTTCTACTACTGCTTTGGCTGCGGCGCTGGCGGCAACGCCCTGGGCTTCATCATGGACCACGACAACCTGGACTTCCCCCAGGCGGTCGAGGAACTGGCCAAAGCAGCCGGCATGGAAGTACCACGCGAAGAAGGTCAGCGCGGGCACAAGCCTCGGCAACCGACTGACTCGCCGCTCTACCCGCTGCTGGAAGCCGCTGCCGAATACTACCGCCAGGCATTGAAAAGCCACCCGACACGCAAATCCGCAGTCGATTACCTCAAGGGTCGCGGCCTGTCCGGTGAAATCGCCCGGGATTTCGGCCTGGGCTTCGCCCCGCCTGGCTGGGACAACCTGTTCAAGCACCTGAGCAGCGACACACTGCAGCAAAAGGCCATGATCGACGCCGGGCTGCTGATCGAGAATGCCGAAACCGGCAAACGCTATGACCGCTTCCGCGACCGCGTCATGTTCCCGATCCGCGACAGCCGCGGCCGCGTCATCGCCTTCGGCGGCCGAGTACTGGGGGACGACAAGCCCAAGTACCTGAACTCCCCGGAAACCCCCGTATTTCACAAGGGCCAGGAGCTCTACGGGCTTTACGAAGCACGCAAGTTCAACCGCAATCTCGATGAAATCATCGTCGTGGAAGGCTACATGGACGTTATCGCACTGGCCCAGCAAGGCCTGCGCAATGCCGTAGCCACCCTGGGCACAGCCACCAGTGAGGAACACCTCAAGCGCCTGTTCCGCGTGGTACCCAGCGTATTGTTCTGCTTCGACGGTGACCAAGCCGGCCGTAACGCTGCCTGGCGCGCCCTGGAAGCCGCCCTGCCGAGCTTGCAGGATGGCCGCAAGGCACGCTTTCTGTTCCTGCCCGAAGGTGAAGACCCGGACACGCTGGTTCGCGCCGAAGGCACAGACGCCTTCCGCGCACGGATCAACCAGCATGCCCAGCCGCTGGCTGATTATTTTTTCCAGCAACTGACCGAAGAAGCCGACCCGCGTTCGCTCGAAGGCAAGGCCCACATGGCCACCCTCGCCGCACCGCTGATCGATAAAGTGCCCGGCGCGAACCTGCGCGCATTGATGCGCAATCGGCTGAAGGAAATTACAGGCCTTAACAGCGAGCAGGTCGAACAGCTGTCACATAGCGCGCCCATCGAGGCACCACCCAGCTACGATCCGGGCATCGACTACGGTGCAATGCCCGATTACACACCTGATTACAATGATTTTCATCAGCCCGAGTACGCGCCACCGCAACAGCAGTGGACACCGAACAAGGGCGGCCAGAAAAAGAAGTGGGACGGCAAGCCGTGGGACAAGAAAGGTAAGCCATGGGAGCGCAACGGTCGCAACCAGGAGGCGCCGCCAAGGGTGCCGACGGCCGTCGAGCCGCCAACGCTGAGCGCTCTGCGTACGCTGCTACACCACCCGCGACTGGCCAGGAAAGTCGAAGACGCCAGCCACTTCGCCGCCGAAGAGCATCATTACGCTCAACTGCTGGTGGCGCTGCTTGAGGCCTTGCAGAAAAATCCTGAGCTACGCTCATTACAGTTGATTGCACGCTGGCACGGCACCGAACAAGGCCGCTTGCTACGCGCACTGGCAGAAAAGGAATGGTTGATCGATGCCGACAACCTTGAACAACAGTTTTTCGACACTATAACTAGCTTGTCCGCTCGCCAACGCGAGCGCAGCCTGGAACATTTGCTCAGGAAAGCACGTCAAAGTGAACTGAGCGCAGAGGAAAAAAATCAGCTGCGCGACCTGTTAAGCCGGAATGTTCCCGCACAAACCCCGACCTCAACTGGCGCGTGAGGTCCATGCTCGGGTATAATCCTCGGCTTGTTTTTTTGCCCGCCAAGACCTTCAGTGGATAGGGTGTTATGTCCGGAAAAGCGCAACAGCAGTCTCGCATCAAAGAGTTGATCACCCGCGGTCGTGAGCAGGGCTACCTGACTTACGCGGAGGTCAACGACCACCTGCCAGAGGATATTTCAGATCCGGAGCAGGTGGAAGACATCATCCGCATGATCAACGACATGGGGATCAACGTATTCGAGAGTGCTCCGGATGCGGATGCCCTTTTGTTGGCCGAAGCCGATACCGACGAAGCCGCCGCCGAGGAAGCGGCCGCAGCGTTGGCGGCAGTGGAAACCGACATTGGTCGCACTACCGACCCAGTGCGCATGTACATGCGCGAAATGGGCACGGTCGAGCTACTGACCCGTGAAGGCGAAATCGAAATCGCCAAGCGCATCGAGGAAGGCATCCGTGAAGTCATGGGTGCGATTGCCCACTTCCCCGGCACTGTCGACTACATCCTCAGCGAGTACGATCGCGTAACCGCCGAAGGCGGCCGCCTGTCCGACGTTCTCAGTGGTTACATCGACCCGGATGACGGCATTGCCGCGCCGGCCGAAATGCCACCGCCAGTCGACACCAAAGCCGCACCGGCTGCGGTCGGCGATGACGACGAGGAAGAGGCTGCCGAAGCCTCCGACGACGAGGAAGAGACCGAAAGCGGTCCGGACCCGGAAGTGGCTCGCCAGCGTTTCGGCGCCGTGGCCGACCAGCTCGAAGCAACCGTCAAAGTGCTGAAAAAGCACGGTCGGAACAGCAAGCAAGGCATCGCCGAGCTGCTGCAACTGGCCGAGCTGTTCATGCCGATCAAGCTGGTTCCAAAGCAGTTTGAGGTCCTGGTAGAGCGTGTACGTAGCGCCCTGGAACGCCTGCGGGCCCAGGAACGCGCCATCATGCAGCTGTGCGTACGTGATGCACGTATGCCACGCGCTGACTTCCTGCGCATGTTCCCAAGCAACGAAGTCGACCTGACCTGGAGCGGCGATCTTGCCAAGCGCAGCACCAAGTGGGCTGAAGCATTGGGCCGCCTGGACGCCGACATCGTGCGTTGCCAGCAGAAGCTGGTAGACCTGGAAGCGGAAACTGGCCTGACGATTGCCGAAATCAAGGACATCAACCGTCGCATGTCGATCGGCGAGGCCAAGGCCCGCCGCGCGAAAAAGGAAATGGTCGAGGCCAACCTGCGTCTGGTGATCTCCATTGCCAAGAAATACACCAACCGTGGCCTGCAGTTCCTCGATCTGATCCAGGAAGGCAACATTGGTCTGATGAAGGCGGTGGACAAGTTCGAATACCGTCGCGGCTACAAGTTCTCGACCTACGCCACCTGGTGGATCCGTCAGGCGATTACCCGTTCTATCGCTGACCAGGCGCGCACCATCCGTATTCCGGTTCACATGATCGAAACGATCAACAAGCTCAACCGTATTTCCCGGCAGATGCTGCAGGAAATGGGGCGCGAGCCGACACCGGAAGAACTGGGCGAGCGCATGGAAATGCCTGAGGACAAGATCCGCAAGGTATTGAAGATCGCCAAAGAGCCGATCTCCATGGAAACCCCGATCGGTGACGACGAAGATTCGCATCTGGGCGACTTCATCGAGGACTCGACCATGCAGTCGCCAATTGATGTGGCCACTGTCGAAAGCCTCAAGGAAGCAACCCGTGATGTGCTCTCCGGCCTGACCGCCCGCGAAGCCAAAGTGCTGCGCATGCGTTTCGGTATCGACATGAACACCGATCACACCCTCGAAGAGGTCGGCAAACAGTTCGACGTGACCCGTGAGCGGATCCGTCAGATTGAAGCCAAGGCACTGCGCAAGCTGCGCCACCCGACGCGAAGCGAGCATCTACGCTCCTTCCTCGACGAGTGATGACAAACCCCGGCCTTCGCGCCGGGGTTTTTCTTTTCGTGGCACACGTATTTAAGACTTTCGCTACTAGCCCCTAGGCAAAAGCGCCGTCTACACTCGAATCAAATTACCTGTGTAACGAGGCCGCTATGCTCAGATTGCCGGCCATCCTGTTGCTGCTCTCGCTTCTATGGAGTGCAACGGCCGGCGCCTTGACCCTGACTGACGAAGAAAAAGCCTGGCTCAGTGCACATCCGCAACTGCGCTTGGGCGTAGATGCTTCCTGGCCGCCCTTTGAATACCGGGATCAGGAAGGTCGCTACCAGGGACTGGCCGCCGACTACATCACCTTGCTCGAGGAGCGTCTGGGGGTCGCATTCGAACCGATCGAACCGATCAGTTGGACTGCCGTACTGGAACAAGCCCGACACGGCGAACTGGACCTGCTGCCAGGCATCATGTCTACGCCAGAACGACAGCGCTACCTGGCCTTTACCCGCCCCTACCTGGATTTCCCGATCGTCATTCTTGCCCATCAGGGCGGAGCACAGCCTCATGGCCTGGAAGACCTCTATGGCCTGAAAGTCGCCGTGGTTGAGAACTACGCGCCCCATGAACTGTTGCGCACCCACCACCCCGACCTCAATCTGGTGGCCTTGCCCAACGTCAGCTCAGCCTTGCAGGCCTTGGCAACAGACCAGGTCGACGCAGTAGTCGGCGACCTGGCCTCCAGTATCTGGAGCCTGCGCCAGCAAAAGCTTGAAGGTTTGTATGTCAGCGGCGAAACCCCTTACCGCTACCAACTGGCAATGGCCGTCCCTCGCGAACAGAAACTGCTGGTCTCAATCCTCGACAAAGTCCTGGCCGACATGAGTCCTGGCGAAATCAGCAATATTCAGGAGCGCTGGGTCGGCAAGGTGCTGGATCGCCGCACCGGCTGGTATGACCTGTTGATCTATGGCTTGCCGGGCGTCCTGGTGCTAGTCGCCGTTCTGGCAACGGTCATCCGGATCAACCGCCGACTCAGCTCGGAAATTTCCAGACGCATTGCCCTTGAACAGGAGCTGCGCAGCAGTGAGTACCATTACCGTGGTCTAATCGAGAGCCTGTCGGCTATCGCCTGGGAAGCCGATACGGAAGATTTCACCTACAGCTATGTCTCGCCTCATGCCGAAAACCTGCTGGGCTATCCACTCAGCGACTGGCTCAAGCCCGGCTTCTGGCGCAGCATCCTGCACCCCGACGACGCACTTTGGGCGCAAGCCTATTGCGACAGCGAAACCGCCGCCGGACGCGATCACAGCCTCGACTACCGGGTGATCACTGCCGATGGCCGCAACCTTTGGGTGCGCGATATCGTCAGCCTGATCGAACACGGGCAAAAGCCGGTCATGCGCGGCTTGATGATCGACATCAGTGAAACCAAGAATACCGAACTGGCCCTGCGCCTCTCCGAGCAGAAGTTCGCCTCGGTATTCCAGCAATGCCCGGACATCCTGGTCATTGCCCGACTCAGTGACGGCTGCCTGCTTGAAGTCAACGAAGCATTCGAGGAGCAGCTTGGCCTCAGCCCGGGACATGTCATCGGCAAGACCGCTACCGAGCTGAACATCTGGGGTATCGAAGGCATAGGCCCCAAACTACTGCGGCGCCTGCAAGCTGGAAACGTACGTAACCTTGAAATGCTGTTCAAGCGCAGCAATGGCCAGGTATTCACCGGGCTGACCTCTGTCGAGACCTTCCAGCTGGATAGCACCCCTGCCCTGGTGGTGGCTGTACGGGACATCAGCCAACTCAAGGAAACCCAAGAACAACTGCAAACATCCGAAGAGAAGTTCGCCAAGGCTTTCCATGCATCACCCGACGGGCTGCTTCTGTCGCGCCAGCAGGACGGCAAGCTCATTGAGGTCAACGAAGGTTTCTGCCGCCTGACAGGTTATGACCTGAGCATGACGCTGGACCGCACGTCGATTGACCTGGGCATCTGGGTTGACCTCAATGAACGCAAACACCTGCTGGAGCTGCTGGAAAGAGACGGTTTCGTGCGCGACTACACCTGCCACATCCGCCGCAGCGACGGGCAGATTCGCCTGTGTGAACTCTCGGCACGGCCACTGCCCATCGCGGGCGAAGAGTGCATGCTGACCATCGCGCGCGATATTACCGAACGCCACCTCATGCAGGAAAAACTGCAACTGGCTGCCACCGTATTCGAGAACACGGCTGAGGGCGTGTTGATCACCGATACCGAGCAGCGCATCAGTGCGGTCAATCGTGCTTTCAGCGAGATCACTGGCTACAGCGAGTTCGAGGCACTGGGCCAGACACCGCGCCTGCTTTCTTCGGGGCTGCACGACAGCGCCTTCTACGCAGCCATGTGGCACCAACTGACTGCCGAGGGCCACTGGCAAGGCGAAATTCAGAACCGCCGCAAGAACGGCGAAGTGTATCCCGGCTGGTTGACCATCAGCGCCGTGCGTAACAGCGGACGGGAGACTACCCACTTCGTGGCGGTATTCGCCGACATTTCCAGCATCAAACACGTCCAGGCCAAACTCGACTATCAGGCACACCATGATCCACTGACTGGGCTGCCCAACCGCACCCTGTTTGAAAACCGGCTACAGGCCGCACTGAGCTGCGCACAGACATCCAAGGCTCAAGGCGCGGTACTGTTCCTCGACCTGGACCGCTTCAAGCACATCAACGACAGCCTTGGCCATCCAGTTGGCGACCTGCTGCTCAAGGGCATTGCCCATCGCCTGAAGGAGCAAGTGCGTGATATCGACACCGTTGCCCGGCTGGGCGGTGATGAATTCATCATCCTGCTTCCAGGCCTGCACCAACCCAGCGACGCCGAACACATCGCCGCCAAGCTCCTGAACTGCTTCAGTGCGCCATTCCAGGCAGGCGAACATGAGTTCTTCACCAGCGCCAGCATCGGTACCAGCCTTTATCCACAAGACGGCACTGACGTTGCCTCATTGATCCGAAACGCTGATGCGGCGATGTACCGATCCAAGGCCAAAGGCCGCAACCGGGTCGAATCCTACACCCGCGACCTGACCGCGCAGGCCAGCGCACGCGTCGCCCTGGAGCATGAACTGCGCCGGGCCATTGAGCGCGACGAACTGAGCCTGTACTACCAGCCCAAATTCAGCCTGAAAACCCAAAGCCTGATTGGTGCCGAAGCCCTGATTCGCTGGACCAACCCTACCTTTGGTGAAGTACCGCCCGAACACTTCATTGCGCTGGCCGAAGAGAACGGCATGATTCTGCAGTTGGGCGACTGGGTGCTGGAGCATGCCTGCCAACAAATGCACGAATGGAAAGAGGCCTACCTCGGCTTCGGCCCTCTGTCGATCAACCTGGCGGGCGCGCAGTTACGCCAGCCAAGCCTGGTCAAGCGGATCGAACAACTGCTGAAAACCTACCACCTCAGCGCTGGCGACCTGCAACTGGAGATCACCGAGAACTTCATCATGAGCCAGGCCGAAGAAGCCCTGGCGATTCTGCACCAACTCAAACGCCTGGGCGTACAGCTGGCTATCGACGACTTCGGTACCGGTTACTCCTCGCTCAGTTACCTCAAGCGCCTGCCGCTAGACATCCTGAAAATCGATCAATCGTTCATCCGCGGCCTGCCGGACGATCCTCACGACGCAGCGATTGCCCGCGCCATTATCGCCCTCGGCCGCAGCATGCAGCTGACCATCATTGCCGAGGGCGTAGAGAACCTGGCCCAGCAACACTTCCTGGCCGTGGAGGGCTGTGAACAGATACAGGGCTACATCGTCAGCCTGCCGTTACCACCCGAAGAGTTTGCAGCGACCTTTCTTCGTATAGCAGTTTCAGATCTTTCGGATGGCACAGCCTGGAAACCCTCGTTATAATCCGCGACCACTGGGGGCCTATAGCTCAGTTGGTTAGAGCAGGGGACTCATAATCCCTTGGTCGCAGGTTCGAGTCCTGCTGGGCCCACCACCTTCAAAGCCGCGCACTGCGCGGCTTTTTCGTGTCGGCCATAAAAATCTCACGTCGTGCCGGTCCGAAAACAGCACGGCCTCGGTGTTGGACAGTGAGCCGAATAGCCGACACAATCGGCTCACACCATGAGCCGAATAAGCTCAGTAATCGGCTCACCGTGTGGGAGCACGGCTTGCCTGCGATGCAGGCACCGCGTACGTACACGCACCCTGCCGAGTCTATCGCAGGCAAGCCCGCATCCCATGGAGGATGCAAAAACGGCGGCATCGGCGGTGTCCTTAAACTTGGCACCAAGGCCTTTCAGCCAGCCCAATAGCCCTACCCCCGGGCCCGCACCTGAGATACCCCATGCCTGAAACACGCCCCGCAGCCCTCGACGAAATCGACCGGCAACTCATCGCCCTGCTGCAGATCAACGCCCGTGAAAGCGTGGCCACGCTGGCCCGGCAGCTGGGCATCGCTCGTACTACCGTCACCTCACGGTTGGCTCGCCTGGAGAAAACCAAGGTGATTACAGGCTACGGCGTGCGCCTAGGACAACGAGTCATTGATGGCGGCCTGCAGGCGTATGTCGGGATTACCGTACAGCCCCGTTCCGGCAAGGACGTGGTGCGTCGGCTCAGTGCCATGGGCCAGATTCAGCAGTTGTGTGCGGTGAGTGGCGAGTTCGACTATGTGGCCTGGCTGCGCAGCGACTCACCAGAGCAATTGGATCAGTTGCTCGATCAGATCGGCAGTGTCGAGGGTGTGGAAAAAACCACCACCTCGATCATTCTCAGTAGCAAGGTGGATCGTGGGCAGCCAATGTGACGGTCTCTGCAGGCATGGCGGAAACCAGCCTGCACCCACACCATTCGTCATTCTGTAGCGCTATACAGTCTAAATGACAGGTACAACAGCAGAACGACGACACTCTGCATCTTAATAACGAAATCAACGCCCTCTAAAATGACCAGCAGGCAGTTTCCTATACTCAAGCTCCGCACTCCGCGAAGCCCTGGCAAGGTCAATCATGAACAAGAACAATCGCCACCCCGCCGACGGAAAGAAACCCATCACCATTTTCGGCCCGGACTTTCCGTTCGCTTTTGACGACTGGGTCGAGCACCCCGCAGGCCTTGGTAGCATCCCGGCCGAACGGCATGGTGAAGAAGTCGCGATTGTCGGTGCCGGGATCGCCGGTCTGGTGGCGGCATACGAATTGATGAAGCTGGGCCTCAAGCCTGTCGTCTACGAAGCCTCGAGGATGGGCGGCCGCCTGCGCTCGCAAGCTTTTGAGGGCACCGACGGGATCATTGCAGAGCTGGGGGGAATGCGTTTTCCAGTGTCCTCCACGGCGTTCTATCACTATGTGGACAAGCTCGGTCTTGAGACCAAGCCTTTCCCCAACCCGCTGACCCCGGCCTCCGGCAGCACAGTGATCGATCTGGAAGGCCAGACCCACTACGCCGAAAAGCTCTCCGACTTGCCCAAGCTGTTCCAGGAAGTGGCCGATGCCTGGGCAGACGCCCTGGAGAGCGGCGCGCGCTTTGGGGATATCCAGCAAGCCATCCGTGACCGTGATGTTCCACGCCTCAAGGCGCTGTGGAACACCCTGGTACCGCTGTGGGATGACCGCACCTTTTACGACTTCGTTGCGACCTCCAAGTCGTTCGCCAAGCTCAGTTTCCTGCACCGTGAAGTCTTTGGTCAGGTAGGCTTCGGCACCGGCGGCTGGGACTCGGACTTCCCCAACTCGATGCTGGAAATCTTCCGCGTGGTGATGACCAACTGCGACGATCACCAACACTTGATCGTCGGTGGCGTCGAACAGGTACCACAGGGTATCTGGCGCCATGTACCTGAGCGTTGTGCACACTGGCCCGCAGGTACCAGCCTGAGCTCATTGCACCGGGGCGCGCCGCGGCCGGGCGTCAAACGTATTGCCCGAGCAAGCGACGGTCGCCTGGCGGTGACTGACAACTGGGGGGATACCCGCCACTACGCCGCGGTGCTGACCACCTGCCAGAGCTGGTTGCTGACGACGCAGATCGAATGCGAAGAGTCGCTGTTCTCGCAGAAGATGTGGATGGCCCTGGACCGCACGCGCTACATGCAATCGTCGAAAACCTTCGTCATGGTCGACCGCCCTTTCTGGAAGGACAAGGACCCGGAAACCGGCCGTGACCTGATGAGCATGACCCTGACCGACCGCCTCACCCGTGGCACCTACCTGTTCGACAACGGCGATGACAAGCCGGGGGTAATCTGCCTGTCCTATTCGTGGATGAGCGATGCCCTGAAAATGCTTCCTCAACCCGTGGATAAACGGGTGAAGCTGGCCCTGGATGCGCTGAAAAAGATCTACCCGAAAGTGGACATCGCCGGACACATCATCGGCGATCCGATTACGGTTTCCTGGGAAGCCGATCCGCACTTCCTGGGTGCGTTCAAGGGCGCCCTGCCCGGCCATTACCGCTACAACCAGCGGATGTATGCGCATTTCATGCAGCAGGACATGCCCGCCGAGCAGCGCGGCATGTTCATCGCCGGCGATGATGTCTCCTGGACCCCCGCCTGGGTAGAAGGGGCGGTACAGACGTCGCTCAATGCCGTGTGGGGTATCATGACCCACTTCGGTGGTCACACCCACCCGGACAACCCAGGCCCAGGCGACGTGTTCAATGAAATTGGCCCAATCGCCCTGGCCGACTGACGAGATAACCACCATGCGTATCGCCGTGTATCAGGGTGCGCCGCTGCCATTGGACGTGCCCGGCAACCTGGAACGCTTGCATCAGCAAGCCCAGGCCGCTGCGGCCCGGGGCGCCGAGCTGCTGGTGTGCCCGGAAATGTTCCTTACGGGCTATAACATCGGCGCCGAAGCGGTCGCTCGGCTGGCCGAGGCCGAGGACGGTCCCTCGGCCATGGCCGTGGTGGAAATCGCCCAAAGCAACCGTATTGCCATCGCCTATGGCTACCCTGAGCGGGCTGATGATGGTCGGCTGTACAACGCAGTACAGCTGATCGACGCCCACGGCAGCAGCCTGTGCAATTACCGTAAGACGCACCTGTTCGGCGGACTTGACCGGGCGATGTTCAGCCCGGGCCCGGATCACTTCCCCGTGGTTCAGCTCAACGGCTGGAGACTTGGCCTGTTGATCTGCTACGACATCGAGTTCCCGGAGAACGCCCGACGTCTGGCCCTGGCCGGCGCCGAATTGATACTGGTGCCAACCGCAAACATGGTGCCCTACGACTTTGTCGCCCAGGTCACCGTGCGTGCCCGCGCTTACGAAAACCAGTGTTACCTGGTCTACGCCAACTACTGCGGTGCCGAGGACACAATCCAGTACTGCGGGCAGAGCAGCATCGTCGGGCCGGATGGCAGCCTGCTCGCCATGGCCGGGCGCGAGGCCTGCTTGCTGGTCAGCGATCTGGAACGCCAGCAGGTCATACAGGGCCGTGCCAACACCCCTTATTTGCACGACCTGCGCCCAGAGCTGTACGGCGACCCGCGCAAAGGCTGAGTTATCCGCTAGCATGACGGTTCGCGTCCTGCCGGAGCCGTTATGCCTGCCACGTTTGCACACCACACCCTGGCCAACGGCCTGCAACTCACACTGCGTCATGCACCGCACTTGAAGCGCTGTGCGGCGGCAGTGCATGTGGCTGCTGGCAGCCACGATGCCCCGACAGCGTGGCCAGGGCTGGCGCACTTCCTTGAGCACCTGTTTTTTCTCGGCAATAGCCGCTTTCCGGCTGAAGACGGCCTGATGCGCTACGTGCAGCGCCACGGTGGCCAGGTCAATGCGAGCACGCAGGAACGGGCCACTGAGTTTTTTTTCGAAGTGCCGGTCGCGGCATTCAGCGGCGCCCTGGAACGGCTGTGCGACATGCTTGCGCGCCCCCGCCTGGACGACCATGCAGCGCAGTTGCGCGAACGCGAAGTACTGCATGCCGAGTTCATAGCCTGGTCTCGCGACCACGCCTCGCAGGCGCAATTCGCCTTGCTCCAGTGCGTTTCGGCAGGCCATCCACTGCGGGCTTTCCATGCTGGTAACCGCTACAGCCTGGGTGTTCAGCAGGCCGCCTTTCAACGGGCACTGCACGACTTCCACCAAGGCTACTACCAGGCCGGACAAATAACCCTGAGCCTGACCGGGCCACAGCCACTGAGCGAACTGCTGGCAATGGCCGAAACCTGTGGCCAGGTTTTCAAACCCGGGTTGAAAACAGCCCAAGCGCCGGTCGCCCCCCTGCAACTGTGCAGTGCCCCCACCCAACAGGCAGGCTTGCTGGACCTGCTGTTCGCCTGCGAACGCTTGCCTACCGGTAGCGAAGACGCCATTGCATTCCTCAGCACCTGGCTAACCGACAGCCAACCCGGTGGCCTGCTCGCACTGCTGCGCGAAAAGGGCTGGGTAACGAGCCTCCGTTTCAAAACACTTCACCAGTATGAGCAGCAGGCCCTGCTGCATGTGCAGTTCAGCCTGAAGGATGAGCCGCACCGCTACGACGTAGAACGACTGTTTTTTGACTGGCTGGCGTTTTTCAACAACGCCGACTGGACGCTGCTGATTGATGAGTACGCCCGGCTCCTGAGCTGCCAGCAAGGGCGCGCTGGCGCCCTGCAACTGGCACGTCAAGACAGCACGGGCAAAGCTCTCGGTACACCGGGCAGTGCTGGGTTGAGTGCGTTGCTCACCCAGCTTCGGGCTAGCGCATCCCCCCGGCGCGAAACAGCCACGGCTTGGAGGCTGCCGGAACCCAACCCGTTCCTGGTGGGCACCGATACAGCGGCTCAGGCTGCATCGAGCACTGCCGGCATCGCCTACAACTCGATCCTGCCGACCAAGCGCCAGACCGGCATCCTGTACCTGCGCTGGCAACTCGACTCAAGCAACCACGATAACCTCTACGCTCGGCTCAACACGGCGTTGCAAAAACTCACCGAGCGCGCAGCACAAGCCTGTGTAGAACTGGAGTTCAGCGCCTGCGCCCACTACTGGCAATTGCGCTGCGCTGGCGCCCCCAGAGCCGTCAATGCGGTCGTCACGCAAGCCCTCGCGGTGTTGCGTAGCCCTCCTGCGGACACCTGGCGAGCTGAGGTTGCCCCAGTCCAGGAACCACGGCTGATTCCGATCCGCCAACTGTTGCGACACTTACCAGAGGTTGTTCTGGGTGCGGTAAACGCAGCCACCCGGGAGCACGCCACAACCGAGGCAAACCTTGACGCCATGTGGGAACGCGCATGCTGGCAAGGACTGGCTACAGGCTTTTCGGCAACCGAACGGCCTCTACTGAACATTCCCGGCAGCGCGGGCAGCCACACCCTGCCGCGCCTCATCAGTGGCAGACAGTGGTACCGCTCGACCGATGACAGCGCAGAACACGCCCTGCTGTTGTTCTGTCCGGTAGCCGATGAGGCTGTCGGACGCTTGCTGGCACACCTGATCCAAGGGCCTTTTTACCAGCGTATGCGGGTTGAGCTGCAACTGGGCTATGCCGTGTTCAGCACCTTCCGTCAGGTTCAAGGCCATGCAGGGCTGTTGTTTGGCGTGCAGTCGCCGTCGGCTGGCCACGAACAGATCCTCGCACACATCATCACCTTCATCGATGAACTCACACTCTGGCTTGACGCTCATGCGGGTGGCCTGGAAAACCAACGTCGGGCACTGGCAGCGCAATTCGCTGAACCAGACATGAGCAACAACGATGTGGCCGAATGGGCCTGGCAGGCGCAACTGGCCGGGCACCCCAAACAGACCCTGGGGCAGTTGCAAGCGCGCATTCTGGCGGTAGACCTGGCAACCCTCAAAACAGCAACCGATGCCCTGCGCCAGGCTCATCAGGGCTGGCTATGCTTGGCCAACGGTACAGCGCCGTCCGCTGCCTGGCAGAGCACACGCTGATTTTTACGCCAAAGAAAATGGAATTCATCCTAGATTTAACCTTTCAGCTGCGCATTTTTAGTAAGATAGCGCAATCTCGGCCACCGAAAGCCCTTCATTACGAGGGTGGACTAAATAAGTAGCCGACTACCCCAAGACCTATCCGGAAGGAGTAATCCCATGTGGACCAAACCTGCATACACTGATCTGCGTATCGGCTTTGAAGTGACCATGTACTTCGCAAACCGCTGAGTTTGCGGTCAGTACAACGCCTCGGTCAGCCGGGGCGTTTTCATTTTCAGACGCGGCAGGAGTGGCCATGTACATCCAGATTCTCGGTTCCGCCGCCGGTGGCGGTTTCCCCCAGTGGAACTGCAACTGTGACAACTGCAGGGGCTTTCGTGACGGCACCCTGCGTGCCACGGCGCGAACCCAGTCGTCGATCGCCTTGTCCGATGACGGCGTTCACTGGGTACTCTGCAATGCTTCGCCAGACATCCGCGCCCAACTGCAAGGCTTTGCGCCGATGCAGCCGGCCCGGGCACTGCGCGACACGGGCATCAACGCAATCATCCTGCTCGACAGCCAGATCGACCATACCACCGGCCTGCTCAGCCTGCGCGAAGGCTGCCCTCATCAGGTCTGGTGCACCGACATGGTTCATCAGGACCTGAGCACCGGCTTTCCGCTGTTCAACATGCTCAGCCACTGGAACGGCGGGCTGGTCTGGAACCGTATCGAACTGGAAGGTAGCTTCGTTATCGACGCGTGCCCGAACCTGCGCTTCAGCCCTTTCCCGCTGCGCAGCGCAGCACCGCCTTACTCGCCCCATCGTTTCGACCCGCATCCGGGGGACAACCTCGGGCTGATGGTCGAAGACCTGCGCACTGGCGGCACCTTGTTCTATGCCCCGGGCCTGGGGCAAGTCGATGACGGGCTGATGGCGAAAATGGCCAAGGCCGATTGCCTGCTGGTCGACGGAACCTTATGGGACGATGATGAAATGCAACGCCGTGGCGTCGGCACCCGTACTGGCCGGGAGATGGGTCACCTGGCCCTGAACGGCCCGGGTGGCATGCTTGAAGTGTTGGAACACCTGCCAACGCAGCGCAAGGTGCTCATCCACATCAACAACACCAACCCGATCCTCGATGAGGACTCGGTCGAACGCGCCGAACTGAACCGCCGTGGCGTCGAAGTTGCCTTCGACGGCATGAGCATCGTGTTGTAGGAGCAGACATGAACGACGCCAAAGCGCTGTCCCCCGCCGAGTTTGAACAGGCCCTGCGGGCAAAGGGTGCCTACTACCACATTCATCACCCTTATCACGTGGCCATGTACGAAGGTCGGGCCAGCCGCGAGCAGATCCAGGGCTGGGTTGCCAACCGCTTCTACTATCAGGTGAACATCCCGATGAAGGATGCAGCGATCCTGGCCAACTGCCCGGATCGCGAGATCCGTCGCGCGTGGATTCAACGCCTGCTGGACCATGATGGCGCGCCCGGCGAAGATGGCGGCATCGAAGCCTGGTTGCGTCTGGGCCAGGCCGTTGGCCTTGACCCCGAGCAACTGCGTTCTCAAGAACTGGTGCTGCCCGGCGTGCGCTTTGCGGTAGACGCCTACGTCAACTTCGCCCGGCGCGCCTGCTGGCAGGAGGCCGCCAGCAGCTCCCTGACCGAACTGTTCGCACCACAGATCCACCAGTCACGCCTGGACAGCTGGCCGCAACACTACCCGTGGATCGACCCCGCCGGTTACACGTACTTCCGGACTCGCCTGGGCCAGGCACGCCGCGATGTCGAACATGGCTTGAGCATCACCCTACAGCACTACACTACAGTAGAAGGCCAGCAACGCATGCTGGAGATTCTCCAGTTCAAACTGGACATTCTCTGGAGCATGCTCGACGCCATGAGCATGGCCTATGAACTGAACCGCCCGCCCTATCACACCGTCACCCATGAGCGGGTCTGGCACAAGGGGATTGCCCTATGAGCTTCGATCGCAACCTGACCCCGCGCTGGCGCCCGGGTTATCGCTTCCAGTACGAACCGGCACAGAAAGCCCATGTACTGCTGTATCCGGAAGGCATGATCAAGCTCAACGAAAGCGCCTCGGCCATCGGCCAATTGATTGATGGTCAACGCACTGTCGCCGCGATCATCACCCATCTGGACGAACAGTTTCCCGGCGTACCCGAACTCGGTGATGACATCGAGCAATTCATGGAGGTCGCCCGTGCCGAACACTGGATCGAGCTTGCCTGACGTACCCGCCCCCCCACAGGTCGGCCTGCCGTTGTGGTTGCTGGCCGAGCTGACCTACCGCTGTCCGCTGCAGTGCCCGTACTGCTCCAACCCACTGGACTTCGCCGCCCAGGGTCAGGAACTGAACACTGAGCAGTGGTTCAAGGTGATGCGTGAAGCGCGGGAAATGGGCGCTGCGCAACTGGGCTTTTCCGGTGGTGAGCCGTTGGTTCGCCAGGACCTTGCCGAACTGATCGGCGAAGGCCGCCGCCTGGGCTACTACACCAACCTGATCACCTCAGGCATTGGCCTGACCGAACAGAAAATCGCCGACTTCAAGCACGCCGGGCTGGATCATATCCAGATCAGTTTCCAGGCCAGCGACGAAGAGGTGAACAACCTGTTGGCCGGCTCGAAGAAAGCCTTCACGCAGAAGCTGGAAATGGCCCGTGCAGTGAAAGCCCACGGCTACCCGATGGTGCTGAACTTCGTTACCCATCGGCACAACATCGACAAGATCGACCGCATCATCGAGCTGTGTATTGCCCTGGAAGCGGATTTCGTCGAACTCGCCACGTGCCAGTTCTACGGCTGGGCCCACCTGAATCGACTCGGCCTGCTGCCAACTCGCGCCCAACTGGAGCGCGCCGAACGCATCACCAACGAGTACCGGGAAAAACTGCAGGCTGCCGGCAACCCCTGCAAACTGATCTTCGTTACCCCGGACTACTACGAAGAGCGCCCGAAAGCCTGCATGAACGGCTGGGGCAGTGTATTCCTCACGGTCACCCCGGACGGCACCGCGCTACCCTGCCACGGCGCACGGCAACTGCCGGTGCAGTTTCCCAACGTGCGCGAACACAGCATGCAGCACATTTGGTACGACTCGTTCGGCTTCAACCGCTTTCGCGGTTACGACTGGATGCCTGAACCGTGTCGCTCCTGCGACGAGAAAGAAAAAGACTTTGGCGGCTGCCGCTGCCAGGCCTTCATGCTCACCGGAGACGCCAGCAAGGCTGACCCGGTATGCGCCAAATCGGCCGATCACGGGATCATCCTTGACGCCCGAAGAGACGCAGAGCATGCCAACCTGTCCATCGACCAGATGACCTTCCGCAATGATCGAAACTCCCGTGTCATCGCTCGCGGCTGACCGTTTCAGCGCCGAACAGGCCGTTGCCGCCGGCGCCGACTTTGCCGAACTCAAGGTCGGCCAGCACGGGCTGTTCTGGAATGCCTTTCGCCCTCAGGACGGTGCCTGCCGGATCTGGCATTGGCACAAGGGCCGCACCCGCTGCCTGACGCCCGATGGATTCAGCGTGCGCAGCCGGGTATACGAGTACGGCGGGGGCGCGTTCTGCCTTACACACAACGGCCTGGTGTTCGTTAACGAAACGGACCAGCAGCTGTATCGGCAAGGCCTCGATGGTGGTCAACCGCAAGCGCTCACCCACGGCCAGCGCCGTTACGGTGACGTGTACTGGGCCGACGGCAAGGTTGTGGCCGTAGAAGAAACGCACACGCCAGACCAGGTCGAACACCGCCTGGTCGCCATTGGCCAAGGCTCACGGGAAGTACTGGCCGAAGGTGCAGATTTCTATGCATCGCCAACCTTGAGCGAGGATGGTTCCCGTCTGGCCTGGATCGAGTGGAATCGCCCCGACCAACCCTGGACCGCCACCCGCCTGCTGTGCTGCCAGCGTCTGGCAGATGGCCGCTGGAGCCCGGCACAGTGCATCGCGGGGGACGGCGAACAGGAGTCCCTGCAGCAGCCGCGTTTCGACCGTAGCGGCCATCTCTACTGTTTGTCTGACCGCGAAGGCTTCTGGCAACCCTGGGGCGAAACCGAACACGGCTGGCGGGCACTACCTGCCACTGCCGCCGACCATGCCGGCGCGCCCTGGCAACTCGGGGCCAGCACTTGGCGACCGCTGGACCATGGCTGCTACCTGGCCAGTTGGTTTGAAGACGGTTTCAGCCGCCTGGGCGTACGTCATCCCGATGGTACGCTGGAGGACTTCAGCGGCACGTTCACCCGCTTTCGCTGCCTGGACCTGGACAACACACACCTGTATGCCATCGCGTCATCGGCCACCCGCCCACCAGCGGTCATTGCCATCCACCGGCGCAGCCACCATGTTGAGGTACTGAGCGGCGGTGCATTGCCGCTACCGGCCGAGCACATCAGCCGTCCACAAACCCTCCGCTACCCCAGCGGTGATGGTATTGCCCATGGTTTTTTCTACCCAGCCATGAACGGCACTTCACGCCCACCACTGGTAGTGTTCATCCATGGCGGCCCGACATCCGCATGCTACCCGGTGCTTGACCCGCGTATTCAATACTGGACCCAACGCGGCTTTGCCGTCGCTGACCTCAACTATCGAGGCAGCAGCGGCTATGGCCGCGCCTACCGTCAGGCGCTATGCGGGCGCTGGGGCGAAGTCGATGTGGAAGATGCCTGTGCCGTGGTCAGCTACCTGGCCGGGCGAGGCCTGATTGATCCAGCCCAGGCCTTTATTCGGGGAGGTAGCGCCGGTGGCTACACCACCCTGTGCGCGCTGGCCTTTCACGACGTGTTTCGCGCTGGCGCCAGCCTCTATGGGGTCAGTGATCCACTGGCACTGACCCGCGCCACGCACAAGTTCGAAGGTGACTACCTTGACTGGCTGATCGGCGACCCCGTGCAGGACATCGAGCGCTACCGACAGCGCACACCGCTGCTGCACGCAGCACAAATCAAGGTGCCCGTGATCTTCTTCCAGGGAGAACTGGATGCGGTGGTCGTACCCGAACAAACCCGCAGCATGCTCGATGCCCTGAAACGCCGCGGTATTCACGCCGAAGGGCACTTCTACGCCAACGAACGCCATGGCTTTCGCACGGCGGCGAACCTCGCCCACGCGCTGGAAGAAGAATGGAAGTTCTACCGTAACGTCCTGAGCACGGCGTAGGGTGTCAGCCGTGCCAACAGCCAGCCCTTGCTCGATGTGCCATTGAGTACCTGACGACCGATAAAAAAACGCCCCGAGCCAAAATGATCAGGCCCAGGGCGATGCGCAGGAACGCGAGACGGTTCGTAAAATTCGTTAGTGCAGCACGTTGCCAGAAAGAATCAGGTGGTCCAGTTGGTCCGCCACCAGCACTTGCTTGCCGGCACTCAAGGCCTTTTCAAGCAGGCGTCGCTCAGCATCACGCCAGGGCTCCAGAGCTTGCTCGGGCCCCAGGTCGATCAGTAGATCGAAGCTGTCCAGCCGTGGCATGCGGGCATGGGCGTAAAGGTGGCAGATGTGTACCGCTTCAGCGTTTTGCAACAGCCAGCGGTTGAGTGGCCCATGACGCTGGGCGGGCGAGTGTTGCAGGACAAGTACACGCATCTCAGGCAATAGCCTCGCGACGACGGTTCAATTGCGCGGTATGCACCCGGGCGAATGCCCGCGCCAGGCGCAGCAGCATTTCATCGATGTTGCCTTTGCTCACGGTCAGCGCTGGTGAAAAACGCAGCACGTTCGCTTGCGGTGCGTTCAACAGCAAGCCTTCCTGTAGCGCAGCCTTGACCACCGCTGCAGCCGAGTCATCCGCCAGCTCCAACCCCCAAAGCAAGCCCTGGCCACGGACTTCACCTTGGCCGTAGCGTGCTGTCAGACGCCCCAAGCCATCACGCAGATGCCGTCCGGCCTCCTGCACATGCTCAAAGAACCCCGACTCGAGAACCGTTTGCAGAACGGCCAGGCCAGCAGCACTCATCAATGCGTTACCGTGATGGCTACCCTCCAACTCGCCCGGCTCGGCACAGCAGGCCGCGCCACGCGCCAGCAATGCGGCCAGCGGCACGCCGCCACCCAAACCTTTGCCGAGGGTCACGATATCGGCACGCACACCGTAGGTTTGCTCGGCGAGCAAGGCACCACAGCGACCGATACCGGTTTGAACTTCATCGAGAATAAGCAGGATGCCCAACTCGCGGCACAGGCGCTCGACGCCCTGAAGATAGTCCTGGGTCGCCGGAATGACCCCGGCCTCTCCCTGGATCGGCTCCAGCATGATCGCAACCGTACGTGAGTCGACGGCGGCATGCAGGGCTGCCAGGTCGTTGTAGGGCACCTTGCTGAAACCTGGCAAGCCAGGTTCACAACGGTTGCACGGCGACGGATCAGAGGCCGACAACGCCCCGAGCGTGCGCCCATGGCAACTCTGGCTGGCAGTGATGATGTGATAGGCACCATTGCGATGCAGTTGGCCCCACTTGCGCGCCAGCTTGATCGCACCCTCACAGGCTTCTGCGCCACTGTTGAGCAGGTAGGCCTGATCACTGCCTGTGCTTTCGCACAGGCGATTGACCAGTTGCAACAACCCACGGTTATGAAACCCTGCCCCTGGGTTAATCAGCGCCTGGGCCTGAGCACCCAGTGCTTGAACCAGTGCTTTGGGGCTGTGGCCAAGACTGTTGACCGCACAACCCTGGGTGAAATCAAGGTACGCCCGCCCGTCGCTGTCCCACAGCCAGGAGCCCTGCCCACGGACAAAGACTTGTGCTGGGCGCTCTGCCACTGGCATCAGGTACTCACGCGACAACGACTCGACAGGTGCCGTGGCCACAGGAACGGGGTCGTGCTCTTCAGGTACAGCCGACGAACGACGCAGGTTGAACAGGTTCATGCGCGCAGCCCTTCCAGCGGCAAGCCGAGCAGACGCGAGGTCCAGTCTTCGACCTGGCCGGTACGTAGACGCTTGATCGCGGTATCGCGCCAGCGTGACGACAGGGCCGGACAATCCACCAGCTTTTTCAAACCTGCATGCTCCAGGGGTTCACGAAAAAAAGCATGTAACGCCCAGGCTACGGTGAGGCCTGGATAGCTACGCTGAATCAACTCAAAAGGCTCTTCGGCACTGACGAAACCTGGCTTGAGCACACGGTAAAACCAGCCACAACGGCCCGTTTGCTGAGCCAGCTCTGGCAAATCCGGCAGGCCCCAGCGATGACTGAGCCGGTAGCAAGGCGAACGGGGTTGGCTGACCTGCAACAACGCGCCCCCCCAACGAAACATGTCACCCAGGCACACAGACTCTTCGTTCATGCCGTGGGTAGAGAGGTTTTCGCCGAATGCCGGTGCACACCAGTCGATCTGCGGATAACGTTTGCGCCAATAGGCGTAGTGCTCGGCGGGGTAGTGATGCAAGGCCCGTTCAGGGCCGGTATGGAAGCGTGGGTCGCCGTGTTCATCGCTGCCCAATCCCTGTGGCCATAACCACAGCCTTCTTGCAACCTGTTCCTTATCGATATCGGTCATTAAGCCATGACCGATGTTTTTAGCCTTGCCTATGTAAACACCATCCACATACACGGTATTCATCGCGCCCTATGGCCCTGTAAACCTTGTGAATACGGGATAGACTAGGCTTCTTGAGGGCTAACAGCCATTTCGTTTTTCGAGCTTTTTTGATAAGTATTCCTTATGGATTTTCGCCAACTGCGTTATTTCGTCGCGGTCTACGAAGAAGGTCATGTCGGCCGGGCGGCCGAACGCCTTTCACTGTCCCAGCCGGCGCTGTCGCAACAGATCCGCCAGCTCGAACACAGCCTGGATGTCAGCCTGTTCGAGCGCGGTAACAAGCGCTTGCTGCCGACCTTGGCGGCACACACGCTGTACAACCATGCGCTGCCCCTGCTTGACGGCCTGCAGCGAGCGAGCGACGCCCTGCGCAATTTCAAGGGGCAGTCATTGCGTACTCTGGCCATTGGCGTGCTGCAGACCGTACGCCCAAGCCTGGTACCCCAGCTGCTCGACCGAGTGCGCAAGGCCCAGCCGCACCTGGTGGTACAGATCTACGAACTGTCAGGCATGGAAATCGAACGACGCTTGCTCAACGGCACGCTGGACATCGGTATCAGCTACCTGCCGCCGCGCCAGCCGGGCCTGCACGGCCTGATGCTGTACGAAGATGAATTGCAATTGGTGATCCCCAACACGCACCCTTTGCGCGAATTCAAGAAAGTCTCGCTTAAACAGGCCGCTGAGCTACCGATGCTGCTGCTGGGCGAAGAATTCCAAGTGCGTCAGATCTGGCAATCGCAACTGGCCAACCTCGGTCGGCGCCCGCAGGTACAAGCGGAAATGAACAACATGGGCGGGATCCTCGACAGCCTGCCACATACCTCACTGGCCACGGTTTTACCCGGCCGGGCTCAAGAGGTAACCGATGATCAGGAACTGCTCTGGAAGCCGTTGAGCGAGCCACGGGTGCCGTTGAAAGTGGGGTTGGTATTCCGGGATGCACAGCGCCAGCAAGCCTCGATCGAGTTGCTGCGTACGCTATTGGAAGAAGAGATCGACCCACGGCACATCGGCGTATCGCCGCTTGATGTACTAGGCTGACAGATCGCTGGAATAGCTGGAATAAGAAAACCCCGCCGAAGCGGGGTTTGCAGACTGTTTCCCTGACATCCATTTCACCCGCCATCCTGGCAGGAATCCTGCGTGTCCCTGTTCTGTACATTGCGCATCCTGCGCGACGTCCATGTGGCAAAGATTAGCAATGGATCCAATCTTTAGATAGAGGCTAAAAGTCACCACGCCGTGTAAGCATTTTCCTACACGACGTAATACAACTTAAAACTGTTCGGCACTGAGCAGGTAAAGCGACTCGCTACCGGCTTTTACCGAAGCACTCAAGGCATGGATACGCGGCAACAAACGGGCGAAGTAGAACTGTGCTGTGCCCAGTTTGCTGGCATAGAAATCATCCTGCCCTTGCTTGGCCAGCGCTGTACGCGCCATCAGCGCCCACATGTAGGCATAAGCAACGTAGCCGAACGCCTGCAAGTATTCCACCGACGCAGCCCCTATCTCGTTCGGATTGCTCTTGGCGCGGTCCAGCACCCAGTCGGTCAGCTCGTCGAGACTGTTCAAGGCGGCTTCCAGCGGCGTGCTGAATGCCTGCAAATCGCTGTCGGCCGAAGCGATGAACTGGCGGATTTCGTCGGCGAACAACCGATAAAACGCCCCGCCGCTACCAACAACCTTGCGACCGATCAAGTCCAGCGCCTGAATACCGTTGGTGCCTTCGTAGATCTGCGTGATACGCACATCGCGCACCAGTTGCTCCTGGCCCCACTCACGGATGTAACCATGGCCACCGAACACCTGCTGCCCATGCACGGTCGCTTCCAGACCCAGGTCCGTGAGAAACGCCTTGGCCACCGGCGTCAGCAAGGCCACCAGGTCTTCGGCCCGTTTGCGCACCGCCGGGTCTTCGCTGTACTTGGCCGTGTCCAGTTGCATTGCTACATAGCTGGAAAACGCGCGCCCGCCCTCGTTAAAGGCCTTCATGGTCAGCAGCATGCGCCGAACATCCGGGTGAACGATGATCGGGTCAGCCGCCTTGTCTTTCGCTTGCGGGCCAGTCGGAGCACGACTTTGCAGGCGGTCACGGGCGTATTCAATAGCGTTCTGGTACGAGCGCTCTGCCGACGCCAGCCCCTGAATACCCACCCCCAGGCGTTCATAGTTCATCATGGTGAACATGGCCGCCAGGCCCTTGTTTGGCTCACCGACCAGATACCCGACCGCTTCATCGAAATTCATCACGCAGGTAGCGGAACCCTGGATACCCATCTTGTGCTCGATGGAGCCGCAATTGACCGGGTTGCGTGCGCCGAGGCTACCGTCGGCATTGACCAGGAACTTTGGCACCAGAAACAATGAAATGCCTTTCGGCCCAGCGGGTGCATCTGGCAGCTTGGCCAACACCAGGTGAATGATGTTCTCGGTCAGGTCGTGCTCACCGCCAGTGATGAAGATCTTCGTGCCACTGACCTTGTAACTGCCATCGGCCTGAGGTTCTGCACGGGTACGGATGATGCCCAGGTCGGTACCGGCATGGGGCTCGGTCAGGCACATTGAGCCAGCCCAGACACCGGCATACATGTTCGGCAGGTAGGTCGCCTTGAGCGCCTCACTGGCGTGGGCATTGATCGACAGACAGGCGCCGGCGGTCAGCATCGGGTACAACCCAAACGCCAGGCTGGAGGCGTTGACCATCTCTTCGACCTGGGCAGAAATCACTTTGGGCATGCCCATGCCGCCAAACGCGGGGTCACCGCCAACACCTACCCAGCCGCCCTCGGCATAGGTGCGATACGCGTCGATAAAACCTGCTGGCGTACTGACGACGCCATTGTCCCAACGGCAACCCTCTTCGTCGGCGCCACGGTTCAGCGGTGCGATGCTTTTGCTGGTGACCTTTCCGGCCTCCTCGAGCACGGCCATGGCCGTCTCTTCATCAACGATTTCAGCCAAGCCGGGCAGCTGGGCCCACAGCTTGGCAACCTCGAAGACTTCATTGAGGACGAAGCGCATATCGCGCAAGGGCGCTTTATAGTCAGCCATGGCAACCTCTCACAGAACCAGTCAGGGGGCAGTCCCGGAGGACCGATACTCAGTTAGGAAACCAGTGTACCCGAACAACTTTTGTGAGACATAGGACCATCTTTTGACCATAAAGTCACATTCGGTCACGCAGTGCGCACGGCTCCTCGCTTGTTTTCCAAACCGTAGGCAACCACGCAGTTACGGCCCGCCCCCTTGGCGCTGTAGAGCGCCTGGTCGGCCGACTTGAGCACTTCGTCAGGCGTGCGATGCTCCATCTGCCGCTCGGCGACACCGATACTGATCGTCACCGACACACTGGTGGCCGCAGCAGAGCCACGACGCTGGCGCCCCTGAGTATCGTCCTGCGGGCGGTTATCCGGGTTACGCAGCAGGATATTGTAGTTGGCGATCACCTCGCGCACCGCTTCCAGGTGAGGCATGCACTCCTCGATACTCTTGCCGGCAAACACCAGGCAAAACTCCTCGCCACCATAGCGGTAAGCACGGCCTCCGCCGGTGACCTTGGACAGCTTGCTGGCCACCAGGCGCAACACCTGATCACCCACATCGTGACCATGGGTGTCGTTGAATTTCTTGAAGTGATCGACGTCGGTCATCGCCAGCACATAGGTGCGCCCCAGACGCTGCATTCGCTCGTTCAATGCACGTCGTCCCGGCAACCCGGTCAACTCGTCGCGAAAAGCCATTTGATAGGCCTCGTGGGACACCGCCGCGGCAATCATCAACATCACCTGACTGCACATGATGTTGAGGGTAAATGGCAGGATGAAAGTCTTGGGCAGCATCCAGAAAATGCCGAGCAGGCCAATGACCTGGGTCGCATGCAATGGCCGTGGCTGACGCAGGTACTGCACCACCAGCAGCCCGAAGGCAATCAGAAACACCGGGTACGCCATCTGGATCAGGCTCATCCATTGGCCATGCAGCGACGGCCAGCGAATCTCCGCCAACCACGCCAGCAACGGTTGCGGGAAGCTCTGCTCAAGCCCCAGGGCGACACTGCCAACAGCCAGCAACACGGCAAAGCGCGCCACCATATCCTGGAACAGATGCGTACGCTCCTGCCAGGCGCCAAACAGCCCGAACAACATGGGCAATAACAAACACACTAAATGGAAGACAACGGCCGCATCCTCGCGGACGCGACCATTGTCTCGATAAAAGTCGGTCTGGGTATCCAGCAGGAAGTAGGCGATATAGACCGTGACCATCAGAAACAGCTCACGCTGACGTCGGTAAACCGCGCAGTAGGCTCCACCAAGCAGTAACACCAAGGTTGGCAGCACGTTGAACAGTGATGTGAAAAAAACACTCAGGTCCCGCACATAGGCCGCCGCCAATCCGCAGAGCAGAAGGAACAGTGATGGCAGAAAGTGGCTGAGGCGTACAGCAGATAAACGAAACAAGGGAATCTCCGACCCGGCAGATCAACAATGGCATTGTGCCTTCACTGCATCGGCAACGCACATGAATAGATGAATATTTACCGGCACTTTCATTTAACGGCAGCACGAGACGAGGACTTGATGCCTCCTTCCCATTCGTACACACAAAAAAAAACGCCTGCCGGTTAGGGCAGGCGGTTTTTCAGCTCAGGCACGCTCTCAGTAAGCGAGGCCGAAGTCTTCTTCTTTCATGTCCATCAGGTTGTTGGCGCCCGACAGCATGGCTTCAACATGCACACGGGTACGCGGCAGGATGCGCTGGAAGTAGAAGCGTGCAGTCTGCAGCTTGGCGGTGTAGAACGCGGCTTCGCTGGTACCAGTTGCCAGTTTTTCCGCAGCCAGGCGCGCCATGTCGGCCCAGAAGTAGGCCAGGCAGGCGTAACCGGAGTACATGAGGTAGTCCACCGACGCGGCACCGACTTCCTCACGGTCTTTCATGGCGGCCATACCGACTTTCATGGTCAGCTCGCCCCACTCCTTGTTCAGCTTGATCAGCGGCTCGACGAACTCCTTGACCGCATCGTTGCCTTCCTGGGCCTGACAGAACTTGTGGACGATCTTGGTGAAGCCCTTCAGTGCTTCGCCTTGGGTCATCAGGACTTTGCGGCCCAGCAGGTCCAGTGCCTGGATACCCGTGGTGCCCTCATAAAGCATGGAGATACGGCTATCGCGCACGTTCTGTTCCATGCCCCACTCGGCGATGAAACCGTGGCCACCATAGATCTGCACGCCATGGTTGGCGGCTTCGAAGCCGACTTCCGTCATGAACGCTTTGGCGATCGGGGTCATGAAGGCCAGCAGCGCGTCGGCTTTCTTCCGCTCTTCCGCGTCCTGGCTGTACTTGACGATATCGACCAGTTTGGCCGTGAAGTAGACCATCGCCCGGTTACCTTCGGCGAAGGCCTTCATGGTCAGCAGCATACGCCGCACATCCGGGTGAACGATGATCGGGTCAGCGGCTTTGTCCGGTGCTTTCGGGCCGGTCAGCGAGCGCATTTGCAGGCGGTCGCGGGCGTACTTCAAACCACCCTGGAAGGCCACTTCAGCATGGGCCAACCCTTGCAGCGCGGTACCCAGACGTGCGGTGTTCATGAAGGTGAACATGCAGTTCAGGCCCTTGTTCGCCGGGCCGATCAGGTAACCGGTCGCGGCATCGAAGTTCATCACGCAGGTGGCGTTGCCGTGGATACCCATCTTGTGTTCGATGGAACCGCAGGCAACAGCATTGCGTTCGCCCACCCCGCCGTCAGCGGTAGGCAGGAACTTCGGCACGATGAACAGGGAAATCCCTTTAGTGCCAGCAGGTGCGTCGGGCAGGCGCGCCAGAACGATATGGACGATGTTGTCGGCCATGTCGTGCTCACCGGCGGAGATGAAGATCTTGGTGCCGGTGACTTTGTAGGAGCCGTCAGCCTGAGGCTCGGCCTTGGTGCGCAGCATGCCCAGATCAGTACCGCAGTGCGGCTCGGTCAGGCACATGGTGCCGGTCCACTCGCCGGAAACCAGCTTGGTCAGGTAGGTGTGCTGCTGCTCGGCAGTGCCGTGCTCGGAGATGGTGTTCATCGCACCGTGGGACAGGCCAGGGTACATGCCCCAGGACCAGTTGGACTCACCCACCATTTCGCTGATCGCCAGGCCCAGCGACTCAGGCAGGCCTTGGCCACCATGGTCGATGTCATGGGCCAGGCTCGGCCAGCCGCCTTCGACGAACTGCTTGTAGGCTTCCTTGAAACCGCTCGGGGTTTTCACGCCCGACTCGCTCCAGGTGCAACCCTCCAGATCACCAACACGGTTCAGCGGGGCCAGTACCTGTTCACAAAACTTGGCGCCTTCTTCAAGGATGGCATTCACCATGTCTGGTGTGGCGTCCTGACAAGCCGGCAGGCTCTGATAGTGCGCGTCGTAACCGAGCAACTCGTCACGAACAAAGCGAATATCACGCAAGGGGGCTTTGTAATCAGGCATAGCGATAAACCTCTGCTGATGAATCCTGGAAAGGGAGACCGTGACACACCGACCAGCTGTTGGCGACTTTCGGTCAAACAGTTGTTTGAAACATACGTTTACGCCAATGGGTTGTCAAGCATCGTCCAGAGGGCAATTCCGCCATCTCAAACTGCTGCACGGCCCTCATTGCGCGCGCCATGCACACACGAACGAGCGCCTGGCGACAAGGCCAAGGCGCTGATACATAAAGCGTAGTAGAGGGGTAAAGCGCCGGTAGACCGAGGGCCGGTCAGGCGTAGGTGTCGATCAGGGTGCCGAGCATTTCGTCCGATGCTTTGGCGACTTTGACACCCAGTTCGACCTGGAACTTGCCCAGGGCCAATTCGACCGTGCTGGTAGCAAGGTCCTGTTGCTGGCTGCGATCGACTGAACGCAGACGCTCAGCCTGATAGTCGCTGGACTGGCTGGTGGCGGCGCGCTCAACGGTGGTGTTGGCAATCTGGCTGGCGGCCTGATCGACACGGTTCTGCCCAGTCTGAATAGCGCCCAGACCGGCATAGAACGCTGAATTGCCCGAGATTTCCATTTCGACACTCCATGACGCTAACGGCAGGTACTGCCTATTGAAGCAGACCCGAAGGGAAAAGGCCCGTCAAAAACACTAATAGCCTATTGCCTGCCAATAGCCTTCCGCTAGTCCAACAGGTCCAGTTGCAGGTACTCAGCCACCGCGTCAGCCGTCACGTTCTTGAGTTTGGGAACACGTCCCAGGCAAGGAGCCGGCAACCGCTCAGCCAGGGTTGCGAGGTTCTCTTCCAGGCGCGACGTGCGTGGGTCGACGATGTTGGCCACCCAGCCGGCCAACTGCAGGCCGTCGCGTGCGATGGCTTCGGCGCTGAGCAAGGCATGGCTGATACAGCCCAGACGCACGCCGACCACCAGGATCACCGGCAGTTGCAAGGCAATGGCCAGATCTGAAAGATTGGCCTGATCAGACAGCGGCACCCGCCAACCGCCAGCCCCTTCAATCAGGGTGAAATCTGCCCGCTGCGCCAACACATGACGCATTGGCGCGAGCAGGCCCTGCACCGTCAATGCCACGCCCGCCTCACGTGCGGCCAAATGCGGTGCAATGGCCGGCTCGAAGGCGAAAGGGTTGATCTGCTCATAGGGCAATGCAATCGAACTTTGCGCCATCAGCGCCAGGGCGTCGGCATTGCGCAGGCCCTTGACGCTGACCTCACAGCCCGAGGCGACCGGCTTGGCACCCAGTGTACTGAGCCCCGCCTGGCGCGCAGCCTGCAGCAACCCGGCAGCGATCGTGGTCTTGCCGACGTCGGTATCGGTACCGGCGATGAAATAGGCTGCGTTCATTTCAGACTCCACCTTCCAGAGGTTTCTGCAGCACCCCGTAGACCACCTGATAGGTCGCCGGCAGGCCTTGCGGCTCACGGAAACGCTCGTAAGCCTGTAGCAAGCCTTGCATACGCGCCCGCCCCGTCAAGCCGGTGGGCCGACCTGGGTTGAGATTGTGGGCGCCCAGGGCCTTGAGCTCATGGGTCAGGCTGCGCACATCCGGGTAGTGCAATACATGCGGACGGTTCTCCAATACCTGCACCTGCATGCCGCTGGCAATGCACAGGCGCTGATACGCTTCCCATTGCCGAAAACGGTTAACGTGAACCAACCCGTCCACCGCCTGCCAGCTGTCGCGAAGCTCCTGGAGCGTACCGACACACAGGCTGGCAAACGCCAGCACGCCGCCGGGCTGCAAGACCCGCCGCGCCTCGCTGAGCACGCCCGCAAAATCGCCGCACCACTGCACCGCCAGGCTGGAGAAGATCAGCCCGACGCTAGCCTCTCGCAGCGGCAAACGCTCGGCATCACCCGCGACATGGTAATGCGCACCACCCTGTTCGCGAGCATGACGAAGCATGCCTTCGGCAATGTCCACCGCCACACCGACACACTGTGGGTAACGCTGTTTCAGCATCCGACTGAAGTAGCCCGTGCCACTGCCCAGGTCGACCCAGTTCGAGGGCTCCAACGAGGCGGGCAACTGCTCCAGCAAGGTACTTCCTACATCGCGCTGCAACTGCGCAACGCTGTCATAGCTGACGGCCGCACGGGAAAACGACGCCGCGACCTGGCGCTTGTCGGGCAAGGCGCCGGGCAAGCCCGGCTGGGATAGATCAGTCATCACCGCTCTCGTGCAAAAACGCTTTAATCGCGCAGGCCAGCTCGTGGGGCGACTCCATCAGGAAGCCATGGGCACTGTCTTCGATCAGGCCAACCTCCACATCGGGCAGCACATTCAGCAACTCACGTGCAGCCTCTGCCGGCACCAACGCATCGCTCCCGGCAAACAAGTGCAACTGCGGGCCATCAAACGCCTGCAGCGCCGCACGGGTATCCAGTTGCGCCAGCAGTTCCAGGCCCGTCACCAGAAACTCCTCACGGGTCTGCGGCATGCCGGCCGTCAACAGCCGAGCCAAGGTGCGCGGTTCCTGCGCCCCCTGGCTGCACAGTGAAATGAAGCGTTTGAGGGTTACCTGCGGATGGTGGCGGCAGCCGTCGAGAAACGTCTCGAACGTGGCGGGCGCCATCCCTTGTGGCCAATCTGGACGGGCGACAAAACTGAGGTTGCTGGCCAGGGTCAGAACGCCACAGCACTCATCGCCACGACGGGCGGCCAACTCAGCCGCCAGCATTCCACCCAGCGACCAGCCGCCCAACCAGGTATTGCGCGGCACGCTGCGATCCAGCGCCGAGAGCCAAGCGTCCAGATCACTGGTGTCGAGTTGTGGCAAGGCGTGCACCTCGACTTTGAGCGTCGGGTCCAATGCACGCAAGGCAGCAGCCAACGGCTCCAACGCCGAGGTCCCCAGCCCCCAACCCGGCAACAGTATCAGACGGTCACGCATCGACAGGCTCCAGCAGCGGGTAGCACTCGGCCAATGCAGTTAACAATAGCTGCACCTGTTCCTGACTGTGGGCCGCGGTCAGGGTGACACGCAACCGCGCCCCTCCCGCCGGAACCGTTGGAGGCCGAATGGCAGTGACCAGCAGGCCGCGCGCGCGCAGCAACTGCGACAACCGCACAGCCCGTGCGCTGTCACCGATCATGATCGGTTGGATCGGGGTGAAGCTGTCCATCAGCGTCAAACCGATCTGCTCGGCGCCACTGCGAAATTGTTGGATCAAGGCGGCCAGGTGCTCTCTGCGCCAGGTCTCAGTACGCAGCAGCTCAAGGCTTTTCAAGGTTGCACACGCCAGCGCCGGTGGCTGACTGGTGGTGTAGATATAAGGGCGGGCGAACTGGATCAGGCACTCGATCAGCTCTTCGCTGCCCGCAACAAATGCGCCCCCGGTGCCGAAGGCCTTACCCAGGGTGCCGACCAACACCGGAACGTCCTCCAGACCCAGACCGAAATGCTCGACCACCCCACCGCCTTGTCGGCCAAGGGTGCCAAAACCATGCGCATCGTCGACCATCAACCAGGCGCCTCGCGCCTTTGCCGCCTTGGCCAATGCGGGCAGGTCGGCCACATCGCCGTCCATGCTGAACACCCCGTCGGTGACCACCAGGGTGTTGCCTTGGGCTTTTTCCAGACGGCTGCTCAGGCTCAGGGCATCGTTATGCAGGTAGCGATTGAAACGCGCGCCGCTGAGTAGCCCGGCATCAAGCAATGATGCGTGGTTGAGCCGGTCTTGCAAGACCGTATCGCCCTGCCCGACCAATGCTGTCACGGCCCCCAGGTTGGCCATGTAACCTGTGGTGAACAGCAACGCCCTGGGGCGCCCGGTGAACTCGGCCAACGCCTCTTCCAGCGCGTGATGCGGGCCGCTATGGCCGATCACCAAGTGCGAAGCACCGCCGCCGACACCCCAGCGCTCGGCACCGTCGCGCCAGGCAGCAATCACATCCGGGTGATTGGCCAGGCCCAGGTAGTCGTTGCTGCAAAAGGCCAACAGCGGTTGGCCATCGACCACCACGCTGGGGCCTTGCGGGCTCTCCAGCAAAGGTCGTTGCCGGTACAGGGAGGCCGCGCGCCGTTCTTCCAGGCGCGCACGAAGATCGAAGCTCATCCGCACCTCAGACCGAGGCGGCGTTGTAGAACAACTCGTTGCTTTTCTGCTCGATCAAGGCCTGTTCGATCGCCGCTTGATGGACCTCATCGGCATGTTCTTCGCGGGCTTCAGGCTGGATACCAAGGCGCGCGAACAATTGCATGTCCTTGTCGGCTTGCGGGTTGGCAGTGGTCAGCAGCTTCTCGCCGTAGAAAATCGAGTTGGCGCCGGCGAAGAAGGCCAAGGCCTGCATTTCTTCATTCATGGCTTCACGGCCGGCCGACAGACGGACATGGGACTTCGGCATCAGAATGCGGGCAACGGCGAGCATGCGAATAAAGTCGAACGGATCGACAGCGTCAGCGTTCTCCAGCGGCGTACCGGCCACTTTTACCAGCATGTTGATCGGGACCGACTCCGGGTGTTCTGGCAGGTTGGCCAGTTGAATCAGCAGGCCTGCGCGGTCGTCCAGCGACTCGCCCATACCGAGAATACCGCCTGAACAGATCTTCATCCCGGCATCGCGCACGTAGGCCAGGGTTTCCAGGCGTTCGCCGTAGGTACGGGTGGTGATGATGTTGCCGTAGAACTCCGGCGAGGTATCGAGGTTGTGGTTGTAGTAGTCCAGCCCGGCTTCGGCCAGAGCCTGGGTCTGCTCACGGTCGAGCTTGCCCAGGGTCATGCAGGTTTCCAGGCCCATCGCCTTGACCCCTTTGACCATCTCCAGCACGTACGGCATGTCCTTGGCTGACGGGTGTTTCCAGGCGGCACCCATGCAGAACCGGGTAGAGCCGATAGCCTTGGCCCGTGCGGCTTCTTCCAGCACCTTCTGCACTTCCATCAGCTTCTGCTTGTCCAGGCCGGTGTTGTAGTGACCGGACTGTGGACAATATTTGCAATCTTCCGGGCACGCACCGGTCTTGATCGACAGCAAGGTCGATACCTGGACGCGGTTAGCGTTGAAGTGCGCGCGATGTACGGTTTGCGCCTGGAACAGCAAGTCGTTGAACGGCTGTTGGAACAGGGCTTTGACCTCAGCCAGGGTCCAGTCGTGACGAAGAGTTGCAGTTGTGCTGGCGCTCATGGGCGATTCCTTGTTTAGGCTTGACTGGCGCCGGGACAGGAAAGCCCGCCAGCGCATCACGGAGTGTTTGCATGATTAAGGAAGCCCCATGCACTGTCAACCGAAGCTTAAACAATGGGTTTACAAGTGGTTAAATAATAACCACGCGTGTTTATTGTGCGATGAGCCCACTCACGCCCCCATCCCTATCTGTATTGCCTGCGAGACTGAGCTGCCATGGCTTGATGAACGCTGCCGGGTATGCGCACTGCCCTTGCCCATGCAAGGGCTGCTCTGCGGGCAATGCAATCGCCGCCGCCCGGCCTTCCAACAGGTTGAGGCCCCCTGGCACTATGGGTTTCCAGTAGATGCGTTGATCACCCGGTTCAAGTATCACCGCCAGTGGCCATTGGGTCGGCTGCTCGCCGAACTGCTCGGCAACTGGCTGGCTTACCGATTCGCCGAGGGCCTGACACCGCCAGCACTTCTGCTGCCTGTACCGATGGCCGCCCGCCGGTTGCGTGAGCGCGGCTACAACCAGGCCGGGATGCTGGCCAACTGGCTTGGCACACAACTGAAGATCACCTGCGATGAGCGCCTGTTGGTGCGCACACTCGATACGCCGCCACAACAGGGCCAGAATGCCCGGACCCGCAAGCGCAACCTGCACCACGCCTTCGCGGTGACGGATGTGAACGCCGTGGCCGGCCGGCATCTGGCCTTGATCGATGACGTACTGACCACCGGCGCTACCGCACAGGCCTTGGCGAGCCTGCTGCTCAAGGCCGGCGCTCGACGGGTTGATGTGTACTGCCTGGCGCGCACGCCAAAGCCGGGCCGCGCTTGACTTGGCACCCGTGGGCGGGCACTTTCGCAGCGATCACCGTCACCCTGCGTAGCCATTCATGTCCCTGCCCGCCCTGCTCAACCAGTACCTCGTCAAACGCCCGCAACGCATCGCCCTGCTGCAGCACATCGGCGAGCAAGGCTCGATCACGCGGGCGGCCAAAAGCGCCGGCATCAGCTACAAGGCCGCCTGGGACGCTATCGACGAGCTGAACAATCTGGCTGGCACGCCGCTGGTCGAACGCAGCGTCGGCGGCCGGGGGGGTGGCGGCGCGAAACTGACCGAGGAAGGCGCTCGTGTGCTGCGCCTGTATCAACGCCTGCAAGCTTTGCAGGCGCAGATTCTCGAAGCCACTGAAGACGCCGCCGACCTCGACCTCCTCGGTCGGCTGATGCTGCGCACCAGCGCACGCAACCAGTTGTATGGCAAGGTCCGGGCCGTCAATGCGCAGGGCCGCAATGACCTGATCGAGTTGGCGCTGGCCGACAACCTGAGCCTCACCGCGCAGATCACCCACGACAGCACGTTGCGCCTGGAACTGGCTCCAGGTGACACCGTCGTTGCGCTGATAAAGGCTGGCTGGTTGACGCTGCTGGCAACCACTGTGCAACCCACGCCGGGCTACAACTGCCTTCAGGCGACCGTCGAAGAACGCCTCGACGATAGCGAAGGCCCCAGCGAAGTGCGTTTGGTGCTCAGCAACGGCCAGACCCTTTGCGCCCTCGCCGAAGCCCAGTGGCTGGATGAACTGCGCGTAGCACCTGGAAGCCTGCTGCAGGTTCAGTTCCCGCCGTCCCACGTACTGCTCGGAACCCCAGTCTAAAATTCGACACATTACCGTCATATAGGCTGACTAAGGTGACTGCCAAAACAGCAGGAAGCCGATCATGACCCTCTTAGACGAAAACCAGCCTACCGACCTCGAACAGATGGTCGGCCTCAGCCGGCGCCGTTTCATCGGCGCCGGCGCCTTGTGTGGTGCCGCGCTGTTTCTTGGCGGCAGCCTGCTGAGCCGCAGCACACTGGCGCAGAGCGTCAAGGCCGCCAACGATAGCCTGCTGGGTTTTCCGTCGATCCCTGCCGCAACCACTGACAGCATCAGCCTGCCGCCAGGCTACAACGCCTCGGTGCTGATCAGTTGGGGCCAGCCGCTTCATGCCGATAGCCCGGCCTTCGACGCCTCGGGCAATGGCAGCGCCAAAGCGCAGGAACTGCAGTTTGGCGACAACAACGATGGCATGAGCCTGTTCCCCTTCCCTGGCGATGAAAACCGGGCGTTGATGGCCATCAACAACGAGTACACCAACTACCGCTACCTGTTCCCTCACGGTGGCCAGCCAACGTCCGCCGAAGACGTGCACAAAGCCCAGGCAGCCGAAGGTGTGTCGGTAATCGAAGTGCAACGCAACAATAGCCAGTGGCAGTTCGTCCAGGGCTCGCCCTACAACCGCAGGATTCACGGCAATACGCCGATCCGCATGAGTGGCCCGGCCAGCGGCGATGCGTGGCTCAAGACCACTGCCGACAACAGCGGCAGCAAGGTACTGGGCACTTTCCAGAACTGTGCCAATGGCAAGACGCCGTGGGGCACCTACCTGACCTGCGAAGAAAACTTCACTGACTGCTTCGGCAGCAGCAACCCTCAGCAAACGTTCGATGCTGGCCAGAAACGCTACGGTGCCTCGATAGCCAGCAAGGACATTGGTTGGCACCCGCACGACCCGCGTTTCGATTTGGCGAAAAACCCCAACGAACTCAACCGGCATGGCTGGGTGGTCGAAATCGACCCCTTCGACCCACATTCGACACCGGTCAAACGCACCGCACTGGGCCGCTTCAAACATGAAAATGCGGCGCTTGGCGAAACCCGCGACGGCCGGGCGGTGGTCTACATGGGCGACGACGAACGCGGGGAGTTCATCTACAAATTCATCAGCCGCGACCGCATCGACCACAAGCACCCCAACGCCAACCGTAACCTGCTCGACCATGGCACCCTGTATGTCGCCCGCTTCGATAACGGCGACGGCAACCCTGACCAGCCGAAAGGCAAAGGCCAGTGGCTGGAACTGACCCACGGCAAGAACAGCCTGAACGCGGCCAATGGCTTCGCCAATCAGGCTCAGGTGCTGATTCATGCGCGCCTGGCAGCCAGCCTGCTCGGCGCCACACGCATGGACCGCCCGGAATGGATTGTGGTCAGCCCCAAGGATGGCCAGGTCTATTGCACCCTGACCAACAACGTCAAACGTGGTGAGGAAGGTCAACCCGTGAACGGGCCGAACCCCCGCGAGAAGAACATTTACGGACAGATACTGCGCTGGCGGGAAAGCGCCGACGACCAGGGCGCCATGACCTTCAACTGGGACCTGTTCCTGATTGCCGGCAACCCGGGTGTTCATCCCGGCGACGCGAAAGCCGGCTCTGCCAACATCAACCCGCAGAACATGTTCAACAGCCCGGATGGACTGGGTTTCGATGCCGACGGGCGGCTGTTGATTCTCACTGATGGCGACTACAGCAACCGTGGCGATTTTGCCGGCATGGGCAACAACCAGATGCTCTGCGCCCACCCGACGACCGGCGAGATTCGCCGTTTCATGGTCGGCCCCGTCGGCTGTGAAGTCACCGGCATCGCCTTTGCGCCAGACCAGCGCACACTATTCGTGGGCATCCAGCACCCAGGCGAGAGCGGCGGCTCGACGTTTCCCGAGCACCTGCCCAACGGCAAGCCACGTTCGTCAGTCATGGCGATCCGCCGGGAGGACGGCGGTATCATCGGTGCATGACGCACCCAGCAGGCGCCGGTTGTGCGGGGGACAGGGCCGTCAGCCGTAACCCGCCCCCTGCACTTCGGCGCACGCCTCGGGTGGATTGCGATACCATGCCAGACATGATGCGGCTGTCTGCCGCACGGCAGGAGCGCGTATGTCACACCCCTTCGATACCCTCACCCCCGACCTGGTACTGGATGCCGTAGAAAGCACCGGGTTTCTCAGCGATGCCCGGGTATTGGCCCTCAACAGCTACGAGAACCGCGTCTATCAAGTCGGCATCGAAGACGCCGAGCCGTTGATCGTCAAGTTCTACCGGCCCGGTCGCTGGAGCAACGAGGCCATTCTCGAAGAGCACGCCTTCACCGCCGAGCTGGCCGATTGCGATGTACCTGTGGTCGCACCACTGGTCCACAACGGCGCCACCCTGTTCGAACACGCCGGCTTTCGTTTCACCCTGTTCCCACGACGTGGCGGGCGAGCGCCCGAGCCGGGCAATCTTGACCAGCTCTATCGCCTTGGCCAACTGCTGGGACGCTTGCATGCTGTAGGCGCAACCCGCCCATTCCAACACCGTGAAACCCTCGCGGTGGATAACTTCGGCCATGCTTCGCTCGCCACCTTGCTCGAAGGCAACTTCGTCCCCAAGAGCCTGCTGCCAGCCTATGAGTCCGTCGCCCGCGACCTGCTCAAGCGCGTCGAGGCCATCTATGCGCAAACGCCGCATACGCTCATCCGCCTGCACGGCGACTGCCACCCCGGCAACCTGATGTGCCGGGATGACGTGTTCCATATCGTCGACCTGGACGATTGCCGCATGGGGCCAGCCGTTCAAGACCTGTGGATGATGCTTGCTGGCAGCCGACAGGAGCGCCTGGGGCAACTGGCCGAGCTGATGGACGGCTACAACGAATTCCACGATTTCGATCCGAGGGAACTGGCCCTGATTGAACCGCTGCGCGCCCTGCGCCTGCTGCACTACAGCGCCTGGCTGGCACGTCGCTGGGATGACCCGGCCTTCCCCCGCAGTTTCCCCTGGTTCGGTCAGGAGCGTTACTGGGGCGACCAGATCCTCGCACTACGTGAACAACGGGCCGCACTGGATGAAGAACCGCTGAAATTGTTCTGACATCCGAAGCCGTCTGTCTACAATGGCAGCTGCTTTTAGTTAGCTGCCTAAGCAAGGAATCTGCATGCACGCCGCCAACCCGCGCCGCGGGTACATCCTGGGCCTGACCGCCTATATAATCTGGGGCCTGTTTCCCCTCTACTTCAAAGCCCTGCAGGCCGTTCCCGCAGTCGAAATCATTGTTCACCGGGTGCTCTGGTCAGCCTTGTTCGGCGCCCTGTTGCTACTGGTCTGGAAACACCCCGGCTGGTGGCGCGAGCTCCGCGAAAACCCTGGTCGGCTGGCGACCCTGGCCCTGAGTGGCGCGCTGATCGCCGGTAACTGGTTGACCTATGTCTGGGCCGTGAACAACGGTCGTATGCTCGAAGCCAGCCTGGGCTACTACATCAATCCGCTGGTCAACGTACTGCTGGGCATGCTTCTGCTGGGCGAACGCCTGCGTCGCCTGCAATGGCTCGCCGTGGGCCTTGCGGGACTGGGAGTGGCACAGCAGGTATGGCAGGTCGGCAGCCTGCCGTGGGTCTCGCTGACACTGGCATTGAGTTTCGGTTTCTACGGCCTGATCCGCAAAAGGGCACCTGTTGCGGCGCTGCCAGGGCTAGTGGTGGAAACCTGGATGCTGGTGCCGCTGGCCCTCGGCTGGCTGCTGCTCAACCCGCAAGCCAACAGTGCTCAGGCCAGCTTCTACAGCAGCAGCGAAGCGCTCTGGCTGATTGCCGCCGGGCCAGTCACGCTGGTACCACTGGTCTGCTTTAACGCCGCTGCGCGCCACCTGCCCTACACCACCTTGGGCTTCCTGCAGTACCTGGCGCCGACGCTGGTCCTGCTGCAGGCGGTGTGGTTGTTTGGTGAGCACCTGTCGAGCAGTACGCTGGTCGCGTTCATCTTCATTTGGACGGGCCTGGCGCTGTACAGCCTCGAAAGCTGGCTACGCCTGCGCAAAAACAACTGATCAAAAAATACACAAATCACTGCAGGCCACATAGCACGTGGCCTGTAGTAACCTCTCCCAAGGTTATCCACAAGCTGATCCCCGTGCTTTGTGAACAAGCCCTTGAATGTGCTCATTTTTTGCTCAAACCTCTGCACGCCCCAGCCAGCCTGGCGTTGCCATGAGGCTCCCCAGGTTATCCACAAGGGCATCCCCGGTAAAACGGGATAACTATTCTTCCGCTCGCAAGGTGAGTTCTACCATCAGGTCGTCTGCCAACGCTTCCAGGTGTTTCTGCAACTGTTCGAGCGACAAGGTCAACGGCAGCGCCAGCAGCGCTTCGGCGTAGAACAGTGGCTCACTGCTCATTGGCGCCGGTCTTACATCGGTGTTCAAGCGTTCGACGTTGATTCCCAGCTCGGCCAACAGACGCGTGATATCGCGAACGATGCCTGGCCGGTCATTGCCCACCAACTCCATCGCGATAGGCTTCCAGGTACAGGAAGGTTCGATGCCGCTTTCGGCGATCAGCACGCGAATACCCTGGCTGGCCAGCGCCTGCAGGGCTTCGACCAACTCATCATAAGACTCGGCCGGCACGGCCACGCGCAAAATCCCGGCAAACTGACCGGCCATCCGCGCCATGCGGCTCTCAAGCCAGTTGCCGTTATGCTCGGCAATGCACTCTGCGATGCGCTCCACCTGGCCCGCCTTGTCGGCGGCAATCACTGTCAATACGAGATGATTCACGCGGCAGCCCTCTGCGTTTAACGGTTCGATTCGCCCGAATTGCCAAGGCGCGGAGAAAGTATAGGCAAGGCGCGGCAACCTGCCGCAGTCGTCTGGAAAGACAAATCGTGTACCGTTTTAAGATTTATCTGGAACAATCTCTCTGTTTTTTGAGAACATGCTGTCTTCCAGCGTGACCCCATGCGACCAAACGGTCGCAGAACGACGTATTTAGTCTAATTTTCACAACCGCCGCGCATCATGTAGTATGCCGCAGCGCGGACTACATAACGTTGATTCGATGTCTGCCAAGGCGCCTGTGAAAATACGCAACCGCCCACCAGCACGCCTGGTTGGCGGCACCCAGCCGCCCTCCGGGCAAGTTCTGGTGCCGTGTTTAGAGAAGCGCTACAGGCTTTAAATAGAAGAGCTGAATAGCTGAGCAGAGTGAGGCAAGCAATGACTGAACACGTTCAAGTCGGTGGCCTTCAGGTCGCCAAAGTCCTGTTCGACTTCGTGAACAACGAAGCCATTCCTGGAACCGGCGTCAACGCCGAACAGTTCTGGGTGGGTGCGGAAAAGATCATCAACGACCTCGCTCCAAAGAACAAAGCCCTCCTGGCCAAACGTGACGACCTGCAGGCGAAGATTGACGCCTGGCACCAGGCACGCAAAGGCCAGGCACACGATGCTACGGCCTACAAAGCCTTCCTTCAGGAAATCGGCTATCTGCTGCCAGAAGCGGCAGATTTCCAGATCTCCACCGAAAACGTCGATGACGAAATCGCTCGCATGGCCGGCCCACAACTGGTGGTTCCGGTAATGAATGCGCGCTTTGCCCTGAACGCATCCAACGCCCGCTGGGGCTCGCTGTACGACGCCCTGTATGGCACCGACGCCATCAGCGAAGCTGGCGGCGCGGAAAAAGGCAAAGGCTACAACAAGGTCCGTGGCGACAAGGTCATTGCCTTCGCCCGCGCCTTCCTCGATGAATCCGCGCCACTGGCAGCCGGCTCCCATGTCGACTCCACCGCCTACCGTATCGAAGGCGGCAAACTGTTGGTCGCCCTCAAGGGTGGCAGCAACAGCGGCTTGCGTGATGACGCACAACTGATTGGCTTCCAGGGTGATGCGGCGAAACCGACCGCCATCCTGCTCAAGCACAACGGCCTGCACTTCGAGATCCAGATCGACGCCAGCACCCCTGTCGGCCAAACCGACGCTGCGGGCGTGAAGGACATTCTGGTCGAAGCCGCCCTGACCACCATCATGGACTGCGAAGACTCCGTCGCAGCAGTCGATGCCGATGACAAAGTGGTGATCTACCGCAACTGGCTCGGCCTGATGAAGGGCGACCTGTCTGAAAGCGTCAGCAAAGGCGGTCAAAGCTTCACCCGCACCATGAACCCGGACCGCGAGTACAGCACACCTGAAGGCGGTTCGTTGAGCCTGCACGGTCGTTCGCTGCTGTTTGTGCGCAACGTTGGTCACCTGATGACCATCGACGCCATTCTCGACAAAGACGGCAACGAAGTGCCTGAAGGCATCCTCGACGGCCTGATCACCAACCTGGCGGCGATGCACAACCTCAACGGCAACACCAGCCGCAGGAACAGCCGTACCGGTTCGGTGTACATCGTGAAACCGAAAATGCACGGTCCTGAAGAGGCCGCGTTTACCAATGAACTGTTCGGCCGTATCGAAGATGTTCTGGGCTTGAAGCGCAACACGCTGAAAGTCGGCATCATGGACGAAGAGCGCCGCACCACGGTCAACCTGAAGGCCTGCATCAAGGCTGCCAGCGAGCGTGTAGTGTTCATCAACACCGGCTTCCTCGACCGTACCGGTGACGAAATCCATACCTCCATGGAAGCGGGCGCCATGGTGCGCAAAGGCGCCATGAAAGCCGAGAAGTGGATTGGTGCCTACGAGAACTCCAACGTCGATATCGGTCTGGCCACTGGCCTGTCAGGTCGTGCACAGATCGGTAAAGGCATGTGGGCCATGCCGGACCTGATGGCTGGCATGCTTGAACAGAAGATCGCTCACCCGATGGCCGGTGCCAACACCGCCTGGGTGCCGTCGCCAACAGCCGCTGCACTGCACGCGCTGCATTATCACAAGGTCGACGTCTTCGCCCGCCAGGCGGAGCTGGCCAAGCGTACGCCGGCTTCGGTCGACGATATCCTGACCATCCCGCTGGCAACCCATACCAACTGGTCCGAAGAAGAGATCCGTAACGAGCTGGACAACAACGCCCAGGGCATCCTCGGCTATGTTGTGCGCTGGATCGACCAAGGCGTTGGCTGCTCGAAAGTGCCGGACATCAACGATGTCGGCCTGATGGAAGACCGCGCCACCCTGCGGATTTCCAGCCAACTGCTGGCCAACTGGTTGCGTCATGGCATTGTCAGCGAAGCCCAGGTCATGGAAAGCCTCAAACGCATGGCCCCAGTGGTCGACCGGCAGAATGCCAACGACCCGCTGTATCGCCCACTGGCACCAGACTTCGACAACAACATCGCGTTCCAGGCGGCAGTCGAACTGGTGGTAGAAGGCACCAAGCAGCCAAACGGCTACACCGAGCCGGTCCTGCACCGCCGTCGTCGCGAGTTCAAAGCGCGTAACGGCCTGTAATGCAATCGCCAGCAACACGGCCTTTCAACAGGCCCGTGTTGCTGGCGGCGGCACGCGTGGTTGCCCGTCAGCACATACCCAGTTCCCGCCGCACCAAGACCAGCAACGTCTCCATATCGATTGGCCTGAGCAGAAAGTCCACCACGCCCAGGTGCATCGCCGAAATCGCATCCTGCACCTCAGCCTCGCCCGCAATGATTACAACGGGCAAAGCCGCACGTTCCGACGCCCGAATCAATCGAATCAGTTCCAGGCCTTCCACCGGCGCCATATGCAGGCCGGTGATCAACAGACCTATCGTCCGGTCCGTCTGCAATCGCTCAAGTGCGGCATTACCGTTATCCAGCACCTGGCACTGGAAGCCATGCGCGCAAAGCTGCTCAGCCACATGGTTCGCGGCATCGCGCTGATCATCAACGATCAATACGCTGAGGACCGTCGCCACCGGAGCGTGCATGACCGCACTGAGCGCTTCACGCTCGGCATCGCTCAAAATGTTTTCATGATCGGTCATGGCCGCTCCGTGCGCTGTGAAATTGCCCACCTCATCAAGTTCAGACTGCATTACGACGCCTTGCAACCTGCCTTTCGTCGCTCAATGGATGACCGACAACCCACTCCTGACGCCAATCAGCCTGCCTACACCGCGCTTTTTAGACTTACGTCCAATGGGCACTGCCGTGCCTGCGACCGACCATGGAGGCAGACAAGAACAATCTTCGGCGCTGCGCCGCCGAGCCCAGAGATTTGGTCGAACACATGAGTAAAATGGACGCCTTCGCCCAAGCCGGCAAGACGGCAGTCATGCAGAACATTCAGGGAACCATGCAGTTTTTGCAACGTTTCCCTCCGTTCAACCAGATGGAGAACACCCATCTGGCCTTTCTGGTGGAACAGTGCCAGCTGCGTTTCTATGCTGCCGACGAAAGCATCATCAAGCCCGCTGACGGGCCGGTGGAGCATTTCTACATCGTCAAACAAGGCCGTGTGGTCGGCGAACGCCCACACACGGCCAAGCGCGGCACTGAAACCACCTTTGAAATCACCAGCGGTGAGTGCTTCCCACTGGCGGCACTGCTGGGTGAGCGAGCGACTCGCACTGAGCATCTGGCAGCCGAGGACACCTTCTGCCTGCGCCTGCCGAAAGCGGCGTTCATTCGCCTGTTCACCCTGTCCGACGTGTTCCGGGACTTCGCCCTGCGCGGTGTCAGCAGCCTGCTCGACCAGGTGAACCAGCAAGTTCAGCGCAAGGCCGTCGAAACCCTCGGCACCCAGTACTCGCTGAACACGCGCCTGGGTGAACTGGCGATGCGTCACCCAGTGGTCTGCGGCCCCGAAACAGCCCTGCGCGAAGCCGTCCGGCTGATGCATGAACAGCAGGTTGGCAGTATTGTCATCGTCGACCCGCAGCGCGCGCCCATTGGTATCTTCACCCTGCGCGACCTGCGTCAGGTAGTGGCCGACGCCAGCGCCGACTTTTCGGCGCCGATCGAACAACACATGACCCATGCGCCGTTCTTCCTCAGCCCCGAGGCCAGTGCCTTCGATGCGGCCATTGCGATGACCGAACGGCACATCGCCCATGTCTGCCTGGTGGAAGACAAACGCCTGTGCGGCGTGGTGTCCGAACGTGACCTGTTCTCCCTGCAGCGGGTAGACCTGGTACACCTGGCCCGTACCATTCGCAACGCTCCGCGCATCGAGAACCTGGTATCGATGCGCGGCGAGATCGGCCAACTGGTCGAACGCATGCTTGCCCACGGGGCATCCTCGACCCAGATCACCCAGATCATCACCCTGCTGAATGACCATACCGTCTGCCGGGTCATCGAACTGGCGATTCAGGACAAGGGCGATCCGGGCGTGCCGTTCAGTTGGCTGTGTTTTGGCAGCGAAGGACGACGCGAACAAACCCTGCATACCGATCAGGACAACGGCATTCTCTTTGAAGCACGCGATGCAGCTGACGCCGAAGAGATACGCAGCAAGCTGTTGCCACTGGCACTGCACATCAACCAAGGCCTGGCCCAGTGTGGTTTCACCCTGTGCAAAGGCAACATCATGGCCAGTAATCCGCAACTGTGCTTGTCGCGCGCCGAATGGGCCCGTCGCTTCGCCGCCTTCATTCGTGAGGCCACGCCGGAGAACCTGCTGGCCTCAAGCATCTACTTCGACCTTCGGGTGGTCTGGGGCGACGAGAGTGCCTGCGAGCAACTGCGTCAGGGCATTCTTGAGCAAGTGGCCGACAACCGTCTGTTCCAGCGCATGATGGCCGAAAATGCCTTGCGTCAGCGTCCACCGGTTGGCCGCTTCCGTGACTTCGTTCTGACTCGCCAGGGCGACGACAAGGCCGCGACGCTCGACCTCAAGGTCCAGGGCCTGACGCCGTTCGTCGACGGCGCACGCCTGCTGGCGCTGTCCAACGGCATTGGCGCCAACAACACCCTGGAGCGTCTGCGCCAACTGGTCACCAAGGATGTCATCGACCCACTGGACGGTGCAGCCTATGAAGAGGCCTACCACTTCATCCAGCAGACCCGGATGCAACAACACCAGTTGCAAACCCGGCATAACCTGCCCTACTCCAACCGCGTCGACCCAGACAGCCTGAACCATCTGGACCGACGCATCCTGCGTGAATCCCTGCGCCAGGCCCAACGCCTGCAAGCCAGCCTGACCCTGCGGTATCAGTTATGAGCCTGTTTGCCTGGCTGCGTCCCCGCCAGCCCCGTCTCAATGAACACCAAGCCCGACGCCTGGCGCAATTGCCTGGCGCGGTCGCACTGGACGAGCGCCCGTTAAACGCACAACGCTGGGTTGTTCTCGACCTGGAAACCAGCGGGCTGAACGTCAACCGTGACCAGGTGCTGTCCATTGGTGCGGTGGTCATTGAGGACGGCGCTATCGACTTAGGCCAACAGTTTGAGCGCACCCTGCACCGGCATGACCACAAGCTCAGCCCCAGCGTGCTGATCCACGGCCTTGGCCCAAGCGCCATTGCTGCCGGTTGCGACCCGGTCGAAGCCTTGCTCGACCTCATGGAGTTCATCGGCGAAAGCCCGATACTGGCGTTCCATGCGCCTTTTGATCAGCGCATGCTCAGCCGCGCCCTGAAAGACAGCCTGGGTTATCGCCTGCAACACCCCTTCATCGACGTGGCCGAACTGGCTCCCCAGCTCAACCCCAACGCCACCTTGCGTGAAGCTGGGCTCGACGACTGGACCTATTACTTCGGCCTTGAAGCCAGCGAGCGCCACCATGCCAGCGCTGACGCCCTGGTCACTGCCGAACTGGCACTGATCCTGTTCAGCCAGGCCAAACGGCAACACATCGACAGCCCCTTGGCACTTGAACAGCGGTTAAGCGGCTGGCGTCGGCGCCAGCAGCAGCGTCAGCTCTTCTAAGCGAGCACGCTGACGCTCAGACAAGCGTTGGCAGTTCTCGATCCAGCCGCTGGTACAGGGCGCTGCCCGTTGGCCAGTTGCGCAGCAAACGCGCACGGTCGCGGGCAAATGCCGGTGCGAAGCTGAGCTGGGTGGCATGGTGGCTCATCGCATCAAGGTCAATCAGCGCCCAGTTGCCATCCTGCCAGAACAGATTATGCCCCTTGAGGTCACCGTGGCTGATGCGCTCGTGGATCAAGCGCTCCAGCAGGTGCTGCAAGGCATGCAACTGCTCCTGAGGCACGTCGCCGCTTTCGACATACGGCGCAAAGCACTCGACCAGATCAGGACCACCGAGGTACTCGGTCACCAGGTACGCACGGCCACGCAAGCCACAGGTGCGCCGCTCCAGTACCGCTAGCGGCTTTGGCGTGGCGATATCCAGAAACGCCAGGCGATGCCCTTCGATCCACGAATGCCAGGCTCGGCTAGGGCGCCAGAAGCGCTTGAGCCAGTGTGTGGCATTCTTGATGTTGTAGCGTTTGATCACCAGACGGCGACCATCGACCTCAACCCGCGCGACGCTGGCTGCCCCGCCGGTCTTGTACATATGCCCCTGCTCGATCAACGTATCGGCCTGCTCCAGCACGGCACTCATCGCGGCCAACTCATCGCGGCGAATTGCCCTCAGCCCGGAAAGCCCACGTTCGACGCTGAACAGCGTGCATTCACGGCCCGCCTTGTCCAGGTAGTCCTTCAGGCGCCAGGCACGCACCTTGTCGATCTGCTTCTGCAGCGCTTCCAGCACCAGCGCATGCTCGCCGTTAGCCAACAGGTAATGCACCAGCAACTCTTCGATGTAGGGTTCAAGGCGCTTGGGCAGTTGCGCAAACAACACCCCAAGGTTCTGCTGCACCTGATCACGCGACAGCGGCTGCCCTGGGGTTTCGGCCTTGATGCCGGCGCCATCGATCAGGTACAGCTGACCGTTATGGCGCAGCAGGTTGTCCAGGTGCAGGTCTTCCTGCCAGAGGCCCTTGGCATGCATCTGCGCCACGGCAGCCAATGCATCACCGAGCACGTGTTGTTGTTCATCGGCCAACAACGGCAGGTTTTCCACCTCGGCCCACGCATCGGCCAGGCTGGTAGCGCCTTCAAGAAACTCGAACAGCAACCAGCCACCTTCGCCCTCGCGCAGGCCATCGGCCAATAGCTGTGGCGTGGTCAGCCCTTGCCCGGCAAGCAAGCGCACGCCTTCCAGCTCACGCTGAAAGTGCCGTGCAGCGCTGCTGCCCACCAACAGCTTGGCCAGCACGGGCTTACCACGCCAGACTCCGGCACCGACATAGCGCTGCCCAGGCAGCACCCTCAACAGCGTCAGCAGTTGCAAATCGGCAGCACCGGCCGCATCGGCCAGGGAAATGCTCAGTGGCAGCGTCGGGCTGCGTCCGGCGCTCTTGAGTTCAGACAATTGCATCAGCGGGCCTCTTTATTACTGCGGCGGCGCATCAGGCGCTGCAACCAATTATCGACCAAGACGCTGTCCGCAGCCTGCTCCAGATAAGCGGCCAGCAACGCGCGCACATCGCCATCACTCCAGGACCGGGCACGCCGAAACAGCGGCTCCAGGTCTTTCAGGCGGTCACGCATGCCAAACAACAGCGGTCGTGTTTTCTCCAGATCGATCAGTTGCGCCTGCCAGGCCTCGCGGCGTTCACGCAGGAAAATATGCTTGGGATAGAAGCAGCCGTGCACCTGACCGGCACGGTGTAACGTACGCGCCAATAGGCCACAGGCCTGAAGAATGGCATGACGCTTCGACACCTGCAGTTGCGGCCATTGTGCCAGCAGGCTTTCCAGGTCGCTCCAGTCATCCAGTGCGCGGGTCATCAGGATCGCACGGCGCTCACCCTCGATACGCCGCTCACCATAATAAACCGCCTGTAACGCCGGAATGTGCAGGGTCTGGTAACGGCTGATGTTACGAAACTCGCGGGCAAAGGTCGGCTCACCGAGCGGCCGGTGCAGCGTGCGGGTCAAGTAATTGCTCTGACGCTTGAGGTAGTAGCCCTTGCCCTCCAGCTCCAGGCGATAAACGCTGCTCCAGCCGCCACGCCCGGTGTTGGGTTCATCGACCGCATCGAGCTGCAACGCCCAGAGCTGGTCGAAGGTGTTCAGGCCATGGCGGTCGAGCAATGCCGACTCGGCGCTGGCCAGAAAATCGCTCATTCGCGCCCCTCAAAAAACCTTACAACATGCCGAATGCGCCGCTTGTCTGCCGCATTCAGCCGTTTGCACCCACGGTACTGCAGGTAGAAACGCAGCCGTTGGGTCGCAGACAATTGATACTTGGCCACTTTGTCCAGGCATGCCAAATCCTTTGTAATCCGGTAGCGCAACATGAAGCCCCACCAGAAATCACCCGTCGGGCAGTCGATCAGGAACAACGTACCCTGATCGTCGACCAGCAGGTTGCGCCACTTCAAGTCATTGTGGGTAAAGCGCTGGTCATGCATGCAGCGGGTATGCCGCGCCAGTTGCCGACTCAGGTGGTCAACCCAGGCGCGGTCACGCAAGCGAGGATCACCGCGCTCGGCCAGCACAGACAGGTCTTCGGTATGCGGCAACTCACGGGTAATCATTGCCCCGCGACTGAAACTCAGGCCATTACGCTCCAGGCCCCAGGCGATCACTTCGGCAGTAGGAATGTTCCATTTGGCAAACAGCCGGAGGTTCTGCCATTCCGCTTTGATCCGTGGTCGCCCGAGGTAGCGGCGCAAGCCTTTGCCAGCACCGACATAGCGTTTGACGTAGTAGTTGATACCGTCGCGCTGAACCCGGATCACCTCACTCAACAGGTCATGAGTCAAACGCTCACCCTGAAGTGCGAAGACCGCCTCGATACTGCCAAAATCGGCTGCAAGTGCCGCATAGGCAGGGTCAAGTGTCCAACCCGCCATCAGAGCGCATCCCCATACCGTTGTTTGCGCGCATAGAGCTTCTGGGCCTTGCCCTCCAGCCAGCGCAGCAAGGCTGCTTCTTCAGCCAGGACCTGACGCAACGGCTGCTGGAAGTAGCCGCGCAGGAAACGCAACTTGTCGCGCGGGGTCAGGCCAATATCCAGTGCGGAGAAGTACAGGGCCGCCAGGTCTTTGTCGCGCCAGCGCCGGGAGATCTGCGCACGGGTTTGGGCGCGGTGCAGGTCGATCACCGAAAGCTTGAAGTCGTCCGCCGTCACTGGACGGTCGGTATGCAGCAGGAAGTGACAGATGTAACAGTCACGGTGATTGACCCCCGCGCGGTGCATGGTTCCGGTCATGCGTGCCACTTCGGCAATCAACGCCCTTTTCAGACGCGGCGCGGGTGGCTGCTGGACCCAGTTCAGGCTGAAATCTTCCAGGCTGACAGTGGGTGCCAGTTCCTCGGTCACGATGAACGAGTGCTGGGTCGCCGGGTTGCTGCCGCGCTCACCGTAGGCGACCGCGGTCATGGTCGGTACGCCTGCCTGATGCAAGCGCTCGATGGCGCGCCATTCCTGGCCGGCACCAAGCACCGGCAGCTTGGCGGTGAACAGGTTCTTGAAGATCTCACCCCAGCCAATGCCACGGTGAATCTTGACGAAATACCCCCGCCCCTCGACCTCGGTGCGCAGGGTACGGCGGCCTTCCAGCTCGCGGTACACCTGACCTTGCAGGGCTTCAACAGCCTCGAAGGCATCACACCCGGCCCACAGGCGCTTGAAGGGTTCAGCCAGTTTCAGTTTCATGCGCGCTCCTGCGCCAGAATCACATCGGCGGCATGCTGCGGCATGCTGTACAGGTCGGCGCTGTCGGCAAACGCCAGGCCATTACGCGCCCAAGCGGCCCGAGCGCTGCTGTCTTCGAGCATGCGCTGCAGGTACTGATTGAGTTGTTCCTGCTCGAATGGCTCATCGAGCACCAGGCCGCTGTCGGCCTCGGCAATGTAGTGGGCATAACCGCAGACCGCCGAGACCAACACCGGCAGGCCGGCCACCAGGGCTTCCAGCAACACCGTCCCGGTGTTCTCGTTGTAAGCCGGGTGAATCAGCAGGTCGGCCCCAAGCAGAAAGCGCGGAATATCGCTGCGCCCCTTGAGAAACTGCACGTGATCGCCCAGCCCCAGCGCAGTGCTCTGCAGCTGGAAGACCTTGGGGTCGTCCTGACCGATGACCATCAGTCGAGTACGTTTGCGTAACTCAGAAGGCAGCGCCGCCAAGGCTTTCAGGCTGCGGTCAACGCCTTTGGTCTTGAACCCCGAGCCGATCTGGACCAGCAACAGGTCATCATCGGACAACGCGAATTCACGGCGAAACGCCGCACGAACTTCAGCCGCATTGGCCGGTGCCCGACGGTCCTGGGAGATGCCGGGTGGCAGCAAGTGGAAACGTTGCAGCGGCGTGCCGTAGTGCTTGATGAACAGCGGCTGCTGCACTTCGGAGATCATCAGGACTTCGGTCTTGGACTCTGGTGCGAACACCGCCCGCTCATACTCGGCGAAGTGCCGGTAGCGTCCCCAGCGCCGGTACAGCGAGTTACGCAAGGTCTGCGCCTTGTCCTCGAAGCACCCATCAGCCGCATAGTAAACGTCCAGGCCAGGCATCTTGTTGAAACCGATCAACCGATCGACTGGGCGTTTGGCCAGGTCGGCGGCCATCCAGGCACTGAGCTTTTCATTACGCCGGTGATTGAACAGCGCCTTGACCGGCGCCACCAATACTTCAAAGCCTGGCGGCACATCGCCTTCCCAGATCAACGTATAGACACGAATCTGGTGCCCGCGCCGCTGGCACTCCAACGCAATACGCATGAAGTCGCGCTGCAGACCACCGAAGGGGAAATACTTGTAGAGCACAAAAGCCAGTTGCATCAACGAACATCCTCAGCCAGCAGCAGCGCGCTCAGTCGGCCCGCTACGTGCTCGGGATTCAAGCGAGTGAAGCACAGCGGCCACTCGCGTTTGAGATCGAACCGACGCTGATCCTCTGCGCTCGGTTTGTAGGTGCATTTCTTCTGCAGGCACGGCGCACAGGGGAAATTGCTGCCCAGGTGTATCTGCGCCTTGCCATAGGCACCGGTCAGCCCGGGGTTGGTTGGTCCGAACAACGACAGGGTGGGCACATCCAGCGCTGCGGCCAGGTGACCAAGCCCAGTGTCGACCGCCACACAGGCCTTGGCCGAAGCCAGCACCCGGGCGACACCGGCAAGATTCAATTTCGGCAAGACCTTGGCATTGGCCAGTCCTTGGGCAATACGCTCGGCGCGCGCGCGCTCAGCCGGGTTACCCCACGGCAGACGTACCTCGACACGCAAGCGGCCCATACGCTCGGCCAACTCACGCCAGTAGGCTTCAGGCCAGTGCTTGGTGTCCCAGGTGGTGCCATGGAGAAACACCACGAACGGTGCGGCCGGGCCTTCCTGCAAACGCGAGCGGTCCAGGCCGTAATCACCTAGCCCGGAAGGCAGGTCGTACCCCAGCGACAGGGCGAACAACTGACGCACCCGCTCCACCGCGTGCTGGCCGTTGGCAACCGACAGTCGGCGGTCATAAAACCGGCTCGACAGGCCTTCACGTGCCGAATAGCGGTCAAGTCCGGCCACCGGCGCCTTGACGTAACGGGTCAACCAGGCGCTCTTGACCAGGCCTTGGGCATCGATCACCAGGTCGTACTGGCGCTCACGCAGACGCTGCTTGAACTGGCGCCATTCGCCGTTCTTGAAGGTCTGCCAGAGGTTCTTGCGCCAACGGCGGATGGCCACCGGAATGACCTTGTCCACCGCAGGGTGCCAGCTGGGGATCTCCGCGAACCCCTCTTCGACCACCCAGTCGAAGCGGATGCCGGGAATCGCCCGGGAAGCATCGGTCAGCGCTGGCAGCGCGTGAATCACGTCACCCAGCGAGGACGTCTTGATCAGCAATACCCGCACTTAGTCGACCTCGGCCATGACATCGATCAGCGTTGGACCGTTCAGCCGCTGCAGCGCGGCAGCCACGGCCTCCGGCTCCAGCTGGCGCAGGCAGTTGTAATGGCCAAAGCGGCAGGTACGCTCGAAACACGGGCTGCACTCCAGGCCCAGGCGAACAATTTCCACCTGGTCGGCCAACGGCGGAGTGAAGCCCGGCGAGGTCGAACCATAAACCGCCACCAGCGGACGGTTCAGGGCCGCAGCCACATGCATCAGGCCAGAGTCGTTGGACACCACGGCGTCACTGCAGGACAGCAGGTCGATCGCCTCGGCCAAGGAGGTTTCGCCACTGAGGTTGGTCGACTCTTCGCGCAGCCCAGGGATCAGCCGCTCACGGATTGACTCGCCCACGGCATGGTCGTTCTTCGAGCCAAACAGCCATACCTGCCAGCCTTCACGGATCTTGATCTCGGCGACCTTGGCGTAATGCTCGGACGGCCAACGCTTGGCCTCACCGAACTCGGCGCCTGGGCACAACGCCAATACCGGGCGATCCAGTGCCAGGCCGAATTTGGCCAAGGCGGCATCACGGCTTTCGGCCTCGATGCGCAGGTTCGGACGCGGGTATGGCGTGGGCAACTCGGCGCCAGCCGGGTACGCCAGGGCCATGAAGCGCTCGATCATCAATGGATAACGCGCCTTGTCGAGCGTGCGCACGTCATTGAGCAGGCCATAGCGAAACTCGCCACGCCAGCCCGTACGCCGAGCGATCCCGGCAAAGAACGGCACCAGCGCCGACTTCATCGAATTGGGCAGCAGGATCGCCTGATCGTACTCGCCCACCAGGGACTTGCCGATGCGTCGACGGGTCGCCAACTCCAGCGCGCCGTGGCCAAGCGGAAAGCTCAAGGCCTTGCGCACTTCAGGCATGCGCTCAAGGATCGGCCGGCTCCACTCAGGTGCCAGCACATCGATCACACACTCGGGGTGATGCTGCTTCAGGCAATGGAACAGGGTCTGTGCCATTACCATATCGCCCACCCAGCTGGGCCCAATGATCAAAATTCTCATGCTTTATCCAGAAACGATCAGGGAGGCTGCAGCCTGTTCATCAACAGCCTGGCCTCCCCTCTTTATAATCAGGCTTGATCCGACCAGTGTACGCCATGTGGTCGCAGCAGGCCTTCCATCGCCTGAATCAACGGCTCGAACCCCTCACTTCAGACCCAGCTCAGCCCAGATACGTCGCACCTCGCGACGCTCGCTGACGAACTGCCCCGCATCGATGACCCCGGCCTGTTTCTGCAAGGCCTGGCGATGCGCAGCCGAGCGGAATGCCTTATAGACCTCACGCAGCAGCACGGCATCGCTGACCGGCATCAATCCAGCCTCCTCAAGCCCTTCGAGGATACGGATGTTATCGGTGTAGCGGAGCAAGGCCGGATGCTTGTCAGACCAGGCCAAAGCGGCGTATTGCACCATAAATTCGATATCGACGATACCACCGGCGTCCTGCTTGATATCGAAGGGCACGCCGGTTTCATAGGCATTGGTCGCCGTACCGGCGGCTGTCGCCTTGGTCCCCAGGTTGTCGCGCATCTTGGCGCGCATCTCACTGACCTCGGTCTGCAGTTTCTCCAGGTCACGGTGCTGACCAAGGATCCGGGCACGTACGGCCTCAAATGCTGCGCCGACCTGCGGGCACCCGACCAACACACGGGCACGTACCAGCGCCTGATGCTCCCAGGTCCAGGCCTCATTCTGCTGATAACGCTCGAACGCACCCAGTGAACTGACCAGCAACCCCGAAGCGCCGGACGGACGCAGGCGCATGTCGACATCGTACAACTGACCAGAGTTGGTCTGCGTGGTCAGCAGGTGAATGATCCGCTGCCCCAGACGCGTGAAAAACTGCGCGCTGTCGATCGGCTTGGCACCATCGGTCTCCGCCTGCGGGTCACCGTCATGAATAAACACCAGGTCCAGGTCCGAGCCATGACCCAGCTCGATACCGCCCACCTTGCCGTAACCCACAATAATGAAGCCCGGGTCGCACAGGCTGCCGTCGCTACGCTTGGGCTGGCCATGCCGGGCCACCGTCTGGCGCCAAGCCAAGGCCAGTACCTGATCGAGGATCGCTTCAGCCAACCAGGTCAGGTAGTCACTGACCTTCATCAGCGGCAGGTTGCCGGCAATTTCCGACGCGGCAACACGCAGACTGTGCGCCAGCTTGAAGTGCCGCAGCGCCTCCATCTGCTGCTCCAGATCGTCTTCGGGAATACGCGTCAGCCGCTCGCGCAGCTCGGCCGCCAGCTCCGGCGCGTGGGGCGGGCTGAACAGGCGACCTTCGTTAAGCAATTCATCAAGCAGCAGCGGGAAGCGCGCAATCTGCTCGGCAATCCAGGGACTGGCGGCGCAGAGGGTCAACAAGCGCCGCAAGGCACCCGGGTTTTCCGTCAGCAGAACCAGATAGGCGGAACGCCGGGCTACCGCCTCGACCAGCGGCAGTACCCGCTCCAGTACCAGATCAGGATTGGCATGCTCCACCGCTTGAGCCAGCAGGCGTGGAATAAAGGCATCAAGACGCTCACGACCGAGGCGTTGCATGGCGCGCAACTGCGGGCTGGCGCGCAGCCCGGCCAGTTGTTTCAGCGCCTTGGGCCCGTCAACAAACCCAGCATCCTGCAACTGGCGGCACGCGGCCTCTTCATCCTGAACCTCTTCCCACAACGGCAGCCATTCACCACCGACAACCTCTTCACCGGCTTCGCTGTCTTCGTCAGGGTCGGCAATGACCTGGCGGAAATGCCAGTCGATTCGCCCACGCCAGTACATCAACTGTTCATGGAAGGCTGCCCAGTCGGCAAAACCAAGCATGAAGGCGATACGCACACGGTCCTGCTCGCTGTCAGGCAGCATTTGAGTCTGGCGGTCGGCAATCGCCTGAATGGCATGCTCGGTGTAGCGCAGAAACTCATAACCCTCACGTAGCTCAGCGACCACCGCCGGCGGCAGATAACCCTGCCCTTCGAGCGTCGCGAGCACTTTGAGCAACGGCCGTTGCTGCAGGCTCAGGTCGCGCCCGCCGTGAATCAACTGGAATGCCTGGGCGATAAACTCCACCTCGCGGATACCGCCGGCCCCCAGTTTTATATTGTCGGCCATCCCTTTGCGCCGAACTTCCTGCTGGATCAACTGCTTCATGGTGCGCAGCGCTTCGATCGCCGAGAAGTCCAGATAGCGCCGGTAAACGAACGGTCGCAGCATTTCCTGCAACTGCGCGCCAGTGGTCTGATCGCCAGCCACTACCCGCGCCTTGATCATCGCGTAGCGTTCCCAGTCGCGCCCCTGGTCCTGGTAGTACTGCTCAAGGGCATTGAAGCTGAGCACCAGCGCGCCAGCCGAGCCATAAGGGCGTAAACGCATGTCGACGCGGAACACGAAGCCATCGACGGTGACCGGGTCCAACGCCTTGATCAGACGCTGGCCAAGGCGGGTAAAGAACTCCTGGTTGTCCAGGGAACGCTTGACCCCCTCGGTTTCCCCACCTTCCGGGTAGGCGAAGATCAGGTCAATGTCCGAGGACAGGTTCAGCTCGACCGCACCGAGCTTGCCCATGCCAAGGACCACCATGTGCTGCGGTTCGCCGCTGCGGTGGCCCATGGGGGTACCGAACTGTTGGCACTGGCGCGGGTACAGCCATTGATAGGCCTGATCGATAGCCGCGTCGGCCAGGTCGGAAAGGTCGCGGCAGGTTTGTACCAGATCCGCCTGGCGATTCAGGTCGCGCCAGATTATCCGCACCTGCTGGCGCGTGCGCTGACGACGCAGGTTGCGCGCCAATTCGTCTTCGGTCGTAGCCGCCTGGGCGACGGCAGCCACCTGCGCGCACAGCTCGCCAGCGGCGAACGGGCGGTCCAGCTCGCCACTGGCCAGCAGGTCCAGGAGCATCTGTGGGTCACGCAGCGACTGCTGCAGTACGAAGTCACTGGCCGCACAGACCCGGTCGAACTGCTGCCAGCGCTCGGCGCTCCAGTCGTCCAGTTGCAGGCAAGCGTCTGCGACAGCACTGCGCAATGACTGTTTATTGCGCTCGACCAGCGGCGCGAGGGTGGCGGGAAACTCGGCCAGCGGAGGCAAGCTCATGGTCTATCCTTGATCGGCGTGAAAAGAGGGAGGGCTGCGAGGCAGGTAAAACACGACCTCGGGCAGACTGTCGTACAAAAGTTATAAATAGCTGAAAAAGTCGATTTCTTGGTAGAAAACATCACGGCGACCCCTTTGGTGACGGAGCTTTTACCACCCATATCGATTTTTCCCACAACCCGAGCAGAGGCCACGAGCCATTTTCATGTAGTTTTACTACTGTCATTTCGCCTCAAAAGCATGAAATGCCGATTGATTTGTAGTAAAACTACACAGCGCCGGGACCCACTCCGGTAATCCAAGAATTCATGTCGCCTGCCCACAAGGCCAGGCGCAAAAAAACTCAGGCCACCGATTCTGGTAGCCTTTCCGCCCTGGAGCAAGCCATGCAAGACCTCGATCCCGTCGAAACCCAGGAATGGCTGGACGCCCTGGAGTCGGTTCTCGACAAAGAAGGCGAAGACCGCGCTCACTACCTGATGACCCGTATGGGCGAGCTGGCAACCCGCAGTGGTTCGCAGCTGCCATATGCCATCACCACGCCATACCGCAATACCATCCCCGTCACCCACGAAGCACGCATGCCTGGCGACCTGTTCATGGAACGCCGCATCCGCTCGCTGGTGCGCTGGAACGCGCTGGCCATGGTAATGCGTACAAACCTGAAAGACTCGGATCTGGGCGGCCACATCTCCAGCTTCGCCTCCAGCGCCACCCTGTATGACATTGGCTTCAACTACTTCTTCCAGGCCCCGACCGATGAACACGGCGGCGACCTGATCTTCTTCCAGGGTCACGCCTCGCCTGGCGTCTACGCCCGCGCCTTCATGGAAGGCCGCATCAACGAAGACCAGATGAACAACTTCCGTCAGGAAGTCGATGGCAATGGCCTGTCGTCGTACCCGCACCCTTGGTTGATGCCTGACTTCTGGCAGTTCCCGACCGTTTCGATGGGCCTGGGCCCAATCCAGGCGATCTACCAGGCACGCTTCATGAAGTACCTGGAAAGCCGCGGCTACATCCCTGAAGGCAAGCAGAAAGTCTGGTGCTTCATGGGCGACGGCGAGTGCGACGAGCCGGAATCCCTGGGCGCAATCGCCTTGGCAGGCCGCGAGAAGCTGGACAACCTGATCTTCGTCATCAACTGCAACCTGCAGCGCCTCGATGGCCCGGTTCGCGGCAACGGCAAGATCATCCAGGAACTCGAAGGCGTGTTCCGTGGCGGTGGCTGGAACGTCAACAAAGTCGTCTGGGGCCGTTTCTGGGACCCACTGCTGGCCAAGGACACCCACGGTATCCTGCAGCGCCGCATGGACGAAGTCATCGACGGCGAGTACCAGAACTACAAGGCCAAGGACGGCGCGTTCGTCCGTGAGCACTTCTTCAACACCCCGGAACTCAAGGCCATGGTCGAAGACCTGTCCGACGACGAGATCTGGAAGCTCAACCGTGGTGGTCACGACCCGTACAAGGTCTATGCGGCCTACCATCAGGCGGTCAACCACAAAGACCAGCCGACTGTCATCCTGGCCAAGACCATCAAGGGTTACGGTACCGGTGCAGGCGAAGCCAAGAACACCGCGCACAACACCAAGAAGGTCGACATCGACAGCCTGCGGCTGTTCCGCGACCGCTTCGACATCCCGGTCAAGGATGACGAGCTGGAAAATCTGCCGTTCTTCAAACCGGAAGAAGGCAGCGCCGAAGCCCGTTACCTGAGCGAGCGTCGTGCCGCCCTGGGTGGTTTCGTGCCTCAGCGTCGCGCCAAGAGCTTCAGCATCCCGACGCCGCCACTGGAAACCCTCAAGGCCATCCTGGACGGCTCGGGCGACCGCGAAATCTCCACCACCATGGCGTTCGTGCGGATCCTCGCGCAACTGGTCAAGGACAAGGAAATCGGCCAGCGCATCGTTCCGATCATCCCGGACGAAGCCCGTACCTTCGGTATGGAAGGCATGTTCCGCCAGCTGGGCATCTACTCCTCGGTCGGCCAGCTCTACGAGCCAGTCGATAAAGACCAGGTGATGTTCTACCGCGAAGACAAGAAGGGCCAGATCCTCGAGGAAGGCATCAACGAAGCAGGCGCCATGTCCTCCTTCATCGCTGCCGGTACCTCGTACAGCTGCCATAACCAGCCGATGCTGCCGTTCTACATCTTCTATTCGATGTTCGGCTTCCAGCGTATCGGCGACTTGGCCTGGGCCGCTGGCGACAGCCGCACCCGTGGCTTCCTGATCGGCGGTACCGCCGGCCGTACCACCCTCAACGGTGAAGGCCTGCAGCACGAAGACGGTCACAGCCACATGCTGGCCGCGACCATCCCGAACTGCCGCACCTACGATCCGACCTACGGCTACGAGCTGGCGGTGATCATTCAGGACGGCATGAAGAAGATGACCGAAGAGCAACAGGACGTCTTCTACTACATCACCGTGATGAACGAAGCCTACACCCAGCCAGCCATGCCGGCCGGTGTCGAGGAAGGCATCATCAAGGGTATGTACCTGCTCGAGGAAGACACCCGCGAAGCGGCGCACCACGTTCAGTTGATGGGCTCCGGTACCATCCTGCGTGAAGTCCGCGAAGCGGCGAAGATCCTGCGTGAAGAGTTCAACGTCGGTGCCGACGTCTGGAGCGTTACCAGCTTCAACGAACTGCGTCGCGACGGCCTGGCCGTAGAGCGCAGCAACCGCCTGCACCCTGGCCAGAAACCACAGCGTACCTACATCGAAGAGTGCCTGACTGGCCGTAAGGGCCCGGTCATTGCCTCCACCGACTACATGAAACTGTTCGCCGAGCAGATTCGTCAGTGGGTACCGAGCAAAGAATTCAAAGTCCTGGGTACCGATGGCTTCGGTCGCAGCGACAGCCGCAAGAAACTGCGTCACTTCTTCGAAGTCGACCGCAATTTCGTTGTGCTGGCTGCCCTGGAAGCCTTGGCTGACCGTGGCGATATCGAACCGAAAGTGGTGGCTGAAGCCATCGCCCGTTTCGGCATCGACCCGGAAAAACGCAACCCACTGGACTGCTGAGGAGTATTTCTAAGTGAGCGAACTCATTCGCGTACCTGACATCGGCAGCGGTGAAGGTGAAATCATTGAGCTGTTCGTCAAAGTTGGCGACCGCATTGAAGCAGACCAGAGCCTGCTGACCCTGGAGTCCGACAAGGCCTCCATGGAAATCCCGGCCCCGAAAGCCGGCGTGATCAAGGCACTGAAGGTCAAGCTGGGTGATCGCCTGAAAGAAGGCGACGAGCTGATGGAACTGGAAGTCGAGGGCGCCGCTGCGGCGCCTGAGGCTCCGGCCGCTGCGCCTGCAGCCGCCCCGGCACCTGTTGCAGCGCCAGTCGCTGCAGCTGCGCCAGCGGCTGCCCCTGCGGCTGCCACTGTTCAGGACATCCATGTTCCGGACATCGGCTCCTCGGGCAAGGCCAAGATCATCGAAGTACTGGTCAAGGTCGGCGACAGCGTCGAAGCTGACCAGTCGCTGATCACCCTGGAATCGGACAAGGCAAGCATGGAAATTCCATCGCCTGCCGCTGGCGTGGTCGAAGCGATCATTGCCAAGCTGGACGACGAAGTCGGCACTGGCGACCTGATTCTGAAGCTGAAGGTTGCAGGCGCAGCTCCGGCTGCGGCGCCTGCCCCTGCCAAGGCCGAAGCGGCTCCAGCAGCTCCAGCGGCCGCACCTGCTGCAGCACCAGTCGCAGCGGCCAAGGTTGAAGTAGCGCCAGTCGCAGCTCCAGCCGCCAACAACGGTGCCAAGGTTCACGCCGGTCCTGCCGTTCGTCAGCTGGCCCGCGAGTTCGGCGTCGAGCTGAGCGCTGTTTCGGCAAGCGGCCCGCACGGTCGTGTGCTCAAGGAAGACGTGCAGGCCTACGTCAAGGCCATGATGCAGAAGGCCAAGGAAGCTCCGGCCGCCGGTGCTACCGGTGGTGCAGGCATCCCGCCGATCCCGGAAGTCGACTTCAGCCGTTTCGGCGAAGTCGAAGAAGTGGCGATGACCCGTCTGATGCAGGTCGGTGCTACCAACCTGCACCGCAGCTGGCTGAACGTGCCTCACGTTACCCAGTTCGATTCGGCCGACATCACCGAACTGGAAGCCTTCCGTGTTGCACAGAAAGCCGTTGCCGAGAAAGCTGGCGTCAAGCTGACCGTGCTGCCACTGCTGCTCAAGGCCTGCGCACACCTGCTCAAGGAACTGCCAGACTTCAACAGCTCGCTGGCTCCAAGCGGCAAGGCCATCATCCGCAAGAAGTACGTGAACATCGGCTTCGCCGTGGACACCCCGGATGGTCTGCTGGTTCCGGTCATCAAGAACGTCGACCAGAAGAGCCTGCTGCAACTGGCTGGTGAGGCTGCGGCCCTGGCTGAAAAAGCCCGGACCAAGAAGCTCTCGGCTGACGACATGCAAGGCGCCTGCTTCACCATCTCCAGCCTCGGACACATTGGCGGCACCGGCTTCACGCCGATCGTCAACGCGCCGGAAGTGGCGATCCTTGGTGTCTCCAAGGCCACCATCCAGCCAGTCTGGGATGGTAAAGCCTTCCAGCCGAAGCTGATGCTGCCGCTGTCGCTGTCCTACGACCACCGCGTGATCAACGGCGCCGCAGCAGCACGCTTCACCAAGCGTCTGAGCGACCTGCTGGCCGACATCCGCACCATGCTGCTGTAATCGCTGTTCCCTGTCTCCCTCTGCCGGGGGAGACAGCCCCTTTTTCGAGCTGCCACGCTCGTACCTCAACCCCGCCAATTTGGCGGGGCTTTTTTTTGCCTGTTATTTGTGCTTTGCAATACACGCCAGTTGGATGATGTTATTCGACCCGGCTAATTGCGTACCTGTCCATTCTTCAATTCGGTGCAATTGCTCAGGGGACAGGTCATATACATAAATGGCATCTTCAGGCTCTTTCCAACCCATCAGAGCAACGAGCTCGGCTTGCCGAGCAAATGGGATTTCAACGGTTTTTAGGAGCTCTTCTGTTTCGCGATCAAACACTTCAATGACGTGATTCATTTCTCTACTGTCCTTGCCGGGTTCTCAGGCTTGGTTTGCTCGCCGATATTGGACCGTACTCCCCTTGTCGCGAAACTAGCAGGTGAACGGCGCCAAGCATGGGCAAAAGCATGCCTCGGTGGAAATTCGGCCCCCTCAAACCAAACAAGGCCCACGCCCATTAACTTCAGAAACTGTCGATCCGGCCGATAACCTGAAAAGTCGTAACCTCGTGTTGCGCTTGTAAGCCAGCACGGCATGATGCAACCTTGCGGGACGCATTTTTCCACGAGTTCCAGGCCACTGCGCATTCGTACTTTTGAAGCGAGCTCTCCATGAAAAGCCAACCCGATGCCGCCAGCCGTATGGTGGCCGAGGTAGTGACGCAATTGCCCGTGCCTTCGCGGCTCGGGATGCTGCGTTTCGAGCGGCTGAATGAAGCCAGTTGGGCCATGCTGTTTCTCGATCCAGGCTGCGAACGCCAATTCGGCATACCCGCTGTCGACCTCTGCGCGCTGATCGGCTCCCCTTACGCGAGCCTGATGGAGCCTGAGGCGCGCTACAAACTGCATGACACGATTGAGCTGCAGCTGAGCCAGCGCAGCCATTACCTGGTGCGCTACACGCTGCATACAAGCGAAGGGCCACTGCACCTGCTGGAAGTCGGCGAGGCTTACAAACAGCACAATCGCCAGCTGCTGCGCGGGTATCTGCTGGTGATCGACGGGCAGCCGGGCGATAGCCCTGAGCTTTCGGCCAACGAACTGGAAAACCGTAACAACCGCTTGCAGATCGCCCTGCAACTCAACCAGCAAGCGCAGCAGGAACAACTTGAGCACCTCGAGCGGGTACGTGCCCAGCAAGACCTGATCCTGCGCCTGGCCCGTCAGCGCTACAGCGCAGACAACTCGCTGCAGGAAGCTGCCGAACTGATTACCCGCAGCGCCTGCGAGATCTACAAGGTCGACTGTGCAAGTATCTGGAACCTGGAAGACCAACGCCTGGTACCCATCTCGGCCTACTACCGCGAAACCCAGGAATACCGCTTGCCCGAGGCGCTCGAAATCAGCCGGTTTCCCAACTACCTTGAGGCCCTGCACACCAGCCGCGCCATCGACGCCCACAACGCCAACCACGACCCGCGCACACGCGAACTGGTTGATCACCTGCGTCAGCGCAACATCAGCGCCATGCTCGATGCCAGTATCCGCATCGATGGCCAGGTAGTCGGTGTGCTGTGCCTGGAGCACGGCGGCTCGACACGCACCTGGCAGTCGGATGAGCTGGCGTTTGCCGGTGAGCTGGCCGACCAGTTTGCTCAGGTCATCAACAACCACAACCGCCGTACCGCCACCAGCGCACTGCACCTGTTCCAACGCGCCGTGGAGCAAAGCGCCAACGCCTTCCTGCTGGTCAACCGCGATGGCGTGGTCGAATACGTAAACCCCAGTTTCACGGCGATCACCCAGTACAGCGCCGAAGAGGTTCATGGCCACCGGCTGTCAGAGCTGCCGGCCCTGGAAAACCTCAACGACCTGCTCTTCGATGCGCCCTCCAGCCTGGCCATGAACAACAGCTGGCAAGGCGAGTTCAAGAGCCGACGCAAGAACCTCGAACCGTACTGGGGGCAGTTGTCGATTTCCAAGGTCTATGGCGATAACCGCGAACTGACCCACTACATCGGCATCTACGAAGACATCACCCAGAGCAAGCTGGCACAACAGCGCATTGAACGCCTGGCCTACACCGACAACCTGACCACCCTGGGCAACCGCCCTTCGTTCATCCGCAACCTCGACGAACGCTTTACCAGCGACAGCGACCGCAAGATCAGCCTGTTGCTGGTGGACATCGACAACTTCAAGCGGATCAACGACAGCCTCGGCCATCAGACGGGTGACAAACTGCTGATCAGCCTGGCCCGGCGCCTGCGCAACAGCCTGAGCCCCGGTGGCAGCCTGGCGCGGTTTGCCAGTAACGAATTTGCCGTACTGCTCGACGATACCGACATGGAGGGTGGCCAGCAGGTTGCCCAACAGTTGCTCAAGACCCTCGACAAGCCACTCTTTGTCGATAACCAGCTGATCAACGTCACCGCGTCGGTCGGCCTGGCCTGCGCACCGCTGCACGGGCGTGATCCACAAACCCTGATGAAGAACGCCGGGCTTGCGTTGCACAAGGCCAAGGCCAATGGCAAGCACCAGGTCCAGGTCTTCACCGAAGCGCTCAACGCCGAAGCCAGTTACAAACTGTTCGTCGAAAACAACCTGCGTCGTGCGCTGACCCAAAACGAACTGGAAGTGTTCTATCAGCCTAAACTCTGCCTGCGCAGCGGTCGCCTGCTGGGCATGGAGGCGCTGCTGCGCTGGAACCACCCGGAAAAGGGCATGATCCGCCCAGACCAGTTCATCAGTGTCGCCGAAGAAACCGGCCTGATCATTCCAATCGGCAAGTGGATCGCGCGTCAGGCCTGCCGCATGAGCCAGGAACTCGCAAGTGAAGGCCTCGGCAACCTGCAGGTGGCAATCAACCTGTCACCCAAGCAGTTCTCCGACCCGGACCTGGTTGCCTCGATAGCCAAGATCCTCAAGGAAGAAGCCCTGCCGCCACATCTGCTGGAACTGGAGCTGACCGAGGGCCTGTTGCTCGAAGCCACTGAAGACACTCACCGTCAGCTCGACGAGCTCAAGCAGTTGGGCCTGACCCTGGCCATGGACGACTTCGGTACCGGCTACTCGTCCCTGAGCTACCTGAAGAAGTTTCCGATCGACATCATCAAGATCGACCGCAGCTTCATCAACGAAATTCCCGACAACCAGGACGACATGGAAATCACGTCGGCGGTGGTCGCCATGGCTCACAACCTCAAGCTCAAGGTGGTTGCCGAGGGCATCGAGACCGCTGCGCAACTGGCATTCCTGCGCAGGCACCGTTGCGATGTCGGCCAAGGCTACCTGTTCGACCGGCCAATCTCCGGTCACGAGTTGGTGGACAAGCTCAAGCGCTATCCGCGTGGCCCAATCGCCTGACAGCCGCGTAACACTCGGGCACACTACAGGTCTAAGCCTTATCGACGCCGCTAGGCGGCCGTCCCATCTGACAAGAGGAGTGGGTTCATGGTCTTGCGCTCTGAAATCCTGGTAAACAAAAGCAATCTACCGACTGAAGAACAGGCCCTGCCGGGTCGCGAGCAACCAGTGACCGTCCCCGAGAAGCACTTCGTCAACGGCAATCCACTGCTTGGGCCATTCCCAGGCAATGTGGAATTCGCCATTTTCGGCCTGGGCTGTTTCTGGGGCGCAGAGCGCCGTTTCTGGCAGCGCGAGGGTGTGTACAGTACATCGGTAGGTTATGCCGGTGGCTTCACACCGAACCCGACCTACGAGGAAGTCTGCTCAGGCCTGACCGGCCACACTGAAGTCGTGCTGGTTGTCTATGAGCCGGAAACCGTCAGCTACCAGGAACTGCTGGCAATGTTCTGGGAACTGCATGACCCAACGCAGGGGATGCGCCAGGGCAATGACATCGGCACGCAATACCGTTCGGTGATCTATACCACTATCCCTAGCCAGCTGGAGCAGGCCCTGGCCAGCAAGGAAGTGTTCCAGGCCGAACTGACCAAGGCCGGCCTGGGCACCATCACCACCGAAATTGCCGAAGCCCCGACCTTGTATTTCGCTGAGGCCTACCACCAGCAGTACCTGGCCAAGAACCCGGATGGTTACTGCGGCATCGGCGGTACTGGCATCTGCATGCCGCCCAGCCTGCAAAACAACTGAGGAATCGACATGTCCGCACCGAGCATGACGTTGTTTTATTCGCCGTTTTCGCCGTTCGTACGCAAGATCATGGTCTTGCTGCATGAAACCGGGCAACTGGACCGGGTTGCGCTGCAGAGCGTCAACATCAGCCCGACCCAGCCCGACGCGACGCTGAACCAGGGCAACCCGGCCGGGAAAATCCCGGCCCTGCGCCTGGCAGACGGCTCGGTGCTGCATGACAGCCGAGTGATTTTCGAGTACCTCGACCTGCAGCATGTCGGCAACCCGCTGATTCCGCGTGAGGGTTCCTCACGCTGGCAGCGCCTGACCGTTGCCTCACTGGCCGATGCAATCGCCGAGTCTGCCGTCCTGACGCGCTACGAGACCTTCCTGCGCCCGGAAGAAAAGCGCTGGGATGCCTGGATCGACGCGCAACAGGAGAAAATCCGCCGAGGCCTGGCCCAACTGGAAGAGGCGCACATCGCCGAACTCAGCGCCGCGTTCGATGTAGCCGCCATTGGTGTCGCCTGTGCCCTGGGCTACATCGACCTGCGCATGCCGCAGTTCGGCTGGCGCGATGCTCAGCCGAAACTGGCGGCCTGGTACGCTGAAGTCAGCCAGCGGCCATCACTCCGGGCCACTGAACCGCCCAAGGCCTGATCGACGGCCTGCCTGCGATGCAATACGGGTGGGAGCAGGTCTTGCCTGCGATGCAGACGCCGCACACTCACGGCCCCCATCAATCCCATCGCAGGCAAGCCTGCCTCAACAAAAGCCTCGCATGACTGCGGGCACGCTCCTGATCGAACAGCCTGGCGATTTTCATCGCCAGCACTGTCCCTGCACAACGCTCCTCACGCAGGCCGCTCATTGCAGCTTGCCCTGCCCTACCCGGTACCAATCCAGGCGCCGGGTCAGGATCATGAACACACCCAGCAGGCCAAACAGCAGCAGCGACCCCATCAGCAGCGCGTAGTCTTCTGCGCTGAGCAAGCCATAGAGCATGCCGTACAGCACTGCCAACCCCACACTGAAGCTCAGCGCACGGCCCAGGCTGTGCAAGACATGGCTCAGGTAGAAACCAATCAACAACACACAGGCACTGGCCGAAATCGCATAGGCCGGACCAAAGCCCACGTGCTCGGACAACGACAGCAACAGCAGGTAGAAGAACGCCAGGGCAACCCCCACCAACAAGTACTGGATCGGGTGAACACTGAGGCTTTTCAGCACCTCGAAGAGGAAGAAACCGGCAAAGGTCAGGGCAATGAACAACAACGCATACTTGATCGCCCGTTCACTCTTGAGGTACTGGTCCACCGGGTCGATGAAGCTCACGCCAAAAGCACGCTCCTTGAACTCCAGGCAAGACTCGCTATTCACACACTGGCTCAAAGCGTCTTCCATGTTGGTGGAAAAGAACGAGGTTTTCCAATTGGCAGTGAAGCTCTGGCTGTCGATCAGACGACTGCTCGGCAGGTAGTTACCGACAAAACTGGGGTGTGGCCAGTTGGCTGCCATGGTCACATTGCTGCTTCTCCCAACCGGCAAGACTTGCAGTTTCCCGGTGCCTTGCAGGCTCAGGTCGAAGGCGTAGTTCAGAACAACCTCATTGCTACTATCCAGCGCTGGCAGTGCCACATGCACCCCGGCACTCAGCCAGCTCAGGCCTGTGCCCGGCTGGAAATCCATCAATTGGCCGTTCAGGTCCAGCTTCAGGCCTTTCTCGATACCGCGGATGTCGCTGATCGCCACCGCCAGGAACGGTGCATCGAAGGTGTAGTCCTCAAAATCGCTGCCCAACCCCAGCTTCACCGGGATCTGGAACTGCCCGCTGATACGGTTTTCAGCGTGGTACAGGCGTGCTTCATAGATGCCACGCGAGCGCAGTTCAGTGTCAATCCTGGCGTTCAGGTCGAAGGTTTCCGGCAGAAAATACAGGTGACCGTTGACCGTTTTCACGTCCTGATAAAGCGCGCCACCACCCTCCGGGGTCTTCCATTGGCGCTCAATCTTGCGGTACGGCACCACCAGTAACGGGCCGCTGAGGGTCTGGCTGAAGCTGGAGCTCTGGGCAATTTCCCGCACTACGCCGTCGCGCAGTTCCTGACGCTCCTGGATCAGCCCGCCAATCATCAGCAACGGCACCAGCAACAACACAATCAAAAAGGCGATAGCGCCCAGTTTCACGCTTAGGTTTCGGTTCATGCTCAAGGCTCCGGTTTCGATGCCACAGAGTGTGTGTCAGCGTTATGGAGCCTTGAGGGAGCGTATGTGGAGACACTGTGTAGATGCGGTGAAGCTTCAGTTCAAACGGTTGGCCGGCAGCCACAGGCGAACCCGCACGCCACCCTCGACATTGCCAACGTCCAACGTGCCGCCGTGCAACTGCAGCACTTCCTCGACAAAGTTCAGCCCAAGACCGGTGCTCTTGCGCCCAGTGCTCGGCCGCGGCAAGGAATAGAAGCGCTCACTCAGGCGCCCCAGCGCATAATCGGGAATCGCCTCGCCCTGGTTGAACAGGCTCAAGGCGACACGCGGCCCATCCCGCTCCAGTTCGAACAGCAACACCCCGCCTGGTGGCGTGAAATCCAGTGCGTTATCCAGCAGGTTGGCGATAGCCTGGTGCATCAGGAACGGCTCGCAGAGCAACTGCAGGTCGTGCGGCAAGCGCTGCCGCACCTGTAGGCCGGCACTCTCGATACGGGCACTGTGGGCCAGTAACAAGTCGTCGACCATCCGCGCCAGTGGCACCCAATCCTGCGCATCAAGGCTTTGCAGCTGTTCGACCTGAGCAAGGTTGAGCAGCCGCTCGATCAGTTGCTGCATACGTGCGCTTTCGCTTTCTATATTGCCGGCGAAGCGTTGGCGTTGTGCCTCAGGCATGGGCCCTTGAAGCAACTCGCTGGCACCACGAATAGCCGCCAGCGGGCTTTTCAATTCGTGGGTCAAGGTGTGTACATAGCGCTCGACATACGCTTTGCCTTCAAGCTGAGTACGCATCCGCTCAACCGCCCCGGCCAGTTGCGCCAACTCGCCACCGCGGTAGTGTGGCAGCTCCGCACGCTCACCCTCGCTGACGGCCAGGGCATAACGGGTGAGGCGCCGCAATGAAGTCGCCAACCACCAGGACAGCCCCGCCCCCACCAGCAACCCGAGGGCGATCAGACCAATACCCAGGTACAGCAAACGGCGTTCGGAGCGGTCGATGTAGGGCTGCAGCGAGCTGTTGGGCTTGGCCACCGTGACCACACCAATGATCTTGCCGTTATCCAGAATCGGCGCACCGACATGCATCACCGACGATGCCGGATCGTCCGGGTCGCTGCGGGTCGAACGGGCACCGTATTGCCCGCGCAGGGTCAGGTAGACATCGTTCCAGCGCGAATAGTCCTGGCCCACCGCCAGATCACTGGAGTCGAGCAGCACGATACCCTTGGCATCCGTCACGTAGATACGGTGGTTGACCTCCGTCTTGGGCAACCCCCAGATCTGCGCTTGCGGCTGACGCTGGCCATACGCCTGGAGCACCTGTGGCAACTGGCTCTGGCCCAAGGTGCCGGCCTTGACGTCGGCACGCAGGATTTCAGCCAGCAGGTTGGCAGTGTCCACCAGGGTTTCCTCGGCCGACTGACGTACACCGGGGCGAATCTCCTCGCGCACGGTATTGATCAGAAAGTAGCCGGTCAGGCCGACAAACAGGAAGTAGACCAGGAAAATCCGTATCCCCAGGCGCATCAGCTATGGCTCGGGCTGTAGCTGTAACCCAGCCCGCGGTGGGTCTGGATCGGCTCTGCCTCGCCAGCCACCTGACGCAACTTGGCCCGCACGCTCTTGATGTGGGTATCGATACTGCGCTCATACCCGGCATCGGCCGCGACACCGACGGCGTCGAGCAACTGCTCGCGACTGAAAACCCGTTCTGGTTGCTCCAGCAGGCACTGCAACAGGCGGAACTCGTGACGAGTCAGGCTCAGCGGCTGACCACGGTAATTGATCTGCATACGCACGGTGTCGAGCACAAAGGGCTCAAGGCTGCCCAACGCCTCGGTGCGTGGTGCCATGCGTTTGAGAATCGCCCGAACCCGGGCCGCGACTTCACGCGGGCTGAAGGGTTTGACCACATAATCATCGGCACCGATCTCCAGCCCGACCACACGGTCGATCTCACCATCGCGGGCGCTGAGAAACATCACCGGCACCTCACTGAAACGACGCAACTGGCGACAGGTTTCAAAGCCACTGATGTCCGGCAGGCCGATATCCAGAATTACCAGATCGGCCGGGCGCAGCCGTTGCTGCTCCAGCGCGGCGCTGCCCAAGGCCACCCATTCAGTGCTGTGACCTTCGCCCTGCAGGGCGTAGATCAGGGTATCGGCAATGGCCGCTTCGTCTTCGACAATCAAGATATGGGGCATGGCATCCAGGCCTGGCGGTAATCGGTCGCCCCTTGTAAGAGATTCAGGTGTGCCTGACAAGGCCCATTGATTGAGAACCTCTGCGCATACAGCCCCCCCACAACGCGCATGCCGCTCCAGCAATGCGTTTCAGAAGACAGAACACGGCAGCATCCCCATGGGCCAGTGCCCGAGAAGCCTGGACGCTAACAGATCTCCTTAGGAGGTGGCTGTAGGACCGTTCTGAAACTCCGTTGCTTGCACGAGGGCCAGCGTTGCCGGCGATAGGGTCGCGGTGGTGTCAGCCATTAACCCTGCGTCCTATCGCCGGCAAGGCCGGCTTGTACAAGGCTAGACTATCAACACGCCGGCTTGCCGGCCGTGAAGCGCCGTGCCGGGTTCACCGCTGCGCCAAGTTCGCGCAGGGCTTTGGCACCGATCAGCAACGGGTAGTTGAAGCTACTGCGGTCAGCAAGGTTCACCTCAACGGTGCGCTTGGTATCGCCAAGGCACACCTCAAGGTCGATCACTGGGCGCTTGGTCACATCGACGCCTTCGCCACCATCGTCCTCTTCTTCCGCACGGTTCTTGATTTTGCTCATGCGCGCCAGCTTGTGCTCGTAGACCTTGCCATCTGAATCCTTGGTGGCCAGGCGGAAGCGCACCCAATCCTCACCGTTGCGCTGGAAGCGCTCGATGTCCTTGGCCGACAGAGACGCGGTCAATGCCCCGGTGTCCATCTTGGCCTTCAGGGTTTCGCCGATCTCCGGCAAGGCGATGTATTCATAACGGCCATACAGGGTCGGCTCGGCAGCCATCACCGGCAGGGCCAACAGGGAAAGCAGTGCAAGTAAGGGTTTCACCAGGCGGGCTTCCTTGAAAAAGACAGTGGTTAGACTGCCGAGGCAGCATAGGTTCGGTGTAACAGGGTATTAAAGACGATGTGAAACATTTGTCTGTCTGGACCGGGCCGCCATATTTGGCGTAAACCCCGCGTCTGCTTATCATTACCGACCGCTTAGCCAAGAATAAGAGTTTTTTATGCGCCGCCTGCTGACCGGCAGTCTCGTGACCCTACTGCTATTGCTCAACACCCTGGTGCTGATTGGCCCCCTCACCGTATTTGCCCTGCTCAAGCTGGTGCTCCCAGGCCACTACCGCGATTACGCCTCAACGGCGGTGAAGTGGATTGCCGAAACCTGGGCCGAAATCGACAAACTGATCTTCGCGTTGTGCATCCCGACCCAATGGGACGTGCGAGGTACAGCCGACTTGCGCCTGGACACCTCGTACCTGGCCGTCAGTAACCATCAGACCTGGGTCGATATTCCGGCGTTGATCCAGGCCTTGAACCGGCGCATTCCGTTCTTCAAGTTCTTCCTGAAAAAGGAGCTGATCTGGGTGCCGTTACTGGGCCTGGCCTGGTGGGCGCTGGACTACCCGTTCATGAAGCGCTACAGCAAGGCCTTCCTCGCCAAGCACCCGCACCTCAAGGGCCATGACCTGGAAATCACCAAGGCCGCCTGCGAGCTGTTCAAGCGCCAGCCGGTCACTGTGGTCAATTATCTGGAAGGCACCCGGTTCAGCGAAGCCAAGCGCCTCGAACAGCACTCCCCCTTCCGCCACTTGCTCAAGCCCAAGGCAGGCGGTGTTGCATTCGTGCTGGCTGCACTGGGCGAGCAACTCGACGCCCTACTCGACGTCACGCTGGTCTACCCCGGGGATAAAGCACCCGGCTTCTGGGACCTGCTCAGCGGTTCAGTGCCCAAGGTGATCATCGATATACAGGTGCGCGAGCTTGATCCCGCCCTGTGGGCCGGCGACTACGAGAACGACCCTATGTTCCGCCAGACGATACAGGACTGGGTCAACCAGCTCTGGCACGACAAGGACGCCCGCATCGAGGCCCTGCGCGCCGAGCTGCGCGGATTCAACCGATGATCGCGTGGGGCAGGAAGCGGCTACTGTCCTTGGTGATCAGCGAGTTGTCCTCGCGAATACCGATACCGGCCGGTTGATCACCGACCATCCAGCTGCCGATTACCGTGTAGTTGTCACCAAAGCGTGGCAACGCCTGGAACTGTTGGATGATGCTCGGCCCGCCGCCATACGGGCCGTCTTCGACGATGCGCTGCCCCTGGCCGGTATGAATCTCCACGTTCGCCCCCTCACGGGAAAAGAACGGCTTGCGCACCCAACCCTTTTCCAACGGCGTGGCCGGTGTCGGCTCGATAAACGCCGGCAGCAGGTTCGGGTGGCCCTCGTGGCACTCCCAGAGCAACGCCAACATGCCCTTGTTGGAAAGGATCGCTTTCCACGGCGGCTCGACGAACAGGGTACCGCTGCCAGCAATGGCCGGGCCGAACGGGTCGTTGAAGATCTCTTCCCAAGGGTAGAGCTTGAACAAGCTTGGAATCGGCGCGCCGAGCGCATCGACAAACTGCCCGCCCCGGCTCAGGCCGATGTCTTCCATGTCGACCAGACGCGCATCAAGCCCGGAACCGGCGGCGATATCGCGCAAGTACTCCACCGTTCCACGGTCTTCCACCGAGCCCTTCACCGAGGCGAAATAGAAGGGTTCCGCAAAGCGATTGGCCGTCATTACCTGAGTCAGTTTCTCTTCCAGGCTGTTGAACTGGTCGGCATCGCCAGGCAATACACCACGGCGCATCTGCTCCTCCAGCCAGAGGTACTGGAAGAAACTCGCCTCGTACAACGAGGTAGGCGTGTCGTAGTTGGCTTCCAACAATTTGGCCGGCCCAGAACCGTCATAGCAGAGGTCCATGCGCCCATAAAAATGTGGGTGCCCATCGCGCCAGGAACGGCGAATCAGCTCACGGTAGGCTGACGGGATCGCCAAACGGTCAAGCAAGACGTCGCTGTCCACCACCTCGGCCACCAGCGCCATGCACAGCTCATGCAACACACGGGTCGGCTCTTCCAGGTCATCCTCGATCTGCCGCAGGCTGAACTGGTAATAGGCGCTTTCATCCCAGTACGGCTCGCCGTCAAAGGTATGGAAATTGAAGCCGAAATGCTCGGCGGTGGCTTTCCAGCCCGGGCGCGGGGTAACCGCTATACGCTTCATCCACGCACCTCAGGAGCTAAAGCCACCGCGCGCCGATGCACGCGATACAAAACCAGTGTGACTGCCGATGGCGAATGGCCGGGGCGATGGTGCCAATGCTGTGGGGTGGAGCGCACTGCCAGCCGGCACGGTCGCCGGGTGGGCACCGTCCAGCCCATGCGGCAGGGAACTGAAGGGAGTCGACGTCGAGTGGTTCGGATCAAGCCCGGCGTACTGGTTGCCTGCGGCGACCTGCTCGGTCAACGAAGTGACCTTGAACGCATTGCGGCCATCACGCTCGTGGTAGATCGCCTCAGTGGAGTAATGCGGCTCGGTGTCGGTGTAGTCATAGAATCGGGTACTGCCCGTCGACGTCCAGCCAGCGCCTGAGGTGTCGTCATTACCATCGGCATACACCTGCCGGTCGACGGTCAAGGCGAACCCTTCCATCCGTGGCACGAAATTGCCGGCAAAGTTACGCGTATCGCACTCTTGGAAAACCGCCTCACAGGCCTCCAGGCTCACGAAGCGCGGCGCATTGGCGTAATGGTGCTGTTGCGCACCCAACCAGGCCTGCAGACAGACCTGGCGGTTGATCCCGGCCATGGCGCAATAGTCGACGTCCTGAAAGCGCTTCACCTCGCTGACCACACGAGTCGGTCGTTCGCCACAGGCAGACAGCACCAGCGGCAGACTGCCCAGTGCAATCAGCCGTACACGTTTACTGCGTTTCATCGCGGCGCTCCCTGATCAGGCGGCGGGGGTCATGCAGGCGGCATTGAGCAGCCCGATACTGATCGAGACAGCGGCCAGCAGGATGGCCGAGGCCATCTCCTGACGGGCAATGCGCTCGGCCATGCCTTTGACACAGCGGTTCACCACCACGAATGCCAGCAATTGCACCACAGCGGCGATCACCGCCCAGAGCAGGAAGTCCAGCAGCGAGATGGAGTGCGAGATAGCACTGGCCACCGGAATGGCAAAGCCCACCAGCGCACCAGCCAGGGCAACAGCGGCAGGCGTGTTGCCTTCGCAAATCAGGCGCAGTTCGTTATAGGGCGTAAGGCGGGTATAGATCAGCGCATAGAGCGCGAACAGCGCAGCCGCGCCCCCCATGTAGACGACGAAACCGAGCACGGCCTCGGCCGGCAGGGACATCTTCAAAGCATCCATGAACATTGCGGTTACCTATCCTTGTAAAACGGCTCGGGAGGCTACCACAGCCCCCCTCACTCGCAAACCGCGTCAGCCGGTCAGGCCGAAGGCAGCGCCGCCTGGCTGCCCCAGATGTTGCCCAGGTTCTGCAACAGTGAATTGGCCACGCCTTGCTGGCCAAGGAACTGCAGCAACAGCGGGGCGAATTGGCCGATCAGGCCGGTGTCCATGCCCAACAGATTGAAGGCATTGTTCAGGTCGTTGGTGTCTTTGACATTGCCCAAGGCATTGCTCAGCGCCGATTGCTGGCCGTCGCTCTTGCCCATCAGCGCGATCAAGCCATTCAAGCCGCCCAGCGCGTTGTCACCGGTAAGCAGGCCGAGGCCGGGGACGGCTTGGGTCAACTGCGAGAACTCGTCGCCACTCAGTTGGTTTTTCGCCAGGCCAAGCAAGGCCCCCGTGCCACCCACGGCTTGTTCGGGGGTGATGCTCAACTGGCTGCCCAGGGTGTTGAGCAGGTTCGCCGACGCAGGCGCAGCAATGACGGCAGGGCCCTCGCTGTCGGTGCCCTGCATGGCCGAAACGGCATTGGCGGCATCGCTGAGGTTAAAGGCAAAGACCGGGCTGGCGGCCAGGGTCATCAGGGTTACCAGGGCAAAGCGCTTCATCGAATGACCTCTTGAGCCTTAACGGCGGGAAACGGTCATTTGACTGACCGGCCACAGGATTGTTCCGTACTGATTGACCGCCAGTGGTCGGGTGTTCTCAGCCTGAGCGTTCGCTTATGGCGCGCGCCTCGATCCCGTCGAGCAAGGCATCGACCAGGCCCTTGGCCATCTCAACCGAATGCATCGTGGACCAGAGAAAGCCCTTGGCCGAATCGTCGGCGGTTTCGCTGGCCTGATGGGCAGTGTCGTAGGCACCACGCAGGAACAGAGAGACATGCACCAGCGCGTCATGGGGTTCGATACCGGGGCGTACGAGGAACATCGGGTCGTGGCCGGCACCGCAGAGGCCGAAAAGTGTATTGGCGGTTGGGGCAAGGGTTTCGTGGGGTGGATCTGGAACGATTTTCTTCATGGAAAGCTCCCATTACGGTTGAGCTGGACACATCCCGTTTCCACACGAAGAGGTGGCAGCTGTACGCGGGGTGGAAAACCAGGGTAATGGGTAACCCGGCAGACCCGAAGGTCTCCCACGTACAGCCGCCATAACGACAGCCACCACATTACCGGTCCGGGTTTCCACGCCCGTTCGCCGAATTGTCAGCGACACAAGCAGCGTAGGTGGGCAACATTTCCAAGACAAGCCAATGGGTGCCGACAGCGTTCGTAGGATATTTCCTAGAACAGGTGATCTGCCAGCAATTTCAATTTCATGCCCTCAGGCACTATCGCAGCGCTCATGCAGTACCTGAGGAAGCAGGCATGCCTGCGATGGTTTCGTGGGGTGGATCTGGAACGACGTTCTTCATGGAAAGCTCCTGATGCAGGTGTGGCTGCAACCTTCCGTTTCTACACGAAGAGGTGGCAGCTGTACGCGGGGTGGAAAACCGGATGCATCAGGTAACCCCGGCAGACCCGAAGGCCTCCCACGTACAGCCGCCATAACTAAAGCCACCACATTACCAGTCCGGGTTTCCACGCCCGTTCGCCGAATTGTCAGCGACACGGGCAGCGTAGGTAGGCAACATTTCCAAGACAAGCCAATGGGTGCTGACAGCGTTCGTAGGATGTTTCCTAAAACGGGTTATCTGTCAGCAATTTCAATTTAATGCCCTCAGGCACTATCGCAGGCAAGCCTGCTCCCACAGGAAAAGCAGTGTTCTCTGTAAGCCCAAGGTATTCAGAGCCAGACGGCATCCCAATGAGGGTAGTCGCCAATTTTTTGAACCAGCCCGGCGCGCAGTGGGTTGGCGACGATATAGCGAGCAATGGCCCGGATATCCTCTTCGCGCCGCAATGCCCGGTCATGGAAGCCCACTTGCCATAGCCGCCCCGAACGTAGGCAAGCCCTGTTTATTGCACAGGTGCTTCGCGACTTGAGCTGTCGCATTACACTGCTCAACGTTGCCTGTTGCAGTTCCATCAGCCAATGGAAGTGATCGGGCATTACCACCCAGGCAAGTGATCGCGCAGTGCTTTCCTGTTGTGCGTGGCGGAACTCCGCGACCAACAGTCGAGCAAGCCTCCAGTCTGTGAGGATAGGTGTTCGATGCTCTGTGACGCTGGTCAACAGATACAGCCTGCCAGGTTCGGAAACCCTACCACGGCGAAGGCGATGGGAGCTTGGACGGTCCATGTCTATCTCCTTGGAAGTCATGACTCAAGGTAGATGGCAGAGGATTTACGGGGAGGGCATCAATGGCACTGGATGTTTCTGGACAAAGGCATCGCAGGCAAGCCTTTTGTGGGAGCAGGCTTGCCTGCGATGGCTTCGCGCCTGCAGCGCCACAGGGTTTGGGCTTTAAATGCCACCCCCCGCTAAAAAGCGGGGGGTGGCAGGAGGGGGAATGATCAGGCGGCGCTGAACAGTTTGTGCGGGTCGATCACGAATTTCTTCGGCACGCCGGCATCGAACTCGCCATAACCTTCCGGCGCCTGATCCAGGCTGATGACTTGCACACCCACCACCTCAGCGATGTTGATGCGGTCCCACATGATGGCCTGCATCAAGGCGCGGTTGTATTTCATCACCGGGGTCTGGCCGGTGTGGAAGCTATGGGACTTGGCCCAACCAAGACCAAAGCGAATGCTCAGGCTGCCGATCTTCGCTGCGGCATCCACGGCGCCCGGGTCTTCGGTGACGTAGAGGCCAGGGATACCGATCTTGCCGGCTACCCGCACCACACCCATCAACGAGTTCAGCACCGTGGCCGGCGCTTCGTGCTGGGCACCGGAATGGCCGTGACCACGGGCTTCGAAGCCCACCGCATCCACCGCACAGTCCACTTCTGGCTCACCCAGCAGGTTGGCGATCTGTTCGTGCAGCGGGGTGTCCTGGGACAAGTCAGCGATCTCGAAACCCTGGGCCTTGGCGTGCGCCAGACGTACCGGGTTCACGTCACCGACGATGACCACCGCCGCACCCAGCAGGCGCGCCGAAGCCGCTGCCGCCAGGCCGACCGGGCCGGCACCGGCGATGTACACCGAACTGCCCGGCCCAACGCCTGCGGTGACCGCACCGTGGTAACCGGTTGGCAGGATGTCCGAAAGGCAGGTCAGGTCGCGGATCTTCTCCATGGCCTTGTCACGGTTCGGCAGTTTCAGCAGGTTGAAGTCGGCATAGGGCACCAGCACGTACTCGGCCTGGCCGCCGGTCCAGTCACCCATGTCCACGTAGCCGTAAGCACCGCCGGCCCGTGCCGGGTTGACCGTCAGGCAGACGCCGGTGTGTTGTTCCTTGCAGGAGCGGCAACGACCGCAGGCAACGTTGAACGGTACCGAAACCAGATCACCAATCTGCAGGTTCTCGACATCACGGCCCTTCTCGATCACCTCGCCGGTGATCTCATGCCCCAGTACCAGGCCGACCTGGGCGGTGGTACGGCCGCGCACCATGTGCTGGTCGGAGCCACAGATATTGGTCGACACTACCCGCAGGATGACACCGTGCTCGATCTTGCGGCCTCGCGGGTCCTGCATTTTCGGATAGGGGATTGTTTGTACCTCGACCTTACCGGCGCCGAGATACACCACACCACGATTACCAGACATGCTTTCACCTCGCTGATTGTTTTTATGTAGCGGTGCAAAGTGCGCTGCCGGGAGGCAGCGCTGAGTTACTGGATTTCTTTGTGAGCAGCAGTGTTCGTCAGAGCACTACCGTGCGGTTGGCGTTCAAAAACACCCGCCGCTCAATGTGGTAACCCACCGCCCGGGCCAGGGTCAGGCATTCGATGTCGCGGCCTTTGGCGATGAGGTCTTCGGGATAATGGCTGTGATCGACCGCTTCGACGCCCTGGGCAATGATCGGGCCTTCGTCGAGGTCGTTGTTGATGTAGTGCGCCGTGGCACCTACCAGTTTCACACCCTTGTTGTAGGCCTGGTGATAAGGCTTGGCGCCTTTGAAGCCGGGCAGCAGGGAGTGGTGGATATTGATCGCCCAGCCATCGAGCTTGCGGCACAACTCTGGCGACAGCACCTGCATGTAGCGGGCGAGAATCACCAGCTCTGCACCGGACGCCTCGATGACCTGCAAGACCTTGCGCTCTTGCGCCGGCTTGTCATGGGGATCAAGGGCAAAGTGGTAGTACGGAATACGGTGCCACTGGGCCAGCGGTTCCAGGTCCGGGTGGTTGGAAATCACCGCCACCACGTCCATGGACAGTTGGCCTATACGCTGGCGATAGAGCAAGTCGTTCAGGCAGTGGTCGGCCTTGGAGACCATGATCACGACCTTAGGGCGGTGGTTCGGTGCCGTCAGCTCGAAGACCATGCCGAAGGCCTCACCGCGCTCGGTCAGGCCCGTGCGGAAAGCGGCTTCGTCAAAGTCATCAGGCTGGCGGAACTCCACGCGAATGAAAAACCGCCCGGACAACCGGTCATCGAACGAGTGGTGTTCGGTGACGTAGCAGCGCTGCTCGTAGAGGTAACGCGTCACCGCATCCACAGTGCCGAGCATGCTCGGGCAGTCGGCGGTGAGAATCCAGGTATCCGGGGCTCGGCTCATGCTAACGCTCCTGTCAGGTTCAGGCCTGGATGCTCAAGCCATATTCTGCGGCGGCATCCTGCAACCACAGCCACCAGTAATCGGAGAAACTGCGACGAATCAGCAGTTCCCAGGTGTCTTCGCTGCTGCGACGGATCACCAGTTGCGACTTGGCGAACACCGTACTGACGGCCTTGCCGACCGGAAAATTGTTCGGGTGCACGTCGTAGCTGGTGGACTTCATCAGCACTTCACGTACATTCGGGCCGCTCAGCTCCAGCAGGGTCTGGCCGCCGCTGACGTTGACCACCTGGATGTGCTGGTCCTTGAGGGCCTCACGCAGTTTTTGCTCGACGGCAAACTCCTGGCCACCCGGGACGATCAACAGCCACTCATCCGGGCCGAGCCATTGCAGCGACATGTCGCCATTGGCGACCACGGTCAGGGCCACTGGCAGCTCAAGGCCGATGGCCTTGAAT